>NZ_KB894491.1:0-25847 GCF_000374485.1 Algicola sagamiensis DSM 14643
GCTTGTGCCCCTTGTTTTAAAACGTCGTTCAGTGGATCTATTTCTGGTGATTTCAGTGGTGATACTTTATGATTTGCCATGTGGTGTTTCTCTTTGTTGACTATTGATTTGCGAGATCAATCAACAGATTAGCACCACATTCTTTTTCTCACCTCATACACCAGAAATCATCATAGCTCTTTTTATGCCGCTTCTCATGGGCAGCATTATCGGAATATTTTAAATGAAGCAGCACAACGGCTACCAATATTTGTGACAGAATGGGGAACTCAAACATACACTGGAGATGGCTTGAATGACTTTGATAGTGCTCGTGCTTATATACAATTAATGAATCTGCACAAAATCAGCTGGATCAACTGGAATTATTCCGATGATTTCCGCAGCGGTGCAGTGTGGCAGCCTGGCACCTGCTTACAGAATTCAGACTGGGGGGAGATGCAACTCAAACAAGCCGGTTACTGGATAAAAAATCAAATAAAAATTACGAAAAGAAACCGCTTGTAATCAAGCACGCATTCACAATTAGCGTGACCTTAAATCTTGTTTGAAAGTATTCATCACTAATCAGGTCGCGCTTTAACAACTCCCCATCAAACCAGAGATAAACAAAAAATGCAAAAGCAAGGATCCAGGGAAAAGGCAGCTCTGGCGGCCACAAAAACGCAACCCATAAAATCAAAGCCCAAATGTTACTAAATAAAAGCAGATCTTTTGGTATTTTATCTTTGCATGAAACAGCAACTCCCCAAAAAGTTCCTGCCATAAAGGAACCTATCACCAAGCCATATATTTCAATCACTTGGCGTATAGAACCCAAAATTGGGTAAGCTTTATACCCCATAAGAAATAAAAGGGTGCACCCAATAAACGGTAATGTTCCCAAAAAAGCATAGTATTGATATGTCTTCACATGATGAAACATGGAACACCTAGCACGCATTTAGCCTTCATTAAGCATAAGAGAGAAATTTTCTTTAGATGAAATTTTAAACGAAAAATTTATAATATCTGGGTGATTCAAGACAGTCACATTTAAGAACGAACAATCACCACCCCTCGATTGGAGGTGGTTGAATACTGATATTAAAAAACGGGCCTTGAGGTGCAGCCCGTTTTTGTAATGAGAGATGAAAGAGACGATTAATCTAGAGTGCTCTTTCTCACTTCTGATGATTTCAACTTATCGAAGAACTCAGGGTGCTCTTGTTCGTTGAACCAACGTATCACAGAACCGTCAGCAGCAATTGCAATGACATCACCATCAACTGTATCCAAACGCAGGAACTTTTCTTGATGACGAATGTTAGGGTATGTGCTTCGTGGGTTTTTAAACCAGTTGTTGAGTGTTCCATCTTCCATCAGCGCAATAATCATATCTCTGCCGATTGCGATATCCTTCACATTTTCAACTTTTAAGATTTTTTCAAATGCTTCTCTTTGCTCAGCATCATTGATACGTCTACCAAGCTCAATATACTCATCGTTATCATAAACTGTGATAAGCTGATCACCACTATAAATGACTCTTTCAATAGTGGAACTTCCGTCAGAAAAATGGTTAATTGTAGAAGTATATCCCCACTGTGTTACGACTTCGTTATTGATAGTAACATAACCTTGGTTAGGAACTGTGTAGATTTTATCTACATTTTCGATTTCTGGATTTGCCACAAGAGGGAAAACTTGACGAATCACATATGGACCTAACGCGTCAGGGTTGGCTGGATTAAATCCACGTGCCTTAATAACATCTCTATTTCCCCAAAGCACGACTTTACGTTCTGAGGTAATTGCAGCAAAGGAATTCGTATGTGCAACAACATCAATAATATTAGCGCTGACTTCTGCCGGAGCCAAAGCACCACCCAAAAGAAGACCCCAAGTGAATACTTTGCCTTCTTCTGTTAAAGCTGCAAAAGCGTAATTTGTCGCATAAATCCCTTTAAAAGTTTCTGTTGCAAGCTGTTCAGGAGCTGCAACAGAAGTCAGTTCAGGAAACTCAACTGCATTTGGCTGGTACCAAGAGATGACGTGTTTGTCTTTTGTCAGAACAGCAACCGCATATTCTTTAATAATCACTTCTTGAATGTTGTCTTGAAGCTTTGGTAAGACGTCTGCAGGGATGCCAAGGTCTTTACCCCAAGTTACAACTGAGCCATCTGCTTTTACCGCTAGGATTGAATTGTCACCCGCATAAATTGCACTGAACTTTTCTTTCAAAAGCGCAGAATCAAAAGCCTTCACACCTTCTTCTAAAACCACTGCAGGGTCTTTTTCAAGCACTTCGTAAAGTAGCGTACCGTCTTGTCTGAGAACAAATACAGCTTCTTCCTGACCTTTAAATGTCTGATATCCATCAAACGTGATCGGCTGATATTCAACAGAAGCTGTTTCGCTCTTTTGCGACCCATCTGCTTTTGCTAAATATGCATCCAGCTTAACACGTAGACCAAGGTCTTCTTCAACCAACGTGTAAGATTGCTCAGTGACAGTTTTGTCAGCGACATTCTCGCCATTGACTTCAATGGTATCACCAAAAATACCATTGTTATTTGCATCAACTGTCCATGTATATACAGTTTCAAAGTCTGTACAATCTTTGCACTCAGAAATCGCTTTCACTGTTGAACCAACAGATAAGTTACCGATTTTTTCCAGTGATGTAAGAACTGCTTTTTGTTTAGTCGCTGTTTGTTTAACACCTTGTTGATTCGAATTGTTATCACTGCCTCCGCACGCGGTCAAAGCAAGTGTTACAAATGAAAAAACTGCTGTTTTTGGGAAAAACTTTTTCATAAATCTCTTTTAACTACCTAAGTCTCATTTGGGAATGTTCGATAAACAATAAATTGGATTCATTTAAAATCCGAAGGACAACAATTCTAAAGTATTAGTTTTGAGGTGCAATAGATTTTTGGAAAAAAGTGGTCTTTTTTTATTCAAATTGACCCAGGAAACACTTTTTAAACTCACAAACAACACCCCAAAACAAATTTAAAACAACTGAATAACTTTTTATTAAAATAAATAGCAAGTTACTGACTAATAAGATTTTTTTGGAAATTAAGATGAATTAGAGATTATTAGATAGCGTATAATGCGTCTCTAGTTTATTCAAAAACCCATGAGTGACAGGATGTTACACTGTCAGAATAAAAAACGATGTTACAAAAGTATCATTTTGTAACTATTCACTGAAACGATTTTTTAGCACTAAAGAACTGAATTTTAAATATAGCGAATGCGCTCATTCTTTCCCCTATAATGAAACACACCTTTTGAAATTTTGATTAAAAATAGCTCAGACACATGACTTAAACGCTTTCTTGATTTAGTCTAAATCACTGCATACCAACTATTCAACAGCTGTTGATGTTGATAAAGTCTTTTAGAAGGAAGACAACATGTATCAAGATCAAAAGAGGTTATCTAACCCCAAACTCGCTGAAACCTATATTGCAACATTATTCATCAAACTCTATGAGTCTTGGCCTCAATGCTTAAACCCTACAGCAGAAGAAGTCACCGGGATCCAATATGATATTGATAATGCGTTCTGGAAAGATGCTGGGAGCACGACACCGATTGAATGGGAGATTTTTTGCGATTTAATGGCTTGGCTTTGCCAAAAAGATTATATCCAAATGGATAAATGCCTAGGCAGTAATACCTACCAATTTAACAACGTTCGATTGACCAAAGAATCGAAAAAGATTGTAGAAAATACGTTCAGCTTGAAAAGGTGCGATCTGCAACCGATAGGCTGTCATGAAAAGTCTCAATTACATGTTTTAGAAAAAGAAAAACCGATTCTCTATCAAACATTAATCTCTGGTTAAAGAGAAAAGCAGAGCAATATTGCTGCTCTGCTTCGTCTTTTGGATTGATGAGACGAAACAACGAGACTCATTGTTTCTAGTTTGTTCGCGCGCTTTATTTTTCCTGATTCTTAAAATTACGTTCAAGGAATTCTTCTTGTTCCCATAAAACATGCAGCATTGATTCTTTCGCATAATACCCATGAGCCTCGTAAGGGAGCATCACCAAACGTGCATCACCACCTAATCCTTTCATCGCAGCAAACATGCGTTCACTCTGCATCGGGTAAGTCCCACTATTACTATCCTCTTTTCCATGAATAATAAGCATTGGCTCATTAATTTTCTCTGCATGGAAAAATGGAGACATCGCAGCATAAATCGCCTGCCCTTCCCAGAAACTACGCTCCTCTCCTTGGAAACCAAATGGCGTTAATGTCCGGTTATAAGCACCACTTCGCGCGATTCCAGCAATAAACAGGTCGGTATGCGCTAACAAGTTCGCGACCATAAATGCACCATAAGAATGCCCTGCGATAGCAATTCGTTTTGGATCTGCAACACCTTTTTTCACTAGCACATCTACCGCTGCTTTCGCACTACTGATAAGCTGCTCTCTAAATGTATCGTTTGGTAATTGTTCACCTGCACCCACAATTGGCATTTGGGGGTCATCAAAAACAGCATAGCCTTTTGCAAGATATGGTAGCGGTCCCCAGTAACTGACGTAATTAAATGCATACTTAGACTCTCTCACTTGCCCTGCAACTGATTTATCCTTAAATTCCAATGGGTAAGCCCACATCAATACTGGAATACGATCACCTTTTTTGTAACCTGCTGGTAAATATAACGTCCCCGTTAAATCAACCCCATCGTCTCTTTTATATGAAATAAGCTCCTTGGATACACCTTTGAATGCAGGAGATGGATGAGCAAAATGAGAAACCTGTGACAAACTGTTTTTCTTCAAATCACGAATAAAGAAGTTCGGTTGTTCTTGTTTCGACTCACGCAGGGTTACAACGCGATTCGCTTGTTTATCTAATACTGCAACAACGCGCTCATAATACGGTGCTTCAGACTGCCATAGCGTTGTCTTTTTTTGTTGATCAAAGTTATAGCGATTCAAGAACGGGATATTTCCTTTTGGCGAAGCACCTTCTCCAGCGAATAGAACATTTTGCTCCTCATCCAACATCATCACAGGTTTTCCGAATTCATTCCGAGTCATCTGAACATGTCCTGGATCCTTATAGGCGTCGTTAATACTGCGGGACTGAAACAACACATCCGACTTTGCTGTTTGACTGAAGTTAATTTTCCAACTTCTGGTTTGACGATCAGAAAAACGCCATTCATCCGCTAATGCTACTTGGCTATTTCCCCAAGTAAACCCAGCAAAACGCCATTCAAATTGACGCAGTAATGTTGGTTTTGTTTGGAAAGGAGCATGCCATTGATATGCAATATCATGGAACGGAACATCTTTTGACATATCCCCCCCATCCTGCGCTTCAACCCAAACTAAAGTAGCAGGCAGGTCATGACGCCATTCCACGCTTCTGCGACCAAGACGAACGGAGTCAAAACCTTGTGGTATATTTTCTGCCAATGCTAGATCAGCAACTTCCGTAATCTGCTTGCCATTAAAGTCAATCACACGTGTTTCTTTTGGAAAACGATGATAGGGTACCAGATATGAAAACGGCTTTTTGATAGATGAAGTGAGAACATACTTCCCGTCTGGTGAAACCTCAACAGCACTAAAAAGGCCTGGCTGTGTCAAATAAGTCAAGTTGCCAGCAAGCGATAATTTCGCCAAGCGACTTGTCGTTAGATATTCAAATACGGCTTCTTCATAAGGAGAACTCAATAAATTTTGATAAGTCCGGTTCGGTGCTTTTTCTCCTGTCGTGACCTGAATAATTGGCTGAATTGCAGCAGCTTTCTTGATTGGATAGTTTTTTGGCTTACTTGCAGCAATATTTACAACGAGTCCCTTGGCGTTTGGCAACCAGACGTATGGCTTTCGCATCAAAATACCATTTAAAGGCTGCTTACTCAGCTGACGAACTTGCTTGGAAAGTACATCATAAATCCATAAAGTACTTTTTGAATCTTCGTAAAATACAAATGCAAGGAACTGTGAATCAGCGGACCAGGAGACATGAAGTATCTTTCCTTCAGGTAACCCCTGGACTTCAATGTCCTGATTCGTCTTCAAATCTTTGAGAGATAGCTGATGGAAGGCTATTGGGATCTTACGGCTAAAGCGCTTCGGATCGATTTTCAGTCCAGCTAATTTCAATTCTTCTCTCGTCAAATCTTGAAGAGGAACAAGTCGATTATATTGGGCAAATGCGATCCACCGTTTATCAGGTGAGATCATAGCGTAGGGTCTTGCTGGCGCTTCTGCAAGCTGTGAAATTTGTTCCGATGGTGTTTGGTAATCCATTGCATTCACCTTAAATAAAAATAAGATTATTGTGCTGATAAAAAGCACACGAAGATATCCTGACATCATCCTTCCTTCAATTATTAAACAACAGAGCAACGTAATATACTACCAACCTAAAAGAAAGTAACATGCGATAAAAACACACTTTGAGTAGATATTCACCCAATTGGTGCATTCCAACTCACTAGAACTTATGATTTTCACATCAAATAAAAACTTTTAATTTACATAATTTTCATTTCTATCTAGACTCCCTGCCGATGTTTCTTATTGAGTGACAAAGCATGCTTGATATGTCATCAAACCATCTCCAAAACAAGACATATTGTGATAATAAAAATAACAGGTAAAAACCATGTCCTTCACAACAAAAGTATCACTCTGCATAACCGCAATCGCTTCTGCACTATCGATTCAAACAGCCCATGCGGGTGGTATGTCGCTGCAACAGGCAGAGCAAACAGCTGTTTCCTTCTTTACACAAAATCAGTTCGTCAACCCGGCTCTGATGCAAGGTTTCGTCACACATCGGATTGTGAAAACAGACGAAACAGGGGAGCCGGTATTTTATATTTTTGAAATGGGTCCGAATGGATTTGTTGTTGTATCAGCCCTTGAAGCTGAGGATCCAATCTTAGGCTACTCAACCCAGTCTCAAGGACAAATTGAAATGGATGAAGGGAATGTTGCTTTCCACCGATGGATGGATGACTATGCACAGCAACTTCGAGATGCACAGCATCGCAGAGATATTGTTGGCTATCGAGATATACCCGTCTCTATGTCCGGCGTTGCGGCCTCTGAAAACTCGACCTATAACCGCACTATTGCGCCAATGGTCACAACACAATGGTCACAACACAATGGTCACAAAATGGATTCTATGATGATGCGACACCAAATCAACAACTGACGGGATGTGTTGCTACTGCGCTAGCACAATTTTTACGATACCATGCATATCCTGAGCAAGGTGTCGGTCAAAATACTTATCAATATCCTGATCAAGACCAAATCACGGTGGACTACGCCAACGCACAGTACCAATGGCATCAAATGCCTGATCAGCTCACACAATCGAATCAGCAAGTGGCTCAATTGATGTATCACGCCGGAACAGCAGTCAATACAAAGTATGGTAGCCAAGTCTCTCTCGCCCCAATGCGCTATCTACCAAATGCGTTAGAGAAGCACTTTGACTATGTGACCAATGGCTTTGAATATGTTCGCGATTACTTACCAGAGCAATGGCAAAACCTGATTTTGGATGAACTCAAACAGAATCGTATTGTTCTTCTCACAGGGCACAGTGCAGATCAACGAATTGGCCATGCCTGGGTTGTCGATGGTTATGATGGTCAAGGTTACTATCATATGAACTGGGGTTGGGGTGGCCGAATGAATGGTTATTTCAGGCTGACTGAGCCAAACCCAAGACCTGACTATAACTTTAATCAGCAAATGGCCATGGTCCGTGGTGCACCAGCACAGGATTTGCAGCATATTCCTTTTTGCCAAGGCAACCAGTACTTCACTCAAGATCAAGGCCAAATCACAGACGGCAGCCAAAACTGGAACTACCGCGTCAATAGCCAATGTAAGTTTGTGATCCAGCCACAATCAGGTGCACAACAGATCACCTTAGACTTCACAGAGTTCAATACTGAACATGGCTATGATTTTGTCACTGTTTATGATGGCAATACACAAATTGGTCAGTGGAGCGGCTCAAGCCTGCCACAAAGCGTCACAGCAACGAGCGGACAAATGACGATCCAATTTGAAACAGATGAAGTTGTAACCAAAGGCGGCTTTCAAGCCCAGTATTACGTGAGATAAAGCCTCTCTCTTCAAATTCCAGCCAAAGCGCAATGTCGATTCCTCCTGGCTTGCGCTTTTTACTGTCTTCATTTCATCAAAAAACAACGACCACTCTCCACTAAGAATTTGTTAGTATGGGTGGATATTAATGATTTTTTACTGCAAAATTGATCTAATGAAGCAATATTCTCAATTTATTTTCGTATTATTCGTTGTCGTACTTATGCCTGCGGTCAGTCATGCTGATGAAAAACACCTCTTTGTACTTATTCAAGAGCGCTTGAGTTATATGGAAGATGTTGCGGTTTACAAAGCACAACACGACTTACCTATTGAGGATAAAAAGCGGGAAGCCATTGTTTTGGAAAAGACAACGAATGCAGCAACTGAAGTCGGACTGTCACCTGAAAAAACAATTGCTTTTTTTAAAGCACAGATCGCACTCGCAAAGGCAATTCAGTACCGCCTCAGAGCTGATATGCTCTCTGATAACACCCCAAGAGAAGCCCGTGATTTAAAAACAATCATTCGCCCTAAGTTGATTCAGCTGGGGAAGCAAATCACTATCGGTATTGCTAATCACCTCAAAGCACATGGTCAATTTTCTCAAAAAGATGAAAAAGAATTTTATCGTATCATTGACGTTAGATATATCACAGAGAAGGAAAAAACATTGCTTTTTCATGCATTAAAAAAGATAGAACTATCGAAGAACTAAACGAAACCGCTCAGTCAATATGAGGACTTTACCTTCCATTGACTGAGTACAAGTAAGCAGTTTTTTCATCTTTATTTATCGATTTTCTTTCCAGAAACAACTTCTCCAAGTTTAAACACTTTAAATTCGCCGGGTTGCATTGTCTCCCATGCTTCATTGGTCGTTAAAGGCTTTGTTGCGATCACTGTCACGATATCATTTGGTGTTGTTTCTTTCTTGAAGTCGATGATCCAATCGGTGTCCGCCAGCCTAGCTTCCCCAAATGGGGCCCTTCTTGTGATCCAGGATAGATGATTCGAACAATATGCGATCAAATGCTCTCCATCACTCATGAGCATATTAAAAACCCCAAACTGTCGAAGCTGATCTGCAAGCTTGGCAATATAATTAAATACCACCAGCATATTTTTTGGTTTTTCCGGGTAACGTTGGCTTACCTGATCCAAAATCCAACAAAACGCCAGTTCACTATCTGTGTTCCCGACAGGTGAAAAACGTTTTGTTTTTAATTGACTGGTGTAACCAGATAATTGACCATTATGCGCATAAGTAAAATTTTTACCCCAAAGTTCGCGGCTAAATGGGTGTGTATTTTCAAGACACACACGCCCTCGATTTGCTTGACGAATATGACTGATCACCGCACAGCTTTTGATTGGGTAATCTCGAACAAGGTTCGCGACCGTTGATTCGCAACTCGGTTTTGAGTCTTTAAAAGTCCGGCAGCCCTTCCCTTCATAGAAAGTGATCCCCCATCCATCTCGATGAGGCCCTGTATTTCCACCTCTTTCTAAGAGACCAGCAAACGAAAAGCAAATGTCCGTCGGCACATTGGCCGACATCCCAAGTAACTCACACAAAAGAAAAACCTTCTTGATTACGTCTTATAACAATTATGATTGATTGCATCACAGCGACGACGACTTTGCAAAGAATAAATTATCTTCTCGAGAACCATTAGATAAGCTCAAGCGTCAACTCAACAATCGACTTAAAGTCTCTCAACTGCAAGCTCCGCTTGTGTTACCTTTATGTTGCACATACTCAAGACATGTATGCATTTTAAAGCCAACCCTATGTGAGATTTAACAGATGTTTCTGACTATCGCTTGTTTGCTGGCATTCTGCTGATATTTCTGGTTCGGTTGTGATTCACCAAAGGTAAAAGTCGGTCCAACAAGGAGAGGGCTTGATTAAAATCATGCTAGCATGGGTTGAGCAATTGCCCCAACTTCATCAGGATCCAGTACAGGAAAGTGATTTTCTGAAAATAAAAAGTGTATTTATAGAAGAAGAACTCATGTCACTAACAATGGCAATCATAGCCATTAATAGCTGGAATCGAATTGGTGTCGGCTTTATTGCTCCACCCCAACAATAACAAGTGAGAGGTTTATTCCTCACCTATCTGAAAAAGGGTTCTTGAAGCCACTTCATCAATTCATGTGCGCTTTCTTGAAAGGCCTGTTTTTTCTTTCAACAAGATAATCGCATTCCCACAGTCTCTGTCATCCCTTTGGTAAACCTGATACTCTGTTGAAGTAGATGAATGTCTAAATAGAAGAGTCGTTATGATCAAACAATCTGGCTTCGGTTACTTTGCATCCGGGCTATCACTTGTCACACAAAAAGGCATTAAGCGTTTTGTTCTCATTCCGTTAGCCGTCAATTTTTTGCTTTTTTCCGTCGCTTTTTACTACTTGCTGTCAGAGTTGGCTTTATGGAGAGATACAGCTCTTTCCTACCTGCCTGACTGGCTCACATGGCTTGAGTTTATTTTTTGGCCACTTGCAGTAATCGTGATTATTGTTGGATTCAGTTTTATTTTTAGTGCTGCTGCAAACTGGATCGCAGCACCTTTTAATGGTCTACTCGCAGAAAAAGTTGAACAGCACCTAACAGGTCATACACCGACAGGTACTTTGATGGATACCATGAAAGATGTACCCAGAATGATCGGCCGTGAGTGGAAAAAACTAACTTATTATTTGCCGCGGATGATCCTGTTTTTGATTTTATTGTTTTCCTTACCTGTCGCTGGACAAATCCTCTGGGTTTTGTTTTCAGCTTGGATGATGTCAGTGCAATATTGTGATTATCCTTTTGATAATCATAAAGTCGGATTTCGAGATATGCTGCATGAGCTGAAACAAAAAAAGGGCTTATCCTTTAGCTTTGGGATCACTGTCATGCTCGCTTCCAGTATTCCTGTCGTCAATTTATTTGTCATGCCAGTTGCGATTTGTGGTGCAACGAACCTTTGGGTCTGCGAATATCGCCAAAAATTCATATCTTAAGAGGGAAACTCATGCGCTGCATCCTACTTGCTTTTCTTTGTCTGTTTTCTGGAGTCGTTTTGGCGTCACAACAAAGCTACCAGCAAGAGATCATCGATTGGCAATCAAAGCGTCAGAAGAGTATTAAAAACCCAAAAGGCTGGCTAAGTCTGACAGGATTATTCTGGCTTCATGAAGGTGTCAATAGTTTTGGCAGCGCAGGTGATAACGAAATCCAACTCCCAAAAGGAAGAGACTATGCTGGGAATATTATTCTCAAAAAGAATGGCATCATTGAAGCGCATATTTTGCCAGGCTCAGAGATCACTGTAGATGGCAAAGTGGTCTCAAAAGTAGCCCTATTGACCGATCAGGAACAAAATACAAGTCATATACAATCCGGATCTGTGGATTTTTATCTCATTCAACGAGGCGAAAAAATTGCTGCACGAGTTAAGGACTTCAACCGTGTGGCAACGCTCGATTTGGAGCCACTTTCATTCTATCCTATCAACATCAACTGGAAGATAAAAGCAACATACCACCCCTACCCAAAAGGAACACAAGTCCACATTCCAACTGTCATCGATACAACGTTCACACCTGAACATGTAGGAAAAATTACTTTTCAAGTGCATGGGAAACAATATTCTCTTGATGCGATTGATGATGGTAAGTATTTATTTGTGATCTTTAAAGATAAAACAAGCCAAACAAAGTCTTATGGAGCTGGCCGCTTCTTATATGCACCAAAGCCCAGCGCAAAAGACACAACATTTTGGTTGGACTTCAACAAAGCGTACAACCCGCCTTGTGCGTTTTCATCCTATGCGACTTGCCCTTTACCTCCACCACAAAACCAGTTGGAATTGGCTATTCATGCAGGAGAGCAACGTTATCAGCATTATGACTAGGTCACACAACAAATGGTAATCATTTTCTTGAGTGAAACCAAGTAGACCCTCGTTCAGGTCGTTTGAAGGTCTACAGGGAACTGACTGATAGTCTTAAGCGATAAATCTTTCGAAAAGATCCATTGCATTCGCTATGATATCTAAAACAAATAACACGACACTCAGTCCGATGACAATGCATCCAAACCTTTTCATGGCACTCGATGCCTCCATGATTTGAGCTCCCCAGTTGTTCTCATGTTCATCTCCTTTTTTGAGCATTAAATAGATATTCAGAACACTACTCACTATCGGGATCAACATGATCACTGCATTCCAGCCGGAACGTCCAATATCATGAAATCTTCGGATATACAGACCAAAACAAAGCGCAAGGAATATAATCACGACCAATACCATCATGACAATCGCAGCGATTGTACCAGCGGCATTAAAATCCCACGTGTATGGGTCCAAACCGAGATAGAAAACGAATGGAGCCAACGACATCATACCAATAACGATATACAATAAGCCAAAGACAGCATATCGGAATTGATCCAAGCGCCCACTGAAGCTTATAAATTTTGGATCAACCGCTTCTTGTCCAGAAACAGCATTCAATTGAGACTGTGGAGATTGATAAAAGTTATTTGCGTTTTCCATCTTATAACGACTCACTACTAGATAAATATTTGAACGAAAATCATTCTATTTTTAACAAAGACATGTTTGTATTACATCAAAAAAGCGTGTGATTCTATCACTAAAGGATCACAAGAACACACATAATCTTGACAGGATTACTCACCACAATCACCGAGAAAAAAGATTTAGTCAGTGAGTAATATCCGCTTGTATTTCGGAAGTGTTTTAATGACAAGCGAATATGAATTATCCATGAGACGCTCCAGCTCACCATAAGGGACCGTTCCATCAAAATAGACAGAAATCCAATGGCGTTTATTCATATGATAAGCAGGGGTAATTGCAGGAAAAATATCACGAAGGGCGTGTGCTTCATCAGGATCACATTTTAGATTCATCATCATCTTGTTATCCCGCCAGCTAATCAGCGCAAACATTTTCTCATGCACTTTAAACACATGCACATCATCCCCAAAGGGAAAATTTTCTGCACTTTTTGGTTTTTTAAGCAAATACGCTCTCAGAGTTTCAAAATCCATGACGCTTTTCCTTCCTCACGATGTTGCACAGTCCTGATTATGCGAAAGAATCAGTTCGCGTCAACTGGATCTATTTCTATTTATTTGAATATGTTATGGTGAGCAGATAGGAATTTTTTACTATAAGGGAAATCAATCATGATGGAAATGAAGACTTCTAGGATGGAAAAGTTACTGGTTATTTCGTTTTTAATGCTTCTTTTCACCGGGCTCAACGCCTTTATCGCAATTTCAATCGTAACATATAGTATTCGGCCAATAACTGGCATCCTCACACTGACAGGCTTCAATACATTTTGCTTTTTGGTGGGGTTGCAGTTTAAAAGGATGATCAAACAATCCGGATTTTAATGATGTAAACCTCTCTTCTCAATACCAAAATCGAGAAGAGAGGTGGATCATGAATTACGCAGCTTTACTCTTGCGCGTACGTGGTGATGGCTTTTGTACGAGTCCTTCCAACTCACCAGGTTTGTAATTATCCACACTAATTGCTTCAAAGCGAAGTGCATCTGCTTCTCGCAGTTGCTTTACTTCATCCGCAGAAAGAATGTTTTCCTTCTCAGCAAGTTCAATCGCTTCTAAGACAGGGATCTTCCGCGGAATAATTCCCTCTTTTTGTGCTTGCATGACTTTCTTGTAGATAACGTCCCCTTCGATCATAGCGAGGAATGCTCGCTCCATGATACCAGCTGGATCATCATCTTTTTCACCAACAAATGCCAAGTGAGTCAAACGATCTCGCATCACACCCGGTTTACTCATTGCTTCACAAATTTTGAAAACCCACTTATCTTGTGGCGCTTTGTAGTGAATACCAAGTGGGAAGATCAATGTCTTCAGCAGACGTGCAACAACACGATTTGGGAAGTTATGGAAGAATCCTTCAAACGCTTTGCCAATCTCACTCAAACTATGCTCAATTGAGTAGTGAACAAATGGTAGATCTGACAGTTGGCGTCCTTCATCTTCGTAACGCTTGAGAACACTCGATGCAATATAAAGGTGGCTCAATACATCACCCAAACGGGCAGAAATCATTTCTTTACGTTTTAAGTCTCCACCGAGAATCAACATAGAGAAATCAGCACAAAGTGCTAAAGCACGACTCATGCGTGTCAGTTGCTTATAGTGTGCAGCCGTTTCTCCGGAAACAGGTGTACTGTTAAAGTAGCCAAAAGTAAGTCCTTGGAAGAGTGATGAGAATGTATTCCCAACCGCAAACAGAACATGTTTCGATAACAAATCATCAAAAGCATTTAATCCTGCTTCGAAATCCGGATTTGACGCTGCTTCCATTTCGCCGAGCACATAAGGATGGCAACGCGTTGCACCTTGACCAAATATCATTAGATTCCGTGTCAGAATGTTCGCACCTTCAACGGTAATCGATACTGGAATCCCCATATAACCATGCGCAAGGTAGTTTTTCGGGCCACATTGAACGGCACGACCTGCATGGATATCCATGGCATCATCCATCACTTGACGACTCATTTCTGTCATATGATATTTTGCAATTGCAGTGATCACTGAAGGGCTTAGGTTCATATCGATGGCACCAGCCGTGAGAACCCGCATCGACTCTAAGGTATATGTAAATCCACCGATTCGACCCAACGCTTCCTGTACCCCTTCAAATTTACCAATTGGCATACCAAATTGACGACGAACGTAAGCATATGCACCTGTCATACGTGTCGCCATATGACCCGTCGCTGTTGAAAGTGCAGGCAATGAAATACCGCGACCGGCAGAAAGACACTCAACCAGCATCCGCCAACCACGTCCAGCATATGCTGGGCCACCAATGATCCAGTCCAATGGAATAAAGACATCTTCACCAGATGTTGTTCCATTCATAAATGCCATATTCATCGGGAAGTGACGATCACCAATATTGACGCCTGGGTGGTCCGAGGGGATCAAAGCACATGTGATACCGATATCTTTTTGATCACCGAGAAGACCATCTGGATCGTACATCTTAAAAGCAAGACCAAGTACTGTAGAAACTGGCGCAAGTGTGATGTATCTCTTATCCCACGTCAGGCGAAGACCAATCACTTCTTCACCATTCCACTGACCCTTACAGACAATCCCTTTATCAGGAATGCCACCTGCATCCGAGCCAGCTTCCGGGCCTGTCAAAGCGAAACATGGGACATCGGTTCCATTCGCTAATGTGGGTAACCAGCGATCTTTTTGCTCTTGTGTACCATAATGCATCAGCAACTCACCTGGTCCCAATGAGTTTGGCACCATCACAGTAACTGCAACAGACAAGCTCTTCGTTGCAATTCTAGATACAATGGTGGAGTTTGCATAAGCTGAAAACTGTCTTCCACCGTACTCCTTCGGAATGATTAACGCAAAAAAACCTTCTTTCTTCAAAAAGTCCCAGACTTCTTTTGGTAAATCACGTTGCTCCTGAACGATCTTGTAATCGTCAATCATATTAAGGAGCGTTTCTAATTCATTATTGATAAAATTCTGCTCATCCTTTGACAATTTCGCTTGTGGAACACTGTGTAATTTATTCCAATCAGGGTTCCCCCGAAATAAATCACCATCCCACCAAATATCACCTGCTTCCATTGCTTCTCTTTCTGTTGCAGACAATGGGGGCAGTATTTTCTTGAAGATTTTAAACACGGGCTTTGTAACGAAGTTACGGCGAATATCTTTAACGCCAAGAACAATCGCCACCCCGATGCATAGAAGTATCAGTAGTGTGGACATAGGTGACCTTCCTTCTCTTGCTAATTTTTAAAACCGACTACAGGTGCTGATACACCCGCAGCAATATACGGAATTACATGGTTGACCAAACCTTGCAACGAAACTGCCTCATCAAAGTCAGTTTCAGCAATTTCTATCAATGCATCACTGGATGCCATCGTAAATACGAACGTGCCCAAAGTGAAATGCAACCGCCAGAAAATTTCGCTGTCGGGCAGATCCGGTTGTGTTCGCTTGACAAGCTGAACCAGTTTTTCCAGTACTTCGCCATAGTGAGTTGCAAAGTACCAACGTAAGTGGCCCTGACTGTCCGTATAACCGCGACCTAACAATTGCAAAAACACCGTCGCACCTTTGGGTCTTACTTCATCAAGAGCCAGTAAAGGCTCTACAAAAGAAGTAAATACATCATGTAGCTTCACTGAAGCTGTATTCATCAGCGCATCAAAAGACTCGTTTAAGCGATGCATAAAAACTTGCAGGTATCTTTCCAGAACCGATTGGATCAATTCCTTTTTTGAGCCAAAGTGATAATTCACCGAAGCGAGATTCACGCCAGCTCTCCCTGTAATTTGCCGTAACGAAGTATCCTTAAAGCCACTTTCAGCGAACAATTCTTCAGCAGCATCGAGGATCATTAACTTTGTCGGCTGTGTGCGTTTCATGAATAAAACAGTCATATTAAACAGGTGTTTAAAATCTACGTTTAAACCCTTGCGCTGTCAAGTCCTCCGATCACTAATAACAATAGCTGCAAACGCGCTTTTTATCCTTAATTAAGGAATACTTTTTCATTAGAATTAACCAAAAATAAAGCTATCAAAACGAAGAAGGGTAATGTGTGTTCATTTATCTCAAGAAATCAGAGATTCTTCGATTGTCCATAGGCAAAAGCCATGAACTTGTTATAATCCAATGCTAAGAAAATGGTTTAGCTTTTCAGTCACCATGCAACTATCTGAAAACTAATAACATTTACTTTCAACACAAACATAAAATGAATGGAAGTAATCATGAAAAAGCAACCAACTCCATTATCGTTTGCCACGCTGTTTATTGCGTCAACATTAAGCCTGCATGTATCTGCCACTGAGAAAAAGCTGACTCAGACAGAAGCAAATAAATTCTTAACTCAAACCGCTATAGAATTGGAAAAACTCGGCTACGAGTCCAGCCGAGCAGAATGGATTTACGCGAATTTCATTACTGAGGATACTGCCTCGCTTGCCGCTGATATTGGTCAGAAGTATACAGATGCAATTGTTCGAATGGCGACTGAGGCAGCCAAATATGACAGTGTGAAGCTCGATGAAGTGACACGTAGAAAACTCGATATGCTCAAGCTTAAACTTGTCATGCCAGCCCCTCAAAATGCAAAAAAATCTGCGCAACTCGCAAAAGTTAGTGCTGACTTATCTTCTTTATATGGAAAAGGTAAATACTGCCCAGATGATAAAACCTGTTATAGCCTTCGTGACATGGAGCAAATCATGGCCACAAAACGAGACTACGACACACTTCTTGATGTCTGGAAAGGATGGCGCCAAGTGTCTGTCCCCATGCGACCATTATTTGAAGAACAGACCCAATTAGTGAACGAAGGCTCGAAGGAACTAGGTTATGCCGATACAGGTGAAATGTGGCGTTCGAAGTATGATATGCCTGCAAATGAGTTTGCAAAAGAGCTTGATCGGCTATGGGGCCAGGTCAAACCGCTTTATAACTCACTCCACTGCCACGTTCGAGCAAAACTTGGAGAAAAGTACGGTACAGACAAGGTCCCTCAGGACAAACCTATTCCTGCACACCTTCTTGGAAATATGTGGGCACAAAGCTGGGGCAATATCTATGACTTGGCTGCGCCAGAAAACGCAGACCCTGGGTATGATGTCACCAACCTGCTCGAAAAGCATCAATACGATCATACCAAGATGGTGAAAGGGGCTGAGAAGTTCTTTACCTCTCTTTCTTTTGAGCCACTCCCCAAAACGTTCTGGACACGTTCATTATTCTTAAAACCGAAAGATCGTGAAGTACAATGCCATGCTTCTGCATGGAACATCGATTCGAAAGATGATTTACGCATTAAGATGTGTATTCAACGCACAGGTGAAGAGTTTTCTGTCATTCACCATGAGCTCGGCCACAACTTCTATCAGCGTGCATATAACCAGCAACCTGTTTACTTTCAAGAAAGTGCAAACGATGGATTCCATGAAGCGATCGGCGATACCATCGCTCTATCTGTCACACCTGGCTATTTAAAAGAAATTGGTCTGTTGGATAAGGTCCCTGATGAGTCAAAAGATATTGGGCTACTCATGCAGCAAGCGATGGAGAAGATTGCTTTTGTTCCGTTTGGCTTACTTGTCGACCAGTGGCGCTGGAAAGTTTATAGCGGTGAGATCAAACCGAAAGAGTACAACAAAGCTTGGTGGGAGCTACGCAAAAATTACCAAGGCGTCATGCCACCAGTTGCTCGGGATGAAAATCAATTCGATCCAGGCGCAAAGTATCATGTCCCTGGTGGTGTTCCTTATACTCGTTATTTCTTAGCACATATTCTACAATTCCAGTTCCATCGTGAGCTTTGTAAGATTGCAGGAAATCAAGATCCAATTCATCGCTGCTCCATTTATAACAGTAAAAAAGCAGGAAAGGTCTTGAAAGAAATGTTAGAAATGGGTTCCAGTCGACCTTGGCAAGAAGCCTTGGAAAAAGTCACAGGCTCAAAGGAAATGGATGCAACAGCAATCATGGACTATTTTGCGCCATTAAAGTCATACTTGGATAAACAAAACAAAGGCCGCAGTTGTGGCTGGTAATCTACGCGATTGAAAGAAAGGTAGCCCCTTTCTTTCAACACCTCGCGAATGACGAACTGTCACAAAATTGTCATAATTAGTTGAAAATCGTTCCTAAATCGTTCATTTTCATGATAGAACTTCATCATTTTGTACGAACTTGATGTTAATTCCCAACATTTGCTTCGATTTGTCCTGTTCAATCGTTATAATATTGATTGAACGACGATTTAGTAAAAGAATGAGAAATGAGAAGAATCACCTCTTTATTTTATGTTATTTGTGTCGCACTGTTGGCATCTGGTTGCACATTAACTGGTGGCGCAACAAAGACAACTGCTGTGGCGACTGATAATAAATTGAAGGAGAAACAAAAAGTCGCATATAAAACCTCAATCTTAACGGTTGCCGTTCCCCTACCGCTTGAGAAAGTCACAGAGCTTTTTCATCGCGCCATGACAGAAAAATCCAAAGATCACTATCTATTCAACAGCAAGGCTTATGAAACAGGTGAGTTCGATGAGTTTACGCGTCGCTTAAAACTCAACGGCGAAACAACTGTGGTTGCACAAAATAACCAGATTGAAGCGACACTCCCAGTCTCATTTTCTATGAATGCAAAGTGGCAATCCTGTCAACAACACCTGACGAGAATCAGTTGCTTTGATAAAGAAAATAACTTTCAGGATAACTTCAACTTCATCGTGATCATTCGCCCTTTATTTAATGCTGACTTTGGCCTTCAAGGTGGTCTCGGATTATCCTACAAACTTTCAAGAGATAATCATTTCAAATTTGGTCCATCAAAACTCGATCTGAAAAAAGAAGTCCATAAAATTCTGCGTGTTCGTCTTGGCAATTTTGAAGCAAAACTGAACTCCTATGTGTTTAAAAAACTAAACGGAAAACAAAATGTCGAGGAAACCTGGAAGAAGCTCCATCAAACCATCGCAACTCAAAATGATCAACGTATCGCTTTTTTCCCATCAGAACTACATTCGGCAAGAATTTATACGCACAATAATAAGGCCTTTTTACGCGCAGCAATCCATGTTGATGCGATACTGACACATGAAGATAACCTCAAGGATAAAGCTCCAATTCAGACCCCTGAATTAATCCGTCAGCCAAGAATTGATGATTTTACTTTAAATATCTCGAAAGAACTTCAATACGAAACACTTGAGAATCAACTGCTACTTGCCCTAGAGAAGCAAACTTATCAGACAAAAAGTAAAGCATTAGCCAGCATCAAAGATGTCTCTATTTTTACAACTGAAGAAAAACAGCTAAGAGTCAGGATCCAAATGGGTCAATCTGGTTTTGGTGGGTTATTAAGTCAGTCTGACACACTCACTTTTGCAGCGGTACCAAGTATTGATAAACATGTCTCACAACTGACTTTCAAAGAAATCCAACTCGCAATTGCAAATGAACAAATGCAACTCACCGCAAACAGTTTCAAACAACTGATGAAAGATATTAATCAGCAGTTAGCAATCGATTTAAAACCTTTTTTAAAACAAACCGAAAAAGAAGTGTCTCAACTTTCTTCCTCCAAAATACAAATTGCAGGCGGTAAATTACAAAGCAATATTGGAGAGTTAAACTTAAAGAAAGCTTACCTACAGCCAGAAGGAATTGAGTTGCTTTTTGTTGGCAAAGGCCGTGTCATGCTTCGAATTGATTAGCTTTAATGAAAGTCCAATCAAGGCTTGTATTTGTATTCACAAAAAGGGATGCTGGAGCACAAATACAAGCATTAAAGCTTAAAATATCCCTGTCAAAACGATCAACAATCTCACTTTAAACAATTTTTTCTAATTTTTCTTTTATAATTAAAACTTTTTTTCATGCTTAGTTACTAACTTTAGTTGTTAATCGCTTAAAAATAATTATTTATAGCTATATTTTGTTGCATTGATAAGGAGTTATCAAGATGACTATAGGCCTGCAGAATATCAAAACGATTTAAGTCGATTCGAATTAAACTTAAATGAATAGGTGTCGTATGATCCAAAACCTCCCAAAAAGTATTTTTTCCACATTGGTGATATTCACGCTCGCTGCTTGTGGTGGAAATAACAATTCAAACCAAGTTCCAAATCAAGCTCAAGATCCTGAAATAATTAAACCCCCGGAAACGAATTCAAAACAGAATCCAGTTCTCAGTAGCCTTACAAAAGAGGGTAAGCTTGCAATTGGATCCACACTTACAGCAAAATCAACTTGCGAAGACTGTGTTGGTTTTAATACCGTCTATAAATGGACTGTCGATAGAAATGATAACGCAAAATT
This sequence comes from Algicola sagamiensis DSM 14643, assembly GCF_000374485.1. GTDB lineage: Bacteria > Pseudomonadota > Gammaproteobacteria > Enterobacterales > Alteromonadaceae > Algicola > Algicola sagamiensis. The sequence goes on from NZ_KB894491.1 coordinate 21,022, forward strand.
TGGTGACATGATTGAAGTTAATGGTCAAAAAGTCTCGGATACAGTTGTTGTAGCAGAGCAGTACCCAATCTCAGAAGATGATTTTGGTCACCAAATTCGATTAGAGGCATATTTGATTAATCGTGATAGCAGCCAAAAAACGAAAACAGAGTTTGTCAATTACCAACCTGTTTTTGTGAAAGAGCTGTCTACAGTTGGCTTTGGTAGAAGTTACGCGATTAAAACAGATGGGACATTATTGTCCTGGGGAGAATTTTCTTCAGCGTCTAAAGACCAACCACATGATAATGTGAAGAAAGTAGTAAAATCTTCCTCTTATCATATTGCTCTAAACCTTGATCATACATTGACGATTTGGAGTGACAGAGGACGCCCTACAGAAAAGCTTAAACAGCAGCTACCAACAGACGTCAAAGATGTATTTGCTAACTTAGGGGCATTTGCTGTGATCAAAAATGATGACACTATCGTTGTTTTTGGGGATGAGGAATTTGGTGGGCAATTCGATCAAGATGTTGACAGTGCACTATTCTCTGGTGTCAAAAAGCTTGTTCATAACAATGGTGCTTTTCTAGCCCTCACAAAAAACAATTCTGCTATTGTTTGGGGAAGCAATGACTATGGCGCAGATGACTCCAAAGTGCGTCGGTTGATTGCCTCAGGTAACACAAAAGATGTTTATGCCTCAGGTAATGCATTTGCAGCTCTATTGAATGATGACACGGCTGTGATCTGGGGGAAAGTCAATGACGGCGCAACTGAGCCTGAGGTTAAACTTATACCAAACGTTAAGTCTCTTTATTTAGGATATTGGGGAGCTGTCGTGCTTACAAAAACTGGTGATATTGAAGCATGGGGAATCGAAGAGAACTCCATCGCTGAGAACTTTCAACTCAATGATCGACCATCTGATATCACAGAACTATTTAATCAAGGAAATCTGAACTTCGCTTCTAAGTCAGATGGTACTCTATATCAATGGCAAACAAAAATTGATAAGGATGGAAGAATTGTACCACTTGGACGAGTTATCCCTGGACTCTTTGCTGAAAAAGTAGTTGCTATGAATTCCTACTCTGTATCAATCAATAGTGATGGCGAAGTTTCTTTTATTGATAGGACCTTTGCGGCTCCAGTTATTGAAGATATTCAATCAGCTGTTGTGAAAGGCATCCAGATGAATGATGATTATGTTATCATCATTCAAAAGGATGGTTCTCTATTTCAATGGTTTTCAAACAGCAGTGATTTGACTCCCCTTCAAGATACATCATCAAATTTCTTAAAATTTGTTGGTCCGCAAGTTGCACAGTTAAAAGATGGCTCTCTTGTATCTTGGAAAAGAGTTGGTGGCTCATCAATCTCCGCAGTTGAAGATCAGCTACAAGCTACTGAAATGACAACCAGCTCATTAGATTAAAGAAAATCTAATTGCTTGCATTACTATCGCAATTGGCCGGAATGACTTCCGGCCAACTCGAACAAGCTTCGTCTATTGATTACCGATATTTGCTCAGAATCTTATCAAAGTCACCTGAAGATTTGACTTTATCCACCCCACCCTGTAGCTTCGAAACGATATCTCCAGGCACATCTTTACTGAGGCTATAGAATAGCTTTGCTTCTTTCAACACATGGACCACTTCAAAGTCAGCTGTATTAATTCCGTTGGCTTTCATGATAAATGCAGCAACATTTTCTTCATAAGCCCACAAGTCAACACGCCCGGATTGCAACTTTTTAGCGACGGCTTCTGGCTTAGGAGAAAGCTTGATATTTCCCTCAGGAACACCTGCTGCTTTGACCAGTTGTTCACCGACATCATCACGAATTGCACCGATTTTGTAAGACTTCAAATCAGCAGCACTGCCAATTTTAATACCTTTTGCTTTGGGCGCCCAAACCACAATTCTCGTGTCGGTAATCGGTCCTACCCATTGGAATTTACTTTCTCGTTCTTCTGTTCTAGAAGTTGAGAACAAAGCAGTCATTTTGCCACTCAGTGCTTGGCGATATCCACGCGCCCATGGTTGAAGCTTTATATCACTATTTTTTACTGGATGGCCTGCTGCTTTTGTTGCAGCCTCCAACAATTCAACGGCAATCCCTTTGAGTTTACCTTCTTCTTTAAAGTTATAGGGAGGGTATGTTTCTGTAATGTACTCAAGCTTTGTCAGGTCTGCTGCAAATACTTGAAGTGAAAAGATTAACGCAACGAAAGAAAGTAGTTTTTTCATTTTAAAGTGCTCTATCTAAACGTGTCTTTCAAAACTAGACCTTGCGACGTGTATTTTCAAGGCAGGAACAGCTGCTACATCCATTATGTAGCAGCCTTGGATATATTTTTTGAAGAATTTTCCCCTTCAAAAATTTAATGTGGCAATTACAGGATAGTGATCGGATAAATCTCTGGTCATGCCATTATGAGAAATCGCCTGGTAACACAATGAAAAATCACGATCGATCGATGACCAATACCATGTGTCTTCAGATTTAAGTGGTATCACATTCATCTCAGCCGGTGACTTCGGTTGAAGATGATCTTCACGTACAAGAATATAATCCAGCGTATCGTTGTAGCACATGTCATAGCCATTTTTCTGGTTACCTGCTCGTGCCAGCCAATTTCTTTCTGGATAGGACGCGGCATCATCTTTAAAGTGGTATTGAATCGTTGTTTGACTAATATGCAACATCTCTAAGTATTCATCGACTTTTTTCGACTCAACATTAAAATCACCCGCAAGAATCAGCGGTTCACTTTTTGGAATACCAAAGCTGTTCAACCACATTTTCATTTCATAAAGCTGTTCCATTCTGATCCGGTGCTCTTGCCTGGAGTCGTCATCATGTGTTGCCTGTAAATGAGTTGCAACAATATGATAAGGCTGCCCATTCTTCACCACCTCAACGTACGCGGCACCTTTATTGGAAAAGTAGTCCCATGACTGTCTATCGCTTCCGTGGAATATATACTGATGCATTGATGAGATTGGCCAGCGGCTCATGATCATTACACCGCCACGGATCACAAAAGGGCTGCTTGAACAAGCCCCACGTGAAGACTGCCACTCCACAGATCGACAGTTGTGCCCGACTACTGGGGTGATATATGGATAGATATCTTTTAATTGAGCCAGCTCTGCCATTGCCTCATCAGTAAAGACTTCACTCAAAGCAATCACATCAGGAAAAGGCTGAATCGTTCGAATTGCATCCGGGATACGCTGCATTCGCTGAGTTTGGTCCCAGTTTTGAAAGGGGAGTTGCATTATATTGTATGCCAAAATGGTGAGTTCATTTTTATTTTTTGCCCATGCAAAAGAATTCACAGCAAGGAGGAGGGTTAACCCAAATATAGTCGTTTTCATTCGTAATCCTTACATCTCAATTTTTTGACATGAAGGCCTGTATGGCCACTCTTGCGGACATATCCGAAAGATATCCATGCCTTCTTATTGTTAAAAAGAGAAATAGGACTTCACGCGATCTTCAAAATTGCATAATTCAATGGAACGCGAACTATTGATGTATTGGACCGTTCATCATGCACAACTTCAAATGCACCGTTCTTTTCCTCTCGTCTATCCAGTAACGAGCTTAAAAAAAGATCATGACGATTCATTGAAAATTAAATGAACAGTTAATGATGCACCGACTGTTTGGCAAGACCGATGCCACACCATCTTAGCGGGATAAAAAAAAAGAGTAAAGATTGATATGAATCAATCATTTACTCTCTTATTTGTTCTTTAAATGTGTTATGGCTTGTCGAGTAGACGTTTTGCTTCTTCTTTTAATTGTTCAGGGCCATTCTCTGCAACATCCTTGAGTATCTCCAACGCAGAGCCTTTGTCTTCAATTTCAAGGTAAGCACGTGCTAAATCCATCTTGGCAGAAAACCCTCCATCCTGAGTATCCACATCTACTCCAGAATCTACATCGATCAAATTATCAAAGTCTCCAAGTCCAACATCGATATCGACTTGATCGTATGGCTCCACCGGAGCCTCTGCTGCATCACTTTCGTCTATGAGCGTTTGGACATCAACAAAGTCTTCGTCTTCCTCAATTGAAGCCTCAGGGGTTAGATCTTCAACCACTGAGTCAGGATCTGTCTCTTCTAACGCGACCATATCTTCTAAGTCAGGAAGCGCATCATCAAGCCCTCCTTCGGTCGATTCTGCATGCTCATCAGGTAAGCTAGGTGCATCAGTATCGAGGTCTTTCAGTAAAGTATCAAAGTCTGTTGATTCAAGATCATCTATTGCCCCAAGAGAGTATTCGTCGTCTGATATCGAATCAACTGGCTCTGTTAATAATGCACCGACATCAAGATCCGCATCTAAATCATCCATACTGATTTCTAATGAGTCGAGATCATCTTCCTCTAGGCCATCTTCATCAATCAAGGGATCATCAGTAATGATTGGCTCAGGAGTGTCTGACATTTCCAACTCAGGGTAACTTTCTAACTCACGACTTGGGACAACTTGGCTTTCCATCGTACTTGGGTCTGCCATATCATCTTCTTCGGTTAGACTTAAGCCCTCTTCTTCTTCCTCAGCAATTTCTTCAACAAACTCTTTCGTCTCTGTTAACAAGGCAGTTTCTTCTGACACTGATTCTGAGGTCTCATCAACTTCGGGAGCCTCATCCATTTCAGACGTAGGTTCTAATTCAAGCTCAGTTGGCAATTCTGGCAAGTCATCCGACGCTGGCGTTGGCTCCTCCAGTGCCATTTCTGAAACTTCAGGTGCTTCGTCAACCTCAGGCACAGCTTCTAATTCAGATTCAGTCGGCAGCTCTGGCAAGTCATCCGACGC
>NZ_KB894491.1:27650-186445 GCF_000374485.1 Algicola sagamiensis DSM 14643
GCTTCCTCAAGCGATATTTCAGAGATATCTTCTACAAGTGAAGCATCAAGGTCATCATCTGCATCCGATTCGAGCTCCACAACCAGCTCTTCCTCATCCGGTGCTAAATCTGACTCCCCACCTTCTGATAGCAGTTCATCTAAGTCTAAGTCAGAACTTTCATCAACAGAGGCATCATCTTCAGACAACGCACTATCTAAATCAACATCAAGGCTTTCTTCATCCGATGCGTCTAAATCCAGTTCAATTTCATCTAAATCTTGTGCTAAGTCACCGTCACCAGCTAAATCATGATCCCCTTCCTCCATCAGGTCATCAATGTTTGTTTCAACCATGATTTCTTCTGGAGAATCATCCTCTAAACTGTCAGAATCTGAATCCATTTCAGGAACTAAATCAACGGAATCCTCTTCAAGTGATCCTAAATCGTCATCACCATCGAGCAGGTCATCAAGTGTATCGTCTTCAAAACTTTCCTCTTCAAGAAGATCGTCCAGAGAGTCATCTTCTGGCAGATCTAATGAATCCTCACCTAAATCAAACCCATCATCCACATCAAGCTGAATGGCATCAGAGTCATCCGCTAAATCGTCTTCAGCTGAGTCACCAATGCCCATATCAAAATCATCTTCCGGCATATCCGGCTCTAGTGGCATGCTCTTTTCAGCAACGGCTGGTGCAGCTTCTGGCATTGCAAATTCAGGCTCTTCTTCTTGACGTTTTCTACGTTTTAAGAAGAAGACAAGCATTAAAATAGCGATTAAGGCAGGAACCACGCCTAGCGCAATCTGGACAGCTAGGTTTTCTGAAGCAAGTTTTTTGAATTGATTAAAAGCCGTATTGAGTTCTTCTTCCTGTAAAGCAATTTGCTTTTCCTGTTTTTCAAGAATTTCTTTTGTTGCATCTTTTATTTTGTCGAATTCCTCAGTGCCTTCATCAAGGCGCTTGTCAATGTCAGTAATTTTATCCGTGACGTCTTTTAACTGGCCTTTGAGCTGCTCATTTTCATCTTTAATCGCTTTCACTGTGCCAGCAGCATCAACAACTTTATCTTTGATTTCATCAAAACGAGCTTTCTGATTTTCTTTAATGTCTACTAGCTTCGTTTTTATCTCTTTCTTAACATTTTCGATGTCAGCGACTTTCGCAGATTTAGACTTAGTGCGTTTCTCAATAGACTTTGCGGGAACACCTTTACCATGGACAATCGAACTCCAGTCAGATTCGTCCTCATCTGCACGTAAACGCGCTTCTTCTGGGTTAATTTGATTGATTTCGTCAAGAGAAGGAATAACCAGCATCGAACCAACTTTAATATGGTTCAAGTTATTATCTGCAAAGGCGTGTGGGTTTTTCTTAAATAGAGCCACCATCATTTGATAGACAGTTACTCTTGTATTTGGTCGTGTACTCTTCGCAATACTCCATAGTGTATGCGTTTCATCTATCGGTCCAAAATTCTTACCTCGTTGAAGGTGATCAGTCCCCTTCGGCCCACGTAATTGTATTTTTTGTTCTTCCGCAACGAGGTGCGCAGACGCTAAAATCGTTGTGAAAATGATTGCTGATAAAACAACCCCGATACGTCCCATGGATCGTCCTTACTTTTCGTTGAAAATTCGTAACTTGCAAACTGTGTTCCAATGTTACAACTATAAACTACTTAGCATAGATTATCTATGCTGTAAGGACGCGTGCTGCATCATTTGCAGCACGAAACAATAAATTAGTAGTAACTTTGGATTAACTCTTCGGCAATTTGGATACTATTCGTTGCAGCACCCTTCCTCACATTATCGGCAACAACCCATAAATTTAAACCATTCGGATGAGAAATATCGTTACGAACTCGGCCTACATAAACGTCATCTTGCCCACTTGCATGACTGACCTGTGTCGGAAAGTCTTGATCATCTTCCAATAAAACAATGCCTGGCGCATCACGCAAAAGTGATTTTGCGAATTCCGCATCAATAGGCGATCGGGTTTCAATATGAATTGCTTCAGCATGACCATAAAATACAGGAACGCGAACTGCTGTTGGATTGACACGAATAGTTTCATCTCCCATGATTTTATGGGTTTCCCAAACCATCTTCATTTCTTCACGGGTGTATCCGTTGTCTTGGAATGTATCGATCTGAGGGATCACATTAAATGCAATTTGATGAGAAAAAACCTCTGGCTCAGAAGGTTTACCTGATAATAAAGCAGTTGTCTGATTAGCAAGCTCTTCTTGTGCTGACTTTCCAGCCCCACTCACAGACTGATAAGTACAAACATTGATTCGCTCAATTCCCGCTGCTTCATGAATTGGCTTCAATGCAACCAACATCTGAATCGTTGAGCAATTCGGATTTGCAATGATATTTCGGTTTCGATAATTCTCAAGCTCATACGCATTCACTTCCGGTACAACCAAAGGAATGTCTGGTTCATAGCGGAATTGGGATGTATTGTCGATAACAATTACACCCGCTTCTGCAGCGATGGGTGCATACTTTTTTGAGACACTCCCACCTGCTGAGAAAAATGCGATATCAACCTGAGACCAATCAAATGTGTCTACATCAATCACTGTGATATCTTGACTCTTGAATTGGACAGTCCCACCTGCGCTTCTAGAGCTTGCGAGTGGGTAGAGCGTCGCAACAGGAAACTCTCTTTCTTCAAGTATTTCAATCAAGTGCTGACCGACGAGACCGGTAGCACCAAGAACAGCGATGTTGAACTGGCGTGACATTTTGCCTTGATCCTTATAAAACTGTGAAACCTAATGCTGATAAAACGTGCTTTGAATCTTGATCAGCAATATTGATGGGCAGAACGCTCAACTCTCGGCGCTCTGGATAGTGCTTACGCAACCAATCAAACCCTTTCTCATTGAATAGACGTCTAAACATAACATCATCTCGACGGACATCATAGACAAGATGAACAAATTTTCTGACCGTTTCCCAAGTCATCGGATGACCGATATGGATTTCTTCAAATGGTGATGCTGGTAGAAAGGAAGAAAACGGCTGTTCGAGGGTGATTTTTTCATGTTGGGAAAGCCACTGAGCCAGCTGGTAAGTCCCTTTTGCCTTTCCTTCCAAGCTATATCCGGCGATATGTGCCGTGGCAATTTGCGTGAAAGGGATAAGTTCCTCAAGTATTTTTGGTTCACCTTGCCAAACATCCAGTACAAGTGGCATCTTTCTGCCTCCTTGCTTTGCTCGAAGCAGCGCTTGGTTATCGATAACATCACCTCTGGATGCGTTCATGATCACCGCATTCGGTTTCATGATTGCTAATTGTTCATCAGAAAGCATTTGATACGTTGTGAACTTCCCTTCTTTGGTGAGAGGAACATGAAAGGTCACACAGTCTGATTGGGATAACAAAGTTGCGTAATCAACCCACTCACCCAATACTGGGTCGGGTTCTACCAATGGATCACACAGCAGGCAGCGAACATTCAACGCTTTGAGCATTGATGCAACCTGGCGACCTATATTCCCAATACCAACGATCCCAATCGTTTTATCTCTTAACTGCCACCCTTCACTTTCTTCAATGTGACACAATGCAGAGAGAATGTAATCTGCGACAGACTTAGCATTACAGCCAGGTGCACTTGAGAATAAAATTTCTTTTTTAGCAAGAAGGAACTGATCAACATGGTCAGTACCGATCGTTGCCGTCCCCACATACTTCAGACAATTTGCATGCTCAAGAAGAGACGCGTTGACTTGGGTAATACTTCGGATAAGCAGTGTATCTATATCTTTGAGTTGGTTAGGCTTCAATTCTCTCCCTGGGAAGGATGTAACTTGACCAAATGGGTGCAACATCTGAGCTGCATAGGGGATATTTTCATCCACCAATATTTGCATGGTGACTTCTTCACATCAACTTGAAATGGTCATTCCATTCTACGGAAACTTGATAAGGAAAGAAATCTCAAGAAGACGTTAAATAGATTTCAGGATATGATTGATGTTACATTACATTTTCTTAAGGCTTGTGTGTGAAAAGGCGACTCATCTCATTATTATTTCTGCCGTTTTATACTTATTCTGTAGGGAAGGATCCGTGTCAGTTACCGACATTGAAGGTTATTTCACAACAAGAGCTCACCTTTGCAACTACTTTTGATAAGCCAGCTGTGTATCATCAATCTACAAAGATAGCGAAAGTCATTGTCCCCATTAAAGAGATGATCACCATTATCAATCTTAATAAATCCCAACATCCACAATATCTGCGAAAAGCCGATGCGTATTTGATTCAACGCTTATCAAATATAAAAAAAGATGAGTTGATTCAAGATAAAGATCTGACAAAGCCTGTTGACCCACTCAATACACAAGAGTTAACAAACGCTATTTATGCAGGTACCATCATGGATAACACGCTCAGAGAAGCGATTTACCTGAAAAAGGCATTCATTGCATATAAAAACCAGCCTCTCAAAGAAGGTGTAGGTAAACAACTACATGGCATCTATCGTAAGCCATTTGGAGATACTGGGAAAGTCATGAAAACCGTTGTTGAGTACAAAGGTAAAGTCTTATTTCACACATGTGAATTACAGTGATCAACATGAAAATTTAAAACAATGCGCTCATACATTGAGTCATTGAGCGCATTGCCATTGCTTTTATGGTTGGTCGATTAGCCTTTGTACTTTTCAAAGACCAAGGTCGCGTTTGTTCCACCAAAACCAAAACTGTTACTCATCACACGATTTAAGTCTGCCACTTGTGTTTCTGTCACCAAAGGTAAACTTTGTGCTTTTTCATCACGAGTTTCAACATTAATTGATGGTGCAATAAAACCATGTTGCATCATCAGAAGACTATAAATTGCTTCATGAACACCTGCTGCACCAAGCGCATGACCCGTCATTGACTTTGTAGCACTCAATGGTGGGGCTTGATCACCAAAGACTTCTTTGATTGCCTCAAGCTCTTTGACATCACCCACTGGAGTACTTGTACCGTGCGTATTGATGTAATCAATCTGCTGCTCATTCATTGCCATTTGCATACAACGAACAGCACCTTCACCACTTGGTGCAACCATATCAAGACCATCTGAAGTTGCACCATACCCCGTGATTTCTGCATAGATTGTCGCGCCACGCGCAAGAGCGTGTTCTAATTCTTCAACAACGAGGATGCCACCACCACCAGAGATAACAAAACCATCACGATCTGTATCATACGTCCGCGAGGCTTTTTCTGGTGTTTCATTATATTTTGTGGAGAGTGCACCCATCGCATCAAACTCCATACCAAGCGTCCAGTGAAGCTCTTCACCACCACCTGCAAAAATGATGTCCTGTTTGCCGAGTTGAATCTGCTCTACGGCATGCCCAATACAATGCGCACTTGTCGCACAAGCGCTACTGATCGAGTAGTTCACACCCTTGATCTTGAAGGGTGTTGCAAGACATGCTGAGCAGGTACTCGACATTGTACGCGGGACCATATATGGACCAACACGCTTAACATTCTTCTCTCTTAGGATGTCGGCAGCTTCAACTTGGTTCTTTGAGGAAGCGCCACCAGAACCAACAACTAAACCAGTCCGTGGGTTTGAAACCTGGGCTTCCGAAAGTCCAGCATCTTCGATCGCTTGTTGCATCGCAATATAGGCATAAGCTGCTGCATCACCCATGAAACGCATTGCTTTTCGATCAATATGATCCGCTGGATCCAGTTTAATGTTTCCCCAAACCTGACTGCGTAATTTATATTCCGCAAATTCTTCAGAGGCAGTAATACCCGACTTTCCTTGTTTCAGACTGTTGAGTACTTCTTCCACGTTGTTACCGATACTGGAGACAATCCCCATACCAGTGATGACGGCTCTTTTAGTCATCGCGCATTTCCTATCTTTCTAAGATTGCTCTATTGTATGCTGATTTGTATTGAAAAGTGGTCTGCTTTTATCGACTTCATGATTTCTTAACGTAAAATACGTCACCATAATGAAGTAAGTTAATGGCTTTCCTGTGACAAATACGGCAAAAATTCACTTTAATGATAACGGCACACCTGTTTCCGAGCTGTTCGATGACGTTTATTTCTCGAATGAAAATGGTCTCGCAGAATCTCTGTATGTTTTCTTTCAAAATAACCAGCTACCAGAACGTTGGGATCATCACAGTGCACGATCGTTTGTTATTGCAGAGTCAGGATTTGGTACAGGATTGAATTTCCTTGCCACTTGGCAACAATGGTTACAATACTCAGCTCCAAAACCAAAGCTTCATTTTATTTCATTTGAAAAATTCCCACTGCAAAAAAATGATCTATCGAGTGCCCTTGCCCATTGGCCGCAACTTAAATCAATGGCAGAGTCACTCATCGAACAATATCCACCCGCACTTCCTGGCTTCCACCGAATGGTCTTTGAAGAAGGAAATATCACACTCGATCTTTGGATTGGCGATATCCACGATGGCTTAGCACAGCTAATCACCACAAATGAAGGCCTAGTAGATGCCTGGTATCTGGATGGCTTTGCACCGAGTAAAAATAAGGATATGTGGACACCTGAGCTTTTTTCAGCCATGGCAGCACTTGGCAAATCGAATTGTACTTTTGCAACGTTTACAGCAGCAGGCTTCGTACGCCGGGGCCTTCAGGAAGTTGGATTTGAGGTCAAAAAAACCAAAGGCTTTGGGAACAAACGCGATATGAGCGTAGGTCAGCTGACAAATAAACCCACCTATCAAACACTACCTCACTATTATCAAGCCAAAAGTGGTACTCCAATTTCCATCACTGACCAAGTTGCAATTATTGGCGGCGGAATTGCTGGCGCATGTATCGCTGACAAACTCACCCAAAAAGGCATACAATGTACATTATTTTGCAAAGATGACCTTGCGCAAGGCGCCTCAAGTAATAGACAAGGCGCAGTATATCCGCTGCTACAAGCACAGTGGAATTGTGCAAGTGAATTTTATAGTCATGCATTTTTAACTGCGACCCGTTACTACAAAGGACTTCATGCTGAAGGATATTCATTTGCACATGACTGGTGTGGTGTTTTGCAAGTTGGCTTCTCTGATGAAGCAAACCGTCGACAAAAGAAGATTATTCAATCTGAGCAATACCCTGACACGATTGTACACCCCATGCTGAATCAGGAAATCATCGAAAAAACGGGATTTATCTGTCACTATGATGGCTTGTTTTATCCAGAAGGTGGTTGGGTCAATCCACCAACATTGATTCGCGCAATCATTGATCGTGCGCAATCAACAAACCTGTTGCAGATTCGAGTAAAAGACCAAGTAGAACAACTCATCCAATTAACAAACGGATGGCAAGTGAACACATCAGCAAGTGAAGCATCATTTGATTATGTGATCCTCTGTACCGGCGCATATCCGCAGATATTATCTGAAGAACAACAGCTACCGATTCGCCCAGTACAAGGGCAAGTGTCTTATGTCCAATCCAATCAAAATATCGCTCAATTAAAGACGGTACTGTGTTATAAGGGATATATGACCCCAAGCTTTGACAATATCCATTGTATTGGCGCAACATTTAACAAGCAGAACTTAGATTTTGAAGTCACCGAGCGGGCACATCAGGAAAATATCGGCTTGTTCACCCAATCATTTACGACATTCCATGAAAATGATATGAAGATTCACTCGGGGAATACCCGCCTACGTGCAACCACATCCGATCACCTCCCCATGGTTGGTATTCACCCCGATGTCCCAAAGCAGCAAATACAGTATGCTGATCTGCACCAAGACACAAAAAAGCATAACCAAGAACCGCCTGCTCACTTACCAAGGTTATTCACTCTGAATGGTTTAGGTGCCCGTGGATTATGCAGCGCGCCACTTTGTGCAGATATTCTTGTTGCTCAACTCACCCATTCTCCATTCCCTGTTTCTAAGGATGTCTACTGTGCTGTCACTCCGAATCGTTTCGTGATCCGAAAAATGCGAAAAAAACCAGAACACAGGAAATAGCAAAATTATTTTAGAATACAAAAACAAGAATTTATAGCTATATATTTCAATGTAGCCCTCGAAGAATTTAATAAAATAGCATTATTGAAATCTGTACAAGCCAAGTATAAGAAGGAAAGTTATCGCACATTAATCACTTTTGGGTTTCACTTTTTTTTCGGTACTTCATTTCTTCATCCATTGGAGGAAGAAAGTAATCAATGAGTTGTGGCAGGAGCAAACGGAATATGACCAAGCAAAGCAGAAAGCCGATAACAGCGATGATGACATACAAAAATAGAGACATGTTTACCATGACGATTGCTCAATTCCTTAGCAAAAGTATAAGCTCAATACCCGTGAAGTTCGACTTTGAAGTAATCAATAAAACCAGTCAACATTGAACTAGGTCCATACCACTAGTACAGCCAAAAATATCTGGACAACAATCCCACCATCAATCTGCTGTCCAGTAAACAGTTCCCAGTTAACTGACAGGATAAGGTTTATCTACTCTGATTTAGTCTGCTAAGCTGCCATTGCAAAGCAAATATGAAGAAAAAGCACCATCGGGTGAATATACTCATTTTCTTTTGCCTAGGTTTCAATGTACACATACTTAATAACATGTTTATTCAAAATAATGCCCAATCAAATGCATTGGTGCATCATAAGCACCAATCAAATTTTGTGATCATTATCGTAAAATAGAGGCCTAGCCTCTACCCGCCATTGAGAGTAAAAAGATTCAGAAATCAGAATTAACCTCTTCTTTATATTCTTTTCTATACTTACCCATATCGGAAGCTGTCATTATTTTGGCTGCTTTCTAACAAATTCCTCATTACTCAGGGAATGCGTCATGAAGAAAATGGTTGTCCTCATCATTGACGATGTGGATTACACGAGGCAGCTTTTGCGCAACAGTATTTTACATATGAACGCAGAAGGGTGTTTTACGTGTACGCAATTTCGCATTCTTCAGGCATCAGTCGGATCTGAGGCTTTGGATACAATCCGTAATCGAGAGGTGGACTTGATCTTTCTTGACATTGAATTACCCGATATGAATGGCATTGACATCCTACGCGAGATGAAAACTGAGAAGCCAGAGTTACACATTGTCATGTTAAGTGGCGAATGCACATCGGACAATGTCAGAGATAGCATTGCAGCGGGCGCTTCTGGTTTTATTGCAAAGCCTTTTTCCGGTGAAAAAGTGTGCGCAGCAATCAAAAACTTTGAAAAGAGCCATAAAAAATTATCCTGGAGTAACCTATGAAAGGAATAGTTTTCTCAGAGTTTCTCGAAATGATTGAGAATCAATTTTCCCTAAATTTACATCATCAGGTTCTGCGCGAATGCCAGTTCGATCATGATGGCGTTTATACCCCAGTTGGAACATACCCCTACGAAGAATTTCTTGCCATGGCAGATGTGGTGTCAAGGGAAACCAACATCGATCAGCAAAAACTCATCCATGTGTATGGTGAGTACTTGTTTAGTCGATTTGTAGAGCTTTATCCTGAGTTTTTTGAGAACATGGAGCACCCTTTTGACTTTCTTGAGTCGGTAGATAAGCGTATACGACCCAGTATGAATCAGGTTTATCCCGATGCGGACTTCCCTGCCTTACCCTGCCGGAGGCTCGATGAAAAAGTACTCGAAATCCAATATAAATCCGTTGGTCCACTGATGGAGCTTGCATATGGACTCGTCCAAGCCACTTTGGAATACTTCCGCTACGAGTCCAGTATTGAAGTCGATGATAAGTCAACAACAGGTGATCATACAGATGTGACATTTACGATCCGTTTGGAATAGCACTTAAAACTACAAAATATGCCTGAGGGCGCTATTCTTAATAGCATACGGATCATTAGGTGAACAACAGATTCTGTTTGACGATAAAAAAAGGCGCAGAGAGTAGCGCGTCTTGTAAAGAATATGTTATTGTTAAACATATTTGATGTTTTTTCTAATACATTGAACTGTATAGACAAAAATGTTCGCCGTTTAATTTAGCTAAAAGATGCAACGATGAAGAAATTAACAGCAATTTTATTAAGCCTCGGCATCATGATGTTCTCAAGCGCATCCAATGCAGAACAGTTTGAAGGTATAGAACTACCGGATGACTTCCAAACGTCAGCAACTTTAGCGGGACAATACCCTGCCGTCCTGAGTGGATTTCTTAAAATGCCGATCATGAGTGTTCTCGATTACTTCAAAGAGGGTATGGGCGATCCAGAGTTCAATGAGGAACAATTCAGTTACTATCACTTGTACTATACCGTGAATGAGAAGAAAGTACGTATAATTGTGTCAGACCAAGCTGAGGGCTGGACACAAGTTGATATCATGGTGATGGAACAGCAATAACTTTTCGAAAAGAATTTCTGAATGGATGGCGAAGAGCACTACTTCGCCATTTTAATCACGACTCTCCGGTTAATATTTCTTCCTAGTATTGTTTTATTTGATTCTGCGTGTCGCTTCTCACCAAATGCTTCGACTTGGATCACACCGTCTTCAACGCCCATTGATGCAAAATAGTCTTTGATTTTATTCGCACGCTTTTTCGAAAGCTGTAAGTTGTGCCAACGACCACCATAACTGTCGGAGTATGACTGGATCACGACTTCGCGGATCTTTGGATCATTTTTGACATACTCACCAATCATATTCAAGCGTTCTTTCGACTCTAATGTGAGCTCATCACTATTTGAAATATAATTCAGTACAGTAAACGAAATGTCTTCAAAGCCAAATGGAAGCAGGTTTTTCAAACAAGACAGAAATTCAAAATAAGCATCTCGGAAGTTCATCGATGAGAGGCCCACCGCAATATGATCTCGCTTGTTATACCAATCAGAGTAATAAAATGTAGGCTGCAGCCCTTGCTCAAGGTCTGTTAGCAAGACCCAGGCTTTTTCCATTTCCAACTCACCATTAAATTGCTTCATGAGTGGCATATTTGCAACATGTTCATCTGCAATACCAGGTCTCCAATTTGGTGCAATGGAAGCAACCGACGACACTTTATAGTTGGAAGGTAAGCGAAGCATATCTAATTCAAAATTCAGGTTTTCTTCTTTTCCAGCTTTACTTGTGAAAGTTGCTTTGCCGTAATGGGGGATTTCGTGCTGTAAAGAGCACTGTAGGCGCGTCAGGTTTTCATATTGCCATATCGAAGAATCAAGCTCCGCCTGATAATAACGAACACCTGCTGCCACAGGTGTCACTACAAATAGACTTCCAACAAGGGCACACCATGTCTTCATCACGGCCTCCTTATTCATACACCTTCTTTTTAACTGCTTCACTACGCGATACCTTTTTCATTCCTACTTAGTCAAGACACGCACGCATTTCTTTGTGCTCCGTTCTTTGTAATAATAGCGATAGCTGTATTAATTACTTTATAGAATCAAAACTATCTTATGTCAGACCAAGAACAAACTCTTTTTGCTAAACGTTTTCGAGGTTACTTTCCTATCGTTATCGACACGGAAACCGCAGGCTTTAATGCAAAAACAGATGCATTGCTAGAAATTGCAGCTGTGACATTGAAAATGGATGACCAAGGGATGCTTTCTCCCAATGAAAAAATTCATTTCCATATCGAGCCATTCGAAGGCGCAAATATTGAGAAATCCGCAATCGAGTTTAATGGGATTGACCCTTTTAGTGCACTCCGCGGCGCTGTGCCAGAAAAAGAAGCACTCAAAGAAATTTTTAAAGTCGCGAGAAAAGGCCAAAAGGATGCAGGTTGTCAGCGTTGTGTCATGGTCGCACATAATGCCGCATTTGATATGGGATTCCTCAATGCTGCAACTGAGCGAAGCAATATTAAGCGCTCCCCGTTCCACCCATTCGTCTCATTCGATACAACATCTTTATCAGGTCTTGCGCTAGGTCAAACGGTGCTCGCAAAAGCCTGTCAAGCTGCTCAAATCGACTTTGATAACCATCAAGCTCACTCTGCTTTGTATGATACTGAGAAAACCGCTGAGCTTTTCTGTCATATCGTCAATCGCTGGCAATCACTTGGTGGTTGGCCACTTATCGAAGCAGGAACAGAGGATGAAAACGAGCGATCATCATGATCGCTCACGCATCAGTGAAAGTTATCTCTGCTGCTTTAGTACCTGCGCAATTGTTTTCACTAACTCAGGGCCTTGATAAATAAACCCTGTATAAACTTGCACTAAAGAAGCACCAGCATCCAGCTTTTCCGTCGCACTTTCTGCTGAATCAATACCACCAACACCAATAATGGGGAGTCTTCCTTCGGTCAGTTCACGCAGACGCCTGATCACCTGAGTGCTCTTCTCACGAACGGGTGCACCACTAAGCCCTCCTTGCTCTTGTGCATGTTCCATCCCTTCCACCATGCTTCGATCAAGCGTCGTATTGGTCGCGATCACACCGTCCATTTCAGATTTCATTAGTGCATCTGCTACCTGTGATACGCCCACTTCATCCATATCTGGCGCAATTTTGACAAAGATTGGAACCTGTTTTCCATGCTTTGCAGATAGGTCTAGCTGCTCATTTCGGACTGCACTTAGCAAGTCATCAAGTGACTCTCCAAATTGAAGATCGCGCAGCCCTGGTGTATTTGGCGAGCTGATATTTACAGTGACATAACTTGCATGGGTAAATACTTTTCTTAAGCAATGAATATAGTCATCCTTGCCTTTTTCGTTCGGGGTATCTTTATTTTTCCCGATGTTAATCCCTAATGGTCCTTGGAAACGTGATTGTTTTACCTGCTCAACCAGATAATCCACGCCCTTGTTATTGAACCCCATCCGATTAATAATCGCATTCGCTTCTGGGAGGCGGAACATTCTTGGCTTATCATTCCCTAACTGAGGTCTTGGTGTAACGGTCCCAACTTCTATAAAGCCAAACCCCATCGCCGCAAAAGCATCAATGCACTCTGCATTCTTATCTAATCCGGCTGCAAGGCCGATTGGGTTTTTGAACTGTATCCCACAGACTTCCGTTGGGATATTCGGCACACATTGACGCCACAACAAGTCAACGGGTGTAGAAGCAAAGCGGCTTAAATTCTTAATCGCTAAATCATGTGACCATTCAGGGTCGCAGCGAAACAACCCTGCACGAACTAAATCATAAAGCATTATTTTTTCTCAAAAAAACCCCGGAAAAACCGGGGTCTTGGATTCAAAAGATCATTACATTGCGTTATCACAGTGATGACTGAGAAGCATCAGCTCTCGAAGTGCCACTGAGAATTTCGCGAATTCATGTGTTTGCGTTGTCTTAAACTCTGCAAGCATATGATGCCAGCGTTCAAGCACTTCCAAGTTATCGGCAACCCAAGCATCAATCATATCTGTTGCTGTCTTCGATTCAATCTTCTGACGAAGAAGGACAGAAGTCAGCGCGCGCTGCTGCCAATCCAACTCTTCGCGGTAAGATGCACGAGCAAGTGCCTGCCAGTGGTTTGATACAGGCTGATGATTGATTTGATCAAGGAACCAATGTAGACCCAGCTTCGCACCCAACTTGAAGTAAGTTTCTGCGACCAATTGGATCTTCTCATTTTCTGTATCAGCAACTTGTGCAATATCCATCACTGAGAATAATGTACTCAATAAAGCAATCCGCGTTGCGATTGGCTTCGGTACAGACTCTCTGGCCAATTCTTGAGAGACTGATTCGAGTTGATCCTTTTCTTCTGGGTCAAGGTACTTCAAGACATTCTTGCTTAAATCAGCAAAGGCTGCTTTGAAGCTATTCACTGTTTCTTCAATACCAAGTGATTTATTGCGATGACGCAAGAACCAACGTGTTGCACGACGTACCGTTCTTCTCAATTGGAAAAGCATTTCTGTCTGTACAATCGATGGGATCTTGTTATCCAACTCCGCGATTTCATTCCAAACTTGATGCAGTTCAAAGATTTCGCGTGCCATTGCATAACATACGACAACTTCACTCATTGGTGCGCCTGTTTCTTCGCGCATCCGCTCAACGAAATTGAGGCCCATGTCATTCACGATATCATTTGCCAACTGTGTAGCAATGATTTCTGCACGCAATGGGTGTGCTTCCATTGCATCACTGAATTTATCTTGCAATAGTGGTGGAAATGCACCAATCAGCAAACGCTTGAAGTATGGTAGTTCAGTGATTTCTGGAGAAACCAATTCTTCCTTCAATACCATTTTCGCATAGGCAACAAGGACTGAAAGCTCCGGCCGAGTCAAACCTTTCCCATCAGCTAGGCGATCAGAAAGTTCTTCATCCGATGGAAGAAACTCCAACTCACGATCCAATTTACCCGCTTTTTCTAATGCGTGAATGAATCGAATTTGCTCTTTCAGCTGCTGTGGTCCGCGCAATGCTGTAATAGAGATGGTATGTGTCTGGCGATAACAATCTTCCAATACGATCTTAGAAACGTCATCAGTCATATCATAAAGTAAAGCATTACGTTGCTTCACTGTGATATCACCTTCCGCGACAAGACTGTTCAACAATATTTTGATGTTGACTTCGTTGTCCGAACAATCAACACCACCAACGTTATCAATGAAGTCTGTGTTTGCACGACCACCGTTCGCGGCATACTCAATTCGACCAAGCTGTGTTGCGCCGAGATTACCCCCTTCACCAAAGATCTTCGCCTTTAGCTCATGGCCATCAATTCGTACGGGATCATTCGCACGATCACCAGCGTCTGCATGGGATTCGTTCGCGGCTTTGATGTATGTTCCGATACCGCCATTCCAAAGCAGGTCAACAGGCATTTTCAAAATTGATTTGATTAACTCGTTGGGAGTCATGCTCGACTTTTGAGTCCCAAGCGCCCTCTTCATTTGTGGCGTTAGCTTAATTGACTTCAAGCTACGACTGAAGATACCACCACCTTCAGAAATCAATTTACTGTTGTAATCTTCCCAACTGGAACGCGGCAATTTGAATAGTCTGTCACGCTCAGCATACGATGTTTTTGCATCTGGCTCTGGGTCAAAGAAAATGTGCATGTGGTTAAATGCAGCAACAAGGCGCGTATGCTTCGATAGCAACATTCCGTTACCAAATACATCACCAGCCATGTCACCAACAGCCACTGCGGTAAAATCTACATTCTGGCAATCAATACCGATTTCGCGGAAATGGCGTTTAACAGATTCCCAAGCACCACGGGCGGTAATCCCCATTTTCTTATGGTCATAACCGATACTCCCACCAGAAGCGAATGCATCACCTAACCAGAAGTTATATTCCCCTGCGATTTCGTTCGCGATATCAGAGAACGTCGCCGTCCCTTTATCCGCAGCAACAACGAGATACGGGTCATCGTCATCGTGACGAACCACTAACTCAGGGTATACCACTTCGCCATGAACAATATTATCAGTGATATCGAGAAGACCACGGATGAATGTACGGTAACACTCTTTACCTGCCTCGAAGAAGGCATCACGATCACCAGAAGTTGGTAGTTGTTTACCAACGAAGCCACCTTTTGAGCCCACAGGAACAATAACAGTGTTCTTCACCTGTTGAGCTTTTACAAGGCCTAAAACCTCCGTACGGAAGTCTTCACGTCGGTCAGACCAACGCAATCCACCACGGGCAACCTTACCACCACGTAAGTGAACACCCTCAACCTTCGGAGAATAAACAAAGATTTCATATTTCGGTAATGGAAGCGGCGCATCCGGGATCATTTCTGGCTGAACCTTGAAAGAGATATAGTCTTTCAATTGCCCATCAGCATCAACCTGGAAGTAGTTCGTTCTGAGCGTTGCATTCATCATGTCTAAATACATGCGAATGATACGGTCATCATCCAGATTCGCGACATGCTCAAGCTCTTCTGTCACTTGCGCAATGATTTTTTCAACCGCTTTTTCGGAATATTTTCCTTTTGGCGAGAACTTCTTATTGAATAATTTGACGAGCAATTCTGCGATATGCGGATATTTATCGAATGTATCTTCGATGTAGCTCTGTGAGAACGTACTACCCAATTGACGTGCGTATTTCGCATATGACCTTAAGATTGAAGCCTCGCGGCCAGAAAGGCCCGCACCAAGGACTAGACGGTTAAAGCCATCGTCTTCAAGGTGGTTAAACCAAACGTCTGCAAACGCTTCTTGGAAACGCTGTTGACATTCTTCAAGTTTTAACGGCTTGCTGCCTTTGAAGATCATGGAAAATCCAAGCAGCCAGTCAACCCGGTTTTCACCCACTTTGACCGCATATGGTGTCTCACCAATCACCCGCAGACCAAAGTTCTCTAGCATTGGGAGTACATCAGATAGGTGTAGTGGCTCATCTTTATGGAACAAGTTAAAGTGGACATGCTTCTCGTCCTGCTCTTCTTGAGGACGATAGAAAAGCATCTCCAGGTTCTTTTCATCACAAAGTCGTTCCAGTTTTTCAATATCGACGACTGCAGAGGAAGGAAGCACTGCCTCTTTATATGCTCGAGGGAATCCAAGCGCATATTTACGCGTTAACGCTTTTCCTTTTGCCTCACCAAATGAACCAAGAAGCGCATCTTCAAGCTTATCTTCCCACGTTCTGGCTGCTTCAATCAGGTTTCTTTCTATATCTTTCACGTTAATTGTCTGGTTGCTGTCTTTCGTCCGCACGATATAGTGTGTTCTCGCAAGGACAGACTCAGAGAAGAATGTGGTAAATTCAACATCACTATCACTGTTGAATTCCCGCTGTAAGATACGCTGTGTTTCTTTTCGCAGCGCAGTGTTATAACGTTCACGTGGCACAAAGACCATACATGAGTAAAAACGCCCGAATACATCCTTACGAATGAATACGCGTGTCATATCGCGCTCTTGCATTTGCAAGACACCAAGTGCAACACCAAGCAGCTCTTTCTCAGACGCCTGGATCAACTCATCACGAGGGTAATTTTCAAGAATATTTAACAGCGCTTTATATGAATGGGTACCATTTGCAAAAGCACTTGCCTTCATGATCCGCTCAAGTTTGTTCTTGAGCAATGGAATATTTCCGGCACTATTGTTATAGAAACTTGCAGAATAAAGACCAATGAAGCGATCTTCGCCAATCACGTTTCCTTTATCATCAAAACGCTTGATCCCCACATAATCAATATGAGCTGGGCGATGAACCCGTGATTTAGTATTTGTTTTTGTTAAAACTAAAACACTGGAGCTGAGTGCTTCATGGCGGGCGGATTCAGTTAGCTTCGATAAAAACTTCGCTTTTGAAGGAATATTTTTGAGTAGCCCTAAACTGGTCCCTTCAACTGCTTTCAGCTGATAATCACCTTTCACAGCATCAATTTCATATTGACGGTAGCCCATCAAGGTAAAGTTGTGATCTGCGATCCACTTGAGGAAATCAACAGACTCTTTCACTTCTTCTTTTGATGTCGATGGCGTGCGCTTTGGTAAACCACTGATGATCTCTTCAAGCTTCTGCTGCATCAGAGGCCAATCATCAACAGACAGAACAATATCTTTCATGACAGAATGAAGTTCTTCTGTAAGTGCATCGAGTGCAGTTTGTTCCGTCTGACGGTCGATTTCAATCAGAAAGACCGTTTGACTCACTGCATCTTTCTTTCTCGAAGAAGGAGAAAGGATCTCTTTCACTTTGTTGCTCTTGTCTCGCAACAGCTTGAGTGGTGTATGCAACAACAAATGTGATGCTATCCCTACTCGATTTAAAGCCATTCGAACAGAATCAACTAAGAATGGCATATCTTTCACAACAATCTCGATGATTGTATGAGAAGACTCCCAACCATGCTTCGATAACTCAGGGTTAAACACCCTGATTTTCGCATCTGTATCACCACATCCGTAAAGCGTATTCCAAAGGCTCAGCACAGCACCGTATAAATCACTGTCTGTTCGGTTGGTTAAATCTTCACGAGAAATATTACTGAATAATTCGGAGGAAAAATCTGCGACCAGTTCGGCCTGATCATTTTTGACTTTCTGATTAATGAGTCTTTTGACATTTTCCAGGAGAACGGGAGGTTGACCGTCGTTAAGTGCCATATGTCGTTCCTATTTCATCACCCGACCCGAGAGGGACTTTTTTATTATATAGAGCTTAGATTAACAGCCGGAGTTTATTAATATTTGGCAACTATTTCGAGTACTTTTTTCAGCTTTTTTTCTGGCCAGACGAGTTCATTCCATTAAAAGTAGTAATTTATGCAATAAATGGTGAGAAAGCGCATTAAAAATACACCCTCACACCATCTTTATTCATAAAATTGACTAACGCCTTTGTTCCTTATTTTTGGGCCAAAGCACTGCTGCAATTGCGGGTAGCATCACAATTGCTCCCAACATGTTCACAATAAACATAAATGTCAGGAGAATTCCCATATCCATCTGAAATTTCAATGTTGAAAATACCCACGTACTTACACCAATTGCCAGAGTAATCCCCGTAAATAGCACTGCACCCCCACGTTCACGTAAAGCAATGAGGTATGCCTGCGGAATTGGCATGCCATCTCTGATCTGTTGACTCATACTAGAAAGAATATAAATTCCATAGTCAACACCAATCCCCACACCTAGTGCGATGACAGGCAGCGTGAAAACAGTTAACCCGATTTCCAGTTTCGTCATCAATGCCTGAGCCAGTGTCGAGACAATAAAGAGTGGGATAATGACAGATATTGTTGCGCGAACAGAACGGAAGCTCAGCAAACACAATGCAATGACTGCACCATAGACATAAAGCATCATCGGTATTTGCGCTGAACTCACAACTTCATTGGTCGCCGCCATCACACCAACCGGCCCAGAAGCAAGTTTGAATTGCACTTTTCCAGAATCTAAAACTTTGCTTGCTTCTTTCGCTGCCTTTACAACGCGCTCGATTGTTTCTGCCTTATGATCTTCCAAAAAGACAAGGATCGGCATGACACTACAATCCCGATTTAATAGACCCGAACTTGTTTCTATCCGAGAAGTCGCCTGAGCCAATGTTTGTTCATTCCTCGGCAGTACACGCCATTTCGGGTTGCCTTCATTAAATGCCGCATTAAATAGTTTAGAAATTGATGCTAAGCTGACCGTCGACTGCACCCCTTCAACATTCGCCATACGCCATTGGAATTGATCAACCAGTGTCATCACAGAAAAATCTGTACATGACTGAGGTTCAGCCTCGGCAATCACACTAATAATATCAGTCGTGATTGCAAACTTATCTGTAATCAGGAATGTATCTTTGTTATATCTCGAATACTCATGCAACGGTGCCGCTCCTGCATGTAAATCACCAATCTTCATGTCCAAAGAACGAATAAACCCAAAGACAAAACCAACAATCATGATGACGATGATCACTTTTGACGCAGTCGGCCTAGCAAACAACGCAAAGAAGCGCCAAACTTCTTCTGCGAGCTGACTTGGACGAGAAACCCTGTCTTTATATTTCTGTGAGAAATTGACATAAGACATCAGCACAGGCAATAGAATCAAGTTTGTGAAGATGATAATTGCCACACCAAGACTTGCCGTAATTGCCAGCTCCCGAATAATCCCGATATCGATTGCAAGCAGGGTGATAAAGCCAACAGTGTCAGAAAGCAGTGCTACGCCGCCTGGCAATAATAAACGTCGGAAGCTACTCTGTGCTGCATCTTTAGAAGACTTCCCTTCTGCAACTTGCTTACCGACAGCATTGATCATTTGGACACCATGACTGACACCAATGGCAAAGATCAAGAAAGGCACCAATATTGACATCGGGTCGATACCAAAACCGAGTGTCGTCAATAACCCCATTTGCCATATCACAGCAACAAGAGAGCAAGTTATCGGTAATAATGTCAGTAATATATTTCTAGAAAAGAAAAAAACCATCAAGGCTGTGATGCCGATTGCGATTGCAAAAAAGACCAAGACATTCTTTGCACCATTCGCTACATCACCAATCATTTTTGCAAAACCGATGATATGGATAGTGACACTTTTGTCTTCAAATGTACCTCGGATTTTCTGCTCTACTGTATTTGCAAACGTGATCGTATCAAGTTTTTCACCTGTAGTCGGGTTGACTTCAAGTAATTGTGCCGTCACCATGGCACACTTAAAGTCAGAGGAAACCATCCGACCGATAATCCCTGCTTTTTCTATATTGGAACGAACGATAGAAAGCCCGTCATAATCCGGCTTAAAGTCTGCCGGGATAACCGGACCTCCAGCAAAACCATCTTCAACGACTTCAACAAAGCGAGTACCAGGTGAAAATAATGACTTTACTTGGGATTTATTGACACCTGGGATCTGTACCATTTCATCATGAACACTTTTTAAACGATTAAAAAAGCGCTTATTGAATATATCACTTCGTTTATCACACAAGGCAACAAGGATATTATTCGCACCACCCAGATCTTCTCGATGCTTCAGATAAGTCTGCATGTAGGAGTGGTTGAGAGGAATGTTTTTCATAAAGCCCGCATCAAGCTTGATTTGTGTCGCTTGATACAGGAAAAACAAGGAAAGGAGGGTGAAGATCCCGAGTACCGCACTTCGGTGTCGGAAAATAGCCACTTCAAATGTATTCACAAAACCTGTTATATTCATACTTACAATGCGCCAGCTTCTATGACCTTGATACCTGCTTCAGTCACCAAGATTAATTTGTTTTTATGTGGAACTGCATTTACGATTGCCTCTCCACCATCAAGTGGTACGGAACGAAACGTCTTTCCGTCGTCTGTGCTCACCATAATTGCGCCACCATTTCCAACAAGGACGAGCCGCCCAAACTGATCTTCCAAAACACTATTAATCGTCGAAGTGCTTTTACTATTAACACGGTGCCAACTCTCACCATGATCATCACTTTTAAAAATCGTTCCTCGCAATCCCACTGCAAGCAAACTACTTCGTTGTGTTCGAATTAAATCAAAAAACGATCCAATATAAACTGTTGGTAATTTGATCCAGCTTCGACCCATATCATTGCTTTTGGAAAGCATGCCGTTTTCACCGGTCATGAACAGCGTAACACCATCTGCATATATTCGATTAAAGTGGACCAAAATAAAGCGTCGCTCATTTTCATAAGCTTCTTCGTCATCTAAACGTAAATCTTTTAAGTAAAACTGGTCATCTTCAGAAAGAAACTCTTCATGAAATTCCTCAGACCAAGTTGCACCACCATCTTCAGTACGAAAGAAAAGGCCATAAGCCCCGATTGCGATCCCTTCCTTACCATTTCGGAAGTACACATCAAGAAATGGTTTTTCTAAGTCAGGAAGGTATAATTGACGGAACCATGTTTTTCCACCATCGCTGGTATGAATAATTGTGGCATGGTGCCCAACAGCCCAACCTCTGCGATTATCAATGAAGTGAACTGCGGTCAAGTTCGAAGAAACTGGCACCTCTGATTGAACCCATTTTTCACCGTCTTCAGAAACAATCACATGGCCACGTTCACCGACTGCAACGATATTGCGATTGGGTAACTTCACAATATCTGTGAGTAGAGATTTCTCGACCAGCTTTGCCTTAAATGCTGCCAAATCACCGCTGGCAATTGCTACAATACTCCAGAGTGACAGAATGATAGGAACAAATAGCTTTTTCATTTCAACCCTATTCAGAGTAACACCAACTTCGAGAAGAAGCGGCTAACATAAGCTAACCGCCTCGAATGATTAACGTCGACCTTCTCGTCTCAACTGGGCTGGCGTAAAAACTCTCTTTTTAAAATTCAATGAGAAGTCATACATTTTTTCTTCATTATCCAAACCAATGGCCAGATAGCGACGAGAATTCAGATCATGGTACACCTCAAGCGTGCTCCAATGTGTTGGGATCTCGTAGTAATTCAAACCATGAGCAAATGCAACACGATAAAGGTCATTCCGGTTATCATAAAGATCTGCTGCGTGTATCTGCCAACTATCTTCATCAATAAAGAATATACGCTTATTGTAAACATGTCGCATTCCTGGCTTCAATGTTGCTTCAACCACCCAAACACGATGTTTTTCCCATCGAACATACTCTGGATTGATATGCCCTGCCTTTAGAATGTCCTTATACTTTAATTTATCACTGTGTAACTTATATGAGTTATAAGGAATATAGACTTCTTTTTTCCCCATAAGCTTCCAGTTATAGCGATCTGGTGAGCCATTGAACATATCAAAATCATCCGTTGTTCTTAGACCATCGGAAGCTGTACCCGGTGCATCATAAGCAACATTTGGCGCTCTCCGAACACGACGTTGGCCCGCATTATACGTCCAAGCCTGTCGGGGTGTTTTTATCTGGTCCATTGTTTCATGAACAAGCAGTGCAGTCCCAGCTAATCGTGCAGGTTGCGTGACTTTTTGCTTAAAGCGGAAAAGAACATTGTCTTTCTGGAGCGTTTCTGGTGAAGCATTTGGATTTGAATACTCAAACATAATGCTTTCATCAAATCCGATATAGGTAAAATCACCAGATGAAGTTGGCGCAGCCTGCCCACCAAAGCGTTTTCCTGCAACGCCACGATAGCGAACAATATGGTTCCAAATCGCTTCCAATCCATTTTGCGGTATCGGGAAAGGAATTCCAACGGCAGCATTTCGAATACCATTTCCGCCTTCGACCAGTTCAGAACGTGTTGCATTCTTTAAAGTCGCATCATAGACATACTTGGGATATGAAGCTGAACGGCGAGTCTTATAAATATGCATTTTGAAAGTCTTGGGGTAGGTTTTCAACAATGCAGATTCACCGGGCGTCAGAAACTTCTGATAGCTAGAAGCATTTTGTGCCGTAATTGTAAAAAGCGGCTTATCCGATGCAAAAGGATCTGGGTGGTGCATCCCCTTCTTATATTCCGCAGGTGGTTTTGTTACCCCTCCCTCCCAAGCAGGAATGGACCCATCTGCATTTGCGGCTTGTTCAGCACCAAAAGGTGTTAGCGTTTTTCCTAGTTTTTGTGCTTCTTCTTGAGAAACTCTTGCCAAGGTACTGTAGCTCGACAGTGCGATCGTAACCGCAGTTGTGAACAGGGCAATCTTTTTCATTTTGAATTTATCCCCTTAAATTGAGTACTTGATGCTGAATGACACATAATCCCTATCCTCAATGGTGTTTGTCGATCCAACACCACCCCAGAATGCATTATAGGCAAAATCTGCAGATAAGCGGCTTTGATAACTAAAACTAAATGTCATCCCAAGCGACTGCCGATCTTCCACAAATAAGAAAATAGGATCAGGAGAAATACCATTCACATCATGTGAAAAAACGAGACGGGATTTTAAATTGATCCCAGAAAAAATATTGTTATTTTCTGTCTGTGTGACGAAGCGATAACCCCATGATGAAGCATTCGGGAATGGGTTCTGTTCAAAGCCGTCTTGAATCGTCAAACCTAAACCTTCTTTGCCTGCAAGGCCGCCATTTCTGTCCGTTCCTGGGCCATTTAGTCGCATTTCAGAATGTTGTGGCATATCCAGAATATGAAGAAAACCAACTTCTCCAAATAAGCTCAAATTATCAAAGAAGCCAACCGGCCCAAATACATGGGATAAATTGACCGCAGCTTGCACAGAGTCCTTCAAGATAAAACCATTTGCAGTCTCACCAGGAAGCACATTTCTTCCATTCAATTTAAGCTGTGATAACCCTTCCAGTGCTCTGACTGATGAGTCTGGAGAAATGCCACCTTCAGCCAAGTAATCAGAATTAGCCAATTGCTCAGGAACGGCTGCGTATAGAAGCTCTACATCATCTGCCTGTAAAGGTTCATCCTGGCGATAAACAAGTTCACCAGCCATCGCAGATTCACCAACAGGTGTATTAAAGCTTACACCAAATAGTTTGATATCTTCCGGATAGGATAAAGTTGCTTTTGAGTAAACTTCTAAATCACTGATCGTATCCTCTGTCACTAAGCCACGTTCAAGCTTTTGCAAATCACGAATCATCGCTGCGGTGTTAAAATTGGACGTTGTGCCTGAAATAAGTGGACGCCGACTATGGTAATTCATGTAATAAAAACCAAGCTCAGTATCATTCCACTCTGGTAGTAATATTCCAAATTTAAAACCATACTGCCCACCATCTTTTGGCTCAGTCACGCCATCTTTTGGACGTAATGTTGTTTTTCTACCAAATAAAACATATTTATCCAGCGTAGAAGAGAGCGCTGCTCCAATTTGTTTTTTGCGGGTTTCTGATGTTGCACTATTGAGGTATTCATCAATCAGTGCTTTTTGGGATGCATCAATTCCAGAGCCAAATGCATTGACCTGAGAAATCAAAAACGGCAGGTTCATATCTGGGTGCTGAGCAAAGGAAATTTGGACATTATTCTTATATCCTCCTTTTCCAGCAAAATCATTGGTTGAAAAGTAGCTTCCCGGCACTGGAAGCTGGGTTTCTTCCCATTGGTACTGATAGAAAGTTTCTATCGTGATGTCTTCCGTTGCACCGACAGAGACAAAGACCATCCCCGTTGGAATAAATGCTTCTTTTAATTCTGATCCTGGTGCTTTTAAACGTGCAATATCAACAGGGGAAATATTAATCCCGTGAGAGATAAGGTTTGCCTCACCCCAGGCAAGTACCTGATTCCCCACACGAACCGTAACAGGGATCGCATTTTCACCAAATTCAAAGTCACCATAAAGATAACCATCAAGTAACCGAATATCTCGACAAACTAGATCTTTGGCTTCTTCGTCCTCACATGGCCCCGTCCCTGCATCAACAGGTGCAGATGACTGTGAAGCAACCATGTTCTGGTGAGGCCTTTCTTCATCCATCAGTTCAAAGTCATAGAAATACATGAACCGAATAAATGCCCCACCCGTAAACTCACCACTTGGTGCAGAATATTTGAAGTCGAGATCATGTACCCCTTTAAACAACTTGGAAAATGTTTCACTGGGATCGTAATTCAAGTTTCCGTTGTCACCATTGGTTGAATAACTACCTGTCTGATCCCAAACAAATGCCGAGTCATATCTTGGTGTCTCAGTGATCTGATAATCACTCCAGTCAAGCTCTGCGTTATTACTTTTACCAACTCGTGCTGACATATCGCGATTTTCAACCCGCCAACTCGCTCCCACTGAAAAGGTGGAATCAAATGTCAGATCAAAATCGCCGAAGTTGAAACTTGCGGATAAAACCGGTTGAGATGTTAGCGTCAAAAGAGCGGAGGTAATACCGACGGCAATCGGGTTTTTAGTGAATTTGCTGCTTAGCCCTTTGCTCATATTTTATTGTCTCCCCTGTCCCTGTACAGGTGATTGTTCTGCAATGATAACGTATTGTCAGGGCGTGTTTGTGTTTTTGAACTGCCCTATTTTTTATTTCTAGCGACCAGAACAGCCTACTCCAGCCATTGCGACGACATCATTACATCATTTTAATGGCACCGCAAGGCTATAACTGTTCGAAAGATAGATTTCTGACTTATTTTTCAGCATGTTCCGAGTAATTTCGGGAACCTATTTATTGATAATTTGTTTTAAACATCAAGTGCCCAATAAAGGTATTTTCTTGAACAACCTGTTAAACATAGCCTGTAGAACTCATATGTCGAGTCCATTCTCTCCGTTACTGTTTGAAGTTATTGCTCTAAATATATACGAAAAGGATAGTCCTGATAGAAAACGTTGATTCCATCGAACAGGTACACAAAAACCCCAATCTTGAGATTGGGATCAGACTTAAGCGGCAAAATAAAACTAGTTGTGGGTCAATTGTTCGAGGGAAATCACAGTTGCTTTTTCATTCAACACAAGGCGGAACCTTCCCTTAATACCTGAGTTAGTCACAAAGTTCATAAAGTGATGAACAGGGATTTGGATGCGTATGCCGCCATCAGTGACGACGTGTACATAACGCGTTTCGCCTCTGTAGAAACTTAAACAAAGCTCTTTACTGAGATTTACTGAGAAAAAATAAACCTTATTTGACATCAGTGTTCAACCTTACTTCAACAATATATGCCAGAGGTGTGCTGCTGCATACACACCTCAACAAAACAATTGCCCTACCTGTATCGACTGAAAGAATTTTATGATAGAGCTGCTTCGACCTTTTCATACAAATCAGGGGATAGGTTATCAACTTCTGATAAGCGTTGTAACTCCATTTGCATGAGTTTTTTCTGAGGTTGGCTATATTTTTTCCAACTTAATAATGGCGTTATCAGTCGAGACGCAACTTGTGGATTTGACTCATTCAATCGGATCAACTCACTTGTGAGGAGTGCATAACCTTTTCCATCTGGACGATGAAACTGCTTCGGGTTATTCATAATAAACTGGCCGATTAAAGCACGTACACGATTTGGGTTGTCTGGATTATAAGAGCGGTGAGATTGAAGTTTTTCAAGTCTTGAAAGTGTATCATCGTCATCCACTTGCGCGTATAGACCGAACCATTTATCCATAATTAAACCATCGTGCTGCCAACGCGTATCAAAGTCTTTCATGAGTTCAGCAAAAAGTGACGTATTGGCAACTTTCGCAGCTTTGAGTGCGCCCAGTTGTTCTGTCATTGTATCACTCGACGTATACTGTAATTTTGCCAGCTCACTGATCGCATCTTGTTCAGATGAATGGGCAAGGAGCAATAATACTTGGTTTTTTAAAGCTCGTACCCCAACAAGTCGCCGTTCATCCTGTGATTTATCATCATTCAACAAATGGTAAGCCTCGATAAGTTCCTTCGATAAAGCGTTGGCTAAACTTTCTTTAAGCGCATCAATCTGACTTTGGATCTGGAACACATCAATTTCATCGACTTGTTCCGCAAGTGTTTGAATATCAGGAATTTCTAATAACTCGGCATAGAGTTCAAGGTCACCATCTAATTTCTGCAACAGCGCCTGATAGAGTGATTTATGTTCATCAAAGTAGCTCAACTCACCGGTCAATATCACTCTTGTGCAAAATGACTGCATGGCATCCCATCGAGCAAATCCATCTTGCGCATACTGTACAATCCGAAGTAGATCTAACTCAGGAATGGTTTGTTCTAATTTCACAGGCGCAGAAAACCCTTCAAATAATACCGGGATCACTGGCGATTCAATACGATCAAACTGGAAGGTTTGAGTCGACTCATTGAGGATCAGTACTTGGCTTTGATCTCCTTGCGTATTTATTGCTATGGATTGCCCATCTTCAGAAATAAATTGAAGCTTAACCGGGATCACCGAGGGTTTATTTTCAGGAAATGAGTCATTTCTTTGAGATAAGCTTAATGTTAGTTGATTTTGATCAACATCGTATTTCCACGAGGCTGACACTGTTGGTGTCCCCGCTTGGAAATACCATCGTTTGAATTGCTCAAGATCAATCCCAGAAGCATCTTGCATGGCTTGAACAAAATCATCACAGGTCACTGCTTGACCATCGTGACGTTCAAAGTAAAGGTCCATGCCTTTACGGAAGTTGCTTTGGCCAAGTAGCGTATGGATCATCCGGATCACTTCAGCCCCTTTGTCGTAAACTGTCGCCGTATAAAAGTTATTCATCTCGATGACTTTTTCAGGGCGAATTGGATGCGCCATAGGGCCTGCATCTTCTGAGAACTGTCGCGAGCGTAACAAGTCAACTTGCTGAATTCGATTCACAGCTCTTGAGCCCATATCTGCGCTAAACTCTTGATCTCTGAATACAGTTAGCCCTTCTTTTAGGCTCAGTTGGAACCAGTCACGACAAGTCACTCGGTTTCCAGTCCAATTATGAAAATACTCATGCGCAATGACAGACTCAATTCCGTGATAATCGGTGTCTGTTGCACTTTTCTTATCTGCCAGAACATATTTACTATTGAATAGATTCAGTCCTTTGTTTTCCATCGCACCCATATTAAAAAAGTCGACAGCAACGATCATATAACGATCTAAATCATACTCTAACCCATAGACCTCCTCGTCCCAGCGCATTGACCTTTTTAAAGAATCCATCGCATGCTCGGCACGGCTCACATTTCCCTGGTCAACATAGATCTCTAATTGAACTTGACGCTGTGAAGCTGTGACAAACTCATCTGAGAGTTTATCGAAATTTCCAGCAACAAGCGCAAATAAGTAGCAAGGCTTTGGAAAAGGGTCTTCCCATTTCGCATAATGATAACCCTGTTCCAAGCTACCAGTTTCGACGAGATTTCCATTCGATAGTAGATAAGGATATTCTGACTCTTTCGCAACAATTGTCGTATGATAGGTCGCCAGCACATCTGGGCGATCAAGATAATAAGTGATCCGCCTGAAACCTTCTGCCTCACACTGTGTGCAGAATGCCCCATCTGATTTGTATAGTCCCTCTAGTGATTTATTTTGCACCGGGCTAATTTGATTGACAATACGTAGCTGACATTTATCTGGAACTGAATAGACAGTGAGGTGTGTTTCGGAGACGACATATTGGTCTGACATTAATGCGATCCCATCGAGACTGATTGAGATCAGCTCCAAATCAGAACCATCAAGCATCAATGGTTTTTGATGATTACCTTGTCTTTCTATATCCAGTATTGCAGTGACTTGGGTACTCATATCATCTAATCGAGCTTCCAGATCAATATGAGAAATTGTGTAGTCTGGTGATTGGTAATCTTTTAGATATTTCGCCTGCGGCAAATCATGTGTCGTTGTCATTGTTATCGTATTCCCATATAAAAAAAGCCTGTAAATACAGGCTTTCGCGATATCTTATATTGCAGGGCGGCTCCAGCCCTGTCAATGATGGCGTTATTTTTCAAGCATTGCGCCATTGCTTCTGCTTCAGGCTTTGGCATTGCACTCTTTGGTTTGATCCGCAAGATCTTAAACCCGATGTATGCATAAATAATCGCAAGCACTGGGTTGATCAGATTGAAGAAGCAGAAGAATAAATATTCAAGTGGATCAACTTTTAGAACACTGTGCATATATGCACCACATGTATTCCATGGGATCAACGGGCTTGTAATCGTTCCACCATCTTCAAGTGTCCGAGAAAGGTTAACGTTATCCAAACCTCTACGTTCATATTCTTCCTTAAACATCCGTCCAGGCATCACAATAGACATGTACTGATCAGAACTCACGATATTTGTACCGATACAAGTTGCGATCGTACTTGTAATGAGAGAGCCCGTGCTCTTAGCCATCGACAAGATAACTTCAAGGAATTTACGTAGCAGGCCGACTTTCTCCAATACAGCACCAAATGTCATTGCACAGATAATTAGCCAGACCGTATTCATCATGTTAGCCATACCGCCACCACTCAAGAGCGAGTCTAAGTCTGCATTGCCTGTTTCAATGCTAAACCCGCTAAAGAGCGTCGACCAAACAATCTTAATATGGCTCAAAATTGGATGAAGCTTACTGGCTAACATGCTCTGGATCATGTCACCTTGGAAGATCACAGCCCATACAGCACCAACGATTGCACCAATTGCGACAGCAGGAAATGCAGGCATTTTTTTCACCGCTAAAACCACAAGAACAACAAGCGGAACAAGCATCATTGGGCCGATATTGAATTTTTCATCCAATATTTGCAGGTAAGCATCGACCTGATTGATATCACTTGCTGTATCACCAGATAATCCTAGAATCAGGAATATGACAAGTGCTGTAACAAAACTTGGAATTGTCGTCCATAGCATATGCTGAATATGAGGAAATAGCTTTGTTCCAGCAACTGCAGGTGCAAGGTTTGTTGTTTCTGAAAGTGGAGATAGTTTATCTCCGAAGTAAGCGCCAGAAATAATTGCGCCTGCTGTTATCGGTGCAGAAAGGTCCATCCCCGCGGCAACACCAATTAATGCAACACCGATTGTTGCTGCTGTTGTCCAAGAACTACCAATACTCATTGCAACAATAGCACACAGGATGCAGCTTGCAGCATAGAACCATTCAGGGCTTAGAATTTGCAGCCCGTAGTAAATCAATGTTGGTACTGTACCCGCAAGCAGCCATGTACCAATTAATGAACCAACGGCAAGAAGGATCAGAACAGCGCCAAGAGAAAGTTTGATGCCATCAACCATCGCGGCCTCAAGCTCTTCCCACTTGAAACCATTTTTTAAACCAATAATTGCACCAATGCCTGCGGCAAGCAGCAATGCAATCTGGTTCGGCCCATAAGACGAGTCACTACCAAAAAGTATGACGGACACACACAACATCACAATGAGTGAGATGATGGGAATAATTGCATCCAATAAACTGGGATTGCGGTTTGTTGTCATAAGATTCACCCAAAAATTACCCTTTTAACCCTGTCAAAATACTCATGCAAAAAAAGCGCATCAAAATATTCCGATAGTCAGGATTATCCACATTCCAGCGTGTGTGACAAGTCCAATGTGTAGATTTCTATTGGGTTTGAGCGGGTTTTAACCCGCTCAATGCTATTTTTTAGCAATACGATTTGTTTGGATCAGGTCAGTCGTGATCCGAGAGGCTTCGTGGAGGAAAGGATCAATTTCATCAAGGATTTCAGGTGCATCATCCAATTTAGTAATTGGATCAAGCCCTAACCTTTTAAGACGCTTATTGGCAACTTCAAGGTCTTTTTTCTTTTCTTGTTCTTTTTTGTCGATTCTTTCTTTTTCATTCAGAGAAACTGAAATATCATCCTTTGTCTTGATATATTCTGCAATTCTTTCACTGATAATTTTGAACTCAGGGTCGAGCTTCACTCTTTGTTCATGACCTTTTCTCAGTGAATGAATCGTATCTGCAAGAATATCCACCTGATTGTATTTTGCGCGATGAATGCTATCCCACGGCAAAGCATTCTCTTCCTGGCTTTCACCCCATTCAGCAGGCTCGACCGCACTTGGAAACTTAATATCAGGAATGACGCCGCGATGCTGTGTGCTTCCACCATTAATCCGATAAAACTTCGCAATAGTGAACTGGATGCTACCTAATGGTTTATCGTACAGATCATATATCCGGCCTAAACCACGATGTTGTTGAACAGTACCCTTCCCGAAGGTTTGTTCACCTAATACAACGGCACGCCCATAATCCTGCATTGCAGCAGCAAAAATTTCTGAAGCAGAAGCACTATATCGATCAACAAGAATTGTCAAAGGACCATCGTAGGCGATAACGTTGTCCATATCTCTCTGTAGTGAAATTGCACCACTGTGATCACGAATTTGTACAACGGGTCCCTTATCGATAAATAACCCGGTTAATAATGTTGCTTCCTGAAGGGAACCACCCCCATTTCCGCGGAGATCAATAATGATCCCATCAACCTTGTCTTTTTTCAGCTGATTAACTTCTTTCAACACATCCTTACTCAGGTTGTTGTAGAAACTCGGAAAAGAAATTACACCGATTTTTGAACTTGCTTCGCCAAAGGCAGGTTTAAATATCTCTGACTTCGCAGCTCTATCTTCAAGACGAACTGTCTCTCTTGTCATTGCAACGACTTTCGGGTGAGAGTCTGCACCTTCATTTAAGACTTGTAGACGTACAGTCGTTCCTTTCGGGCCTTTAATCAGATCAACGACATCATCCAGCCGCCAGCCAATCACATCAACAAACTCTTCATCACCCTGTGCAACAGCAATAATACGATCTTTTTCCTTGAGGCGTTTCGATTGTGCAGCTGGACCACCTGGGATCAATCTGCGTATCGTCGTATAATCATCTTCAATCTGTAAAACTGCACCGATGCCTTCCAAAGAAAGATTCATTTCCATTTTAAAACGATCAGCATTTCTCGGTGAGAGGTAAGAAGTGTGTGCCTCGATACTTCGCGCAAGTGAATTCATGATAACTTGAAAAGCATCTTCACTCTGTGTTTGCGTCAGACGCTTTAATGCATTGGAATACCGCTTCGTCAAAATATCTTTGATTTCTTTCCACTTCTTCCCTGTTAACTTCAAGCTTAGTGCATCATATTTGACACGTTGTCGCCAAATTTCATTCAACTCAGCTTCATCCTTTGGCCAATCAAGGTCTTCACGATCATAGACATATTCGTCTTTTTTCGTGAAATCCATCTCTTTATCTAAGAGCTTTATGGCATAATGATAACGCTCAAATCGCCTTTCCATTGACAAATTAAAGAAGTTATAGAAATGATGTAGCTTGCCTGCTTTGACGGCATCGTCCAGAACATGACGATTCTTTTCAAACTGTTCTACATCTTTCTTAAGAAGAATACTTTTATTGAAATCAAGGGACTTGATGAATCGCTCAGTCATTTTTTCAGAGAGCTGGTCATCCAAAGATACGTTCAGATAATGTTGCCGAGTTAAGTGACGCGAAACCCTTTCACTTGAGACTCCATGTTGACTTTCCTGTTTCAACTTTGGAAGTGCATCTTTCTCCACTGCTGTTTGCGCAGATATGGAAATTGAGGCTGAACAAAGTAGAGCACTCAGCAATTTTAAACGTATACTATGCATATCAACTCCCCTAGCCATCATGCCGAATAAAGATTCTCAATCTGAGTTTTGATCACCATGCCTGTGACGAGTTCTACATGAATATCATCCTTGTTAATCTCATTAATCACGCCTTCTACTGGCGCTCGACCAAGCTGAACACGAACTTTTTCGCCCTGTTTTACACGCTCTTCAGGTAACTTTTGCAGCTCAATCTTTTTCTTTGGAGCGCGACGCTTAACCTGAATATCCGGTTTTCTTTTTTGTCCTTCAAAACGTTTTCCACGTGGGCCAGTAGATGGTTGGTCTTTACGTGGTGGTTTTGAACGATTCGCAGGCCCACCTTCTTTACGTGGTTTGCTCTTGCGGCGCTCTAAAACTTTTGCTCTGCTTTCTTCTAATACTTTAGCAGCATATTCTTTGTGCTGCTCTTCAAGCTTTTCAGCCTGCTGACCATCTAAATCAATTCTATGGTCGTTTTCTTGAACACTTCTAAGATATTTCCAGCTCGACGTATACTTACGCAGTGCTTGTCTCACCTGCGTTTTGCTGACTTTATCCGCCTCATCCAAGCGCTCTGCAATATCTTTAAAAATCCCGATTTTTAGGGGCTTTACATCACCTTCAATGAAAAAACAGCTCGGGAACTTCTCCGCCAAATAACTGATTACTTCATTTACGTCTTTTAACTTCTCATTTGCTTCCATAATTCTACCTTGGTCATTCGCCATCGCTGTCATGGCTATTCAGCCAGTTTTCTACATGATTCGACAACCAGCTGTGCAATTCGTCTGGTTCTGCCTCGACGATTGTTAAATCGCCCCTTATCTGCTCCCAAATACTATCAAGGACTGCGCGAACCTTGTCAGGCGCAGTGTCTTCTGGGATTTGAGTCCAGCAGAGATGATATAGTTCATTCAATCGATCAGCAACCAATTGCTCGTCACCAAACCAATCACCAACCTCTTCCGCTGTGACTAAGTAATCACGCAAATCAACTAATTCTTTCATAACACACTATTATGCTATTGATTTTTCAAAGATGGAAACGATCTTTTGTAAGCCTTCTTGATCAAGGTTATCAAATCGATCCAAGATGGGGCTATCAATATCCAGCACACCTTTACATTGGCCATTTTGGAAAAATGGGAGCACGATTTCGGATTCGCTCGCGCTGTCACATGCAATATGGCCTTGGAACTCATGAACATTGGCTACCCGTTGAATGCTTTGCTCAGCAACAGCGGCCCCACACACGCCTCGTCCTACAGGAATTCGAACACATGCTGGTTTTCCTTGAAAAGGACCAAGTATCAGTGTTTGCGAGGCTTCATCTAAAAAATAAAAACCGGCCCAATTGACCTGCGTCAGGTTTTGGAAAAGAAGTGCACTTAGATTTGCGCTATTCGCAATGATGTCCTTTTCCCCTTCCAACAACGCGCTTGCTTGTTTGACAAGACTCGTATAAAACTCTGCTTTCTCTGCCATTCTCTGGTATAACTAACATCATCAAGAAATAATATGCCCTTAAAACTAACCTTATTTAAGAAGAATAGAAACCTCTCGTGGCAAAATTCATTCGATTTTTACAATTTTCTCGGTCATGTGAGCAATTATGACGCAGATTTTGAGCTGGAAATCTATCAGCAGGCAAGTGGCGAAACACAGAAAGGCGTTATCTACGGCAAATGCGCTTGCCTTATTAGCAACCTGTTTTGGTATCCCTCTTCCTCTACTCATGCCCCTTGCTATCGATGAGATCATCTTAAAAGAGCAAGGCCATTTGCTGCCTTTTTTGCAATCCTTCATTCCTGAAATCTGGCATACACCAACTGGCTATGTTGTCGCTTTGTTGATTATCGCACTCTTGCTTCGTTTAATATCCTTGACTTTAAACATTACCCACACCAAACAATTTGCGTTTATTGGGAAAACAATTTCCTTTTCAATTCGAGAAAAACTCTCCAAAAAACTCAAACGAGTCGCTTTGCTCGAATTCGAGTCTTTGGGAAGTGGTAGCTTATCCTCCCGATGTGTCATTGATGTGGAAACCATTGATAAGTTTATCGGTGAAACACTCTCAAAAATTGTCGTTAGTGTCCTATCCATTATTGGGACAGCAATCATTTTGCTCTGGATTGACTGGTTGCTTGGCTTGATTATCCTCCTTCTCAATCCTTTTGTGATCTATTTATCTCGTGCAATCGGTAAAAATGTCAAAGAGTTGAAAAAGAACGAAAACAAGGCATTCGAGGTTTTTCAAGCATCTTTAACGGAAGCGCTCGACCAAATTCAGCAACTGAAAACAGCGAATCGCCAATCCGGCTATTTTGATCGTGTCAGTCATGCCGCAGATCAGCTCAAACAGAATGCCATTCAGTTTTCTTGGAAGAGTGATGCTGCAAATAAACTGAGCTTCACCACCTTTCTTTCAGGCTTTGAAGTATTTCGAGCCATCGCCATTTTAATGGTGATTTATTCAGATTTATCCGTCGGAGAAATCTTCGCTGTATTCGGTTACCTCTGGTTTATGATTGGTCCGGTCCAGGAGCTTTTGAATATCCAATATTCATATTTTGCTGCAAATGCCGCGTTGCTTCGGATCAATGAAGTCCTTCTTTTACAAGAAGAAAAACAACACCCGGCAATTCACGATCCATTCCAAAAACAGCGACCATGCTCGATTCATATGGAAAATGTTTCTTTTCACTATCAAGAAAACACGCAAGTACTCGAGAATGTGAATCTGACTATCCCTGCTGGCGAAAAAATTGCAATTGTCGGTGCAAGTGGTGGCGGCAAGTCCACACTCGTGCAGGTATTGCTTGGCTTGTATGAAAAACAAGAAGGTAACATTGCCTTTGATAATATTCCTGTTGAAGAAATTGGTTATTCACGTGTTCGTGAAAATATTGCGACCGTCTTACAAAACCCGGGGATGTTTAATGCCACGATTCGAGAGAATCTATGCATGGGTAATGAGCATGCTGATCAAGACCTTTGGCAAGCCCTTGCTATTTCTCAGCTCGATCAATTTGTTGCAAGCTGTGAAAATGGATTAGATACGATTATCGGCAATCAAGGCGTTCGTTTTTCAGGTGGACAGAAGCAGCGACTTGCCATTGCGAGGATGCTGCTTTCTGAGCCC
This sequence comes from Algicola sagamiensis DSM 14643, assembly GCF_000374485.1. Classification (GTDB taxonomy): domain Bacteria; phylum Pseudomonadota; class Gammaproteobacteria; order Enterobacterales; family Alteromonadaceae; genus Algicola; species Algicola sagamiensis. Next base: position 63,169 of record NZ_KB894491.1, read on the forward strand.
AATATGATTATTCTCGATGAAGCCACATCAGCGCTAGATACGAAAACAGAAGCGCGATTACACGCCGCGTTATCTGAATATTTCACGGATAGAACAGTGATCATCATCGCTCACCGCTTGAGTGCAATCCAGCAGGCAGATAAAATTTATGTTTTTGAAGATGGGCAGGTTGTGCAATCTGGCCACCACCAAGAACTGATCCACCAAGATGGTCTTTACCGAACACTCTATGGGTGAGACTCGATTAATCTAAATCAAATGTGACGGAAACTGCGGCTTCAACATAATTTCCCCCATGGTGATAATTGCGGCCTCCAGACTTAGCAGCCATCATCACCCCTTCCATCATTGGTGCAGGTGCATATCCTGACTGTTCCGTCACTGCGATAATTTTTCCGAGCTTACGGCCACTTACATTCGCCAAGTGCTGCGCTTTTCTTTTCGCATTTTCTACGGCGACTCGGAGTGCTTTCTCGTAGATTTCGCTTTCATTTTTAATTGAATAAGCCGCATGACCGATATGCGTCACACCGACATTTGCCGCCATTTCTAAAACGTTCGCGTAAAGCTTTAAATTTTCCAAGACTAAAGCTACGCCACGGGTGACTTGAAATTCAACAGAACTCGATGATTTCTTTTGGTCGTAGTGTGGGTAAACACGATAGGTCGCATCCTGAATATTGGATGGATCAACACCCAACTTGAGAAGTTGAGAAGTAAAGAGATCAACTTTATGGTCTACCACGCCTTTTGCTTTTTCGACCGACGAAGAACGCTGCTCAAAAGAAAAGTTCAACGTCACTAAATCTACGGGATGGGTAATACTTCCTTTACCAGTCACACTGAGCACATCTTCCATCAGTCGCTCTGAGGCTGCAAAAACAGGGGAAGTCGCAAGAAGAGCCATGAGTGGTGTGAGGAGTAATCGTTTTTTCATGTTCTCACTATCCTATTATTCGATCAATATATTCTTTGAATAGACAGTCTGACTCAATCTGAACTGGAATGTTCAATCATTCAATTTAGCCCATTCGATTGGCTGTGATAAAGTCACAGGGATCTTCAAAAAACATTGCCCATGATCATCCTGTGGCAAAGTACCCGCACACAGATTGACTTGAATTGCTGGATATAACAACTTTGGAACAGCTAAACCCCGATCCCGCTCTTCTCTTTGCAATACAAACGCATCCAAATTTGTTGTGTGCTGAATATGCAGGTTTTTCTCCCGCATTTCTTTGAGTGGTATGTGATAAGCAACATCTCGACCATTGGGTTGATAGTCATGGCACATCCACAATATTGTTTCTTCGGGTAACGCATAAATTCGCTGAATACTGTTATATAAAGTGGCAGCACTCCCTTTTGGAAAGTCACAACGAGCAGATCCAATATCCGGCATAAACAGGGTATCGCCAATAAAAGCATGATTTTCAATCAAGAAGGTTAAACTATCTGGTGTATGACCTGGTGTTTTGATTACTTTGAGTATAGTTTGACCGAAAGTCAGCTCCTCTTCATCACAGAGAAGTCGGTCAAATCTTTGTTTTGATTTTTGTATTGTCTGCTGGGATAGATTGAAGATGGATTGAAATGATGCTTGAACCTGAACAATGTCTTCGCTGACAGCAATCTTTGCATTCAATTTGTGTTTGAGATAGCTTACCGCAGTTAAGTGATCCGCATGAGCGTGGGTCTCCAATATCCAGCATATATGTAAACGTTGCGCATGGATAAATTCGATCTGTTGATCCGCAAATTGTGTGCTCAGAACACCCGATTGTGGACAAAAATCCAGTGGACTGTCGATGATCACCGCAGCCCGACTTTCAACATCAAAAACGATATAACTGATGGTGGAACTGGCAGGATGAAAAAAGGGCTGAATGTTTGTTTTCATCGGTGGTCCTTCGCATATTTTTGAATCCTTCAGATCCTAAATTCCAATCCACACAATTCCCATTCAACAAATGTTGTATTTTCAACAATATGATAAACTGCGACTTTTTTCTAAAGAAGAACATCGTGTTACAACGTAAAATTGAAGTTTTTCCCTATCAAGAACACTGGCCCATACAATTTCAAGAAGAGTCTCAGCAGTTAAAACAATCGCTGGCTGACAGCATCTATGCAATCCATCATATCGGTAGCACCGCTGTGCCTGGTCTCGCTGCAAAACCAATCATTGATATTTTGATAGAAACCGATGATCTGACATTGCTTGATCAAAAGTCTGACTTATTTATTTTATTCGGATATGAACCCAAAGGTGAGCTGGGTATCCCTGGGCGACGTTTCTTCCCCAAAGGAGGAAATTTACGGACCCATCATATCCATGCTTTTGAAACAGGAAGCCTGCATGTCATTCGTCATCTCGCGTTTCGTGATTATCTTATCGCGCACCCTGAAATTGCTCGAAGTTATGGGTCCCTCAAATATGAAATCGCACGGACTTGCAATCATGATAACGATATCTACTGCCTCAATAAGCATGACTTTGTTGTTAAGCATGAACAAAAAGCCCTTGGGTGGGTAAAGAGTCGATAAACTGGACAACCGCAGTTCTTTGATCACACTCACATTATTCATATGTGAGTTGGATCTTTGATTATGTATCGTTATTTTCTAGGAATGCTCATTCTTGTTTGGCAAGCTGGGTGGGCAATTGCAGAGCCCTTTAAAATTGAGCAGATCAGCGGCTCACTATACCGGTTTGTTGACGATAGACACCGCTCGGTCTTTTTGGTCACCCCTCAAGGGGTTGTTGTAACTGATCCCATGAATCAAAAAGCGGCAACTTGGCTCAAAAAAGAAATACAGACGCGTTTTCATCTTCCTGTCAAATATGTCATATACAGTCATAATCATGCTGACCATATTTATGGTGCTGAGGTGTTCAAAGAGGCACATACGGTTTTTATTGCGCACCATCTGGCACGTCAAGATATCGTTTCGACAAAAACAAAAACGGTTGTGCCCGAAGTCACCTTTCAAGATCAAATGTCTTTGTTTCTTGGTGAACATGAAGTGCAGCTTCGATATCATGGGCCGAATGATGGACGCGGTTCAATCAGCATGCTCTTTGTGAAAGAAGAAACATTATTCGTTGTTGACTGGGCCCTTGTTGGCCGAATGCCTTGGAAAAAACTATGGAGTTATGACATTGTTGGCACCATCAATTCAACACATGAAGTACTTCAACTGGACTTTAAGCATTTCGTTGGTGGGCATGCAGATATTGGCACTAAACCGAAACTGAGACGTTATTTCAACTACCTTCAAGCACTGCATCATGCTGTGGTTCTTGGGATCCAAAAAGGACAAACATTAGAAGCGATGCAAAAGGAAATTCGTTTAGACGAATTTAAAGATTTCCGGCAATACGAGGCATGGCTTCCACTCAATATCGAAGGTGTTTACGAACGACTCATCGAAGAGTCTGGCATGGGGTGGCGACCTGACCTGAAGACAAACTAAGACCACAGCATCAATGACGCAGTCAATGGCTATACCAAAACACGAACAAACAATATCGCTCTGGACCATTTTTTTGACTTTTTTAAAGCTGGGTTGCACCGCATTCGGTGGGCCACTTGCTCATATCGGCTTCTTTCATCAAACATTTGTAAAAACAAAACATTGGCTGGCAAATGAAGATTTTGCATCCCTCGTCGCAGTATGCCAATTTATTCCTGGCCCAACAAGCAGCCAAGTTGGTATGGCGATTGGCTTAAAGCAAGGGCGTTACCTTGGTGCACTCGCAGCATGGGTTGGATTTACAGCCCCTTCTGCACTGCTGATGATCGGATTGGCTTTTGTTTTATCTCCAGAACAATCATGGCGTGAGCTCAGTCTATTTCATGGTTTAAAACTCTTTGCGATCGCAGTGGTTATGCATGCACTTTGGGGAATGAGTCAGCAATTATGTCCTGACTTTCGTCGGCGCATTTGGGTGCTCATTGCTTTATGTCTTTGCTTATGGATAGAACATCCACTATCACAATTATCAGTGATCGGATTATCTGGTCTTTTTGGTTATTGCTTTCTTCGCAATATTCCCCAAGTACAATCAACAAAACAACTCTCATTCGATATCAACAAAAAAGCCAGCTTTATTGCGTTTGCACTTTTCATCAGCATATTCATCATTGGGGCAGTTGTCGCGGCTGGCTTTAATGTTCACGCCGTTCAAGTATTTGATTCATTCTATCGTGCGGGTTCCCTTGTTTTTGGCGGAGGGCATGTTGTTCTTCCTTTATTAGAGGCTGAATTTGTTGAGAGTGGTCAGGTTGAGCTACAAACATTCTTATCCGGCTATGGCGCAGCTCAAGCAATTCCTGGTCCTCTATTTACCTTTGCTGCTTTCCTTGGTAGTTCTATTGATGGCGGGAGTTACGGGGTTTTTGGTGGACTAATCGCAATCGTTATCATTTTCCTCCCTTCCATTTTGCTACTGATATTCATTTTGCCATTATGGCTAAAGATACAGCAATCAGTGCATGTTCAGTTTGTGGTTGCAGGACTTAATACAGGTGTCGTTGGTCTACTCAGCGCTGCGCTCATTAACCCCATCATCGTTTCAAGTATCCATGAACCGCTTGACGTCTTGTTTTCATTCATTATTTTTATCATCATGAAAACCCGTATTCCACTCATTGCGCTTCTTGCTGGTGTGATTTGCAGTTCTTCTTTATTGTTTTAATTAAAAATAGTGATGAGATCGCGGATCAATATCTATACTAGAGTCAAACAACCAAGGTGATGATCTTTATGTATCGCTGGCTATCCAAATACTTAGTTGTACTCATTTTTATTCCTTGTATCTTGTTTACAATTTTATTAGGGATAGAGGTCAATATTGCTAGGAAAAACTTTCAAGATTCGCATAATGTTGTGATTTACTCTGATCTCGTTCGTTTGACAAGTAAAGCGATTCACGAAATGCAAAAAGAGCGTGGCATGTCTGCTGGCTACTTAGGAAGTAAAGGGAATAAATTTAAAAGCGAGATCATTGAACAGCGCAAACTGACGGATAAAAAATTAGCCGAATTAGAACAGTTTTTAAATCGTGATGATATCGAGCCTGAGTTGATCAAAGCCTTGAAAGAATTTCTTCAACTCCTGAAAAAAAGAGACGATATCCGCCAACGGATTTCCTCACTAAATATACAACTCCCCGAAGCACTCAAGTACTACACGAGTAAAATTAAAATCGTCCTTGATCTTAACGCTTGGATAGCTACCCACTCGCGCATTACCTTAATTACACAAGAGTTTATGACACTTTACAGTTTCGCTTATGGGAAAGAACAAGCTGGGATTGAACGTGCTATCTTAAGCAATGTATTCGCAAGCGATGCATTTACACCACAAACCTATAAAAGATTTGTTGAATTAGTCACAAAGCAAAACACTTATTTTACATCGTCTTACGCAATAGCCCCTGGAAATATTCGTGATTACTACAAAGCGTTCCTTCATTCGCCTGAACAACAAGCTGTTGAGCGGTTTCGGGAAATTGCAATCAGCCGGCAAAGTGGATTTAACCAAGACCCAATGGTTTGGTTTCAGGCTGCGACCGATCGAATTAACCTTCTGGAAGACACAAAAGAGAAAATTGTATCCAAGATTTCAGCCCAAGCCACCACAATCGAAAATGACAGTCTAAAACAGCTTTCATTTGATTCTTTAATGGGCGCAATCGTTCTGCTCTCAGCATACATTGTGTATCAGTTGATTTCTCTCAATCGCTGCCAGTCACAAAATATCAAAGAAGTCATCGATGAAGTGCTCAATCGAAATGATTTAACGAATGATGTCGAAGCAATCAGCTATGATCAGCTTGGCCAGACTGGCCAAGATATCAATGCCATCATTGATAAATTTAAGACTGATTTATCAACATTCCAAGAATTTGCCTCGAAAATTGCAACTGCGACCCACGAAACTGCAATTTCAATTAGCTCAACAGAAATGAGCCTATCAAAGCAACAACAAGATGTGTCTACCATCGCTAGCGCCGCTGAAGAAATGAGCGTGAGCGTGAATGAAGTCACCGATTCGATGAATGAGGGAAATGAGACGGTGAAAGTCGCAGCCACCGATACTAGCTCTGGTATAGACGCAGTCAAGCAAGCTGTCGCTGGCATACAAGAGCTTGCTTTGGAAGTTGACAACCTTGGTGAATCTATCGAAAACCTGAATCATCGCGTTGGTAACATCTCAGGCATGGTCAATGTGATCCAATCCGTTGCAGAACAAACCAACTTGTTAGCGTTGAATGCAGCAATTGAAGCGGCAAGGGCTGGAGACCAAGGTCGTGGATTTGCAGTTGTCGCATCAGAAGTACGAGATTTGGCCCAAAGAACGCAGCAATCCACACTTGAAATATCTACGATCGTTGCTGAGTTACAATCTGGTGCCAATCAAGCAATTGAAGTCATTGAACATGGCAAGAAAAAAGCAGATATTGCAGTCGGTCGCGCTGAAAATGTCAATCATGTTCTTTCAACTATTGTGAGTAATATGGAGTCAATTGAAGGGATCACCTCTGGTGTGGCATACCGGGCCAGCGAACAAAATACCGTGATCCAAGAGATCAATGCAAACCTCACGAGTATTGATGAACAAGCATCTGATAACGTGTCTGGCGCAAAACAAATTGCTGAATCTGCTGGCATCTTAGCTGAAATTGCAATGGATATGCGTGATAAGATCGATAGTTATATTGTAAAGTGAAACCAAGAAGCACAATCGGGACCTGTTCTTGGTTTCCTCTGACTGAAACGTCGAGCTGATACAACTAGATCACAAACTTCGCCATAAAATCATGCACTGGTGTTTGTTCAAGAAGCTGTTGATCTTTACATAGAGCAAAAATATCATCTGCATGTTGCTGTGGGAATCGTGTTAACAGGTTTCGATAAAACTTATCTTCCAATACTGGGATCCCCTCTTCACGGCGTAATCGATGCCCAATTGGATATTCGATCTCAACACGTTCAGTTGATGTACCATCTTGAAAGAAGACCTGAATCGCATTCGCAATCGAGCGCTTGTCTGGATCATGATACTCTTCGCTATAGCACTTATCTTCTGTGACTACCATCTTTTCTCGTAGCTCATCAATGATCGGGTTGCGCTGATGGAAATCATTTTCATAATGCTCTGCCGTTAATTGGCCAAAGATCAATGGTATCGCAACCATATATTGTAAACAGTGATCGCGATCCGCTGGATTTGCCAATGGTCCCTCTTTTGAAATGATACGGATAGCCGACTCATGAGTTGTTAATTCAATCCGATCGATGTCATGCAATCGTCCCTTCACTTCTTGATGTAAGATGCGAGCACACTCACAAGCTGTCTGAGCATGGAATTCTGCCGGGAAAGAAATCTTGAACAAGATTTGTTCCATCACATATGTGCCATAAGGTCGCTGAAACTGGAACTCATTCCCTTTAAACAAGACATCGTAGAAACCCCATTTCGGCACACTCAATACACCAGGAACCCCCATTTCACCTCGCATCGTAATATCCGCTAATCGAACCGCTCTTGAGGTTGCATCGCCTGCCGCCCAAGATTTGCGCGAGCCAGCATTTGGCGCATGTCGATAAGTACGAAGCGCTTGGCCATCCACCCAAGCCTGGCTCACTGCAGCCATGATCTGCTCACGGTTGCCGCCTTTGAGCCATGTAACAACCGCTGTTGAGGCAACTTTCACCAACACCACATGATCAAGGCCAACTCGATTATAAGAGTTTTCCAACGCCAAAACACCTTGAATTTCGTGCGCTTTGATCATTGCTTCAAGAACAGTCTTCATCGTCAGCGGCTCAAGCCCTTGCGACACTCTTGATTGGGATAAATAATCCGCAACAGCCAATATTCCGCCTAAATTATCTGAAGGATGCCCCCACTCCGCAGCAAGCCAGGTATCATTAAAATCAAGCCAGCGAATAATACACCCGATATCCCAGGCCGCTTTGACCGGATCAAGCGCAAATTGAGTCCCTGGAACGCGTGCCCCATTTGGCACTACTGTACCTTGGACAATTGGGCCTAGATGCTTGGTACACTCAGGAAAGCGCAGCGCCAATAACCCACAACCGAGTGTGTCGATAAGGCAATTCCTCGCTGTATTCATCGCTTCCAGAGAGTCAATTTGATAGTCCATCACATAGTCTGCAATATCCTGGATCACACGATCATAATCCGGGCGTTCATTTTGTTCTACATTCATGCTCATTGCGTACTCCTTTGAATTCTTTTTTATTCAGAAAACCCGCCAATGGCGGGTTATTCATCAATTAATTAACGCTGCTCAATCGGGGTTACTTTGCGCTCACCTGGCCCTGTATATTCTGCACTTGGGCGAATGATCCGGTTGTTATAGCGCTGTTCTAAAACATGAGATGTCCACCCTGTAACACGCGACATCACAAAAATTGGTGTAAACAGTTTGGTTGGAATTTTCATGAAGTGGTAGGCAGAGGCATGGAAGAAGTCAGCATTCGGAAAGAGTTTTTTCTCACGCCACATCACTGCCTCACAGCGTTCGCTCACATCATATAAACGGGAGTCTCCGAATTCCTGCGCAAGTTCCTTTGACCACTTCTTGATAATAGCATTTCTCGGATCAGACTCGCGGTAAACCGCATGACCAAATCCCATAATTTTATCTTTTCGCTCAAGCATTCCCATTAAGGATTGCTCTGCATCATCAGGATCTTTCATGGTTTCAATCAATGCCATCGCTGCTTCATTCGCACCGCCATGGAGCGGCCCACGCAAGGATCCAATCGCGCCAGTAACACAAGAATGAATATCAGATAAGGTCGATGCACAAACCCGTGCTGTGAACGTTGATGCATTAAATTCATGTTCAGCATATAAAATCAAAGAAACACTCATCACACGCTCATGGAGTGCTGAAGGTTTTTCGTCATGGAGCATGTGTAAGAAATGAGCACCAATAGTGTCGTCGTCCGTCTCCGTCTTGACCCGAACGCCATCGTGACTAAAGCGATACCAGTAGCAGATAATACTCGGGAAAACCCCAACCATACGGTCAATGCGATCACCTGCTTGGTCAAAGTTTTCTTCGGGTTCTAAATTGCCTAACATGGAACATCCCGTACGCATCACATCCATTGGGTGTGCGTCTTTCGGGATCCTTTCTAAGACTTCTTTTAAGGCTGTTGGCATACCACGATATGATTTGAGTTTTGCTTTGTACTCTGCCAGTTCGCCTGCATTCGGTAACTCGCCATGTTTGAGCAAATAAGCGACTTCTTCAAAGGTCGTGTTCTCCGCCAAGTCCTGAATGTCATATCCACAATAAGTGAGCCCAGTTCCAGAAATACCAACGGTACACAATGCCGTCTGCCCAGCCACTTGCCCACGTAAACCAGCACCACCTAATTTTTTGTCAACCATGTTTCCCCCTGAGTTTTATTCGGGTACAGTTCGGCCTGTTCTCATCATGGATCCCTCATTGATGATCAAGCGTTGATGTGTTTATTTTTGTTTGGATTGAGAAAACAGCGCGTCGAGTTTTTTCTCGAAGTCGTGGTAATTGAGAAAATCATACAGCTCTTCTCGCGTCTGCATTTGATCAACTAAATCGCTTTGGTCATTGTGTTCCAATAAGTGTTGGTACACTTTTGCTGCAGCAAAGTTCATTGCTCTAAATGCAGTTAACGGATACAGGACAATATCAACACCAACTTCTGCCAGCTGGTTTGTGTCATAGAGCGGTGTTTTCCCAAACTCAGTAATATTTGCCAGAATTGGCACATCCAAAGCGGTAGAAAATGCTTGATAATGCTTTAAGTCAGTCACTGCTTCTGCAAAAATTGCATCTGCACCTGCTTCTATACAGGCTTGTGCTCTATCAATTGCTGCATTGAGGCCTTTTTGCGCGAGTGCATCCGTTCTTGCCATAATCAAGAAGTCTTCATCCCGTCTCGCATCCACAGCGGCTTTCACACGATCAACCATTTCAGCAGCAGTCACAATTTCTTTGTTTGGTCGATGGCCACATCGCTTTTGTGCAACCTGATCCTCGATATGTAGTCCAGCCGCACCCGCTCTTTCAAATTCTCTGACCGTTCGAGCAATATTAAAAGCACCGCCCCATCCTGTATCTGCATCAACAAGTAATGGCAGTGAACTCGCGTCTGTGATCCGGCGTATATCCTCCGTCACATCATTCACTGAAGTGATCCCAAGGTCTGGCAGTCCGAAGGAAGCATTTGCAACGCCAGCGCCAGAGAGGTAGATCGCCTGATGGCCCAGTCTTTCTGCCATCATCGCACAATAAGCATTGATGGTTCCGACAACCCGCAAAGGTGAATTTTCCGAAATGGCGTCTTTGAGCTTTTTACCCGGTGAGAGTTGTTTCGACATACATGGCTCCCCTATCGCTTCGTCAGTATGTATCTTTGCAATGCAATTTGGTACTTCCTGTAGCCAAGGGGCATCAAAGGGATCCAAGGCCTAAGCCTTTTTGCATAACTATTTCTTATGTGATCCAACAATACAACATGATCGCCCGAAGGGTACAACCAAATCATTCTATTGGATGCCCTATTGACTGTGATGTCAACAGACTAAGAGTAATATCATCATTTTGCATGTATATGATCGTTTACAAGCATGAATAGTCACTCAATTTATCACCTCAAAGTATGATTTCATTGGTCCATCAATATTAAAATTTTTCACATATGATGAAAGATCAACAGAGCCTGGCATTTATGTTAGAATCGCGCGGATTTTTGATTGAATGATAGGACCAGAAAGTGAATCCAAACAGCTACCTTCCTGATGAATTCTTACAGAAAATGGCAAGCATCATGCCCGCACACCTGTCGATGGAAGATTTCATTTCAAGCTGTCAAAAGCCACTGCGAAAGAGCATCCGTGTCAACACACTAAAGATTTCTGTGAAAGACTTTCTATCACGCGTCCAAGAAAAGTCTTGGCAGTTGACGCCTGTACCTTGGTGCCACGAAGGCTTCTGGATACAAAGACCTGAAAATGAGGAAGCTGCAATTCCACTAGGTAATACCGCAGAACACTTGGCTGGGCTTTTCTATATTCAGGAAGCCAGTTCCATGATGCCGCCATTTGCTATGTTGAATGATGGTATGCTCGAAGGCGAGCGATTTTTGGACGTTGCATCTGCCCCAGGCTCCAAGACAACACAAATGGCAGCATATACCCAAGGAAAAGGACTCATTATCGCGAATGAGTTTTCCTCCAGCCGTATCAAAGGGCTTTACTCCAATATTTTACGGTGTGGTATCCGCAATGTTGCATTGACTCATTTTGATGGCTGCGTCTTTGGTCCTTACCTTCCTGAGACTTTCGACAGTATTCTCCTCGATGCCCCTTGCTCTGGGGAAGGAACGATTAGAAAAGACGAAGATGCATTAAAAAACTGGAATCAGGAAAGTATTCTCGCGATTGCAGACGTTCAAAAAAATCTGATCCGAAATGCCTTTCATGCATTAAAGCCAGGTGGCCTACTCGTCTATTCAACCTGTACGTTAAGCCACGAAGAAAACCAAGACATTTGTGAATACCTTTTGCATGAGTTTCCTGAATCGGTTTCATTTGAACCTTTGACGACACTATTTCCTGGAGCCGAGGAATGTACAACTAAGGAAGGTTTTCTTCACATTTGGCCACAGGTTTATGATAGCGAAGGTTTTTTTGTGGCAAGGATCCGCAAAACTGAGCCTGTCCCCTTGCCTGAATCCCCAACACGCAAATTAGGTAAGCTGCCTTTTGACTTTGCAACGAAAAAGCAAGTTTCTGAGTTCGCTCAATACCTGAAACAGCATTATCAGCTGACCTTGCCCATTCAAATGTCTTTGATGATCAGAGGAAAAGAGTATTGGATTGTGCCAAATGAAATTATCCCACTGTTTGGGAGAATCAAATTTGACCGTATCGGCTTGAAAGTTGCGGAAAAGTTTACGAAAGGCTTTCGTATGAGCCATGAGTTTGCGATGACGTTTGGCACAGATTGCACACAAAATATATACAACTTATCCACAGAAGAGTTCAAGGTTGTGTATCAAGGTAAAGATGTTCCTCTGCAAAGCACAACCCAAAAACAGGGAGAGGTGATCCTAATGTATGACAACCATCCGGTTGGCATTGGAAAGTGGCAAAAAAGCAGGATAAAGAATAACCTGCCTCGAGAACTTGTTCGTGACCAGAGGTTAATAACGTGAGGATAAGCGTTGAAATCTTTGTGTAAAAAAATGAATAAAATTATCAAGGGTAAGCTAAACGACTGATATTAAAGAGGTTATTTTTTGAGCATTTTTTTCCCTTTTAAGAGGGTCTTGTCTACACTTAAATAACTTCCTGGCAAGACAGCCACACACAGTAAAGAGTTAGCGCACGGCTCAACAATGAGCCATTCCCCTAAGCCCAGAACAATGCGGATTCGTTCTGGGCATTTTTTATCTCAAAAAGCATGCCCTTCCAAACCGCATCCAATTCATTGAACGTAAAATCCATCATTATAGTTATTCACAATATACGGAAGCTCATATGCTTTTATTGTGAATAAACTAACTTTCTAGTTTTGATAACTCTTTTCTTGCAAGCCCAAAACAAGCAAGCATAGAAATCAACCAGAATAATGCACCACCTGATTCTGACCCACCCATCATTTCACTATCCGTCGACTCTTCAAAGTCAAAAGACGTATCGTCAGCGCTAAAGTCATAACTCACCTCATCCTCACGGACATGAGTCGTTGTGATTAACTTTTGTGCCACAAGAGGACGTTCTGAGGTTGTCTTCACGGTTGTTGTTGTTTTGCGTTGTGTGGTCGTGGAAGTCGTCGTCGGTTGCCAAGCTGTATAAGCGGTTGCTGTCGGTGTGTAAACATCAACACTGTCCATCGTAATATTCACTGATGACTGATTAGCCGTGCCTGCTGTTAACGCACCAAGGTTGGATTTCACGGTTGTTTTTTTATTCTTTCCTTTTTTATTTGTCTTTTTCTCTACAAGAGACTCTTTTGGCGCACCTTCTTTCCCAGTTGCTTCAGTCGCAGAGGAAGAAGTCGCGGATGATTGGCTGGACTCAGATTGTGCCGTCTCTGATTCTGCTGGAAATCCAGGAATACCCGCAGGTGTTGGTTCACTCGCGCCACGTGCTGCATTGACAGGAGCTGTACTCGAACTCGAGCTATTTGACCTTTTCGTGACGGTTACTGAGTCATCATTATATGCCGTATCTTTTTCTATCGAGAATGTACCTTCAGATAAAGCGTAGAAAATATTTCCATGGCAGCTGACTTGCCATTTTGCACCCTTTAAATCCTTATTCGGTAATGTTATCGTTGCTTTACCATCATTTTCTGTTTCCATCATAACGTCGTGTGTCTGACCATCTTCTGATGTTTCTACGATTTGAATATTGACCTTTTCACATGAGATCGGTGATTCAAGTGTTCCGGCAACATCCCAAAGGAAGTTTTCCTGACGACCACCACGTAATGTCTCGCTTGTAAAGTTTGATAAAACCTTAAATGGACCAGCACCTTGGACAATCTGTACTTTCAGCGCCTGTTTCGCTACACCATCTTTCATGTCTTTTGCTGATATTTGGAATACCATCTCATCCGGTAAGACATGTGTTTGTTTTACTTTTTCAGAAAATGCGTCTTCTAGAACGGTTTTGAAGCGAGGTAAAAAGCGGGTAGCCTCATCACTCTGATGAGAGATATCCGACTCATAAAAACTATCTTTCAAGACAGGTGCACTCTTATCAAGTTGGCGTTCCCAAGAGAACAACATTGCACCTTCTTCAGGATCCGTCACTTGCGCTGTGAGTTTTAAAGCAGTATTCATTGGTACTGAATATGTTTCAGGAAGCTCAATCACTGGAGCTTTATTCTCAACAGGTGTCGCTCCTACTTTCTCCATAGCTACCTGGCAGACTGACTCATCCGCTTCATCAGGAGTCATAAGCTGAGCTGAAACTTTCTGTATAAATTGCGCTAAAACAAGACCTTCAACCTGTGGAGTATGACTCTGAACTATCGAATAGTTTGGGTCACCAAGACAAATACTTTCAGTTTGGGTAACAAGCAATCCAACATCATAGTGTGTCTTCTCAATATGCTTTTGTAATAAAGGTTGTACAGGAAGGCTGTTTCGATGGAAAAGATCCGTTTCTTCCTGGGTAAAGATCATTTTGGTCGACTGATGGCTGAGCTTAAGTTTAATTCGTTTTTCCGACTCAAATATTTCATTCGCACGATTTAATAATACAGCTATTTTTCCGATTGAAGATTCAACACGATTACCATTACTCTGCGTTGCCTGATGCTCCGAGGCAATTAACACATGACGTGTCAGTTTCTCTTCAGTTGTATTTTCGAGGTCTTGGAGTGCATTTTCGAAGGAAACTACATTGCCCTCTTCAGTCTGAAGATCTTCCACCTTATAAACACGATGAACACGCTCATTGTCAGTTTGAATCGGGTCAATCAGATAAAGCTGACCAAGATGACGAAAAGTTCCATAGAATCCAGCTTGCGTCATGCTGAAGCGCCCAATGCGTTGCCCATCTTTCTGACGTGTACCAATATAGGTTTTGATCTGTGGAAATTGTGATTTGAGTTGCTCATCCAGCACATCGTCTTCAATCATACGAATGCTGAGTGTCTCTCCATCTGGTAACGGAATGTCAACAACTTCTGTATCTTGTAACAACTGCAACATCACGTCCTGTTTTAAGGAGTAAATGCTGGCCTTTTTCAATAAAGGGGTATCTACCAGATGGTGATCTGGTTGCGATTGGTGCTCCCACATTGTTTCTGCCTGAATTGAAAATGCAGATAATGCGAATACAACATATGTAAATGGTAAAAACCTTGGCTTCATATCCCCCTCCAAGTACAGCATTTAACCGTCTGAAGCACCGAGGATATTACACGAACAATATTTAAAAGTAAATTTTTATTTTCTTTTTGTTCACATTTTAAATTTATGGTTAATTTTTGCGTTCAATGATGTTGACCTAAATAGAGGGCTTGGATCACTCGTTACTTTTGGGGAGAATAGGATTGCCATTTTTCAACGATTTCCTGATAGAGACCACTTTCTTTAATCTGAGCAATACCTTGATCAAAAGCTTGTAATACAACAAACGTCTTCTCAGATTTTTTTAGCCCAACAACATATTCAGCAGACCCCCCAAATGAAGGCAATTTTTTGAATTTGCCTTGCCATTTATTCTGTTTGATGACCATATCAAAGTTAGTTTCATATCCTGCAAAACCTTCTATATATTTCCGTTCCAGCATTTTAAAACCACTTTTTACATCACGCACATCAAAAACTGATAGGGCGGATTTTTGTTGATTCCATTTATCGCCCAGATTAAACCCACGAACAACACCAATTGTTTTTCCTTTCATAGAACTTAATCCTTTCCATTCTATTTTTGAGTCTGCTAGAACATAAACGAGAAACGTTGCCTCATTGACTGGGTATTTTGAATAACTGAAATATGCTTCCCGCTCTGAGTTTTTGCCAGCTGGGAAAAGTAATTCGATATGTCCTTTCTTCACATCAGATAATGCTCTTGCCCAAAGAGATACATTCAGCTTGATACGGTATCCTTGGTTATGAAAAGCTTCTCTTAACAAATCCCAGCTCATCCCCTTTAATGCCTCGGAATCTTCACCAATTGAGATCATTTCAGTAGACCCACGTTTGTGTCCTTTTTTTAAGAAGGTATAAGGAGGATAGCCATAGAGTGTAGCTACAGAGACTGTCTTTTCACTCGCCTCCGTATAAAAGCTAAAACTTGGTAAGAAAACTATGATCCAGATAAAGCCAATCAGTCGCATTCAAGGAGCCTTTACGGCAAATTACCTGACTCAAGTTTAGCTTTGGAGTGTTAAAAAATAAAAAACGATCCCAGGTTTATCTGTTTTCTATATTTTAATTCTCCGCATATGCTTTATAATCTGCGATGAAATGTCGACGTGGGATATAAGCATTAAATGTCAGATCATAATCAAGAACTAAAGAAAGCCGGGCTCAAAGTTACTCTTCCAAGAGTCAAAATACTAGAAATTTTACAGATGCCCGAAAATCAACACATCAGCGCAGAGGATGTTTATCGCATCCTGTTGGACATGGGAGAAGAAATCGGCCTTGCTACAGTCTACCGCGTACTGAACCAATTTGATGACGCTGGCATTGTGACAAGACATCACTTTGAAGGTGGTAAATCTGTTTTTGAACTTTCCAGTAAAAAACATCACGATCACCTTGTTTGTCTTAAATGTGGCCGCGTGACCGAATTCGAAGATGACGTGATTGAAGAGAGACAGCTGCAAATTGCTGAAAAAAATGGTGTTAAACTTACAAACCATAGCTTGTATCTTTATGGCGAATGCATAGATACAGATGCCTGTGAAGCATACGCCAACCAAAACAGCTAGCTTTTTCCCTTTGGCGGGCACGTAACCCGCCTCATTCCAAGTTGCTTACCACCCTATCATTGACTATAGATCTCCTTAGTTTTTAAACTCTGCGAGATAGTTATGAAATACATAATTCAAATAGCCCTCATCCTTTGCACTCTTTTTTCACAAAACCTAGCGGCAAAAAAGCTGATAGCAGCAGGTGATCCGTGGCCTCCTTTCATCGATCCTAAAGCAGAAAATGGGGGAATTGCACTTGAAATTGTTCGTGCTGCATTTCAGCAAAAGGGACATGAAATTGAAATGAAAATTGTGCCTTGGGCTAGAGCACTCGAAGGTGTCAAAGAAGGAAACTATGATATTCTCGTCGCGACCTGGTATACAGAAGAGCGGGATAAATTCCTTGAATATAGTGAACACTACCTTTCCAACCAAATTAAGTTCATCAAAAAGAAAGGCGATAGCTTCTGTTATAAAGATATTCCAAGCCTAGATGGAAAAATTATTGGTACAGTTCGAGGGTACGGTTATGGTGATAAGTTTCTTCAAGCAAAAAACTTTAAACGTTCAGAAACGGTCACATTAGTTCAGAATATCCGTAAACTTATCTCTGGCCGAGTTGATCTGACATTAGAAGATGAAGTTGTTGCAAAAGCACTCATCAAAGCTGAGGATCCAAGTGCTCTAGAGAAAATTGAGTTTTGCCCGACCCCATTATCAAAAAACGATCTTCATGTTACATCTGGCTATAAGAATAAACTCTATAAAACAATCATTACTTCTTTTAATGAAGGTTTAAAAGAGATTAAGTCGAATGGAACATTTGATAAGGTGATGAAGAAATACGGTTTATAGACACCCACTCAATTGAATAATCTGGGCGCAGTATGCGCCCACTTCGATTCCTATCTACTTACTCAGCCGTCAAGCAAACAAGGCGCATCCGCGGCACATAATTTTCCTTTCGACTGGGTGATTGCCACCCACCTAACGTCATGTCTAGATGAGCATTGTCAAACGACAGCGAAAAATGATTATAGATATGAAACTGATGCGTTTCCCAAGTTGCCTTTTCAAAACATTCCGGAATATCCTCAAGCGTAAAAATCACGGCTTTACGGGCTATCGCTCGAAAACGTTCGATGATTTCTGAGACATCATTAATGTGATAGAGCAGGCTCATTGCAAAAACAAAATCAAATTGATTCTCTTTGAATTCATACAGAGATTCTTGAACCGCCCCTTCATAAACTCGATATCCTCGACTTGCTGCAATCTTGAGCATATCTTTGGACAAGTCAACCCCTGTAAACTGGAAGTTACCCAGGAGCATTTCTTTTAATAAGCCTGTTCCACAACCGATATCCAACACATCACCAGTCCCCCAGAGATTCTTCTCAAAGAGTGTTGTTACATGAGAAAAATACTGGGCATGGTTCATCGTTGGATCTTGTGAGATTACGTCGTATCGCAGTGAATAATCTCGGTCATAGGTGAGCTTTATACTATTCAATTCATCCATTTCAAACACCATCAAAAAAAAGCTAAGTACCAAAATAATGTACATCAACGTTATATCAAGCACCTGAAATGAATACCAGTCATTTGTTATCGGAAAAATTTATTAAAATTATAATTATGTATGCATCTGGTATGTAAACTTTATTTACTTTTAAGTAGATCACTAGCGCAAGGACGCTCTGTTTTGATCGGTTTTTTATTCTTATCTATCGGCTGGTTTAAATTTTGCTTTTCTGACTGGTCTAACGTATTTAAACGCGCATCAAATAAGTCCATGACTTTGTTCACGTAGGATTGAACAATATTCATCTCACTACTAGACAACCCTGTGCCACATGGATCATCCGTACTCGCAGCAACTTGTTTTTTGACTGGTTCTTTGGGCGTTTTCTTTGGTAAAGGCTTTACAACGCCCATATTCGTCGGTTCTTTTAGTTCGACAGCAACCGCATTTTTGTTCATCGGTTTATCTGAATAATGGACTTTGCCATTTTCATCGACCCATTTATAAACCTGTGCCTGACTGAGTATCGGCAAAAATAAAAGCGTAAAGAACAAATGAAACTTCATGGCACACCTCCTAAAACTGCAAGTATACCTCATTCAAGTATAGGTTCCGAGAAGGGAATGAGGAAGGCAATCGGACGTTGCCTTCCTTAAAACAAAACTATATTTCGCTGGCGAGTTCTGCTCCCTGACGGATTGCACGTTTTGCGTCCAGCTCAGATGCGACATCAGCACCACCAATAATGTGTACAGAAACCCCCTTATCCGCCAGTTCCTGATACATATCTCGCAGCGGCTCCTGGCCTGCACAAACAATGACATGATCGACTTCAAGAAGCTTTTCCTGCCCATCGATTTCTATGATTAACCCTTGATCGTTCACTTCCTTATAAGTACAACCAGCGAGCATTTCTACACGCTTATTTTTGAGGGTAGAACGATGGATCCAACCTGTTGTTTTGCCAAGGCCCGCACCCACCTTTGTTTGCTTACGTTGTAACAAATACACTTGCCTTGATGCTGGCTGATGCTCAGGTCGTTTGATTGCGCCTGGATTTTCATAGCTGGGGTCAATCCCCCATTCAGCCATCCATTTTTCTGGTTGAAGCGTCAATGACTCTGATTCAGTTAAATATTCAGAGACATCAAAGCCAATGCCACCAGCACCGATCACAGCAACACGTTCGCCCACAGGCTTGTGATCACGAAGCACATCCAGATAGCCATAAACTTTTTCATGATCATGACCAGGGATCGTGATATCACGTGGCTGAATGCCTGTTGCAAGAATGACTTCATCATACCCGCTTGCGAGATCATCGACTGTTTTCACTTCACCCAAATGAATATGGACACCTGCTTTGTTTAATCGGTCAGCAAAGTACCGGATCGTGTGGTAAAACTCTTCCTTACCCGGGATCTGTTTGGCATAGTTGAATTGTCCACCAATTTCTTGATTTTTATCAAATAAGTGGACTTCATGGCCTTTTTCAGCAGCATAAGAAGAAAAAGCCATCCCAGCAGGGCCTGCGCCAACAACCGCAATTTTCTTTTTCGCCTGTGTTGGATAAAACTTCAGTTCTGTTTCATAGCAAGCTTGAGGGTTGACAAGGCAACTGGCACGTTTTCCTTGGAAAACATGATCAAGACAAGCCTGGTTACATGCAATACAGGTATTGATGCTTTCTTCTTTTCCTTCTTCCGTTTTGGTCACAAAATAAGGATCGGCCAAAAATGGTCTTGCCATACTCACCATATCCCCATCCCCGCGTGCCAAGACTTCTTCAGCAAACTCTGGATCATTGATTCGGTTTGTTGTGATGAGTGGAATAGTCAGTTCTTTCTTTAACTTACCAGTAACCCAAGTAAATGCACCTCTTGGCACAGATGTCGCAATCGTTGGGACACGCGCTTCATGCCAGCCAATTCCGGTATTAATCAGAGTTGCCCCTGCTTTTTCGATTTCTTTCCCCAAAGCAACCACTTCTTCGTAAGTCGAGCCATCTTCGACTAAATCCAGCATGGATAAGCGGTAAATGATGATAAAGTCTTCACCCGCTGCTTCTCGAACAGCTTTGACAATTTCAACAGGAAAGCGCATTCGGTTTTCAAAGCTGCCTCCCCATTGGTCTTCTCTTTTATTTGTTCTTGAGCAGATAAACTGATTAATGAGGTAGCCTTCAGATCCCATGATTTCAACGCCATCGTAGCCTGCTTTTTTTGCAAGCTTTGATGATTTCGCATAATCATTGATCGTTCCGCGAATGCTTCGGTCACTCATTGCACTAGGAGAAAATGGAGAAATTGGCGCTTTGATTTTACTGGGAGCAACTGAAAATGGATGATACCCATAGCGCCCCGCATGTAAGAGTTGTAAGCAGATCTTACTGTCATATTTATGAACTGCTTCTGTGATCTTTTTATGCTTATTGACATGCCAGAAGTGGCTCATCTGGCTGCCATGAGGGGCGAGTCGGCCACGTAGGTTAGGGCTGATACCACCTGTGACAATGATCCCAACACCACCTTTGGCACGCTCTTCATAGAATGCAGCCAGCTTATCGAACCCATTTTTTTCTTCTTCTAAACCGGTGTGCATTGAGCCCATGAGCACGCGGTTTCTTATTGTCGTAAATCCAAGATCTAATGGTTTCAATAGATTTGGATACTTTGAATTCACAGTCATTTTGCCCATCCAACTAATCTGGTCATACCTGTTGCTTAGCAAGGAATTTACCCTTTTTGACCATCCTCAGCAAGTATTGCAGTGTAATTTGCTCTCATAAGCGTATATTCTGCTGACGATCTACACAATTCGTTACAAATCTAAATTCTGTTTTATTATCATGTCCGGTAAAATAGCATTATCTATACTTAGTATTCGTTTTATAAAGGATGTAACTATGACGTATGATCCAGCCATGCATGCAAAACAGCCCAAGCCGGGGATTGTAAAACGAGGCTTCTGCTTCATCTGGCATGCTTTTAATTTCTCCCGTAATGTAATCGTCAACTTATTCTTTCTCGTGATCCTCATTGCTGTGATTGGCGCAATGACGAGTGACGATAAAAAAGTCACTATCCCAACAGATGGCGCAGCGCTTGTACTTCATTTATCTGGCCATCTTGTTGAACAGAAAACCTACGTCGATCCGATGGACGAAATTACCTCAGAAGCTTTTGGCGGTCCAAAACAAGAAACAGAAGTGCTTGTTTCTGATCTTGTCACTGCCATTCATGAAGCAAAAAAAGATGACAGAATCAAAGCTATTTTACTCAAAGTGCAAGGTGTTTCTGGTCACCTCGATAAGCTTCGTCAAATTGGTGAAGCGCTTCAAGAGTTTAAGGCATCTGGTAAAAAGGTCATTGCACAAGGCGACTACTTCGGTAAAGGGCCTTACTTCCTCGCAAGTTACGCAGATGAAATCTACATCAATCCATATGGTGGTGTACTGATTGATGGATATAGCACCTATCGCATTTACTTCAGCGAGTTATTGAAAAAGCTAAAAATCACAACACATATTTTCCGCGTTGGCACACACAAATCTGCAGTAGAACCATTTATGCGCGACGACATGTCTCCAGAAGCGAAAGAATCGGCGAAAGCTTGGTTAGGTGAGCTTTGGACACAATACAAAGAAGAAATTGTCTCACGTCGTGAGAACATGGACATTTCCAATGTCGACGAGACCTATGCAGGCTATATCGAGAAATACGAACGTGTCAATGCAGACTTTGCGCAGTTCGCCCTTCAATATGGTTGGGTCGATGGCTTAAAGAATCGTGATGAAATGCGCCAATATATGATTGAACTTGTCGGCCAAGATAAAGAGAATGAAGAGACCTTTGCACAGGTGAACTTCTACGATTATTTGAGCTTATATAAGCTGCCATTCCCCATTGAAAATCCACAAACAGATAAGGTCGCGGTCATTGTTGCTTCTGGACAGATCCTAGATGGCGAACAAGAACCCGGATTAATTGGTGGTGAATCAACAGCAAGACTGTTGAGAAAAGCACGCATGGACGATAAGGTTAAAGCGGTTGTCCTCCGTGTTGATAGCCCAGGTGGTAGTGCTTTTGCTTCAGAAGTAATCCGCCAAGAAGTTGAGCAAATCAAAGCCGCAGGCAAACCGGTCATCGCTTCTATGGGGTCTGTTGCTGCTTCCGGTGGCTATTGGATCTCAGCCCCTGCTGATGAAATTTGGGCATCACCGTCAACAATCACAGGATCAATCGGGATCTTCGGAATGTTCATGACCTATGAAAATTCTCTTCAGCATATCGGCGTCAATACTGATGGTGTGACAACAACGGAGTTTGGTGGTGCCCCTCTATTTCGTGGTTTAGATCCACAAATGGGTCAAATCATTCAAATGAACGTTGAACACGGTTATGAGCGCTTTATCAAGCTAGTCTCTGAAAACCGGAAGATGAAACCAGAAGAAGTCGACAAAATTGCTCAAGGTCGTGTTTGGACTGGTGCAAAAGCACAAGAACTTGGTCTCGTTGATAAGTTAGGCGACCTCGATGACGCGATTGATGCAGCTGCACAGCTTGCGAGCTTGACTGACTTTGACGTGAAGTACATCGAAAAAGAGCTTTCTGCACGAGATAAAATGATCAAAGAGTTATTTGGTCAAGCGCATGCACTTTTCGGTTGGGATAAATCCGATTACGTCCAAGAAACAACAACTTCCAAAGTCGTGCAGCAATTTATGCACGAAGCGAAAGCTGTCAATCAGTTTAATGATCCGCAAGGTGTCTACGCACGCTGCGAATTCTGTGAAGTGAAGTAATTGATAAGTGAAGTCATAGCAATAAACGTGATAAATACCTGAAGTGAATTAATCCTCTTTCAACGTAGCAATACGCCGCTTGTCAGCATACAATAAGGCCCGAAATCATTCGGGCCTTTTTATATGAATTAAGCATGAAAAAGAAAAAAATCTATATCGCATATACAGGCGGCACAATTGGTATGCGCAAATCACAACAGGGTTATGTGCCAGTCCGAGGACACCTAACAGATACCGTCAGTGGTATGAATGAGTTTTTCCGTGAAGAAATGCCAGAGTTTGACATTCACGAATACGATGAGATCTTGGACTCTTCTGATATGTCACCTGCCGATTGGGAAACCATCGCAAAAGACATTATGGACCATTATGATGACTACGATGGTTTTGTCGTGCTGCATGGGACCGACACAATGGCCTACACAGCCTCAGCACTTTCATTTATGTTCAGTGGATTAACCAAACCAATCATAATCACTGGTTCACAAATACCAATTGCTGAATTACGCTCTGATGGCCAAACTAATTTATTGAATGCGCTCTATATTGCGGCCAATTATCCAATTGCTGAAGTGTGTCTGTTTTTCAATAACAAACTATTTCGTGGAAATCGCAGTACAAAAGCAGACGCAGATGGGTTTAACGCATTTGCCTCCCCAAATTACCCGGCCTTGTTGGAAGCTGGAATTCAAATCAAATTCAACCCAGATGCAAACCCGCTTCCAGTAGAACAGAATACATTGACATTACATTCGCTCAAACCACAGCCAATTGGTGTTGTCAGCTTATATCCTGGTATTTCTGTCGCCGTTGTTGAAAATATTCTGAAGCAGCCAGTTAATGCATTGATTCTCCTGACCTATGGTGTTGGGAATGCACCTCAGAATGATAAATTACTGACATTGATGCGCGAAGCAACAGATCGTGGTGTGATCATCATGAATCTGACACAATGTTTTAATGGTAGTGTCAATATGTCTGGATATGCGACAGGCACTGCACTTGCCAATGCGGGAGTTATTTCTGGCACTGATATGACCATAGAGGCCTGTCTAGCAAAACTTCATTTCCTCTTAAGCAGCACGCTTTCACAAGAAGAAATTAGAGGCGCACTCCAACGCTCGCTCCGTGGCGAAATGACCACACAGTAATTGAATTGGGCATTCACCAGAGTGCCTTTTTCATTTTCCTGCCCAAATGGTCAGACCTATCTTTCATTGTATCCTTGCTTAATTTCGTTACACTGCCTGCCCTTAAAAAAATTCTAAGTCTTACAGAGTTTTTAAAGGCAAACGTTTCAAAGAAAACCGTTTTTTAAAGACAAAAATTTTAAGACCAATCACTCCCAACAAAGGAAAAGCATGAAGAAGTTAAACCTGCTCGCAATGAGCAAGATTGCATTACTCGTCACTTGCGCGTATCAACCTACCTACGCTGATACGACAAACAATAATATTGAACTCGTCGAAAACAGCCGCCTCGAATCTTCTGTTCAGGCCATCTATGGTCAGTCCTGGAAAGCACACTTTGCGAAAGATCATGCAGAAATTGTCCAAGCCATGCCTGATCCACAGGCTGTCGCATCAAAAGTTGTAAAAGAGCAGCTTGTTAAACATGGATATGCATGGATTGATCCTGACAAAACCTACTACAACGTCTTCGCTGGTTCAGTAAATAGCCCAAGAACCTATAACGGTTGGCAGCACTTTACACAACCTGTCGGTTCTTATACGTTGACTCAGGCGGTGATGCTCAACGTCTTCAACCAGTTCCGTGACTCTGGCCCTGGTACGATCGATCTCTATACTGGCGTGTATAAGCAAGGCATGGGTGCAAAGCGATATTATGAGAAGAATGAAGAGCGCCTTCTCTCATCAAAACTCTGGGATATCGCCTATTACAATATTGATGTCCAGGCTGCTTATACGAAAGCGCTGAAAGAATTTTGGAAAATCCACGGTGAAAAGTACACACACTTGATGCGAGACAGCTTCGCATTCTCAGCCTATCAACAATATCAGCAGGGCCTGCTTTCCCAAGCACAATATCAACTTGCGAATACAGTCATTAAAAACCACCGCTCCTCTGATATTCACGTCTATCGATTTGATATTTACGGTTACTATTCAACGGATATTCTACTCATTGAGCAAAATGGTCACCAAGCGGGATTAATGTATATTCCTGGCGCTGCCCAACCTTTTATTCCATATCACAGCGAACGACAACTCAAGAAGATCATTCATAAAGCTATTCAATCGAAAAAAACCCGTCAAGCGATGGCTAGGCACTTTAGCCTCTATGACCGTCAAGATGGCAAGAGCTATTCTGGTGTGAATTCTGCTTTAGAAGGACTTGCCACTGGCACGTGGAAAGAGTCCTATCTTATGATGAAGAAAAACACCATCAATGGTGATATTTTCGCACGATTGACAGAAATTAAAAAAGCGAGAATGGCCAGTGATGGCGATACAGTCATCAAATCCAATAGCGAGGCTGAGCGAGACTATATTTTAAGCACAACCTATAGCGTATTTAATGTGTTCCCGGTCATTGATGTGATTCTTCCTGAGCTAGGTATTCCATTAACCTTAGCAATGGGAGCAACACAACTCGGCCTTTCTATCGATAAATCAATCAATGGCGATACACTTGCTGAGCGGCTTGAAGGCACAAAAATGACTGCGGTGAATGCCACGCTTGTCGCAGCAACTGCCGTCATTCCTGTTGCTGCAAAGTTTGGTCGTCGCGTCACGACTTCATTAGAAGCAACAACAGCGACAAACTCAATTCATTCTGGCATTGCAATGGCAGAAGGGGTTTCTGAGGCCGAAATCGCATCTTTTACCAATACACCAAAAATTGTCATTCATCCCCAAACAGGCGAGGAATTACTTGGTGTTCGCCTGACAGATACACCAAAGTCAACGCTGCTCAAAGCAGATGGCTTTGGTATGTATAAAGAAGTTGATCCGGTCAGTGGACGTATCTTGTCAAACTCACGAGTGATGCGCACCATTGACCAGGAAACAGGTGATGTACAATGGCTGAGCCAAGGTGGATTGCGCGGTGGGGCAGAAAGCACTGCTGGTTCCGATGTGGCAGGTAGTGAAGTCGCAAGTTCTGATGTGACTGAAAGTCAGTTGCCAGATACGCCAGACCGCTCAGAGATCCTGCTTCCAGAGGATTTACCAAAGCGTCCTGGCATGGGTGGCTCTGGTTATGCACAAATGGGAGGTCGACTGGATGATGTTACTCGCGATTTTCTTGAGTTGGAAATGCGCGTCGACCCATATGCAAAACTGAATGATGTGAAGGCGCTACATCGCCTCAATACGCAGGCATTGGAAGAGGCAAAAACCGTTCCTTTCTATCGACAATATCAACCTGAGCTGAAAGGCATCACCGTATTTCGTGGTGATGAACGCCTTCCGGATGAGATCTTCCACAGTGGTTTCAACCGACGGATCACACCAGTACAGTACATCACCCTCGCTGAGCATACTAAAGCGATTCGCGGCGTGGTTTCAACCAGTACCAGTGAATCCGTTGCCGTAAGTTATGCAATTCACAATCAACGGGGTTATGTGTATGCCATTGAACTCAGTGATGGTGGTGTTGCTGTCGATACGTCATTACGTGGCACTACTTTACATGAAATTGCCACATTGAATGTACCACCAGAAGACATCATGTTTGCTGTCGGCCCATTTAATAATACGGAGGTTGATCTTGCAATCATCAAAGAATCACCAGATGCAAGAACCGCAGAATTACTGATCAATCCACATGCAAAAGCATCAGCAGAAGTTGCAGAAGCTGCATTTGAAAAAATGAAAGCAACCTTAAAATACCAACTCAGTCCTGAAATGTCTTTTGCGGAACGCTACAATAATCGCCATGATTTATTCTGGCATGAAGAAGAAATCACTTCTTATTCTGTATCAGAATAGAACTAAAACCCTGTTTTTTATAATTATTTCTACTACTTTATGCCTGTATTGACTAATACAGGCACTTTCACTTCTTTAAATCTCTAATCTTTTTTATCGTTATTTTTCAATAGATTAAGACTCATATTGCTTAATTGTTAATCGGCTATATTTATTTCATGCAAAAAAGTTATTTAATAGATCAAAAAAATTAACATCAAATTACCAATTATTTACGCTAGGATGTTTTGGCCGGTCAGATGACTGAGCATTCAATACAATGATTTATTTATATTTTTATGGAACTCTTTTTGGAGATACCGATGTTAAAAAAACGATTAAAACTATCCCACCTTATCCCAGTAACAATTCTGAGTGTTTCAAGCCTGCAAGCGCTAGCAACTGATCAAAAGAGAATTTTCTTACCTGATGAAATCGCGCCTCGCCAAGGTACTGTTCTCTCGGCTGAGCAACCTGACCCAAGAGAAATCATCTTTCCTGACACACAACCTTCGGGTTCATTCTTCTTCAACTTAGAAGATTTAGCCTTACGGGCAAATGGAGAAGAGCTTGACTTTTTCTCTGACGATTATCATTCCTACCCAACAACAGAGGGGTATCGTGAAGCAAAAGACGAAGCACCTGTTCGTTTTACTAAGCTCAAGTATGAACATTTTCCAAAAGGGTTTGAACGTCATTACAATGTAAGTTGGGCATCGATTCATGATGCTGAAAAAATGCTTTCCTTGGGACGTGAGTGGCGTGAAAAGTATCCAGAGTTATTTGAAGCGCAGAAAAAAAGCCTCTTTTTTATTCATGAAGAACGTGCTATAGAGCTAGGTGATCTTTTAGATGCCGGATTTGTAAAACTTGGAAAAATTGAAACTGAAAAACAAGCTGAACTTGATAAAATACTCTCTGATTTAGCCACCGTCGCACAATCGATCCAAGCAAAAGAAACAGCCCTTGACAATGCAGATATACTTGACTCATTAGACCTCATCGATGAGCTAGCGCAGTTAGAAGCGCAACAAAAGGAGTTAAACAATCAAAAAGCAAACCTAGAAAGGCAAGTCAATTCTGCAAAATTCCAAATTGCCGATCTCAAAGCAACTTTCCCAGGTGGCCGTGATTTCTTTAAGAAAAATCGCGAAGAAATTATCGCTCGTTACCATAACCTACTTGAGAAATCAGTCCACTTCCAAGATACAATCGCTTATCGTCTTGGCGTTGCAAGTGGCGATATCGCAGAAGTTGAAAAGAAAACAGGTGACTTTGAGGGCATAAAAATTTCTCCGGATGCACCTTGGAGCGTTGCTACCTATTTTAACAATAGCGGTCAGATTTATATCCCTGGTCCAGAAGCAAGTTTTAACGACAAAGAGATCCGTGTAAGAACAGATGGTGTCCAAGGCAGTGCTCGCCCATATCAAGGACTTGTTGGCGGGATTGTTGTTGAAGCAACGCTACACACAATTCATGAAATGATGCATCCAGTTCTATTTGCTTCTGATGCAGCAGGTCGCCCAGGTCTCGTTGTCCACGTCACAAACCTCGTTGCCCGTGACCTTTGGTCAGATCGTGACATCGAAACTTACTGGCGTGCAACTTACTAAGAAAACGCTCAATTCATATTACATACACTTCACTCCAAAGTCGTACATCGTCTCGATGTACGACTTTTTTTAACGGTGACAGCATGGATCCCTCATACATCAAAAGATTCTATTTTATTTCATGCAATTTTCCGATTAAGCGCATCGTTATTCTCAACGTGATTTTCATAACCCATTCAAGTTAGGATGTTTCTCGAAGTAAACACTTCATATTAAAAAACACATTACAGAATATATTAGTTCCAAATTGGAGATAAGAATGTTGTACGAAAAATTAAAGCGCTCCCATATACTCTCTCTCGCGGTTGCAAGTTTATTTAGCACACAAACGATTGCCGATGATCGGATCATCTTCCCTGATTCTCCCGGTATTAGTTCTTTCTACCTAGACCTTGATGCACTCGCTGAACGCTCAAATGGAGCGCCTATTTTAGAAGATCCTGATCAAAGCCCAATCAATATCTTTAGAGACTTATGTATACCATGTGATTCCTATCCAGCAACACCAGGCTTTGGCGAAGCAAAAGATGCAGCACGGGTTAGTTTTAGAGAGCTCAACTATGAACACTTCCCTCGCGGTTTTGTTCAGCAATACAATGTTAGCTGGGATTCCCTGCACGATTCCGAGAAAATGCTATCGCTTGGTCGAGAGTGGCGTAGAGAGCACCCTGTACTTTTCGAAGCTCAAAAAGCAAGCCTGTTTGAAGTACAGCAAGAACATATTGATCAAACACTCAATGCGCTAGAACGATTGCATGAAGATGAAAACGCCTTTGTAAGGCTTCCAAAAATATTGCAAGACAAACAAAACCTCGTGATACAACGCTCCAAAGAACTGCAAGAAGCACAAGACAACCTAGAAATATCAGAGATGCTCGATCCACAATCTACTGTTGACCAGTATCAAGCAGAATTTGAAAATGCTCAGCAAGCCTTGGAAACAGCAAAAATAGATCAAAGGCAAGTGGCTGGTGAATTTTTTGAAGAGAATCGTAATCAAATTATTCGATACTACCACCAGGTCTTAGCACGCTCTGCAACTTTTCAGGATGCGATCGCTTACCGTATCGCTGTCTCCACGGGAGATATAGAAGAAATTGAAAAGAAAACAGGAAGTGTCGAAGGAGGCCACATTATTTCTCCATACGCGCCTTGGACTGTTGCTTCATATACGGAAAAGGACAATAAATTTGATTTACCAGGACCAGCCGCTGATTTTGATAATCAAGTTCTTTTCGTCAGAACTGCAGCAATCCCTGATGACCTGACGACAAATACTGGACTTGCAGGAGAGATTGAAATCAAACTTTCTACACGGGCCACTATTCATGAAATGTTACATCCAATATTGCACGCAAATGATGCCATCAACCGTCCAGGGCTTGTGGTGCATGTCACAAATTTAGTGATGCGTGATCTGTATCCTCATCGTGATATCGAAACCTACTGGCGTGCAACTTACTAATTTCGAGTAATTCATTTATATCACTCACACTTCACTCCAAAGCCATATATCGTTCTGATGTATGGCTTTTTTCAATAACCACATCATACGCCACCTGTCGCTTAACTAGATGACAATCGGCACTCACACTCATAGAATAAATGGTCGAGATGGCTTATGTATAAAGCAAGACTTGGAGGCGTTAGTTACTCATTGAAGACAAGCACAAAAATGATACGATTTGCGCCACTGGATGCTGATGTTTGTCTGCTTTTTGCCGCTCATTGTAGTGGTTTCACGATAATCAAACATCAGCATCCTTGTTTTTGGACTATTCAGTCTTCGGCAAATCAATACCAAAATGGAGATAAGCACGTGGTGTGGCAATTCGTCCGCGCGGGGTTCTTTGGATAAAGCCTTGTTGAATCAAATATGGCTCTAACACATCTTCGATTGTATCCTTTTCTTCCCCAATCGCAGCGGCGAGGTTGTCCAACCCCACCGGGCCACCCATAAATTTTTCCATTATCGCCAATAGAAGTTTGCGATCCATATAATCAAACCCTTGTGGATCGACATCAACCAAGTCCAACGCCGCCGCTGCAATGTCTTTCGTGACTGAGCCATCTGATTTTACCTGAGCATAATCTCTGACACGTCGAAGCAGTCGATTGGCAATTCGTGGGGTACCTCGAGCACGTTTAGCGACTTCCCAGGCACCTTCTGCATCCATCGGTAAATTCAAGAAATCAGCCGAACGTTGCACAATGCTTGATAAATGATCCACGGAATAGAATTCCAAACGCTGCACAATCCCAAATCGATCACGCAGTGGCGATGTCAATGCACCTGCTCGGGTTGTTGCACCCACCAAAGTGAACGGAGGCAAATCTAACTTGATCGAACGTGCGGCAGGCCCTTCGCCAATCATGATATCTAACTGATAATCTTCCATCGCTGGATATAATACTTCTTCAACAACTGGGCTTAAGCGATGGATCTCATCAATAAAAAGCACATCATTTGGTTCTAGGTTTGTCAACATTGCAGCCAAGTCTCCGGCTTTTTCCAGCACTGGGCCTGATGTGGTTTTAATGTTTACACCGAGTTCATTTGCAACAATATTGGCGAGCGTTGTTTTACCCAATCCTGGTGGACCAAAAATGAGAAGGTGATCGAGCGCTTCTTCTCGATTTCTTGCCGCTTCGATGAAGATTTCCATTTGTGCTTTAACGTGATCCTGGCCCGTATATTCAGCTAAAAACTTGGGCCGGATCGCACGATCGATAACTTCATCATCCATCGTTGCCTGGGGTTGTATCAGTCTATCCGCTTCAATCATAACGTTTCTTATAGCATGGATTTAAGAGCAAGCTTGATCAGCTCTTCACTGGACAGGCCATCCTGCCCGACTTTCTTCACTGCTTGTTGTGCCTGCGTTTGCTTATAGCCGAGCGCCATCAACGCACTGACTGCATCTTCCGTTGGATCAGCGACAGAAATCAAAGGCGACTCGGTCACCATATCGACTGGCACAGCATCGGTGAATGGTGTCAGCAGTGGCGCAGACCAGTTCTTCAATCGATCTTTCAATTCAATAATTAAGCGCTCAGCAGTCTTCTTGCCGATGCCAGGCAACTTAGTCAGACTGTTTGCTTCACCATTTTGTACCAAGGTGACAAATTGATCCGCAGTCAGTCCTGAAAGGATCGCCAGTGCCAGTTTTGGCCCAACACCATTAGCTTTGAGTAACTCGCGAAATAGCTGGCGATCTTGTCTTGCGACAAAACCATATAAAGATTGTGCATCTTCACGAACAACAAAGTGCGTGTATATCTCAACTTGCCCACCTACTTCAGGGAGTTGATAAAAACTGGTCATGGGTAGCTGAATCTCATAACCAACACCACCGACATCCAAGAGTAAATCAGGCGCTTGTTTTTCTTCAATGGTGCCTTTGAGTTTTCCTATCATTTTTTATTTCCTCTTATCGTCGTAAGCGTCCACGAACGACTTTACGTGCTTGACCTGCGAGACTCATCAGGCTTTGTTGACTATGTCCATGACATACAGCAACAGCGAGCGCATCTGCCGCGTCAGCTTGTGGTGATGCAGCCAGTTTGAGCATGGATGTGATCATATGCTGAACTTGCTTTTTATCCGCAGCCCCTGTTCCGACCACAGCTTGTTTTACTTGCCTAGCTGAATATTCACTCACAGGAAGTCCAGCGTTGGCCGCTGCAACAATCGCCGCACCACGGGCTTGGCCAAGTTTAAGTGCAGAGTCCGCATTATGGGCCAAAAAGACTTGCTCTATCGCGAATGTTGTAGGGGAAAATTGTTGAATGATTTCTGTGATCCCTTTGTAGATCACTTGCAGTCTTTCCGGTAAAGGCGCATCACCAAGTCGAATACAGCCACTGCCGAGATATTCGAAACGGTGTCCTCGTTGTTGAAGAACACCGTAACCTGTCACACGAGAGCCGGGATCAATCCCAAGAATGATGCTCATGTGCCCTAAAGTGATGCCATCACATCTTCTGGAATGTCTGCATTTGAATAAACTTCCTGCACATCATCCAGATCTTCCAGCATATCGATGAGACGAATCAACTTCGGTGCTGTATCCGCATCGACCAGAGTTTTTGTGGATGGGATCAATGAAACTTCCGCATTGACGGATTCCAGACCAGCAGCATCCAGCGCATCTTTCACTGTACCGAAATCTTCTGGTGTTGTGAAAACATCAATCGAACCATCATCATTCGTCACAACATCATCCGCACCCGCTTCTAATGCTGCATCCATGATTGTATCCTCGTCTAGACCTTCACCATAGCTGATCACGCCTTTTTTGCTGAACAAATAGCTAACTGAGCCATCAGTGCCAAGGTTACCGCCAGACTTCGAGAATGCATGGCGAACACCACTGACCGTCCGATTACGATTATCGGACATACATTCAACCATGACCGCAACACCACCCGGTCCATAACCTTCATATACAATTTCTTCAAGCTCTTGCCCGTCTAGCTCCCCTGCACCACGTTTGACTGCACGCTCAATCGTGTCACGGGTCATGTTATTGGATAATGCTTTATCAATTGCCGCACGCAAACGTGGGTTGGTATCCGCATCAGAGCCACCAGCACGGGCTGCAACGGTGAGTTCGCGGATCAGTTTCGTGAAAATTTTTCCACGTTTTGCGTCTTGGGCTGCTTTACGATGGCGAATGTTAGCCCATTTACTGTGACCTGCCATGAGATTACTCCATTCATCATCGGCGCAGAGACTGCGCCGTTTTACTTTTTTTGTCTAGATGTTTGATTTCAAATTTATTATTCGGCGTCTTCTTTGGCAACAATTTCAATGCCAAGCTCTTTGAGGGCGTCAGGGTTCGCAGGACCGGGGGCATCCGTCAATGGGCAAGAAGCGGTCGCGGTCTTCGGGAATGCCATGACATCACGAATGGACTCTGCACCCACCATCAACATCACAAGGCGGTCCAAACCAAATGCAAGACCTGCATGTGGTGGCGTACCATACTTCAAAGCATCTAGAAGAAATCCGAATTTTTCTTGCTGTTCTTGCTCGTTAATTCCAAGCGTTTCAAAAACAACCTGCTGCATTGCGTTGTCATGGATACGGACTGAACCACCGCCCAATTCAACACCATTCAAGACCATATCATAAGCATCAGACAATGCTTCTGCTGGTGCTGCTTTCAGCGCTTCTGGTGTTACACCAACTGGCGCTGTGAACGGGTGGTGAATTGCCGTTAAGCCACCTTCATCATCGATTTCTTCAAATAATGGGAAATCGATGACCCAAAGTGGTCGCCATGCATCTTCAACCATGCCTAGATCTTCACCGACCTTCAGGCGAAGTGCACCGATTGATTCAGCAACAACGGTTGCTTTATCGGCTCCGAAGAAAATCAAATCGCCAGTTTGCGCTTGCGTTCTGTCTAAGATGCCTTGTACAACCGTTTCGTTTAAGAATTTCAAGACTGGTGACTGGATCCCATCCATACCTGCATCTTTGTCATTCACTTTCATCCATGCCAAACCTTTCGCGCCATAGATGCCTACGAACTTCGTATATTCGTCGATATTTTTACGGGAGATTTTGTCTGCAGCGCCTGGTACACGAAGTGCAGCAACTCGGCCTTTTGGATTATTGGCAGGACCAGAGAAAACTTTAAATTCAACGTCAGCCATCAAATCTGCAACATCCACCATCTCCATCGGATTTCGAAGGTCCGGCTTATCCGATCCAAAACGACGCATTGCTTCTGCGTAAGTCATCGTTGGGAAATCGCCGAGGTCTACATTCATCAACTTTTGGAACAAATGACGGATCATGCCTTCTGTCACAGACATCACGTCTTTCGCTGACATAAAGGTTGTTTCGATATCAATTTGCGTGAATTCCGGCTGACGGTCTGCACGTAAGTCTTCATCGCGGAAGCATTTCACGATTTGGTAGTAGCGGTCCATCCCAGACATCATCAACAACTGTTTAAACAGCTGTGGCGATTGTGGCAATGCATAGAATTCACCTTTATGAACACGGCTTGGGACGAGATAGTCACGCGCGCCTTCAGGTGTTGCTTTGGTTAGAATTGGCGTTTCGATATCGAGGAAATCCGCATCTTCAAGGTAGCGACGCACTTCGCTCGTCACTTTAGAGCGAAACTTCATGCGTTCGGTCATTTCTGGGCGACGTAAGTCCAGATAGCGGTACTTCAGTCGGTTTTCTTCGCTGTTATTTTGATTGAAGTCCAGCGGTAACGGCTCAGCACGGTTCAGGATCTCAAGCTTCTTCCCTAAAATCTCAACTTCACCGGTTGCCATCTTATTGTTGATTTGATGATCCGGACGTGCGCGAACCTCACCAGTCAATTTAATACAAAATTCGTTACGAAGGCTGTTCGCCTTTTCAAATACATCTGCGTAATCTGGGTCAAAGAAAACCTGAACGAGCCCCTCACGGTCACGCATATCAATAAAAATGAGTCCACCTAAATCGCGGCGCTTATGAACCCAGCCGCATAATTCGATTTCTTGCCCTACGAGGGACTTTTCTACCTGTCCGCAATATACAGTTCGCATTGTGTATTCCCAAACGATGGTCGAACCATCCAAATCTTTTAAATCAAATGACGGATAATTATAGCGATCTGAGCCTTAATGTCACGGGACGAACAGACTCAAACCAAAACGGTTATTCGATGCGTGGTAAAATCTGCACGATCTCCTGGTCAAAGGAAAGCGTGACATTATTCGCCAGCTGCTCTGCATTGACACTGCACTTCATGCCATCACATTGTATACCTGCTTGTTTGCTATGCTCTTTTTTTGCAAAAACCAAACGAACACCAGTGACATCTGGTGTAAAAAAGGATGCGATAAATCCTGATAGATCATCCAAGATGTCAGCCATTTGGGACTGGATACGCTTCAATTGCTCTGCTGAAACACGCTTGCCATGTTGACCCTGCGCTTCAATTTGCATCTTCAACACACAATACTGCTCGGTTTCTACAATGATCATGGCCTTATCTTTATCCAGCTGCTTATCAAACGGAACAAGCATTTCACTTTCTTCACCTACGACAAGCGGTTGGCTGGATTTTTCTGTTTGGATACTGCCTTCTTTGATATGACATGGCTGTCTTGTATCTTCATCTATGAGATAAAAGCCAATACGAACATCAGGGTAGTCCTTTTTATTGGAGACCTTGAGGCGGTCATAAAAGCCGTCATAACCAAGATAAACAGGCTTCGCATAGAGAGAAGCAGTTGGAACCATCAACGCAACAAGTACGAGCATGTTCTTAAAAATGTGTTTCATGATATCTCTTGATACAAAAGAAGATGAGGGGCGATTTTATCAGGCTTCAAACATTGTCGAAAGAGGTGAAGGTGCTTTGTTTACTATCAAAAGAGAGAAAGTTTGAATTGAATAATAAGCTGTACAAATGATAAAAGGGGCATCATGCCCCGGACTTTTCCTGTACTGAATGAAAGTGGATCACCGT
The DNA here is from genome assembly GCF_000374485.1 of Algicola sagamiensis DSM 14643. Taxonomy (GTDB): domain Bacteria; phylum Pseudomonadota; class Gammaproteobacteria; order Enterobacterales; family Alteromonadaceae; genus Algicola; species Algicola sagamiensis. The sequence continues at coordinate 99,010 of NZ_KB894491.1, forward strand.
GACTGGCTCACTATTTAGAATGGGTCGAAGATAGCAACGCTGTAGCTCTTCTCTCAATTCTTCCACACTGCCAAATCCATCCGTTTGTGCGTCTTCCTGACCTAAGTCACCAAAAAAAGCTTGTTGCACCTTAGACACAACAGCCTGATAAATCAGTGTCTCATCTTCGCAGATCAACTCTGCGGCTCCTTCTACAACGTCCACATCCCCTAAGCGTACGGTTGTCGTCTTCCCCTGTTTGAGTTTTGCAAAGTTTCTTGCATTGAAATCAATGATATTCATTGCGCTTCTCTACATTATCATTTTTACCCGGTATCATCGCATAAAAAAGGCGTCCCTGTTAAGTACCCTTTTCCTTTTATCTTCACTACCCCCAACGCCTCGCAAGACGTATACTGAGACTAAACACCTGCTTGACTGTTGGAAAAGTCATGTCACATTTGCCACGGCTTCATCTCGTGATTGTGGTTTTATGCTACAAGTTGGCCTTTGCTGTATATTGTGCCCGAGCAGATGCTGACTCCCATTTTTTGTCTCTATTTCAACAGATTGAACAAGAGATGAATACCCATGGAAAGTCTCAAGCACTCAATCAGGCTTTTGATATGAAGGCTCATCTGGATCGTGGCTTTTCTGGCATCAGTGTCTCACCTGGATTTTATGACAGCCTGACAAAACGCATCAATAAAGAAACGCCTTCCGTCTATATCTTTGGCATGCCATCAAATAAAAAGATTCGATTTTTTCACATGAAACCCTCTCCTCAGGGCGCAGAAGGATACTTTCGAGTCAGTTTTCAAGAAACGGGGGTCAATTATTTTCGATTAATTGCAAAAAGTACAAGCACAAAAAAAGTGCAGATCATTGATTTTTATAACTATCTCAGTGGGCAGTTTCAAACTGAAAGCATTCGTATTCTCAGCCTCATTTTGAGTCAAAGTAACAACTATGAAGTCATCGCCAATGATAGTATTCAGAAAGATCTAACCATCATCGCGCAGTTTATTCGAAATCATGATATTCCTGGACTGAAGAAATATTACCCCAGTTTAAGTCGTAGTTATAAAAAGAACTGGACTGCGATGAGTACGTTGATGCGTTTTAACCTCGATTACCATGACCCACTGTATCAAATGATCTTGAATGATATTGCCATTCAATTTGGCGCAGATCCTAGGGCTGGCCTCATTTTAATGGATTACTATTACCTGCAACGCGATTACAAACCTGTCCTCCAAATATTAGACGTACTTTCTCGTGAGTTTGCCCACAAGGATGCAGGGGTGTATATGCTTAAAGCAACGACCTATTACCTGATGGATAATATCGAAAATGCTTTGAAAAACATCCTCATTTATATCAACATGGAGCCAGATGATGAGTCAGCCTATCAAATGCAGTTGAGCTTCCTTCAAGAACTAAAAAAATATGACGAGATGGTACGCGTCACCAAGTTCATCATGAAACGATTTAATCTCACGCTCAAAGAGTTCCAGACGTCTTCAAACCTAGAAGGTTTTATGCGTTCAGCTGAATTTCAAAAATTCAAACAGCAGATCAACAAAACACTATCCAAATCACAATGATCCCAGATACAAGCAAGTGTTCTAATCTTAAAAAAGCCCTATGTCTATTCATGAACTGGCGTGTACATGTTTCCAGCAAAACTCTGTGTGGTTCTTCTTTTTATCGGGTTGGCTTTCTCAATCTACATTCATGCCGAGCCAACCCGGCTCGTTTGCAGCACAGATAATCCCAAAGAATCGCTCCACGTGACCACGCTCATGGATTTTGCAGAACGTTTAAAACAGCATTCTGAAGGAGACGTCATTGCAGATGTTCATTATCGCGGTTCTCAACAATTTCCTGCAATTCATGGAGAAGAGGTCAACATGAATCTGGTGATGAGCGGCAAAAAGGACCCACACAGTGGTAAGGTTGTGGATGTGACCGTTATCGCGTCTGGAAATGCCTCGCTCAAAGCACCGATCCTGGAATTTCTGATGCTTCCCTACATTTTTCCAGAAATACAAGCAGCGAAGACACTATTTCAAAGTCAGTTCATGATGCGTGATATCAATCAGGTTCTTATTGAAAAGCACGGCATCCGAGCACTGGGTTGGCTCATTGGCGGCTATCGTCAGATGACCAATTCAAAACGCGCCGTCACGCGGATTGAACATATCAAGGGGCTTAAAATCAGGACGCCGAGAAATCGTCTAATGCGTGATACCTACCTCGCGTTTGGGGCACAAGTCATTGCGCTCAACTGGGGAGAAACGTTTGCAAAGCTCAAAGCAGGTGTGGTGGATGGTCAAGAAAACCCTTACAACGTCATTTATTACTCAAAATTTTGGGAAGCGAATCAAAAATATGTCACAAAGACCGCTCCTTTCCTTTGGGTTGGACCCATTTTAATCAATGAAAAAACCTACCAACAGTTTTCTCCCAAGCTACGCCAAGCGTTTCTCAAAGCGGGTCAGGAATCAGCAGCCAATGAGTGGCAATGGATAGAACAAAAAAACGAGGCATTTCGCAAAAAGCTCGAAGCACAGAAGATGACCATTTTAGACCTTGAAGATAAAGAAAAATGGGTCAAAGCAAGCCAAAAGTTATGGGAAAAGTACTACGAGAATATCGGTTATGGTAATCCAGTTTGGGGTAGAAAAGTAGTTGAGCAGGTTGTTGAGATTTCCAATTCAGCAACCAATGCTCAGACCCCTTCTGTGCCGTGAGGGTATACCTTTTGAAGCTCAGGCTTTTTAGGCTTTTTAGGCGTTTTTAACGACTCAAAGTAAAGTGGTGCAGGATTTGGGCAAGTGCATTTTAGTTCAAGGTGAAAAGGGATCCACTGCATGATAATGCACCACAATGCATCTTACATTAAATGTCGATATTGCTGATCAAACCCGATTGAGGCACTCGCAAGTGTATCCACATAATCGTAAGCTTCCTCAGAGATTGGCTGAATATATGTGTATAATGGCTCAATAATATCAGCCCCCATGCGGTGCTTATGTTCTACAAAGCCTCTGCCCATATCAAAAATGGATAAACCATTCTCCTCCATGTATTTATATACAGATTGATATATATGGTTATACAGGTTCCTCCCCTCCCTTGGTATCTGATAGTCTATCCCGTGCACAAGCGCTGCAATGTATTTTTCAGAATGGTCTATAAAACAGAGTAGTGTCTTAACTAACTCAGCCCCCTTAAAAGTAAGCGCAAAATAGTAGTTCTCAGAAAATGATGTCTTACTTATCATTTCTAATACATCCTGAGAATAGTGTATTGCTGAACTTTCGAATTTTGCAGCGTTTTGCATATAAATATCGCACGAACGTTTGAACAATTCTTGTTCATGGATTAACTCTTTCAAGTTGATCCACTTTGTTTCATAAACTTCCTCAACGCGTCGGATCTCACGTTTAAAATCTTTAAAGTGCTTCTTACTCATCGATTGTTGCAGCTTTGACTCCCACCCTTCCGTCAAATAGCTTTTGCAGCTAAAAAATGAAGGAATACACACAAACCCTTGTTGTAACAAACATTGATTATCTGACTCTCTCAAACATGGGACCATTATACAGTCACCCGATGAATGAACACTTTCATCATACCGAATAGAAGAAAGTAAACTGTCCGCTTGATTAAGTTCGCATGAAACATTCAAGAAACTACATTCAAGAAGCGTATGTTGAATATGCTTGAAACGATGGTGGTCTACTTGGATATTCTTTAAGAATACACCCCAAAGGCCCAAATTATTTGTAGAAAATGTTCCTTTGTCGCCATGACAAGAAGAGAAAATACTTAAAAGATTATGTCTCACAAATTCAGATTCAAAAATTCTAGACCTCATAATTACATCCTAGAAGTAAGTACAACATTTACTTGTACCCAAAATAACACAGCATACAAAGTAATTCACGTCCCCTTTTTCGGTTTTTATTAATGAAAAAATGCACAATAAAAGAGTTCTGGCAATTTGATTTACAAAACCATCCTCTTTAAGCCCAAATTTTTCTTAGCTTTTAAACGCTCACGAGAAGATAGAAAAAATTGGGTAAACCAGCCCCAATGATGTTGGTATGCCTAAAAAAGAGTTGAACTGGATGGTGTCACCTTGGTATCACAATCAACTTATCGGCTTTTTGGTCTTCGATGTCATGGATCAATTTTAGATATCATGGATCAAAAACAATATTTGGCTGAAATGGAGGTTGGCGTTAACTATCAAGTTAAAGGAGTAGGCAAGGCACAGAACCAAGCTGATTGCGGATTACAAAAGAAATGGACTTGATCGGACTTGAGAGTAGGCTTTTCCTACTCTCCAAATGGATACCTACTCATCTTCAAAGTATTTTTGATTGATGCGGATCATCGCGGTGATTTCATCAACATAGGCGTAACCGCGTTGTGAGTAGCGGAAGAGTTCTTGTGCCAATGCCTGAGCTGTGACTATTTGGTTCGATTCTCGTAGCACATGACGCTTTGCTCGCAGTGAACGATAGGCGTTATGCGTATTTAAATTACGGAAATAGGAGCGAATGCTTGCCTCTGGTGAGTCAAATTTCGCAACTTCGTAATTCCCCGAAGTTCGCTCAAGTGGCACGAGGCCACAACCTTTACGAAAACACCATTGGCCGAAGTAGTTATTACCGTCGACTGCAAATCGAGACGTTCCCCACGCTGATTCGTTCGCAGCTTGCATCAATACAAGTTGGGCTGGAATTTCATCGACACAGTAGCGAAGTGCCATCACTTGTTCCAAGTCCATGTCCCTTGAGTCTTTCTGGCAATATCTCGCCAGGTGATTCAACTGCACACGCTCTTCCATTGTGAGAAAACCTGACGATGCATAACGTGAAATAATGCCTTCCAATTGCTGGCGCTTTTGGCGCAACGTTGCATTTACATCATTGACCGCTGGTGTCATATAATCGAGGAATGCTTTTTTCCGTTCTTCAATACTCTTTATCTCCCTGAATTCTGGTTTGATCCTTAACGGGTATGGCATCCCGTCATGCTGTACTTTTGCAACCTGTGGTACCAGTTCTATAGGTGCAACATGTGATTTCGACATGAAAAATGGGTAAAAAATAGCCCACACGACAATCATGATTAACATTCCCCTAAACCCAAAAGAAATCAATTTAGGCATACAAATTCCTGATCTATTTTTCTTTTTACGCCAAGCAACATCATCTACATACGGCTCAAAAGATGATCTTGATTCGTTCCGACTTATCATTGGGATAAATGGTGTAAGCAGCTAAACGAGAGGTCTGTGCAATTCAAATTCGAGAGAACTGAATTGTTATTCTCAGTACACACAACAGTGTACAGCACCCATAATCTCCCCATCGCCCCTCACTTTGTATTCTTCGTATGAATAAGTTCTATTGTAGTAAATAGTTCTTATACCTTGGGGGAATTTCGATGAAATTTTTACGATCCAAGAATGCATCCTTCAGATACACCCTCTTCTGCTTGATTTATTCGATGCTCAGTGTTACAACCATCTAACCCTTCCCAACACTTTGGTTGGGAGGCGGATTATAGCGAAATATATGTTTTCAATCTACTCACCCCTTTTCAGGAGTCTGCTTTCATTCGAAAACATCATATCTCCATTTGATAAATCATTGTTTTTTTCCTTGAGTAAATATAAGTCATGCAAAGGGTTTTAAAGTCGAACAAGTTGCACGATGTTTGTTATGACATTCGTGGTCCCGTGTTAAAAGAAGCGAAGCGCCTTGAAGAAGAAGGCCATAAAATTCTGAAGTTAAACATTGGGAACCCCGCCCCATTTGGGTTTGATGCACCGGATGATATCCTAAAGGACGTGATCCATAACCTTCCGACATCCCAAGGCTACTCAGATGCCAAAGGGATTTATTCAGCCCGAGTCGCTGTTATGCAGTACTACCAGCAAAAAGGTATTGCTGAGATTGATGTCGAAGATATTTTCATCGGCAATGGGGTCAGTGAGCTGATCGTGATGGCGATGCAAGGCTTAGTGAATAATTCTGATGAAATCTTAGTCCCAGCGCCCGATTACCCTTTATGGACAGCTGCCGTGAATCTTTCTGGTGGTAAAGCCGTCCATTATATATGTGATGAACAGAGTGACTGGTACCCAGACCTTCATGATATTAAACAAAAAATTACACCACAAACAAAAGCGTTAGTGCTTATCAATCCAAATAACCCAACGGGTGCCGTTTATCCAAAAGAAGTCCTGCTCGAGCTGATTCAAATCGCTCGGGAAAACAATCTGATCATTTTCTCTGATGAAATCTACGATAAAATCCTTTACGACGCGACACAGCACATTACGACTGCCTCTTTAGCCGATGATGTCTTAATGGTTACTTTTGGCGGTTTATCAAAAAATTACCGTATTGCAGGTTTTCGTGCAGGCTGGATGGTGATCTCAGGGGCAAAGTGGATAGCAGAAGATTATCTGAGCGGATTGGAAATGCTTGCTTCCATGCGCCTGTGTGCCAATGTCCCATGCCAACACGCGATACAGGTTGCTCTGGGTGGATATCAAAGCATTGATGAACTCGTTGTCCCTGGCGGACGTCTTTGTGACCAAATGAATTATGCCTATCGACGGATCAACGATATTGATGGATTAAGTTGTACGAGACCAAAGGGCGCCATGTATCTATTCCCTAAAATTGATACAAAAAAGTTTAATATTTCCAATGACGAAGCCTTTATCTTAGACTTCTTAAAGTCAAAGAAAGTCCTTATGGTTCATGGGCGTGCGTTTAATTGGCCAAGCCATGATCATTTTCGTTTGGTCTTCTTACCGCACATGGATGATTTGGAGTACGCAATTAATCAACTGGAGCAGTTTCTCGCCAGTTATAGCCAATAAACAAACATGCCACTCAGGCATATACAAAGAGCGCATCATGGACCAAAGCCACTTTTTTGCTTACTTGTTTCGAATGAAGTTGATCACACGCTGGCCATTGATGAGAAATACAATGCCGGAAAACGTCCAGGAACACTCTCACCAGGTCGCCATCGTTGCCCATTGCCTTGGTGTGATTAATCAGCAAATTTTTGGCGGTATAGCGAGACCAGAAATGCTCGCAACAGCAGCGTTGTTCCATGATGCTTCAGAAGTGATCACAGGGGATTTACCTACCCCTGTGAAATACTTTAATGATGAGATATCTAGTGCTTATAAGCGGATCGAGCAACATGCAGAGCAAACTTTGCTCAATATGCTCCCCGAAGCACTACAAGATACATATTCGTCGCTCCTTTCACCGAATGGACAACTCACAGAGCAGGAACATCGGCTACTCAAAGCCGCCGACAATCTATGTGCTTACATTAAGACGCTAGAAGAAGAAGCAACGGGTAACTCAGAGTTTCAACATGCACAAAAACGGGTCATGGAGAGACTGAAAGACTACTCATCGCAAGAAGTGGACTATTTTCTGGATCACTTTATCCCAAGTTTTCATTTAAGCCTCGATGAGATCTCAGCGATTTGAGATCACATTGATGTCGCGGATATCAAATGTTGTCGAGTCATCTGGATGTTCCAACCAGGCCATAAATGGTTCTATCAGCCGTTCACTTTCTTCAATCACCCGCTTCCAATAGGTTAAACGTGTTTGATTATCCATTTTTTGAAAATCTTTGCGGTCAGGGATTTTTCGAAATGGTAACGACTCAACAAAAGCTGGTGAAGGCACGAGCATCACAACATTGTCAAACTGCGATGTTTGCGGTTTACGCCAGGGCAACATGCGATCAAACCACCCCGGCAGGATCTTAGGGAAGAAATGTGGGTATAGCACCAACTTATCCGATACACGCGCAAATGGCGCATCAAAGTGATAATCAATGATCCCGCCATCGTAATAGGTTTGTCCATGCTGCTGAATGGTTCTCGCCGCCTCTAATAGCAAAGGGATCGCACCACTTGCATACGTCACCTCTCGGATATTCGACTCACTGAGTTCTGCAAATTCCGTCGGGTAATCATCGAGCGTATGAAAAGATGGCCGCGGTCCAGGGCAATGAAATAATACGCGGTCAAATGCGCAAGATAGCCCTTTCCGATGCACAATGTTACTCAGCGCCCCCATTGCCAATCCAAGCAATTGTAACCCTCGTTTATCTGAGCGCATTGGGCCTTTTGCTTTTGCCAGAATCATATTCGTTCGAATAAGCGGATGATTGAGGATCACTTGCCTTTCTTCATCTGGGATCACATAAGAAAGCATCTGCTTACTGTATTCTGTCACTTCTTGCGTCGTTGGGTGTTCACTGTAAACTTGTTCAGAGTATACCTCAGCTAGTCTGTCCACCGCTGCAACCGGGTCACTTTGGGCAAAACAAGAAACTCGCCAAGCACCTGAAGAAGAACCGATCGTCTGAATAGGCTGTGTTCTTTGACTAAGAAATTCGGGAAAAATGACACGATCTAAACCGGATAATACAAACCATTTGGGGCCACCTGATGCGCCTAGGAAAGCACCAACATCGTCCGGCGAGATCCCAGATGTGGCTAATTGTGCTTTTGCTTTCTTGCCTAAATAGATCGTCAAGCTTTTCATTTTTATCTCAATCCACGACATTCCAAATTTTTTTGCGGATTATAATCAGAAAAAAACGATTGGAAAACCAGCTTTTTTATGACGAAAAAAACCTCAGGATGAAGCTTCTGCCTCAGCTGCAATACTGGATTCTAGTTCCCTTGGGATCTCAAGAGTAAAGGTTGTTCCTTCACCTTGCTTGGTTTTATAGTCAATTTGCCCTTTCAGCACCTGTGTTGTCAGGTTATAGCAAATATACAAACCCAGCCCGATCCCTCCCTGCATGCGATTTGTGGTATGGAACGCTTCAAACAAGCTTCCTTCTTCATCTTCTGGTATGCCATGGCCATTGTCACTGACCGTAATGCGGATATGATTGCTGATTGCTGATAGCCCAATCGTGAGACGTTTTTCTTCTCCCGTCCGAGTCATTTGTGTGTCTTTATCAAAAGCATGGGCGATCACATTTTCCAGTAAGTGGCTGAGCACGCGATTGAGGGGCTCTCGAAATGTGATGACTGAGAGTTCATCAGGAAGCTCCAATTGAATGCGAATATACTTATTGCGGCAGGTATTTTGGTAAGTGCCAACCAAGTCTCTAATATTTGCCGTGATATCGAACTCACCGAGGTCCTCTCCACTATCATCTGTTGATAGCTCTTTGAAGGTTCTAACGAGTTCTGAGGCACGATTAATATTTGCCAAAGAGATGTCCGTATACTCTGTCACAGTTTTGACAATTCGTTCCATTTCTGACTTTTTAACGGATTTACTCGCCAGCACTTCCTGAAGTTGCGCAACAAGCGTTTGAACGCCTGAAATCGACGTTAAACAGTTTCCTAAAGGCGTATTCATTTCATGGGCAAGGCCCGCAACTAATTTACCAACGGCTGCCATTTTTTCATTCATGACAAGCTTGTTCTGCATCCCTTTCATCTCATCAATCGTATTCGAAAGCCTGTCCAAAGTCATTTGTAAGTTCTTTTGCGAGACCGTCAGCTGTTCTGATTTATCCTCAACTTGTCGTTGCAGAGATTCGTTGATTTGATTGATCTGGTTCCGGATCTGAATCGACTCTGAGATATCCAAAAAAGCCATGAGAACATTATTTTCTTCCTGGCCACGGACTTCACGACTCACCGCCATCACGGTAAAGAATGTTGAAGAACCATCTTCATTTTCAATCCGAATATCCTTGGTAAACCGAGAGACCCCACCCGACTTCAGATCCTCAATAGACTGCTTCAAATCCACACGTTCATTCATGTCCATTTTACTAAACCATCCGTGTGCGATTTGCTTCAAAGGATCCAGTTCATTTCCTTGCACTTGAAGAATAAAATGGCTGTTCATGAATGGGTCTTCATTCATTCCCTTAAACTCTAACAAACCTAACTCTGCTGCTTGCAAAGCGACATTCAGTCGAGCTTCACTTTCCAACAGTCGAGTTTCTGCTTCCAGCCTTTTTTGCATATCTTCTGAGAGTCGTACTCTTAACTCATCTAACGATTTTACAACGGTTGATAACTCATCTTTCGTACTATCATTTCGTTTTAAACTGAATCGGCCTGACAAGTTTTCCGGTCCCAATACTTCTGCATATTTTGAGAGATCAACAAGATGACGGGTGATCAATTGGTGGACCATAAATAGGATGAATAAAGACACAATCACCGTTTTCAAGAATTGCGTACCAAGAATATAAAAGCCTTTACTTTTTAATTGGTCATAAATTTTTTCGTAGTTCAGCGCAACATGAACTTCGCCCAGCTTGTATTGGATCCCATCACGAGTTTTGGTCAACGGAAATGTTTCAACCTGAAATGCCTTTCCATCGGGGATTTTTCCTTGTTTATATTCTGCTTCTTCCGAAATTAACGTCACATACTCAACAGCAGGAAAGTTTAAAATGCCTTTTAAAATACTATCAATTTGAGACGTGTCATAACTCCAGATCCCAAGCGACAGACTATCGGAATAACTCGCCTTTATCTGATCTAAGCCAGATTCAACTTCAGCAATATCACGACGATAATCTGCAAAAAGAACCACCGCAGTCATAATAAGCGTGATCAGAGAGCTGAACAAAAGTATGGCTTTTAATAATCTGGTTCCAAGAACACTGTTCGCTGGGTTCCAGTTCATAGGCGTACCGAAATAGAATACATTGATTCAAACTTATTGCTTAATAATGGCCTAAGAATCATCACCACTCCATTTTTGTTCGTAAATAATTTTGTCGAAGCCTCCATTTGTTTTCATTTAACGTTATACCTACAATCAATGTTGCCGCAGTGGAAACAACTTCAGGAAACACAAATATGCGCTCGATAAAAATGATTCACCGTTTCACGATTCTATTGACGCTCACCTTGAGTTTATTCTGGCTACAGCCTGCATTCGCAGAGACCACCTGGGGTGTCGGAGGAAAGCTCGGTACACTTGGTATCGGTTTGGAAGGTACCGCATCGATCAACAAATATTTTAAAGTGCGCCTGAATTACAATACTTTTGGGTTTGATACCGACCAAAAAGAAAGTGATATTGATTACGAATTTGATCTGGATTGGGATAATTTTGGCGTGATTGCCAACTATCATCCATTTGAAGGAATGTTCTTCATCGCTGCTGGAATTTATAACAATGGCAACGAGATTTCCGCCAAGGCAAAATTGGCTTCGGAATATAAGATTGGTGATAAAACATATACCAACACAGAAGTGACCTCGCTCAGAGGCAGCATGGACTTTGACAGTACAGCGCCTTACATTGGACTCGGATGGAGCAAAACCCCGGAAACCATTGGCTTTGCATTTAACTTTGAACTTGGCGTTTTATTCTCTGGAGAACCCCGAGTAAAATTTACTGCGACTGGCACTTCTGTGGATACAGATGAGTTCAAATCTGATTTGAAAAAAGAAGAACAGAATGTCCAAAATGATCTCAATGAGTTTGACCTCTACCCTGTACTCACCATTGGCATCGGTTATTATTTTTAATCACAACTTGTTGTTCAAATTTATTTCAGGTGAACCAAGTGAACTCTTGTGAAGCCTGAAAGCGATTTCTCAATGAGCCGATCGCTGAAAGTGTCGCGAGATCCTTTTCATGTTTCTTTTATTAACCTGAATAAAGAGGATTTACACCAAATAATCAGTGCTTAACAAAGAAAAGTGGGGTATTCCTGTGAAATACCAGAATTTTCTGGTTTGCGAAAGATTATCTATACTATTGAAACCCGTGGTTTTATTGTTTGAGTTCTCTTGAAATACCTGTTGCTATTGACTGTATGGATAGCATTCGCATCCCATGGAAAAACACCCGATGCACTTGTCATCGCTCTGAACGATTGGTCCAGCCAGCGTGTATTATCCCGTGTCACTGGCAAACTACTCCAAAGAATGGACATTCCAGTCGAGTTTCAAGATATCAAAACCAAAGATCAATGGGGCGGGCTGAAAAGCGGTTTTGTTCATTTGCAAATTGAGATTTGGCAATCTTCTACCTTAAGCTCGTGGAGTCCGCTGGTTAATTCTGGGCACGTGCTCGATCTAGGAGAACACCAAGCGAAGACACGAGAAGAATGGTGGTATCCAGAGCATGTAGAAGCGATGTGCCCTGGGCTGCCTGACTGGCAAGCCTTAAAACACTGTTCTGCCATCTTTAAAACATCAGTATCCGGTGACAAAGGCGTGTATGTCACCGGTCCATGGCTATACAAAGATGCCGATCGGATACGAGCACTCGGACTCAATTTTACCATTGAACGCCTCAAGGATGATAAGGCAATGTGGAAACGGCTCGATACAGCCGTCAAACAAAAAAAACCTATTTTACTACTCAACTGGACACCGAATTGGATCCAAGCACGCTACCCAGGAAAGTTCGTAGAGTTTCCAGAATTTCATCCAAAATGTGAAACGGACCCACAGTGGGGCGTCAATAAAAAACAACTTTATGATTGCGGTAATCCGAAAAATGGCTGGCTCAAAAAGGCATCCTGGCCATACGTGAAAAAGCTTTGGCCTTGTGCTTATCGTTTTGTACTCAGGATGGAGTTCACAAATGCCATGATTTCAGAAGCAGCAGCATTTGTTGATGGGGACGGCATGAGTGAAGAGCAAGCGGTGTCTCAATGGCTCAAGAAGTTTCCTGAGTCGCAAGCCTGGCTGCCGAAAGACTGTTTGGTTGATTATCAATGATTTTGCTATACACGACCTAAATACGCTTCACATATTTCATAAAGTAATTTCATCTCAATTGGCTTTCCTAAATGCGAATGAAAGCCCACCTCTTTATAATGGCGAATATCTTCTACCATCACATTCGCGGTTAATGCCACCACGGGTATGCCTGGCCAACGCTTTTGGATATGCCGCATCGCTTCACATCCATCCATCACCGGCATTTGAATATCTAGAAAAATCAAATCTGGCTTGTAAGCTTCAATAAATTCCAATGCTTGCTTTCCATGACTTGCAATTCTCACTGTCGCATTCGTTGCTGACATCATCGCATCAAAAACCATCTGGTTAACTTCATTATCTTCAGCCAAAACGATCACTTTCCCTTCTAAATTTGGCGGTTCAAGTAGCGTTCCCCCACCTCTTTTCTCAATGGGCTGCACATCTACTGATTCTAAAGGTAAGTTGACATCCATTTGCGTTCCTTGCCCTGGACAACTGAAAACTGAAATATTTCCCCCCATCATCTCGACTAGATTTTTTGTGATCGCCATTCCGAGTCCCGTGCCTCCATATTTTCTGGTTGTGGATGAATCAGCCTGCTCAAACCTTGAAAACAACCTTTTCAGATGTTCTTCGCTCATACCAATCCCTGTATCTTCTACACTAAAACTGAGCTGAACTCCTTCACCAATCACCATTCGGCTCTTTACATAAATTGTCACTTGGCCTTCATGGGTAAACTTCACAGCATTGGAGACCAAGTTGAGGAGAACCTGCTTGATCCGCACCGGGTCACCGATCCAGCCTTCTTCGTACAATTCATCCTGAATATAACGCAGCTCGATTTCCTTACTTTCAACGATTGAAGCCATATCAGACATGACTTGCTGAACGAGTTCATCAAATCGAAACTGCACGCTTTCGATCGAAAGCATTCCTGCCTCAATCTTCGAATAATCCAAAATGTCATTCACAATTGTCAGCAGTGATCGTGCAGAAAACAGTGTTTTAGAAATGATGAGCTTTTTTTCCGGTGAAATGATGGTCTGCTGCAAAATCTGAAGGGTTCCGAGTACGCCATTCATCGGTGTCCGGAGTTCATGACTCATATTGGCAAGAAAAGATGACTTTGCCTCATTCGCTTGCTCTGCCAATTTCTTAGCTTCTTTTAGCTCATCATTCATCGTTTCAACCAAGCTCAAATTATTGCTTAGTGCAGCATTTGCAAGCGTTAATGCCTCAGTTTTCTCTGTAACAACGCGCTTTAACCGGCGATTGAACCAAACCTGAGAAGCTGTAAAAACAAAAGCAGCCAATGCCACTGTCACAAGTACATAGAATAATCGACGATCAACCTTAAACAACGCCTGTTCGTAGTCGGATAACAAGAGACCACTGAGGACTTTATTTTCTTCTATCAGCCCAAGCTCTTTGTAGGTATCTGCAATTCGGTAGAATCGCATTGGATAAATTGTCCCAAGTTTCACTTGACCGTATTTGATAATTTGTTTCGTACTATTGGCCTCGGCGAGTAATTGTGATTTGGTCAGCGTCTGCTCGGGATTATATTTATCGAGTATGAGTGTCGCTATCTCTTCAGGGTGATTCAGCGCATACTGCCAGCCTAAATGAACGGCATTGACAAATCGTTGGATCCGCTCGACATCCGATTGAACATCATCTTGATGCGCAAATAAAAGATCACCATAAAAATCTATTCCATAACTGGTTGGATCGATGATATTGACTTCAATATTCTTGTACTGGTATAGGTTTGGCTGGTCAGTCAGATACGCAGACATTACATCTGCGGTTTCTTTTTCCAACGCCCAGTTATCAAAGTTATGCGGAATAAACTCATAGTTCTCTTCTTTCAAATGAAACATTTGCAGCATCGCCATTAAAGAAGCATCATCAATGGAGCGTTGAAACATCAGCCGCTTCCCAGCCAAATCATAAGGGCTTTTAATACCTTTCTCTTTTAGACTCATAAATACGAGTGGGCTGGTTTGAAAAATTGTGCTGATAACGACAACGGGATCGCCCTTTAATCGTTGCAAGACAATACTTGAGTCGGCAACACCAAAGTGTGCTCTCCCACTGATGACTTCTTCAACAGGCGTCGATTGAATATTACGCTGTTGGATCGTGACATCAAAACCAGCTTTTTGAAAGAAGCCTTTTTCTTTCGCTGCATAATACCCAGCAAATTGAAACTGGTGCATCCATTTTAGATGTAAAACCACAGGCTCCGCGCTAAATACATGTGCACAGAAAAAAAGTAAAACTGACCATAATAATTGAGGTATAGATCTCGACATTCAGACAAATTGATAAAGCAAAGGGCAAACATTTTTATCATAGCAGAAAGTATCATGGAGCTTGCTTATCGAATCGCGATTGATCTTTCTTGTTTTCATTTTCACATCGATAAATCTCACTTGTCGCTTTTATTAAAAATGATAAGGCTATACTCATGAGACACATTCACTGAATAAAATATGTATGAAGCTCACTTTCTTGGCTCTTTGGCTTGCAGCTTTTAGTGCAAAAAGTACACCTGACGCTTTCGTCATTGCTCTCAATGATTGGTCTAGCCAACGTGTTCTCTCAAAAGTAACCGGAAAATTGATTCAACAAATGGACATCCCTGTCAGGTATCAAGATATACTCACTTCAGACCAATGGGGAGGATTAAAAAGTGGTGTTGTCCATTTTCAAGTCGAAGTATGGCAATCCTTTGCTCTCAGCTCTTTTCAAACCTTGGTTGAAGCAGGGCATATTTTGGATCTTGGTGATCATGCAGCGAAAACAAGAGAAGAATGGTGGTATCCAAAATATGTTGAAAAAGTCTGTCCAGGACTCCCTGATTGGCAAGCACTCAAAAAATGCGCTGCCCTTTTTCGTACGCCAACGTCAGGGAATAAAGGTGTATTTTTGACTGGGAATTGGTTATATAATCATCCTGACCGTATCCGAGCCCTCCAGCTTAACTTTACCATCGAGCGGGTAAAAAGCGATCAAGTCCTCTGGAAACGACTTTCAAGCGCCCAAGAAGCCCAAAAGCCAATCGTACTCTTAAACTGGACGCCCAATTGGACCCAAACACGGCTCTCGGGCAATTTTATCGAGTTCCCAACTTATCATCCAGACTGTAAAAGTAAGCCGAGTTGGGGTGTCAATCCAAAACATATTCATGATTGCGGCTCCCCTAAAAATGGCTGGTTAAAAAAAGCGGCATGGCCTGAAATTAAAACACTCTGGCCCTGCGCTTATGACTTACTCAAAAACATGTCGATGAACAGTGAAATGATCTCTGAAGCAGCAGCACTAGTTGATACGGATGGCATGTCTGAAGAGCAAGCTGCATCCACATGGTTGAAAAAGTTTCCATCCGCACAACACTGGATCCCAAAGCAATGTCGTGTTGGCGTTTAAGCGAGAAAGTCATGACCAAAATTATTGTCAAAGAAGCGATGTTCGCCATTGAACGCTTCGATATAAAAGGCTGCATTTCCTGAGACAGGAAACTGATAATGCCATGTTGTTGTCTTTGCCTCATCGTGGCTATCCATCTGCTGTGCATCAATAAATGCTTTCGTTTTCCAATCATCATGGGAATAATGGATACGAACCTTATCTGCATGAATATCTGCGCTTACATGGCAGCAGCCGATGATTGACTCACCCACTGTCGGTAACAGCATGCGATGGAAAAAATAGTTATAAACAGGCAGTGCAGCAAGTAAAACGCCATCGCTTTGTTTCAATTGATAACGCTGTCCATGGTTATCATCCACAAATTCCTGCCCTGAGACCCGGTAACGAATTTCAAATCGAAACGGTTCTGATACAGGTAAATTGCCAGTAGCCCATATTTCTCTTCCTTCATCAGCCATTCTGCTAAACGTTGCTGGATATTCTCGCCAGATCCCATCCTCATCTTCACAAAGCACATTGACTGTTTTTGAAAAAGCAAGATTTTCAACAAGGATTGTGACTTGTTTTTCTTTTGCAAATTGTTGTTTCTGTCGCCCTTCGAAATTGTAAGCTGCTAACAACTCAACTTCATTTGTCGCCTTGAGCGCACCCTGACGAATCAAACGGCGATATTCGCCGGGTGTACATCCATGCCACTCCTTGAAAGCTTTATAGAAGCTACTTTGTTCCTTAAATCCAAGAGCAAGTGCCACTTCATGAGCACTGATTTGTTGATTCGCCAGTAATCGAAGCGCCATAAAGTGGCGCGCTTGATTGAGTAAGCTTCGAAAGCTTGTATGGTAGAATTGCAAAGTGCGCTGAAGTGAGCGAGGACTTACATTCATAGCCATTGCTGTATCATTCAACGTGGGCACTTGGGGCAACTTTCGGATCATTTCTTTTTTCAGTAACTCGACAGGATGACGACTTCCTTCCAACTCTTTCACCAAGTGCGTTCCATAGGATTTGATAATCGAACTGATATTCGGCAGCACATATTGATACGTACAATCCAACACACGAACATCGACGATAATACGATCTTCATTTTTCCCCCAACTCCGTTTGACCTGATCGGCGGAGATCCAGTGCGCTTTGTGTTGATGCTCGATTCGGTTTGCCGTAAATTCCTGCGAATGAAAGCCTTTTTGGCGATGGTACAACCACAACAGGAGGTGCTCAATGATTTCGCCATCAATGCCAGGCGCCTGAAGTGTGATACTGAATTCATTGCTCGACTCATGCAATTGGACTTTCACATGAAACATCATCAGAGCGATATGACGTGCCCATCGACCAATCCCTCGACGGAAGGTCGGCGCTGAAATTAAGAGATAATCCAAAAGACGAAGTCCTTGGATAACATGATAATCACCACCACCTTGTAGTGGAAATCGATTATCCTGGATCAGGGTATGGATAGATTCAAGGTGTTGGATACAAGCTGACTCAAGCGGGTATTTCATTCTGATAGTACTTCTTCGAATCAATTGGTCTGAAATCAAAAAAGAGTTTACATGGCCTATCGTTTGATTGAAATAAAAAGTCGATCTGATTGAAATAGCAGTCATTGGCGAGCGTTTGGATCCATGATAACTTACGTCACATTAAAGCAATGATCATCGTGAAAACCTGCACCACTGAATTTTCACAAAAACTCTCGTATAACCCAGTGTTTTAAAAGAAGTAATTAAAAAAATTAAACATTTGGTGTGTCAACCTAATTGCGTAAACCAACATGATAAATGTCGCCTTTCGACAATGAATGACATGCCAAGCACGATTAAACTGCCAGGGAATCATATAGAGCCTGTTGATCTTTCATCATTTTGAGGGTTTACGAAAAAGTAAACAGGCTCTTAGGTGGCAACCTCTTGACGCTTTCGCACACTCGGCTTTTTCAATTTTTTAATCCGGAATAGGTATGCGAAATCTCAGGATTGATGTCCCTGCATATTTATGATGAGGATACAACAAGCGATGATGTTCCAAGCGATCACACCGACAATTCGCAGAATTTGTTCAACAGCAGCAGCCTTATGTATTTTGAATGGCTGTAGCCAGGTAGAGAAACCGCCCGTCACGAAGCAAGCGTGGCCGGACGATATCATTTATTTTGTGCTGGTTGATCGTTTTGCTGATGGTGATTCAGGGAATAATGAAAAGGTCGACATCCAAAAAAAGGGCCACTTTCACGGTGGTGATCTCCAAGGAGTCATCGACAACTTTGATGAGATTGCGTCACTAGGAGTCACCACTATCTGGCTCAATCCTTTAGTGAAAAATATCCCAGGGCCAGTCACAGGTGCTGGATTCGAAGATTACGCTTATCATGGATACTGGGCTGAGGATTTCAGTAAAATTGATGAACGCTTTGGTCACGCCGATGAGCTGAAAGAACTGGTTGATTTAGCACACCGGCATGGTATCAAGGTACTTTTGGACGTTGTCTATAATCACCCAGGTTATGCGTCTTCATACGCCATGAGGCCTGACCAAAGACACTGGGTCAGACTCGCCAACCATTGTGGTGAAGATGCCATCACAAAGTGTTTAAGCGGCCTACCGGATTTTCGTACCGAAATACCCCACGTCGCGGACTACCTCATTGAACAACAATTGAAGCATGCAAAGGCTGCTGGCGTTGATGGATTCCGACTCGATACAGTCAAGCATGTTGACCATGCGTTTTGGCAAGCTCACCGGAAAGCCACCCGAAATACAATGGGCAATGACTTTTTTCTACTCGGTGAAGTCTGGGGCGGCAATTATCGTAACCTGGACCCTTGGTTTCGATCCGATGAAATGGATGCTGGCTTTGATTTCTCTTTTCAAGGCAATACCCTCTCATGGGTTGAAGGCCGTGGCCGAACTGTCGCCTACAGCCGATACCTCAAAAAGCGCCACAGAGTCCGTTCCGGATATCATTTATCTCAATACCTATCGAGCCATGATGTCACAGGCGGACTTGTTCAACTGAAGGACGATAAAGAGAAGTTTCGTCTTGCCGCAGGTCTTCAACTATCAACCGTTGGTATTCCGATGATTTTCTATGGCGAAGAAGTCGGTAGAAAGATAGGTGAATGGCCATACAATCGCACAAATATGCCTTGGGGGGAAAAGGATATCCTTCCCGGTAAAGGCGTACATCGCGATGAGTCCATGCGCCAATACTATCAACAACTCATTCAGACAAGAAAGTCTCATAAGGCGCTGTCTCGCGGCCGCTATCAGGAAGTTTATAGCCAAGGTGATCTCCTTATTTTCGCCAGAACCTGGCAAAAAGAGACCGTTTGGGTGGTTGCAAATCGCGGCCAAGCCATTTCTGTCACGCTTCCAGCACCAGCAACCTGGCAAGCACAAGCAATGGATGCCGTGACCCAAACACAGATTCAATTTCAAGAAAATCAGCTCACGCTTTCGATCCCAGCGCTTGGCTTTCAGATCATTACGCCAGCGAAAGCAGTTTCTGGATAATTATTATGAAAAGTATTGAATTTAAGAACGTCAGTAAACGATACGAAGACGTCTCCGTCATTGAAGATTTAAATATGACCATTGAACAAGGTGAGTTCGTTGTTCTTGTCGGCCCTTCAGGGTGTGGTAAATCAACCACACTAAGAATGATCGCAGGCCTGGAAAGTATCACGGACGGTGATCTTATGATTGGCGATGTTCGTGCAAACGATCTTGCCCCAAAAGACCGTGATCTCGCAATGGTCTTCCAAAGTTATGCGCTCTACCCACACATGACTGTGCGTGAAAATATCGGGTTTGGTCTTAAAATCAGAAAAATGCCACAGGCAGAGATCGACAAAAAAGTTGAAGAAGTTGCTGAACCGCTGGGCCTCTCTCAATTATTAGAAAGAAAGCCCAAAGCACTTTCTGGTGGACAGAGACAACGTGTTGCACTGGGCAGAGCGATTGTTCGCAATCCGAGTGTGTTCCTTTTCGATGAACCATTGTCTAACTTGGATGCAGAGTTGCGCGTGCAGATGCGTGCCGAAATCAGCAAGCTCCACCGTCAGCTTAAAACCACTTCGATCTATGTCACCCATGATCAAATTGAAGCAATGACCATGGGGGATAAAATCGCAGTGCTCAACAAAGGGCATATCATGCAGTTCGGCTCGCCTATGGAACTGTACAATTTCCCAAAAAATACGTTTGTTGCAGGCTTTATCGGCACTCCACCGATGAATTTAATGAAAGTCAAAGTCTCCGATCATGGAAAAACCCTGACACACGCATCCTTTCAGATCAAAACACCATCACGGTGGCGAGAAGCAACAGAAAAGTTTGATGGTGGTGAAGTGATCCTGGGGATCCGTCCAGAAAAAATCGGTTTACTCCATGAACATGATGATTGGGATGTCCCTGCCCATATCTTTGGCAAACTAGAGATGGTCGAAACCCTTGGTCACGAAGCAATTGTCCATTTAATTTGTGACGGAAACAAGCCCGGCTCTGGCGATAAAATCCTCGCCAAAATCAAACCTAAAAACAGTCCAACGATGGGGCTTCTCGGCGAACACTACGAAGTTACATTCGATACCCGAGCCATCCATTTATTCGACCCGAATACGGAGCACCGTCTTCCAGAATCTCGTTTTGATTCTCAAACATCCCAAGAACAAGAAAGCCCGACCGCAAAACAAAATTATGTCCTCAGTCTTGAAAGCCAAGGCAATTAATTTAAGGAGATACATCATGTTGCAAAAATCATTCAAAAAAACAACCCTTGCTTTGAGTCTCTCAATGATGGCCTTCAGCGCTGTTTTGCAAGCAGCAGACGATCAACTGATACTTTGGCATTCCTATCGCGGTGCTGAAAAATCGTCCCTTGAGAAAGTCGTCCAACAATATAACCAAGATATGGCTGGTAAAGGGGTCAAAATTAAACCCCTTGCTGTCCCACATGATGCTTATGCAGATAAAATTACAGCCGCAGTGCCCCGTGGCAAAGGGCCGGATGTGTTTATTTTTTCCCAAGATCGTTTAGGCGGCTGGATTGAGTCTGGGATCATTCAATCCATCGACTTTTTTATAGAAGATGAAACACTCGAAAATGTGGATGAAAAGTTAGTCAGCGCCCTCACCTATCAAGATACAATTTATGGTATTCCACTCAACTTTAAAAGTACGGCGCTGATTTACAACAAAAAACTGATAAAAACACCCCCGAAAACAGATAAAGAGTTAATCACACTTGCCAAAAAGCATACGAACAAAGCCGCTGGGCAATTTGGTTTAGCATATAAGTACAATAAGTTTTACTTTCATGTCCCTATCATGAATGCTTTTGGCGGTCGTGTATTTGACGAGAAGTCCAACCCTGTCCTTAACAGCAAAGAAAACAAAGCATCCCTGTCTTACATGATGGATTGGTACGAAAATGGACAATTTTTACCGGAAGAACCTTCTGATGCATTGATTACTTCCCTGTTCAACAAAAGCAAAGCTGCGATGGTCATTTCTGGCCCTTGGTTCTTGGGTGAAGTGAAAGATGATATTGATGTGGGCATTGCCCCACTCCCAACCATTACAAAAACAGGGAAACCAATGGAACCTTGGTTATCGGTTGAAGGCGCTTATATTTCTACAAAGTCCAAGTATCAGGAAAAAGCCTTTAATTTTATCCAATATCTCACCACAAAAGATGTCGGGCTGACCATGGCGCTTGAAGGCGGGCAGCTCCCAGCAAATCGAACCGTCTATGAAGATATACGTGTACTGAACAACCCAATATTAAAAGGGTTTTACGACCAAATGAAAACAGCAACACCAATGCCAAACCGTGCTGAGATGACAATCGTCTGGTCTCATACACCGACCGCCTTAAACAAAATCGTGAAAAAAACAACAACGATTGACAAAGCAATGGATCAGGCACAGCAGTTTGCCCTGAAAGATATTCAAGTGTTAAGGAAGTCTCAGTAATGCTTCGTCAACCGCTCAGCAAGCAGGCCCTTTTCGGGCTTGCTGTTGCTTTGCTCGTGTCACTCTTCTTCAGCCAGTGGATTGCATCTGAGTACCGACAGCAGCAGTTTGCCAAACAACAGATACAGCAGTGGTCCATTCAAGGTCAAGTCCTTGGACCAATGATCAGCCAGCATATCCAGGAAAAGAAAAACCTTCAGCCGTTACTCGTAAAATGGCTCGAAACACATGTAGGTATTCAATCCATTACCGTTGCCGGGATAAAAAAGATGCCCGGGTATCGCTCCAAACGGATTGTTGCTCATACGGATATCATGCAAAAAAGCGGTGAATTCCAGCCGAAACGCTATAGCAAAGACACCCGATATTTATATGATTTAGCCAAATCCGTGGCTAGACATGTCAGCACAAACCGTACAGAAAATACCTTTCGGAAAGCACATATCGTTTCAAATTGGGAAGAGAAGACACTGCAACTGGCTTTTCCACTGTATCTAAAAAATAAAGTCAGTGCAGCTTTAGTCCTGAAAATAGAACGGCCAAAACCACCCAAATCTGATATTCAATTTTTGGCTTATGTCGGAACAGGTCTCGGGCTGCTTGCTATCGCATTGCTTTTTATCCCTCAAAAACGTCGCTATACAGTGATTGCAGCCAGCAGCTTTTTTATTCTTGTCGTGGGACTTTACAGCATTTCCACCTTTCATCGTTTCGAACAGCAAGCAATCGATAGTGCATCACATATGTTATCTCTGGCCCAACACGAAACGAAGGACCGAGCAATTGCTGCGGAATCCTTATTGGTTGATATTTATGAACGGCCACTTGGGTGGATCACACCGGAGCTGACGTTAAATCAACATGCGATTCAGGACTATTTGGCAAGGCCCATGACACAGCTCAGAAATTTCTTTGTCCTCATTGGAGGCCTGTCATTATTATTCCTTGTTTTTATCGCCAGTGGCGCTGCGAGCCGAACTATCGCAACACTCAAAGAACATAGACAAGCCTATAGCTACGCAATGCCAGCCATCATTGGTATGACTATTTTGGTATTTTTTCCATTTGCATATGGGATCATGCTGTCTTTCACAGATACCAACCTGTTTAACGAAAGCCTACCACTCAGCGAACGTTGGATCGGTTTTGGTAATTATGTCAGCATCCTCGGGGATTTTAATGTGGTCGCAGCGGATGGTGAAGCGTGGTCGGTGAATTATCAGAACTTTTATTGGACGCTATTGTTCACAATTTTCTGGACAGTCACTAATGTCTTTTTCAGTGTATTGATTGGCCTGATACTGGCACTCGCACTCAATACAGAAGGATTAAAAGGCAAAGCCATTTATCGTGTGTTGCTGATTTTGCCTTGGGCAATCCCAAATTACATCACCGCCCTGATTTGGAAAGGCATGTTCCACCAGCAATTTGGAGTTGTGAATCAACTGATCCAACTTTTTGGAGGGAACGCAGTCGCTTGGTTCGATAATGTAGGTTCCTCATTTATGACAGTGCTCATGACGAATGTCTGGCTTGGCTTCCCATTTATGATGGTGGTGCTACTCGGTGGTCTTCAGTCAATTTCTTCTGATATGTATGAAGCGGCAAGAATCGACGGCGCGAATCGCTGGCAACAGTTTCGTTATATTACCCTGCCCTCACTCAAACCAACGATTATTCCTGCCGTCATATTATCTGTCGTATGGACATTCAACATGTTTAACGTCATTTATTTGGTGAACCAAGGCGAACCTGCTGGCAGTAACGAAATCCTGCTGACACAAGCCTATAAAATTGGATTTGAAAAATATCAGTACGCTTATGCCGCAGCCTATTCTGTTGTGATCTTTGCCATCTTGTTTATCTACGGCATTTTCCAAAACAAAGTCAGTAAAGCAACGGAGGCTAACGCATGAGGTTACCGAAGCACTTTGGTCTACATGTTGGCCTAACCAGCTTTTGTCTTCTGACCATTTATCCAATTCTCTGGGTCTTCTCCATTGCGTTTTCTGGAGAACAGAATATTAGTTTTGCGAATATTCCGGCTGACCCAACTGCTTGGGACCGCTTACGTGCGATTCTTCCCTGGCCAGAGCAAATCAGTATCCAGAACTTCGTCGACCTGTTTACCCAACAGCCATTTTTTGACTGGTTGCTCAACAGTGTGATTGTCGCCGCCATGACAACCATCCTCGGTGTTTTTCTGGCGTGTACTTCCGCTTATGCATTCTCCCGCTTTCGCTTTCCAGGGAGAAGAACAGGGATGATGATGTTTTTGGTCTCGCAGATGTTCCCTGGGACTCTCATGTTGATCCCACTGTATATCATCGTGACAAAGTGGCTTGGGCTGGGGAATAGTTATTTTGGTTTGATTTTAGTGTATGCCACTACAGCGATTCCGTTTTGTGTCTGGATGATGAAGGGCTATTTCGACACGATCCCCAAGGAAATAGAAGAGTCAGCGATTATGGATGGTGCATCTTCTGCAACGATTTTCTGGAAGATCGTCCTGCCACTGGCACGCCCGGCACTTGCAATTACCGCCCTATTTTCCTTTATGACGAGCTGGAATGAATTCATTCTGGCATCCCTGTTTATGGAAGATGAGGCCATGTATACCGCGCCTGTTGGCTTAAAGTTCTTCGTAGGCGGATTTTCTTCCCAATGGGGTTATTTTGCGGCGGGTGCAATTATCGTGTCTCTTCCAGTCGTTCTGTTATTCCTCTATCTGCAAAAGTATCTGATCTCTGGGCTGACCGCAGGTAGCGTCAAAGGGTAACTGTATCGAAAGCGAAATGAATTGAAGGATTAATGTGTAAAAGGATAAATGAGAGAGAGTATGACAATGAAAACAATGACAAAAACTTTGGTTGCTCTTTTGAGCATCAGCGCTTATACAGCACAAGCAGAAACATTGACCTTGAAAGATCCTGCTGGAGATGACAACGGTCACGGTGCGGTTATCTACCCAACGGCAGCAATTTATAAACCAGGCGCTTTCGACTTGCGAGAATTCAAACTGAAAACATCCGGAGGTAAAGGGACGTTTGAAGTAAAAATGAATAGCAAACTAGAAGATGTATGGGCTATGGGAAGCGGTTTTTCAACACAAATGGTCTTTGTCTTTATTGATACTGACAACAAACCTGGCAGTGGTTTTACGCAAGGCTTGCCTGGGTTGAATATCAACTTTGATCCCAAACATGCTTGGGATAAGGTCGTTATTTTATCCCCTCAGAAGAAATCACGGGTCACCAGTGAAGCAAAAATTAAAGCTGAAAAGTTCAAAGATGCGATCATTGTGCCCAACAAAACCAAAGGAAAAGGCAAAAAAATCTCAGCGAAAGTCGACTTAAAAGATATCGCAGCTTCCTCCCCGAAAAGCTGGCACTATCAAGTCGTCGTTCAATCCAACGAAGGGTTCCCTGCAAAAACTGACCTTTTAACCCGCCGTATCAACGAATATGAAGGGCAACACCGTTTTGGCGGTGGTCATGATATGGATTGCGATCCACATGTCATTGATATGCTCGCAGGTCAGGCAAAAGGGGATAAGTCAGAAGCCGCGGCCCAGCATAAACAGCTCACCTACCAATGCTCGGAAGAAGGTCAATCACTGAAAATGGCGCAAGTTGAGATGATCAAAGCCCTCTAATTTCCAACAAACAATAAAAACGAAATTTGTCCCCGTAACAACTTGATCTTCAAGATTGTTTCGGGGGAAGTATGGACGGAATAAAGATGTTTCAAAAAACAACAATTGCGGTCCTGATTGGATCCACACTGACATTCCCAGCTCTCGCCCAACAACAAAAAGGCATCGAATGGTTCGGCAGTGTTTATGCAAAATTCTTAGATGGTGATCGCCGCCTCCAAAATGGTCTTTACAACAACTTAGAAAACGGTAGTGGGGATCAAGGTCAGGGTATTGAATTCGAACTCATGTTTCGCTCTCAAGTCTCCAAACAAGTCGAAATGGGCGGACGCCTGAAAGGACGTTTCAGTAAAAATTACTGGAGTAACTATGGTGGATTTGGTGATGACGAAAACGATCCGGTGTCTGCACAATATCTTAAAGTTCGTGGTGTTTGGGTTCGTTTAACACCTGGATATGACTGGCTGGATTCCGCAACGATTGGTTCGAATGATTGGGGAATGTTCGATCCATTCACCGTTGGTAAAATTCGTTATATCGACCGAGATAACGCCTCCGGTATTCACTTGCAAGGCTCCGCGCTCCATAAAACACTGCGGTGGGACTTCGCTCGAGTTTCTCTACCAAAGTTGTGGGCTGGCCCTGGTTTTAACACTGGAGAGTATCATGCACAAGACGCAGCCTGGGTTGGTCAGATCCGATGGCAGGCTATGAATTCTCTCCACTTTACAACCATCATTGATTATGTGGACGATCATGAGATTGATAAAAATGATCATGATGTTCGAGATGGTCAAGCGGATCTGATGCGTTATAACAACTTCGTGTCAGGTATAAAATCCAGTTATTATGGAATTGACAATGCTTCCATTTCTGCTGCATTTTATCATTCTCAGTTGGATGTGAACGAAAACTTGCTGTTTGGAAATTGTGACACGATTCAGCCCTGCGCTCGATGGTCTCCTATTCTATCGAAAGACTCGTCGGATAATGCTTGGAAGGTCAATATCGATTTAGACGAAGTATTTGTTGAAGACTTTTCAATCTCTTTTGAACTATTTGATATTGGTAGTGACTATCAGTCCATCATGGCTGCGCGTCGTGAGCAAGATGTACTTGCAACGGAAGGTTTTGATGGCACATGGCAATGGTCACGACCTAACTTTAATACAAACGTTGCAAATGGTGCACAAAACGCTGGTGTCGGCTACGGAGGCTGGGATGGTGAAACGCATCAAGTCGTTGCTATCAATGCCGACAATGATTTTACCGACTTTGATGAAACTGCTGCGTATTCTGTCCTTGGCTGGCGTGGACTCACGATTCTTCCAAAATATGAAATCGCAGAATGGGAGCTTGCAGCAGAGTTCACTTATATTGATTACAGTACGAACTGGCAAGCATGTGGTGAAAAAAGTAAAGCAAATTGTGCTTATCCTGTTTTAGATAACAACCATAATTGGGGCGTCGGTGGAGATACCCGTTCACCTTACGGTGCTTATCAAGATCGCGATACACAAATCTATGTATTGAAGGCGAGCCATACTTTTGATATTGGTGAAGGTATCGACTTTAAAGCAAAATATAAACATATCAACGATCAGGACAAACGCGTCACAGCTCAGAAGTACCTACATGATGCTTATCATGGTCAGGTAGCTCATACGAATGGCGATGATCGGGAAGCTTCATATGATACCTACACTGTTTCAGCTGGATACCAACTCCACGAGGATCTCCACACTCGAATTTTTATTGAGCACTATCGATTAGATTTAAAAGATGGAACAGTCAATGCAAAACCTGCAACAGCTGAAGAGTGGGACACGCAGCCAGATGCAGGTTGGCTCGAATACGCGACAGGGCAACATCAAAAGACCAAGTTGGGTGTTGAGATGAACTACTTCCTTTCAGGCGCTGAACTAGGCTTAAATGCACAATGGATTGAAGGAACCTATGACCCTGAATTCTACACAGTAGATGCGCAAGGTCATGTCACCCAAATGCACCCAACGGGTGACTCAGTCCAGACAGCATTAGGCGCGATTTCAACTGACGAAGTCGATTTTAGCCACTATCGAATGAAAGCATTCGTCAAAGTGAAATTTTAATTGCGTTTAGCACACGAAACAAAGGCTGGTTGATCCAGCCTTTGTTTTCATGGATGATAACTTTTCACATGTTGTATAGGTGAAACTATGATCAAAAACAAACTCCTATTCCTCGCGCTTGCAACCGCTTTTTCGCTCCAAGCCAAAGATCATGTTTTTTCAGACCCTAGGTTTGATGATAAAGGCAGTGGACAACTCATTTATCCGCATAATGATGCCTACCCAGCAGGCTCTTTGGATATAACCAACCTAAAGATTTCAGAGAAAAAGAACCAGTATAAATTTACGCTGACACTCCGAGAAGCGCCGACTCATCCAAGCTTGTTTTTATCCGATGTGGGTGGCGATCCGATGAATATCTTCGCTAAGCACGGCTTTTTTACCTTCAACCTAGACTTGTATATTGATCTCGATGCCAATCCAGAGCATGGGTTTCGTATGGCGCTGCCAGGACGAAAAGTGAATATTGCACCTGAGTTTGCCTGGGAGCGAGTGATTGTCCTCACACCACGTCCAAAGTTAGCACGCAAAGAATTCAAGTCATTTAACCTCCAGCAAATCAATGAGCGTTTTCATCAAGAAAATGGCAAATACCTCGGACAACTCCTCACAGAAGCACAAGAAGAAGTCTCCGAGGCTGTAGACAAGCTCTATTATTTTCCACATAAAATTCAGGTCAGTGGAAAAAAAGTTCATTTTTACATTCCAAAACAGTTTATCGGCCCACTGCTTGATGATATTGGGATCACCGCGGTCCTCACAGCAGCAGATATTGATACGGGGTTGAATGACGATCGTATGTATGCCATGGGTGTCAAGCAAAGCGCTGGACGGAATGAAGTTGGCGTCGGTCATCATGGTGATCCAACACAGTCCCCTGTCATCGATGTGCTCGGTCAATCACAAAGTGCACAACAAACAATGCTCAATCAATTTGATCATAAGCGCTTTGCAACGATTGGCGGTATTCGTCTGAATGGCGAAACGTATCAACCAAAACCAGCAGCAAAAGCCACGAAAGAAAAACATCAAAAAACAATTGCAGAGGTCGAGGTCCTCATTCAAGAAACCTTTCGTCCAGCCAGTACAGCAAATCATCAAACACAGGCCGAAGAGAAAGCGCCCAATCAGCAGAAGAAAACGACTTCAAAAGCAACGCTTTCAATTGCTGAGCGATTAAAACAGTTAAAATCATTGAAAGATCAAGCGTTAATTAGTCACGACGAGTACACCAATTTACGGCAACGCATTTTAAACGAACTATAAAAAGCCAGCCTATGCAGGGGAAAATTCGCGTAGGCTACAATTATATTGATACACCCGATAAATGTTGTGTCAGAAGAGAGTATTGTATGTTCTTCTTTCTATTTATCAGTATTCTGATCACAGGCGCAATGCTTTGGTTTGCCAGCCTGTTGACAGATGTCAAAATTGATTTTAAGCAGACTTCGATTGCTGCTGGTGCTTCCAGCTTGACCAGCGCTGTCCCCGTCTTTGGCTGGCCGCTCTCATTTATTGTATTATTCTATCTACTACGTTATTTCAGCAAAGCTGATATTTGGCCAGATATCATACTTGTCGTGCTCACCAGTAAAATCCTCACCATTCTTTTTGGCATGATCATGATCCAAATCTTTTATTGATTGAATTTTTCAAGCATACATCCCCTACCCTCTGATATCCTGAACAGGCCTTCTTTCATTTATCTGTTACACTGTTAGTGATTAAACAGCATGAATGATTTTTTGCGTGAATATTTTATTTTCTTTCCTATTGTTACTAAGCACGACACAGACGCAAACCGTATCACTGGTCTATGTAGACTATCCACCTTATTACTCTGAAAGCCAGCCCGAACAAGGGCCATTGAGTGAGCTGGTTACCAAAGCATTTCTTCATGCGGGTTACCGTGTCAACAACCGGCTTGTTCCGTGGGCTAGGGCTTATCGAGATGTTAAAAATGGGCATGTCGATGGCCTATATACGATTTGGTATCGCGCTGAGCGAGAAGCATGGCTTTATTATTCCGATCCACTCCCTCCCAATGAAATTACACTATTAAAGAATAATTCACTCGTCACAATGGAAAAAGTAGACGTTCAAAGCCTCACGAAATATAAGATTGGTCTTGTCAAGGGATACACATTTCCACCGAAACTGAATTCCATAAAAGTCAACATATTGGATGTCAAATCGGATAAGCATGGCTTAATTATGCTGGGTGAAAAGCGCATTGATTTATTTCTTACCGATAAGCAATTGGCTCTCTACCTTCTGAGCAATGAATTAAAGCAATACCAATCAGATATTTCTCCGTTATCTCCACCCATGGAAGTCGTCCATCAATACCTTGTGATCTCCAAAAAAACAAAAAATGCAAAGCAAAAATTCAAAGCTTTTAATCAAGGGCTCAAGGCACTCAAGAATTCTGGCGAATATGATAAAATCCTCAAAAAGCATCACTTATTTTACTAACGAACATCTCAAACCATCATTTTCGTGATTATACGACCGCATGTAAATGTCCGACCTGATTCAACTGCTGAATTTTACAATTGACGCCATCATCATGAATACAACTCACACTGGAAGGCGTTGCGAGTACAAATGGTTTGTCCGCACTGATTTCTTGCCCAATGACAGTACTCAATACAAAGTTCATGGCATAACCGTGGGTGATGAAGATTAAATCATTTTTTGTATGTTCAAGCACATAAGAAACATATTTCTCAATACGAAGTTGGCAGGATTGAATTTGCTCTTGTGTTGGAAAAACATCGTTTTTCTGAATTTCACATCTGGGTTTCCCGTCCAAACGGCCAAAAGATATTTCTCGAAGTTCTGATGTTAAATGGTAATGCGCACGCGTATGTTGGTAAATAATCTGTGCACTCTGACAACAACGCAATAAATCTGAAGAATGCATTTCTGCTCGTGTCTCATCCACAAGCGTCGCCAAATATTCACCCGTTTGGTGCGCCTGGGTTTCACCTAGTTTTGTGAGAGGAAAGTCAGTCCAACCACCGATGAGTCCCTTCACATGGTGTTCAGCTTCCCCATGGGTCACAATGTAAATGTGTCTCATCGGCAAGATTTAATCCCTGTTTTGTCATTGTTTTATTTAACTTATAGCGTATCCAACAAAAATTTGTCGTATGCCGACTTTCCATATCGACATACGTATTTCATCGCTTACTCGCAACTTACTCACATATAGCTACTGGTGTCGATAACACAACATCTTGAATGTGTTGTAAGTACCCACTTTCTTCTATTGCGACCGTATCTTCATAGCCAGCATATTCACCGATAATATAGGTCTCTTCTTTCGGGATCCCAGCCTGTGCATATGCTTCAACATCCGTCGTAGCATTACCATACGCACGGTAAATCTCTACACCTTTTGATTGAATATCCTGTAAGAATTCAGCCTTATACTGAGCAGGACGGAACAAACTGTCTCCATTATTTCGAGATAAACGTAATATGCCTTCAGGTAATCCCATCATACTGAGCCAGTTTCTTGTGCCGCTGCTATACCAGTAAACGCGGGCAGTCAGGAAAATAACCTGGTAATCTCTCTCCATATATTCCTTAACCAAACGATACGCACCAGGTCTCGGTTCCGCTAACTCAAGTTCCAGATAATCTTTGATCTGTTCTGCATTCGATTTTGTTAAAGTGGCATCAATATCAAAAACAACGGCTTTTCTTGTGCTATCGAGCACTGTGATATAACCTTCCGCTTGCGTAAGATCCCCCATCACGACAGTCTTCACTCGATACTGCCCAGCAGGTAATCCTGGTAATTCTACTTCTGCAATTCCGTCAGAGTTCGTTTTATATCTGCCAAGCGGTTGCCAATGTGGCATGTTGGTGCCGTAAATATATGCTTGAATATACTCATCTTCCAAGTCCTTATGAAAGACACCGCCATAATCAAACTTCGCGGTCATTGTCGTTGATTCATACTCACCAACCACAACGTCATGAAGCATATGGAATGATTGATCCCAGCTTAACCATTCATTCCAAAAGTGTTGAAAAGACTCTTGCTCTGGATGTTCAAAGGATGGTGCTGATTGATAAACGGTATAGTCAGGGCATGTTGTCGCCTGACTTGCGACAGGTATCATCCCTAACAATAAACAATAAAGTAGTGTTCTCATTTTCTTTCCTATTGCTGTTCAGATTTTTATATTTTTTGGACAACGGCTAACGTTTCAGATACGGTTGATTCAAAATCATGAAACGCAAAAATCATGTTAACTTAATCAATAATAAATTCCATTGTTGTAAAATTAATTGATTAGCAAAAAAGACTTGTTATATTGTTTTTGATGAGAATTAACAGCCATTTTTCTCCTTCTTCTGAATACAAAGGAATAGACTGACATTAGACTTTAGAATTTTCAGCCAATCTTGCATAATAGTGACTTTTGAAGGATAAGCCCCATGCAATGCCCATGTTGCTCTCATCAATCGTTTCATGTCTGTTGTCAGCCTTTGATTGAAAAGCAACAACTCGCGACGACCCCTGAAGCATTAATGCGCTCTCGCTACTCCGCTTATGTTTTAAAAAATGCAGCTTACATTCATGCGACTTATGCACCAGAGATGAGAGAGCAACATGCTGAGCATGAAATTCTTGATTGGGCAGAGCAAGTTGCTTTTGTTTCTCTCAACGTGATTGAGAGCACTTATCAATCCCAACAGGGAATAGTTGAGTTTATCGCTCAATATATTTGGGAAGATAAGTTACACACACTTCATGAGCGTTCTACTTTTCGAAAAGAAGGGCTGCACTGGTTTTATGTTAATGGTGACCTCTTTCCAGAACAATCAACAAAAATCCAGCGCAATGATCCCTGCCCATGTGGGAGCCAAAAGAAATTCAAGAAATGCCACGGTTGAGTGAGCGCTCCTCCGATAGAAAATCTTTTGCATCATTGACCACCTCATATAAATCTGGGTATTGATGAGGCTGTTTCTCCCGTAGCTGGCGCTTTTCTTTTTCTTGATGATATTTATCCAGCGCATGAATTTGTGTATTGGATAACACCTCTGGCGCGATATAAGACGGATCATCCTGATAATGGATTGGAGAATTCGACAGATACAGTTGCAGCTTCATCGCCGCTGTACCGTGAGCTAATTCTCGAACAACTTTTGCGCCTCGAGAAAAATCCGCTGGATGCTTTGCGCCTAAAATGATTTCCCCTAATTCTAAAGATTGCCGAAGGGTTTCTGTATTCTGATCTTGAGCGGCTATCTCGGTATGAGGTAAACGAAATGCAGAAAAGTCATTCGCATTCCAGGATAATAGTGAAAGAAGAAAAGCAAAATCGGCCCGTTGTTCTTGTTGTAATAATTGATTGAGTTTATTTTTTAGCTGTAGTTCATGGGTCAGTACGGCATTGATTTGCATGAAAAACACTCGTTTTTAAGGCTTATAGTCTTTTTTCGGCATTTTCAGCAAAAAGTTTAATTTTTTTCTTTACATCGTTCGCTCTTCTGATAAGATGCGTCCCACTTCGGAGGGGTTCCCGAGTGGCCAAAGGGATCAGACTGTAAATCTGACGGCTCAGCCTTCGCAGGTTCGAATCCTGCCCCCTCCACCATCTCTTTTCTTCTTGAATATTCCTCAACTTCCATCAACAATTGAATGTATCCAGATCTTTTTAATTTTGTCATGGAGACATTGATTGCTGAATTATCAGACAGTCAACATTCTTGTCGTTGATGATCAACGTCCTTTCCAACTGATGATCAAGGGGATGCTCCAAAACCTTGGTGCAAAATCGATCCAATTCGCATCTACAGGCGAACAGGCACTGCAAAAGTGCAATGAAACCATGTT
The DNA here is from genome assembly GCF_000374485.1 of Algicola sagamiensis DSM 14643. Classification (GTDB taxonomy): domain Bacteria; phylum Pseudomonadota; class Gammaproteobacteria; order Enterobacterales; family Alteromonadaceae; genus Algicola; species Algicola sagamiensis. The sequence goes on from NZ_KB894491.1 coordinate 132,819, forward strand.
TGATATGCTGTTTGTCGATTACAACCTTGGGCCAGGTAAAAATGGCAGACAATTGCTCGAAGATTTACGCAATAAACAGCTACTTAAGCCTTTGAGTGTTTATGTCATTGTCACTGGTGATAGCAGTCGTCCAATGGTGATCGGCGCTGTCGAGTGTCAACCCGATGATTACCTGATCAAGCCTTTTTCGCAAAGTTTGCTCAAAAGCCGCGTCCAAAAAGTGTATGACCGAAAAAAAGCACTTGCACCAGTCTTTAGCGCCATAGAAACCGGAAACCTAAAAAAAATCGCGTTTACCTGCGAACAAGTCGCCACTAATAACTCCCGATACCGCCAGCATTGTCTCAAGCTCTTATCCGATATTTTTATCAAACATGATAAAGCCGATAAAGCGAAAGAAATACTCTCTAACGAATTGCAAAAGAAACGTGTTACTTGGGCACTCTTAGCGATGGCAAGAATTGAGAGAGACGCAGATCACTATGATGAATCCCTAAAGTTATGCGAAGAAGTGTTGTCTCACAATTCAATGGTTGTCGATGCCTACGATATCAAAGCACAAAACTACATCGAGCAAAACAAGCCTGCCGAGGCCCTCAAAGAAATTAAACATGCCGCTGATCTTTCCCCCTACTCTATCGACAGGCAACATATGCTTTGTGATGTTGCTCGGGAAAATGGCCGCTACGATCTGGTCGTCACCGCCTGCGCCACAATGATGGATATGACGAAACGGATCACAGGTCAGGAACCAGATTACCTCGTGGAATATATGAGGAGTATTCTTGATGCCGTTGAGCATTCTGAAGACAGTCGTGATAAAGGTAATTTTCTCCAAGAATTCAAGTTGGCGCTGCAACGATGTAAAAAAGACGAGCAACATTACAAAGACTTCAATTATTCGCAATTCGAACAGCTCTGCCAAGCACGTATGCAAGCGATTACTGGAAAACTTCAAGAGTCTAAAAAGACACTTTACAGTGCTGGCGTCATGTCCAACGAGCAGAATAATGACCTGCCGATTCCAACCATGCTTTTACCTGACTGTATTTCTGTCTTGCTCAACCTTGGAGAATTTGAACAAGCACAAGCAATGACAAAGCATCTGCCGCCAGAGTTCCACGAACAACAAGGCAGTTATTTGCTTGAAGAAAATATGGAAAAGTGTAAAGAGAAAATGAAGCAATTTAATGCCGCTTTATCCCATGGGATCAATAACTACAAAGAAAGTGCCTATATCGAAGCGATTGAAGATTTCGATAAAGCCCTTGAGCTAGCACCGATGAACACAGGGGCTGCACTCAACCTGATCCAAGCGATCATGCAATTAATTAAGCAGGATAAAAAACAAAAAACACCTGAAGTGCAGGAAAAGTGTAAAGCAACATTTGGGATTGTCGATGGGATTGAATTACCAGAAGAGCATCAGAAGCGGTATAAAGAACTCAAAGCTGAGTTTGACAAAGTGTTTGCCTAATATCCTTATTCATCTAAAAGTGGATAACATATCATTAGAAGTGAAGTTATCCCGTTTTATACTCACTTTATGCAAGTTTTATCCTCAGAAATTGTGGATAAAAAAGCGGGGACTTCCCCACTTCAAAAATCAACGAACATCCTGTTAGTAACGTCCTCCAAGACGCATGAGGTGGCGGATTTCATTTTGTTGGAACTGCTCTTTTTGTTTTAGCATCCCAATTTCATGGTCGATATGTGATTGACGGTCCAGTAATTTATTATTCTGGTACAATAAATTCGCACGCTCACTCATCCCTGTTTCATTCGAGATAATCTTTGTCTGGTTTTGATCAATATCTTTTTGGAGCTTCTTTTTATCATTCTCAAGTGTTGTGATACGATGGCGGATATTGTTTAACTCTTGCTCAGCTGAATAAACCTTTTGACCATCACGGTAGCCTTGCATAAATGATGGCTCCTGCGATTGAGAACAAATGCCCGCATACGCTTTATTCGCGCGGCCAGCATCAAAACCATTATGTGGTGTACAGTAAGCCCTTGCGCCTTCTTCATGGCCGCGCAAGTATAAAGTGAGATCAGGACGCACACCATAATCAGCACACGCAGATGTATGCTCTGAAATCCGACTCGTCGCATAACCTTGACTACCGTCGTTATAACCGATGGTCTGCCAATTTGCAACACGACATTCATTCTCTGATAAGGTCGCACAACCTGTGAATAAAAACGGGAGTAAAATAATAAATAATTTCTTCATACTAAATTCCTACTACGAGTCACTGTGCCTTGCACATTCCAAGCTTTTTGAATACCTCTGTATTTTATCCAATGAAGCTGAATGTGTAATGAACAAATACAAAAAAATTGTCATTCATGATGAAATCCCTATAAAGGTAAAATATTTGTAAAAAGCATTGAATGAATCCCATCACGATCATAATGTTCCCAATAATTACACTATTGAATTCAGGAAAATTAATGCGACATTTGATGCTTTCATGCTATTCCCTCTTCTTTTGCGTCGCGTGTAATGACCATGATATCGCTTCACCGGATTCCGACAAAACACTTCAAACACCTCTCCCTTTCAATGTAGAACAATTAGGTGCAGGCGCGCTTATTGGTGATGTTACTCAAGTTGATTGTGAATTAGAAAATGGTGTTCAGACACGTTGCCACAAACTCACATTTAAAGGAAATATGGTCGAGAAAGGACCCTTTTGCCCAGAACATTTAGACGAAGTCGGTGGCCTTGGCGTCTACGACGGCCCAACCAACCCTGGACTAAAAGCGATGGACCGCACCCTGTTTACTTCCATGGAAAACGATGGTTTTGATATTGTCGATGACTCCGGCAATATTCGAATCGCTGATGCATCCCGACTGAATGACTACTCAGAAGATTTCGCCTATTGTCTAGATGCTCCGGAAAATGAAGAAATCGAGCTCACTTACTTATTACCGACCTTGCCAGTCAACCGATTCAAAGCAAAACCCATTAAGATGATTGAATATATCGGTTTTACTTTTCATGGGATCCCAATCGATGGTCCCGCACCTTCTGTTATTGAAGGCCCACCAGAGCGTGAAGGTGGGAATATTCCTGCCTTAGACCCTTGTGGTGGGCATGTTGCTCCTGCTGGTTACTATCACTGGCATATGATCCCGCAGGCAATCAATGATTTATTAGACACCCATGAAGTCACCAGCACAACCTGCGTAAAAATAGAACAGAGCGCGACGGCCATGATTGGTTGGGCCAAAGATGGCTATCCAATATATTCAAAACAGGATGTAGAAGGAAAAAAGCCTGAAAACCTTGATGAATGCTTCGGCCATCGATCAGTCACCGCAGAATTTCCAGAAGGTGTTTACCATTACCATGCTTTAAACCCCAAGGCCCCGAACACCCCTGTTTGCTTGAAAGGCTATCCTGCAAAAAACGCTTTATCTTTTAACATTCATTATGATCCGATGCGATGACTAGAACGCTTTTACCATTCACCATTTTCTGCGTCATGCTGTGTTTTGGCGTGTCAGCACACAGTCCACAAGTATCCATGTTTACGCTGAGTTATCAGGATAAGCAATGGCGACTTGAAGGTAATTTCTCCCAAGCGGCTGTCTCCAGCGTATTGAACCAGACCATTCAAGAACTTGCCCAAAGCGATGCTCAACTAGAGATTTATCGAAAACGACTGCTCGCATATTTAACATTATCGATTTCATTACAACAAAAAGGACAGTCACTCAAACTGATGAATGGTCATGCAAAAATTGGCAACCACCAAACAGATATTTGGTTTGATGTCGAAACCATCCATGAAGATCAACCGCTTTATATTCAAATCAGTGCCTTTGAAGAGATTGAACACCACACCCACTTTTTTAAAGTGCGATCAAAAACAAGCGCACGGACTATCTTACTCAAACCAAAAGAAAGCTATCGTGCAGTCATTGAAATTAGTGCCGATGGCACAATCAAACAACTGGCCGATGTAGATGAATATACTGAAGAAACCAACTTTCCTGAGCCAGAAGATGAGCACCCATATTTACTTGTGCTTTTGGGGATTTGTTTATTATTTACTTTGATCGGTTTTCAAAAAACCTTACGGCTAATGCTGAGAGGCTGGTAAAGCGAGTCTTCCCGACTCAGAACCAAATGCAATCATTGGCGCCAATAAATCTTGATGTGGGATCCTCGGTCATAAGAATCCCATAGAATGATTTGTTAGGCTTTTGTATACACATGACTCTCTGATATTAAATTGAGGACTTAAGATCAGTATTGAATATTTTCGACATAAATAGCTCATCTGACCAGGCTATCTCTTATTGATCACATTTTAGGTACAGTGTACCTTGCAGCCTCTTTTTGAATTCAGGCTATTCCCATGTCAAGAAAGCGATTGATTCTCCCAATGATTTTAATCTCAAGAAATACCTTTGCACACCTCAACCTTGGGCTTATGTAAAACTGCTTTCGCTTTTATATGAATAAAATCATATCAATAACGTGAGACCTGATTTTTAACTGTTCAATTTTTAGGAGTAAATAAGAGTGATGTATGCACTTCGATTATCATGTTTCGTTTTACTATTCACCAGTATTACGAATGTGAGCGCAGAAATATCAAGAACCTGGAAGCAAGTTTCTCTTGGTCGTGCGCATACTTGTGGCGTATTAACAAATCATGAAGTTTATTGTTGGGGGGATAATGTCTCAGGACAATTAGGATTAGGTCGGGAGGGAGGTTCGACAAGACCACAACGCCTAAATATCACAAACAACCCGATACAGCTCACAGCAAAAGGAGACCACTCTTGTGTATTGCTTGAAGGAAATACAGTGAAATGTTGGGGGCAAAACAGCAGATATTTATTAGGCCGCGGACTTTATCGATTACTGGGTCCAAAGGTGTTAAGGCTAGCAAATAACCCAAAGGCGATTCAAATGGGGAGTGCCCATGCTTGTATGACCTTTCAAGGAGACCACGCGAAATGCTGGGGGGATAACTTCTTTGGACAATTAGGCTCAGGAACAACAAGACCCTCCTTTCTCCCAGTTCGAGTCAACACGCAGACTAATATCAAACAAATTGCACTTGGAAGTAAGCATACTTGTGCGCTTTCCAATGAAGGCGAAGTAAGATGTTGGGGAAATAATTATTTTGGTCAATTAGGGATAGGCTTCCCCAACCGTCGTAGACAAGATAATCATGCGTATTTATTGCCACAAGTTGTCACCTTAGGAAGTCAGGCAAAGCAAATATCACTTGGAGAAGAATTTAGCTGTGCGTTACTCGTTGATGGCAGCGTTCAATGTTGGGGCAATAACCAATATGGACAATTAGGTTTAGGAAATATGCAAATAAAAGCCCGCCCTCAGACACTAAATTTAAGCGGAACCGTTAAGCAGATAGCACTTGGTCATACACATGCTTGTGCGCAGATAGACAATGGCCAAGTAAAATGTTGGGGAAATAATGAATATGGACAGTTAGGAATCGGGAATACAGAAAGTCAGTCACAACCAAGGACTGTACAACTCAGAATGAATGCTAAAACAATCGCGCTGGGTAAAAGCCATACTTGCGCTATTTTGGAAGACGACACACTGCAATGTTGGGGAGACAATGTCTACGGCCAGCTTGGGTTAGGCAATACACAAGTGCAGAAAACGCCACAAAATGTGATGTAGTTCATCAATCAACGTGAGGGTATTCATATCATTTCATCATACAGAACCCATCATCGCTTTTCATTCTTTACGTAGATTTTTATATGATGAAGCCCTCAATAATCAGATAAAATACTGAAAAAAAGCCCTTCACGGGCTTTTTATAGAGATAAAAAGGGGGGAAGTAAAAACCATTACATCGAGATCCCACCATCGATCTCGACCACACGGCCATTGAGATATTCGTTTTCTAGAATAAACTTCACGGTTTGAGCGATTTCGGATGCTTCACCCCAACGCCCAACTGGTGTCATTTTTAGGAGCCTTTCCTGAGCGTCAGGCTTCATTGCTTCTGTCATTGCTGTACGCATCATTCCAGGAGCAATGGCAACAGAGCGGATCCCGAATCGACCAAGCTCTCTTGACCAAGTGGACGTCATCGCAGCAACAGCGGCTTTTGATGCAGAATAGTTTGTCTGACCAAAGTTACCCACACGTGCCACAGAAGACATATTGATGATCACACCTTTTCGCTCTTTTTTGATCATCTGTGCTGCGGCTTCTCGGCCACACAGGAAGACCCCTGTGACATTCACATCTAACACCGACTGAAATTGTTCCAACGACATCTTATTGATGATCTCACCCGCTTTCGCTTTGATGAACAAACCATCACGTAAAATTCCCGCATTATTGACTAACGCATCAATATGCCCAAAGTCATTGGTGATTTGTTCAAATGTCGACTCGACAGCAGCTTCATCTGTAACATTCATGGTATAACAACGTGCTTGTCCATCGGCATGATCTATCAACTCTTTGGTTGCGCGAAGCCCCTCTTCGTTGACATCAATCATCGCAATTTTGGCACCTTCACGCGCAAGATCGATGGCCATCACCTGACCTAATCCCTGCCCTGCACCTGTAATTACGATCACTTTATCCTTTACTTGCATGTTTTCATTCTCTTTTTAAAACTTTTTAGAATCTATTTTTGAAATAGCTCGAAAATGCTTGAAAAGTCTTTTTCACCTTGACCTGCGCGCTGATGCTGCGTATAAAAGCTACGAGCCAGTGCCCCCATTGGCGTCGTTGAACCACTATTGAGCGCTGTTTCCATTGCAAGCCCTAAATCCTTCGCCATCAAATCAACCATAAATCCCCCCTGATATTCATTTGAAGAGGGGGCTTGAGGCATAACGCCCGGGCAAGGATTGTACTTTTCTAACGTCCAGTTTCCACCGGAGCTATTGCGCATGATTTCTGACAAGACTTTCGGATCTAGGCCGTGATCTGCACCAAGTTGCAGCGCCTCAGAAGTCCCTATCATCAACACAGACAGCAACATATTATTACAAATCTTTGCGATTTGGCCTGCACCCACATCACCTGCATGAAAAACATGATGCCCCATACTTTTCAATACTACTTGCGCTTGATCAACATCTGCCGACTTTCCGCCTGTAATAAATGTAAGTGTGCCAGCAGCAGCACCTGCAACACCACCGGATACGGGTGCATCAATAAAACGGATCCCATTTTCTTGCAACACAGTCGCAACCGCTTGTGCATCTGTACTCGCGATTGTAGAACAATCAATGACCAGCGATTTTTTATCAATATGATGAACCAGTCCTTCTTCACCGAGATACACTGCTTTCACGTGCTTCCCAGCAGGGAGCATTGAAATGATAAAATCAACGCCTTCTACGCCTTGCTCAATCGAAGAAACAGTCGCTGCCCCCATGTCTTCCAGCTGCTGCATGGCATTGACATTCAAATCAAAAACCGTCACATCATGACCCGCTTTGAGCAGGTTTTGTGCCATTGGAGCACCCATGTGACCTAGACCAATAAAATAGATTGACGCCATGACTTAGTTCTCCTCTCGAATGCCAAGTTTCTTGAGTGGGTGAGAAGATTCATCCCATGGAGAGACAAAAAACTCATCGATCACTTTTGGATCCACATCATTGACTGTACGATAAGTCCAAGTCGGATTTCGATCTTTATCGATGAGCAACGCACGAACCCCCTCTGCAAATTCACCAAACTTTCCACAATTGACCGATAGGCCCAATTCCATTCTGAAACAATCAGCCAAGGTCTTCGTTGCACCAAACTCCATTTGCCGATAAAGAATATGTGCTGAGATCGGACTACCATGTTGCAGTGTTTTCTGCGCGCCTAGAAACCATTCATCTTCCGTCTGATACGATAAAATCGCATCCACAACTTCAGCAAGTCGATCATATGTCGTGATCGATTCAATCATATTCATGTGTGGCGATAAATTTCCGCGAGGTAACTGACGTAAGTTATTCTGCTCAATCTCACGTAAACGATCGGATAACTTCTGGTGATTCAGCGCAATCGTGTCCCCCCAGTTTAACGTTTTCAGAGACTCAACAAGGTTTGTTTTTTCTGATGTAGGAACAAAAAAATCAGCGAGTTTTAATGTCTTGGCGTCTGATGCATTGAGCGGGGCGCCCGTTAATCCTAGAAATAGTCCGCATCCAGTCGGCATTTTATTCAAGAACCAACTTCCGCCTACATCTGGATAAAGTCCAATGGTAATTTCTGGCATCGCTATGCGAGAACGTTCGGTAACAACACGGTGGCTCGCCCCTGCCATGAGTCCTAACCCACCACCCATGACGATGCCATGCCCCAAAAGCAGGATGGGCTTTTCATAGGTATGGATCAAGTAATCCAGTTGGTATTCGTGAGTGAAAAACGTTTCGATTTTTTCCGAATAAGCACCTTCGTGTGTTTTCATTTCCTGATACAAGGAAACAACGTCTCCACCAGCACAAAAGGCTTTCTCACCTGAACCCTGTAAGAGTACCATCACAACATTCGGGTCTTCCTGCCATGCAAGTAGCTTTGGGTGGAGCTGTTGGATCATCTCTAGGCTGAGCGCATTCAGCGTTTTTTCTGAATTGAGTGTTGCTGAGCCGATGATTTTACCTTGTTCTGTCTGGATTTCTTCAAATAAAACCACATCTGTCATTGTTATACCTTACCTTATCGATCCATCTCATTCAGACTTAAAAAATAAATGACCGTTCACTTGCATCCTCTGACATAATCATGCCGAGCCAAGTAAAGAGAAAATAGATGCATGTTCAGCGGATTTCACCTGCTGCTTCATGTAATAAACGACGCGCAATGATCAGGCGCATAATTTCATTGGTTCCTTCCAGGATTTGATGAACTCGGACATCACGAACATGACGTTCCAATGGATATTCCTGAATATATCCATACCCGCCATGAAGTTGTAATGCTTCATTACAAACCTGAAAACCAATATCAGTTGCGAATCGCTTTGTCATCGCGCAATAGGCTGTTGCCTCCGGATCCATCTGATCCAGTTTAAATGCGGCCAGCCTTACCATTTGTCTCGCGGCAACCAGCTCTGTTGCCATATCTGCTAATTTAAATTGGAGCGCTTGGAAAGCTGCAAGTGGCTTCCCAAATTGCTCTCGTTCCTGCATATATTGAAGGGATTGATTTAAGGCCTGTTGTGCCGTGCCAACGGAGCAGGTTGCGATATTTATTCTGCCCCCATCTAATCCTTTCATCGCCAGTTTAAACCCTTCTCCTTCATCTGCCAGTCGGAAAGAAGTTGGAACTTTCACATTCTCAAACGTAATAAGACGAGTTGGTTGTGCATTCCATCCCATTTTTTCTTCCGGTTTTCCATAGATAACACCTTCAGCATCACCAGGAACAACAATGGCAGAAATACCTTTGGGGCCTTCTTCGCCTGTCCTCGCCATTACCACCAGTACTTCCGTATCACCCGCACCAGAGATGAACATTTTCGAGCCATTGATCACATAGTGATCACCTTCTTTCTTTGCAGTGGTGCGAAGTGCCGCTGCATCAGAGCCAGATCCTGGCTCAGTCAAACAATACGAGCCTATCTTTTCCCCTGTTGCTAAAGCCTCTCCAAATTCTTCCTTGACGACTGGCGTCCCCCAGGTCGCAACCATCCATGCCACCATATTGTGAATCGTCAGCATTGCAGTGGTTGTCGTACATCCCATTGCCAATTGTTCAAAGATAACCGTAGCATCCAGTCTGGATAAGCCTAATCCTCCAACCTCATCTGGCGCATAAAGCCCACAAAAGCCCAACTCCCCGGCTTTTTGTAAGACATCTTTTGGAAAATGGTGCTTTTTGTCCCACTCTGCTGCAAATGGGGCTAATTCTTGTTCAGAGAACTGGCGCGCAGTCTCCTCGAAGGCGCGCTGATCTTCAGTTAAATTAAAATCCATCGTCATTTCCTTACTTCAAATGAATCGACATATTAGGTCCGTGAGCAATATCATCCTCGAACCAGCGTGCAGTAATCGTTTTGGTTTCTGTATAAAATCGAACGGCTTGTTTACCATACGCATGTTGATCACCGTAGAAAGATCCTTTCCAGCCTGTAAAGGAGAAGAAAGGTAACGGCACAGGGATTGGAATGTTGATGCCCACTTGTCCAACTTCAACCTCATGTTGATATTTCCTAGCCGCAGCCCCAGAGGATGTGAAAATAGACGTTCCGTTACCATATGGGTTATTGTTCACAATTTCCAAAGCATCTTCTAAAGATTCCACATGCATTGCCAATAACACTGGCCCGAAGATTTCTTCTTGATAAATGTGCATTTTCGGGGTGACATCAGCAAACATCGTCGGTCCCACCCAATTGCCTTGCGGGTAGTCAGGATGTGTAAACTCCGAGCCATCCAAAAGACAGCTTGCACCTTCCTGTTTTCCTTTTTCAATCAAAGACAGGATCCGCTCTTTTGCTTGTGCGCTGACTTGTGGACCATAGGCAGACTTTTCATCCTGCCAAACCCCAGGGCTCACTTTTGACAGCGCTTCGCCAACTTCTGGGATCCAGTCTTTCGACTCACCAACAAAAACTGCCACAGAAATCGCCATACAACGTTGTCCAGCCGCACCAACTGATGCGCCAACCAAGTTATTGATGACTTGTTGTTTGTTCGCATCCGGCATCACCACCATATGGTTTTTGGCACCTGCAAATGCTTGAACACGTTTGAGGTTTTCAGTGCCGCGGCGGTAAATATACTGACCAACAGGGACAGAACCAACGAAGGAAATTGCTTTGATTTCTGGGTGATCTAAAATCGTGTCGACCTGGTCTTTTCCACCATGAACAATTTGTAAGACGCCTTTGGGCGCACCAGCTTCAAGGAATAACTCAGCAATCCGCATCACCGTCATCGGATCTTGCTCAGAAGGTTTGAGAACAAAAGTGTTCCCACAAGCAATGGCCATTGGAAACATCCAAAGCGGGATCATGGCAGGAAAATTAAATGGTGTGATCCCCGCACACACGCCCAATGGTTGGGTATAACTATAGGTGTCAATTTTTCTGGCTACATTTTCGACCGTTTCACCCATCAGCATGGATGGTATATTTGCGGCGTGCTCAACAACCTCAATTCCGCGCCAAACATCCCCTTTTGCATCTTCCATCGTTTTACCAAGCTCTTGGCAAATAATTTGTGCAATTTCGTCCTGATGCGCTTTGAGCAACATGCCAAATCGCATCATCAGTCGTGCCCGCTCAGAAACAGGGGTTTCTTTCCAAGACTCAAAGGCTTCTTTTGCACTGGAAATGGCAACCTGCATTTCCTGGTCCGTTGCATAAGGCACTTGTGCAAGTACCTCCTGAGTCGCTGGATCAACAACATCAAGTTTATTGGTGCTTTGTGATTGACAAAACTCACCGTTGATTAATAAGGGTACCTGCTTCATATTCATCATCCCCATTTGCTCAGCGACACATCGCTGAATATATGTCAAAAAATATGTGAACAAATTAAGCCATCATTTCAATGGCTATTGCTGTCGCTTCTCCACCACCAATACACAGTGATGCCACACCACGTTTGAGATTTTTTTGTTTTAAGGCATGGATCAAAGTCACCAAAATACGCGCACCACTTGCACCAATTGGATGACCAAGTGCACACGCACCACCGTGGACATTGACGCTTGTTTCATCCAGAGATAATTCTTGAATTGCCAACATCGTCACCATCGCAAATGCTTCATTGATTTCATATAAATCAACATCACCAGTATTCCAGTGAATTTTTTCAAGCAAATGACGAATAGCCCCAACAGGTGCAGTTGTGAAGGAAGCTGGTTCTTGGGAGTGAGTTGAATGGCCAACTATCCGACATAGAGGGGTCAAACCTCTCTTTTGGGCTTCACTTTCTCGCATTAAAATGAGCGCCGCTGCACCATCAGAGATTGAGCTTGAATTCGCTGCAGTAATTGTCCCTTCTTTTGCAAAGGCAGGACGAAGGCTCGGAATTTTATCAATTCTTGCTTTTCCGGGCTGTTCATCAGTATCAATTGTGATGTCACCTTTACGCGCCTGGATCGTCACCGGCGTGATTTCTTCTTTAAACCACCCGTTTTCAATGGCTTGCTGGGCTTTTTTCAATGAGGAAATCGCAAAGTCATCCATGTCACTTCGTGTCATTTTGTATTCATCTGCTGTCGCTTGCGCAAAACAGCCCATTGCCCCACCTTCGTAAGCATCTTCAAGACCATCCGTCATCATATGATCCATCATCTGCATTGCCCCCATCTTCTGCCCAGAGCGGCTTCCAGAAAGTAAATGTGGTGCATTCGTCATACTTTCCATACCTCCCGCAACAACAATGTCTACCGAGCCTGCTCGAATCAAATCATGGGCCAGCATCGCTGCTTTCATGCCAGAGCCACAAACTTTATTGATTGTTGTTGCCCCTGTTGAAACAGAAACCCCAGCTTTGATCATGGCTTGACGGGCAGGCGCCTGCTTTAATCCTGCAGGTAAAACACAACCCATGATCACTTCATCAATGTCCGACGGTTGGATACTGGCATATTGAAGCGCAGCAGCAATCGCTTCTCCACCGAGTTCTGTCGCTTGCTTTGGCTGAAGTTCTCCCATAAAACCACCCATTGGTGTTCTCTTGGCTGCCACAATGACGACTGGATCTTGATTTTCCATTGGTTGATTCCTCAATTGAATTTTTCCGGAACAAGCGTACACAAATTTGCCGTTTACGCCAACGTAAATTTGTACGAAGTTTTCGAAAACCCATGATGACTATTGAACCATCAAATTACCCAAAACATCCTATATATTCAGTGCTCAGAGGAAAATCACTTCACCAAATTATATTAATACTTTAGAATGAATCATAATTTTGAACAAGGACACAGCTTTACCTTTACGTAAACTTACCATATAGTGTCCCACAATCAGTTTTAGGTAATCCATGATGAGTAAAAAAGCTGAAGTCACATTCTCAATCAGCGAATTAGCCAAAGAGTTCGATATCACAACGCGAAGCATTCGTTTTTATGAAGACCAGGGACTACTTTCACCTAGACGTCAAGGTCAAACACGTATCTATACAAAGCGGGATCGTGTTCGGTTGAAACTTATACTTCGTGGAAAACGACTTGGCTTTTCACTTGCTGAAACCGGACGGCTCTTTGAGCTTTACGATGCTGATAAATCCAGTGGCACCCAGTTACGCATTATGCTGGAACTGATCCAGGAAAAGAAAGCTTCGCTTCATCAACAAATGGATGACATTAAAGTAGTCCTGATGGAGCTGGTTACAGCAGAAAACCGCTGTATTGACACATTAAAACGACTTGAAAAGAGCGAGCAACCAGAATAGCTCGCCCGTTGGAGCTGAGTTTATGATCTCTAGATACAAATCTCTAAACTTCAATTTAGGCGAAACCGTTGACATGATCCGCGAGCAAGTGAACGCATTTGCGCGGGACGAAATCGCACCGATTGCCGCAGATATTGATGAAAAGAACGAATTCCCTCTCCCCTTATGGAAAAAGCTCGGTGAGATGGGATTACTAGGGATCACCGTCGACGAACAATATGGCGGTTCCGGATTAGGTTATATTGAACATGTCATCGCCATGGAAGAGATCAGCAGGGCGTCTGCATCTGTAGGGTTGAGCTATGGTGCATGTTCCAACCTTTGCCTCAACCAAATTCACCGAAATGGCTCTGAAGCACAAAAGCAAAAATATCTTCCCAAATTATGTACTGGTGAACACGTTGGTGCATTAGCAATGAGTGAGCCAAATGCTGGCTCTGATGTCGTCAGTATGCAACTCAAAGCCGAAAAATCTGGCAATCAGTACATTTTAAATGGTAACAAGATGTGGATCACAAATGGTCCAGAAGCAGATGTTTTCGTCATTTACGCAAAAACTGATTTGGCTGCTGCATCTCGAGGGATCACTGCATTTATCGTTAAAAAAGGGACGCCTGGATTTTCGCAAGCACAAAAGCTGGATAAGCTTGGGATGCGCGGTTCCAATACTTGCGAGCTGGTCTTTGAAGATTGTGCGATACCGGAGGAAAGCATTCTTGGTGAGCAGGGCAGCGGCGTGAATGTTCTCATGAGTGGCCTAGACTACGAGCGCGTTGTCTTATCTGCCGGTCCACTTGGGATCATGCAGGCTTGCATGGATCAAGTTGTTCCATATATCCATGAGCGCCAGCAATTTAACCAACCTATCGGACAATTTCAGCTGATCCAAGGCAAGATTGCCGACATGTATACACGGATGAACGCAGCTCGCGCTTATGTCTACACCGTTGCACAGTCCTGTGATAGAAACGAAACCACACGTAAAGATGCAGCAGGTGCGATCCTCTATAGCGCAGAGTTAGCAACACAAATGGCGCTGGATGCGATCCAAATCCTCGGTGGAAATGGCTACATTAATGAATACCCGACTGGAAGATTGCTTCGTGATGCAAAGCTCTATGAGATCGGTGCAGGCACTTCTGAGATACGCCGCATGCTTATTGGGCGCGAACTATTTAACGAGTCCGCTTAAAAACGATTTGGTGCAGCATTCTTTCTGCACCCCCTATTTTCCTTCAATTTCAGATAGCTCAAAAGGACCGATGACGTGGGTAGAATTACGACAAAAATCAATACTCGCAGTGAAGCCTTTCTGACGAATGCAGAAGAAATGCAGCGCTTGGTCGATGACCTACAACAAAAGCTTCAAACGATTAAACAAGGCGGCGGTGAAAAACTCATTCAAAGGCATGAATCTCGTGGCAAAATGTTTGTTCGAGACAGAATTCTCAAACTGATTGATCCAGGTGCACCATTCCTAGAAGTCAGCCAATTCGCTGCTTGGGAATGTTATGAAGAAGAAGTACCATGTGCTGGTGTTGTCGCTGGTATCGGTCGGGTCAATGGTGTCGAGTGCATGATCATCGGCAACGACGCGACCGTTAAAGGCGGTACTTATTACCCTATCACCGTCAAAAAACACTTACGTGCCCAAGAAATTGCCCAGAAGTGTCACCTTCCCTGTATTTATCTTGTTGATTCTGGGGGTGCAAACCTTCCTAGACAGGATGAAGTTTTCCCAGATAAAGAGCATTTTGGACGAATTTTCTTTAATCAGGCCAATATGTCTGCGCTGAATATCCCGCAAATCGCCATTGTGATGGGCCTATGTACAGCCGGTGGTGCCTATGTTCCCGCAATGGCTGATGAGAGTATCATCGTCAAAGAGCAAGGAACGATTTTTCTTGCTGGACCGCCTCTGGTCAAAGCAGCAACGGGTGAAGAAGTCAGCGCTGAAGAGCTTGGCGGCGCTGATGTCCACTGTAAAATATCTGGGGTTGCAGATCACTACGCACAAAATGATGAACATGCGCTGCAACTCGCCAGACAAAGTATTGCCCGTCTCAATCGTCAAAAACAAATCAACATGGATATTCGGCCACCGCAAGATCCACTTTATGATGCGGACGAAATTTACGGCATTGTCGGGACCGATCTTAAAAAGCCATATGATGTCAGAGAAGTTATCGCTCGTATCGTCGATAATTCTGAACTGGACGAATTCAAGCAGTACTACGGTACAACACTCGTGTGTGGTTTCGCCCGAATTTTTGGCTATCCGGTTGGGATCGTCGCCAATAATGGGATCCTCTTTTCTGAATCAGCCCAAAAAGGGGCACATTTTATTGAGCTGTGTGCCCAGCGAAAAATCCCCCTCGTTTTCTTACAAAATATTACTGGTTTTATGGTCGGTAAAAAGTATGAGTCTGAAGGCATCGCAAAACATGGCGCGAAAATGGTAACCGCAGTTTCCTGTGCCAATGTGCCCAAATTTACTGTCATTATCGGCGGCAGTTATGGTGCAGGCAATTATGGGATGTGTGGCCGTGCATATGACCCAACGATGCTCTGGATGTGGCCGAATGCCCGGATTTCTGTCATGGGTGGTGAACAAGCAGCTGGCGTGATGGCACAAGTGACAAAAGATGGTTTAAAACGCAAAGGAAAGTCTTGGACCGACGCAGAAGAAGCAACGTTTAAAGCTCCGATTATCGAACAATATGAGGAACAAGGGCATCCATATTACGCAAGTGCAAGACTTTGGGATGATGGGATCATCGACCCCGCGCAAACCCGGATGGTGCTTGGTCTGGGAATTTCATCGTCCCTGAATGCACCGATTCAGTCCTCAACTTTTGGTGTATTTCGGATGTAAGGAGAAGATGATGAACGATCGTTCTAATGACTTAATCGTCCATATTTCTGAATCAGGTATCGCAACCGTTACACTCAACCGGGTTGACGTCCACAATGCATTTGATGATCATCTCATTGCGCGCCTGATCGAGACCTTTGAAGGACTCAAACAAAATGATTCTCTGAGAGCACTGGTTTTGAGCGCAAATGGGAAGACATTTTCAGCTGGCGCAGATCTCAACTGGATGCGCTCAATGGCGAAAAAGAACAGAGAAGAAAATCTAGAAGATTCACTTCAATTAGCAAAATTAATGGACGCGCTTACGCACTTTCCGACACCAACCGTTGCGATGATCCAAGGAAATGCCTTTGGTGGCGCCATCGGCCTCATCGCTTGCTGTGATATTGCGCTTGCCCAATCACATGCAAAATTTTGCTTAAGCGAAGTAAAAATCGGGCTGATCCCTGCCGTAATTAGTCCATATGTGATTAGAGCCATTGGGCAACGTCAAGCAAGTCGTTATTTCCTCACAGCAGAAGCATTTGATGCACAAACTGCACAAGATATCGGTTTGATTCACCATATCGCTGAATCAGCCGAAGCAGCACAGGCGCAACTCGACGTATTCATTAAATCCTTCATGAGGAATGGACCAAAAGCGATGCAACATGCCAAGACACTCATCCAAAGTGTTGTTGCACATCATGGTACTGAGAGCTCACTGATGCAATTTACTAGCCAGCGTATTGCAGATATACGCACCTCCCCCGAAGGTCAGGAAGGGCTATCTTCCTTTCTTGAAAAGCGTTCTCCCGCCTGGCTCATCCAATCCGAAAAAGGAGAGAAATGATGTTTAAGTCGATTCTGATTGCCAATCGGGGAGAAATCGCCTGCCGGATCATTGACACCGCACACCAGCTTGGGATCCGGTGTATTGCGGTTTATTCTGATGCGGACAGGGAAGCAAGACATGTTGCACTGGCTGATGAAGCCTATCATATCGGCCCCTCTCCGAGCCAGGAATCCTATCTATGCGTCGATAAAATTATCGATATTGCAACACGTGCTGAGGCCCAAGCAATCCACCCAGGATATGGTTTTTTATCGGAAAGCCCAATACTCGCAAAGGCCTGTCAGGAAAATGGTCTCGTCTTTATTGGACCACCGATTCAAGCGATAGAGTCCATGGGATCTAAGTCCGCTGCAAAAATGATCATGGAACAAGCTGGTGTACCACTCATTTCAGGTTATCACGGTGAGAATCAAGATGAATCGCATCTTTGCAAACAAGCGCAGAAGATCGGGTATCCTGTCCTCTTAAAAGCCGCTTTTGGTGGCGGTGGTAAAGGCATGCGCGTTGTAGAAAATGCACGTGCATTCTCTGAATCACTGGCTGGTGCAAAACGAGAGGCACTTGCCAGTTTTGGAAACGATAAGATCCTGATCGAAAAATACCTTACACAACCTCGCCATGTCGAAGTACAAGTCTTTGCCGATCAACATGGCAATTGTATCTACCTGGCTGACCGAGACTGCTCTATTCAACGACGCCACCAAAAAATTATCGAAGAAGCTCCTGCACCAGATGTTCCCGATGATATCCGCAAAGCCATGGGAGAATCTGCGGTACGGGCAGCAAAAGCGATTGATTATGTAGGTGCTGGTACGGTTGAATTCCTCTACGATAATGGCGATTTCTACTTTATGGAGATGAATACACGCCTTCAAGTGGAGCACCCTGTGACCGAGATGATCACAGGTCAAGATCTCGTCCGTTGGCAATTGCATGTTGCAACAGGTGGAGAACTCCCGCTTACTCAAGAAGAGGTCACCATTGAGGGCCATGCAATAGAAGCGCGTATCTATGCAGAAGATCCAGACAATGATTTTCTTCCAGCGACAGGGAAACTCAACTATCTACGCCAACCGAATATATCCAATCACCTACGTGTAGATACTGGCGTTCGTGAAAATGACGAAGTCAGTACTTTCTATGATCCAATGATTGCGAAATTGATCGCCTGGGATGAGTCCCGAGAGCAGGCGATCCGCCGATTGACGAGTGGCATCGATGAATATCGAATCTCTGGGGTCCAAACCAATCTGGAGTTTCTTTCCAATATACTTGAGCACACCGCTTTTCATCAAAAAGAACTCAACACACGATTCATCGAGACCCATCATCAAGTCTTATTTTCGGAAGGCTATAAACCTTGTAATCGTGCGTTAGCGCTGGTGAGCCTATATTTGATCCTCGCCCAAACTCAAGAGCGACAACGATCGGCAAATACCAGCCAGGATCCCTATTCACCTTGGCATGCATTCAATGGCTGGCGACTCAACCAAACACAAAAACATACACTCGTCCTCATTGATGCATCAGAGGTTGAACATGAAATCACCATCAATCAGAACCTCAGCAACTATCAGATCACAATTGATGGCCATCTGCTCAAAGCATCCGGTACCCTGAATGAAGATCACCTCACAGCCAGTATTGACGGACATCAGGTCAATGTCCGTGTCGCTGCGCATGGAGAACAAATCACACTATTCGAAAAACAAAATGTCTATCATTTTGTACAAAAAGCCAATCTCTCAACCCCTGAAGAAGAGTCTCATCAGGATGAAAGTGGGCTTTTAGCCCCGATGAATGGCACGATAGTATCGATTTTGACAGAAGTAGGCCATCAAGTCAGTGCTGGTGAGCCACTCGTGATCATGGAAGCCATGAAGATGGAATACACGATTGCCGCACCCTATGATGGGAAAATCGATGAAGTTTACTTTAAAGAAGGCGACTTAATCCAAGATGGTGCAGAACTGTTATCCATGATTGCCAATGAGGAAAAGTCATGAGTTTGCCAACAGCCGTTCGCATCATTGAAGTCGGCCCAAGGGATGGGCTGCAAAATGCGCCCCCTGTATCCATCGAAACAAAGCTAAAGCTGATTCATCTTTTGGAAGAGGCTGGACTGAAAACCATTGAAGCAGGCGCATTTGTTTCACCGAAGCGTGTCCCGCAAATGGCTGACAGCATTGTATTATTCCAACAGCTCGAAAGAAAGATGGATGTCTGCTACACCGCCCTCACCCCGAACCTTCAAGGAGTAGAAGATGCGATTCAGGCTGGATTAACAGAAGTTGCCGTTTTTGGTGCCGCCTCTGAGAGCTTTAGCCAGAAAAATATCAACTGTTCCATCGCACAAAGTTTGGAGCGGTTCGCACCTGTTGTTGAAAAAGCTAAAAAACATGAGATCCGCGTTCGTGGTTATGTCTCATGTGTCATGGGTTGCCCATATCAAGGCGAGATACTGCCAGAAGAAGTGTCACATGTCTGCGAACAAATGTTATTGATCGGCTGTGATGAAATCTCATTAGGCGATACAATCGGAACAGGAACACCAGGGAGAACACACCAGTTGATGGATGCTGTGCTCAATAAAATTCCTGTCGATCGTCTCGGGGTCCACTTCCATGATACCTTTGGGCAAGCACTGGCGAACATTTATGTCGCCCTGCAATATGGCGTTTCAACCATTGATAGTGCAGTTTCTGGATTGGGAGGATGCCCTTATGCCCCGGGTGCAGCAGGGAATGTTGCAACAGAAGACGTCATATACATGTTACAGGACATGGGGATTGAAACAGGGGTCCATTTAGGTAAATTAGCAAAAGCTGGCTGGTTCATTTCGGACGTATTAAACACCCAGCCAACTTCAAAAGTTTCAAACGCAATGAGAGCAAAATTAGAAAAACAGGAGTAAACAATGGCAGGTTTTGACAAGGTCGTAGACAACTACGAACAAGCAATGCAAGGACTGCAAGATGGCATGACCCTTATCGCAGGCGGATTTGGATTATGTGGTATTCCTGAAGGGTTAATTGCGGAGATCAAACGGATGAACACCCGGGAGCTCACTGTCGTATCCAATAACTGTGGTGTCGATGATTTTGGTTTAGGGATCTTACTAGAAGGACAACAAATAAAAAAAATCATTGCGTCATATGTTGGTGAGAACTCCATTTTTGAAAAACAAGCCATCGAAGGGACACTCGATGTTGAACTAACGCCACAAGGTACCCTTGCAGAAAAAATGCGTGCTGGCGGTGCAGGCATTCCTGCATTTTACACAGCAACAGGTTTTGGCACTCCGGTCGCTGAAGGGAAAGAAGTTCGAGAGTTCGATGGCCGTCCATACATCATGGAAGAATCAATCACAGGTGAATTTGCAATCGTGAAAGCTTGGAAAGCCGACCGATATGGTAATTTGGTATACCGAGATACTGCAATGAACTTCAATCCTATGGCAGCAACCGCCGGGAAAATTACTGTGGCAGAAGTTGAAGAAATCGTCGAGCCTGGTGAGCTGGATCCTTGTCATATTCATACACAAGGGATTTTTGTTGATCGTGTTATCAAAGGCAATTTTGAAAAACGCATCGAACGTCGTGTTACTCGGTCATAAGGGGAAAAGTCATGTCATTATCTAGAGAACAAATCGCCATCCGCGTCTCACAAGAACTCAAAGATGGGTATTACGTTAACCTTGGTATCGGCATCCCCACACTCGTCGCAAACTATGTGCCAGACGATATCGAAGTGATGCTTCAATCCGAAAATGGCCTACTGGGAATGGGTCCATATCCAACAGAAGAAGAAGTCGACGCAGATATGATCAATGCTGGCAAAGAAACCGTGACCGCTGTCACAGGCGCAGCGATTTTTAATTCCGCAGATAGCTTTGCGATGATCCGTGGGGGACATGTCGATCTCACAGTTCTCGGCGCATTTGAAGTTGATCAGCAAGGAAATATTGCATCTTGGATGATCCCAGGAAAACTTGTCAAAGGAATGGGTGGCGCAATGGACCTCGTTGCAGGTGCAAAAAACATCGTTGTCACCATGACACATGCGAATAAAAAAGGGGAGTCCAAAATGCTATCAGAGTGCACCCTTCCCCTCACAGGAGTCAATTGTGTCAAAAAGATCGTCACCGACCTTGCTGTTCTTGAAGTCAAAGATGGGGCTTTCCATCTCCTAGAAAGAGCACCTGGCGTTTCTGTTGATGAAATTCAACAAAAAACCGCTGGAAAGTTGGTTGTTCCAGAGTTTGTTCCTGAGATGAATGTTTAGACAAAACACAGCTTTGCTCAATGTCGCGGTCAACCTCGATCGCGACAAGGCTTCAAAACCCACGAATATCATCTATTTTTATAGTTAGCTTTGCGTTAGAAAAGAGGCTTTCTATGAAAACCAAACTGTTGGTTGGCTTGGTCTGTGCAGTGGCAACAACTTCATCACTTGCAGTCAATCAATCACCCATCAAAATTGCAACCAATAACTGGACAAGCCAAATTGTGCTTTCACATGTGCTTGGACAAATTCTCACCAACTCTGGTCATAAAGTTGAATATGTATCAAGCGCAACAAAAAGCCAATGGTTTCGACTGGGAAGTGGCGGTTTGCATGTACAAACAGAAGTTTGGCAAGGCACCATGGCAGACAAATTTAATGGCATGGTCAAAGAAGGGAAGATTATTGATGCTGGCGCTCACGATGCGAATACCAGAGAAGAATGGTGGTACCCAGAGTACGTTGAGCAACTTTGTCCCGGATTGCCCGATTGGAAAGCACTGCTCAAGTGCTCCAAGGTCTTCTCGTCAGATGGAACAGATAAGGGTCTTTACGTAACTGGCCCCTGGGGTAAACCTGACCAAACACGTATTCGTGCCCTTGGCCTCAATTTTCGCGTCAAAAAAGTTAAATCAGGCGACGCGCTATGGGAAGAGCTCAAAAAAGCAAATGAAACGAAGAAGCCAATCTTAATGTTCAACTGGACACCAAACTGGGTCGAAGCCATTTATAAGGGCAAGTTTGTCGAATTTCCTGACTGGACACAAGAGTGTGTTTCTAAACCAGAATGGGGCCTGAGCAAAGATTATTTGTATGACTGTGGTAACCCGAAAAAAGGCTGGCTTAAAAAAGCAGTCTGGTCTGGTATGCCGGAAAAATGGCCTTGCGCATTCGATATCGTCAAAAATATGAATTTTGATAACGCAAATATCGCCAAACTCGCAGCATGGGTCGATGTAGAAAAAATGACGGCGGAAAAAGCAGCCAGTAAATGGATCAAAGAGAACAAAGACAAATGGGAAGGCTGGAAAACAGCCAATTGTAAGTCATAATCTCACGTTCATAACCCAATAAAGCTGGTGGCATTTGTCACCAGCTTTCAATCAGAGATGAACAATCATCAATTAATCAAGCGGTACATTGAGGCGATGTGCAACTTCTTCGTATGCTTCTACCACACCACCTAATCCTTGACGGAAACGGTCTTTATCCAGCTTTTGGCGAGTTTCTTTATCCCAAAGGCGACAGCCATCTGGCGTAAACTCATCACCAAGTACGATTTCACCTTTGTACAAGCCGAATTCAAGCTTATAGTCGACAAGTAGCAAACCAGCTTCATCAAATAGTGCTTTCAAAACATCATTGACCTGGAATGTCAGCTTTTTCATCTGTTCAATATGTTCATCTTCACCCCAACCGAAAGAACGAATATGATATTCATTGATCATCGGATCGTGAAGCTCGTCATTTTTCAAGAAGAACTCAAATGTTGGCGGGTTGAGTGTTAACCCTTCCTCAACACCTAAACGACGACAAATTGAACCCGCTGCGATATTTCTCACAACACACTCAATTGGGAGCATCTCCAGGCGTTTCACCAATGCTTCATCATCAGAAATCAGACGATCCACTTGTGTTGGAATGCCTGCTTCTTCTAACTTCTGCATGATAAATGCGTTAAATTTGTTATTCACCATGCCTTTGCGATCAAGTTGAGCAACTTTTTCACCATCAAAGGCTGAGGTGTCATTGCGAAAATGTAGGATCAAACGGTCAGGATCAGAGGTTTCGTAAACTGTCTTAGCTTTACCACGATAAAGTTCGTTTGTTTTTTCCATGATTACTTCCACGTTTTGGTCAGTTAAAAAAATGCCAGCGGTCGTGCTGGCATTTTAGGTTAAATTTCGAGATTTTCTTCTTCTGCGACAATTTTTATGCCTTCATAAAAGGCTTGCATCACTGCGGCATCTTGTGGCGTACCGGCTTCATCTTCAAAATGGATCGTTGTCTTTTCACCCTCATGTCCAATAATGACATGATAAACGCCATCTTTGATTGGAATCGGTGGGACATCATCTCCACCTGTCAGCCAGTCCCAAAACCCAGGTTCTGGTTTATAGTAGGTAAGGTAATAACGTCCTTGACTGCGATCTAAGTCATCAACTTCAAAGCCCATTCGCTTGAGAATCAATGCCATCTCAGACCAGACAACTTCTTCTGCATAATCTGACTCAAGACGCATTGGCGTTGATTTCGCATTGAGTAACAATGTAACTTCACCCAAGCGCTCTTTATGCTTTAGTTTTGTTTGGGTCTTATAGTGAAGGTTATAGAAAGTTAGAAAACGGTTGAGTTCTTCGACTTCAAGTTGTAACGGTGTCGCTTGTTTATTTGGGTCTTCAATTTGAGATTGCGTGTCAAGTAATTTGACGGACAACTCTGTGATCGCATTACTTCGTGACGACGACAACGTATACTGATATTTGTTTCGGCGTACTTCAACATCATCACTAAAGAACCAAAACCCTTCCTCGACGGTTTCAATTCGCCAATTGGACTGCCAAGTATATGTACCCGTTTTATGCAGCTTCAGTGCATCCTGGGATGAAAAGCGCATTAACTGCCCAATGACATCATTTTCAATGTCTTTGATACGGCCAAAACGCTCGAAAATGACGGATGCTGCACGCTCCCCTTCTTCTACGCGCGCATTACCAGGCACTGCCAATATCAAAGTTGGCGGACGTAGATCTGGATCTTCAGCGGCTGCTACGCCTTGCTCAGTGTTACCTGGAATAGAATAATTTCCCGGGCGCTTTGGTGGCTTTAGATTTTCAGGCACCTCGATTGGTTTTGAAAGTGAGTATTTTTCATCGACTTGTTCTTGTTCAGAAAAAAACAAGCTGCATCCGCTTAATGTTAATAATGGGAGGATGGCTGCTTTTTTATACCAATGATTCACAGAAGTGCGTCTCCTAAATTAATCCAGCAGTGTCTAATGCATTTATGATTGTTTTTTCGTTTGAAGGTTCAAGTGATGTTAATGGCAGACGAACCTCGGCACTCTCAATTTCGTCTAAATAGTCCAGTGCCCACTTAGCCGGGACTGGGCTTGGCTCACAGAATAAAGCCTGATGTAATGGCAATAGCGCTTGATGCATTGATGCTGCATGATCCCACTGACCCGCTAAAGCGAACTCATAAGCTTTCGCCATTGATTGGATGGCAACATTTGCAGTCACGGATATCACGCCTTTTCCGCCCGCTTTCACAAAATCTAATCCAGTGTCATCATCACCTGAGAGCAACGTAAACCCTTCTGCACATTCAGACTTGAGTTTTGCAACACGGGACACATCACCAGACGCCTCTTTTATACCACAAATATTTGGATGACGAGACAAGGTAATGATGGTTTCGTCGGACATATCGACAACAGTTCGCCCTGGTACATTATAAAGAATCACAGGTTTATTGGCAGCTTCTGCAACAGCTTCAAAGTGTGCGATCAGGCCTCGTTGTGTTGGTTTGTTGTAGTAAGGCACAACCGTCAAAAATGCATCAAAGGCAAGCGCATTGAATTGTTTTGTCTTCTCAATCACAGCGTGTGTTGCAATGCCACCATTTCCAACGATGACAGGAAGACGTCCTGCAACTTGTGCTATCGTAAATTTGACAACGTCAAACTGCTCTTGTGCAGTTAATGTTACATTTTCGCCGGTCGTTCCGAGAGAGATGATCCCTGTTGTGCCTAGACGAATATGCTTCTCAATAAGTCCAGCAAGTGAATCGTAGTCAATACGACCGTCTGCGTGCATTGGTGTTATGATTGCAACCAGGCTGCCCTGAAACATATTTTCCTCCCAAAGATTGAGGCGGTTATAGTACTGTTCAAGCCCCATAAATACAAGCGAAAACGCGCTTGTTCAAAGAAAAAAATAGCGCTTGTTCAAAGATAGTTCTCTGGCCTATTTTTGGACATCACGCGCCTTTTAAAGCGGTTATTTTTGAACATCAATTCGACCTGTAAAAAAGGGTGATTTTCGATCTGGGTGTGTTACACTCGAATGCTGCTTTAATGAAACTTAGGACGGAATACAAAGGTCATGTCAGTTCAGCTCGTTGTCACCGCGATAGGAGAAGATCGCCCAGGTATTATCAGTGAAATCACTAAAATTACCAGTGCGTGCAACTGCAATATTATCGACAGTCGTATGGCCCTTTTTGGCAATGACTTTGCCTTTATGATGCTCCTATCTGGAACACCCAATGCGATTACTTGTTTCGAACATGCACTTCCAGAGTTAAGCCTCGAAAAAAATCTGCTCACTATGATGAAACGCACAAAAGATCATTCTGAGCCACAATTTTCTGCACGTTTTAATATTGACTATGAAGGGGAAGACCAACCGGGTACATTGAGCAAAATATCTCAGTTTCTTGCCGATCTCGATGTTGATATCACAGCCTTAAAAGCAGATTTGGCAGCCGATGATCCAAGTAAAATGGTCTCTACCATGCGTGTCAATGTGCCTATTGATCTTCCCGAAGATACCTTCAAAGAAAAGTTTACAGAGCAGTGTGAAACACTCAAACTCACCTGCCAATTTACCAAGATCCAATAAAGGTAGAATCCAACATGAACACACTGCAAGCAGGTGATAAAGCACCTGACTTTACGTTACAGGATCAACACGATAATTCTGTGACCTTGTCTCAATTCGCTGGCAAGAAAAACGTCCTGGTTTATTTTTATCCAAAAGCAATGACACCAGGATGTACCGTACAAGCACAAGGCTTAAGAGACATTCAAACACAGATTCAGGAGAAGGATACTGTTGTACTTGGCATCAGCATTGACCCAGTCAAACGTCTGACAAAATTCGAAGAAAAACATGACCTTAATTTCACGCTTTTATCTGACGAAGATCATCAGATTGCGGACGCCTTTGGTGTCTGGGGCCTCAAGAAGTTTATGGGGAAAGAATATGATGGGATCCATCGCCTCAGCTTCCTCATTGATAAAGAAGGCACTGTGATCCATGTCTTTAATAAATTTAAAACCAAAGATCATCACACAGTCGTATTAGAAAAACTCAACGAGCTTCTTGCTTAGCTGCTTCGTTGATTTGAGCTTAGGTCGTGTTTCAATAGCACGGCCTTACCAATCCCATTGTATCGTTTCCTGGCCTAGCTTATCCAAGATGGGCTGAGCAATCTGTTCGATTTGCTCATATTCTTCATAGGCGAGCTCAATATCTCCAGCCAGCAAGTTACATTCTACCTGCTCAGCATTTCTGACCCCAGCAATTGCACATGCATTCGGCTGTGTCGTCACCCATGCAAGCGCAAGTTGAGATAATCGCGCTTCCTTATCTTCCGCAATTTGCTTGAGTTCCTCAATGACTGCAAGGCTTGTTGGAAGAATATCAGGATGAAAAAGCCGATTCTGTCTCCGATTATCCCCTTGAGGAAATTGGATATCGGATTGGAATTTTCCACTGAGTAGTCCTTGAGCCATTGGTGAATAGGCTAAGCATGTAATTTGGTTTGCCTGAGCAAAATGTAAAAGGTCGGCATGATTTAAACCGCGAAATAAGATGGAGTAACAATTTTGGATACTATCGATTGGACAAATTTCCACAGCATCTTGTAGTTGGGATAGATTAAAATTAGACACACCAACAGCACAGATTTTACCTTGTTGCTTGAGATCTTCAAATGCACGTAATGTTTCGTCGAGAGGCACAATATCACTACCAAAACTCCCGCTTGGCCAATGGATTTGTAGCAAATCTAAATAATCTGTTTGAAGTCTTTTTAATGAACCTTCACAAGCAGCAATGACTTGGTCATATTCAAGATGGTCCCAGCGTACTTTTGTTAAGATTTGTACATCTCGCCGTTTCCCCTGAAGTGCTTTTCCTAATACAATTTCACTATGGCCATCGCCATATTCTTCAGCGGTATCAAACGATGTCATCCCGAGTTCAATCGCGGCAGACACAGCATTCACTATCTCATCATCAGAGATATTCAACCAACAATCCTGACCAGCCTGCCACCCACCAAATATGATCTTACTTAATCGAACGTCTGACTGCCCAAGTTGCTGTGTCTGCATGTGTATTTTCCAATATCCAATGCCTTGTATCTGGAGATATAAGATGAGCCTTTTCCACCGATAAATCAAGTGAATACCCAGGGTTATCGACAGAAAACTCTTTTAAAATTGCCATCACATGGGACATACACCCTTGTGTCGTCAAAAACGAGTATTGAACGCTTTCTACACAGCGCCACTGATGTGCAGCGACTATGAGTTTTTCATGTACACAAGTTTGAAGGGCAGTTTGGTAACTCGCATTAATTTGAGGATCATCCACAGCATTACGATTTAGAAAAACTTGGACAATCTCATTTGAGCGAATTGGCATTTTCTGGACATCCATCAATCGACCCAATACGGCAATCGATTCATAGCTCGATTGCCGTTGATGGATAGAGTGCAATAACCAGCGCCAATATAAGGGGTAAGACTGGAAAACTAAGCAACTTTCCGATGCTTGATACACTTCGCCTTTCCATCGATACATTGATTGAATCGGTAAGATCTTTGATTGAAAGGCCAAAGTAAACTGCTCTAAAAAGTACGCAACGTTTTGCGCTTCTTTTTTCGTAGAAAAAAATGCGTAAACTTCCAATGGTTGTGTACGAAATTCATCTCCATTCATACGTGTGAACTCTCTTTATTTCACACTTTAATAGTAGTTCAACCCATTCAGTATTTTGAAAAGAAAGGGATGAGTACGCACATATGAGTGACTAACCTTGAGCAAAAGGAGAGAATAAGCACGAAAAGGAGAGCCCATTTCGTGCTTTATTGATTGAATTTACCCCGCAGCGCCTTGCATCAACTGCTTCATTTCAATCGCCATTGCGTGGGTGTTTGCAGGCATTTGCCAATTGCTCCGATTATGCTTGAGTGTTTTCGGATCAACATCAAGCTCATCTTCATAGCCGACAACGAGAAGGTCTCGTACATACGCAGAGCAATTGTTCGATAACAAGTTGAATTTATCTTCTTCCATTTCCTTCCAAGCTGAAATGACTTTCTGTGCATTAATTCCTTCCAAGCGAACAACATTATCGGAAGTGATCTCACCATCTTTGGTCAATCTGTCTCCATAGTTTGCCATATCGTCGTAAAGTCCAAATTCTGCACCACGTCCACTTGAGTTATAACCCGGCGCTCCCATTGAGAAGTATCGGGTAATTGGTGGTTTAGACTCTGCGTCATATACAGCAAGGGCTGAATGCATTCCTTTGTTAAAGCTAAGAAGCATCGCATCACCATCTTTTTTACATGACTTAAGTAATGCATTTACATGAGCTTCCAATGGTATTTTATTTGTATTTGCTTCAGTATTCACCGAAGCAGAGACTGGCTTGCCTAATTTACTCATCAATGAACTGACCAACATAGAGCTCACCGTCGCGAGCCAAACACGGACTCCTCGAAATGGCAGGTGACCTTTCGGACGATCAATGTGCTCAGATTTTGCATTTCCAACCAGATTTTTTGCTTTTGCATCAGCAGCTGATATTTTTACGTCTTTCCCAGCGATTTCTCCTTGGGATTGAACTTTAGACGTCTCAGCTTCTGGAATCGCTCGTGCAGATAAAAGGGTAACATTCGCATGACCCATTGAAGGAATTGTCATTTTATGGCTCCAAGTTCTACTATTATTTAATTAGTAACTTTGATTAAGTAATAGTTTTTAATTATTTCAAAAATTCTTCCCAATTGCTTTCGAGGATAGGCTCATCAATATTGTCTAAATGTCACATTGAAATCACCAAGAAGTCACAAAATCCACCTACAAACTGACTGTTTTTCCTTCTAAGTTTCATCGTCGTCAGAGACGATTTTCACACTATTTCTCCACAAGCGGATCAGCTCGTCGGTGTGGGCCAGTTTTATCAAATTCCAAAACACCTGCCGATGAAGCATGAATTCCTCATCGAAGCAGCAGAACAAGGGTGGTGGTATTGTGCCGTGCTCCCTGAAAACAAGTGTGTCATCACATTTTTTACCGATTCAGATATTGCTTCTCAGCTTCGCTTGAATCAATCCAAAGGTTGGAACCAACACCTTGCCAAGAGTCAATCTATCAAGCCTTTTGTTTCCGCTATGAAATCGACTGAAACACACCCGTGGATCCGTCAAGCATATAGTCACTTTCTTCCACCCACTTCAATAAATAATTTGATTGCTGTTGGAGATGCCGCATGTGCATTCGATCCGATTTCATCGATGGGCATTGGCTTTGCTTTATCGTCGGGGTGTCATGGTGCATGTGCAATTCAAATGCACTTGGATCCTGATATTCAACAGCCACTTGCGTGTTATCAAAATGATATTGTGCAGCAATTCATGACCTATATGGAGATGAGGCAAAACTACTATCAAATAGAGAAACGGTGGCCTGATTCAATGTTTTGGAAAAGACGGCATCAGCAGATCACGGAAAAATCAGATTCACTACTTACGCCTTGAAGTTCATAAAAAGTCATTCAGTCCCGGCATTGATGCCGGGACAAACATCATACCTATGGGTTCACCCCCACCCACACTGTCTTATGCGATGTCAAACGGCCAGCATCTGTCACAGATATTTTGACATGAATCGTGCCTGTCCTATTTGGCTGAACCTGCAAATAAACTTGCCCGTTCCATGCTGTGTACACATTGGCAAAACCAGTACCTGATGTGACCGTTGCTTGCATTGTTAATTGACTGGCTGGTGTTTGATCATCACCGACTTGCAGCGGAATGTTGATAAAACGATCTCGAGATAAAGAAAGAACATACCAAAGCCCTACAGTCAGTTTTGGTGGCGCGTTCACTGGAGCCGTTGTACAGCTGCTACCATCAATGGAAAAACACATCCGCTCCGATGCTATGCCAACATCAGTCAATCTAAGTCCTGAAGATGTGCCATTCCACCAATTTGATGAAGGCGAACTCCAGGCATGGAATTGTGTTTTTCCTCCTTTTGCAAATAGACTCCGTCCATTTCGCTCTGTCTTTCTTTTCAGTACAACAGGCGGATGGCAATTTGGTCCCATCGTACAATTCGTTTGAGTAAAGTTCCCTCTATCATCAATATGCCAAATTGCAATACCATTTTCTGGTGTTCCACCAGTATGATTGCCTTTAAATAAGGTCTCAATCATATACATTTCCCTTGGGTTACTCGGGTTTGAATACTGATAGGTTTGACGTTTTAGGGCTTGAGAGTAGAGCGGGCCTGATGGCGCATAGGCAGCAACACTGGTATTGATTTCTATCGGTACCTCCCACCCGGCACGCATACGAAAGTATGGATTTGGTGGTGTTGGATTTTTACCATTCGCAGCATAATTGCCTGAGGCCATCAAATCGAAATTCCCACTATTTCCGGGTATATGATATAAATCCGGCCAGTTGAAGAGCATATGACCGTTTTCATGACAGAATGTGCCAATCGACAGCGCATCGCCCATATTCGTTTTTTGGAAAACCGTTGCATAAACGCCGTTTCCTAACGCAAACTTTGTACTGCCTGTACTGGGCCACAGCGCATTTGGCTGCCCTGCAAAGGTATTTGATTGTGAGGCAAAAGTCGCACTTCCTGCATAAAAGATATTGAGTGCTTTTAACCCAGTCACACGATAGTAAGTATCATGATAAGTCGTGAGTCCATGGAAATTAAATCCGCTCGAAAGCAACTGTTGCAAGGCATAATCAACAAGCTCTTTTGCACAATCCACCCCCTGCGGGCAATTCAAGTAATAGGATTTTGGTTTTGGTGCGCGAATATAATCGGTCACACGATTTGTGTAATCCAATTGCTGGTGAGACACGCGACGCCAATAATCTCTGACTGAGCCCTGATTGCCACCTCCGGTATAGCCCCGCTGGTTGAGATATCGCTCAACCGCCTGCTTGGAGATCCTTGCTGGCTCATCAGAAAAATCAATGAGAATGGTCACACCCTCAACGGAACCTGTTAATGGTTGACCGATTCTTGGTCGATGCGTCATTGTCCTTTGTTGCATCATTTTTCGACGTAAAGTTGAAGCTGGTTTTACTGGCTTGAGGTGTTTTTCTAATCCCAGATAAAATGGTGCTTCTCCTCCATCATAACGGATCCCGGTGGATATCAGTTGCGTACCATCAGCGCTCAGCTGGGCATAATAAAACAACCCACTGGACTTTTCGTAAATCAAGGTATAACCATCAATCGATTCAAAACGTGTTGATGATTGATGACCAACAGATACGACAGTGATCGATTTCCCTGAGGGCAATTGATATTGGATTTTTTCCTGTATCACCGAGCTGGCTGCAACAGATGATGATTGGAAAGATAGCATTGTGAATAACCAAAAAAGGCACAGATAGATTTGTGGGGTATTATTTTTATTCATACTTCACCCTGATTGTTGTCAGTAATTATTATGGGCTTCAATTATTACGGGTTTCGCGGGAGCACCTTCCATCCATTCTTCATATCAAAAGAGTTTGATTTCAGGTTAAAGTAAACCGAATGAATGAGTTACACTTATGCAACTTACGCCGACTTATTGATCAAAACAAGACATCAATCACTGATCAGAGGAGTATTTTTGAGAAGAGCCTTCAGTTAGAAATTCTCGTATCATGCCGTCAAGAGTTGCCAGAACTTTATGACTTTATGAAATAAACGAGACACAAAATAGACCAGAATAAATATGAGTACACCAAATTGTATTTCTTAAAACATAAACAACCTAAGTCGAACAACTTAACCTTGTATTCAGTTGCAAAAGACGCTCTAATACTTTTTTAGTTTCAGGAACTTGTACTTTGACTTGCCTTGAAAGATCAATAAACGAACGATATATCCCGTCAACTTCCAATGCGAGTCCTTTATCGTGATCTTCTTTCATACTAAAGTAAACACCCTGATATTGTGGTGCTTCGAATAGTTGTAGAATATTCTCAATATCTTCAATTGAAAGCGTGACACCAAATTTTGCAGCCACAGTAATCACTTCATGAGAAAGTGCCAGAATAAGTTCACGGCATTCCTTGCGTTGATAGAGTTGGTGCATGCAAGCATCGAATAATAGAGAAGCCGCATTACAACTAATACTCACCATCAGCTTAGGAAAACGCGCTGCAAAGATATTCTCTTTTTTCTGAACATCATCAAAGATATGACTAAGTAATGGTTCCAAAACATCTGGTGATGAATCGCCACTCGCATCCGCATAAACACAATTGAACAATTGGTTATGACAGTTCACCCGATGATGCTCTCGGTCAAATGACACTTTGATATGACTAATGGCACCGATGATCGTATTTGTCTTGTCAACATAACGGGCGAGTTGAGATTCCGCACCAATTCCGTTTTGTAAAAGAATAAACGTCTTATGTTGCAAGTGGGATAAAGCGCGAAAAATATCGAGGTTTGAAGTCGATTTAGTGGTCATAAAAATCACATCCCCATCGACATCCTGCAAATCCGCTGTTACATTTTCAAACGAAACGGATACGGGTTGCTCACCATTGTTTAAATGAAGATGTGGATCTAATAAGATTGGGCTATTCGGTTTCACAACAAGCTGAACAGAATTTGAAGTGTGGTGTTGTAATTTCGTAGCAATAAATCCACCAACTGCACCGACACCAATGACACTGACCTTCATGGTAATAAAGTCCTTGAATTGAAACGTGCAGACTAACATATTATTGTTAGAATACAAGGAAGTACCAACCTCTACTCACACAATCTTGATCTGAATGAAGCGTTGATTCACTCAGTGGTCAATGAGATATAGGATAGACGCGAACAAACTTTATGAACTGGTTTTTGATTTCTGACTTTCAAACCAAGCGACTTTGGTGGCTCCTGCTCTTCGTGCCACTCTTTTTATATGTGCTCTCAACGCTCAATGCCCTAGAGCAGGACATCGTGAATCACATCGCAGATTGGGCTTACCTCTTTGGTTTTGTTGGTATTTTCTCATTCATATTTGGTGTTCGATCATTTTGTAAGTTGTTCTGGAAAGTGTTTTTTGTCGCTGATTTCGGATTGTTTTTATTCGATAATGTCTATTTATTAATGTTGACACAAAGAAGTGTGGAAGACATTGACGTGTTTCTATGGAGTACGTTTTTTCTGATATCAGACTTTATCTATATTGCCATTTTGTGGGTCTATTCGTTTGAATGTAATTCAATCTGGCAGGAAGAAGCCTAGACTTCATTTTTCACAGCAGCTAGGCTTCAACTTTCATTAATTACACGTCAAAGATGCAGTCGTGCAGCTCTTCATGTCATCATCCCACTCATAACCATTCGGGCATACCATTTGGTATAATCGTCCAGATATACAGGCCACATACTGGTTACAATTTTGACAGGATTGGTAATTTCCATCCGCCTTGCCATCACAAGAAGTCACGCAGCTAGACTCAGACTCAACTTCTAAAATCGACAAATCGGAAATCACTGGGCTGTCCATTACAGCATCGTCCATCACACCACAGCGATTG
Organism: Algicola sagamiensis DSM 14643; assembly: GCF_000374485.1. Taxonomy (GTDB): domain Bacteria; phylum Pseudomonadota; class Gammaproteobacteria; order Enterobacterales; family Alteromonadaceae; genus Algicola; species Algicola sagamiensis. Next base: position 166,787 of record NZ_KB894491.1, read on the forward strand.
TGCTCACTTAGCCAAACCAGCCCAGTTGGACACATCGACTCGAAAGAAATCCCACCCGTACAGGTGACAAATGCTTCGTCGCTCTGGCAAGATGCATAAGTCCCGTCTTGGCGACTATCGCATTGCTCGATACAGGCTTGCTCAGCAAAAGCAATCGTGGAAAAAAAAGCCATCATACAAAAGAATGCTTGGCGTAGGGTTTTTGTCAGAAAATTCATGACAGTCATCAGTTTATCCTCTTTTAATGTTTATCTTCGGAATTGCCACTGTTACGACTGGCACGTCACCCTACCATGTTTCTAGAATATTGGTAGCATTTTTGTCTCCATTTTGTATACAGATCAACCAATCGGTTTAACAAAAACTTATAACTCAATTTACTCTTTCCAGTTTCGCGACGTGCGTATTGAGTGAGAGCTTTTGTTTTCTATTTGGAAACTAAAATTAAAAAATAAGCGTGGTCGCAAATTCAACATCGTTGACCGATAGAATCACCCTATTTACTTTGAAGCATTCATGCTTTGCGGTATGATATGTCGCATCATTTACAGGTACATCGACTTATTAGGATTTAGCGCTATTTCTCATGGACTGTATTCTACAATCAGAAGCCGCTGAATGCGGTTTAGCCAGTATTGCCATGATCGCAGCTCATCATGGATATAAAACGGATTTAAATTTACTACGTCAACAATATCCACAAACGCTCAAAGGGTCTAACCTGCAACAGTTGATTGGAATCGCTGATAGTCTTGGGATGGCAAGCCGGGCATTAAAGCTTGATATGGAGTTACTTCCACAGCTTAAACTCCCCTGCATCCTGCACTGGGATATGAATCACTTTGTTGTCTTAACAAAAGTGAAGAGAAACAGCCTCGTGATCATGGACCCAGCGGTTGGTAAACGTGAATTGTCACTTTCAGAAGCCAGCAAACATTTTACTGGCATTGCAATGGAATTGACCCCAACAGCAGAATTTAAAAAAGCGGATGAGCGAGCCCAAGTCAAGTTATCCCAATTTTGGCAAAAGATCACCGGCATAAAACCCGCGCTCCTACAATTACTCGGATTGTCTTTGATCTTACAACTTTTCGCATTGATCACTCCTTATTATATGCAGCTTGTCGTCGATGAAGTTGTGGTGAGTTATGACGATAATCTGCTTCTCGTCCTTGCGCTTGGTTTTGGGTTTGTCAGTCTCTTTAATACGCTAACGACTGCCCTTCGAAGTTATGTCGTCGTCCATCTGAGCGCTTTACTGAATATCCAATTGGCGACAAACCTCTTTCGCCACCTGCTTCGCCTTCCCTGTGACTATTTCGAAAAGCGCCATATGGGAGATGTTCTTTCCCGATTTAGCTCCTTGCAACAAATTAAAGAAATGCTCACCACAGGTGTTGTCGAGGCTGTAATCGATGGTTTGATGGCCATCACAACACTGATCATGTTATTTATCTATAGTCCGAAGCTGGCCAGCATTGTCTTCGTTGCCATGATCATTTATCTGATGATACGACTCATTTGGTATCGCCCATTTAGAGCGGTATCAGAAGAATATATCGTTGCTGGCGCAAAAGAACAGACTAACTTTATGGAAAATATTCGAGGCATTCAGACGATCAAACTCTTTAGCATTGAGTCAAAGCGCCAAGCCATGTGGCAAAATTTTTATACCGACGCGATTAATGCGAATGTGCGGATTGAACGACTCAAGGTCAATTATACCGTTGCTAATAACCTATTGTTTGGTTTGGAAAATATCATTGTCGTCTTTCTTGCCGCAATGGCGATTATGGAAAACAGCTTTACAATCGGTATGCTCACGGCATTTATGGCGTATAAATCGCAACTCACTCAGCGTTATGCAGCACTCGTTGAGCGCCTCATCGAATTCAAAATGCTTGGTCTGCATCTAAATCGATTGTCTGATATTACGCTGACCGAAGAAGAACAGCATATTGAGGGCACACGGCAGCTCCAAATCACAGGTGAACTCAAACTCTCACAAATTACCTATCAATATTCTCCGAATGATCCGGAGTTATTCCAAGATCTCTCATTATCTATCCCAGCAGGAGAGTCAATCGCAATCATCGGTCAATCGGGTTGTGGAAAAACCACCTTAATGAAAATCATGTTGGGCTTGTTGTTACCCGCTCGCGGCAGTATTGAAGTGGGTGGAGTTGATATTCGGCATTTAGGACAACGACAATATCGGAATCAGATTGCTGCGGTCATGCAGTCTGACGAACTGCTCTCTGGCTCTATCGCCGATAATATCAGTCAGTTTGATCCTGAGATTGATTTAGAAAAAGTTGCTCAAGTCGCTCAAATGGCCGCCATTTATGACGATATTAGTGCGATGCCAATGGGGTTCAATTCGTTAGTTGGCGACATGGGAACAACCCTTTCCGGTGGGCAAAAGCAACGTATTCTCCTCGCCCGGGCGCTCTATAAGGATCCAAAGATCTTATTTTTAGATGAAGCGACCAGCCATTTAGATATTGGCGCAGAACAACTGGTCAATCATGCCGTTAAATCCTTAGACATTACCCGTGTGATCATTGCTCACCGTCCTGAAACCATGCGGATGGCTGATCGGATATTACACCTTCAAGATGGCCAATTGATTGACGTCACACAGGAAATAAAGCAGCAAAAAGCCGCCGCTGTGGTAACACCGCAAGATGCAGTCATCGCCTAAGGAGCCAAAGATGTCCCTATTCCGAAAAGAAGCGCTTGAGCAAAGTTACCAACGCTTATGGGGAAATGTCACCATTAGCCAGCCACTGAGTTATAAGGTGTTATCAGCCTGCACAATGATGGCTGTAGTTATCATGGGTATTTTCTTATTTACGAGCGACTTCCACAGAAAAGAGCGAGTGCGAGGTTACCTTGTCCCTTCAGAAGGCGTCATTAAACTTTACTCCCCAGAGCGCGCTTACGTGACCCATATTAATGTCAACGAAGGTCAACAAGTACAGCCTGAGGATGTTTTATTTACGCTGGAGATGAAACGCACCCTTTCCAATGGACTGGATATGCATCAATCCAGTGTTCACGAACTCAACAGTCAAATTCGACTCCTCAACACTCAGATTGAAAGTGATCGTTTACTGTATGACTCACAAAAAACAGAACTCACGCTTCAGTTGAAAAACCTTCAACTACAAGCAACACATATTCAATCTCAGATCACTTTCATTCAAGATCGGATCACACTTGTTGAACATCGAATCAATAACTATGAGAAACTCAGCAAGCGCGGCTTATTGGATCAATATTCAAAAGAACAACAACAAGAGCTTCGATTAAGCCTCAATCAGGACAAAGGAGAACTAGAGGCGTTGCAGGTCCAAGTTGCACAAAAAATTCAGACCAATCAAACTGCTTTAGCGCGCCTGCCACTGGAAAAGCAAAAGTCAGAGCAAACGCTACAACTTCAAATTTCAGAAAGACAACAGCAACTCATTCAACAACAAAGCCTGTCAAAAATTCAAATCAAAGCGCAAAAAGCTGGACGTGTCACAGCTATCCTTGCAAAAGAGGGCCAGCTTGTCGCTGCTGATGCATTGCTTGCAAGCGTGATCCCCAAAACCGCATCTTTATATGCTGAGCTATTGATACCGACACGTGCATTTGGGTTTGTCCGTGCAGGGCAAACAACGCGCCTTAAATTCGATGCTTTTCCTTACCAAAAATTTGGCATTTTAAATGGTGAGTTGTTCGAAACCTCACAAGTGATTTTATTACCCAATGAGGTCAACCTCCCTATTGAGCTGCAAGAACCGATGTACAAAGTGAAAGTTCACCTGCCACAACAAACCATCCAAGCCTATGGGGAAGAGATGCCCCTTCAAGCTGGTATGCTGTTGGAAGCTGATGTGCTTTTAGAAAAACGCTCGGTTGGAGAGTGGTTGATTGAACCATTATTGAGTTTGAAAGGAACTTGAATACTGATTGAGTATCGATGACTGGCACAGTTCCTTTGCGCTTTCTTAGTCAGTTAAAGAATGTACTGCGTTAAGTGGTCTTTATAACGTGATACCAACGCTTCAAAATCAGGTTGTCGAATAATATTCATCGCATGAAAACTCGGTATGCATTTCATACTTATATACTGTTGAGCCAAGTGAAACCTACGATGTTGGATTATTTCTAGCCTATGTCAAAGAAAAACGCAGTGTAAAGCGGATCCAAGTCGTGATTGAGTTTTTGGTTGAGGTGTTAAAAGAGAGGCTTCAATCTAAATCTTCCGTCGGCCAATAAGCGATATAATCCACGTAATCTTCTAGATCGACTTCCGCATCAGAAACAGTTTTCCCCCGGACAGACATACCTGCGCGGTGCATAGCGGTTTTCTTGCCTTTATTGAGCAGTGGATGCCAGGAAGGTAAGCCTCGACCTTCTTGAAGACGGCGATAGCTACAGCTGGGTGGCATATAAAAAACATCAGACAGGTTTTCTTTCGTGAGCTTGACGCAATCAGGAACAAGCACAGTTCTTGTCTTATAGCAGGTACATGCACATTGCTTGGTATTGAGATACTGACAAACGACCGAGGTGAAATAAATCGTTTCTCCATCGTTGATATAGTCTGTTGTCCCTTTTTCTTCTGAGTCATCAATCACTTTTTGCAAACAGCATTTACCACACCCATCACAAATAGCTTCCCATTCTTGATCAGACATCTCATCCAGTGTTTTGTTTTCCCAGAAGTTTTGTTCCAACATAGACTCTACCGCTTTTGACTAATCTCATAAAAAAACAGCGCCTGAGACGCTGTTTTTCTTATTCTGCCAAGGATCAAATAAACCAGAACCTTGTCATGTTCTGATCTATTTCATCGCTGGGTACTTAATTCTATCAGAAAGTAATCCAACAGAGGCAACAAAATAATAGGAACGATTCCAGTGCATCAGCGTTTTAAAGTTATCGTAAGCCAGATAGGCACGCCCTTTACGATCATCTGGAACAATCAAAGTCGCTTTGATATCGACTGTCGGCAGTTGATTCCCGTCCATTCGACGAAGCCCTAAATCATTCCAGTCTTTCAGCGAACGCTTCGTCTCATTCCAACGTTGATTCCACAACTTTTTATTGCTGCGCTCTTTGGTCATCACCAAAGTATCATTTAAGTCTGTTGGCAGCTTCACTTGACGGCCCCAGGTCATCGCATCATTCCAACCTTCAGACTTTAAGTAATTCGCAATGGATGCAAATGCATCTTTCTGATTTCCCCAAATATCTTTTTTCCCATCACCGTCATAATCAACTGCATAGGCTAAGAATGAAGAAGGCATGAACTGTGTTTGCCCCATAGCACCAGCCCAAGAGCCAATAAACTTATCTTGAGAAATATGGTCTTGATCCAGAATCTTTAATGCTGCCCATAGTTCTCTCTTAAACAATGCCTCACGACGCCCGTCATAAGCCAATGTGACTAGAGAGTCGACCACCTTATGTTTTCCCTGAATACGACCAAAGTTGGTTTCCAGACCCCACAGTGCCACAATAAAGCGCGGTTGAACACCAAACTTTTTACCAATTTCCTGTAGAAGTTTCTCATGTTTTTTAAACTTCTCTCGTGCTTGTTTAACCTTCCACTCAGGAACGCGCGTATTCAGATAACGCTCCAGCGTCAATTTAAATTCTGCTTGATTTTTATCGGCCTTTACAATTCGCTTGCGATAGGATACTTGGGAAAAAACCTGATCCACCCACTGTGCTGAATAGCCTTTTTCGATGGCTTCTTTTTTTAAACCACCTACATAATCCGCGAATGAAGGTTTTTCTGCGGCCAGCAGCGGCGTAGCTCCAAAGAGAACAACGCTCAGACCAGCCCATTTGATAAGGTGACGTAGAGACACTTTATTGCTCCGTTGTTTTGACTTTATTTTGTGCTTTGAATTCGTCCAACAGGTTTTCCTTTGGTGGGGGTATCTGTAGATAATACCCATCCGCTTCTAAAGCCTGTCGAACTTTATCGATATCTGCCGTTCCCAGTTGCGTTTTTTGTGCAATGGAAAACGTCATTATATGTAAAGCTTGACCAAACATTTCGAGTAAAGTTTCTGGCACTTTACTAAAATCATTTCGTTTCGTGATAAAGAGATACGTTTCATCCCGTTTGGATGATTTATAAACTGAACACAACATAATTTACTGCAAACCTAGGCTATACTTGCGTATGACTGGGCCAAAATATAACATGTAGCAATAGAATTGCCAGAGCCAAATTGGCCTGATAATAAAAAGACTGAAATATTTTTTTGGGTTACGCGCATATGCCACTTCGAATCATTGAGTTGAAAGGATCACTCTTTACCTTGTCTGTTGTCAAAATTTACAGTGACAGCCTGGAGCTCATCTCAAGTTCTCTATCAAAAAAACTCGCCAGTGCACCAAACTTTTTTGCAAATGCGCCTATGGTCGCTGACCTGGAAAAGGTCGATGACACGTTTCCTCTTAGTGAGCTCGTTGCTTTGTTTTCAGAATTCAATCTTGTTCTGGTTGGTATTACCCATGCGAGCGAACAACAAAAGTCGTATGCAAGTACCCATGGATTAGCAGTATTAAATGCAGGGAAAACAGCCCCCGAATCTACAGAAAAGCCTGAAATACCACCCGATGCGACAAACGCCCCTGCTTTTGTTGCCAGCAAAATCGTGCGTGGAAACGTCCGTTCAGGCCAACAGGTCTATGCAGCAGATACGGATTTGATTATTACAGGGAGTGTCAGTGCTGGAGCGGAAGTGATCGCAGATGGTGATATCCACGTACACGGTGCGCTCCGTGGTCGTGCAATTGCTGGGGCGAAACTCAATCCACACGCCCGTATCATTTGCCAAAATATGCAGGCAGAATTGATTTCAATCGCAGGGAATTACCTTCTCAGTGATTCTATCAATTCCGATTTATGGCAACAGGCTGCATTAGTCGAATTAAACGACGGAAAAATTTTAATTTCCGCTTTGTAAGTAAAGGAAAAATAAAAATGGCCAAGATAATCGTAGTGACATCCGGGAAGGGCGGTGTTGGTAAAACCACCTCCAGCGCTGCCATTGGCACCGGACTCGCATTAAAAGGACATAGCACAGTCATTGTGGACTTCGACATCGGGTTACGCAATCTTGATCTGGTTATGGGCTGCGAACGTCGTGTAGTCTATGATTTTGTCAACGTAATCAATGGAGAGGCAAACCTTAACCAGGCACTCATCAAAGATAAACGTGTCAATAATCTCTATATTTTACCAGCATCACAAACACGCGATAAAGATGCTCTCACGCGCGATGGGGTTGGTAAAGTTCTTGAAGAACTCAAAGAAAACTTCGACTACATTATTTGTGACTCTCCTGCGGGGATCGAGACTGGCGCATTAATGGCGCTTTACTATGCAGATGAAGCAATCGTCACCACGAATCCAGAAGTATCTTCTGTTCGTGACTCTGATCGTATCCTTGGTATCTTGCATAGTAAATCGAACCGTGCAGAACGCAATATGGATCCGATCAAAGAGCATTTGCTATTAACGCGTTATCATCCCGAACGTGTTGCAAAAGGCGAAATGCTCAGCGTCGATGACGTCAAAGAAATCCTCGCAATTCCCCTCCTTGGCGTGATCCCAGAATCACAATCAGTCTTGAATGCATCAAACTCAGGTTGCCCTGTCATTCTAGATGAAGAAAGCGATGCTGGAATGGCGTATAGCGATGCGATTGAACGTTTACTCGGTGAAACCATCGATTTCCGGTTTTTGACAGCCGAGAAAAAAGGAATTTTTAAAAGAATCTTTGGAGGATAGCCCTATGTCATTGCTGGATTACTTTCGATCTTCTGCAAAGCCAACGGCAAATATTGCAAAAGAACGACTGCAAATCATCGTCGCCCATGAGCGCAAACAACGTCATGGGCCTGATTACTTACCACAGTTGAAGCAAGATATACTCGAGGTGATCCGCCGTTATGTCAGTATTTCGGAGGATCAAGTTTCGGTTCAACTAGAGCAAAAAGAGGATGATTTATCAGTCCTAGAGCTGAATGTTGCCTTACCCGAAGAGAGAAGTGCTTAGGCAAAGTCTTCTCGCTTACAAATAAGAAAGTGACTCACGTTTCATCGTGAGTCATTTCCTTTTCTAAAACTCGACCCGCAACTTCATAACGCCAGCCATGGAGAAGATCCGGCTTTTTCCATTCTTGATGACGTACTTCAGGATTGAGTTGCCAAAAATATGCGATCAGCTGATTAATTTGCTTTTTCGAAGCAATCGCAGTTTCCGGAATATTCAGTGCTTTCGCACATTCTTGGATCATGTGTTTCAAATGTTTGAGCGTCTTTTTATAGTCTGGATACTCAATCAACCTTGATACAACAGGCGGGCAATGCTCTGGTGGCACATCTTTACCACGCTCAACACACGCTAGCACTTCTTTTGTGTATTTATGCAGGCGATCGCTCATTAACCCTGGAATATTCCTCAAGCTCTTTTCATTTCCCGGACGTCTTTGCGCAATCAAACTTAAGTTATGTTCTTTGACGATGACTGAGGGCGTCAGGTCAATTTCTCTTGATAACTCCTCTCGCCAAATCGCTAACTCTCGTAAAATTGCTAATTCCCTTGGTTTCAGCTGCCAACTATTTTTTACATCAAAGTACAAACAAGACAATGGGATCTCACGGCTTTTCTTTTGCGTGATCAGTGCCCCTTCAGCGAGGACATAGTCCAGCAATTCTTTTTCTTCCAATAGTGCTTTTTGTTTGAGAAATATATCCAATAGATACAAAACATCCGCGGCAGCATATTTAAGCTGCGCGTCCGTCAGTGGCCTTGCTAACCAGTCGGTTCTCGCTTCCTCTTTCGACAGACTCACACCGAGATGTTTCTCCACCAAAAAACCATAACCCAACGACGGGCCTTCCCCTAGAAAGTTAGCAGCAACTTGTGTATCGAATAATGGGGTTGGCATCTTGCCAGAAACGGCTCTAATTGCTTCAAGATCTTCTGAGCAGGAGTGAAGGACTTTTAATAGCCCTTCCTCCTCCATCAAAGACCAAAGAGGAGATAAATCATCGATATTTAAGGGATCAACCAAGGCAATGTTCTGCCCATCGTTGAGTTGGATCAGACCCAAAGCTGGGGAACGGCGCTGATCACGAATAAACTCTGTATCCATCATGAGATAGGATTGCTTTTGAGCTGCCTGGCAATACGCAGTCAATTCCTCTTGTGTTGTAATGACACGAAAGTCCAACATCGACTCCTTCTTTTACGACAAATTCTTCAGATAAAAAGAAAGGATGAAAAGCGCATTTTACTCAGTCTCCTCCCTGAGTCTATGTCTCCCCACCCTTCTATTCGAGGTATCATGGGTACCTCTTTATTTTTTGACGCAGGTGCTATGCAGATTGTTTTAGTTCATCCTTTAGCGCACGTCTTAATATTTTACCAACATTTGTTTTTGGTAATTCATCACGAAACTCGACAAGCTTTGGTACTTTATAAGCAGTAAGCTTCTCACGGCAGTGATTGATCACTTCTTCTTCACTGATAGAGCTGTCTTTTGCAACAACATAAACCTTCACGACTTCACCAGAAACTTCGTGAGGAACACCTATCGCCGCAACTTCAATCACCTTCGGGTGCATCGCAACCACTTCTTCAATTTCATTCGGGAAAACATTGAAGCCAGAAACCAAGATCATGTCTTTTTTCCGGTCAACAATATAGAAAAAGCCATTTTCATCCATCACTGCAATATCGCCTGTGGCAAACCAGCCATCTTTCAAAACATCAGCTGTTGCATCTGGACGGTTGAGGTACCCTCTCATGACCTGTGGACCTTTCACCCACATTTCACCTGGATCACCTTGGGCAACATCCTGCCCATCTTCACCAACCAAGCGAATATCTGTTGATGGTGCTGGTAAGCCGATACTTCCAGTAAAGCCATTACTTGTATATGGGCATATCGTGACAAGTGGTGAACACTCTGTCAAACCATAGCCTTCCAACAAGCGTGTATTGGTCAGGCTCTCCCACCGTTCTGCGACTGGACGTTGAACTGCCATGCCACCACCCAGTGAAACTTTTAGATGGCTGAAATCTAACTCAGCGAACCCAGGCGTATTTAATAACCCATTAAATAAAGTATTCACGCCAGTTATCGCTGTAAATGGATACTTCGATAACTCTTTGACAAAACTCGGCATATCTCTCGGATTGGTAATCAGGAGGTTTGTACCACCATATTTCATAAATGTCAGGCAGTTCGCTGTCAATGCGAAGATGTGATACAGCGGAAGCGCTGTGACAACAAACTCTTTCCCTTTGATTAACTGATGATCCAAGCAGCCACTCACTTGCTCAAGATTCCCTACGAGGTTTCCGTGGGTAAGCATTGCACCTTTCGATACACCTGTCGTGCCACCTGTATATTGCAGGAAAGCCAGATCATCATGATTGAGGCTTGGCCTGTCATAAGACAGCGACTCACCACGCTTTAAAGTATCTTTAAATGGAATATACCCTGGAAGCTGATAGCTCGGGATCAACTTTTTGACGTATTTCACCACCAAATTGACGATGGTGCCTTTCACTGTACCGAGCATGTCACCCATTTTCGTCAGGATCACATGTTCAACTTTTGTATTGCCAATAACTTCTTCAAGCGTGTGTGCAAAGTTTTCGACAATGAGAATTGCTTTTGCACCCGCATCTGTGAGTTGGTGCTCTAGCTCTCTTGGAGTATATAGTGGGTTTACATTGATAACGACACAACCCGCTCTCAAGATACCTAAAATTGCAACCGGGTATTGCAATAGGTTCGGCATCATTACAGCAACAGCATCCCCTTTGTTCAACTTCAAGTCATGCTGCAGATAGGCCGCAAAGTTTCTAGAGAGTTGATCAAGCTCATCATACGTGATGGCTTTGTCCATATTGATATAGGCATCTCTAGACCGATAAGTGTCTATCGCCTCATCGAATATTTCCAATAGCGACTGATAATGATTAGGATCGATTTCGGTAGGGACCTTTTCAGGATAACTTTTTAACCATACCTTTTCCACTATCCTCTCCTTATTATGCATTTTTTATGTATTTAAGTTTGTACCCAAACTTCTCTTGTAGCACGTTGTTGCAAGTCCATTTGAAAACAAAACAACGCCTCAAACGACAGAACCAAGATCCGAGCCATTCGCTCAACGACCCCTGTTGGGAACAAGTATATCTCTCGGACAATCCGGCTATTATTACTGAGTCTTGACTCTAAATTCAATGCCAACACAAAAATACGAGCAATTATTACGCGATACGCATAAATATCAGACCAATATTAATCATTATTCAACCAAGCCTTCATTTTTTGGGCAGTTTCGTCCGGGAATTCCATATGACAATGATGCCCCCCTTTTGTAGACAGCATCGTTAGATTTTGATAATGCCTCTGGTACATCCCGATCGCTTTTTCGACACGTTGATTCAATTCACCAATGCGATCCTCGGCTAACATCATCAGTACCGGGCATGTGATTTGCGAGATAAATGCTTCAGCTTGAGAAGGCGTGAAGCGTAGTGCTGATGGAATATTGAGTCGTATATCTGCCGTAAACTTTACACCTTCTGAAGTAGAGATAGCTCCCCGCTCAACAAGGTATCGTGCAATATCACTATGAAAATTTCCTACGACTGATCGCGCTTCCACTGCTTGATGAATGGATGAATAAACATTTCTGGATTTCGCTTTCATTTTTTTACGACTCAGAATCGCATCACGAAGTTGCTTCGGCGCTTCTTCAGGAACTGTTGTGACTAACCCAATACTATCAATCAGAATCAGTCGTTCAATCAACTCAGGAAATGAAGCAGCCAGAACCGTCGCAACCATCCCTCCCATCGAGTGTCCAACAACCGTTACAGAGGACCACCCAAAGTGTTGGATCACATGGACTATCGTTTCGATCCAATCTACAAAATGATAGTGAGCGCCTTCTGGTCGATGGGAGGAGTAACCATGTCCTGGGAAATCTATCGCAACGACACGATACCCATTCAAATGAGGCATGATTGGTGTAAAGCTTGCCGCATTATCCAACCAGCCATGCAGTGCAAGTAAAATATGCTCACTTTTTTCCTCATTATCCAAACCAGCGATGACTTGATCACCTATTTGTATTTTTATTTCTTTCATTGAAATATTGTCTTTTTGCCTAGAAGTTGCCGATTATTATTTAGATTTTTTTACTTTCACACGATGTAGATAAGGGCCATGGTACCAATGATGATGGTGCCAGTAAGGCCAAGGCTCAATATATTCGACTTCTTTCACTTCTGGCCATAGATAAATTTTGACATCTGTAAGTGCCGGGAACAAATAAGGGTGTTCGCCAATTTTTCCTTGAATACTATCCCGAATCGTCCCCAGAGCCGTCACCACTTTGCCTTGCTGGTAAACAACTGGATCCAAAAACCCTTTGACAACGATTTTAAAGCGGCCTTGCGTCTGCCCCTCAACCTCCGGACGGCCATTATTTCTTAATGGAAATTGTACGACTTCGATTTCCGTGGTGGATTGATGATTTTGCACCCCAGCAATCACGCCACCCCAGCGCCCTTGAAGTCCAACATTCCCCTTTTGATCGGAAAGAACATCTTGAAATGAAATAAGCGGTGTTGTGTCTGGGACTCGAAGATTTTTAGGATATTGCGCTGCACAAGAGCAAAGCCCCAAACACAACATAAGCCATATGATATTTTTCATACTTTCCTCTTTAAACAACAAATTTTTCATACATTAGACCGGGCAACACAGGGTCTGGTTTCCTTCAATAAAAAAGGCCAGAAACTGGCCTTCATCAAAAATATTGTTGCTTGCACTCAGTAGACTTCTTTTAAGACAAAATAGGGGATCATCCCTTTACTACTGGCAGCAACACTTTTTTCATGAATATCAATGATCCGACTTCGTACGATAATCCCTTTTGGGGTATAGCTCAAGGTTCCTGCAAGGACATAATCAATTTTTTGTCGCTTCGCTAATTCCATATAATTTCGTGAAAATACAAAGTCCCCAGCTACAGTGACCTGGATCGTGTCCATTGTCTTAAAGTCAACGACAGGCCAACCAAACACTTGTAATTCATGAATAAAACTTTCTGCGATTTGATTTCCTAATCTGCTGGTTTGTTTTAATGATGCATCAAATGACACAAATGATGACACGGCTATGCGTGCTCTATCAGGTAGGTTTGTGGCTGTTCGATGAAGCTGCATCGCCATTTGCTCTACATAATCACTAATGAGTTTATGATGCTCAGTTAAGCCCATCCCTTTATCAGGGATCACTTCCATCTGATGATCGTGCATCCCTTTTTGGTGAAATGCTTCAACCTGAACACAATCAACTTCTTTCCCTAAATCATTGATACATTGATCGCTACTCGCTAAAACGGATGAACTCGTTAGTATTGCAACACATGCCAAGCTGAATAATTGAAGATTAAAAACATGCTTCTCGTTCATTGTCATCTCCCTTTACTTCGTGCCCGATGATTTTAAACGGATATTCGACTCAACCTGACTGCTGATCAGCGCTTTCGCCACTTGATCTGGGATAAACCCCTGAGTAGAGGCAACAACACGTTTCGAATCCATCCCCAAAATCCGTGCATTCAATAAAACACCACCCTTATGGTTCACCATTGTGCCTGCAAGAATGTAATTAATGGGTAATGCTTCTTTCAGCTCAAGGTAGTCTCGGGTCATGACAAAATCCCCTTTGTCTGTGATCCGAATATAATCCGTCACTTTATAGTCCAGCACCGGAATACCAAATTGGTGAATTTCGTGGATAAAACTTTCCGCAATTTGGTTACCTAGGAGGTCTGTTTGATCAAATTGACCATCAAGGTAGATGAAACTTGCCACAGCAAGCGGCGTATCCGCACTAATTTCTTTCAGGTTATGCACGAGGTCCTGCATCATACCTTTCACGTAATGATTAATATTTTTGACTGGAATATCCGAACCAAATTTGAGTACAGCCTGCAAAAAGTTGCCGTCTTCTGTTGCCGAGCCAAAGGCACCACCCGCTTGTTGCGAAAAATAATCGGCCCCACCCTCTTGTGGTACACCAGAAAGGCTAATGGAGTCTTCCTGTTCCACGACAGGCTGATTCGTTTCTTGTTCTGCTGCGGTTTCGTCACCAAACCAGGGCATGGATTCACAACCCGACAAGCAAATACACATCATGATGAATAAAGCGAACCTCATTGTAACCTCCAACTTAATAAGCTACGCGATGAATAGCGTTGTCGCGCATGCGAACCTTTTCACTACGCCAAAAAATATTTTGTGGAATATAGTCTGTAGCGGCAGCTAAAATACGACGATTGTTCAACTGGATCAGCTTCGTGTTCACAACTAAACCATTCTCCTGCGGCACGAGCGTGCCAGTGATAATATAGTCAATGGTTTGGGAGGAAGACAGGTCATCCAGATCACGGGACAGAGAAATATCAACCCCTTCTTTAATGTCAATAAATGGTGTCGCACGAAATTCCTGAACACGAAGACCACGTTGAACAACAGAAGTGATCATCCCTTCTTGAAGCTGATTCCCAGCAAAATACATCGGATCTGCTTTATGACCAGGTTGCTTTAACGTGTCAGCAAATACAAATGTCGTCACCGCGATATTGGCATTCGCCTGCAACTCTTGTAGAGAGCGCAGTAACTGAGACACCATCCGGTTTGTATAAAACTGGATCCCGCGACGATCCTGAGAGGGTGTATAATTCGTATATCGTTTTTCAGGTACAGGAACTGCCTCATCCTGAAAAAAAGCACATCCAGATAACAACAATATACCCAGACAAAAAATTGACACTCGCATCGTTTCACCGCTACATAACACTAAAATTAGGCTTGTCTATGCAATTTTTTTGCCAAGAGTAATTAGGGTCTGTTGACCTTTACTCAATGTCACTACTGGCGGCTGAAAAAGTCTCACTTTTTGTTGTGATAACGCGAAGCTGTGACCCGACAATAAATGTTATGTTGTAACATAACATTTATTGTGTTTAACTGAATAACATTCGTGATAATGAGTGGATGATAAACGATGGCAAAACTCCCGGTCACTGTGCTTTCTGGTTTTCTTGGCGCAGGTAAAACAACTGTGCTCAGTCATATTCTCAATAACCGACAAGGTCAAAAGGTTGCTGTGATTGTGAATGACATGAGTGAAATCAACATTGATGCTACGATGGTTCAAAATGAAGTCCAGCTCAGCCATCAAGAAGAGAAACTTGTAGAAATGAGTAATGGATGTATCTGTTGCACCCTTCGGGAAGATTTACTAATTGAGATAAATAAGCTTGCGAAAGATGGTCACTTTGATTATTTAGTGATTGAATCAACGGGTATTTCTGAACCACTTCCAGTTGCTGAAACATTCACATTTGCTGATGAAAATGGCCGTTCTCTTTCTGATGTTGCCCAATTGGATACCATGGTCACCGTTGTAGATGCTGTGAACTTTTTAAAAGATTATGATGCAGCGAACTCACTTCAAGAAACAGGAGAATCACTTGGAGAAGAGGATGAAAGAAGCGTGTCCGATCTCCTCGTCGATCAAGTTGAATTTGCCGATGTGCTGCTCATCAGTAAAACCGACTTGGTCGATACTGTCGATGTCGAAAGGTTAATCGCAACTTTAAAAGCCTTAAATACACACGCAAAAATCCTCCCGATTCAAAACGGCCAAGTCGATTTAAATCAGGTGCTTAATACTGGGTTATTTGACTTTGAACGTGCGCAACAAGCGCCTGGATGGCTGAAAGAAATGCGTGGTGAGCATATTCCTGAGACTGAGGAATATGGTATCAGCTCCTTTAGTTATGTGGCTCGTCGTCCATTTCATCCCGAGAAATTCTATCAATTTCTTCATCATACGGAAGATTTCGGTAAGCTCCTTCGCTCAAAGGGTTATTTTTGGTTAGCATCACGGCCAGAATTTGCTGGGCAATGGAGTCAAGCTGGCGGTATTGCGCGTTATGGATTTGCCGGCATGTTTTGGAAAGCCGTCCCACAAGAAAAATGGCCTACGGATGAAACATCTATTTCTGCAATCAAAAATAACTGGGTAGAACCATTTGGAGATATGCGCCAAGAGCTTGTCTTTATTGGTCAAGATTTAGATCAACTCGCCATGACAAAAGCACTCAACGCATGCCTGCTTTCGGATCAGGAGCTTCATCAAGGTAAAGATTATTGGTCAACGCTCAGTGACCCTTTTCCTAGCTGGAGCCAAATCCAATGAGCACAATGACCTCAAATATTTCCCCGACGAAGCAAACGCCTGTAACCCGCTTCGCGATCACCGGAAAGGACCCGTCGGTGCTCACTGATATCTACCAGGAAAAGACAAATCTTGTCATTTGGCAACGCCACTTATCCCAAGATATATCTAATGCTGTCCAGTCTTTATTCGATCAAAGTCCAAACTTTCAAGCTTCATGGGTTGTCAGTCCAGACAATGTCGGCTCAGTCCTACACGATAGGCTTGGATCAGCGGCGGCGCTTGAGCCTCTGTTATCCGATATCACACAACTCGTTGATATGTTTTGTTGCCTGTTCGATCTTCGCCGAGCAGGGATGCGGATTACAGTCCTTGATCGAGCCATGTGCCCCCGATTTCATGTGGATCGGGTTCCATGCCGTCTAGTAACCACTTATCAAGGTGATGCAACACAATGGATACCCCATCACCTTGTCAATAGAGCTCAACTCGGTGGCCAACACGGACTTGATGATGAGCAATCCGGTTTATTCGACACCCAAGATACTATTGAGCAATGTACCCAAGGTGATGTCGCTTTACTTAAAGGAGAACTTTGGGCAGGGAATGAGGGTGCAGGTCTTGTCCACCGATCCCCACCTTACAATCGGAAACCACGCTTGATCGTGACCTTAGATTTTGCTGATTAATTATCATTGTTTACACTATTCTTGTCTGTAAACACCGAGCCAAGGTGAAGAAGTGAAATCAATTACAAGCTCATGTGAAGTCAACATAAGATAAAAATCCAAAACAATAATATTGAAACAAAATTGACTGAGGAAAACTGGATATGAAAACATCCCAAATTGTGACTGATCGAGTAGCCATTGGCTTGTCACTTACATGCGCTCTTCATTGTATGCTACTCCCATCGCTTTTGCTTCTGTTACCTAGTATCGCAGCGTTATCCTTGAATACCGAAGCCTTTCACATCACATTGGTCATCGCTGTCATCCCAAGCAGTTTATTTGCTTTAAAAGCTGGATATCAACAACATGGTAACTCGTGGGTGATTTTTGGGGTCAGCATTGGATTAATCTTGTTAGTGCTCGCCCTCCTTCTTGGTACCGGCATACTTGGAGAGCAAGGAGAACTTATCTTAACTGTGATCGGGTCCATTTGTATCGCTTTCGGACATAGCGCGAATTATCAATTGAGCAAAAAAGGAATGCATGAGAACTGTTGCCCTGACAAGATATCAACATCTCAGCTTCACTCTGAATAAAGTTGAATTGACTGCATCTGCATACGATAAGCTGCGGTTGCAGTATCATTTTCAATCAACGAAGTCTGTAACCATCCTGAAACCCAAAATGCATCATACAAATCTACTAACTTAAAACCTTGTTTCGCCTCAACATAAATAATTTGATTTGGAGGCGGTGGAGGAACGTGAATACAAGCACCATAATAAGGAACCAAAAAAAAGTGTGTCACTCTTTGCGCCTCATTAAAAGCCAATGGCACAACGTACCCGGCAATTCGAATTGGTTTATTATTCATTTCTGGGATCACTTTTGTTGAAGTAAGCGCCCGCTGGTATCGGTCATCTTTGAATCGCTTTTTTTTATTTTGCAGTTGGCTCTCAATCTGATCTTCAATTGAACCATCTTCAACATCAGTAATATAACTTGGCGGATTGAGGATTGCATCCAGATCTTCCTCTGGCATTAGCTCAGTCCACTCAACCATTTTAAATTGGTATTTTATCTGACTGTCTTCGGTAAGCACGTTCGATTGGGTTTGCACATCATGTTTATTTGATTTCCCACATGAGATAAAGAAAAGCAAACAGAAAATCAAGATACAAATTTGAGACTGTCGAGATGGAAGCTGAGCGCACATAAGACAAACAGAGTTTTAGTTAAATTTGTTACATGATAACATCACAAAATAAATATGTAAGTACAACCTAATATGGCTAGAGGAGAGTGCAGTGATTCAGCTCAAAGATATTCGTTTTCACTACCCAAATTCACCTCATGAATCGATGCTGAACATTCCTCACTGGTCGCTATCTCATCACGAGCACACTTTTATTTATGGTCCTTCTGGCTGTGGCAAAACAACTTTTCTCAATTTACTTAGTGGCTTACTCACACCCACTCACGGGACAATTGACGTGTGCCAGCAACGACTTGATCGCATGAGTTCTCGACAACGCGATCGGTTTCGCGCTGGGCACATCGGTTATGTATTTCAACAATTGAACCTGATCCCGTATTTAAATGCAATTGAGAACATTCAGTTAGCAAGTTATTTTTCCCCTTCAACAGAAGCAAAGAGTTCGATTTTAGACATCAAGCATTTGCTGAGATCACTCAATATGACTAAGCATGAATGGAGCCAGCCAACACGACAACTCAGTCTTGGTCAGCAACAACGTGTTGCTATTGCGCGCGCGCTGATCAATAAACCCAAATTACTTATCGCGGATGAGCCAACATCAGCACTTGATAGCAAGAATACAAAAACAATCATGTCATTTATGATGTCACTCTCAAAATCACATCAAGTATCGCTGGTGTTTGTGAGCCATGACTTATCGTTGGCTGATTATTTTCATCGCGTTGAACCATTTCAACATATCAATCAATGGGAATCGATTGCATCATGTTCTTACAACTAGCCTTTCGCAGTTTAATTGATAGAAAAGGGGCGATTTGTCTTTCTCTCATCGCAATGACCGTCAGTATTTTTGTCCTCGTCAGTGTTGAGCATATCCGTTACCATTCAAAACAGAGCTTTTCAAATGCCGTCTCTGGTGTGGATTTAATCGTTGGGCCACGCACAGGACAGTTAAATTTATTACTCTACAGCGTTTTTCGTATTGGTGTACCAACTCAAAACATCCAATGGGACACATATAAGAAAATATCCAAGCATCATGATGTACAATGGACAATCCCTATTTCTCTTGGTGACTCACACAAAGGGTATCGTGTGATGGGAACAACACAAGGATACTTTAAACACTTTCGATATGGTGCAAACCAACAATTATCATGGCGTCATGGGCAAGAGTTTTCTCAACCTTTTGATGTTGTCCTCGGCTCAGCAGTTGCGAAAAAGCTGGATTATCAACTTGGCAATAAGTTGATATTATCGCATGGCATGTCATCAACCCATTTTAATCAACATAATCACCACCCTTTTAGGGTCGTTGGGATTCTTACCCCAACTGGTACTCCGGTCGATCAAACACTGCTCATTAGCTTGAAAGGTGTTGAAGCCGTTCACGCTCATCTCCAACCAAATAAACGCCATTCAGACCATTCAGACCATTCAGACCATTCAGACCATTCAGACCAT
>NZ_KB894491.1:186545-649326 GCF_000374485.1 Algicola sagamiensis DSM 14643
CCATTCAGACCATTCAGACCATTCAGACCATTCAGACCATTCAGACCATCATGATACAAAACATCAATTGCCTGATCCAAAGTCAATCACTGCATTGATGCTGGGATTAAAATCAAAAACAGCAACTTTGCATGTTCAAAGAGAAATTAACACATCTTCTGAAGAACCTTTACTCGCAATCATACCCGGTGTTGCTTTATCAGAATTGTGGCAAATGATGGAGATGATTGAAAAAGCTCTCCTGTATATTTCTGCCTTGGTATTCCTCGCAGCTTGCTTGGGGATAAGTGCTATACAATTGTCATCGATTCGGGAGCGACATCATGAGATACATCTTCTTCGGGTCATGGGGGCTTCCTCATCCTTTTTATTTTTACTCATAGAGTTTGAAGTTCTCATCATCACACTCATGAGTATAGGTATAGGCATCGCTATCATGATGCTCACCCAAGTTATTTTCCAAGAACAGTTGATCACGACAATAGGCGTCAATATGCAGACAAGTCAGCTCCATGCACATCATATCAAGCTTATCGGGATTTTAATGATCACGTCTGTGGCGATTGCAGCAATTCCATCCATCAGTGCTTACCGCCAAGCAAATAAAATCTAAGAACGCTCAATGTATGTACCTCTTCCAATGCCAATATAGGTAATCCCAAATGCAGGCAACACTTCCGGGTCGTATAAGTTTCTTCCGTCAAAAATCACGCGATCTTTTAACATTTGACTGATTTTTTGAAAATCTGGTGCCCAAAAATTTTTCCACTCCGTACAGATAACAAGAAAGTCTGCATTATCAAGCGCGGCTTCCTTGGAATGCACTAACTTGAGCTGTTCACATTCACCATAACATTTTTCTGCTGCTGGCATCGCTTGTGGGTCATAGGCTTGAACAATCACATCTGATTTCCATAATGCGATCATCAAATCACAGCTTGGTGCATGCCGCATATCATCTGTATTGGGTTTAAATGACAGTCCCCAAAGTGCAGCTGTTTTTCCTGCTAATTTTCCTTTGTAATAGGATTGGACTTTTCGATACAAAAGCTGCTTTTGCTGTTCATTCACCCTCAATACAGCTTGAAGAATATGAGGTGTCAGCGGTGTTTGCACTATTGTTTGAATGAGCGCACTCAAATCTTTGGGAAAACATGAACCACCAAACCCACAACCCGCATAAATGTAGTGGTAGCCTATTCTTGGATCAGAACCAATCCCACGACGAATATTCTCGATATCTGCGCCAACACATTCAGCAATATTGGCCATTTCATTCATAAAGCTGATCTTGGTTGCCAGCATACAATTTGCTGCATATTTGGTCAGCTCTGCACTTCGGATATCCATCACGATAATTCGATCATGATTGCGGTTAAAAGCCCGGTAGAGCGCCCGCATTTTTGCCTCAGCCCTTGAAGCATTGAGTCCAAGAATAATGCGGTCTGGCTTTTTAGAGTCTTGTACAGCTGCACCTTCTTTTAAAAACTCTGGATTCGAGACCATATCGAAATGAACAGAGCGTCCTGCACGCTCAAGGGATAACTCAATGAGTGTTCGAACATGATCGGAAGTCCCCACTGGGACCGTCGACTTCATCACAACAATTGTGCCAGGTAAAAGCCATTCACTCATGGTTTGAGCAACTGAATTGACTTGCGACAAATCCGCTTTACCATGAACACCTTCTGGCGTACCGACCGCAATAAATATAATCTCTGCATGTAAAACAGCCTTCCGGTGGTCTGTCGAAAATAATAAATGACCAGACTGTCTGGTCGCTGAGACAATTCCGCTAAGGCCAGGTTCATAGATAGGTATTTTCCCATCCATTAACAGCGCAACTTTGTGCGCATCCTCATCCACGCAGATCACATCATGACCAACTTCTGCATGAACGGCTGAATGCACCAACCCGACATAGCCAGCCCCAAAAACGGCAATCTTCATCGCATTTCTCTTTTTTTCGATTTTTTAGAAAAATAGCGCTTGAAGATTGAAAATACGTGACACCTTTAATGCATTTGTATGACGTTATGCTGTGAGTGGGATCACAAGGAATGCATGCATTGGCCAGTACCGGAAAAACAACGCTTCACTTTCTGGTCATTTTGGCTTCGTCAGGTGTGTTTCAACAGGAAATCTGATTAGAAAGAATAAACTGACACGAAGCATGACAGCCTTTTAAATAGGCACTGCGATTTGCAGGAACAAGATTGTTGCATACGATATTACTGTTAGAAGCGGTAATAGGGAATATCATCATATATGTTTGCAGGACTTCAAACAATGCCATATGAATTGATAAAGCAATCAAGAAAGCCACACGCATACTCGGTGTGGCTTTCGGATAATTCAACAACGGCGCATGCACCTGTTACGTCTATTTTCCACCAACTCACTGGTGTTATTGTGCATCCTTTTCCAATGAAGATAATAACCCTGTGAGTTTTTCTCTTGTCCCATTCATATTTTCTGTTAAAGATTTCAGCTCTTTTTGACTATTATCAAGCAGTTTTTGGAAGAATGCTTCCTGATCAGCAGTGAGATCTAAGAAGTCAAAACCACGTTGAATTTCAGCGATAAGTTTTGTAGTTTCTCCTGCAATTCCATAAGAATCTTCATCAGAGCTTAACAACTGCATGGAAAACTCATTCATACAGGTTCGAAATTCCTGCAAATTTTGTTCAAGCTGCTTACTCTTATATATCTCCATAATCTTTGCTTCTGCACCTTCCATCAAAATACACATGAAATCCTTGAGCCTGCCATCTTCATATTCATCACCTGGCATGTTTTTAACTAAAATGGAAAGGTGAGGGAAATTAAAGAGACAGCGCTGTTTATTGAGTGGATAAATCCGCCCACCACTTCTCAATAATTCAAATAAATTTTTTTCTATCGGACTGCAAACTTCAGCTGTGCTGGAATATAAATATTCGTAATCAACACGAGTACTGACACAAAACTTGATATGGAATCCGTCCAAGGTTGGATATAAGTGAGACAACATATCTTCAATTTCATGACATCGGATACATTCTCGAAAGAAACCCAGAATAGCGCCATAGGTTGATGCTTCCATCAAGGACTGATAAATAATATCCTCGACCTGCTCTTTTTCCTGCTTCAGTGTCACTTGGCGCTGATGGTACGACTTAATTTTCTTCACTTTTTCCAGAAGCAAATGATCATTGATGGGTTTGAACAAGAAGTCATCACCCCCCACCTGATAAGCCTTTACCATATCCTCTACATTTTCACTATTGGCGATAAATACGATGGCGCAGGTTTCAGGCAAGCTATGTTTGATCTGATCACAGACTTCAAATCCTGATGTCTCAGGCAGGTCAATACTCAAAAATACAATATCAGGTTTCGCTGTTTGAATCGTTGCCAAAGCTGACTCACTGTCAGTGGCGCTCATGAATTGATACTCATCATGAAAATGGCCCTGATACAATTTGAGCATTTCAGGATCATGGTCAATGGCAAGAATATTCAAAATGCTCTCCTTGATTCACGAGTTTTTTCTTTGCATACATTAATTAACTACCAAACAGGAAAAAAAGCGAGGGAGCCAAGTAAATTTTCTTTCTTCATGCATGAAAAGCAAACAGTTCCTAATTTCCGATTCTCGTACACATGGTTTAATTTACTGTTTTTTCAAACATCATTTAAGACAATGATACCGTCTAAGGAGAGAATACATGTTTGAAGTCCTAGCATCCGTCGTGGATGTCGATCACTTTCATCGGTTAAGAATAGTTTCCGGACTCACACCAAGAAATTAAGAAGCAGCAAAGCTTGCCTTACCAACCAGCCAAAGTAGTTTTTATTGTTACTGGTTGCGCTTTAGGGATAATCTCGGTAGAATCCGCAACCAATTTTCAATCAACCGCAGAGGAGAATCAACATGCAAACAATGATAATCACCCCTGCAGGTCAGACCGCTTAAGGCTCCATTCATTCGCCCCGGTCTTACGACCTGCCAATACATCCTTATTATTATGTAGAAATAGGAATTGGTTTATGGGCAATCCCATCCAAATTATAAATGCGAAAACATGTTTTATCGCCTCTGATTCCACTTGGATCGAGGGCAAAGCAATTGAACAGCTGAAAAAAACAGCAACATTGACCGGGATGCATCGCGTCGTCGGAATGCCTGACTTACACCCTGGCCGAGGGTACCCGATTGGGGCCGCTTTCCTGACAAAAGGAAAAGTCTATCCTGCATTGGTTGGAAACGATATCGGTTGTGGGATGAGTCTGTATCAAACAGATATTCAACTAGCAAAACTGAATCTGGATAAACTGGAAAAGCGCCTCAATGGGCTTGATGCACCATTGGACGAAGGTTGGCACACTGACATTCAGCAAGGAAAGCAAGACAAAGATATTCACACCAGTACCTATGATCAGTCGCTTGGAACGATTGGCGGTGGAAATCACTTTGCTGAATTTCAAAAAGTAGAAGCAATCGTGGATGAGGCAGCTTGTGCTTCTCTTGGGATCCAGAAAAAGCAACTGCTCTTTTTAGCTCACTCTGGCAGTCGTGGTCTTGGTCAACAAATCCTGGCGCGCCATATCCGTGCTCACAATCACGATGGGTTGGATATTGATAGTGAGGATTTTCAGGATTACATCGCAGAGCACGATGAAGCTGTTCGTTGGGCAGAACTCAATCGAGCTTTGATTGCTGCTCGCTTCCTAAAAGCGGTGAAGGCAAAAGCAACTTGTGTGTTGGATGTCAATCACAATCTGGTCTCACCCATTCAGCTGGATGGAGAGTCTTGCTGGCTTCATCGAAAAGGCGCAACACCTGCGGATGAAGGATATGTCGTCATCCCTGGATCCCGTGGTGACTTTACTTACCTTGTTCAGCCAATACCAGATGAAGAAACATTATTTTCTCTTGCGCATGGTGCAGGTAGAAAATGGATCCGAAGCGATTGCATGGACAAACTGAAAGGAAAATATCAACAGAACGATCTTTATCGAACCAAACTGGGTAGCCGCGTTATTTGCAAAAATAAAGCGCTTCTTTACGAGGAAGCACCTGAAGCATACAAGTCATGTGATAGCGTCATCGATGATTTATGTCAGGCTGGTTTGATTCGTATCGTTGCTAAGTTACGCCCTGTGCTGACTTACAAAACACAAGGAGGCTGTCACGAATGATTTTGTTTCAGTTATCTGCGGGTCAAGGACCGGAAGAATGTTGTCATGCAGTTAAGTTGGCTTCGCAATCCTTTATTCAAGAATGTACTCAATATGGGGTGACGGCTGAGATTGTTTCAGTCGTCACAACCCCCAAATTTAAGAACTTTAAATCCGTACTGATTCAGGTTGATGCAAAGAAAAATCACCCTTTGTGTTCTCAATGGTCAGGGAGTCATCTTTGGGTTTCCCAAAGTCCTTACAGGCCAAAACACAAAAGAAAGAACTGGTTTTTTAGCGGTGAAATCTTTGCATACGTGGATAGTCCGACATGTGATGAAACGATTAAATTCCAAGCTTGCCGCGCTTCCGGTGCAGGTGGGCAACATGTGAATACAACCAGCTCAGCAGTTCGCGCAACACATATTGCATCAGGGATAAGCGTTCGCGTCGAGTCTGAGCGAAGTCAACATGCAAATAAGCGACTTGCAAAAATACTTATCCAGCAAAAGCTAGGGCAACAAGCGCAACTTTCTGCACAATCTCAGAACACGCAACGATGGTCGCAGCACTACACCGTAACTCGAGGGAAAGCGAATAAAGTCTTTGATGGGCCTCATTTCAGAGAAAAGCGCTAAGACTCATTACACAAAATATACTCAGATTGATACTAACGAACAGCATTTTCTTCTGCTCTTTGAATATTTCTTGCTCGGTCATTGAAGTGAGTGACCGAGCTGATTTTTTTGTACCTTTATCTATGATTTTTATTTCGCACTATATTCACCTGCAATTGTTGCCTGCATGATTTTATCCACGATTCCCGCATCTTTGAGTTGTTTCAATCCTTGGTTAAACTTCTCGATTCTTTCTTTATTAGCCGGAATTTTCTTCGATAAAATCAGGCTATAACTGGAGACATTTACGGGTACATCTTTGTAATGAGTGACTTTCTCGATTTCTTCCGGTTTAAAGTTTTTGCGAAGAATTTCATAACCAACAAATTCATTAATGACGGCCACATCAATTCTTCCACCGAGTAAGAGTTGAAGGTTTTGCAAATCCTTCGTGACACGTTTTACATTAATTTTCTTGGATTTTTCCGCATTTGCGAATTCTTCGCTATAGGAATAGCCAATGGCAGCACCCACTTTCAACTTTTTGGCAGCAATATCATCGTAAGTTTTCCAAGAGAACCCAATGCCTTTGAGATGGAAAAATACCTCTTTGGAAACTAATACTGGATCACTGAAGTACAGAAGTTTCTCTCGCTCAGGGTTTTTCTGCCAAACCAGTGAGCCATCTTTTTCACCATTTTCCACATAAACAATGGCCCTTTTCCACGGATAGAATTCAAACTTGACCTTAATCCCGACTTTATCAAAGGCCTGAACAACAATATCCGAGGATGAACCATGTTTCGGAATTGTTTTACCCAGAAAAGGCGGCCACTCACCATTGGTTAGAACAACTGTATCCGCTGCATGCACTGCCCAAGAAAAAGACATCATAAAAGCGACGATGATATTCAATTGAAATAACCGATTATATAAAACTCGCATCGTATTCATAACCAACCTACTGTATCTATGCTGGACACTCAATGAGTATAGTTTGCGTATCTCAACTCAGACTTTCATTTGCTAGAATTAAGGAACACGTCCCTAATTTGGTTTCTTTTTCTAAGAAAATTGTATTCTTTATAGGGAATGAAAGCCGCCTGAACTCTTATCAGACGGTCAAACAAGGGGAGTGAGCGTTTCAATGCTTAGAAAGTTGCAACAAGCGATTGACCATGCAAAAACGTATTCGGAATATCGGGAAGCCTGTCTAGCCTATGATCATGCAACTCGAAATCAAGAATGGAAAGAAGATGATATTTCCAAGGAGTACGATTATAAGTTGATCCGCCGGCGATTAAGTCGCTTGCGCACTGCACGTGCAAATCAGGATGCAAGCACATTAATGTATATTCTCCATGAAGGGATCCATGGCAATCTGGGCAATATTTCAAACCCTCATCTCTATCGCCATACAAAAATTGGTACCAAAAAGTTAATCGAAACTTTTCTGGATGAAGTCTGCGATGCATTGAAGTTTATCTATGAAACCAAAGACGAAACGATTAGCTTCCATGACAAGCTTCGATTCTTTGAAAGTACAGAGCATGCGTTTGGTTCTTCTTGTTTTATGTTAAGTGGTGGTGCTGGCCTTGGTTTTTTTCATGCAGGGGTGGTGAAATGCCTGCTTGAGCAAAACCTCATGCCAAATGTGATCTCAGGCGCAAGCGCTGGGGCCATTATCACAGCCATGCTTGGTACACGAACTGATGATGAGGTCAAGATGACCTTAAGTCCTGCATATATATATGAACATTTTCAAGACTGGGGAAAATTAGCTGGACCATTTAGTGACAGTTTGCTCGATCCCTACAACCTTGAAAATGCATTGATCCAACTGTTTGATCTGGAAACATTTGAAGAAGCTTATAAGCGCACTGGGCGTGCGATCAATATTACGGTTTCGCCAGCAGACATCCACCAGCATTCGCGGCTTCTCAATGCAAGCACTTCGCCAAATGCAGTGATCACACAAGCAGTACGTGCGTCCTGCGCAATCCCATACCTCTTCTCTCCCGTTCAATTAAAAGCAAAAACGCGTGATGGAAATATTGTTCCGTATGTCCCCAATCGTAAATTTGCCGATGGTTCTATCATGGATGATATGCCGATTGATCGGCTGGCACGATTATATGGGGTGAACCATAGTATTGTCAGTCAAACCAACCCTCTTGCCGTACCGTTCCTTTCCAGAAGCAGAGAAAAACCCCGAGGGGTTGTCTCTTTAACCATGCGGCACGTGGCCAACCTTGCAAAGGTGAATAGTATCTATGCCTGTGACATGCTGGAGTCAGTCATTTGGAATGAGAAAGCACAACTGGGATTACATAAAATTCGTTCAATCATCGATCAGCAGTATGTTGGTGATATCAATATACTGCCACCAAGAAGTTTGATGAATTTAAAATATATTCTGAAAAATCCCACCAAAAAAGGGATTGCTGAGCTTGTCTTTATGGCTGAAAAAGCAACCTGGCCACAAATCGAGACGATCAAAAATGCTACGCGTATTTCAACGACACTTCAATACTACACACAGCTACTTCATCAAGAAGAAAGCAAGCGACTGATCTCAAAGCCAAAAGCAACATTGACTGTTGTTAGCGCATCATAGTGGCTTCTTGGCACATATCTAAACTGAATGAATGAGAAAACCCTCGCCCCGAGCGGGCGAAGGGTGTGTTAAATTGGCTAGCTTTTGGATGAAGAGGAAACGGGTGTTTCTGGCTCACTATTTGATATAGATTTTTCAATCGCAGGAGGCGCAACACTTTCGGCTTTCTCCACTTTTGGCTTGATGGTACGTGTTCTTTTTACGACACCATTCCCCTCTTCACGGCTTGACGCTCGCGCTGCTGGTTTTCGCGTTGATCGCGTTGTCGTTGTTTTTTTTGCCGTAGTTGTCTTTTTCTCCATCGTCGACTTTGACGTAGTTGCCCTTTTTGCCGGTTTTTCTTTTTGTTTTGCGACTTCTTCTACCTGCGAAATTAACTTATCCAGTTTATCATTTAGATGGTCTAATTGACTGGCTCGATGCGCTGTAGGTAGTCCTAGCTTTTCTCGAAAGTTATCAATTGAACGGCTGACGACTTTTGGTTTTTTCCGTTGTCCTTTTTCCCACTCCTTTTCCAAAGACTCCCCTCGCTCTACGAGTTGACCAAAGAGGCGGTTGGATTCTTCATAGGCTTTGTCGTATTGTTTTGTGATTGCATCCATTCCCGAGCTATAAATTCCGAGTCCAACCAAATAGACTTGTTTGGACAGTTTCTCAACCTTGTCAAGTGCTGACATTTTTTCCTCCAGACAGATGCAGCGATAATCAACTACTCTACGCCTTTATCTTTGAATCAACATTCTAATTTTTAGCCAATATTTATAAATTGTCCGGTTATTTCCCAAAGTATTCTGGATATGCTTGTAAAACAGGCACTTCCAAAAAGTAGCCAACGAGTAATAATCCTTCAAGCGTTTACGCTCCCTTTATTTGAACAAAAAATCTAGCCATCGAAAATTGGAGAATGAGAGCAGACCTCTGCCTCCAATATAATTGATAACGTTGGAGTATTTTCTATTCCTATCGGTCAATTGAAGTTTGAATCCTGTCGGGGTGACACCGTCTTCGTTGAAGGTGTTTTAGAAGGAAGTAACGACACATTGGAAGGAATGACTACATTGTTCTATCGGAAGTTCTTGGTGAACTTCTAAAAAACGCTGATCAGAGACGATCAGCGTTTTCATCGAACAAACACCACTATTTTGACAACTTAGAAACAGCCTCTGCCAGTGCATCAATCTTTAAAGATAATTCTTCGATGCGCTTTTCTGTATCCGTGCTATCCAGACCAAGCTTTTGTCTCACTTCAGAAACACGGGTTTCCAGTGCTGTTTTTTCCTTAAGACGATCTTTGGTTTCCTGTTCTAGTCTTTCACCTTTTTCGACAAGCTCATCAAAAAAGTGTGACGCTTCTTGATTGACTTTTTCATAGCGATCTTGAACTTCATCAATACCTTTACCATACGCACCAAGACCAGCGAGCCAGATTTTTCTCGCAAGACCTTCCGCAAGATCGACTTTTTCTTTGAGTAGATTCATCGTTGACATAGGGTTTTCTCCACCGTATCCATATTCTGTAGACTAATACTATGCCCTGCAATTAGAAACCGCATACTAGCGGTTCGTTGCCAACGAAATTGTGTCGATTCTCCATCACACCATTGATAGATTCAACCATAAAAAAACATGCTTTTGTTCACTATAAAACCTGATAGGGACTGTGATTAAATGGTTCGGATTTTAGGCAGTACTTTTGGAAAACAGATACTAGAAATTCACCGAAATCTAGAACCTGTTGATCTTTCAGAAACTCACGCTGTTACCGCTAAAAAAGCATCAATCATGGCGCGAGGAGAGAAGTTTGGTCATTCCAAATGAACAACGAGCAACAAAGCGTGAGGTTTTTTCAGCAGCCTCGCGATAGATAATTCAGGACCTGTCATATAAATAGAACAGGAATATGGGATAGTTTTCCGATGTTGATGCTCATAATCATAAAAAAATGATGATTCCATAGGAGTGAAGAATGGCTTATTTTGTCACTGGCGGGACCGGTTTTATAGGCAAATTTTTAATCCAAGAGTTACTCAAACGCGAAGAACCGATTTACGTTCTTGTTCGGGAACAATCCCTCCATAAATTAGCGTATTTTGAAAAACATGATCCAAATCAACGGATCAAACCTGTTGTCGGAAATATTTGTGATAGCCAATTTGGACTCTCCGACAAGCAATATAAAGAATTACAAAATCAAATCTCCCACTTTTATCACCTTGCTGCAATATACGATCTTCAAACTGATGCCACATCTCAACAAAAAGCCAATGTGGATGGCACCCAGCATGCCGTCATGGTTGCACAGGCGCTCGGCGCGCAATGTTTTCATATGGTAAGCTCGATTGCAGCCGCAGGCCTATATCGTGGAATATTCCGTGAAGATATGTTTGAAGAAGCTGAACAACTCAATCACCCTTACTTTGCAACAAAACATCACGCAGAAAAAATAGTCAGAGATACATGTGAGATCCCTTATCGTATCTACCGACCAGGTATGGTTATTGGACACTCTGAAACGGGGGAGATTGATAAAATTGACGGGCCATATTATTTCTTCAAGATGATCCAGAAATTCCGAAAATCTCTTCCCAGTTGGGTCCCCACCATTGGCATTGAAGGCGGTTATTTAAATCTGGTGCCTGTCGATTATGTTGTCCGCGCCATGGATCATATCTCCCACCAGCCAGACTTAGATGGCCAGTGCTTTCATTTAACCGACCCTAAACCACATAAAATTGGTGAAGCACTCAATATCTTTGCTGATGCTGGCCATGCTCCGAAAATGGCGGTTCGCCTCGACACGCGACTACTAAACTACATCCCACCGTATGTGCGACAAATGATTTCCTCGTTGCCGCCAATACGCCGGATCAAATCGGCTGTCCTATCCGATTGGGGGATCCCGGAAGAGGTGATGTCGTTTATGAACTACCCAACCAAGTTCGATAACCGAGCCACTCGCAAAGCATTGGAAGGCACGGATATTCAGCTTCCACCATTAAAGAAATATGCAGGTTATATCTGGGATTATTGGGAAAGAAACCTGGATCCAGATTTATTCATCGCCAAAAACCTTCAAGAGCAAGTTCAACATAAAAATATCCTGATTACCGGGGCGACATCCGGTATTGGACTTGCACTCGCAAAACGTCTATCGAGCACACAGGCGCACTTAATTCTTGTAGCAAGGAATCAATCTAATCTGGAAGAAATCCAAGCGGCTCTATCCAGTCAAACCGCAACGATCTCTACTTACTCTTGTGACTTGACGAATATGGATGACACAGATGCACTTGTGCAGACTATTCTCGAAAAACACGAGCGAGTCGACATTCTAGTCAATAATGCGGGTCGTTCCATTCGTCGTTCTATCGAAAACAGTGCCGATCGCTTCCATGATTATACCCGGACGATGCAACTTAACTATTTTGGCTGCTTAAAGCTCATCATGGGCTTTTTGCCTGGAATGTCAGAGCAACAATGTGGGCATATTATCAATATTTCTTCGATAGGAGTGTTGACAAATGCACCTCGATTTTCTGCATATGTTGCATCTAAAGCAGCCCTGGAAGCCTTTACTCGCTGCGCAGCAGCTGAATATTCAGATACAGGTGTTAAATTTACAACGGTGAATATGCCACTCGTCAAAACACCAATGATTGCACCAACACGGATCTACGATTACTTTCCAACACTATCTCCGGAACAAGCTGCCAATATGATAGCCAAAGGGATTGTTGATCGGCCTAAACGTGTTGCAACACGCCTTGGGATTGCGATTCAGGTCTTGTATTATATTTTCCCACGGGTCACTGAAATCTTATTCAACTTTACCTTCAGGATGTTTAAGGATTCAGCTGCCGCCAAAGGAGATAAGGAAGCCCTGAAAAAAGAATCCGGAAACCAGCCAAAAGAACTCAGTAGTGAGCAAATTGCAATTTCGCAATTTATGCGCGGTATTCACTTATAGATGCCAATTTTTTAAGTAATAGAAGTATTGAACTATGGTAAAAGGCTTTCATTCAAAAATTCTCATTAACTGTGATATGGGAGAGAGTGATGTTCTCCCTATGGACCAGGAAGACAAGGATGTTTTCCCATTTATTCATATGGCAAGTGTCGCTTGTGGTGGACATGCTTCAAACCCAACTTTACTGCTGGAAACCATTCGTCTAGCAAAACAATATCAAGTCAAAGTTGGGGCGCATCCCTCTTATCCAGATCGCGAGAACTTCGGACGCAAGTCTGTGTCACTTTCTGCCGATACACTCTATGCGGAAATATTGTTTCAGATTTCTTCTGTTCTCGGTATCTGTCAAAGTGAATCCATCTCAATGGAGTACATTAAGCCACATGGTGCGTTGTACCATGATATGCAAAAAGATTTGAGTATTTTCGAAGTGATACTGAATACCCTTTGTGCATTAGATAGTCGTATTTTTCTTGTTGTGCCAGCATTCACCCTTTCTCATGAACACCAACATGCAGCGAAAGAACGTGGCATTCATCTTATCTATGAGGCTTTTGCCGATCGACGATATACCGAAACGGGTCACCTAAAATCACGACAACACGCAGATGCTGTTTTGAATACTCCAGAAGACATCATTCATCAAGCCCGACAAATTGCTCAATATGGGACGGTCATCTCGGATCAAGGACATGAAATTCAGTTAGCAGCAGATACACTATGCTTTCATGGTGATAACCCTGCTTCTGTCTCGGCATTAAAGCAACTCAAAAAAGATTTAGTATGATCCCCTGGCAATACGATATCAATCCAATCAACGTTGATGCACTTCGTGTCCGCTTTCATACTTCTCCTTCCCCGGAACTGTGTCACGTGCTTCAGTCTCTGCGAAAGTCAATTATCATGCAATTCCCAGAGAGCATCCAAGATGTTATTCCTGCATACCAAACCCTGATGATCCAGTTTCAATTTCTTCAATTATCAACGGATATGCTGACGGACTTCATTGAACATACGCTCCAAAATATGGAATACCTACCTAAGTTTTCACCAAAACATCATCAAATACCGACGCGTTATGATGGCATGGATTTGCATCGTGTTGCTTCGTTATGTAATTTAACTCCAGAAGAAGTCATTCAATTGCACAGTGGGAGACAGTTCACCGTCTACTGCCTTGGATTTTTACCAGGGTTCCCATACTTAGGCCCTCTGGACTCTTCCCTTTTTCTTCCTAGATTGAAGAACCCACGGAAACAGGTCCCAGCAGGGAGTGTTGGGATTGCAGAGCACCAAACGGGTATTTATCCCATCAATTCACCAGGTGGATGGCATATTATTGGCACAACAGACGTGACATTGTATGACCCACAACACCCAGATCAATGCCCCTTTGAAGTGGGAGATATCGTTGAATTTGTTCCTATTTTTTTCAATTCGTGTAAATGATTGATATGAAACAACGCAAAGCATTCAGGTCCTATCTATAGTTCACAAACAGGAGGCAATGATGACAAAACTTGTGAAAAAAATCGCCTTGTTGACATCAGGAGGCGATGCGCCAGGTATGAACGCAGCGATTCGAAGCGCAACGCTCACTGCACATGATTACGAAGTGATTGGCTATAAACACGGATTTAATGGGCTTTTGGACCAAGATTGTATTGTGCTGAATGACGCCGATGTGCGACATATCATTCATCAAGGCGGAACTATTTTAAAAAGCGCCCGCTGCCCTGCTTTTTCTGAAGTTCAATCCTCAAAAATTGCAGCTGAGAACTTATCTAAAAATCAGATTGATGCGTTAATCGTCATAGGTGGTGATGGTAGTTTTCGGGGTGCTTGTCACCTCGCACAATACTGGTCAGGCCAAATCATTGGTATTCCCGGTACAATTGATAACGATGTAGACGGCACAGATCATACGATTGGCTTTTATACGGCTATGGAGACCGCACTGGATGCTACCGATAAAATCCGTGACACTGCTGATGCTTTTGAGCGTATATTTATTGTGGAAGTCATGGGTCGTCATAGTGGGTTTCTTGCAACTTCAATTGGAATTGCCTGCGGCGCAGAACAAATTATCTGCCCAGAGCTTCATGCGCCAGAACATTTTGATTTGCAAACAATCACACAACATGTTGAATCCACTCGAGCAAGAAGAGGCAAGTCTAGTTATATCATTGTAATGTCAGAAAACTCCTACCCGGATGGCGCTGTTGCTCTAGCTCATCTGCTTTCTGAGCAAATAGGAATAGACTGTCGCGCATGTGTTCTTGGGCATATTCAACGTGGCGGTTCACCTGTGGCATCAGACCGGATCCTCGCAACAAAATTGGGAGCGGCGGCCGTAGAAGCTATTGCATCAGGGAAAAGCAAACTCATGATCGGCGAATCTCAAGGAGCAATTGCCTGCATCCCTCTTGACCAAGCGAGTACCCACCAAAAAACTGTCGATACAACTTTATTAAAACTCCAACAACATGTTTTCGATCATCAGGGATAGAGAAAAAAACAAGCAAAGAAAGTAGGTGTTCTATGAATAGAATAACGCTAGAATACAACTTTCTGAATCGATTGAGTTACTATCATTCCCTGATGCCATTTTTTGCTGACAAACAATTAAAAAACAAACGTCTGCTGCACTTATTACTCCTTATTCCAGTATTCACTATTATTATATGGGTTGATATTTCGCTAATTCTTGACGAGGAATTCATACTGGTTGAAGGTTTGGAAAGTGCCCTTCTATATACCGGATTCTGTGGCGTTTTAGGATTTGTATTTAGAGTACAGTTCATCAGTCGAAAATTTTGGCAAGCTATTTTTATACTCGACTTTGCGGATAATCTCTACGGCATATATAGTAGCTTGCTTAATGGGGATATATTTTTCTATGATTATACCGCGATACTTGTTTTATCCTTTATCATTTTCGCCTTTTACTATTACATCCTATTTTGGCTGTATGCTTTTGACTCATATGACATCTGGGTAGAAAAGTAACACTCGACACCAGTACCTATTTCCGATACCTTTGCAAGCTTTTCTAATGAAGGTCCAACTTAGAGTTCGCAATGAAAATCGCTATCATCGGTGCAGGTATCTATGGTTGCCATTTGGCACTGTCTTTAAAAAATCAACATCATACCGTTCATTTATACGATCGATCTGAGGATATTTTCTCAGGTGCATCCACCTTTAACTCCTGTCGTATTCACAAAGGTTATCATTATCCACGCTCTAGCAAAACCAGAATCATGTGCATGCGGGATGAAACAGAGTTTGTGAGGAAATATCCACATCTCATCACTCAGGATAGTCCCAAAATATTTTGCGTTGCAGACGACGCGAAAACACTCCTTGATTTTGGAACGATGGAAACCATTTTGACAGGCACAGCCTTGCCATTCGAGCGCCTCAGTCAATCGCGTATTGAACAGCTTGGGTTTCAAAATGTTGAAGGTGGATTTCTTGTATACGAAAGTATTCTCATGGTCGATAAAGCTAAATCATGGTTTCTCGAGGAACTAAAGCAAAAGGATGTGCATCTTTACCTCAATCATTCAATCCAAGAACTTGGAACAACTTTCGAAAACAGCATCCAGCTCAATGCCCAAGACTATGACCTCGTGATTAATTGCACTTATAGCCAATTATTTCCTCCATTGAATATCAGACATGATCCCTATTATGACCTATGCTTTTCGCTCATTCTTGCCAATCGATATGATGATGCTCCCGCACTCAGCTTTGGTATTTTCGATGGACAATACCCAAGTTTGGAACCATTCGGATATGCACTTGCACCAGAGAAATATGTAGCCCATGAAGGGAAGCAGATTTTCCAGCTTTTTCATGTTGAGCACACAAGTGCTGCGCAGTTTCAGTGCATCCATCAAGCAAGATCAGCCTTAACGAACGGATTATCACAAGAAACTCAGGAAAATCTGACAGAAAAAATGTTGTCGCATACTTGTCATTTTTATCCAGACTTTCGTCACCAATTTGATGTCATTGGAACACAGCTTTCCTTAAAAACAAAGATTAGAGATCTTAGCGATAGCCGCCCACTACTCGTGTATCAGGAGCACGCTTACCACTCAAGGTTGATTCAAGTATTTTCCTCAAAACTTACATCCATAATGAGTGCAGAAAAGCAGGTGCAAGCGATAATTGAATCAATGAATTGACTGACCCTCGGCACAAATTGAGTTTGAATTTAACTTGGCAGCACATCGTCTGCCAAGTGAGTGAGAGACATGATACGATTAACGGTTTCGCATCATTATTCGTTCTTGTTTAATCGCTGCTCGATCTTTGATATTTGTATGTTCTTTATGCGCCTGACTCAACTGTTCTCGCTCCGCTTGATTCTTAACGGGTACAAACGGATTGCGAGATTTATGTAAAACATGATTCCCTTCACGCTCAACAAGTGCACCATTTCGTCCATCATTTCTCATCGAATATTCTGGATGCTTCCGAACAGCCTCACGTCCTATATTCGCCTGAATTTTATGTTCCTGCGTAATATGCCCATAGCTACCACTATTTGAGCGATAGTAAACCGTTGGACGTTGACCCGGGCAACTCGTCGTTCCGATAATGTTTTTGGTCTGGTAGAGTCGTTCGCTCTGCTCTTGTTTTGTTAATACTTTTGGCGTAATTGTAATTTGGTAACCAGCTGATTCCTTCGCTTGCATGATTTTTTCTTTCTCACGGGCAAGAAGAAACTGTGCTCTTTGTTGTGTCGGTGTCATTTCAACTGTGTTCTTACCGACTTTACTCGCTTTAGATGAACTCGGTTGTGTTACTTCTGTTTGTGTTTGTTGTGCTGTTGCACTCGTTTGGGAGAGAGACACATTTCCTGGCATTGCAAAACTCCTGCAAAAATAACGTTGCTATTACTACTTTTTTAGTAACTTCATTTCATAAATTGTTTTATGACATCAATCATTGCTCTCATTTTTTTATTTATCGCTCAGGTATCACAGTTCAACGCAATCGCTTGCGTTTATGGCTGGATAATCGTTGCCATCCGATTCTTGCATGCTTATTATGGTGTGCCTCGACATCGTATTTATCCGTATTAGAATCGTGCTTAACGTTCTAGCAAAACCCGCTTTGGAGAACCCTGATGCGAAGTAATCAAACCAAAAGGACTTCATCATGAAACCCAATATTTCACTCATTTTTCTTACTTTTGCATTCGCGATACCGCTGAGCATAACGGGTTGTAGTGCACCACAGCAAACTGCCCAATCGACTTCAACGACAAAAACTCCCCCAGAAATCGATATTCAATATGAACAGTTTACCCTCAACAATGGTTTAAAGGTCATTTTGCATCAAGACAAATCCGATCCAATTGTTGCCATGGCCACGGTTGTCCATGTTGGTTCAAACCGTGAAAAACCGGGCCGAACAGGGTTTGCTCATTTCTTTGAACACATGTCCTTTAATGATTCTGAAAATGTACCAAAAGGTGCAAACCGAAAGCTGATCCCGGAGCTGGGTGGAACAAGAAATGGTGGCACATGGAGTGACGGTACCATTTATTATGAAGTCGTTCCAAAAGATGCATTCGATAAATTGTTATGGATCGACTCGGATCGCCTGGGCTATATGATCAATACGGTCGATGCAGGTACTTTGGAGCGCGAAAAGCAAGTCGTTAAGAATGAAAAACGCCAGCGCGTTGATAATCGTCCTTATGGGCATGCTGAACATGTGATCCGAAAGGCATTATATCCCAAAGGGCATCCTTATAATTGGACTGTCATTGGTGATTTGGAAGATTTACAAGCTGCTACATTGGATGACGTACGTGAGTTTTATCACCAATTTTATATTCCATCAAATGCCACATTAGTTGTCGCAGGTGATATCGATATCGCGCAAGCAAAGCAAAAAGTAAAAAACTGGTTTGGAGAAATCAAGCCAGGTCAAGCCATCCCAGCCCTGAAACCCCAACCCGTTCACTTAACAACATCAAAAAAGCTCTACCACTTGGATAATTTTGCGAAAATACCTGAGCTTCGGATCACCTATCCAACAATTGAGGAATATACAAAAGATGCTTATGCGCTGGATATTCTAGGACGTATTCTCTCAGACGGAAAACAAGCCGTGTTATACGACACGATTGTCTCAAAAGAAAAACTGGCACCGAAAGTATTCGCTTACAATCGTTCAGAAGAGCTGGCTGGTACTTTCACTATCTTAGTTCGGGCAAATGCTGGAACAAAGCTCGATGCTGTGAATAAAGCCGTTGAAACTGCCTTGAATAAATTTGAAATCAATGGCGTCGATAAGCAGCAATTAGAAAGAGTGAAAGCAGAGAAGGAAACTGCCTTTTACTACGGAATTGAGAGTATCCTCGATAAAGCACTTCAACTTGGGATCTACAACGAGTACGCTGGTTCTGCTGATTTCTTCAAGCAAAATATTGCAAATATTCAAGCTGTCACTGCGGATGATGTGATGCGCGTTTACCATCAATATATTAAAAATAAACCAGCAATATACACAAGCTTTGTCCCGAAAGACCAAGCGCGTTTGGTCCTGACTAACTCAGTGAAAGCAAATGTCGTTGAAGAAAGTATCACGCCAGGAAACGAACCAGAGTTCCAGGAAAATGACCAGATCCAGTTCGTAAAAACACCAAGTAAGCTTGATCGTAGCGAACCCCCTTTGACTGAGCTTCCAAAGCTGCAAGTGCCGGATATTTGGCAGTTTCAAACACCAAATAAAATCCATGTATATGGCATTGACCATAACGAGCTTCCCATTGTGAACTTCAGCTTGAAGATCAAAGGAGGTCAACTTCTGGACCCCCAAGGAAAAGAAGGCACGGCAATGTTGATGGCTGATTTAATGAACGAGGGTACCCAACTCAAAACACCGACAGAGTTAGAGCAGGCGATTGGTATTCTTGGTGCCAGTCTAAATGTCAGTGGTGACCAAGAAAGCATCAGCATTTCTGGTCGCACATTAGCACGTAATTTTGATGCAACTATTTCTATTCTATCAGAAATGCTCCTTAAGCCACGATGGGATGCCAAGGAGTTTGAAAAGTTAAAGTCAGCACGTTTAACGCGCATTCAGCAAGAAAAAGGAAATGCTGCGTCAATAGCCTCAAAGGCGTTTATGATGCAGCTTTATGGAAAAGAGCACCCGGCAGGAATCCCAACAGGCGGTACTACGGATTCTGTGAAAAATATTACGCTGACAGATCTAAAAGCCTATTATCGCAATAACCTGTCCTCTCAACTGGCCAGTTTTCATGTTGTCGGGGATGTCTCTCAAGCACAAGTCAAAATGGTGTTAAGCCGGCTCAATAAATGGAAACAATCTCACGTCGTTCAACCAGCTCTTCCAGAAGCGCCAAAGCATAGTAAACCTGCGGTATACTTCATTGATCTTCCGGATGCGAAACAGTCAGTGATATACGTTGGCAAGACGGTAGTTCCAACGGATCATCAAGACTTCTATCCTGTTGTATTTGCAAATACGCGCCTGGGCGGTGGTATGAGTGCTCGCTTGGGACAAACATTGAGAATTCAAAAAGGATATACCTATGGCGCTTACAGCAGCGTAAGAAAAGCACTTCGCTACTCAGCACCTTTTATCGCGTCCTCTCAGGTCCGTGCAAACGTGACTTTAGAGTCTCTCCAGATATTTAAAGATTTAGTGGGCCGTTACCAAAAAACCTACTTCAATGACGATCTGAAAACCGCAAAGAATATGACGCTGAAGTCAGATTCTCGTCGTTTTGAAACGACCCGACATCTATTAAAAATGCTGGAAACAATGAGCCAATATGGACGCAATCATGACTTCATCGAACAACAGCAAGCTTATGTTAAACATGTCACGCTGAATGAGGTGCACAAAGTCATCCATACCTACCTCAACGAACAACAGATGATTTACCTGATTGTGGGGGATGCCAAAACACAGCTCATCAGGATCAAAGAACTGGGTTATGGAGAGCCTATTCTGTTGGATATTGATGGTAATATTTTAATCAAAGAGTAAAAATACACCGCTGTGTCTCTATGATACAGCGGTATCACCCTGACCTGATAGCAGCGCTCTTTCCGTCCCTGCTATTCCTAATTGAATAAAATCCCAGCTAAATTGTATACAATATGCAATTCCCATATTATAGTCTTTGTACATTAAATCCATCCAAAAAGAGACAAACAGGTGAATACTATCCATGACATTGTTGTGGTTGGTGGTGGCGTCATCGGCACAAGCTGTGCACTCGTTCTTCAGCAAGCAGGCGCACGAGTACTGTTACTTGAAGGGGATACAATTGGTTCCGGTGCTTCCGCGGGCAATGCGGGACATATTGCGACAGAACAAATCTTTCCGCTCGCTTCACTTGAGATCATGTTGCAGCTACCCAGAATGCTCCTTGATCCGCTCGGTCCTTTACGTATTGATTTAAAGTACTTCCCAAAAGCGCTCCCCTGGTTGACACAACTCATACTTAACATGCGTCCCAGCGCGCAACTCAGCCAAATTCGTGCTTTAACGGCTTTAAATAATGCCAGCTTGAGCGCCTGGCGAGATCTGCTTGGCTCGATTCAACAGCCAAACCTATTGATTGAAAAAGGCTCACTCATGGTCTTTGAAAAAGAGCATACAAAGGCCAAGCTGACTCGGTATAAAAACAAGCTTCGTGATCGCGGTATTGAAGTCAATACACTGGATGCACACACACTACAAGAAAAAGTACCTTCTCTCAGTAAACAATTGCTTGGCGCATTGGAGTTCCCGCAAACCGGCCATGTTGTCGATCCATTATCCCTTGTGAATCAGCTTTTTCGCAGTGGACAAGCCCTTGGACTTGAGTATGAACACGCGAAAGTCCTCGATGCACGAAGGACAACAGTTGGTGTTGAACTTCATACAACAAATGGGGTGATCCCTTGTTCCCGGGTGCTCATTGCGAATGGTGTTCATGCGAAGCCGCTTGTTCAATCTCTGACTGGGATCCATGTCCCTCTAGAAGCAGAGCGTGGTTATCATTTAATGCTTCCCGGTGAAAAAAATACATTACCTTGTGCTGTCACTTCAGCTGAAAGAAAGTTCATCATGACACCGCTGAATGGCGGGCTTCGACTTGCGGGCACTGTTGAATTTGCTGGCATAGAACGAGAAGCAGACATGCGCCGGGCATTTGTTCTTGAACAGCACGCACAACAATTATTTAATCATCGGCTCAACATGCATCAAGCTTCACCTTGGATGGGAAGAAGGCCCTCCCTGCCTGATTCCCTCCCTGTTATTGATGCATATGGGCATGATCGTCGTGTACTTTTTGCATTTGGTCATCAACATTTGGGCCTGACGCAAGCTGCCATGACAGCGCAGCTCATTTTGCAGCTTTATCGAAATGAATCGCCTGCGATTGACCTAAAACCATTTCGTGTCAGTCGATTTCAAAAAACACAATTTTAAGCTCATTGAATTCAAACAACTTGATTTAAAATTTCGGAGGCAATATGAAACTACAGGGTATTTATGTGCCAGTGATCACACCATTTGATCATGAGGAAAAAATCAATTTCCGTGCATTATCTTCCCTCATTGAATTACAGATCAACGCAGGTGTTAGCGGTATTATTGCCTCGGGAACAACAGGAGAGTCGTATGCATTGAGTCAGAAAGAACAGCACGATGTTATGGCACATATTGCCAATGTCGTTGATCAGCGTGTGCAACTGATTGCAGGAGTCAATGATACATGTACAGCAGGTTCGATTGAAAAAGCCAAACAAGCAAAAGCACTC
The DNA here is from genome assembly GCF_000374485.1 of Algicola sagamiensis DSM 14643. Taxonomy (GTDB): domain Bacteria; phylum Pseudomonadota; class Gammaproteobacteria; order Enterobacterales; family Alteromonadaceae; genus Algicola; species Algicola sagamiensis. The sequence continues at coordinate 208,722 of NZ_KB894491.1, forward strand.
GGATACCAAGGACTGATGCTTGCACCACCTGCGTATTGTTTACCCAGCCAGTCAGAAATCATTTATCACTATCAATCGGTGAGTGAAGCGGTGGATCTTCCCATCATTATGTATAATTTCCCAGCCAGAACTGGCGTCGAAATTTCGTTGGAGACGGTTCACGAACTCAGCTTTGATGCCAATATTATTGGCATCAAAGAAAGCAGTGGTGATTTTAGTCGAGCCATTGCACTCCTGAGCCAATCAAAGGATGACTTTTCCGTAGTCTGTGGTTCTGATGATCAAGCAGCAGATTACTTTTACTGGGGAGCCAAAGCTTGGATAGCAGGAGCTGCGAATTTCTTGCCTGAGCTACATGTCGAAATCTATCACGCGGGTATAGAAGAGCGATATGTTGAAATGAAAAAGTGGATGAAACAATTACTGCCTATTGTCCAGCACATGGAGTCAGAAAACTACAACCAAAAAGCAAAACTTGGTTGTCAATTCCGAGGGGTTTCTACAGGAAATACACGCCCACCGTTACAATCCATTTCGGATCATGAAAAAGAAAATTACCTGAGTCTATTAGACCGAGTCTTTCACCCGGCCTGATCGTATCGTTTAAAGCGATTAATTGAAACCGACCTCACCTCTGGCTTTTAAGCTTGCTTTGAGGTCTTTCACCATATCTTTCTTAATTTCTTCCAGCTTTGGTGTCACCTTCAATAACGCAAGTTGCATTTGACGCATTGCCGTGCGGTTCAAACTGGGCAATTTGTTCAAAGCCTTTTTGCCTAGGGGAGATTGATAGAAAGCAGTCAATCGTTGCAGCTCATTGAGTTGAAACTCTTCAGCATAAGCATACATAATTTGTGTGCGAACTTTTTTCCAAGCCAGTGCTTCTCGGATCACATTTGCAGTTTCTGCTTTGGACTGCTTGGCAATTGCATTTTCATTATCAGATGGTTGAAGGCCAGATAATTCTCTTTGAAAAGTTGCTTCTAAATCACTATCCATCTGGTCTAGATATTGTTCGTAAACTAAATCTGAACCCATGACTTTCAATAATTTCTCAGCCGCAGCAAGCTGTTCAGGTGTCGCTGCTGCCATGACTGACGAAGAGAGTAAACAAAAAAGAACAAGCAAAACGTGTAATGCCTTCACAGCGACTCCTAGACCTAGAGATTTTTTATCGAACCATTTTAAAGCTAGCGCATTATATAGAATCCAACCAAAGCTTGTAAAATATATGTTTCCACGCCAGTGTCCACTTATGTTACTCGGGAGAACTATTTCGATCAATATACAAACATAATCAAAGAAATGAGGAATACGCATCAACGGAAACCACCAATAAATAAAACTAAAGACTGACTCTTAATTGTGTTAATTACTCCTTTGAATTAGAATCCCCGCCGTATTTTTTTCTTATATGATAGAAAAGTTGTATTTACCTAGGATTAAAATGAAAACTAAGTCACTCGCAGTCGCTATACTTCTTGCAACGACCAGCTCACAATCGTTCGCAAAAAATAACTTCTCCAAATTTTACGCTGGATTCGGCTTCCAGATGGGAGACCTTCAGTTAGATGAAAACCGTGAAAACGCAAAGTTAGGCGCGATCAAACTGGAAGCTGGATATGATTTTATTCCATATTTAGGCCTCGAAGCACATGCAATTATCAACACGCGAAGTGATGATGTCCTCATCAATGATGATGGTGGTGCGCCACAAGGAAAAACAGAGTTCAGTTATCATGGGCTTTCATTGTTCGCAAAAGGGACATTTCCAATCAAGCATGTTGCAAGTATCTATGGGTTAGCTGGTGGAACGCGTGGAAAGTTCGATACGGACTACAAGGACAATAACAACGCTAAATTTAATGAAAAAGTATCCGATTATGAGTGGAGCTTTGCCTATGGACTTGGTATGGATTTACATCTGACACCAAGAGCAAAACTTGGGTTGGAGGCTATTCGTTATTTTGATAAGAAAGAGTTTATTGGACAGTATAATGGTCTCAACCTGACGTTTAGTTACAATTTCTAACAGCCACTCTCTCCAGCACTTATTTCTTAACCATGACTACATTTTTGTCATCATGTGCTTTGAAAACAACGAAGAGGTGGCATTGTTCACCTCTTCAAAGATAAGCTTAAGCTTCTAGGGTCTGTCGATTTCCATTCTTAGGGCACTGCAAAGCATTTGAAACTTCTTTCAGGGCGCCACTTGCCGAACGTTCAAAGTTTTTGGTCGTCGGTCAAAACATAAGTTTCAAATGGTTGTAAGTGTACATGGGGTAATGTAATCACTTCCTCTTGCTAGACTGGAATGAAATTTCTGGTTCACCAATCGCTGGGAGCCAACGGTTTGGTCCAGACATATCATGATCGGTGCCTGTAATCATATTCTGATCAAGCGTAATCAGCTCATGGTGTGGATGTTGTTGTGATGTCATGTTGATTTCCCCAAAATTTGGTATGCCCAAAATTTGCGACGGGGAAATTTGCGACGGGGAAATCAACAGATTGTGAAATCTATTCAGTTGAATTTTATGGCATCAGTCGTTCAATGGACCAGCCAGAGTCTGTTTTTGTATACATAAACCGATCATGCAGGCGGCTTTCCCCACCCTGCCAGAACTCGATTTTATGCGGCTTCACCAAGTACCCTCCCCAAAATTTAGGTAGGGTGATTTCACCTTGCCCAAAGCGTTGTTTCATTTCTTGAAATTTGCTCATCAGCGCCTGTCTAGAGGACACTGGACGACTTTGCGCTGAGGCCCATGCGGCTAACTGGCTTTCTTTAGGACGGGATAGAAAATACTTGAGCACCTTCGCGGTTGGGAGTTGCTCCACTTCACCGTATACGATAACTTGGCGTTCGATGCTATGCCAAGGAAAGTGCAGGGAAATTTTTGGATTTTGTGCCAAATCTTGTGCTTTTTGGCTCTCCAGATTGGTATAAAAAATAAAACCGTCTTCGTTTTGCTCTTTGAGCAATACAATCCGTTGCGATGGTTGACCTTCTGCGTCAACAGTCGCCACTGTCATGGCTGTGGGGTCTTTTAACCCCATTTCGATAGCATCATGCATCCAACTCTCGAATTGTTTGAGTGCATTTGGATCCAGCTCTTCTTCCGACAGCTTCGCAAGATCATATTCACGACGTATATCAGATACTTTGACCATAGTCGATCTCCTCAGATCATTTGGCCAGACTGCACTGGCCAAATTAACATCAGAAGCCACTACATCTGTTGCGTGACTTCAATCCCCAATAAATCCAAACCAAGTTTGAGTGTGCGCCCAACTAAGTCACATAGCATCAGACGGCTGTTCTTCAGTGCTGGTTCCACACCTTCTTTCAATACTGGGCAGGCTTCGTAGAAGCTCATATATTGGCTCGCCAGCTCAAACAAATATGCACAGAGGAAGTGTGGATAAGCATCTGCGATCACCTGATCAACCACTTCTTCAAATTGAAGCAATTTGAGTGCTAATGCCTTTTCTTGCTCTGCTTCAAGCTTGATATTATCCGTTAATGTTGCCGCATCAACACCTGCTTTTCTAAAGATACTTTGAACACGCGTATATGCATATTGAAGATAAGGTGCCGTTGCGCCATCAAAGCTGAGCATATGGTCCCAGTTGAAGGTGTAATCGCTTGTGCGGTTTTTTGATAAGTCAGCAAACTTCACAGCACCGATGCCCACCTTACGCGCGATCTCTTTCATCTCAGACTCACTGAGATCGGACTCACGCTCAGACATCAACTTCTCAGCACGCTCAACCGCTTCTTCAAGCAGTTCTGCCAGCTTGATTGTGCCACCAGTTCTGGTTTTGAACGGCTTGCCATCAGAGCCAAGCATCATCCCAAATGGGCAGTGCTCATAGGTTGTCTCTTCACGGATAAACCCAGCCTGACGACCGACGATTTGGATTTGATTGAAGTGCAATGACTGACGGTTATCCGTAAAGATAATGATCCGATCTGCATCGAGTTTGAATGAACGGTAACGCATCGCTGCCAGATCGGTTGTGCTATACAAGTAGCCACCACCAGACTTTTGAATGATCACCGCCATCGGCTCGCCTTCTTTGTTTTTCATTTCTTCAAGAAAAACAACCTGCGCTCCTTGGTCTTCAACTGCTAAGCCTTGCTCTTGTAACTCACGAACGACATTTGCTAGGTCATCGTTATAACCGCTCTCACCCATTACATCTTCACGTTTAAGTGTGACGTTGAGCTTTTCGTAAACTTCTTCACAGTGCTTCAAAGAAATATCGATAAAACGCTGCCATAATGCGAGACATTGCTCGTCACCACCTTGCAGCTTCACGACATAGTCACGTGCACGATCGGCAAAGCCTTCTTCGTCATCGAAGCGCTTTTTTGCCGCACGATAGAATTCTTCCAGATCAGACAGTGCTGTCTCTGCAATTTCGTTCGCCGCTAACTGATCGCTTAAATGCGCAAGCAGCATACCGAATTGTGTACCCCAGTCACCAATATGGTTTTGGCGGATCACTTTATCGCCGCGGAACTCCAGCGCACGTACAACCGCATCACCGATGATGGAAGAGCGCAGGTGACCCACGTGCATTTCTTTTGCCAGGTTTGGCGCTGAATAATCCACAACAACCGTCTGCGGGTTTTTACGGACAGACACACCAAGGCGAGCATCTTCACGTGCTGTACTTAGCGCATCCGCCAACCAGTCTTGATTCAAATGAATATTGATAAAACCAGGGCCTGCAATTTCAATCTCTGAGGCAATGCCATCTAATTCCAGATTATCGACAAGCTTTTGTGCGAGTTCGCGCGGGTTTGTTTTTAGTTTTTTTGCCGCACCCATGGCACCATTAATTTGATAGTCACCAAATCCAGCACGCTTACTTGGGGTCAGTGCTGGATTTGTATCTTCCGGGAGTCCGGCTGCAATCATGGCAGCCTGTGCTTTTTGTGTTAATAACTCTCTAATATTCATGCCATTTTATTCGCTAAATATTGGTCGCTTAAAAGGTATCGCTAAAAGTGCTCGTTTCAACAAAACGCGTTAGTGTTCACGGGTTTTACGGAAAGTTACATCCGGGTAGCGTTCGATGGCTAGATTTAAATTCACCATTGTCGGTGCAATATAAGTCAGATTATCACCACCATCCAGAGCCAGGTTTATGCTCGCTTTCCGGCGCAATTCTTCAATTTTCTTGGCGTCTTCTGAGTCAACCCAACGCGCCGTTGTCACATTTACGGATTCGTAGATGGCTTCAACGTTATATTCTGATTTTAAACGGTGAACAACGACATCAAACTGAAGGACACCAACCGCACCGACGATCAAGTCATTGTTATCAAGTGGACGGAAGACCTGAACCGCACCTTCTTCTGATAACTGAATCAACCCTTTTTGTAGCTGTTTTTGCTTCAATGGATCTTTCAAACGAATACGACGGAAAAGCTCTGGGGCGAAGTTTGGAATACCCGAGAACTTCATTTCTTCACCACCCGTAAAGGTGTCTCCGATTTGGATTGTACCGTGATTGTGCAATCCAATGATATCACCAGGATAAGCTTCTTCCACCTGTGCACGATCACCAGCAAGGAAGGTCAGAGCATCAGAAATTCTGACATCTTTGCCAATTCGCACATGGCGCATCTTCATCCCTTTTTCGTATTTACCTGAGCAAACACGCATAAAGGCAATTCGGTCACGGTGTTTTGGATCCATATTCGCCTGAATTTTAAAGACGAAACCACTGAATTTTGTATCGGTCGATTCAACTTCACGGACGTCTGTAGAACGAGAAAGCGGTGCTGGTGCCCAATCAACCAAACCGTCCAACATATGATCAACACCGAAGTTTCCGAGTGCAGTACCAAAAAAGACAGGGGTTAATTCACCCGCCAAGAATGCTGCCAAATCAAACTCATGAGATGCGCCCATGACCAGCTCCATTTCTTCCCGAAGCTGCTCAGCATAATCGCCAATTTTCTCATCCAGCTCAGGGTTATCAATGCCCTTGATCACCTCAGAGTCCTGGATCGTATGGCCCATGCTTTGCTGATAGAGGATCACTTCATCACGCAAAATATGGTAAACACCTTTGAATTCTTTACCCATGCCAATCGGCCAGGTCACTGGTGAACATGCGATGTTCAGAACTTCTTCAACTTCATCCATCAACTCAATTGGATCACGGATATCACGGTCCAATTTGTTCATGAAGGTTACAATTGGGGTATCACGCAGACGCGTCACTTCCATAAGCTTGATCGTCCGGTCCTCGACACCCTTCGCACCGTCAATCACCATCAAACAAGAATCAACAGCGGTGAGCGTTCGATATGTATCTTCAGAGAAGTCTTCGTGTCCAGGCGTATCAAGTAGGTTGACCAAAGCATCATGATAAGGAAATTGCATGACAGACGTTGTCACGGAAATACCCCGCTCCTTTTCCATCTCCATCCAGTCAGATTTTGCATGCTGACCTGATTTCTTTCCTTTCACAGTCCCTGCTTTTTGCAACGCCTGTCCAAACAAGAGAACTTTTTCGGTGATCGTTGTCTTACCGGCATCCGGGTGCGAGATGATTGCAAAGCACCTTCTACGCCTTACCTGCTCTTCGATTTGCTTATTTACCATAGGAATAAATCTTTAAATTTGTACACAGCCATGTACACACTTTTTGTGGTTACCCTATGTGTAAGGCCGCAAGTTAAAATTCGAATCGGCGAATTATATCAGACCTAGGTAAAATTGCTATGTAGCGCATGCTCTAAGGCTTGACCTCATACTAAAAATAGGTTTTATTTTATCCAAAATACAATAAAGCATATTAGGACACCACAAATGAACAAATCAGAACTCATCGCCAAAATTGCCCACGAAGCTGACATTCCAAAAACAACAGCAAGCAAAGCACTTAACGGCATTCTTGAATCTATCAGCTCAGCGCTTGAGGAAGGTGATCAAGTTTCACTCGTTGGCTTTGGTACATTCAAAGTGAATGAGAGAAAAGAGCGTCTGGGGCGTAATCCGCAGACAGGTGAATCAATGAAAATCGCAGCGGCTAAAGTGCCAAGCTTTTCTGCTGGGAAGTCGTTGAAAGAATTTGTGAATGGGTGATGCGTGAGCCGCAGGGTTAACTGCGGCAAATTTGGTTAAACCCAGCCTTGGGGAAAGAATTTATCTGACATTGATTTCCAGAAGTCGCGGAATCCAGAGTCTAACCAAGGGATCGGAAGCTGGTAGTCTTGAACAGTATCAAAAAAGTCATCTTTACGCGCTGAATTCCAGACTGTATAGCCCGGAATATCTGGCCCTCCAACACAGGGACCGCAACTTATCCCTATGTGTTCACCTCTAAATTCTATCGTTTCAGCAACTTTATCTGAAGGAATTCCGCCTAGACGTTCAGGAGTATCAAATCGTCTTAACTGTTTTGTAACCCAAGGTAATACCTCTAAAGGAAGCTCAACTTGGTTCGTCATGTATTTCCCTTTCTTCGTAGTAGAAAAGCTAAAAATGACTAGATGAGTTCCTTTGAAGTTGTAGAAATATTCATCTCTTTCTGGCTCCCAAAAATTTGGGTATGTGCCTAACAACAAAAACTCAGAAGGGATATGGTTATGATCTGTAATTTTAGGAACGTTTGTTAACATGATTTGTACTACCCTCTATTCCTTGTTGGCCGAATGTTCTCAATGATGGAAATCGCTCCTTCGTCTTTAAGCAAGCTTAATTTTTGAGGGGAGTGATCAATATTGTACGTCTCTACCACACCAAACTCTTGAGATACATCTTGGTTGTTATTTTTAGTCAACCCAGTGCCAAGAAAATCTTCATTTGCACCAGTATGCCTGTACAACTCAATTCGCGATTTTAGGTTTTTATTCTCTGAAGGAGAGAGTTCCTTATCTATTGAGAACTCCTTGAGTTTACTTGGATCCCAAAGGCTCATTTTTTCCTTTTCAGCCTCGTTATATATCTCATTGAAGTCTTCTTGGTATTCAGGCGTCATGATTTCTTCAACAATACCTTCTTCAAATCGGTGCTCAAGTTGCTCATCTGCAAATTCCCCGAGCTTTTCAAATGTAGGGACAAGGCTAACCGTTCCAGATATTTCCTTCGCTTTATGAGTATCGACTATCAATAGGCTGTAACTCTCTTCGGGGTCGTATGTTAAACCGAGTTTTTTGCAGATGATTTCTGGGTCTGTATCAGCATCTTCTAACTGATCGAACGTTGTAGACCAGTATTTGACACCCGTCCCTTCTCTTAGGTGAACAGGACCACCCATTTGACCACTGAGAGGGATATTTGGTGTATTCCGTTCATCCACTAAAAACTTCGATTCCATAAACCGAACATGGTATTGTTCGTTCGCAACGTTACCAAACTCAACCTGTGTTTTTAATTCGTCATCTGAATATTTGGGGCTATATCCTTCTGCTTTGATTTTCTCTCTTGATTCAGCCAACTTTTGTTTCGCATCTTTCAGCCCATCCGGTTCGACTTGTTTCGCTTCCATTTCGTCAATATCTACTGGTAAAACAGAGCATTGTTCACCGATGATCACCGTCGTATTACCAACGATGATCTTGCCGCCATGCTCTGTCGAGTCGCCCATTCTGGCAGCAGGTTTTCCATTGATAAAGACACCCGAGGAACCACTATTGATTGTATCTGGCGGGCCAACACAAACAATCTTATCCCCTTTTCGTGCAGCAGGGAGACCTCCGATAGAGACATCTGGCGAACCTTGTACGATTGGCCCACCGACATGGGGGACGGGTCCTGGTTCAACTTTGGGGCAAACGTGCATGTGTGTGAGTGTTGCGGCGGGTTTTCCCATCTTATTCTGACCTCTTCCTTTTGATTTGAGGCCATATTATTTCATCAAATCAATAGGCTGTGAAGATAGGTAAAATTTTTTAAACTAAAAAGTATTACGGATAGAAAAGCACTCAATGGAATCCACAAACAAGCGAGTCAATGAAAGTAACAACAGTTAAGGTGCCAAGCTTTTCGGCTGGGAATTCGTTGAAAGAATTTGTAAATGGGGGATTTTGGGAAATGGAATAAGGGTATGATAAATCAGCGAAAGCCTTTATAATCGGGTGCTCCCCAAGGTGCCGTTATTAGTGCAGCCCTTGAACCATGCGGACTAAGGTGGGATTTAATTTTTTGATTATTCTGGGGTTTGGGGCGAGGAGATTAAGCGTTTTTTGGGGATGGGGTGATGTGAGGTAACCTCAATAAGTTGGATTTTGTTCACAGATAAAACAAAACCTCGTCCATCAAGTACATACATCAAAAGGTGGAAACTCGATGGAACAACAGCAACAACATCAACAACAGCAGCAACAACTAAAAACTCCTACCAATCAATTATCATTTAGATATGGAGAAGGCTTTGAGAAAAAGCATGTGTTAGAGCCTGAATCAAACAAGATTGAAGATTATGTAAAAAACACTGGGGCAGAGGTGAAGAGTTTAGAAACAACGCGGTGCTTAATGACAAAGGATGGGGCATTGCAATAGACATGCTACACGATAAATATCAAACAAGTACGCTACAGCCCAATCAAGATTTAGAGATAAACTTAGGAGTAATAAGCGAAAACGACTTTAGTGCATATGGGTGTCAAACATATTTTTCAGGAAACTGGAAAAAGGTGGGGCAAGTTATAAATCCTGATTATTACAAATATAGTGATCATCTAAAAACAATACTGACTTCTAAAAGGGATGCTAACAACGAATATAGGCCCGTTCATGTGCGAGGGGAAAAGTAGAATATCGGCTGCAATTGAGAGATGAGGCTAACAATAGTTTTTGAAGTCATCGTTAGTCCTACTAATCTTATGCTATTTGTTCAACCCTCTTCACTCCACTCAATCCAACCTCATCACCCCAACAGTCAAATGCCCCAACGCACCAGTATTTTTCTCGAAGCACATTCGGTGTATCCGGCTTCTCATCATCATCGTATTTCTCAATCACGATATCAGTTTCAAGCTGGTCACCTTGATAAACTAGCGTGTCATCCGATGGGGTAAAATCTGGTGAATCTCCAGCCCACACTTTGTACCCTTCAAGGTCTGGTACAACGACTCGGTTCCAGTACAGTGTGAAAGAGGCATGTGTTTCGGTGTCTTGTCTAAGTCTTGTGCCTAAACCCCCTGGTGCATTTGGAATTGGGTTTTCGACTTCGAGTACGGCAGGCGTGGACGATTCAACGCTGTTGTTCAGACCCGTGACTTTCATCAATAGCCTGCGGTTGACATCCCCGTCGAATATCGCATCCTCGATGCTGTAGGTGTAGGACAGGCCCGTAATGTCCTTGAAGCGTTTCAATACGCCATTATTGAAGATGTATACTCGGTATCTGCGACATCATGACAGGCTTTGATGAATTTCATTCAACACATAATGCATAAAAAAGTTTTTTGCGCTTGCTTTGCCAAATAAAGAGACGTTTTTCAGTGCTGAAACAATTGCCTGATGTTGATTCTGTAATTCCTCTACAAATTTTATGGTATATGCAGGGAAACCAACGGGGATAATATCTTCATAGAACTGAGTGACTTGGTGGGTGGTATCAATGATCCCCATTGTGATTAATTCTTGGGTGATTTCATCTTGAGTCAATTCCGGCTTTTCTGAGCCCATCATCAGCTCCACGGTACATTTAAAGGGTGCTCCAAGCGGTTTATGCTCAGGGATATTGTTGTACAAAGTAATACGAAAACTCGACATCGATGGCTCCCAGCAGTAGATATGATAATTATCGACACAGAAAGGTTTATCGACGACAAAGTGCGCTAGTTGCGTTTTACGAAAGCTTGGTCGATAAGCGGGTTGATAGTTTACCTGACCGAGCTTCAACAATAAGAAAGGCGGGATCGTCCAATACAAGTGCTTGATGTTTATTTTCTGTCCTTGATCTAAACATCCACAAGTAATCTGCCCATTGTCGATATCAAGTGATTGCAACCCCACACCAGTCAACACTTTCACACCAACAGATTCTGCCTTGTTGAATAGCCGCTGTGTCCACAAATCAATTCCCTGGTGGTTTTTAGGATAATATTTATTGTATGGCGAAATGCCCTCCCGGAAAGACGCAAACCCTAAAACACGATCAAAGTTTTCTTCCTGCTTCAGCTCTCGCATCTGATCTGCTGAGCCAAGTACAAGCCGATTCAGCCCAAAAAGAAGATGTGCATTTGGATGAAGATCTTCCAATGTCGCACCCATCAATTTTTGCATGATCGGACCTATAAATGCTTTCGCGACAGTCTCACCATAAGTATTTTTAATCAGCGCTGACAAACTCTTCCCTGTATTGAATTGTGAAGTTTTGGTGCAAACACGCAACTCAGACAACGCTTGCGCAGCATATGAAGTTGAGGTTGCATTCAGTAATTGTGTTTGATTGAAATATTGACCAGCGAAGTAACTACCACCCGCTAAGGTTTTGAAAGCATAGAAATCATCATTGAGATCTGCATAAAGAAGTTCATTAAGCGCTTGATTGGTTGATTCAACAGGGCAATGAGAGCCATAATCGAAAAACAATCCAGGTGCTTTTTCAGTTGAACGTAATAACCCACCAACTGAAGATTCTTTTTCGATAAGATAAACAGGAGTCTGTGGGAATTTCTGCGCGGCTAAAATTGCCGTCACGATCCCGGCAATTCCCCCGCCTACCACTAGATTGACTGAGCTCATAAACCCAACCTCTTTTGCTCGCTCTTTATTATATCGGCTGAATGAAAACGATCTTTACCAACGACAAATCAACATATCTTCTCGGGTATAATGAAATGGTAAGGGAAGTGTTTGTGGCAATATATACGTCTCGTACCCCATATTGCGATAACGATGCATCATGGCCAAAACAATTGAGTCATCAAGAATATCCGCTTCTAGCTGGTTCCAATGCACTGGCGGGACCTCCTCTTGACCACTCCAGGCTTTATGAAATGCCTGCCCTTTTTCCGAACTTAAAAAACGTTTCTTTTTACTGTGATTGGCAATATCCCCTAACAAAAGTTGTCCGCCTGGGGCCAGCAAAGTGACCAAGGCATCCACAAATTTCAAATAAGAAATATCCTGCAACGCCAAGTGAAATACGCTGTAACAGATAATAATGTCCGCTCCGGTTTTGGTCAGCCCCTTGGGTAAGTCAACTTCTGGAAAAAAACCTTCAATTTTATGAATATGAGGTTCGTCATCCAATTGGGTCAGCATTTCTTCGCTATCTATCAAGTACAACTTTTGCTTGTTCTTTTTGGTGTACGCCATGAGTTCTTTCGCCGGAAGTGAACAACCACAACCGACATCCAACACAATGTCACATGACTCTTGAAAACGTGTCATTTTTTGCAGCACATCTTTGAAAATATACTTCTCATTTTCTACCTGCGAATCAAACCGGCCGACCTTCTCTGTTGGGCTCTCTTTATCTTTTGCAAATTGACGATATAGATCGTAGGCATCTTTCATGACTTTTTATCCTTAAACTCCTCAATCAAATGATGCGTTTCTTCACAATAAGGCTGGTTCCAGTTCTCTCGATACACAATCTTCATATCCCGAATATAGTCCTGCCACATCGACAACATCTTGCGGACAATTTTGAGCGTTTCTTTTTCATCCTCAAAAGAGAACAACATCATCCGGATCGTCGCATGAGCATAGGTGACAGAACCATCCAACAAAAAGTACAAATGACGATATGTTGTCTGCGCGAAAGAAGCGACATAGCGAGATTGCTTTTGCAGCGCTTTTGACACCTCACTTCTTGATTTGAATGGCCCTTTGACTTGATCCACCATGTCATCACACATTTCATCAAATTGATCCAAATGAATGAGCGCCTCGAAATCTTTTGCGGTGTAATAGGGTTTTTCGAACGCATGGTCTTTCAAGTATGTCACTAGCTCTTCTTTGGCAAAGTCGACATCCATGATCATTACATCTTCTGGATAAACCGAGAATGCACTTTCAATTTTTGCCCCATCACTACAGTTAAAGCAGTTCACTTTCACTAATTGCAACAGGCGTTCTAAGAAAAAGCGCCCAGTGTCATAAAAATGGGAGGTATACACGACGCCACCAAAGTTTCCTTCTACTTCCAAGTCTTTTTGCGCGACGATTTTGGATAATGCTTTTTTCTCATTGCCATCAGCATCGTAATAAACACTACTTTTCGAATGATGGTAAGATAGGTCTTTGTAGCCATTATCAATCCCGAATAAATAAATATCTTTGAATCCAAAGGCCACCGCATAGGCCAACGCAGTATTCGCCACTAGTGGATTACAGAATGAAAAATGCCTGAATTTGCGTTTCGTATCCAAAAACTGATATTCAATGACGCTCCCTGCCTCACCCGGCTTGATCCCCGACCCACTCCACTTGAACAATTGCAATGCATCAGGATGCATAATATTCACTGTTAGGAAGTTAAGCTGTTTACAGGTTTCTCTTCCTAGCACTTCGACGTACCAATCGGTCGTGAATGATGTTCGCTCAAGAGAGATCTGAAAATCTGGAATGATCCCAAGCTTGATCAATGTTGCCCCCGCAGAACCGCAGGCAATCACTACGGCTTTATGTTCATTCTCTTTTAAGACTTCAATACACTGATCGAGTGAGGGGCCATTTCCCACCAAAAAAACAGGCATATTTTGATACTTTCGAGGAAGTTTAATTTCAGCCAGTAGTGTCGGAATATTCGCTTTGATATTCCGGTATGCTTGGGAGACGCTGATCACGGCATCATCGAAAAATCCCCACCCCATCGCAGTCAGGTGATATTCTTCCTGGAATCGCTCAATAATCTTCGTCAATGCTTCGGATGGGTAATGCTGATAAATCAGTGCTCTCGTTGCCACTGAGGTGCCTTTATCACGAATTTCATCCAAAAAGTCTTGAGTAAAATACTCAAACGTTGTACCAATCGTTAAATAAAGACAGCCACCGGATTCATCAATATGTTTGAGTAGGCTTTCCCAATCAAAACAGCACAAACTCGCATAAAAAAACTCATTACGTGGTTCACAAATAAATAAATGCTCAACTTCCACTTTTTCTAATAAAAATGGTAAGTGATAGCCTAAACCCATCCCAAACATTACGACGCAACCAATCCTATCTGGGACTTGCGAGATCGGCTTCATCTTTTCCCTCGCCTCATAGTACAACTCACTGATGGCGTTCATATGTTTGAGATGAATAAACCCGAGGGGGTTGTCTTCGCCACGTTTGAAATGAATGGAACTAAAAGTAGGATTGGAAAGTATCTGTTCGACCTGAGTTTTACTCTGCGCGATGGGGTCTTGATCGTAAATGGGCACATTTTTGATGGGGTCGATCGCATTGCCCATGCCATCTTCATTGGGAAATAGCTTGATGTCGTCGTGGTAATCTTGGAATTTTTTGGCGATGTCTGGAATATACTTTTCGAAGGCTTTAAGGTTTTTCTGTCGTCTTTTTTCGCATTCACGAAGAAAGAGGTGCTCGCTTGTATATTGTTGTTGGAGCTGAAGAAGCAGCTGTTCTGCTTCTTTCAGCGTTTTGGCAATTTCATCCATTGGGTTTTGCAGCGCATGATCAGTAGTTATGTTTTTCGTAGGAGCTGATTGCTTTTTTACTGCGCTGAAGTTGAGTCAATTGCTCCCCGAGTTTTTTTTGTACTTCTTGACTATTCAAGGACATTTCATCAATTAAATCAAGAAGTGCCTGATAAGACGTTAAATTTTCCGGAGACAGTGTTTGAGATTGTAAAAAGTCCTGAACCTGCTTTGAGATGTCATCTGCAAGCAGCTGCGCTTGCTCTAAATCCATTGCTTCCAATGCAACATCCATCGCTTCTTTACTTGTTTGTGCGTGCTTCAATAATACTGCGATCTCCATCATTAACCACCCGATGCCGCAGCTTGCTTTTCGAAGGCTTCTTCTCTTGCAGAAACAGGGATTGCATCCCAAGCGCCTTTGATTTCCACCAGCAGCGCCATGACTTCATCCAATGGCTCCTGTTCTAAATTGATACTCGCATCCATTACACGGTTAATCATGTACTCATACAAACCATCTAGGTTTTGTGCCAGCTCTCCGCCGACTTCAAAATCCAACGCACCGCGAAGGGAGTGCAAAATTGCAGTGACTTTGGATAGAAGTTGGCTTTTCGCTTCCAAGTCTTTGCGTTCAATCGCGCCTTTTGCTTGTGCGAGACGCTCCAGCGCGCCTTGCATCAGCATCTGAATGATGCGATGCGGATCGGCAGCGGATAGTTCACTCCGAATATTGTCCTTCTGGTACGCTTTAATACTTCTATTTTGCATTCAAATACCTTTTCGTCATCAGCTCTTATTGGTAAATCCAGGTAGACTGGACAATGCTTGCGTTAATCCAGCACTTGTTGAGCTCAAAGATGCAACCAAGCTATCTAAAGCTGCGTATTGTTGACGAAGCGTTTCTTCCAGCTTAATCATTCGAAAATCTAAATCATCAAAATCTTTTTGGACTGCCCTTAATTCAACATTCACGCTATCTTCACGCTTCGTAAATATACCACCTGAGCCAAGATATGGGTCAACGAATGAAAGTAATTGTGTAGCGACCCCATTGGTTGCATCCGCAAAAATTGTTCCGATATCATCAAAGGAATCATTCGCAGCAGAATCAAACTTGGTTGAATCCAGACTGAGCTTCCCTTTATTATCAATTTCAACGCCAACATCATACAGCGTTTCTAAGTTCCCTGCGCCTGGAACCGTTGAGCTTAATGTTTTAAATAGTTGATTTTCCAATGTACGTAAAGAAGTATCACCACCTAAACCACCGGCTGGACCTGTGACAGCATCAATTGTATCCTTGAGCGTGTTGTATGCTTCGATAAAAGAGTTGATATTTTCCTTGGTTTTTTCTTTGTCAGTCAGGATTTCCAGTTTCGCATTTTCGTGCGTGCCACTGCCGTCCGTTTTTAGCGTATTGTCTTTTAGAGTTATCGTGACATCTTGAATGACATCTGTAAGCGTATTTGATGCACTAGAGACTGCAATACCATCAATCACAGCATTTGCATTTGCTGCCTGCTCACCAGCAGCAATATTCATTGAACCACCAGCCCCAGAGCCAGTTGCATCCACCGTTGCTGCAGTTAACTCAGCCGTACTTGCCGTAACAACAAGATTATTTGCAGAACCCGTTTCACTTGAAGTGTAAACAAGGCGTGCATCCGTCGCACTTGTATTAATGATGTTGGCACTCACGCCAAAATTATCAGACTTATCGTTAATCGCTTCTCTTAAATCGGCTAAAGTCGCCCCTGCAGCAAGTGTGACATCAAAAGTTTTTGAACCCGCAGTAAATGTCAGCGTACCACCAGAAGCTGTCACAACAGTCGAACTACCCGATGCAAAGGCGGCAGATTCTGCTCGCGTTCCTTGTGCGAGATTCGTGACTTCGACATCAAACGTCCCCGGTGTCGCATTACTTGTCGCCGTTGCGGTAAATACTTCACCTTTCGATGGTTGTGTGATGTTTGTCGTACGTTGTTGGAATTTTGAGATTTGATTCAGTTCTTTAAGCGCTGTTTGCAGACTGCTCAGTGCAGATTTGACACTGCCAATCCCTGAAAGCTCGACGGATAGCAGCGATTTACGTGTCTTCAGCTGATTTTCACGTGGTGTTCGCTCAGCGTTTAAAGTCGCTTGTATGATATCTTCTAGGGGTAAGTTAGACCCTACACCCGCCGATGTAACTTGTGGCATAATATTTCACTCCGTTTTTACTGCAAATAAAGTGCCGTTAGACGCTGCTATCAAAGACCAGACCCGTGGCATTACCTAGTTCATCGGCCAGTTGCTGGATTTTTTTAGCAACTTTTAAAAATTCTTCCGATGGAATTTGCCGAATGACATCATCAGTCTCAGCATCAAAGACTGTCACGATCTGTTTTCCAGCGTCTTCATCCACACGAAATTGTAATGTCGTGTTAGTGATAGGCACAAGTTCGTTGATTGCTGTAATCGTTTGTTCCAAGGCTTCAAATGGTCTTGCTTCGAGTGCTTCTTGCGTCTCTTTGACCTTTTGTGCCGCTTGTTTCGCCTGAACGTTTTCTACCGGAGTATCCTTCGCTTTATCTTGAGAAGGTTGCGACAAATCGGTATTAACGCGAGACGAAGATGTTGCCGGCAACTCGGTATTCGAAAGCCGATCAGTTGCCACTGATAATACATCGTTCGCCATGACATACCTCCAAACTAGAGAACCGATACTTGACAAGTACTCTACTATCAAGTATCGGCTATTTCTATTATTTATCCTATTTTCAATTATCCAAGTAGCGATAACGCGATTTGTGGTCGCTGATTCGCCTGAGCCAGAATCGATGTACTCGCTTGTTGAAGTACTTGCGCTCTAGTCAATGCTGCTGTTTCCGTTGCAAAGTCCGCATCCATGATCCGTGAACGCGCAGCGGAGAGATTTGCTGAGATGTTCGTTTGGTTTCGGATTGTAGATTGAAAACGGTTTTGTGCAGCACCTAACTCAGCACGCTTTCTATCAACCACCGCAACAAGCACATCAATATTTGCCAGAATCGACTGTGCATTTGCCGCAGTACTCACAGATAAAGTTGTAGTGGATTTAAAATAGGATGAAGCATTTGTTGCAGTATTGTCTAAAGCTGTTGCCGCCGCAGCAATCCCAGAAAGTTGAAAACCGCCTGTGACACTGATTTGTGCACCAGAGTTTGAAGTCACCGCCGTTAAAGTAAAGGAAATGGTTTGGTTCGCATTCGCACCAACTTGGAATGCAGCATTATAGGAGCCATTTAATAAATTTTGGCCACCGAATGTTGTATCCGTTGCAATCCGATTGATCTCAGAGCGTAAATCATGTACTTCTTGTTGAATCGAAAGACGGTCTGTATCCGTATTAGAACCATTTGACGCTTGTTGTGCCAATGTCCGCATCCGTTGCAGCATCGTCGTCATCTCATCCAATGCACCCTCAGCGGTTTGCGACAGCGAGATACCATCATTTGCATTTCGGATCCCTTGGTCTAGCCCCTGAATTTGAGAGGTCAAACGATTCCCAATTTGCATTCCCGCTGCATCATCAGATGCACTATTGATTCGTAACCCTGACGATAAGCGCTTGAATGCTTGATCCAACGCCAGTCCAGATGTCAGTAACTGACGCTGAGCATTCATCGCAGATGAATTTGTATTTACAAATAAAGTCATAATAGCCTCCTCAAAAGCTTTGTCACTGGACCGTTTCCGACACGGAAATCAAGCCCTGTATAAGCCAGTCGCCCAAACCGGCTTTTTGCCCGATAAACCGTTTCCTATCGGAAACAGTCCAATGAGAAAATCACACGATGCCCAAATTTTTTGTGTAACCTCTCATAGCTGTTATCGGCGGTCAAAAATTAGACTTTAGGAAAATTTTTAAATTTTTAAAATTAATTTTCATTCGACTGTTTTTTATGCACTTTTTTACGAAAAAAATTTCTAAAGCAGCCTTTTTTTAGAAAGTTTTCAGCTTTTTTCAAAAAATTTTTGTTGAATTGATGCTTAGAAATCTAGGCAATCTGCGAAGGCTTATGCTTGATATCGAGGGATGATATACGGACTTTAAAACGAAAAAGGCACGACCATCATAGCCGCACCGAAAGGAAGAAGATTGCCTTGGGAGAGGGTTAGCCCAGTAAAGACAGGGCTGTTTGTGGACGTTGGTTCGCCTGAGCAAGAATCGATGTACTCGCTTGCTGTAGGATTTGCTCTTTCGTCAATTTCGCAGTTTCTGCCGCAAAGTCTGCATCTTGGATACGAGAACGTGCTGCTGAAAGGTTCTCATGGATGTTCGACTGATTACGGATTGTTGATTGGAAACGGTTCTGCACCGCACCAAGCTCTGCACGCTTACGGTCAACCACCGCAATCAACGAGTCGATGTTTGCAAGGACTGATTGAGCATTTGTTGCAGAACTTACAGACAATGTCGTGTTCGACTGGAAGATTGCTGATGCATTCTCACCATTTGGGTCAAGCGTTGATGCCGCACCGGAAATACCGGAAAGCGCAAATCCACCATTCAGTGAAAGTTGTGCACCAGAGTTTGCCTTTACCGCTGACATCGTGAATGAAATAGTCTGGTTTGCATCTGCACCTACCTGGAAGGTACCGTTGTATGAACCATCAAGCAGGTTCTGGCCACCAAAAGTTGTATCAGACGCAACACGGTTGATTTCTTCACGAAGCGCTAAGACTTCTTGTTGCAGTGAGAGACGATCAGCGTCTGTATTTGAACCATTCGCTGATTGCTGTGCGAGTGTTCTCATTCTTTGCAACATATTGGTGACTTCATCCAAAGCGCCTTCTGCCGTTTGCGCCAATGAAATCCCGTCGTTTGCATTTCGGTTACCCTGCTCAAGACCCGCAATTTGGGATGTTAAGCGGTTTGAAATTTGTAGGCCCGCAGCATCATCTGCTGCTGAGTTAATTCTTAACCCTGAAGAAAGACGTTTAAACGCATCATTCAGTTCGTTACCAGAGTTGATTAATTGACGTTGCGCATTTAACGCCGAGGTATTGGTATTTACAAATAAAGCCATAACAGCCTCCACTTCGTTTACTCTTTCTGTGCTTTGTTGTTGGAACACATCCAGACTTCAGCAAACACATCTACATCTATCGCTTTCGAATACCATCCTTCATCAGGATCTTTCGTCTCTGGCAAAATCGAGTCTTCAATGTCTCGCCAGTGGAACAAGAAAAGTGCGTTTTCTCTTGCTGTAAATTGTATCGGCCCTCCACTTAATAACTTTAACAATTTTTTATCATTTGGAGAATCAATAGCTTAACTGGGATAAAAATGCATCCATCAGAAATATTTTAGACATTTATTTGTACAACTTTTAAACAATTTAATATCCATCAAGGTACATTTAATGAGTTAAAACTCTATTATTGAAAAATAAATGTTAATTTATTTACTCATTAATGATCTCAGCATGTCGATCAAATAAGGTTGATATCTAACTCACAAAAAGTCCGTTATTCCCCTAAAGTCACGAGGGATAGTTTTAATAAGAGGAACGGATTTAAGGAAATTGCGATGCTTGGACAAGAGCGTTGGCAGGAAGTTGTTGCGAAAGTCGCCACCTGGTTTATTGCAGAAGAAATAAAATACTTCGAAGATGCAACAGAAGTCTTGACGTGACTCCATAAAAAACGTCATTATCTGTCGCAACTTGATTAGCGGTTAATTGTGAATATAAAACAAACACACCAGTTCGATTTTTATACGGTTCGTGTGATTTTTTTATGGTTGAACACAAAGACATAGACTTTCAACCGATGAACGTGCTTATAATAGGTAAATAGACTAATTTTCACTTCCGGCAAACCATTCTCTTAGACCCCCGTTGTCCATGTCAATGCAGTAGCCTCGGTAATTTGATGTTTAACCTGAATACTTCTTACGGATGAAAGAACGCGCTGATTTAGAAATTGAAATAAAAAGTCATGGACGCTTCCTACGTCAAGCGCGTAAGAAGTCGAAATTGACCCAAGAGAAACTGGCAGAAAAACTCGACTGCTCCGTCCGTCATATTCAAAACATAGAGGCAGGCCATACTGACCCTAGTTTTAGTTTGGCAAGACGGTGGCTGAGCGTGACCAAAGACTGGCGCACGTTCTTTGAAGTGATTTTGATGCCGACGATAGATATAGAAGAAGAAAATGAAAACCATGTTCAAGAAGCAGATGAATAAACACTCTTTATTAGTAGACACACAACAAAAGATGGCGCAATTAACTTCATTTGAGTGTTCTCAAATTAATGGAAGTGGTACCGGTAATCTTGCAGATAATCGTCCAAAGTTAGAGTCTGTTCGTTTAGACACACTTCATCAACAATTTACCCCAGTTAACAACCCCTAGTGAATTTTAACGATCATCCTTAATCTAGTGTAAATGCCATCATGCCAATCTTAACTCTCACTCACCAATGGTGTACGGTCTCTAAATATATAAACCCTTTCTATGCAATAGAACATGGTCAGTCGCTATTCAGCGACCAAATATAAAAATTGAGGTTATGATGGAACGTGTTGCTAAATTCTCTTTACATGCTGTGTCACTATTACTGGTCGCTTCATTACTATCATGGATCGCAATAAGTTATGATCACTCCTATGTTACAACAACATGTTGTGCGCTGGCTTATATTTATTTGTTGATTACACATTGGAGAAAACGCTCAACGCGATTTATTACTGTCATTTTTTCTATTGGAATGGTTCTGAACCAAAGCATAACTTGGGGGATAACACAGATCCAGGCCAGCCTCACCACATATTTGGTCGTTGGTAGCATATTCGACTGCATTATGTGGTGGGTCATGACAAATTACGATAAAGTTGCGAATTTCGTTGGTTACCAACTTCCTAAAGGTGCATTATTTTTTCAAGTATTGACCATTGGTAAACTATATATATTGAGTATTGTGATTAATCTGCTGTTTCTATGTTCACTGCCGCTGTATTACGGGGATATGCTAAAACAACCTGCAATCTTTTTTGATAGTTATTTTGAAGAAATAAAGATTTTTATCTCGATCCTCATTTATCTAAATGTTTGGTCGATTTTGTTCGACGCTGACTCATTAGAGATCTTGAAGCGGCGAAAATCACAAGCCAACTCAGGCTAATTCACCTTAAGGAGCTGCTTTCAGCTCCTTTTTTATTTGATTTATCACCAGTTTTGAAGCCCAAAATCAAAAATACGCATTTTCCTTCGTGGTTTATGTCCCGATATCGGCTTAACATCCTTATTAATCAATAACATTCAAAGTCTTGGCACTTCCCCCTGCTGTGTCGTGATGGAAAAAAACAAATCAAATTTGAAAAATCGTAAATTATGGAGTCTCCGATGAAACAAGGCAAACCGACCGCACTCAATATTCGTTCTGTTGAAGTAGAAGAAAGCGCACTTCTTGCTGACTGGTTAAGAACAAAAAGAAAAGAAAAGGGGCATACAATGCGCTCATTAGCCGAACTCATCAACACTTCTCATTCTTTTGTTGGTAAGGTTGAGAAAAGAGAGCGCCGTTTAGACGTCGTCGAGTTTGTCCGCTATTGCAATGCATTAAACATTGACCCATATGAAGGATTAAGTGCAGTCATGCAGCAAAGCAATGACTCAGAATTTCTAAACGCTGAGTGTGCATAATATTCATACACCCCAATTGAAATGCCTGAGCGATATATGCTCAGGTATTTTTTATTCCTTCCATCAAACTGACACTTCTTTGCACTCTATATCAGACCCTTACCTGAGTTCCATTTAAAATTCAATACAGCTGTACTGATCCATATGATCAAGTCAGTGACATCCTTTATACGCCCTGTATGACTCGAGGTGATCTTCTATGTCGTTTCGGAAAAGCTTTCCCTTCTTGAACAAAACCAGACTTATCATCCTGCTTCTATCAGCCTGTATGGTGGGTATCGGACTCTCACTCATGACAACGCCAGTGAAGACACCAGCAAAGCCAGCGACTGAAAAAAGACAGCTCGTCGAAGTACAAACCATTCAACGAGCGGACTACGCGCCTGCATTTACAGGACAGGCACGTGTTGAAGCTGCAAATGAAACCAAAATTCATGCACAAGTGAATGCAGTGATCCATACGATCCAAGTCAAACCAGGGCAACAGGTTACAAAAGGACAGACTCTCTTTACTTTGGATAATCGTGCATTCGAATTTATTGTCGCACAGCAGGCGGCTGAATTATCGGATGCACAAGCCAAGCTTCAAGAAGAACTAGGACAACAAGAAGCAGCGGCTCGACAATACAAGACCTATCAACAAAAGCTTTCTCCAGCAGCAGAAACACTTTTTCTCAGAAAACCACAAGTTTCTTCTGCAAAAGCCTGTGTTGAAAAAGCACAAGCGTCTTTGGATGCCGCGAAATTGGATCTCGCAAATACAGTCGTTAAGGCACCTTATGATGGGGTCATTTCTGACAAAGCACTGTCCCAAGGTGCCTATGCAACAAGCCAATCCCATGTCCTCACCCTTGTCGGAACAGAACAATTTTGGCTCAAGCTACAACTCCCAAATCATACACAAAAGTGGTTTAACCAAACAAATCTTCAAGATATTTCGGTCAAACTCTCCTCTCAAGCGGGCGAACAAATTATTGGAAAAGTGGCAAACCTTTCCCCTGTTTTGTCCAAAGATACCATGACGGCTGAAGCATTGATCACGATTGATCAACCGCTGGCAGCAAGCTTGCCTATTCGGGTCAATGATATGCTTCATGCGACCTTAACGCTCCCCAATGTTCAACATGCTCTGGCTATTGATAGTGAATACCTTCGCAACGGAAATCAGGTCTGGATACTGGATAAAGAGAATAACCTCGATATTCGAGAAGTGACGCTCTCCCATGCAAGCCCAGAAAGTTCCCTCATCGAAAGTGGCCTTCAACCTGGTGATCAAGTGATCACCACCTATTTGTCCAGTCCCGTGGTTGGTATGAAGCTCAGCATCGCCAAACAAGATGAGATTCAAGTGGCGCAGCAACGCGAGACTAGCCGATGAATCAATCCAAAATAATCACAACTGGACCACTGGCTTGGATGGCCAAAAACCCCGTCACAGCAAATCTAATGATGTTATTTTTTCTCATTGGGGGGTTGGTTTTTGCTTGGCATGTCAAGAAAGAGGTCTTCCCGGATTTCACCCTAGACATTGTCAATATCAAGATCTCATATCCAGGCGCGACTCCCGAAGAAATTGAAAAAGGCACATTACTGGCCATCGAAAACCAAATTCAGGGCTTAGATGGGATCGCTGAAATTGAATCAACAGCAAGTGAGAATTCAGGACAGGTATCCATTGAGTTAACCAAAGATGCATCAGCCCTACAGCTCTACCAAGATATTCAACAAAAGGTTTCGACAATTTCCACCCTCCCTGATGGTGTAGAAAAGGTAAACGTCAGCTTGGCAACCAAGCAAAAGG
Organism: Algicola sagamiensis DSM 14643; assembly: GCF_000374485.1. Lineage (GTDB taxonomy): Bacteria > Pseudomonadota > Gammaproteobacteria > Enterobacterales > Alteromonadaceae > Algicola > Algicola sagamiensis. The sequence continues at coordinate 232,769 of NZ_KB894491.1, forward strand.
AAGTCATGACGCTGCAACTCTATGGCCCGTTAAACGACTGGCAGTTGCGCCAACAAGCTGAAAGTATCAAGACTTCACTACTGAACCATGCTCAAATCACTCAAGTAGAAATATCTGGTGCACGCGATTACGAAACGCAAATTGAAATCTCAGCCGCAACATTACAAAAATACAAACTCACTTTTCAGGAAATAGCCAAAGCAATTCAAACACAGCGTGAAGAAACCACACTTGGTGTGATTGAAAGCGCAAAAGGTGATGTCGCCCTGCAAATCAAGGAAAACAAATATTGGGCATCTGAGTACGGACATATTCCTGTGATCAAGCGTCAAGATGGCACAATTGTATTACTGAATGAGCTGGCAACCATCAAAGACAGCTTTGAAAGCACAAATCGCGCATATACCTTTAATGGCAAACCCAGTATAGCCATCGAGATATACCGTATTGGTGATGAAACACCAACGGATGTTGCAAATGCAACTCGAGAAGTGATTGGACAACTTGATCTCCCCAACCAAGTTGAAGTGACAATTGTCAGTGATATGTCACAAACTTATCGTGATCGCTTGGAGCTATTGCTGAAGAATGCGTTTATCGGGCTACTCCTCGTTTTAGTATTACTCGCGTTATTTTTAGAGTTCAAACTCGCTTTTTGGGTCACAATGGGGATCCCGACAGCATTCCTTGGTGCATTTATTTTCCTACCAGCCCTCGATTTATCCCTGAATATGATCTCGATGTTCGCCTTTATCATTGCGCTCGGGATCGTCGTTGATGATGCTGTCATTGCAGGTGAAAACATTTTTGAGTGCCGTCAAAAGGGCATGTCATTGATGGCATCCGCTGTCGAAGGCGTAAAAGCAGTGGCTGTCCCACTGACATTTAGTATTTTGACCAATATCTTTGCCTTTATGCCGCTGTATTTTCTTCCAGGGTTTTTAGGCAAAATATTCAGTACAATCCCTATGGTGGTCACGGCAGTTTTCTTGATTTCCTGGATAGAAGCCCTCTTGATTATGCCTGCACATTTAGCCCATAGTAAACCCTCAGAAAAGGGCATCTGGAAATGGCTGAATATGCCCCGCCACTGGTTTGATATAAAGTTGAATGTATTTATTCACACCATCTTTCAACCTGTTTTGAAGCAAGCTCTCGCCTATCGATACCTATCGCTTTGCTTCGGGCTGTCATTAATGTTCATCATGCTGTCCTATGCCAGCAGTGGACGTATGGGCTTTAGTCTAATGCCACGCATTGAATCTGATAAAGCGGTAGTCACTGCAACCCTGCCCTATGGTGCGCCTGAGATCCAGGCAGAAAAAGTACTCACTCAGCTGAAAAACGGTCTTAGTAAAGGGATAGAGAGTATCGAAGCCGACCCATTCACAACAGATGATCTGATCCGAGGAATTGAAACACGCATCACCGACACATCTGTCCAAGTGATTGTCTATGAAACGGCTGCGGATGTTCGACCAATCAGCACGGGAGAGTTCATCCAACGCTGGCGCAGTGCTACCGGAGATGTGATTGGTGCTGAGTCTGTTCGTTACCAGTCGGATCTTGGTGGGCCGGGTGGTGGTGCTGGACTGACCCTGAAACTCACCCATTCAGATACTGAGATACTGGAAACTGCAAGTGCCTATCTGGTCAATCAATTAAACGGCTATGCAGATATCAGTGACATTAAAAATGAAGCATCGAAAGGTCGCCCTCAACTGAATGTCACTCTGACACCCGCAGCACAAATTCTTGGTTTTGATCCACAAGAAATTCGAACGCAAGTCCGTAGCGCTTTCTTTGGTCAAAAGGTATTGAGCCAACAACGCGGTGATCAGGAAGTTGACGTGATGCTTAGTCTCCCTGAAAGTGAAAAAAACCAACTGGCCACATTCAACCACCTGATGCTAAAAGCACCTTCAGGTGACTATGTGCCGTTGATCCAACTGGTGAAGATCGACTACGGTACATCTGTCGATAGTATTTCGCGCGTTGATGGCAAACGTGTCGTCACAGTCTCTGCCAATGTAAAAGACCAAGAGAAAGTTAATCAACTCATGGCAACAATCGAAGCTGAGGTTTTACCTGAGTTTTCCAATAAGTTTCCTAATATTTCTTGGTCTTATGGCGGCAGGCAAGCAGATACAAAGGACAGTATTCAATCCCTCTTGATGAGCTTCGCCGTCACACTACTCATTTTGTACGCAACTCTCGCAATCCCATTTAAAAGTTACCTGCAACCGCTTTCTGTCATGTTGGCGATCCCCTTTGGAATATTCGGGGCGCTGCTTGGGCATTTGCTGATGGGCTATAGCCTGAGCCTGATTAGTATCTTGGGGATCATCGCCCTATCCGGCATTGTTGTGAATGATAGCCTGGTGATGATCGTCTACGCAAATGAGCTGAGAGATAAAGGCAACACCGCTCTTGAAGCGATTTTGGGCGGTGCTATGCGCCGATTCCGGCCAATATTACTTACGACCCTGTCAACCTTTGGTGGCTTGGCACCCATGATATTTGAAACATCAATTCAAGCAAAATTCCTTATCCCCATGGCCATCTCTTTGGGGTACGGTATTTTATTCGCCACAGCGATTACTCTTATCCTGCTGCCCTGTTTGTATCTCGCTTTGGATGATTTAAGCCAGCGATTCAGCTCTTCTCATTCCAATGAACTACTCACGAAAAGCAACCCTACGTCTATTACCCCATAGACAACCAATATGGCCGAGCACATCTGTGCTCAGGCCATATTTTCTTCCAAAGAACATATTCAGAATCAAACAATTATAGATATGATGAAATTAACATTGAAAGTTCACATAAAAACTTACATAGTGTGTTACACTTTCAGCGAGACCGATTTCAATCAGTAAGGGGACGGACATGCAAAAAGAACTCACACCTCAAGAAGAAGAGTCCTGGGTACCGTACTACCAGACGAAATAAATGACTGTAGACCCGAGGAGAGCGACCTAAAATAAAGATTTAGAGCTCTCCTTTCATTCCTTCCATTCACCTTTTCACTGATCAATCAACGAAGCTTTTTTGCAGTATCGTTTTTGCTTTATCTCTCATTCAAAATCACAAGCCAGAATTGATTGTGGTGAGAAATATGGTGTGTTTGAATGTTTAAAGGCGGCACTCGTAATCATCATCTCGCGTCGCTCGCAAGATTGCACGGCGGCGGTGGACATTAAATAAAGGCCAGGCAAGTGGTCCTGTCAACGCACCAAGTACAAACCAGCGCTTTGCAGGCATCCCCGCTTTGATTGCTTCAAAGTAGAGCAATAAAGAGAAAATCAGAGAGAGTAATACAAAAATCAACGGCGCACCCTATCAACATACTTCCGAGTCACAACTGGGCGCGAATTATACTAGAACGAACAAAAAACAGCCACATCTTTAGTGGCTGTTTTTTGTATGAATCGACTAATCCTTTGTCATTTCGAGAGTTGTTTTTATGCGTCCTGATAAAATTTACCGTCTTTTTCGGCCATATTCTTTAAACAATCCGCTGGCTCAAAGCGATCACCGTAACGTCTTTGGTAACCTTCCAACTTGCTCACCAACTGCTTTGCTCCAAGCTGATCCATATAACGGAATGGACCACCTAAGAATGGTGGGAAACCAATCCCGAAAATTGCTCCAATATCGCCATCACGAGCATTCCGGATGATCCCTTCATCCAAACAGCGTGCTGCTTCATTGAGCATTTGCACCACACAACGCTCAGCGATTTCGTCTTTCGATTGCTTCTGGTTTGGTGTGATCCCAAGCAGTGCATAGACACTCTCATCGACTTCTTTCTTACTCTTCTTCGCTTTGCCATTGTAAAGGTATAGGCCTTTACCATTTTTCTTGCCTTTACGACCATCAGCGATAAGTTTATCGAATGCTGCCGGAGCCTGAAAACGATCACCAAGTTCACCAACTAATATAGGGCCTATCTTCGCACCAATATCAATCCCAACTTCATCCAATAATGTCATTGGGCCAACTGGGAAACCAAAGTCAACTAAAGCACTATCTAAATGTTCAATCGGCTCACCATCAAGCAGTACAAAAGCAGCTTCATTCATATATGGAGCAAGGATACGGTTGACATAGAAGCCCGCCTTATCTTTAACAACAATCGGGGTTTTGCCTTGTTTACGCGCAAAATCAACGGTTGTAGAAATTGTACTATCAGACGTTTTGTCATGGGCGATGACTTCAACCAAAGGCATTTTATCGACTGGTGAGAAATAATGCAGACCAATCACATTCTCTGGACGCTTCGCCTCACCTGCTATTTGGCCGATTGGCAAAGAAGATGTATTCGACGCAAAAATGGTATTTTCACGACAGTTTTCTTCGACATCTGCCACCATACGGCGCTTCAGATTCAAATCTTCGAATACCGCTTCCATCACGATATCTGCATCATGGAACCCTGAATAGTCCACCGTTCCCGTCAGCATATTCATCTGCTTTTGCATTTCTGCTTTCAAGATATGTCTGCGTTTGACCTTCTTATTGAGCAGATCAAAGCTGTACTGCATCGCATGTTTAATGCCATCATGGCTGATATCTTTTAAGCGTACAGGCACACTCGCTTTATTGGTTGTGACATAAGAAATACCACCGCCCATCAAACCACCACCAAGTACTGCCGCTTTGTTGACCTTGAGAGGGTCAACGCCATCGACACCATTTTCTTTTTTCATCTCCGTCGTTGCGAAGAAAATCGAACGCAGTGCTTCTGACTCTTTGGTCATGACTAATTCTGAGAAGCCTTTCGCTTCTTTGTCATACCCTTGCTCAATCCCCAGTTCCACACCGGCCTTGACTGCGTCTAAGATCTTCTCTGGTGCTGGGTAATTTCCGCGGGTTTTCTTCAGTGTTTGCTTGGTTGCCTGATCGAATAGGACCTTGCGACCATATGGGTTGGTCTCAAGTACTTTGCCCATCAAATCAAGTTTAGGTGGCTTACGGCTTGGTTTGCCTTTCTTCGCCAACTTAATTGCAGCATCCAATAAGATTGTCTTTGGTACAATATCATCCACCAAGCCCATTTTTTTTGCTTGTTTTGGACGAATTTGCTTACCTGTCAGCATCATATCCAATGCTTTTTGAACACCAACTAAACGAGGCAAACGCTGTGTACCACCACCACCAGGCAATAGGCCAAGTTGAACTTCAGGAAGGCCAATCGCTGTTTTCGGGTTGGTTGTACAAATACGTGCGTGACAAGCAAGCGCTAGTTCCAAACCGCCACCCAAACACGGGCCGTTTATGGCTGCGATAATCGGCACCTTGAGGGTTTCTAAATCCTTGAAAACACGTTGAGCAGTCCGTGAGATCTCTTCTGCATCATTTTGTGACTTACAGGAGTCCAACATACTAATGTCAGCACCTGCAACAAAAGAGTCATCTTTACCAGAGATCAATACAAGACCCTTCAAATTTGGCTCATGCTTGATCTTGTCCATGATTTCAACAAATTGATCGGCAAACTCGCTTTTGAGCGTATTCATTTTTTCGCCTGGAACATCCATCGTGATCACGCCGATATTATCATCACGGATCTCAAGAGAAAAAGCGCTCTTCTTTTTAGCCGTCATCTTAGTCTGTCTCCACAATCATCGCTGCGCCTAATCCACCCGCAGCACAAGCCGTTGTTAGACCTACACCACCGCCACGGCGGCGTAATTCATTGAGGGTTTGCGTGATCAAACGTGCGCCCGTCGCTGCAAATGGGTGACCATAAGCAATCGAGCCACCATTGACATTGAATTTATCCATGTCGATTTCACCAATTGCTTTGGAACGACCTAAGTGCTCTTTCGCAAATTGTGTGCTGCCAAACATCTTCACATTCGCCAATGCCTGTGCTGCAAATGCTTCATGCATTTCGATGAGATCGAGATCTTTAAGCTCCATTCCAGCTCGCGCAAGTGCAAGTGGTGTTGCAAACGAAGGACCCATCAACATGTCTTCCCAGACATCAATCGCCGCAAATGCATAGCTTTTGATATAGCCAATTGGCTCATAGCCTAGCTCTTTTGCACGCCCCTCACGCATCAACATCACAGCCGCAGCACCATCAGTCAGTGGTGTCGCATTTGCAGCAGTTACACTTCCGTGCGCTCTATCAAATACAGGGCGAAGCTTCGCATAGCCTTCTAATGTCGAGTTATCACGAATGTTGTTATCCATGCTGATAAATGTTTTATGTGGCTCTGGATGCGCAGTCATGACCTCTGCATCCATCTTCTTATCCGCCCAAGCTTTCGATGCAAGCGTATGAGAACGATGTGCAAGCTCATCCTGTGCTTCACGGGTGATCTGGTGGGTCTTCGCCATTTGCTCAGCCGTATCACCCATAGAAAGACCTGTTGAGTATTCAGCAACACCTGGTGCAACTGGCATTAAGTCACGTGGCCTTAAACGTTTGAAGATATTCAGACGCTGACCCATTGTTCTTGCTTTGGTTAAATCAACCAATGCGCGTGCCAATGTTTTTGAAACACCAACCGGGAGAACAGAAGAAGAATCCGCGCCACCTGCAATCCCGATGTCTGCTGCGCCTGCCATAATCGACTCGGCTACGTTGACTGTCGACTGGAAGCTCGTCGCACAGGCTCTGGATACACTGTATGCATCTGTGCTGATGTTCATTCCAGTTCCCAGAACAATCTCGCGCGCAATATTTGGCGCCTCTGGCATTTGAACCACTTGACCAAAGACAACCTGATCGACTAGTTTAGGGTCAATTTCGGATCGGACCATCATTTCATTGACAACCATTTTTCCGAGATCGAGGGCAGAAACACCATGAAAAGCCGTTGCTTGCTTCGCGAACGGCGTTCGTAATCCTTGGACAACTGCGATACGTTCGCCTTTGCCTGTTGTGAGTTTTTGACGTGCAGTCATGATTAACCTCATCTTTATCGCCGACACAGGGCAGGATACACCCTGGTGGTCAGACCTGTAGATTCCCGTGATTGTAGCGATAAATTTTTAAAATTTAAACACTTGTTTTATCCCAATTTGAACCATATATATGCGTCGATGTCATATAGCCAGTTTTTCATGGCGATCCAACGTAAAAAGATGCGGTTCTTTTGACCATAATCTCAGGTTTGGTTCAAAGAACAACTGCAATACATGAAGGTCAGAAACCAATTATAGATAAGAAGAAACTATGACGGTCGTAAAACAATTTCATCAATTAAACGAATATTTAAATACCCAAGTCATCGGTCAACCTGATCTCACCAAAAATATTATGGTCGCGCTACTGGCGAACGGCCACCTTCTTGTCGAAGGACCACCGGGACTTGCGAAAACGCGTGCCATTAATGCATTGTCCAAAGGGATTGAAGCCAGCTTCCATCGTATTCAGTTTACACCTGACCTTCTCCCGGCTGACTTAACCGGCACAGATATCTACCGCCCTGAGAATGGGCAGTTTGAATTTCAACCCGGTCCGATTTTTCATAATCTTATCTTGGCGGACGAAATTAACCGTGCACCAGCCAAAGTCCAGTCAGCGTTATTGGAAGCGATGGCTGAGCAACAAATTACTGTCGGCAAGAAAACTTATCCACTTCAAAAACTATTTTTAGTGATGGCAACGCAAAACCCGATTGAGCAGGAAGGGACTTACCCACTTCCGGAAGCACAATTGGATCGTTTCTTGATGCATTTGAGCATCGGCTATCCAGCTGCGGATGTCGAAAAACATATTTTAAGGCTGACCAGAGGAGAAGCCCTGCAAAAACAAGTCGAGATTGAAAAACGACTCACCCAAGACGACATATTCACTGCACGTGAGGAAGTCTTAACAATTCATATGGATGAAGCAGTTGAACAATACATCGTCGACTTAGTGGTTGCCACTCGACAGCCTGAAAAGTATGACGATCAACTCAAAAACTGGATTGAGTTTGGTGCCAGTCCGCGAGCCACAATCGCGCTTGATCGCTGCGCCCGCGCCCATGCATGGCTGCATGAGCGTGACTTTGTCACTCCAGAAGATGTGCAAGCCGTATTCTTCAATGTCCTGCGTCATCGTCTCATTTTGAGTTATGAAGCAGAGGCAGATGGTGTTGATGCAAACCAAGTCCTCACTCGGATTTTAGAATGCGTCGCTGTCGTGTAAGTACGGCTGAAGTCGAATATAGCTGTTATTGACAATCATGGAGAATTTCGATGGTCTGGGGTAATCATCAAGACAGACGTAAAATCACGAATTGGCAAGATGCGACTGGAGCGAACGGTGTCCAACTGACGCAGAAAGAGCTTCTATATTATCGCTCGAAGACCTTTCTCTTAGATTTGTCGCCGTCGATCCGCTCCAAGTCCACACTCTTTGGAAACTATATTGGGTTCACCAAAGGGCGTGGGATGGAATTTGATGAAGTTCGTCATTACCAACCCGGTGATGATGTTCGAGCGATTGACTGGCGCGTCACTGCAAGAACCGGAAAAACCCATACGAAGCTATTCCGAGAAGAAAAAGAACGCCCATTGGTCCTGCTTTGCGATCTATCTCCATCGATGTATTTTGGCTCACAGCTGGCACTCAAGTCAGTGCAAATGGCACACCTAGCTGCCCTTATTGCATGGAAAGCTAAAGATCGCGGGGATAAAATTGGTGCACTGCTTTTTAATCAACATACGCACCATGAGTTAAAGCCACAATCCCGGCAACGGGGTGTACTCAGTTTGATCCATCACCTGGAAATAATGCACGCCAATGCCATTCCAAATGGTGAGGTCACTGTCTCGCAAGTCAGGCTTGAGGATGCGCTTCACAGAATGCGCCGAATTGCTAAACCGGGTAGTGATATCTTCCTACTTTCTGATTTTCGTGATTTATCCGAAAATGCGATAAAGCACATCAGTTGGATCAGCAGGCATTGTCAGCTCACCGCTTATATCATCACGGATCCGATGGAACACCAACTCCCTGCTTCAAATTCGGCAACCCAACTCAACGCAACGGATGGGCAACAGACCGTTCGCATTGATTTACACAGTAAAAAACAACATCAAGAATATGCATCTCGTGCTGCCTTGCACTGGCAACAAGTACTCCATCGCTTAAAGAAATATCAGGTCCGTTGTATTCCGATTTCGGCCGCAGAACCGTTAGATAAACAATTAAACCCATGAACGCGCTGATACCTATTTTGATTTCATCCACACCCGATGCTTTGCCACTCGAAGATATTATCGAGCCTGAGCAAATCAGTCAGTTGCCGATCGCTGTTGGTTGGTGGTTACTCTTATGTCTTGTTGTAACCGTTATGACAGCCCTCACGATGTTTGTGTTTCATTCACGACGAAAAAATCAAGCAAAGCGTGCTTTTCAAAAAGAGCTGTCTTTGATCCAAACCAATGATCCACAAGCCTCTGTTCAAATTGCACAATTGCTCAAGCAACTCGCTCTGTCCTACTTCCCTAGGCAAAAGGTTGCTGGATTACATGGCTCAACCTGGGTTGCCTTTCTAAACCAAAGTATGAAACAGCCGCAGTTTCAGGAAAGTTGGTTCTCGCAACTTTACAACCCAAAATCGACATTGACGCCTGAACAGGTGGATACGATGAAGCAAGCTGCAATGACGTATTGCAAGCAGCTCAAAGTCATAGGAGGTTCTCATGCTTGAATGGAGCTGGCCATGGAGCTTTGTGTTATTACCAATTCCTCTGCTCATGTATCTCGTGCCACCAAAGCTGCAAGAAGTAGGTGCCGCACTCCCCTTGCCAACAGCCAACTTGCTCACCGATTCTGTTGCTGAGCAAAGTGCATCGAAGTGGCCACAAATGATGCTTTGGGTGATTTGGATATTGCTTGTTTGCAGCCTCGCTAGGCCGCAATGGGTGGGTGAACCAATCACCATTCCACAAGAAGGTCGAGATATTATGCTTGCTGTTGACCTGTCTGAAAGTATGCTGGAGCAAGATATGGTCCTTAACCGTCAGCGAGTGGACCGTCTCACAGCTGTGAAAAGTGTCGTTGGAGACTTCATTGGCAAACGTTCAGGTGATCGCCTTGGATTGATCCTCTTTGCAGATACAGCTTATCTTCAAGCCCCCATGACCTATGACCAACAAACCGTGAAGACACTACTGGATGAATCCGTGATTGGCTTAGTCGGCCGAAAAACTGCGATTGGCGATGCGGTTGCTTTGGCCGCAAAACGCATGAAATCCGAAGAAGTGAAAGAAAAAGTTCTGATCCTGCTTACCGATGGGGAAAACACATCAGGTAACTTAGCCCCACTTAAAGCACTACAGCTTGCAAAAGCAGAAGGGATGACCATTTATACCATTGGTGTCGGTCAGGATCGCCGTGGCTTTGGCGGATTACTTTATGGCCGTTCCAGCATTGATAAAACCATGCTCAAAAAACTGGCCGAAGAAACTGGCGGGCAGTTTTTCCATGCAGGAAGCACAAAATTTCTTCAGGAGATCTATAACCACATCAATAAAATAGAGCCTGTCGCAGATGAGAGTTTCACACTTCGTCCAACGACTGACTTATTTTACCGCCCTCTTGCGGTCGCATTGTTATTCAGTGCCTGCTGTGGGCTTTTTTCACTCATGAGGAGCCGTTAAGATGCAGGATTTTCATTTCTTACGGCCTGCATGGTTGCTTGCCATGATCCCTTTGCTAGTATTGGCTTATTTCTTGATTCAATATCGCCATCAGGTACGCGGTTGGCAATCATTTCTTCCTGCACATTTGGAACAATTTTTAATTCATTCGACACCAGGCTCGACGCAAACACGTGCTTTCTGGTGGTATAGTATAGCGATTGCATGGGTCACTGCCTGTATTTCTCTCGCTGGACCCACTTGGGAGAAGCAGGAATCGCCTGTTTTTGCACAAAAGCAGGCGCAAGTTCTGTTGATGGATATGTCCAATTCCATGTATGCAACAGACATCAAACCATCCCGGTTAATCAAAGCAAAATACAAAGCCATTGATATTGCCAAGCAACTCACTGAAGGTGAAACAGGACTCGTGGCTTATGCTGGTGATGCATTTGTCATCTCCCCACTGACGAATGATTCAAAAAATATTGTTGCCCTACTCCCCAGCCTGTCACCGGATATCATGCCAGACAAAGGCTCCAATCTAGCTGCCGGGATTGAAAAATCAATCGAGATCCTCAAGCAAGCCAAACATAGCAAAGGAAATATCATTCTGATCACAGACGGCATTGATGCCGATGAAATTCAAGCGGTCAACCAGCAGTTTGCAGGTACTCAATTTACTTTGTCGATTCTTGGTGTGGGTACAGCCAAAGGCGCACCGATTCAACTCCCCAATGGGAAAGGGTTTCTCAAAGACCGATATGGGTCGATTGTACTCCCGAAAATGTCTGCATCATTGCTTCAGCAGCTTGCCTATGATCAAGATGGAAGCTACCAAACGGTGACCCATGATCAACGAGATATCGAGTCACTCCTGCGCGGATTACCAAAAGTGTCTTCAAACAAAGAAGAACAGTCGACGAATATGACAGGAGAGCAATGGCATGACATGGGCGTTTATTTGGTCATTTTGATTTTGCCAGTCGTGCTTTATGGCTTTCGTCGCGGTGTTTTGGCCTGTCTCATGGTTTGTTTATTGATGCCACAACAAGCGCCTGCTTCAACATGGGATAATTTATGGAAAACCAAAAATCAACAAGCTGCACAAGCCTACGAGCAAGAAGACTATTCAAAAGCCGCAAATGCATTTCAAGATGAAAAGTGGAAAGCCAGCGCATTATACAAAAACAAACAGTATGAAGAAGCACTTGAACTGTTTCAAAAAGATAATAGTGCGCAAGGTCATTACAACCAAGGGAATGCGCTCGCCCAATTAGGAAAACTTGACGAAGCACTCAAAGCCTACGATGAAGCACTCAAGAAAAACCCGGATCTTGAAGCTGCGAAGAAAAACCGAAAGCTTGTTGCTGCAATGAAGGAACAACAGAAACAACAGCAACAAAATCAAGACCAGAATAATCAGGACAGTCAAAGTAACGCCGAGCAAGACAATCAGCAGGGAGAAAACAATCAACAAAACCAGGATCAATCCCAGCCTGATCAGCAAAATGGTGAACAACAGGATCAGCAGCAGTCTCAATCTGAACAACAGAGCGACGATCAAGACGGTGCAAAAGAAGAACAGTCGGAATCACAACAAAAAACATCTGATGAAGACTCTCAGCTTGCTGAAGATATCGCAAAGCAATCTCAAGCCATGCAAGATGAAAATAAAGACCCTTCAGAAGAGGAGCAACAATCTCGTTTAACCAAGGCCGATGAGCAATCTGAGCAGAAAAATGAAGACGAACGGACAGCAGCGGCTTATCAAGAAACCGATCAACCACTCACGCCAGAAGAACAGGAAAAACAGCAACAAATTAAGCAACTGCTCCGCCAAGTGGAGGATGACCCTTCCATTCTTTTACGAAATAAAATGCTTTTAGAAAAAAAACGCAGACAAAACCGTCAACATGAGGTTGAAGAAACATGGTAAGACTCATTTTTAGTATTTTGGTGCTCCTCGTTTCCTTCAGCACCTTCGCGGAAAAACTCACAGCAACTGTGAGCAATAATCAATTGGCAATCGGTGTACCATTTGATTTATACCTCACTTTTGAGGGAAAAATATCGAATAACAGCTTTGATTCGTCCCCTTTATTAAAAGACTTTATGGTTGGGGGAACCAGCGTTTCAAGCCAACAGCGGATCATCAACGGAGATGCCAGTTTTCAAACACGCTGGACCATCCGTTTGACGCCTAAAAAAGCAGGGACTGTCACGATCCCATCTTTTAACCTGCATGGTGTCACTTCCAAACCGATCACATTACAGGTGAGTAAAACACCCCAGACTCAGGGCGCAAAAGACGATAGTTTTATCTTAAATGCAGCGATCCAAGATGAGTCGCTATACCCGCAGCAAACGACAATGCTTACCGTGACATTAAAGCTCGGTGCGCCATTTGAGAACGCAAAGTTAACGCCACCAACGTTGGAAGGTGCGATTATTGAAGCTGCGGGGGAAGATAAAGAAACTCAGCAGATCATCGGCGGCCGTCAATACCGCATTATTGAAAGGCAGTATCGTGTGACACCGCAACGCAGTGGTCAATTCGAATTATCCCCTGTGATTTTCCAAGCAGAAAAGTTAGAGAATGCACAAGGATTCTTCCGTTCATTCGGTCAACGTCAACCTGTTGTTCTCGCTTCAAAAACACATCAAATTGAAGTCAAACCGATCCCGAAGCATTATCAGGGCGCTTGGCTACCCAGTGAGATTGTTGACTTAAAAGAAGAATGGCAGCCCGCAAAAGGTTTTAAACAAGGCGAACCCATCACTCGGACGCTGACCTTAACCGCCCTTGGTGTCCGCGGAGAAGCTTTACCAGATATCACTATCAACTATCCAAATTCGCTCCAGACATATCCTGACAAGCCTGAGCGAAAATCAATGATGCACCAAGGAAGAGTTGTCTCTCAACTCGTCCTCTCCACAGCCATCATTCCAGGTCAAGGTGGTGAGATCACAATCCCCGAAGTCAAAATCCCTTGGTTTAATACCAAGCGTAACAAAGTTGAATACGCAACACTTCCTGAGCGAACCATTTCTGTTGAAGCCGTTGCAAACGCAAGTCCGGCACAACCCATTGTTCAGACTCCAGCGCCTGCCCAAACGCAACCGCAAACACCTGTTGAGCCAGTCACGATAATTAAAACAGAAACGACATTATTTTCCTGGCTAACCTATACATTCGCAGGTTTATGGCTGATCACTGGCCTTGGTTGGGCTGTTCACATAATTTATTTAAGAAAAAATGCAACTTTTTCACTAGAAAAGGTGACTTACTCTAGTCAATCAGATGCACATTGGAAAAAAGTTGAAAAAACGATTCAACAAGAAGACTGGAAAAACTTAAGTAAAGCCTTACTCGCATGGGCGTGGCAGCGTTGGCCTGAACAGCAAATTTCTACGCTGACAAATATTCCTGGCTGGCGACAGCACCCAGAGTTGGATGTGCTACTGAAAACAGTCAATGAAGCAATTTTCTCCAACAAGCGTGTTGAGATTGATAAAAAAACAATACAGAAACAAATTTTGGCCTTAAAAACACAAGCAAAGGCTGAACATGAGATTCAGGGTGTTCTTGCACCATTAAACCCCTGAAAACCCATGTAAAGGAAGCCGATTCAATGAGGGAAAAGTGATTGCTTGATTTGTTTTTAGCCTCATTAAAACCAATACAAGTGGCAAAAATTTATGGTTTTCAGAAAGAAAAAAACCACTCCCTCGGTCCTTATGGACATGGCTACGAAACAAAAAAGATACGAGGCGCTGGTGAGCGCCTATCACGCAGATGTTTATCGATACACCTACTGGCTCTGTGGAGACCAGACGGTGGCAGAAGATCTTGTGCAGGAAACATTCCTGCGTGCGTGGAAGTCGCTAGACGCTTTACAAGAAGAGCAAGCTGCGAAAGCTTGGCTCATCACCATTGCACGACGTGAAAATGCACGTCGATTTGAGCGCAAACAGTTCGATTTGGTCGATATTGATGATGTTTCTGTTTCCGACAGTGGTGTCAGCAATGAGGAATATATGGAAAGAGCACAGATCAGACGGCAAATGGCAGCGTTACCCGAAGAATACCGCGAACCGCTCCTACTACAGGTTGTTGGCGGATTTAGTGGGGACGAAATTGCTGAGATTCTGGATCTGAACAAAAACACGGTCATGACACGACTTTTTCGCGCTCGCAATCAACTCAAAGACGCTTTAGAAGAAACCACAGAAAAACGGGGGTTTGGCAATGGATGATTTAGAATTCCGACGTCAGCTGTTTGCTGATCCTGACGCACCAGATGTCAAAGATGTAGCGAAAAACGATCCAGCAAAACAGAAAAGCTTGCAGGAAGCACAAGCGCTGAATGCGAAAATTCATGATGCGCTGAATATTGATGTGCCAGAGAACCTGGAACAACGACTGATTTTGCGCCAAACACTCGAAAGCCACAAAGTTCAGCAACGCAAAAGCAGGCTTCACCTAGCAATGGCTGCGTCTATTGCCTTTGCTGTTGGGCTTGGGATCAATCAATGGCAGTTTTCTCCTGTGTATGACAGCTTGTCACAGCAGGCGCTCGCACATGTGTATCATGAGTTAGACGCCGTCAACACAACCGGTGACGATGAAAACTATGCTTTGGGTCAAGTGAATGCAAAACTGGCTTCATTTGGCGGTCAATTTATCAAAGAGCCTGCGAAGTTTACCTATGCGAATTTCTGCCGATTTGACAGTATTCTTTCACTCCACCTGATTGTTCAGGGTGAGTATGGTAAAGTCAGTTTATTTGTGATCCCGAAAGAAGATTCACTCCCGGCTGATGGCATATTTTCGGATCAGCGATTCCAAGGCGATACACTGCAAAGTGAAAAAGCCAATGTGATTATCATTGGTGAAAAAGGCGAGCCAATCCCGAAGTGGAAATCACGGATCCAAGAAGATATTCGCTGGCAAACTTAAAGATGGAAAGATACTGATCCGCAGTCAGTTCTACTTATACAAAGCAAAAAAGAACAGCCATCAAATCAGGCTGTTCTTTTTTATGTTATTAATTTGTAATTATTTTATGCTTGCGTTCCGACGTTGATTCTTATTTAATACGAATTTTCGCCCCTAAATTCGGGGCAGTAGACTCAAACACAATAACGGATACAACATCATGGAACTTAATCAAAAAATAATTTTCCCTTCTGCACTCTCAATCCTATGCATCTCGATGATGACTGGTTGTGGTGGGTCGAGTGGTGGTGGTCAAAGCGACGATAAAACCCCCCCAGTTGTTGGTGGGACAAGCTGCGGAACATCACTTGAGTTCAAGAATAATATCAATCGCACCATCCAAGTTGCTTCCACCAAAAAAGCGACTGATAAAGATCATTGGGAAAGTCCACGATTCAGCTTTAGCTTGGATACAAACAATATTGGTACAGGTGGCAGCCAAATTAACTCAACTGTAGATAAATGCATCAAACTTGCAGATACACTAGGAAAAGCAACAAACGCGACCGATGACCAAGGTACACAATTCTTCTTCGATCCGACCCTCTATTTAACTTTTGAGGATGTCGATTTTCTTACCATTCAAGACTGGGATGCACAGGGCGGGAATACAGATATTGGGCCTGCAAAAATCAAAACTGCGGCATTTCGTATTCCGACCCTTTCCAGTGATGGGAAAACAAGCTACGAAGCAGATGATGCTAGAGAAGCACCGAATGCAACGTTGACTTGTCCTGACAATATGTTTACTTTCGAATATCAAATCTCACCAAGCGACACCAATCATGGCGCTGATATCTGTCAGGCAAATGATGTGGATCCAACTCGATTTGATTGCCTGAGCCTCACCGTCAAACTCTCTGATACGTTTGAGTCTTGCAGCTTGAATGTCAGTTCTGTGAAAGTCCCAAATCAGAATCGTCAGTATCAATTTTCTACGTCGCTCAAAGGTACATTGAAGCAAACAGCACCCAATCTCTATCAAATACAGTTCACCGAAGCTTCTGTGAAATAAACAGCTTTTACTGTCATCATATGGGAGAGGTGTTCAACCACTCTCCCATGCGAATCATCAGCTAAAAGGAAACTTAGAACTCCTGATAATGCAGCACTTGCATGCCTTCAATTTGGATATTATTTCCGATGATTGATGCGCTGACGTGTACTTTGTTCTCTTTACATTTTTCAAATCGAAACGCCCCCATGGGAATACTCACGTGAAAACCTCCACTTGAAACAAAGTCGATTCTTTGGCTTTTGTATTTATCTTCCCCACTTTCTAAAGTACAAGAAACCGAAACATCTGCATAACCACGCTCCTTTGCTGGTTGATTGTGGCGATCATACGAACGTTGGCGTTTGAGTGCTCGAAAAGAAACATCAACATAAAACCCTTGTTGCCCATGAATTTCTTCTAATTGAAATGCCTTCCTGAGAGACAATGAGGAATCACGCACCTTCACGTTCGAACCTGATTCGGTCATCGAGCTGATCTTCCCATCAATACATCCGTGTTGGATTGAATAGTAATCGGGTGAGCGACTCCCTCGATTATTTGTGCTTCGGGTCATATGGATCTTCTCTTTGCGAACATCCGTATTAAAATTTAAATTGCCAGTCACTGGGAGTAAATACACTTGAAAACCCATTGTAATTCTAAGGGGGCCATCACTTATTGCTGAGTTTTCTTGAAAAAGCGTGTCTGCCCAGCCAATGCGCTTAAAACCCGTTGTGGAATAACCATCTAACCATGTTTTTCCATTCGATCTTGGTGTGAGAAACTTTTTGCGGTAATCCATAGCGCTCGGAACAAGCGAAGCATCACTTGCACCGCAATCCAACGGGATATCATAGGTAATTCCTGACAAGTAGGTCTGTTGACTGAGCGCTGAAAAACTAAGAAATAGAAAAGATGTGGTACATAGAGCGGCCTTGCGCATTGATATCTCCTGATGATAAATAGAATACCACCACAAAGTACCATATCAAAAAATAGAGCAACATCATGTTTTTGCTCTATTTTTATTATAAAAACAGCTTATATAAACAAAAAACAATAATTAAGTTTTAGATAATTTTTTTAATACACGAGAAACAGCTACAAAACCAAAGGAAGCAGTCACAACGGTTGTTGCCCCAAATCCAGCATTACAATCAAGTCTCATGCTGCCATCCGCGCTGGATTTTGCATGGCAAACTGTGCCGTCTGCATTCGGATAAACCAGTTGCTCTGTACTGTAAACGCAATCGACTCCAAACTTTCGCTTTGGGTTCTTCGAAAAACCGTATTCTCTGCGGAGCATCGAACGGACTTTTGACATGAGCGGATCCTGAACTGTCTTCGCTACATCCCCAATACAGATTTGAGTTGGATCCGTTTGTCCCCCTGCTCCACCCGTTGTGATCACGGGGATTTTTCTGCGTTTGCAATGCGCAATTAAGGCTGCTTTCGACTTTACCCCATCAATCGCATCGACGACATAATCAAAAGTCTCTGTAATATGCGCTTGCAAATTCTCTGTCGTGATAAAGTCTTCAATGACATTGACTTGAATATCTGGGTTAATTTCACGAAGTCTGTCCGCCATCACATCCACTTTCGCTTCGCCAATGGTCTGTTTTAATGCGTGAATTTGTCGATTCGTATTGGTTACGCAAATATCATCCAAATCAATCAGTGTGATCTCACCAATTCCTGAGCGGGCAAGGGCTTCCGCAACCCAGGAGCCAACACCACCAATACCAATCACACAGATGTGCACTTCACGGAAAATGGCTAAGGCTTTGTGTCCATAGAGTCGAGCTATTCCACCAAATCGATGCTCATAGGCTTGTTCTGACATACTTTATACCACTTGTTCTTGCAGTAGCTTCAACTGCTTTCTCTGAATGATGCTGATTGATTGGATAATAAGACATAGCTTTCTGCCTTTATCCAATTGTGTAAACGTTCCTGCAACGATGCAAGCTGAAACAAGCTTCCATCATTCGGTAACAGTGCAAAGCGATAGCACTCACCTGCAAACTCAAACTGAAGCGCAAATGCATGCAAATAACATCGATCTGGCTGACCAGCTTCAATCTGATTTGCACTGCCATATACAGGATCACCGAAAATTGGCGCACCGATACTTTTTAAAGCAACGCGGATCTGGTGGGTTTTGCCTGTCTTTGGGGAAACCCAAAAGAGGCGCTTTCCTTCAACCAAACCCTCACTATGAAATTGCGTCACCGCTGGTGCATTTTGACTACGGAGTAACTTCCAGCTGCCACGACGTGATTTTTCCATATCGCCTTTCACCCAGCCTTGTTTCTTTTTGGGCTTTTGATCACTCATGGCAAGATAGATTTTTTCTACACATTTATTCGTAAATAGCGTTGTAAATTCAGCCGCCGCATTTACATGACGTGCAACGATAATCAGACCAGAAGTCACCTTATCTAAACGATGAACAGGATAAAGTACTTCCTGCGTGTGCGCTTTGAGTTGATTAAACCAACCTTGCGCGTCAGCCTCATCATTAAAGCTGACCCCTGCTGGTTTTTCACAAACATAAAAGTCATCAGTTTGGAACAAGATCACAAATGCTGACCTTGCAGGATCTGCTTAACCATTTCAAGATCTTCCGGTGTGTCTACACCTGCCGGTGGCGTTTGGATAGCTTCTGCAACATGAATTTTTTCTCCATGCCACAAGACTCGAAGTTGTTCCAATGATTCGATTTTTTCCAAAGGCGACGGCGTCATTTCGATATAATCACGAATAAACCCGGCGCGATAAGCATAAATACCGATATGACGCTGATATAGTGACATATCTACACCCGTCGCTTGTTGCCAAGACACTTCATTAAAGCGAAAGTGTGCCCGATCGAATGGGATTGCAGCTCGCGAAAAATACAATGCCATCCCAGCTTTATCTCGAACCACTTTCACTGCATTTGGATTAAATATATCCGCCTCATCAAGGGAAACAGACAGTGTCGCCATCTTTGCTTCACAGCTTGCGAGATTCTCCGCAACTTGAGAGATGACACGGGGTGGGATGAGCGGCTCATCGCCTTGAACATTGACAACAATCATCTCATCCGAAAGGGCAAGCTTTTCTATTACTTCAGCCAGACGCTCTGTGCCAGATTGATGGTCAGGTGATGTCATACAGACTTCAGCGCCAAAGCTTTCGCATGCTTTTTCTATCCTTGCATCATCCGTCGCGATGACAACCTGCGATGCTTTTGATTGCACAGCCTGCTCGTACACATGCTGGATCATCGGCTTTCCGCAGATATCTGCCAATGGTTTTCCCGGTAGTCTGGACGAAGCATACCGAGCAGGAATAACGACTACGAATGCCACTTTTCAACTTCCTCTAGCGTCATATCTCTAGCTTCATTTTCCAGCATGACAGGGATATGGTTGCGAACTGGAAAGGCAACACGATCCAACTTACAGATGAGTTCCTGATTTTCTTTATCCAATAATACTTTGCCCTTACAAATGGGGCAGGCAATGATTTCTAAAAGTTTCTTATCAATTGTCATGGCTGTTTTGCCTTATGTTGAAATGCTGCAAAGATGCATCGATCTTGGCATAAAAATCTTCGGAAAGCTTCGCATCCACAGGTAAATACCAAAGATGATCGGCTATCTCCATAGCCGCACATTTTACGGCGTCTTTTTCTGTCATCAATACTTGTTCGTCATAAAAAGGCTGGAAATCTTCAGCCGAAAACTGATGGTGATCAGAAAAGGCATGTGTGTCAATGAGTTGAACACCCTCTTGATGGAGTGTATGAAAAAAACGTTCTGGATGCCCAATGGCACAAACCGCATGAAAAGCAGTAGGTAATGGCTTGTTTGATTGCTTGCCAACTGATTGGATCGGTTGTGGTTCCAACGTCATCACGTGTTCATAGTCGGGGTGCTCACCATTTGCAACAACGAAATCAACAGACGCGAG
Organism: Algicola sagamiensis DSM 14643; assembly: GCF_000374485.1. Lineage (GTDB taxonomy): Bacteria > Pseudomonadota > Gammaproteobacteria > Enterobacterales > Alteromonadaceae > Algicola > Algicola sagamiensis. The sequence goes on from NZ_KB894491.1 coordinate 253,323, forward strand.
TCGCCGCTTTCCTTCACGCAGTGGTCCAAATGGCATTAAGAATCCATTGCCAAACTGTCTTTTCGCATCAACGACCACAATTTCTATCGAACGTCCCATTCGATAGTGCTGCAGTCCATCATCGCTGATTATGACATCAACCCCCTGCTGTACCAATCGCTCACAGCAAGCCACACGATCTGGCCCAACAACAACCGGAATGTCTGTGCGAAGTGAGATGAGTTTTGGCTCATCACCACAGATTTTTGCATTGACTTCAGCAGTGACTAAAAGTGGGTAGTTCTCGGATTGACCACCATAGCCACGGCTGACCAGACCTGGACGATAGCCTTGCGACTTTAAATGCTCAATCAGTGCAATACTCATCGGCGTTTTGCCGTTTCCGCCGACACTCAAATTCCCGACCACAATCAAGGGGACTGGCGGCTGGGCAACAAAAAACCAGCCGCGTTGATAACCAAAGCGCCGAATGGATGTCACCAACCAAAACAAAGGAACCAGTGGCAACAACAATATCAACGCAGGAATAAGGTATCGCTTATCTTGCTCAAACCACCAGCGTTCAACCCACGACATGCTAACCTTCTCCAAACTGCATCATACGAAGTGCAGCATATGCGCCACCTTTGTCGAGCAACGTTTGGTGATCGCCTTGTTCGATAATTTGACCATGATCAAGCACGATGATTTCATCCGCATTTTCAATAGTCGATAGACGGTGAGCAATGACTAAGCTGGTTCGTTCTTTCTGAAGGTTATCCAAGGCTTTCTGGATCATTTTTTCTGACTCAGTATCCAGTGCTGATGTTGCTTCATCCAAGATCAAAATCGGTGCGTCACGTAATAATGCCCTCGCAATCGCAATGCGTTGACGTTGCCCACCTGAGAGCATCACCCCGTTTTCACCAACTAAGGTATCCAGCCCTTCTGGTAATTTATCCGTAAACTCACTGACAAACGCTAATTTTGCCGCATTCTCAATTTGTTCACATGTCACATCCGGCATCGCATAAGCAATGTTATTCGCAATCGTATCGTTAAATAAGATCACTTGCTGAGAGACGATTGCAAACTGACGGCGCAAGGATTTTAATTCAAAATCTTGTACCGGAATACCATCAATGGTGATGTGTCCTTCTTCGATTTCATAGAAGCGAGGCAGCAAGTTCGAAAGCGTCGACTTTCCAGAGCCAGAGCGTCCGACAAGTGCGACTGTCTTCCCTTTAGGAATAGATAAACTCAGCGACTTTAACGCAGGCTCTTCTTTTGTTGGGTAAGTGAAAGTGAGGTCCTTGATCTGGATCTCACCATCCACACGCGCTTGCATCACAGTGCCTGTATTTTGTTCTTTCTCCATATCCAATAAACGAAACAAACTGCCACACGCAGCCATCCCTTTTTGGAATTCGGAGTTCACCGTCGTCAATTGTTTTAATGGACGCAGTAACATGACCATACAGGATAGCAATGAGGTAAACTGACCCGCTGTTAATGAATTCACAATTTCTGGAAAACTCGCCATAAATAAGACAAATGCAAGCGCAACTGAAGCTATCAGCTGGATCACAGATACGCTCACGGTCGAGGTGACATCCATTTTAAGTCGCTGCTGTCGGTTCACTTTGTTCATCTGTGCAAATCGCTCAGCTTCTAATTTCTGCCCCCCAAAAGACAGGATCACTTTATGGCCTTTGAGCATTTGCTCGGTCGAACGTGTCACGTCCCCTGCTGCTTGTTGCAGGTTCTGGCTGATTTTACGAAAACGTTTGGATACAATTTTTACGATGACTGCAACGATTGGCGCTAAGATAATCAAGACGGAAGAAAGCACCCAACTGTGATAAAACATCACCGCAAACAATCCAATCACAAAAACACCTTCACGGACTAAGACGATTAATGCTTTTGTACAAGCCTGCTGGACCTGCTCTGTTTCATACAAAATCTTCGACATGAGTTCACCTGTCGAGTTTTGATCATGAAACGAGACGGGAGAATCCATAAAATGCTGGAATAGCTGGTTTTTAAAGTTCACAACGACTTGAGAACCAACCCAACTCAAGCCATAGGAGCTCATAAAGTTGAACAATCCACGAAGGAGAAATAAGCCGACCACAAAAAACGGTGCCGTGCCAAGAATTTCTTTATTTTTCTCAGTCAGTCCATGATCAATAAAGACCTGGAGCATGCCCATCACAAAAGTGTCGACGGAAGCATATCCAATCATACCGATGATCGACAGGACAAACATCGCGCGATAGTCTTTGACATACCCTAACAAGCGCTTGTAATTCTGTTTTGAAGAATAATCAGACACGAAAAATCCTGTTTAATACGAAAAACGGGACCTATTTTATATGAGGCCAACCCGCAGTTAAATCATAATTTTTGAAACCAGAAAAAAGAAAAGTCACCCCGATAGTTGGATAGATGCCATTTTTCCTCTGAGAAAGATACCTGAATATGCCCAACATCCCCTGTATTCAACCATGGGATCCCCAATTTGTCATATCGCGCTGTGACTTCATTTGCAGGATGACGATACACATGGTTTGCCCCAGCACTCACCAAGATTACCTTCGGACGTATTGCTTCTAAAAACTGTCGACTACTGGATGTCCGACTGCCATGATGTGGTGCAATCAGAATATCGACAGATGATAATCGCGACTCAATTTGTTGCTCTACCGCCTGACTGATATCACCAGGGAATAATATTCGCTTCCCTGCGATTTCAAGCATGACCACACAAGAGCTATCGTTTTTATTGTCAACGCGTGAATGCCTGGGCCAAATATGCGTCAATTCTATTCCTGCCCACTGTATCTGTTTCGGAGAGCACCCGTTTTCCTTACCAAACGATGGTCCACGGATCACTTCATCAATCGAAAAAAGACGCGCCAACGTCTCATATCCACCGATATGATCACGGTCCCGATGGCTTAAATACAAACGATCAATGTGTCGTATTCCCCGCGCATGGAGAAATGGGATCAATGAATACCGGGCAGCAATATATCCACCCGGATAAGCAGGACCCGTATCATACACAAGTACTTTTCCCGAAGCCGTCAGAACAACAAGACTTAACCCTTGTCCCACATCTATCATATGTAACTCTGCTTGGCGTTTTTCTCCATGAACGCTCATGAGCAAAAGTGGTGTTATGCCAATCAACAATATAGCTATTTTCTGCCATCGTTGAAAAAAGAAATGACCTGTTGCAATACAGATAAATAAAAACAATAAACAGCATAAATCAGCATGAGAAATGGGCAACCAAGACCAGGAGAAGGTCGCTGCAAATTTTAATCCCGCCCATGCCCCTTCACACAGCCAATCAACCAATCCAGATAATGTATTGATATCCATACTGAGTAGCCCTAATTGCAACACAAAAAGTGGCATTAGAAACATCGAAAACAATGGCACAGCGATGAAGTTTACAAATAGAGACACACCAGAAGCTCCTTGGAAAAACACAACACTCAACGGCAACATCACACAAGTCAATCCGATTTGCAGGATCACAATTTGCCTGAAAGCACCTGCTATTCCAGGTTTTTGTTGATATAAACTCGTTATTAAGAAGATCACACTGACACACCCAAACGAGAGCCAAAAACCAATATCCAGAAAACAAAACGGATCAAACAAGAGGATCACCATACAGGTCAGCAGCAACAGGGCTCGCTTCGAGCAAGTCCCAATCCCATGAAAAATAATCAACCAGACAGCCAGCATCACTAACGCCCGGATGGCCGACATCGGCATATCGATCATCCATACGTAAAAGCAACAGGTCATCAGCGCAATGCTTCTGGCTATCACGATGCTTTTATCACTGCGAAAAAGAAAGCACATTGGTGAAATACACCAGCGACAGAGGCTGCTGATGAAGAAAAACAAAATCCCAATATGCAAGCCGGATATCGCAAATAAATGACTTGTCCCTGTTTTCATGAGTTGTTCTCGTTGCGCTTCAGAAAGCCCCTGACGTTGCGCCAGGAGGATCGCACGCAATGTACTCGCGGATGTTTGTTGAGAAAGTAACTGTTGAACCTTATGTGTGAATTCAAGCTTTTGTCGCTCAATGACGCTACAGGTATGGGTATGCTGCTGGATTTCCTTCAGTGAACCCGTCGCCACAATATGTGCACGAAAATAGCGCAAACGCATATTTGTCCCATGTTGATTGAGCAAGCCACGCACAGGCTTTAAGCGCAAAATACCCCTAAGAGTATCCCCTTGATGGAACTGTTCACTTTTAGTTGGGGTCTCAAGCTTGTAATAAAGTCGAACTTTTGGAGGGCGCCATCGCTCAATGGGTATATCATTCAGTGACGTGAGTTGAATATCGAGACGAAGTTGATTGTCGAAAACATCTCGTTGCGTTATCTGGCCAACAAACGAAGCGGGTTTCGCTATCAATGTTGAAGGCAGTTGCCAGCTAAGCTGCTCAATTATATGTCCCTGAAACCAAACAAAACCGAGTATTCCTACGGCAAAAAGTCGAAATCTCGTACATAATAACGCCAAGGCGAAAAAAAGAAGGAATAAAATACTATCTTCTTCTGGAACTTGCGGTAAAAATAAGGAGAATAGTGATCCTGTTATAAAACTGAAAGACCATTGTGTCATCATTCAACAATCCATGTAGTACTGTGTGGCCTTTATGCCAAAGAAGACAATAAAGAAATTTTTACCAGATCACCAGACCATCAAGGACCAAAAAGCATTAAAGATTTTTGGCAACTTGCTCTATGATGCGAATTTATGGCACCTGAACCGACGTTCTGCAAGAGGTGCATTCGCAGTTGGCCTGTTTTTCGCGTTCGTTCCTGTTCCTTTTCAAATGGTCCTTGCCGTCGCACTCGCCATCCCCTTACGTGTCAATTTGCCGATATCCATTGCGCTGGTTTGGATCACGAATCCATTAACAATGGGACCTATATTCTATGGCTGTTATCTTGTCGGGACTTTGATCTTGGGACAAGAACAAGGAGACTTTGCATTTGAAGCGAGTTGGGAATGGCTCGTCAACAGCCTTTCAACTATCGGCCCAGCATTTTTGGTTGGCTGTGGTACGCTGGGTGTGCTATTCGCGCTATTCGGTTACTTTTTTATCGACTACGCTTGGCGCTATTCTGTTGCAAAATCATGGAAAGAGCGCGCATTTAGATAAATGCTAATACAACAACATTCTGGAGAAATATTTGCGATTTCAATTATTGCATATCAATGATACTCACTCACATTTTGAGCCAACCCCCGTTTCTTTTCAATTGGATATTGAAGGCATGCATGTGCAAGTTCAAACTCAAAGTGGAGGTTATGCTCGGTTAAAGTCAGCCATTACAAAATGCCAACAACAATCAAAACTGACTTCACTTTTTCTCCATGCTGGTGACAGTTTTCAGGGAACGACTTACTTCAGTAAATTTAAAGGCCTAGCCAATGCACATCTACTCAATCAACTCATGCCGGATGCAATGACACTCGGAAATCATGAGTTTGACTTAGGCAATGGCCCTGTCAGAACATTTCTGGATGAAGTGAAATTTCCAACTCTTTCTGGAAATATGGATTTAAGTCAGGAAGACCCAAATAAACTCACGGCATTGAGTGGTCATGACTTGTTATACGATTACGACCCCAAAGCAAAGATTGCGAAAGTACTCAAAAAAGAAATTGACGGCCAGACTTTAGCAATTTTTGGGATCACGATTGATCGGATCAAAGACATTTCTTTTCCTGATGAGGATACGCTCTTTCACAATGCGATTGAAACAACGCAACGAACCATTGATGCGCTCCATGCACAAGGGATCCGACGTATTCTCGTCCTAAGTCATTTAGGCTATGCAGGCGATCTGGAACTGGCAGATAAAGTGAAAGGGATCAGCATCATCGTTGGTGGTCACTCACATACCCTCCAAGGTGAGTTCGCCGACTTTGGATTAGATGCGCGACCTTATGGTGAAATGGTCAACAATACCGCAGTTCTTCAAGCCGGCAAGTTCGCAGAAACGCTTGGCATTGGTGATGTTGAAATCGATGAAAATGGTCATTGCATTCGCTGCGAAGGCAGTAGCTATTTCCTGCTTTCAAATACAGAAACATTGTTTGTTGACGCAAAACACGACGCGATACTATCCGAGGTAAAGCAAGCTGTCTTTCAACACGCTGGTGTAATGGAAATCGAGCCGGATAAAAGCATTGAAGCGTATATCGAACAAAAGTTAAAACCTGCCATCGATGAAATGGATAATAACGTCATCACAACCGTAGCAGATAGGTTGGAAGTACAACGTATTCCAGATGAACAACGCCCCGAGGGATGCCAAGTTTCTCCCCTCGTTGCACAAGCCATGTATATGTTCGCTTCTCAACAAGTGTCGCCATTACATTTCGGGCTTTATAATGCGGGAGGGTCTCGCGTGCCACTTCCTGCAGGAGATCTCACTGAGGCCGAAATCATGGGCCGTTTGATCCCGTTTGCCTGCTCTGTTGTATATTTTAAAGTCGCAGGAAAGCACCTTCGCCACGCGCTCGAATGTGCAATCGATAACGCAACCGACAATGGTATCCAAGGCTCTGGAACAGGCAGCTTCCCTTATGGGTTTAACTTAAGATATGAGTATCAGGGAGATCAACCACAAGACCAACGGCTGACCCGCTTAGAAGTCAAAGATGACCAAGGCCAATGGGTCCCAGTCAAAGACGATGCTTACTATGGCGGGGTGTCTTCCTCATATACCGCAGCGGGCAAAGAAGGCTATGATGGATTAAACCATGCTGTTGCTCGAGAGGACTTAGGGACAGAATGTGCGGTTGCTTTTATCGAATTCGCTCGTGCGCTAGATACACTGTCGCCAAATGAAGAAAAGGCGGTGTTTTACCACCCCCCTCGACGCCATCAAAGCGAATAAGCGCTACTCAGAATCATACGCAATCGACCAAGTCAGGTTGTATTTCGCAGAAACATGTTGTGCGGGGATACCACCTGACGTACTGGAACCTGTATTAAACCGGACATAATAAGTTTTACCTTCCTCAACTGGGATTTGGATCGTATCCACCCCATCTCGAAAGCCCTTTTTAATATCATAAGCAACCACGCCTTTTTGGCGGTTACCATAGGCACTCACGTTTGCGTTCATTGGCAAGCAGGTTTTCCGCTCTGGACATTCGTATGTTGCATCTATCACACGCAAGTGCGCCACTAACACACCATTTCCTGTGGCACGAAAGTGATGATAAGAAACACCACGCTGACTTAAAGTACCTGAGATTCTAGGCTCATCTGAGCGCGTTACCTTTGCATCAACATGGTAATTGACGCTGACTTCGTTCACAAAATGTGACACATCCAAGGAATAATCCATGGATGTTGTGATCCCATCACCGGATTTAGTCGCCATAAATGACGTATGCACTGGGGTTTCTTCACGAAAACTTTCGTTTTCATAAAACCGCACCCGTTCACCTTGAGCCCCAACCGTCGCAGAAGCCTGGTAACTTTGATGAAGAAGGTCCATCGAAAATACGGGTGTAGAAAGTAATGCTGTTGAGAGAAAAAGAAGTGATTTTTTCATCGTTCCATCCTTTTTTATTAAAAAATTTCCTCTCGGATAGTGTTAATGATGTGTACTAGTATGTCAAATACTTAGCACATAACTCAATACACTATCTTGCACACTCACCCGTTCAAAACCCGCTTTTTCTAAGAGATGGATCGAACCTGGGTTATCAACCGATACCCCCGCATGGATCACTTGCGGCTCACTGATACGGCTGCGCCATTCCACAAACCCATTCAGTAACTCAGTACCAAAACCTTGCCCTTGGAATCGCTCAGAAAGCAAGTAACCCAAATTCACATGCTGCTTATCTTTGATGAATTCTTCGAAGAGCAGGACAAATCCGATTGGTTCCTGTAATGCTTGATGGATGACAAATAGTAACCGACCGTCTGCTTCGCGTTCCTTCAACCAATGAACTGCTTCTTCTTTGGTGTTTACGGGTTGCCAGTTTCCAGGTAAGTGCTGACATGCTTGCTCTGTGACTGTCTCGATGATGCATTGCAGTAATTGTTCATCTTGAGGAGAAAATTGTTGTTGAGTCGCCCAGTCTAAACAGACCAGACGATTCGTTTTTAAGCACTCACTCATGTGGTTGATGTCTCCTGCGCTGATGGTTGTGCATCTGTTGACGCCACCTCTACCATCATTTTTTGCTTAAATGCTTCTGTCATTTCATATCCTTTGATTGCAGGTCCACTGATTGCTTCAAGACCAAGCTGACCTGTGTAAATTATCAGCGCTGTGGTCAGGGCATCAAGGAACCACCCAAGCACTAAACCAAAAGAACCGAGCGTCACCGACATTTCCGCTAATGCTGGAACAGTCTGTAAGCCGGTCAGGGCATGGAGTGATAATGCAATCCAGAAGCCAGAGCAGAACGGGCATCGAAGAAAATCATAAAGTGATCGCAGTGAGCGTGGTAATTGTTCTAGTATTGCCGCAAACCAGCGCCATTCTGGCATTTTTTTCCAAATTAGGGTGTATACGGCAAGACCCATCAATGCAAGTGTTAGATTCATACAACCTCCAAAATCGGCTTTTTGTTACTCTGGCGACTATTATCTTCTCTAATTTCAATGCAAAATAGAGCGTATCTTACCTTTGTATCGGCTTATTTTTAGGTGTTGTTGTTATGTCTCATTCTGACTCAGCGATTGAAGTCGGTGATCATGCTATCCCCGTACTATTACCAGATAAACATGCTGCTCAAACAGATCATATGTTTCATTTTCTATTGGAAGGTGAGTACACCATGGATCTTGGCGAACCTGTCCAGATCCAGCCTGGGATGATGATGTTGATCCCATCCGGTGTCCCCCACTATTTAGTTTCTGGAAAAGATATTCGGATCACTTACGCCAGCTTTTGTGTCCAATGCCTCCAATTGGATGAAAGCGACCCTCTCTTGGCTCCCTTTGTACAAGTCAGACTCGGCGCAGTGCCCGTGTTCCCAATACCAAAAGAAAGACATCCATATCTATTGACCTTATTTAATGAGCTCAAAAAAGAAACGCAACGCGTAACACCAGAGTCATTCACACTCAGCCGTTGTCTTCTCCTGTTATTACTTGGAGAAATTGTAAGAGCCTCCCACCACAACCCGCTAGAAACCCAACGTCCTTCAGGCGTATCTGCCGCGATGGCTTATATCGAAAAGCACTGCCTCCACCCCATCTCTTTAAAAGATGTCGCCAGTGCAGTCCATTACAGCCCAGCGTACCTTGCAACAGCATTCAAAAAAGCAACCGGATTTACAGTGGGCGCCTGGATCAATCAACATCGTCTAGCCCAAGCTTGCTCCCGCCTTCTGCATACGGATGAAAAAGTGGATGCCATCGCACAACAAGTCGGCTGGCAAGATGTCACCCACTTTATCCGACAATTTAAAAAAGCTTACGGTATGACGCCAGCTGCGTGGCGGAAGCATAAAACACAAGATGTTACTGAGTGATCATGTTAAGATTAAGAAGATGAGTTTATCTTTTGGAAAGTCCCCCACTCAACAGCGATAAACCATCTTAGAAGTTATTTGAGGATGTATTCATGCAAACAAAAGTAAAACTGCTGCTCGTGCTCGGTACCGCAATGGCGCTTGCAGGGTGTAGTAAACTCACAAAAGAAAACTACGCAAAACTACAGATTGGCCAAAAGCGCGCTTATGTCGAAGACATTCTAGGCAAGCCTGATCACTGTGAAGATATTGTTGTGGCTGATCTCTGCACTTGGGGCAACGAAAATAAATATATCAAAGTTGGTTTTACCAAAAATACGATCGTGAGCTTGGCAAGTGATGATCTGGGTGAAAACCTCATCGATATTGATTTTAATTTTTAATCCTGACAATGACTGTCAATCCATGACACGAATTTACGATTAGCTCGATTATTCTGGAACATTGCAGTAAAACAAAAGTACGACCGATGTTCCAGATCAACGACTTTCAAAGATACCGCCTTTGGTGGCTCCTCTATTTGCTTTCTTTATTTTATTCTCACCTATCCTTTTCTTAGCCGATTGTTTTGAGTATGCTGCATGATGTGATTTTCCAAATTCCTTATCAAGCTGAATTACATAAAAAAATAACAAATCCAAACTTAATTTCCCCGTCATCATTCTGAACTTTCTTTATGCGCTTTTCTCGCCAAATGTATGGGCATCAAAAGATTAACGGGTGAAGACTAACCTCAATGAAGGCAAAAATAGGCCACCAAACCCCCGCTTAAAGTCCGCGATGTGTAACTCTTTTTCGTTTGGTATTGCGCCATCAGCTTTCTTTTGTCCCGCAAAAAAGCTTTCTCCAAAATCAAAAACGCGACAGCCCCGTTTTTGAGCTTCCTGAAGCGCCAGCCAAACTTGAATATGAGAAAGCGGTTTATCAAAGTGTTCCCGTTGATACACTCCGACACCGTAATAACATATTGTTGGGCTGCAAAGATACAAACCAGCAGAAACCAACTCTTCCTCAAGGTACCCTTCAATCAAAAAAGCTTCACCAGCTGCGATCTGTCGTTCTTGACTATCCCAACTTTCATCGGAGCGTGTTTTCTTCCCTGCAACGTCCAAGTGGAGCTGTTGCATGGCTTGTATACATCCCTTCTGAAAGTTGTCATGATCGGTCATATGATGGCTAAGTAGTGTTTCGCCTTTTTTGATTTCGCCTTTATAGCTTTTCCTGATATTCGTTTTTATTTCGCTGAGCGGTACATTTAAATGGATCGTTTGCTGAAAATAAGGCAATGACTCTGCTTGATGTTTCATCAACCACAAAGCTAATGGTGATAGAGAGTTCTGAACGCTTTCATGGAATTCAAATCGAATCGGTGTATTTTCATTCAATCGGCTTTCAAGATGGTGGATCAGCGCTTTATATGCACCTTTACGTGCTGTATCCGATGCATTCCGGTGGACAATCAACTGCGCCCCTAGCCCAGCATAACCAAAGTATGTGATCCCATTTTTCTGATGTTGCGTCATCGCCAAACCGATGATCGGTTCTCCCCCCAATTCAACGACAACCCGGGCATCCTGAATATTAATCTCAAAGTATGCAGCATAATAGCGCTGTGCTTCTGGTTGGATATAGTAAGCTATATTTTCTGCTTCACTTAGCAACATTTGCCAATAGCGCGCAAACGACTCACTCTCAGTCGTATGAATATTCAAGATGATTTCCCCTAAAGTACTGACGCAATCCCATTCAGTTTTTCTTCATCCATTTCACCATGGATGGGGATTGCCAAGCATGGACGATAGTCTAGTTTGAGTGGATGATCTGAGAAATTAAAGTTTAAACAAGCAGTCTCAATATCCAACTTGTCACAGCGTTTCTGAACGGTGATTTGCTCAGATGCTGATACGAGCAGCGGAATGATCCCCGGTGCACAATGTTCTGACTCCAAAGCCTCAAACATCCATTTCGGCCAGTGGCGAGAAAGCGCTGATCGCTCAGCCAGTGCCAAGTGATTTCTTCTCGCTTGTGCTTCCTCTTTAAATGCACTCCAGCAGTCCCCTGCCATCACCTGATCGGATAAAATGGTTGGTAGGCGAGTCACATAGGTCTTCGTCACATAATCGAACATGGCGTCATGCCCAAACTCAATGCTTTCAGCAATTTTATGCTGCCAGGTTTCTTGCATTGGAGCAGGCGCATGCACCAAGCCATCCTTCGCGGCAAGCAATCCACCGCCACTAAACCCCAAAGTTTTACCAAGGCTCACGAGGGCAAGCTGGCCCGATTTTGCTACATCACTCAGCAAATCTTGACGGGATAAAACATCCGCAGAATCCACATAATCCAGAATGAGTTTGGCATGAGGGAAACGCGCTTCTACTTCTGGATAATGATGTTTAAAACTCGGCCACCCCCATTGCTCATAGAGCAGCACCGCATCCACCTGGATATGATGATTGAGAACTTCACGCATAGGGATGGGCGTTGCAAATGCAGCAACGGCGTTCACCACACAGCGTGAACTCCATTCTGGGATTGCAATGCGATGGACACGACTGAGTCCGAGGTACTTCACAGCAAAAGCTAAGGCCTGACGACCACTTGGAAAGACATATTCCAGATCGATTCTACGGATCCCTTGGGCAATCCGGGGGGTTGTTCGCCAAAGTTTACACGACATGGCAACTCTCACCAGTGAAGCGATAATGTCGACCCATCTTGTCAGTGTAGTGTGAATTTTGAAGAATAGAAAACTCAATGCTATGGTGTGTTAAACAAATGAAGAACAAACTATTTTTAATAAGAGATCATCATGGAAAAAGAAGAAATTGCAAAAGTGATGAGAGAGGCAGCAACGGATGCGGTCACTATTGCGTCCGATCAATTCTCTGTCGACCTCGATTTTTCCCCGGATAGCCTGACAAAACTGGATTTTGTTCTACTTCAATACAACTTAGAGCATGAAGAAAACCCACTTTCGTCAGAGCATTTATTTACGATCTCCAATATTTTTGGTGGCTATGTTGGCGAAACATTTATTCGTAATGTGGGTGGTGAATGGTTTCAGGATGAAAGTGATCCAGATGCACCGTTCCTATGTGTGAAATACTCCGGCAAATCATTTCCCTTTGCTTCTACAATTTATCAAAAAGTGATTGACGATCCACAGGTCAGCATTGCGAAATATTATGATCTCGCAACGCAAGGTGTTGTCCAATAAAATTTCTTGGCATCGCGCCATTTTGATTTTGTTCGATGTCAAAATGAGATACAATGCGCCCACCCTACGACTGATGATAAAAATGATTGCATTTTGGCTGTGTTGAAAGAAAACCTCATTGCAATTTTCAATCTTCTATCGACCAATTTCGGTTGCTGCAATGGCGACCCCAACACATCCTTAATCCAATTCAATATTCCAAACCCTAAAAAGGAACCATTTCCGTGAGTGAGAAGAAAACCCCTTTAAGTTACAAAGATGCGGGCGTCGACATTGATGCAGGTAATACGCTAGTTGATGAAATCAAAGGGGCAGTCAAAAAAACCCATCGTCCAGAAGTCATGGGCGGCTTGGGCGGCTTCGGCGCACTTTGTCAAATCCCTAAAAACTATGAAGAGCCGATTCTGGTTGCAGGGACCGATGGTGTCGGGACAAAACTCCGTCTGGCAATGGACCTCAACCAACACGATCGTGTTGGTATCGATTTAGTGGCAATGTGTGTGAATGATCTGATTGTACAAGGCGCTGAGCCTTTATTTTTCCTTGATTACTACGCAACAGGAAAACTCGATGTTAAAACAGCTGCGGATGTGATCACGGGGATCACAAAAGGCTGTGAAATTTCCGGTTGTGCACTCATTGGCGGCGAAACCGCTGAAATGCCAGGCATGTACCATGGTGAAGATTATGATATTGCAGGATTTTGTGTCGGCGTCGTTGAAAAGTCAAAAATCATCGATGGCTCAAACGTCAAAGCAGGCAACAAGCTTATCGCACTACCAAGCTCCGGCCCACATTCGAATGGGTTTTCTCTCATCCGTAAAATCATTGAACATGCGAAAGCGGACATCCAGCAAGACTTGAAAGGTGAGACCATTGCAAACCATCTTTTGGAACCAACGGCGATTTATGTGAAGCCATTACTCAAATTATTCAAATCCGTTGACGTGAACGCGCTTTCCCATATCACAGGCGGTGGCTTTTGGGAAAATATTCCACGCGTTTTACCTGATGATGCAAAAGCCGTCATTCAAAGCGAAAGCTGGGATTGGCCTGTAATTTTCAACTGGCTGCAAGAAAATGGTAATGTTACCACATCTGAAATGTACCGTACTTTCAACTGTGGTGTTGGCATGATCTTAGCCGTTGAGGCAGATGACTCAGTCAAAAGTATTGAACTATTAAAACAATCTGGTATCGAAGCTTGGGAAATTGGTGAAATTCAAACGCGCCAAGAAAGTGAACCATCGGTGCTTATTTCCGGAGTAAATCCATGAACTCGTCCCTACCGAAAACCGTCGTTTTGATTTCCGGCAGTGGGTCGAACCTTCAAGCCATAATTGATCAGGCCAATACAGGCCAGATCAAAGCAAATATTGTTGGGGTGATTTCGAATCGCCCTGATGCCTATGGACTTGAACGAGCCAAGTTGGCTGGGATCCCGGCTTGTATTGTTGATCATAAAGCATACGACACAAGAGAAGCGTTTGATGCAGCACTTGCTGCGACCATAGAACAATATGAAGCAGATATTCTCGTCCTGGCTGGCTTTATGCGGATCCTAACATCTGGGTTTGTGCAAACATACATGGGGAAAATGCTCAACATTCACCCATCGCTATTGCCAAAATATACTGGGCTGAATACCCACCAGCGTGCCATTGATGCAAAAGACAGTGTGCATGGTGTCAGTGTCCACTTTGTAACAGAGGAGTTAGACGGTGGACCAGTGATATTACAAGCCAAGGTACCCATTTTTCCAGAAGATACAGCAGATATATTGGCAGAGCGCGTCCATGAACAAGAACACAGGGTCTACCCACTCGTCTTGGAATGGATGAGTACAGGCCGGTTAAAAATGGAAAAAGGGACAGCCTGGTTAGATGGACAGCCGCTTTCTCAACACGGATATGCGAATGAAGATGAAGAAGATATTCAATAAAAAAACCTGGCTCAGCCTGTTGAGTTTACTCCTTGCGATCCCTGCGTTCGCAAATAACTTGCTCAAGCCATATCATGCGACTTACGATGTGATCCGTGGTGGTAGCTCCTTAGGGACTGCCACACGTATGCTGGAGAAAACAGAAAATGGTTATGTCTTGAGTTATGAAAGCAGAATCAAATTTTTGTTTTTGTCAGATAACAGAAAAGAAACCAGTCACTTCACTATCAAAGACAACCAGCTCACATCGCAATATTATGAAATGAAGCGAACAGGCACTGGCTCTGACCGCCACTATCAGTTGTTTTTTGAGCCAAATGCCATCAAACGAAAAATGGAAGAAGCGCCATTAAAAATCGACTACCAGAAGCACTGGCTCGATAACATGAGTTATCAACAACAGCTTGCTCTGGACATGGCTGCAGGCAAAAAGAAAGCCCATTACGCCGTCGTAAAACGCAAAGGCGGTACGCGCGAATATGACTTTGAGTTCGTCAAAAAAGACAAACTCAAACTCCCCTATGGTGAACTTGAAACGATCCACGTCAAACGGATATACAAAAATAAAGATAAGGCTGTCAATATCTGGTTCGCTCCATCCTTAAATTATTCACTTGTGCGACTTGAAACCATTGAAAACGGAAGTATTGAGATGGATATTCAACTCAAGTCTTTTCAGTTTTAGCAATCGTTCGTTTATCAATCAATTTGTGCAGGTGATCCGGCCTGTACTCACTTTTCGACCCAACACTTGCATCTCACCAATATAAATAATAATTATTTCTAATAAATTAAGCTTTGTTCAGGTTACGTTAAGACTAAAGAGTTAGAATTCTCTCCTTTTGGAATCCCAAAATCGTTGGAGGATGTATGGCAGTAATCAACCAATTAAAGCAATTGCTCTCTGAGACGTTATCAATTGACACAAGTGACTTTGACGAACAGACCGAACTGCTCGGCGCGATCCCAGAGTTTGACTCGATGGCAATCATGACACTCATCATTGAAATGGAGAATCAATTTGGTGTCTCAATCGTAGATGATGATATCGATGCAGAGACCTTTGCGACATTCGGCAGCTTAGCAAGTTTTATCTCCCAATAAATCAGCTTCTAATCAACATGAGTAAACATCAACTAATTAACATGGCTGTCCTCTGTGTCGTGCGAATTTTTCGGTGCTTTCCCAGGCCCGTTCGCCGCCGCATCTCAGATGGTTTAGCCATTGTTATTTTGAAATGCGCCAAGAAAACGCGACTGCGCGCAATACAAAATGTTCGCATTGGTATGCCTGACTTGACTAAAACTGAGGTCAATCGGATCACATATCAATCCTACCAGACCATTTGTTTTGGAGTGATTGAATCATTTTGGATGAATGAACTCCCGATCGATCTCATTGCAGATGCATCGACTAGACGGATCTTGGACTCCGGCCAAGGTGCTAGTATTGCAACAATGCACATGAGTTGCTATGAGATTGTCTCTTTAGCCATCGCCCGCATGACAGGAAAATCGACAACGATGTCGAATATTCCACCATTTTTAAATGCAGGCATACGTGTCTATAAAGAAGCAGGGATTAACTGTATTCACAAGCGAGAGAAAGGCGGCTTTTTAAAACTGGTCCAAGCGATAAAACAAGGTCAGTTTGTCACACTTCACGCCGATCATTTTGCGGATGATACAGAGCTTACCTTTTTTGGACAGAGTACTAAAGGGCCATGTGGCGCAGCAATGTTATCTGCACTGGCGAACCGCCCACTCTTAATTGCTTACGCAACTCTCACGTCTGAAGGTCGCTACCAGGTTTACATCGAAACCTTTTCAGAAACAGGAGTTTCGCGGGATAAGTCCGTCATATCAGCAACAATGCAGTCGGTTTATGACCGTTTCGAAACCATCATTTTGCAACATCCAGAACAATGGTATTGGTCCTATAACCGTTGGCGAACGCCCCTTGCGATACCTCAATCAAATTCAACTTCATCGGAGGCAACACCGACGAATGCTTAAAATCACATCAACCTCGCAGCAACACTTTTATCGGTTGCTGCGTTATTTTATCTCATTTAAAAAAGCACTACTGCTCAGCTTATTTGCAATGGTGCTTTTTAGTTTAATCGACGCTGGACAGATCTATTTGGTGAAACCACTCATCGATGATGGCCTGGCAAAAAATGACGGTTCCGTCCTTAAAATTGGCTCAGTGCTTGTCATTGGTATTTTCTTCTTTCGTGGGCTGGCCAGCTTTGTCTCAAATTACACGCTGAGTTATGTCAGTAGCTACGTGATCATGCAGATCCGCCAAGAAACATTCAATCACCTACTCAAGCTCCCTGTCTCCTTCTTTGAACGGCATGCAACTGGTGAGCTGATTGCTAAGCTGACTTACGATACAGAGCAAATCGCGAATGCCAGTTCAAGAGCACTGCTCATTGCCATCCGAGAAACCATTATTATTTCTGTGCTGATTGGGATCATGTTCTATACCAGCTGGCAGTTATCCTTGATTTTCTTTGTGATTGGCCCAGTGATATTTGGACTGATTCGCTTGGTGTCGACACGTTTTCGTCTTTTGAGTAGTCATTTACAAGGACAAATGGGTCAAGTCACCCGACATATTGAGCAAACCTTGAAGGCACAAAAGGAGATCCGGGCTTTTGGAACTCAAGAGAAAGAACAAGCACGTTTCTTCACCGTGAACAACCGTTTTCGCCAGCAAGCAATGAAGCTTGCTTCCTTAACGGCGATGACGAATCCTGTGATCCAGCTGATTGCTTCTTTCGCCATTGCAGCAGTCTTGTTTTTAGCGAGCTTCGATAGCATCATTTCTGAGTTATCCGCTGGGACATTTACAGCAACCTTAGTCGCGATGGGCTCATTACTTGCGCCACTCAAACAAATCTCAAATGTGAATGAGCAGCTCCAACGCGGCCTTGCTGCGGCAGAAAGTATCTTTGCTTTACTCGATGAGCCCGTTGAAAAAGATACTGGCACCCAGCAAATTAGTACGCTGAAATCGATTACCCTCAACCAACTTGAGTTTTTCCATCTTGGTGCAGAAAAACCTGCGCTTAATCAGATCACACTGAATATTCAAGCAGGTGAATCCATCGCCCTCGTCGGTGAGTCTGGTAGTGGTAAGTCGACCTTGGCAAATCTCCTGCTTCGCTTTTATGATGCCCCGCGACAGCAAATTCAGCTCAACGAATATCCGATAGAACAGATCCAGCTTGGTCATCTGCGTTCGTTGTTCTCGCTTGTGTCTCAACAAGTGATCTTATTTGACGACACCATCGCCGCCAATATCGCTTATGGCTGTAACCGGGAAGTGAGCGAAAAAGAAATCTATGCCGCAGCAGAGGCTGCACATGTGCTTTCTTTTGCGCAAGACCTCCCAGAGGGCCTGAACACACCAATTGGAGAAAATGGGGGTAAGCTATCCGGTGGTCAACGCCAACGCATTGCGATTGCGCGCGCGTTCTTAAGAGATGCACCGATTCTCATTCTTGATGAGGCCACGTCAGCACTCGATCCAATCTCTGAAAAACTGATAAATGACGCCTTAACCACCCTTCAACGTGGCAAAACGACCATTGTGATCGCACATCGACTCGCAGCGATTGAAGATGTTGATCGTATTTTGGTCCTTGGACATGGCCGCCTGCTGGAACAAGGCACACACGCATCCCTGATTGATGCAGATGGGGCTTACGCAAGCCTGTATAAAAATAGAGAGGTTGCAGAAGCATGAAGTTATTGCACGAATTGATCTTGAGCCAGGCAAAGAAGACACCACAGGCCGAGGCGCTTGGCTTTAAAGATACATGGCTTACTTATCAAGAACTCGCCGATCAAGTGACGCAAGCGTCAGAGATGCTGCGTGCGCTTCAACGCCATCAACGTGATCGCGTCGCCGTTTACCTCCCAAAGGTCCCACAAGCGGTCATGAGTTATTTTGGTGCAAGTATGGCTGGGTTGGTCTTTGTCCCCATCAATCCAATTTTAAAAGCTCCCCAAGCCACGCATATTATTCAAGATGCGCAAGCAACAGTGCTCATCACGAACAGTGCGCGACTCAAGACTATGTCACCTGATGCACTTTCATCATTGAAACAAGTGATCTTGATTGATGAACCTCAGGATACATTCGGGAATATCCCGCTGATGACGTGGGACGAAGCCATACAATTAAAGTCTGACTTTCCGGCTCATCGCATGATCAGCACTGATCTGGTTGCCTTACTCTACACATCTGGGAGTACAGGCAAACCAAAAGGAGTCATGCTCAGCCACCAAAATATGGTGACTGGTGCATATAGTGTTGCTGAATATCTTGACAACCAGCAAACAGACAGGCTGCTATGCGCCCTACCTTTTAGTTTTGATTATGGGTTTAGTCAGATGACGATTTCGTTTGCGACGGGTGGAAGCTGTTACTTGATGGAATACCTGTTTCCGCAGGATATCCTCAAACAAGTCGTCGCGCAGAAAATCACGGGCTTGGCCCTCGTTCCTGCCCTTTGGATCAAACTGGCAAGAATGGCATGGCCAGAATCTACCCGCGAGCACTTACGCTATTTCACCAATACTGGTGGTGCGATGCCAGTTCACATCACGAAAGTACTTCGCGAGCAACTTCCAAATACAAAACCATACCTGATGTACGGCCTGACAGAAGCGTTTCGTTCTTGTTACCTTCCTCCAGAACAAGTTGATATTCGTCCAGGTTCCATTGGTCAAACGATCCCCAACGCAGAGATACTGGTGATCAACGAAAAAGGCGAATGCTGCCAACCTGAAGAGCCGGGTGAGCTTGTGCATCGTGGACCACTGGTGAGTCTTGGCTATTGGAAGAATGAAGAAAAAACACAGGAGCGCTTTCAACCACTTCCCAAGGCGCTTACCCAGGGACCCCTTCCAGAAATTGCAGTTTGGTCAGGTGATACTGTCAAAATAGATAGTGAAGGATATCTATACTTCATTGGCCGAACTGATGAAATGATCAAAACCTCTGGCTACCGTGTCAGCCCACAAGAAGTTGAAGAGCTGGTTTATCAGTCCGGGCTGGTCAAGGAGGCCATTGTCATTGGTGTCCCACATGATGAACTTGGACAGGCAATCCTTCTTTTTATCATTGAAAAAGAGAATGTATTCTTGGCTGACATTCAAAACTTCTGTCGCAAGAATTTACCGAGCTTTATGATCCCACAAGACATGATCGCATTAACCTCAATCGTGACAAATGCGAATGGAAAACCGGATAGAGCAGCGCTCAATCGAGATTATAAACATCACTTTTGCAAAGGAGAAAAACAATGAGTCTCCAGCATGACCGCCTCACCCGGATCCATACGGCTGCCAACCAACTGATATTTGCTGGAAAAACAACAGCAGAACTTGCAGCCATCGCGGGCCAAACACCTTGTTATATATACGATCGCCAGCTGATAACAGCGCGGATAGAACACCTTCGCAAGATGCTTCCTAAAGCATTGAAGTTACACTACGCCATCAAAGCCAACCCAATGCCTGCCGTCGTTCAGCATATTGGGTCGCAGGTGGATGGACTGGATGTTGCCTCTCATAAGGAGTTACTGACCGCGCTTGCGACAGGTAAAGCGCCAACACAGATCAGCTGTGCAGGCCCTGCCAAGTCTGAAAAAGAGCTTCTCGCAGCCATCACCAGTGGCGTGATCATCAATGTGGAATCTGAAACGGAGTTACAACGGATTGAAGCGATCAGTCACCAATTTGGAAAAAAAGCGAAGATTGCTTTTCGCGTCAATCCTGCATTTGAGTTGAAGTCATCGGGCATGAAAATGGCGGGTGGACCGAAGCAGTTTGGCATTGATAGCGAACAACTGCCTGAGATCTTAACCAATCTTGACCTCAATCGGATTGAATTACATGGATTGCATATCTTCTCAGGCTCTCAAAACCTCAATACGGATGCGCTGATTGAAACCCATCAGAAGACGTTTGAATTGGCCGCTGAACTTGCGCAAGCGTCACGGGTACCATTTCAACACATCAATATTGGCGGCGGATTTGGAATACCATATTTTCCGGGTGAGCAAGCACTCGATCTGGCGCCTATCGCTGAGAACCTCAATGTACTGATGGACTCGAGATCAGAAAGTATTCAAAACAGTGAAATCGTGATTGAGCTGGGCCGTTATATTGTCGGAGAAGCGGGCATTTACCTGTGTGAAGTGACGGATAAAAAAATCTCTCGGGGTCAAACCTTCCTGATGACCAATGGCGGATTACATCATCACTTGTCCAACTCAGGCAACTTCGGTCAGGTGATCCGTAAAAACTATCCAGTGATGATTGCTAATCGCCATTTGAGTGATGAACTAGAAAAAGTTGAGATCGTCGGTCCATTATGTACACCACTGGATATCGTTGGTGCAAAATTAGAACTTCCGAAAGCGGAGATTGGTGATCACATTGTGGTTTTTCAATCTGGTGCATATGGTGCAACAGCAAGCCCACAGCAGTTTTTAAGTCAACCAGATCTGGTTGAGATCATGATATAGAGAAGCCTTCATTTCGTTGAACACCAACAGTGAAAGGCAAAAAGCCGGATTTTTTATCCGGCTTTTTTATTGGTAACATCTTTAAAAGTCACTGGTTTGCGCTGAACCAATTATTCCGCCGCTCTCGCTTCAATAAATGCAATCGCGCGATTAATTCGCTCAACTACTTTGTCTTTTTCAATCAATACAAGCGTCACATCCAATGAAGGTGAATTGCCACCACCTGTCACCGCAACTCGAAGTGGCATACCAACTTTGCCCATGCCGACTTCTAATTCTTCTGCTGTACCGTGAATGGCTGCCTGGATTGCCTCTACGGTCCAATCCGTTAATGCTGCAAGTTTGTCACGGACAACCTCCAAAGGCTGTTGTGCAACTGGGCGCAGATGTTTCTTTGCCGCTTTTTCGTCAAGTGCATCGAAGTCCGCATAGAAATACTCACTGATTTGAGCCATTTCTTTCAACGTCTTCACACGATCAGCCTGGATCGCAATCACATCTGTCAACGCAGGACCATGCTCTGTATTCAAACCCGCTTGTTGCATATGCCATGCCAAATGCTCTGCGACGTATTCTGCTGGTAAACTACGCATATAGTGCTGGTTTAACCATTGAAGTTTTTCTGTATTGAACGCAGATGGCGCACGGTTACAACCAGACAAGTCAAATAATTCAAGCATTTGCTCTTTTGAGAATATCTCTTCATCACCGTGAGACCATCCCAAGCGAACCAAGTAGTTCAATAATGCTTCTGGCAGGTAACCCTCATCACGGTATTGCATCACACTCACGGCACCATGGCGCTTAGATAGGCGCTTGCCATCATCACCTAATATCATTGGCACGTGGGCATATTGCGGAATCGACGCACCCAAAGCGGCCAAAATATTCATTTGTCTCGGTGTATTATTAATGTGATCATCACCGCGGATCACGTGGGTCATTTTCATATCCCAATCATCCACAACAACCGTCAGGTTGTACGTTGGCGTACCATCAGAGCGCGCAATGATCAGATCATCCAATTCCGTATTGCTGATTTCAATTCGACCTTTGATGAGATCTTCAATGACTACAGTACCCTCAAGCGGATTCTTGAAACGGATGACGAAAGGTTTGTCTTCTGGATGATCCGTTCTATCTCGCCATAGCCCGTTATATCTTGGCTTCTCACCACGCACTTTTTGTTCTTCGCGCATTTGATCCACTTCTTCCGGCGTACAATAACAGCGATAAGCATGACCGGCATCCAGTAATTGCTGGATCACTTCTTTGTATCGATCAAAACGCTTCGTCTGATAGAACGGGCCTTGTGTCCAATCGAGGCCAAGCCAGTTCATGCCTTCCAGAATGGCATCGACTGATTCCTGCGTTGAACGCTCTAAATCCGTATCTTCAATACGAAGGACGAATTCACCGCCATTTTTCTTTGCATAAAGCCAGGAATACAGTGCTGTGCGCGCACCACCAACGTGCAAGTAGCCCGTCGGACTTGGCGCAAAACGTGTGGTTAAAGTCATCTTGAAACCTTTTCCGAATGAATGCTGCGAATTGAGCATCGTGAAAGTAAAAATCAATGCACGGCATTCTACTAAAGCCAGATTCAGCTTGCACTTACTTTATGAGGCGAGATAAAGAGACCTGAGCACAAATTAAAGAAAAAGCGGGTTAGAATATCAATCCCTGCTTATACTGAGAAAATACTATTAACTCAGACGGTTTGCGTTCTTTACTCATGCGGCAATTCGTTATCTTCTCTATCTTACTTTTGCCAATTCAAATCGTGCATGCTGATACGGGTACAATTTTTTATCCACGATATCAAGATGACACGCGCTTCATTGATATTGTGGAACTTCTCAATGGTGCGTTGGAAAAAACAACTAAAGAGTTCGGTGGCTATCAACTCATGGCCTCACCACAACAAATGACAGAAAATCGACAACAACAGGCACTTGAGGCTGAGCAAGGTATCCATTTGATGTGGATGTCCACTTCACCCGATAAAGAAACACGATTCAAAGCGATTCAGATTCCTTTGAGAAAAGGACTTCTCGGCTATCGAATATCATTGATCCACAATGAAGAACAGAGCAAAATTGATCGTTTATCCAGCATGAAAGATCTCTTGAAAATTCAGATAGGACAAGGGATTGGTTGGGGTGATGTCAGTATCTATCGATATTCCAGAATCAAGGTGTTCCAAGCACCATACAAAGCCCTGTTTAGAATGCTGAATTCGAAGCGATTTGATATATTTCCCCGTGGAATTAATGAAGTTTTTGATGAATACAGTCAACAAAAAGAGGACAACCCAAACATCACAATTGAATCAAACTTATTACTGTATTATCCCTGGCCTTACTATATTTTTACTTCCAAAAAGAACCCTCTACTACACCAACGCATCGAAACTGGGTTTAACCAAATGATCAAAGATGGTTCTTTTGATCGCATTTTCATGAAGCACCATGCAGATGCCATTCAAAAAGCACGTTTTGACCAACGTCGTGTCATTCAAATACCAAACCCATATTTACCGTCGAATACCCCCCTCGATAGAACTGAGCTTTGGTTCCAAGTCAAATAAACAAAAGAATTATAAAAATAAATATCCACGTCGTATTAATAAGAAAATATTATTAATCAATTGGTTGTGAATTGTATTTCTATTGCAAACCAAATCATTATTTGTGAACATCATTTTGTTGATGTGGCCCATTTCACCTCAAAAAATAAAACAAGATAACAAAAAAACAAATCTGCTGATTTACAAAACCCAACAAGAAAAATTAAGGAAAACCAATGAGAGTTTTACACCCAGCCGCGATCAGTACGGCGATTGGGCTTGCGCTATTTTCACAAACCCCGAGGGCAGAAACGACCTACCAAAGGGGCATTCAAACGAATATTCCTTCAACCGGATTACCCGCAACCCTTGCAAAAACAGAGTTGGATATGGCTGAACATGCCATTCAACGACTCCTCAAAGATGCCTCTTTCAGTGACAACACCAGCTTTCAGCAAATTCGTAAAAAAGAAAGCTTACTTGCCGTGCATTTTACATTTGCACAGTGGGTCACTGGTATTCCTGTTGCCGACGCAACTTTGACTATTTCGATCAATAAGCATTCAGGTGAAATCATTCGTGCTTATCATCATGTTCTTGACACCAAACACTATCCTTTAGCCAAGCATCAAACACTGATCACTGCCTCGGATGCAACCCGTGTTGCCATTGAAAATTTAAAAACTACTGGCTCCCTTAACATTGCGCCTGATGTCACCTTGGTTCTCTATCCACATAATAAAACGCTCGTCAAAGCCTATCGTGTCCTGACCAGCTTGACCAAGCCTGCGGGAGATTGGTTGCAATATGTCCACGCAGAAACAGGTGAGATACTGCACCTTGAGCAGCGTAGTCTTTTTGAAAAAGATAACCAATCCAAAGATGCAGATATAGGTGTCCAGTCTCGCTTTAAACCATCCCACTTCCAAACAGAAACAATCACACAAGTTAACGCAGCGGATGTGCTCGCAAAAATGGATCACATCACGATGATGACAACCAGCACACTCGATACAAGTACTGACGATACAAGCACTGAAGCGTTTGTCGAAGGAAAAGGTAGGATTTTTGATCCTGACCCGAGAACAGCCCTCAAAGATACGGCGTTCGCACTCCTAGATAATTCGGATCCATCTGCATTTGCTGATGCATATCGTGAGGCCACACTCCCCGAAGTGACGAAAGTTACCTTGGATGACAACAGCCATATTTTTCTTCTGAAAAGCTCATGGGTGATGATTGAAGATCATGAAAAACCTGACGCAGCACCAACAGCATCCACGGATGGCACTTGGCTCTACCAACGTGGTGAACAAGGGTTTGATGATACAAATACTTTCTATCACATCCATCAAAATCAGGGATATCTCCAAAAACTGGGTTACAACAACATTCAAAATCGTCCAATTCCTGTCGATACAAATGGGAATGAAGGAAAAGATAACTCTTACTATTCGACGGCAACCCGTAAGCTCTCATTCGGCCATGGTGGTGTGAACGATACAGAAGATGCAACGGTGATCCTGCATGAATACGGCCATGCGATTTCTATGGATATTAATCCTGACTTTTTTGGCGGCGATGCGGGCGCAATGGGTGAAGGGTTTGGTGACTACTGGGCAGCCAGTTACAAATTAACGACATCAAATGGAAAAGACACCTTTCCCAATCGGGTTTTTATTTGGGATATGGGAAATAAAGCACGTTATTTGAATGATGTTGAAGCACGCTATGATGATCAACGAAATTACCGTGCTCACCAGATGGTCGATGGAGTCAAGAGTCGAGCTGACCAACTTTGGTCAACGCCCTTGTATCAAAGTTTGCTTGAACTCATCGAAAAAGGAGTTGAACAAGAAGACGTCGATAAAATCATTCTTGAATCGCAATACGGAATAGGCGCAAAGCCGACAATGCGCGATATGGCGATGTCAATTTTAACAACTGCAACTACGCTATACAAAGATGGGCCGCATGCTGAGGTGTTTCTCAAACATTTCAAACACCATCACATTATCAAAGAAGATATGACGTTGGAATCTGTGGTCTTGGACGCTGCGGGTGATGATATTTTCATGCCTGGTGAAACCGTGAGCTTGATGCCTACTTTCCAAAACAACACGGCTTTTGATTTAAAAGATGCAACAGTAAATCTAACCACCACCAGCGGCATTGATATCACGTATGGCCAAGAAAATATGGGCCGAATTGCATCACAGCTATTGACCAAACCTACTCAGCCTCTGACGTTCGATATACCCGAAAACACTCAGTGCGCATCAAATATTCAATACCAAATTGATTATGAAGGGACAGTTGATGGGGAAACCGTTCAATTTTCAGAAAGTTTTGAAAAGACAATTGGTGCCCCGCTTTATCATCGCTGGATCCGCGTTGATCCATTTCAAATCCCAGATAACAAAAAAATCATTTACAGTGCCTTAGACATAGAGAAAACGGGCCAAACGGTGAAGAACTTACGCGTTGATGTCCATATCAAGCACCCCTATCGCGGTGACTTGGCGATGAAATTAAAATCTCCAAAAGGTACGGAAATTTTCCTGGCAATGAGCAATTTGGATGGTAAAGATAACTACATCGGTACTTTCCCAACAACACTCACACCCGTTGAGACATTGTCTAAATTCGAGGGCGAAGATTTAGATGGCCAATGGCGATTGTATATCCGAGATGACTCAAGTGGCGACAAGGGAGAAGTGATCTCTTGGGGGCTTCAAAGCCATGGCAAACCAGTCTGTGAAAATAAACTCCTACCGATTGAGTCTATCACGATGTTTGAAGGCGATGAAGCTGTTCTCGAAGCGCAAACAACACTGCCACTCGAAGATAAGATGACGATAGAATGGCAACAGGTAGATACCTCAACTATTGACTTAAACGGCAAAAGTGAAAATGGAGAATTTCATTTTCAGGCACCTTTGGTGGACCAAGATAAAAACATTGAGTTAACCTATATATTGAAGAAAAATGGCAATCTACTTGAAACACGCAATGTAGCGGTGCTGATTAAGAAAAACCTGAAAGAACCAGTCATTAAACAATACTATCGACAGGTTGCATTTGAAGGAAAGGAAACCACTTTAGACCCAGAAGCAGAAGATCCAAATGGGTTAGCGCTGACTTACCACTGGGCTCAAGTTGATAAATCCCCTTATCAAATCAAGCTGCCTGATCCAACAGCTGAGAAGTTAGTGTTTACAGCCCCATTTGTTCCAACACCTAAGTTTTTCTTACATAAAACTGTCATTGAAATAGAACTCACCGTGACAAATTCACGCTCAGTTTCTACAAAAAAAACCTTTTTTATATCTATTAAGGACTTAAATAAAGCACCTACATTAGAAAAATTACAGGACGCTATTGTTACTGAAAACACACCTGTAACAATAAAGGCTCAAGCAGACGATAAAGACGGAAATGATCTCACCTACACCTGGAAGCAACAACAAAATGGACAACGGAAAATCAACTTTACAGGCCAAGGTACAGACACGATTTCTTTTACAGCACCAAAAGTAAAAGAAACAAAAGTGCTTACATTCGAGGTCAGTGCTTCCGATGGTTCAGAAAATAGTGAGACCCGTTACGTGAATATTGTCGTACAGCCGCAAGTCACGACAGAACCACCAGCTCACCACGAACCTACAGAGCAACTGTCTACGACTGCTCCTCATTCCATCACGCTCACCGTACCATCGCTAACAGATCCACAGGGGGACATAACATATCAGTGGAAGCGATTAGATAAGACAGACTTTGATTTCGCGAATTTGGATAATGATAGTCAGTTACTTACTCTTGACTTTAAAGCATATTCTCTAAAGGAATCATCGTTATTCCATTTCCAAGTGAAGGCAACAGACTCCAAGAAAATCATAGTAAAAGAATACGTTGTGATCGCACACCCAGCGCAAGATGATACACCTGATAATACATATCAGGCCACACAACTTATCAACGTTGATCAAACGCAAACAGTGACCATGGTTGCACCAATTCAACCTATTCCTAGTGATGCTGTAAAGCGTGTTTGGCATCGTCTAGATAAAGTAAACACTACACTCCCAGAGCCACAAGAGAATGCTGAGCAATTTACCATCGATTTTTCAACACTTGAAATCACAAAATTTACGACATTCCACTATCGTGTCAAAGTGACTGCTGAGGACAAATCTGT
This sequence comes from Algicola sagamiensis DSM 14643, assembly GCF_000374485.1. Classification (GTDB taxonomy): domain Bacteria; phylum Pseudomonadota; class Gammaproteobacteria; order Enterobacterales; family Alteromonadaceae; genus Algicola; species Algicola sagamiensis. Next base: position 281,336 of record NZ_KB894491.1, read on the forward strand.
GGTACAAGAGTATTTTGTTCAGGTCTCACCTAAAACTAGGAAGACCAAACAAATCAAGTCTGAGGTTCGTTCGCTCGGCAAGGTTCGCAAACTCAATTTAACCGCGCCAAGCATCGGATCACCTGTCGGCGAAGTCACCTATCAGTGGTCACAAATCGATAAGTCACCCCAGCGGATCGCAATGAAAGATCCTAACACGGAAAAGTTTAATCTGGATCTTTCCGCATTGAACATGCAAAAGGAAACCGTGTTTGAGCTGCAAGTGACTGTCAAAGATGAAGCCATCAGACTGGTCAAGTCCTTCTTTGTCATTGCAAAGCCAACTCCGGTTTCAAATGATGATAAAGACACAGATGAAGATTCTGGTCATGATGCAGATACACCCAACAATGATAAACCTGATACTGGCACAACGAAGCCTGAACAACCTTCAGATAAACAAAAACAACCAAAAGATAATGGCGGTTCTGTCTTTTGGACGTTCTCGTTGCTTGCTCTGTTGGTGATAAGACGAAAACTTTAAACACACATGAATACCAGCTAGTTTTTGGCTGGTATTCACTTCCCCCGCCGTGCAAAATCCTGAATCAAGTCAAAATACACTTTGGCAAGTTGTTCCAATTCTGAGATTGCCACATGCTCGTTAATTTGATGGATCGTACTGGCATTTAAGCCAAGCTCTACCACACAGTCTGCCACTTCATGCAAAAAGCGCCCATCAGAGGTCCCCCCCGATGTTGAGCGAATTGCTTGAATCCCAGTGGATTTGTGCAAGCTGTTCTCTACAAATTTCAGCATGGACTCATTAGTTGTCAGATAAGGCTGACAAGGACGCTCCCAAGATAATTCAACATCCGAAGTCACCGACTGAATTGTCTTCTCAAAGACCTGATGAAGATCAGCTTCTGTCCATGCGTGACTATAACGAACATTAAAATAAATGTGGCATTGTGCCGGGATCATATTATCAGTTTGCACACCTGAGTCGATCCCTGTGATTTGGAAAGTTGTCCCCGGGCATTGCTCCGTACCTGAATCCCATTCAATTTCTAAAAGTGCATTGAGAACTTTAGCCATCTTATGAACCGCATTATCACCCGACTGGGGATAAGCGACATGCCCCTGCTTACCATAAACAGTACATTGACCAGAAATTGCACCACGACGCCCAACTTTGAATGTATCCCCCAATTGATATCGTGTTGTTGGCTCGCCAACGATACATAAATCAATCTTGGCTTGGCGTTGTTTGAGTTTATCAACGATTGTTCGGGTGCCAAATGCAGCTTCCCCTTCTTCATCACTTGTGAGCAGCACCATCATTTTTGGAAGCTTCAATTTAGGACAGTCATACCTTTGGTTATTTTTTTGAATAGAACTTTTTTGAGTGGTTTGTACTTGGAACACCTGAGTGATCGCAGCCAGAAATGCGCCAATTCCCCCTTTCATATCTGCAACACCTCTGCCATATAATTTGCCGGAGTCTTGATGCGCTGCAAACGGGTGCAGTTTCCATGATTCTACCTGTCCAGCGGGAACAACGTCTGTATGCCCAGCAAAAGCCAGACAGGGTTGATCAATATCATTTTCTATCCCGCTATAGCAGGCAATGAAGTTCGTCACCCCTTGTGCTTTGTAGATTTCCGTTTCAAACCCCAACGATTGTAGGTGTTTGGCAATCCATTGCTGACATCCAGCATCTTGCGGTGTAATCGACTCCTGACGAAGTAAGGTCTGCGTAAAATGAAGCGCGTTTTGTGAAAGCGTACTGATTTCGCGAACTATATGATGTGCGGTATGTTCTATAGAAATCTGCATTGGCGTATCTCATTGTGAGTTTGCCTATTGTGTTTGATGGCCATTGACAGATTGATGAAGGAAATTTGAAGAAATTTTGAAGGGAATCATCAAACCAAGCGTGATACTTCACGCTTGGTTTTTCGTTTGAACTAGTTCAATAGTGTGCGGCGCAATATATTCAACCGCAATGATAGTAAATACACAATCAGGCCAATCAAGGAAATCAGGCTCGAAGAGCCTCCACTACTACTTGTATTTGTTGCAGGCGGTTGGACCTGAGGCGCTTTATATTCGAAAATTTTTGTGACGCCTGGAGACTGGTGTAACAATGCCACGGATGTCGAGGGTCCTGTAGCCGTCATATCTGCGCTTTCATCTTTCTTCAAAGTAACAGGAAAGTTTCCAGTTGTTGAAAACGAGGTCGTCGCAAGACCAAGCTTCACTGTTGCTTCCATTTTATCGACTTTACTTACATCTGTTGGATCCGCTTCAAAAGTAAGTCCAATTTCTTTACCAAAGTCAGACTCTTGTAACCCAAGTCCTTCTAAACAATGTTGTAATGTGACGTAATCACTCGTCAATATATGTTCAAACTTTTCTGCTTGAATCACTTTAGGCGCTGTTGAGTCATCCGCTGGAGACGTCGCTAGGATTGAGAGGAAATAGTCATCATACACTCGAGCAAAAGCGCGTGTGGTATCATCTTTGAGCACACTCAAATCGGGCGACAAAGTTTTCAAGGCAGCAGCGGAAGCAGTCACAGCAACAAAATCTGCTTTTTTATCATTATCAGTATCAATTTCGACTGATATGCTCCCTACAATATCATCATCCGCTCGAAATAGGGGCTGATTGACAACTACAGATGTTTTGAATGCATATTTAGTGGAACAACGCTCATCTTTGACCACCTCAAATGAACCACCGATGATATCAATCGGGAACCCTGTATCAACAGGATCAGTTGCGACGAGACTCACAGGCATAACTTTCCCTTCACCAACCCCTGTATTCTTAATATTAATTTGATTCTCTTTACTGGTTACATACCATTCAGAAATTTGCTGGGGAAGTGCGTGGTAAACAATATGGAGTGCTTCAACATTTGGGGCTCCGGATTCTTCAAAAACTATTGCACCATCGATTTCTGATCGTGTCATAGCAGCAGATGGTTCAACAGCACCCAAATCTAAATCAACAAACATATCTGACTGCTCGATTGACCAGGGCTGCAGCTTATCTGCGATGAGTGCGAATGTAACTTCAAACGTTGTGGCACTATTTGCAGGAACAATCACTTGATTTGGAAGGGTTAAAGTAAACATGTCCTTATCGTTATCAAAGCGTGGGGTATTCTTCAGCAGATATGTTTTATCACTTCCTGTAAAGTTTTTCACCTCAACCGTTTTTTTCATTGTTTGATTTTTTGAAGACGGGATATAACCGAATGAAAGAGATGCTTGCCCCGTCTCTTTATCCCAGGCGGCAACAGGTGATGCGTGTGCCTTCTCAACATTCATGACACCACTTCCAACCCAAGAAATAGGCGCAAGCTCAGCAAAAGGATCCTTCGATTTTGGCTCTGTATATATCTCAAGCTCAGCTGTATTCATAATAAGTGCTTTGAGTTCCCGCACTGTTCGCGTTGGAAACGCTTCTCGCAGCAATGCAAATCCACCTGATACAACTGGCGTTGCCACTGAAGTTCCTTCTTGGTGTACCTCCTCAAATCCTGTTCCAAATTTTGCAGCAAAGATCCCTTCGCCTGGCGCACTAATTTCTGGTTTTAAATAAGCATTTGAAATCGAGGGACCACGAGAGGAAAATCTTGAAATACCACCGACTGTATCATATTGCTTAATCTCAATCTGGTAATCTGGTGGACTACCGCCTTCAACTTGGAGCTCGATTGAATCTCCTAGTGATTCACTCACACCAATTGAAAAAATATTGATACTCGTATTATTCCCATAAAATTCTGGAAATGCTTTATCTCCCTGATTCTTGATGATGACAAACTCAGCTTCGCTGTCTTGTGCAGCAAGCACTTGATCAAGCACTTTACAGTTTTCATCCGTACTGCGTGTCAGTAAAACTGCATTACCCGTAAAGTCGATTCCCGAATTAAACGCCGTACAACCTGTCTTATTTGTGGAAGGAGGAAGAACGAGCGGAATGTTTTGATCAATTGAATAAGTATTGTCTGCCCCTTTTACAGCCATTACATTTTCATTAAAATAAAAAATAGATGAACTCTGACTATCTCCACTCACTTTAAAGTCAGAAACATAGTCTCTTTTATCACCACTTTGTGTGACAGAAGCAACCGATAATGCATCTATGGCTGTCGAAGGGTCACCCACACTAAATGGTAAATTGCCTTCATTCCCAGCTCCAGCGATTACGCCTACACCTTTTTCCACGATGCTTTTAATCACATTGTCTGAATCCGTACCTGTTGTACGTCCAATTGTTGTAGTCAAAGATAAATTTGCAACTTCAATAATATCAGTCGTTGATGGGTTCTCGTCTGGATCTAAGGTTCTTGATAGAGCGGCAATAACTTCAGAGCCATCCGACTCTCCTGGTTCACCCAGAACTTGATACGCATAGATTTTTGAATTGGGGGATATGCCAATAGCAATCGAAGCAACGTGTGTCCCATGTCCATCGGTGTCGAGAGGGTCACCATCCTTACCTACAAAATCATGGCCATCAATAACATCTCCCTGAGGAAAGCTTACCTCATCATTGAGATCAGCCTTAAATGCATCATAAGCCGCAACTGTACCAGCCCCATTAAAGTGCACATGAGAATAGTCAACGCCTGTATCTATAATTGCAATATCAACATCAATACCACTTAAAGATATATTTGTCCTTAAATCCGTCGCTTTAATATATGCTGAGCTTTGTACTCGACTCGCTCTTTTTTGGCTAAGTATAAAAACATTGTTGACAAAGGTGAGTTTTCCTATTTCCTTGGCTGCATTTGATGTTGTCTCAATAATAAGTGCTTTAGAGTGCGCGATTTGATGTATTTCTTTCGCATTCGGATCAAGCTCAATCAGTTGATTGAATAGGATATTTCGAGCTTCTTCATACCCCGTAGCTACATCATTAAAACGAAACGTCACCATATAATGAGTATTTTCTTGAGCATAACGCGAAATTAAAGATGTAACCGGAATAACATTCAAACCAGTTTTTGCGATGGCTTCGCTGCTAGCAAAAAGAGAAGCGAGGGATAAAGCATAATACAATGGAGTAAAGCGCGTGTTCATGAGTTACCTCGGTTGACTGAGTCACTTCTTCATCGAAGAACAAAGATACCGTCTAAATAAAGCATTTAATGAAACACAACGCAAACAAGGATAATAGAAGAGGGAAATCCCCGAGCTATATAATTCGGGGATTTTAGAATATGGCGGAGAGATAGGGATTTGAACCCTAGATACGCTATTAACGTATGCCGGTTTTCAAGACCGGTGCTTTCAACCACTCAGCCATCTCTCCTGAACACGGAGCGCATACTACTGTCTTACGAATTTTCTGTAAAGCTTTTTTTTCCAGTTTTATTTCAAGCGGTCACATTGCGATCACATTGATGGTTATCCAGTCGGTTCAGCTTCTAAAGGTAGCTCCAAGGTGACTCGTGTCCCTTTGCCAAGCTCACTTTCAACTTCAATATGACCTCGCATATTTTGAATATGATTTTTCGCGATATGCAAGCCAAGCCCCTTCCCTTCTCCAATGGGGCGTGTTGTAAAGAAAGGATCGAATATCTGTTTCATATTTTCGGGAGGGATCCCAGCCCCAGTATCTTCCACTGAAATATAGATCTTATCTTCACCGACATTGGTCGTCACTTTCACGCTACCCACATCTTCAATGGACTCCATCGCATTCATCAAGAGGTGTTCGATGACTTGTTTATCCCGTTCGGGGTAACTTTCAATATAAGGCAATGTTCTCAACTCTTCGACTATTCGAATTTCTGGCGGCCACTTCTCTTTTAAATCTGAAATGACACTTTGGATCAATTGATTAAAATCAACGGGTGTTCGGCTTGCATTCACTTCAAGCGAGTCAGAAAATCCTTGGAAGTCAGAAATAATTTGCTTTAATCTGAATACACCATCTTCGGTGGTATGGAGTAGATTGCCAACATCTTCCCGAATAAAGTCGATATCATTCTCTCCCCACTTTTGAATGAGCTTTTTCCGCGATTCCTCTTCTTCATCGGATAGCTTTCCTTCCAGTTGAAAGACAAAAGAATCAATAAATGACAGAAACTCATTCACTTCATCAAAATAATCCGATAACGTCCCCAAGTTTGAAATGATATAACCAAGTGGATTGTTTAGCTCATGGGAAATACCAGCAGCTAACTGCCCAACCGAAGCCAGTTTTTCTGATTGAAAGAGTTTTTCCTGAGTATGAAGGACTTCTTGCTCATGCTTTTTTCGGTCGGATATATCCTGACAGAGTAAAACGGATTTACTTTGCCCACCCACTTTGAGTCCGACACCATGAAGCTCCACCGGAATGAGAGTCTGATGAACACTTGTTGCAACCGACTCCAAATTCATATGATTGATAGTTTGATTCACTGAGTAATGGTTTTCCTGATCTAAAGACGTAAAGTAATTCCCGATGTAACTCCCTAATATCCCATCGTCAGCTTCCAAAATACGGATCCCTTCTGGATTGATTGATTCAATCATCCCTGTGCTATCAATTAAGAAAATACCAATTGGAGAAAATCGCATAATCGCCGCAAATCTTTCTTTTGCAATTTCAGCTTTCCGTTTCGCCAGATAGGCCTCTTCTTTGCGTCTATTTAAGCTTGAAACATACCGTTGAATGCTTTCTGAGAGTTGAAGGAGTTCATCTGGTGCACGTTTCTGAATGAATGAAGGAGTGTCATCCTTGTTATTTTTCTCCTGAGCTTGCTTATCTAGAATTTGGATCGGATGAACAATCAGTTTCACACTCCAACGCGACAAGAGCAAAATAACCACGATATACATGATTGAGGAACCAAGCGTGACCCATAAAAACTGGTTCGAAGCATTGTTCAACAATGCCTTGGCTTCCTTGCCTTTTTCTTTTGCTGAATGATGAAATGCATCAAACTGACTGATGATCTGTGACGTGATCCGATCCGACTGTGCAACACTATTTTCCCAAACCTGAGCTTCACTTTCCTGAAAAGCCAATGGTCTGATTAAAGCAATAACCGAATTGACTTCTTTTTCCAAAAACTCTGTGTTTTCCTCTGCTAATTGCTCCTCTATACCCTTCACCTTTTGCGAGATCTGACTTGCCTGTCGAACAAGCCCATCAAGAAGATAAGTTTCATGATTTGCAAAAAACAAATCAATCGTGACATACCACTGCTGCAACATGACCTGTGTATGTTCAATATCTACGAGCACAAGCTTGATTTTTTCATGTCTGATTTGTGCTGCTGTCACTTTGTTGTAGGCGTGATATGCAATACCAGAAATCAAGAGAAAACCAGCTAAAGTCGATCCCAATAATAATCGGTTTAAGGTTGCGATACGCAATATTCAGCCTTAGCGTCCCATTAAGTGTTTAGAAAGCAGGAGCACCTCCAGGCCAATCAATTCTACTTTTGACTGGCATTGTTCTGCTGACTTGATCTGCATTCCGATGATTTGATCAAATTCGGCAGATATTTCTTCTGGCGGCCAAACATCGTGGCTCTTCCAAAATTTGATATTCATGTCTTTTCCAACACCCCAGTAAATCTTCTGATCTTCATCCCCTGTGTAAATGTGCCCTTCAACAATCACCCCTATGATCTTTCCCTCCTCATCAAATACACCATAAGCTTGAGAGGCCTGCCGATTGATGCCCACCTCCTCTGCACCAAAAGTCTCCATCAACTTTTGGTTTAACGCATCCGAATATGGCGTGGTCAGCTGACGAAACATATAGTGTTTTGGAAAAAAAGTTCTGGCGAGATACTCAATCCGAACCTCTTCGATGATATCTGCCCACGCGATTGCTGTAATTGTCAGTGTTTTAATACCATTCAAAAGTACGATTTCAGCGAGCGGTAATACATCTGCGGTAACCATTGAAGGGAGTTTATCCATCATATTTTGCAATGCTTTCACCCCTTTTTTTCTGAAGTGAAATTTGAACTGCGGTGTTTCTAGCTTCAATCGCAAATTCGTTCGACAACGTTGAAAGCTAAAGTCGAGTATCCGCATTTGAGGATCAATGCCCCAAGCCACCTCGATGAGTCCCCAAGGGCTTTGTTCCGAACGAACATGAACATACCCCAGCGGTCCTTTTTCATTATGTGGAATATAAAGTGTATGTCGTCCAAGCTCACCAAAATGTAATTTCACATCAGGCAATTGTCTTTGTACCTTGTCTCGCACTTTCACGTTGATCGTGCGAACAACTGACTTAAAGTCTGTTGCTGTTGGGAAAATTGATTGAATTTTTGCGACAGGATCGCGAAGTGCACAAAATGCACGCGCACTTGCCTCAAAGGAAACACTCATCAACAGTGTAACGAAATAGACTATAACTGGAATCTTATTTGAAGCCATATCTGATTGAGATCCTTTTTATCACTCGAAAATCGGCGTCGATATTGTGCTTCGAGCGTCACTTCACGATTCACTTGCCAATCAACACCCGCCCATAACGCATTATCTTTGACCCTGCCAGCATCTGGGTTTTGTGATGCGTACCAATGCTGTAAATAGTAATACAATGTTTCATCTTGCGAATGACGACCCACTTCTAACAACGTCTCCATTTCTGTAACCGCATTTTTGTTTCCTTTTGAAATTTCAAACAACACTCGGTTTAAATTGAAGTACCAATGTAAGTCCAATGCGAAATTTTGTGAGACGGTTTTATCTACCCGTCGCTTGGTTGCAGAGAAACCATAAATTAAAGTTTTTTGCCTTCCATTTCCAACACGAAAAGCCCCAACATAATTCCCATCTTCATAATCAATTTCTTGGTTACTGCCGAGCGTCCAAGTGGCTTCAATATCGAGGTTTTCATCCAGCCGAAATAGCCCTAAACCCCAATCTGCTTTATAGCCAACTTTGCGCCCAATCCCATAGTCCCGAATGGTACCATTTGTGTCTTCTAGCGTTTCAATACCAAATGGAAGCTCTGTGCGTCCAAACTTAAATGTCGGGCTTGAAATAGTGGGCGTCCACTGGAGATTAAAATTACGAAATGTGAACTCCTGATCATCATCATCCTCAAAAAATCCAGGGTGAGGGTTTAAATTGTCAATTCTTGTGTAATACAATTGCAGAAGCGCAGTTAAATTATCTCTTTTCGTATCGGATATCGTATTGTGATAATCAATACCGAACGCATGGATTGCAGCATTTTTATCTCGTTCAAAGTCATACTGATGTCGAGAGCTCGCATCCCATCGCCACTTCGCATTACCATGAAAAGATTCAGCTTGAACACCAAAAGAAAAAATGACGAGAGGCAGTATCTGATGGATCCTGTAAAAAAAATTCTGCATACCAAACTTTTTTCTGAGCATCGTATTGAAGTTTTTCTTTGTTTTCCTCGTACTAGGTATAGTACAAGACTTCTTCATTCCTCTAGTTTGGCAGCAAGTTAACCATGAAAAACTCTTTTCAATTGGATATCAATTCAGACAACTTTTCTGAGCCAGACATTCAGCAGCTCTTCAATTCGGTTAATTGGCTCACCCAGAAAAATCAAGATAAGGTTTACCACGCCATTCTTAGCAGCGACATCACTGTATGTGCATGGCTCGACCAGAAACTTGTAGGCATTGCCTGTGCGCTAAGTGATGGGATGAAAGTGATTGTGACCTACCTTATAGTCCATCCAGATGCGCAAGGACAACGTTTATCAACCCAGTTACTTGCCTCATTAGAAAACCAAGTTTCGCCGGGAAGTAAGTTATTTATTTTGACGGACTCAGCACATTCCACTTTTTATGAAAAACAAGGCTATATCCAAGACTCAAAAGTAATTTTCTCAAAAAAAGTTGAATAAAATCAGGTGGTTTAACATTTTCTTAAAGAAAATATTTCTGTACCTAACTTTTTTTGATGAATTCGATTAAAATAAACGCTTGTTTATCAAAACAATTCTCGGGCAGATATCTGTTAGCCCGTACTTGATACCCAGCATGGTAGCTGGATCGAAACATGAGGAGTTATCAATGTTGAAACAGCTTAGCTGCTTTCTTGCCATTCTCTTATTATTGATGGGATGTGAATCAAAAGAAGAGAAAATCAAAAAAGCCATTGCGACAGAAGCGAATATTGTGGAAAGCCGCCTGTCACAATTGGAAACGGACCTTCAGGCCGGAAAAATCAAAAACGCGCAGACATTGACAAACTACGCGCAACAACTGTCTACACAATGCCCCGAGGCCGCATCAATAGCCCAAACCATTGCCCAAGATGCGACCCCACAAGGACCACTTTTTCAAAGTCTCAAAAAGCGTCTTCAGTCTGTGAAGGAAAAAGCGAACCGCTCTCTCCTTGGTTGGGAAGAAAACCTAGATGAAATTACTGCGCTCAAAGAAGCTGCAACCGCAGATGTTTTCAATGATGCACTATCCGACCCTGTCAATGTCCTTGCTGATATCTCTGCTGGAAAGCTCAACCGTATCAACGCAGTAAGCAAAGAAGATGATCTAGTTCTCAACCGAGCGCAAAACTTTGGTCCAGGTAGCCAACTTATTGGAAATTTGAACTACGGTGAATGGCGTCTGGAATCCAGTGGTCGTAGTTACTGGATTTGGAATAAAGACTACGCAGGTTTAAAAGATCTTGATGAAAATACGTGTCAAGACACCCCCCAAAGAACAACCTCCAGAAGTCACCATAATCGTCATTATTATGGCGGTGGCTTTATCTACTATAATAGCTGGGCACCCTATCGCAGCTATAGTTACTACCACGATTATGGTCGCTATCGTTATTCCAGTCCGAAGCAGCTTCAGCGCCAAAGTAATTTATATACAAAGACGAAAAAAGACTTTTCAACGCAAGGGAAACGCTTTTCAAGCCCATATGCCAGCAAAAAGTCTGGACAATCCCGTTTAAGCCGCTCCAGTTTTACACCTTCAAAAGCGGGGAGCTACTCAGGACGTTCCATCTATGGGTCAGGCAGCTTGAGAAACAGCTCATCGAGAACATCTCGCGGCCTTAGTGGCGGAAAATAACAGCGGATAAATGCCGCGTTGAATAGCGCGCATTCATGAACTTGATTTGAAATACAACGGAATAAAAAAATGATCGAATTTAACAGTGTCCAAATCTGGAATATGCAAGCAATGGCGGTGGACTTCGTCATTATCTTTATCCTCATTGTTGCACTTCGTTTGATGAAAGGTGTCGTATCCAATGTGCATACGACCGATGAAATTGCTAACCGGGATAATTTTGCGTTTGGTGTTTCCTTTGCTGGAGGGATTGCAGCCATCGCCATCATGCTCACTGGTGTCAGTGAAGGGGAAGCTGCAAGCTCCCTGATCAATGAAGCAATCAATATGACGGTCTTTGGCGTGATCGGGATCATCATGGTATTTCTAGGCCGGATAGTACAAGATAAATTTGTCCTTCGTCGTGTCGATATTCATGCAGAAATCGTCAAAGGTAACCTTGCAGCAGCCCTCGTTGATCTGGGTCACGTGCTTTCTGTTGCCATTATCATTCGTGCAGCAATGCTATGGGTTACCACAGAAGGCTGGATGGCGATACCAATTGTCGTGGCTAGTTTTGTGATTTCCCAGTTTATTCTTTTACTCGCATCGAAATACCGCGTCCGCTTATTTATCTCTACATCCGAAGATGAAAACTGTATGCAAAGAGCAATGGCAGATGGGCACTCTGCGCTCAGCCTTCGTTATGCGGGTTACCTCATTGGTACTTCTCTTGCGATTACAGCAGCTTCAAACCTTATCCCGTATAACCCTGAGAGTATCGCACTCAGTGTCGCTTTTTGGGCTGCTGCTGCGATTATCATGAGCTTTATTTTTGCCCTTTTAAAAGGCATTGCTATGCGCGTGATACTACCGGGCGTAAACGTCTCTGATGAGGTTGATCGCCAGCACAATATCGGTGTTTCTGCCATTGAAGTTGCTGTTGCTCTGGCAATTGGTTTGTCTTTCGTGACGCTTTTGGCTTGATCACATGAGTCATACCATTCAAACAGGTGCAACGAATACCCATTCAAAACTACAAATCTTGATCCATGATACCGTGCTTATCGGTATCATGGCTGTACTTGCTGCCTGTGGCCTGATTTACGAATACCTTCTATCCAATTATGCCGGGCGAGTTTTAGGCACAGTTGAAACAGCAATTTATGCCATGATTGGCATCATGATTGTCTCAATGGGGATTGGCGCTTTTACTGCCCGTATTTTTAAAAACCCTTTTTCTGCTTTTGCTTGGCTAGAATGCCTCATTGCACTGATAGGCGTCACCTCCACCCTTGTGATAGCGTTTATTATCAGCTTTACCTCCTCTCTCCCCCATTACATCAGTGAAGTCTTTAATGTCCCACAAGGGATGTTTATTGAAAGTGACTTCTTTGCTACCCTCGAGGAAATCGCGGAAACATCGCCTTATGTGATGGGATTCTTACTCGGTGCTTTGATAGGCATGGAGATCCCGCTGATTGCCCGTGTTCGCCAACATATCTACGGGGAATACCTTGAGAACAACGCAGGGACGATCTACGGCGCGGACTATATTGGAGCAGGCATTGGGGCTGCGATTTGGGTGATGGTTTTACTGTCCCTCCATACAATGCAAGCAGCAGCATGGACAGCAGCCATGAATGTTGTGGCTGGTTTGATTTTCCTATTTAGATATCGTGAACGGATCCATTTCCCAAGTCTCTTGTTATTCCTTCACGGTTGCCTCATTGTCATCCTGCTTATTCTTTTTGAATACGGAACAGGCTGGATCACCAATATGAGTAATATGCTCTATCGTGATCAAGTGGTCTATAGTCGCCAGTCTCATTATCAGCATATTGCCATCACAGAACGTGCGATCCCAGGGAAGCCAGATGTGATCACCGATTTATACTTAAATGGACGATTACAATTTTCCAGTGCTGATGAGCAGGTGTATCACTCTATGCTAGTCTATCCGGCAATGGCTGCATCCAGACGACATGATAAAGTGCTGATTATTGGTGGAGGTGATGGATTAGCCCTTCGGGACGTACTCAAGTGGTCACCACAGTCGGTGACGCTTATCGACCTTGACCCGCAGCTGGTTGGTCTCTTTAGTCGTCAACATTATCAAGAAAAACTTCAACTCCCAGAAAAAATACAACAGCGGTTGACCCAGCTCAATCAAGAGGCTTTTTCTGATCCACGGGTCAATACGATTTTTGGGGATGCATTTATTGAAGTGAAGAAGTTGGTGAAGGCACAAAATTATTATGACACCATCATCGTTGACCTCCCCGATCCGAGTCACCCAGACTTAAATAAACTCTACAGCGATCACTTTTATCAGCACCTCCGACTCCTTTTACAAGGTGATGGTGCACTTGTGATCCAGTCAACATCCCCCTATCACGCAAAGGAAGCATTTCAAAGTATTGGCAAGACGGTGAAATTTTCTGAGTTTAAACATGTCGAACAATACAGGCAGAATGTTCCATCATTTGGCGAATGGGGATGGACGATTGCAACAAAACAAGGCAAGTCTCCACGTGAACGGCTCATGGCATTGCGTCAAATGCCCATACCCGATCCCTGGATCACAAAGGAATTAATGATGGCAAGCTTTGCATTCCCGCTCGGCTTCTATAATGAACTCGATGCGGTCAAAGTAAATTATCTTGGCTCAAATACCCTATATGGATATCACCATAAAGCATGGCAACAAGATCTTTAAAGTTCCGACAACAAAAAATATTAAATAGTTTTTGTTGATTAACAGAGCTTTAACTTTAAAGCAGTAAAAAAGTTTAAAACAAGAGTTGACATATTATGTCTCTGGCGTAAACTACAACACATGACATAGCATGTCACATGAAATGAATGAAGGTGAGCAGAATGGATTTAAGAGAATTATCAATCAAACTTGCGGATCACGAAGTAGAAGGTGTTGGATTCGAGTCCTTCTTAATCGACTCTGATGAACAGGAAGTCTTGCAAGTCGTTGTTGAAGGTAATGATGAGTTACCAGTTTTCGTCACTCGAACAGATGAACAAATTCTTTGTATTTCATTCTTGTTCAATAAGACGGAAGTCAAAGATGGTGCAGCAGCTGAAGTCAATGAAAAGATGCTTGAACTTAATGTACCTGTGCCACTGAGTGCTTTTTCAATCATTGCTGATAAGTACGCCATTTTTGGTGCTTTATCAGTCGATTCATCATTTGATGATATCGCACATGAGCTTGTCACTTTATCTGACAATGCAATTGACGCGCTAGAAGCATTCGAACCCTTTTTACAGTAACAGATTATGATTGTCATTTGAGGAGAGAGGTATCATATGGGTATTTTAAGTAAACTTTTTACAGCTGTACGTGGTGGTGCTCGCGAAGCGGGTGAAGCGGTTGTTGATATGAACGCGATTCGCATCTTTGAGCAAGAAATCGTTGATGCCAGAAACGCTTTAGATAAAGCAAAACGTAGCCTCACAGAAGTGATGGCAAATGAGATGCAGACAAAACGTAAAATTTCTGCATTGAACGAAAGTATTGCTGAGCATGAAGGTTATGCAGCGCAAGCACTTGAAAAAGGCAATGAGCCACTTGCCCTTGAGATTGCAGAGAAAATCGCTGAATTCGAAAACGAAAAGGAAGAGCAAGAAGCAATCCTTGGTAACTTTACCGCAAGCGTTGCTCAATTAAAGAGCCAAATTAAAGAAGCAGAAAAAACGATTAAGGAAAATCAGCGTCAGTTGTCCATCGTCAAGACAACCGATAGCGTTCAAAAAGCAACAATGGCTGTGAATACAACATTGTCGAATAATTCATCGTCAATGTCTTCAGCAAAAGCGTCACTTGAGCGCATCAAAAAGCGTCAGCAAGATCAGGCTGACCAGCTTAAAGCAGCTCAGGAACTGCATGACGAATCATCAGGTGTAAACCTGAAGTCAAAAATGGAAGAAGCTGGTATCGGCGGCTCGAAATCAAGTGGTAGCGATGTCCTTGCCCGTTTGAAGTCAAAGCAGTAATTTCAATTCCGTTCTATAGCGCACGTGTTGATAACCGTGCGCTTTTTTCTTTGGGAGTTTCATTATGTTTAGCAAGTTGTTTAAAAAATCCAAACCTGTGAAAACCCTCTCCAAGCCAGCTGATTTGCAAGTCGGTGATATGTTACAGCTCATCGATTCTTTTGCACTCCCACCAGAATTAAAAGGCGCGACCTTAACCGTCACTCAGGTCAACACCTACGAATATGAATATGAAAACGAATTCGAGTTCGTGCTGAAAGGTCCAGGCCAAAGAAGTATATTCATGACCATTGAAAACGACGACGGTGAAGAATGGGCAAATTTCAGCATCAAAATCGAGCGTAAGGATGTTGATGAAATATTTACCCTTGAGCAATTCGCCCATATTTTTGATGACGAAGATCTGACAGAGATCGATACAAAACAGGTGCCTGAGAAGTTCGAACGTTGGTTGGATGACAGCTATAAGCAGTGTTCTGAAGTCTATAAGGGTTATTACCACGAGCAAGACTTCCGCGGCAGGGCGATTCAAACTTATGCGGGGGATGGGAGTGAGCCTTTTGAGGCATTTTCTTTAATGTCATCAGAAGAAGACTACTTTGTACACATTGAGATCTGGCCAGATGGCGATACGGATGTGTCATTAATGATTTGCCGCCCAGTTTCTGATATCGTTGACCTTTTTCCAGGGGATCCACGTTAATGGTCACTAAGACAGAGAAGTGGGAAAAACAGGAAAAGGCGATCCGTGCAACACAACTCGCCTTTGACTTAAGTGCAAATGTGCAAAAAACCATTAAGAAAGTCGCAATTGATGAAGATCTCACACCATCGGATATGATCCGTCAAATTCTTGGATTAGAAGTCAAGTCCAAGAAAACGAGACAGCGCCTATCTTTTTATCTCAATGATGATGAGCTGGCAGAACTCGCACAAAAGTTTGAAATTGAGAAGGAAGATAAACGTGCAATTAAGCAGCGGGTTGCTGAAAAACTAATCCAGTATGCAGCGAAAGAAAGCCCGGAAAGCTAACGCGCCCTAGCGCTTTTTTAAAAGGCACTTTATGAGTGCCTTTTTTATTGATTTTTCATTTGATTGTTGAATATGACTTTCTATTTGCTGAAGTCTACCTGTTCAAGTTTGAGAAAGAGTTCGATTCAACTAATACTCAAACTGGCTTTCAAACGCAAGATCTTGTTCTTCTATTGTCCCATCAGCATGCGTCACTATGGTGTGTAAATTCCAGGTCATTTTAGGCTCTGAGCAAGCACCAAGATAAAAATCAGCAACAAAGTCGCCATTATCTAATCGAGCAAACTGTAATGGGATACGTCCCATGTACATATTGACACCTTCTATGTATCCACTGACTTGAAATTCTTTCTTTGGTGCCAGTCCTTGAATAGAAATACGCTGCTTTGATTCCACCTGAACTGGATAGTCCGAAAGCGTATAGATGAAAGATGATTGTGAACAGGACTTATTTTTTTGCCAGTCACAAGTTGCTTTGTCTATTTCAGTCGCTGTAGAATGGGACGATTTCAAAGACAATGTATCGCCGCAACTCATGATAAAGAATGTCAGAAAAACACCTAAGAAATAACGCCACATAAAATTGATTCACTCCAAAAATTCGCAGTAATTCTACCGCTAAAGTTAGAAAAATGCGAAAAAACGCCTGGAGAGTCTACTATTTAAACAGGTAAATTGTTATAGGTCACGTTTTCACGGGTTTGTTCTATCTTTTTAAGAATAAAACCCTTATTATTCGCGGGCTAATTTTAAACCTCCGAATCAAGTGGTTTTAACAATACCAATTACATGAATTCATTGAGTACCTTTGTTGGATGCAACTTATCCAACTGACGCTTTTATTCCGCGAACTGTGCTAGCTGTCCGGAAAAATCGTCGTACGACGGTAACCATTGATTTAATCTGATTGGTATTTCAGTTCCACGCTACTTGATCCAAGTGGTATGGGCCTGTGGTTGCTTTAATCACAGGGTAGACATTAATGCAATCTTTATTGCTACGGAAGCCAGAAAATGAGCCAATCTATCGCAACTCATGCTGACTATAACTACAAAGTAGTGCGTCAGTTCACTGTCACAACAGTGATCTGGGGCCTTATAGGTATGGCCCTGGGTGTGTTTATTGCGGCACAGCTGTATTGGCCACAGCTCAACTTTGATGTGCCTTGGTTAACATTCAGCCATCTTAGACCGTTACACACAAACGCTGTTATCTTTGCATTCGGTACGAGTGCACTCTTTGCAACGTCTTATTACGTTGTTCAACGGACATGTAAAGTTCGTTTAATATCTGACCGACTTGCTGCTTTTACCTTCTGGGGATGGCAGACCATACTTGTTGCTGCTGTGATCACCCTTCCACTTGGGATAACAACCAGTAAAGAATATGCGGAACTAGAATGGCCAATTGATGTTTTAATTACAATTGTTTGGGTTGCTTATGCGATCGTCTTCTTTGGTACGCTCGTCATTCGTAAAACAAGCCATATCTATGTCGCAAATTGGTTCTATGGCGGCTTCATCATTACTGTTGCGTGTCTGCACATCGTCAATAGCATGGCAATCCCTGTATCAATGTGGAAATCATATTCCATTTATGCGGGTGCCGTCGATGCAATGATCCAGTGGTGGTACGGACATAATGCGGTAGGCTTCCTGTTAACAGCTGGCTTCCTGGGAATGATGTACTACTTCGTTCCAAAACAAGCTGAGCGTCCGGTCTATTCATATCGCCTTTCAATAGTTCACTTCTGGGCGCTGGTTTCTCTTTACATATGGGCAGGTCCTCACCACTTGCACTATACCGCCCTTCCTGACTGGACTCAGTCACTTGGAATGGTAATGTCCGTGATCCTATTCGTTCCTTCTTGGGGCGGGATGATCAACGGTATCATGACGCTGTCTGGTGCGTGGCATAAGTTGAAAAACGACCCTGTTCTGCGCTTCTTGATTGTTTCATTATCCTTCTACGGCATGTCAACATTCGAAGGCCCGATGATGGCAATCAAATCTGTGAATGCGCTTTCTCACTACACAGACTGGACCATTGGTCACGTTCATTCTGGTGCATTAGGCTGGGTTGCGATGGTTTCCATCGGTGCGATATATCATTTGATCCCGAACCTGTTCAACCAAGAGCGTATGTATAGTCACAAATTGATTGAGACACACTTCTGGCTACATACAACTGGTGTTGTCCTTTACATCGCTGCAATGTGGGTTTCTGGTATTCTTCAAGGAATGATGTGGAGCCAAGTCAACGAAGATGGTTCATTGACCTATACATTCATTGAATCTATCAAAGCTTCTATGCCGTTTTATCTCATTCGTTTCATCGGTGGTGTGTTCATCGTTGCTGGTATGATCATCATGGTTTACAACATGTTCAAGACGATCTATGCCAAAGAAGGCTCACTGAAAGCTAGTGCTGATCTACAAACTGCGTGATAGGTGAAGAAATGAGTCAAATGACAAATAAACATGAATTACTCGAAAAGAATGTAGGTCTACTGGCAATCTTCACGATCCTTGCAATCAGTATTGGTGGTCTTGTTGAGATCACCCCATTGATTTTCCAAAAGGATACAACGGAGCCAGTTGATGGATTAAAACCTTATACAGCACTCCAGTTGGAAGGCCGTGATATCTATATTCGTGAAGGCTGTAACAATTGTCACAGCCAGATGATCCGCCCATTCCGAGCAGAAGTAGAGCGTTATGGTCACTACTCTGTTGCTGGTGAGAGTGTCTGGGAACACCCTTTCTTGTGGGGCTCAAAGCGAACTGGACCAGACTTGGCACGTGTTGGTGGACGTTACTCCGATGCTTGGCATCGTGTACACTTGATTGATCCACGTGCTGTTGTGCCTGAATCAAATATGCCTGGATTCCCTTGGTTGGAAGACAATATTCTTGACGGCAAGTTAACGGCGAAGAAGATGGAAATCTTCCGTAAGTTCGGCGTTCCTTACACTGACGAGGACATTGCAGGTGCGAAAGCATCCGTACAAGGCAAAACAGAGATGGAAGCGCTTATCGCATATCTTCAATCTCTCGGCACGGCGTTAAAGTGATATGGACTACGGAACATTTCGCGGGATCTTTACGTTAGTATTAATGGTATTGATTATCGCTATTGCAATTTGGGCGTATAGCAAAAATCGCAAGACCGAATTTGATGATGCAGCAAATAGTATCTTCGATGAGGACGAGAAACGTTCCAATTCAGTAGCGAAAAACCAACAGGAGTCAAACAATGAGTAGCTTTTGGAGTGCATGGGTAGCTATTCTCTCACTCGGCACAATCTTTGGTTGCCTAGCCATCTTGCTATGGAACCTGAAGAACTACACCCATGTAAAAGAAGGCGAGTCCATGGGGCATGAGTTCGATGGGATTGAAGAAATCAACAACCCTTTGCCTCGCTGGTGGACCTACATGTTTCTGGCATGTATCGTCTGGTCTTTCTTTTATCTGCTCATGTTCCCAGGACTTGGGAATTGGGAAGGTCTTTTAGGTTGGAAGAGTTCAAACCAAGGGATCAAAAACCTGGCAGAATCTCGCCAATTGATGGAACAGAACATCGAAAATGATAAGTACGTTCACCTAGATCAACAGGTAAAATATGCTCGCGAGAAGTTCGATCCTATTTTTGAAGCATATGCAAAGCTACCGATTGAGAAGCTGATTCAGGATGATAAAGCGATGAATGTCGGTAAACGCTTATATCTTCAAAACTGCTCGCAATGCCATGCTTCAGATGCAAAAGGCGGCAACGGCTTCCCGAACTTAACTGATGCTGATTGGATACATGGCGGATCGTTTGACAAGATTAAAGAAACACTACTCTATGGTCGTAATAACCAAATGATGGCACTTGGTGCTGCGCTTGGTGATGATGGCGTTAAAGAAGTCACTGCTTACGTCTTGAGTTTAAGTGGCCGTACAGTGGATGATGATCTTGCAGCGAAAGGTAAAGCAAAATTTGCAGTATGTAGCGCATGTCATGGTAGTGACGGCAAGGGGGCACTTGCAAACAACCTGAAAGTTGTTGGCAAAGGTCTTGAAAAACCTGCAACTATGGGGCTGAATTTAACTGATAACGTCTGGTTATACGGTGGTTCTGAACGGGCCGTTGAAGAGACGATTCGATATGGCCGTATGGGTGTCATGCCAGCATGGAAAGATATTTTAGGAGAACAAAAAGTTCACCTTGTCTCTGCTTACATTTACAGTATATCTAGACAAGATGATAAGTTAGCCTTAAATAACTAATGGATTAAGCCCCTATAAAATTAGGGGCTTTATTTCATATTATCTACAGGTGATCATAAAAATAATTCAGCGCTTGTATCCACATCAAAATTTCTTATAATCAGCACATTTAATACAGGTAAGTCGTCAACTCATGAATCAACCTTGGTATAAACAGTTCTGGCCCTGGTTTGTTTTTATCCTGCCAGCAACAGCCGTTGTGGCAAGTATCAGCACTTTTATCATCGCTAACCTTAATCAGCCTGCCATGGTGATTGATGACTACTATAAAGAGGGGAAAGCCATTAATTTGGAACTTTCCAAATACCGTAAAGCACTTGAGCTTGGTGTTGAATTTCAAGCTCAGATCCAGCCGGACTCAATCTCATTCAAGCCGAAGGTGGCTTTCAAAGACGAAACTGCGCTGACGCTATCATTTTTCCACCCAACCTTGGAAGAAAAAGACTTTTCGATTCTGCTCACAGCAAATGCTGTTGGACAGTATCAGGGTATACTTGAAGAAAAACTATCAGGCCACTGGACGATTTATGTCGAACCGTTCGATAAATCGTGGAAACTTAAAAAAGAACTTTACCTACCAACAGACTCAAAATTTCAGATTGATGCCGTACCGAAGTTAAATCAATGAGCCTATCCTGTTTTCATTGTGGTGAATCCGTTCCAGATGGGTTTGATGTCACAATTCACTATCAAGAAACTGACCAGCCCGTTTGTTGCTTTGGCTGCGAAGCCGTTGCCAATACTATCTTGCAAAATGGCATGGAAGACTATTACAGGTATCGGACAGAAACAGCAGATAAAGCAACACAACTTATTCCAGAGTCGCTCAAAGAGCTGACCGCATTTGATGATCAGGAACTCAATCAAGCATTTCTTGGCCATCACGAAGGGTTGGATGAAGTCACGCTCTCCGTTGAAGGGATCAGTTGTGCTGCTTGTAGTTGGTTGATTGAAAAACAACTTGGACAGCAAGAAGCTATCACTGAAGTGAATGTGAATATCACTTCCCAGCGGCTTCATATCAAGTGGCATCAGGATCAATTGAAGCTCAGCGAAATCCTTCAGCAAATTGCCAAAATAGGCTATAAAGCTTATCCATTCCAAGTGAATGAAGAAGAGCAAATCAAGCAAAAACAAAATAAGCAATTTATCATGCGTCTTGGTCTGGGCGGCTTAATGACGATGCAAGTCATGATGATTGCGATTGCTCTTTATTTTGGCGTCGTCGACCCTAATCACGAAAACTTTCTTCGAGGTGTGAGTCTCATTCTCTCAGCACCCGTTGTGCTCTATGCCGCGCTTCCATTTTTATTCAGTGCGCTTCGAGCGCTTAGAGCACGCCACTTGAATATGGATGTTCCTGTCAGTATTGCCATCTATGGGGCTTTCGCTGCAAGTGCCTGGGCAACCTTTCAAGGAAAAGGAGAAGTTTATTTCGAATCTGTATGCATGTTCACTTTTCTCCTGCTTCTTGGCAAATATCTAGAATTTCGGACCCGACTCCAAGCAACCGAGATTTCAAGTAATCTGTTAAAACTCATTCCATTTTCAGCCATCAAGTTAACACCAGATGGTGAAGTTTCTATTCCAGCACAAAAACTCATCATTGGTGATGTCATTCGTGTGAGCCCTGGCGCCACAATCTCAGCAGATGGAGAAGTCATCGAAGGACAGTCATCAAATGATGAGTCCATGTTTACAGGTGAATTCGACGCTGTTCGCAAAATAACTGGCGACGAAGTCTTTGCTGGCGCGGTGAATCATGACGGTATTTTAAATATTCGAGTCAGCAAAGAACCGCAAGAACAACTTATTCGTCGAATTATTCATCTACAGGATCAAGCAACGATCGAAAAGCCAAGAATGGGACAAATTGCAGATAAGATTTCCGTCTACTTTGTTGCGGTTCTCCTTTGCATTGCAACGCTCACAGCAATTGGCTGGTCCATCTATTCGCCTGATGACGCGTTTTGGGTCACCCTCTCCGTCCTAGTGGCTACTTGCCCTTGTGCGCTAAGCCTTGCAACACCCGCGGCACTCACTTGTGGTACTTCTCAATTAAATCGTCATGGTATTTTGGTCAAAAAAGGCCATGTGATTGAAAGCGCAAATCAACTCACTGACGTTTGTTTTGATAAAACAGGTACGCTCACAGAAGGGGAAGTTTCATTTCGAGATATCCAATGTCTGTCTAATGATTACGATCAAGATGAACTTCTAAATCTCGCTGCAAATATTGAAACAGCATCTGAGCATCCAATCGCAAAAGCATTCCGCCCTTATCTCACTAAAGTTGAGCAATGTGAGCAAATCCAGTCCCATATCGGCAAGGGGATCACTGCACTATGGCATGGGAAGGAAGTCATCATTGGAAAACCAAGTTGGGTCGACTCAAATACCACGCTTGACGCTGATATTCTCATCAAGATTAATAATCAGCTTGTGATGCAATTAAAAGTCAAAGATGCAACCCGCGAGGATACACCTGCATTATTGTCTTGGCTAAAATCGAATGGGATCACCCCTCATATGCTCACGGGTGATCAACAAAAAAATGCGAACCGATTTGCTCAAGAAATGGGGATCTCGCATTACCAAGGTAATTGCTCGCCCGAGGATAAAGTGGCTTACGTTCAATCCCTGATTGCAAAACCTTTAAAATCAAATAAAAGCAGAGTTGTCGGCATGATTGGCGATGGTGTCAATGACAGTCCCGTCTTTAAATCTGCATCAATTTCTATTGCGATTGAAAAAGGCACAGATATAACGAAAACTGCGGCAGATGTGATCTTTCTTAATAACCGTTTAAGTAATATTCAAACCTTAATTGGTACTTCCCACAAAACAGTCCGGATCATGCGGCAAAATCTCTTCTGGGCTTTAGGGTATAATACTGCCATACTGCCACTAGCCGTCTGCGGCTTTGTGGTTCCCTATATCGCTGTTATTGGTATGACAGCCAGTTCACTGATTGTTTTATCCAATTCCCTCAGATTATTGAAGAGCAGGAAGACTGAAAAACAAGGGTTACTGAAACAATGAACGTCATTTACTTCCTCATTCCGGTTGCCATCATTTTTGTCATTTGTGCTATCGCGCTATTCTTTTGGGCCGTCAAGAGCGACCAGTTTCAAGACTTGGACAAACATGGCCATAGTATTTTATTCGATGATGAAGAAAAAAAATCGAATGAAAATGCCTCAATCACAGGCTCGAATCAGGAAAACGAACCAGAGTGAGTGGGGACTTACTTGCAGCATTTCTAGTTGGACTACTGGGTGCGGGGCATTGCTTAGGTATGTGTGGTGGAATTGTCGCTTCAATTAGTCTGACCTTACCAAAGACCAACAGCCATATTCAACGGATTGCTTTTCTATCAATCTACAATTTCGGACGGATCTTAAGTTATTGTGCAGCAGGTGCAATCGTTGGTGGCATTGGTGCATCACTGGTTACCCTTACCCATCATTGGATTTTAATCTTAAGAATGATCTCTGGCATTTTCCTCATTGGGCTTGGCATTTATTTAATTGGAAAACAAACCTTTATCTTATCTATTGAACGTTTGGGTAAACATCTTTGGCAGTACATTTCCCCGGTTGCTAAATTTGTACTCCCAGCGAAAAGCTTCCACCAAGTATTCTTTCTGGGTATGCTTTGGGGCTGGCTCCCTTGTGGTCTGGTCTATTCTACGT
Organism: Algicola sagamiensis DSM 14643; assembly: GCF_000374485.1. Taxonomy (GTDB): domain Bacteria; phylum Pseudomonadota; class Gammaproteobacteria; order Enterobacterales; family Alteromonadaceae; genus Algicola; species Algicola sagamiensis. Next base: position 305,354 of record NZ_KB894491.1, read on the forward strand.
TAGCATGGTCCATTAGCTCAGGCAGTGCCTATAAAGGTGCACTGACGATGGCTATGTTTGGTTTGGGTACATTTACGCCGCTATTGCTCATGGGAACAGTCGCTGAAAGATTGACAACGGTGTTAAAACACAGAGTTTTTCGGTATACTTCTGGCGTCGTCGTCGTCTGTTTTGGTGTGTATACGCTCGCCCATGAACTTTATGTTCGTATTCCACTATGAACCAAATTAACGAGGTGCACTATGGGAGTGAAATCAAAAGTCCCGTTTAGCCCAAACTCTTCGCTACATTGTCAAAATTGCAGCCTTTCTCATTTATGCATGCCGTATTCTTTGTCGGATGAAGAAATGGCCAAACTTGATCAAATCATCTATCGCAAAAAACCCTTTCAGAAAGGTGAAATTGCGTTTGAAAATGGTCAGAAGCTTTCCTCTTTGTTTGCTGTTCGTTCTGGTTCATTCAAAACCTATACGATCAATGAACAAGGGGAGGCACAAATCACTGCTTTCCATATGCCAGGCTCCATCATTGGCTTTGATGCCCTTTCATCACAAGTCCATGTGAGCTACGGGGAAGCATTAGAAACATCAATGGTCTGCGAGATTCCATTTACAACACTCGATGAGCTAGCAGGTTCAATCCCCAAGCTACGCCAGCAGATTTTTCGTTTAATGAGTGAAGAAATCAATACCGATCAGCAAATGCTGCACCTGCTCAACAAAAAGACTGCTGAGCAACGCGTTGCGACTTTCTTCAGTAATCTCTCCAACTATTTCAACTCACGCGGGTTTTCTTCAACGGAGTTTCAGCTTTCCATGACTCGCAGTGAAATTGGTAACTATCTTGGGCTCACTGTCGAGACCGTCAGCCGGATCATGAGTAAGCTGCAAAAGCAGGAAGTGATCCATGCCCAAGGAAAAATGATCAAATTACTCGATTTAGAACTGCTTCAGGATACATGCGGTTCTTGATTGCTCATTTCTTGTCATGGAATTGCGCTTCATTGATTGGGGTGAAGCGCACTTCTCTGATTTACATACCTTTTTGATCTAAAACATCGCAAATTTTCTCTCTTTTTTATATAGTGTTTTTAGCGCTGGCAAATCTATCGTCGCTGGCAACGTCAAACTGTGCTAACTAAACTAATGTAAAGACTTCTTTGGAGAGACGGATGCGTACCTTTTCTAAGATCCTTGTCGTACTTGATCCAACAACTGATGAGCAAAAAGCACTTTCTCGAGCCGTTGAGCTATCAAAAAAATGTGGTGCAAAGTTAACTGCATTTATTGCCATCTATGATTTCTCTTACGAAATGACAACCATGCTTTCCGTCGCTGAGCGCGAAGCAATGCGTAATGCAGTAATTACAGATCGTGAAACGTGGATCAGTGATTTTATCGCACCTTATCTTGAAGAAGGGATTGAGATCGAAAGTCTCGTTGTTTGGCATAACCGCCCCTTTGAAGCCATCATTAATGCCGTAAAAAGTTCTGACTTTGACTTAGTTATTAAAGGCACACATAAACATGATGCGCTCAAATCTGTAATTTTTACACCGACTGATTGGCATCTGTTACGCAAATGCCCTTCTCCTGTATTACTCGTGAAGGATCATGCTTGGCCTGCTGATGGGAGCATTCTTGCCGCAGTGAATTCAGGCAGTGAAGAAAGTCACCATATTTCTCTCAATACAGAAATAGTCAATGAAGCGAAATACATGGCTGAACTCATCGCTGCCAATGTGCATATTGTGAATGCGTATCCAGGTACCCCTGTAAATATTGCAATTGAAATTCCTGAGTTCGATCCAAATCAATATAACGCAGCAGTCCGAACGCATCATGAAGATTCCACCAGTGAGATCGCTGAACAGTTTTCACTGGCTCAAAATCATATTCATGTTGCGGAAGGTCTTCCTGAAGATGTGATCCCTAAAGTTGCCGAGGATATTGATGCAGAACTTGTGATCATGGGAACCATTGGCCGGACTGGTCTATCTGCGGCACTCATTGGAAATACTGCTGAACACGTCATTGATCGCCTCAACTGCGATGTGCTGGCACTCAAACCCGTCGGGTTTAAGTGTCCAATTTAGGCCTGTTGAACTTTCGGAAATGCGCGCTGTTATTGATGAACAACCAACAGCCTCCCAATATCCGAAAATTTTGCGTTTAAACTTGTCATTGCTATAATACGCCGCCTTGAATGTGAGTAAAGGCGGTAAATTTTATGGGCAGCGCTGCTGAGGCAAAAGCAAAATATAATTTAAATAAACTCCAAAAACGTCTTCGTCGCCATGTCGGCCAGGCCATAGCGGACTTCAACATGATTGAAGAAGGTGATCGCATCATGGTATGCCTATCGGGTGGTAAAGACAGTTATGCCCTTTTGGATATTCTATTAAACCTCAAAAATGCCGCTCCCGTTTCTTTTGAAGTGATTGCAGTCAACCTCGACCAAAAACAACCGGGGTTTCCTGAGCATATTCTTCCTGAATATCTCTCTCAGCTGAATATTCCTTTTCAAATTGTCGAAGAAGATACATACAGTATTGTGAAGGACAAGATCCCTGAGGGCAAAACAACTTGCTCTCTTTGCTCACGCCTGCGTCGTGGGATCTTATACCGAACAGCGAAAGAGCTGGGGGCAACAAAGATAGCTCTTGGTCATCATCGGGATGATATTCTCGAAACATTATTTTTGAATATGTTCTACGGTGGAAAAATGAAATCCATGCCACCGAAGTTAATGTCCGATAACGGTGAACATATTGTGATCCGACCATTGGCATATTGCCGTGAAAAAGATATTGTAAAGTATGCACAAGCAAAGGAATTCCCGATTATTCCATGTAACCTTTGTGGCTCACAAGAAAACCTTCAGCGTCAAGCCATTAAGGGCATGCTACAGGATTGGGATAAGCAATTCCCTGGTCGTATTGAAACCATGTTTAAAGCACTTCAAAATGTTGTGCCTTCCCATCTAGCAGATACTGCATTATTTGACTTTAAAGATCTGTCACAAGTTGCTGAGGGGGATATTGCATTTGATGCGCCAGATGTGCCAAAACAACCCATAGGCATTGCTGAGCTTGAAGAAACAACTGAAACACCGAACCCAGTACAAGTTGTCGAACTGACTTAATCGCAGAGATTGCTTAAAAGGACTGACTGATGTCGATGGCTTTCACAGAGTCATCGACATCTTCTTTGGGGATAAAGCCAATCATATTTGGGTTTTCTGCGACCATGCGCTTCAACTCTTCACTAGTTGTTGCTTCCTGCAAAGGCGCTGCCTTTCCTGTAAATGCAATTCGTGACCAATGCGCACTAAATTGCTTTGGCTTTTTCTTCATCACATCCTGACTAAATTCTTTATAGGCGGATGTTGTTTTCTTCATAGAGACTGGCGTAATTTGTTCTCCATTTGGCAGAAATTTATCTTTCCCAAGAAAGATGCGCGCAATTTGAATATCCGTTAAAAGTTGCTCAGCTGTTGGGTGGACAATGATCACCACATCAGCACGTACGAATGTCGCAATTCCCATGATAAATACGAAACAATAGACCATGAGTAATTTTGTCAAACACAACCGAGCATTCATTCAGACCCTTCCTCACAACTTTTAGCGAGTATTGAATCAATTATAGATCAGTCCAACGTATCACGAACTCTCTCAGCTTCCTTGAAAAAGCAGCTATGCTCTAAACAGTTGGAATTGATTGGGAACTGCCTTGAAAAGATACTCACTTCGCTTTGGTATTCTCCTGATATTATTGAGCTTCAGGTGCGCCTCTGCACCATGCCAACACATCATTGTGACTGGCGACCCCAATTATGCACCTTTAACATGGCAGCGAAATGACTCGAAAGTTCGTCTCAAAGGTTTCGGTGTTCGAATGCTTGAAGATGCATTTAAAAATCAGCGGGTCAAGATCACACCATCATTTGAAGGTAACTGGAGTCGTGCGCTTGATTCAATTAAGCGTGGTGTCACCAATATGATCATTGTGCCATACAAAACATTGGATCGTTCCAAACATTTACAATTTATCGAACCACCACTTGCTCTGACGCAAATGACGCTGTTCTACCGCCGTCAGGAAAATGCATGGAACTATCAGGGATTGAAGGACTTATTTGGAAAAGTAGGTGTGGGTGTCCGAGGTCACAGTGGTGGTGATAAATTCGATGCTTTTGAGCAAGAAAAGATGGATGTTAAAAAGGTCAGTTCAATCGATCAAGCTGTTTTGATGCTCGCAAAAAACAGGGTCGACTATGCGGTTTTGGATCTTGTGCCTGCACTTGTACAAATTGACCGTCTCAATTTACAAACGAAGTTGGTTTATGTCCATACACCACTCAATCGTGAAGGGATCTATTTTGCAGTATCCGCCAAGGTTGACTGTCCAATATGGACAGCAACAATTAAACAATATCTGGAAAACTTAACTGAAGCGCAGAAACTGACGCTTATCCGCGATGCATTAATTGAGTGGCGACAAGAACTCGCAGCTGGAAACAAACAACACCCTTAAAGCAAGAAACCATCCAACTGGATGGCTTCTTGCTTTTTAACATGCTCATGATTGTCCGATTTAGAAATTCCCAGCAAATAAGTCGTCTTCAAACTTTTTATAGGTTCCGTCTTTGCGGATTTCAGCCAAGCCTTCATTAAATTTTTTCAGCAAGTCAGCATGATTACCAGCTTTCTTCGAAAGAATCAGGTGACCTGTCGTGGAACGAAGTGGCTTTCCATGCGTCGTCAATGTTTCTTTAATTGTGCTGAGTTTATTTTTCAGTAAGTCCCAACCGGTGATCTCATCCATCGGAAAGAGATCGATTCTTCCTGCCGCCAGTTTTTTAAAGCTTTGCTCATCCGAGGGTGTTTCAGAAACCTTAATTTTGCCGGCTTTTGCTGCAGCCCAAAATTCTTTGGTATAGGTATAGCCACGCGTTGCACCAAACTTAAATGCACCTAAGTCTTCAATATTTGCCCACTCCGGGATTACTTTCCCTTTTTTATGAAATAAAACTTCGCGGTGATCGGAGACTTTATCGCTAAACACAAAGTCTTTTTTTCGTTCCGGGTTGGTAAAAGAAAATGAGACACCAGCTACTTTACCTGCTCGACCATCCTCAAGTGCACGCTTCCAAGGATAATAGACAAACTCCACTGTCACGCCTTTTCGCTTAAATGCTTCTTTGATCACCCGGTTCACAAACCCACCATGATTCGCTTTTGCAGTGGTAAATGGCGCATATTCTGAGGCTGAGATTTTGATAGTTTCTGCATTCACTTGCATGGATAGCATCGCAAACGCAGAACAGATTACAGCAAGCAACATGTGTTTCATCGTACTAACCCTATTCGAAATCAAAAGATTAACTCAATAAGTCTTGCACATGTTTATAAAATGGCCATTTTCAGCCCGCTTTTAGCTTCTCCAGAGTCTCTTGAATGGAATTTTGGAATGGTTTGAGGTGGGACTCTAATGAAAATATAAGATCAGAAATTTGATCAAGCTCATGCGTTTTACTGGCATCTTCCAATGCCTGGCAAATTTTGTGAATACTATCCCCACCTAAACCCACCGAAGGGGACTTTAATTTATGCGCTTGCTTTCCAACAGCCGTATAATCCTGCTCTGACATGAATAGATAAATTTCTGAAAGTGTTTCTTCCGATGATTGCAAATAATGACCGAGCATCTCCATTTGAAATTCAACATCATCACCAACAATTTCAACTAAACGGTGAAGATCAACTTCATCCACTTTTAATGGTTGCTCTTTTTCTTCAAGCTCCTCATCGTCTTCAACCGTTTTTTCATTACTTATGGCCTGCTTGTTTAACCATAGATATAATACCTGGCGGAGCTTTTCGAGCTGAATTGGCTTCGTAATATAATCATTCATCCCAGCCTCCAAGCAGTTCTCTTTTTCTCCTTTCACCGCATTTGCGGTAATTGCAATCACGGGCAACGCATGACAATGAGGGTGATCCGTTGCTCGGATTTTCTGGACAAGCTCGTACCCATCCATTTCTGGCATATGACAATCAGTCAGTAATATATCGTACTTGGTGTTTAATAACGCATCGAAAGCTTGCTTTCCATCATCGACAACATCACAAGCGTAACCGATTTTCTTGAGCTGTGCTCTTAAAACATGCTGGTTAATTTCATAGTCTTCTGCAACAAGGATCTTCGTTTGTGATAAGTGCATTTTTGTCTCATTTCTTCCCTGTGGCGGCACTCTTGGCAAATCATCAAAAATAACCTGAGTATTTGCAGTTGAGAGTTTCGCCTCAATCGAATCTTTGAGCGCAACATAATCTAATGGCAAAACACTCACCTTATGGAAACCTTGCATTTGCTCTGGTAAAGACATCAGCACTTCATGGTCACGATATAAAAGGATGATTCTGGTATGCTGGCTACACTCTGTCAAAATGCTGAGTGCTTCTTCATAGTTTTCCTTCAAAATCGTTATATCGACCATGAGATACTCGATTTCGATTTGTTTTACGATGGAAGGTATTTCAGATAACAGGCAAGTTTCGATTTGGGCAGAAAAATCTTCGAGCGCCTTCCTAATTTCACCGTGAATATATTCATTTTGGATCACTAATAATGTAACTTTATCCTCCAATTGCCCTTGGAAAAATATACTGTGATCCTCTGGCGTCAATTGAAATGGAATATACAAAGCAAATTGAGTTCCTTTTCCTTTATCACTTGTCACCCAAATATCTCCGCCCATTGCTTTTGCCAAACGAGATGAGATACTTAGCCCAAGGCCAGTGCCACCAAATTTTCGCGTTGTGGAGCTTTCTTCCTGCTCGAAAGGCTGGAAAATATGGCTCAGTTTGCTTACATCAATTCCTATCCCATTATCTTCAACATAAAACACAACCCCATACACATCACCTTCCTGATCAAAGTTCTCCATTTTTAGTTTTACAAAACTATAATCCCGTTTCGCTTTCGCCGTAAATTTAATCGCATTGGAAAGTAAATTGACCAAAATTTGTCGGATTCGGGTAATATCCCCTCGCACGTGCCAAGGGATATCTTTCTCAATCAAGACTTGAAGGTAGATTTCTTTTTGTAAGGCACTCACTCTGAAAGTCTGGCTCAACTCACTGACCAACCGGATGAGATCAATACTGGTTTCCTCCAGATCTAAGCTGCCCGCTTCTATTTTTGAAAAATCTAAAATATCGTTAATGATTTCAAGTAAGTGCTCTGACGAAGACTGGATTTTATCAAACATTTCTCGATGAACCGGATCTTCAATGTCTCTATCTAACAACCCAATCATGCCTATCACACCATTGAGTGGCGTCCTAATTTCATGGCTCATCGTCGCTAGAAACGTCGACTTTGCTTTATTGGCAGACTCTGCTGTCAATTTTGCTTCAATCAACCCTTCTTCTGCTTGGCGTACTTCCGTAATATCAATGCCAAATAATAAATACCGTATCCCCTCTAGGTTATTTAACGGACTAAAATGCCAACGAATGATTTTTTGCTCCGCAGCCGTGATCTGGAATGGGCATTCTTCGACAAGTAAAACATCGTCTTCCAACTCCAATGAAAAGCTGGTCGATAAACGGGTTGCTAAGTCAGATAGTTTGGTTTGATTGAGGTTTGTATTTCTGAGTCGTGTTGAACAAAGCAACTCTTGGATTGGTCGGTTACTTTGCAACACATTCATCTGCCTATCAAGAATCAATACATAACCACTAAGCGTATCAATGAATGATTGAAAATAAGCATGCTCTACTCGGAGTTTTTTTTGTAGATGATCGCCTCTTTCTTTCAATGACTGATTTCGGACGAGCAACGCATGGATCTCGTCTTTCATCCACTGTAATCGATTATCCCCTTCATGGGGCTTGGAATGAAAATAGGACAGTAAGTCGGACAAGTGCCGATCGAAGTAGCGGTAAATCGCAGTTGCCGTCGTAAAAACACCGATGATCACAATGGAAATATAAATACCAAACATCCAATACTGGTTTAAGCCAAGCCATGTTCGATACGTATTTAATGTATAGAGGGCAACAAGAAGCGCTGAACTTAAAACGAACAAACAGAGCAGTGAAAAATAAAACGCGTCCTTGGCCTTTTTCATTTATGCTCCTACGACAAAGCGGCTCAGTTTTTCCAGCAGTTTGTTTTTCTTGACAGGTTTCACAAGATATCCCTGTACCTTTGCAACTTTCGAACGATTGACTGCATCCGTGTCTTTACGACCAGTCAACATAACAACGGGTGTATTGTGATTTCGACCTTCGGATCGCATATCTTCAATCACCGTGATTCCATCAGAGTCTGGTAATTCAATATCCATAAAAACAAGCTGGTAATCCTCACGACGAATTTTTTCCAGTGCATCCGTTGCATTTGATGCCGTATCAACTTTCATCGCTTCTTTCTCAAGCACACCTGAAACCAGCCTTAGGCACCAAGGGTCATCATCCACAACCAAAATTTTTGGTTGGTGCTCCAGTGTCGGTGGTTTGGGTTCTTTGGCAGCACTTCGATAAAGGTCGATGGTCGTTGATGTATGCTCGATGACGGCTTGAAGAAAGTCACAGACTTTATTTTCCAACTGAGAAATTTGTGGTCGAAGCTGATTATTTTTATACTGGGCAAGCACTTCGCGAACAACACTAATATCTACAAGCTCTTTCATATTCTGGTGACAAGGTAACTCAGATATCGCTTTATCTAATTGATCTTCTAATGCCGTAATGGTTTTATTGGCCTGTTTTTTCACTGCCTCCTTTTTATCTTGGCCTACTTCAACAATTTTCTGTATCGATTCATCATGGCAAGAGAGTGGTAACCTGCGACTAATGAGATCATATTCTCCAAGCTCTTTAAGCATCTGCTTCACAAGCGCTGACGGGCGATGCATTTCAAATAAGGGCTTTGAGATAAAATATTCATCTATCAAATCAGATTGAAATGCTTGATAGGCAATGCCTTCTTCATTCTTACGGCAACAGATGATCACGCGATGCTCAGCTACAATTTGATCGGAGCTGGAATCCAACAGCATATTATAAAAGTGAAGCGCATCTCTGATTGAGCGGTAAGATAGGAGGAGAACACGGGTATCTCCAGTATGAAAAGCTTTTCGAGCAACTGGGTTCCCTTTCGCCCAGAAGAAACGTTCTTGATAATCCCCACTGAGCTGTTTCGCAACAACTTCGTCATCATCCGGGTGCTCTGATACAAGTACGATATTGGGTTGTATCTTTTTTTTCACCACCATCAATCCCTAAGGCAAGTTCACATTTAAGGAACGATTTATTTGAGTGTAGTCCGTCCCGGATGCCTTTCCAAGCGATCAATTGTTTTTCGCATTCCCTTTGAGCTTACTGTATAAACCCTTGCTCGCATCTTTGTAAACCCGATCAATAAACCCTTCATTCTTCAGCTGGCGTAACGCACGATTGAAACTCGCAATGATTTTATCATTTCCCTTTTTCTTTTTAGAAAAAGCAAGGCTCCAAGAACCATCATGGATTGGTTTAGAATGATACACAACTTTGCTTCTATCTTCTGGTAAAAGGCGATTATGTACAATGTGTTGACCAACATAGAAGTTCACAACAACAAGCTCTGCTTGCCCACCCAACAACTTCTGCATACCATGTAATCCGGACAAAACATAAACTGGTCTAATGCGATTCCCTTCAACTAATGCGTCAAAACCAGGCCCATAAGAATACCCCTTAGAAATCGCAATCCGCTTTTTCTCAACATCCGCAAAACTATTCCACTGGAAATTTTTAGACTTTAAATGAAAAAACACGTTAGTTGTTTCTAATACTGGTTCGCTAAATACCATGTGCTTTTCACGTTTAGGGGTTTTCGCCCAAATAGCACTGGCATGAGCACGACCTTTCGTGACATAAAGGTAAGAACGTTGCCACGGGTAAAATTTCCACGCTGTGACCATGCCCGCACGCTGGAATGCCTCATTGATGACAACTGCTGCCGCACCATGTTTTGGTAAGCGCTCGCCAACAATGGGTGCCCACTCACCACTAGCAATTTTGATTTGTTCCTTTGCGACAAGAGTCTCTGCAGTGAATAAACCGCATAGCCACAGAAAAAGCGTGATAGCTCGATAAGCCTTGTTATTATTGTGCAGCAACGTCTTTCACCAATAATCGTCATTTTAGTTATTTTAGCTTAGACAATCTGGCTAAAAACCCCCAATAACAAGCAGTAAAACAATGAAGGAATTGAACAGAAGTGGATGGTGCAGTCAGAAACTACACCAACAAATAGAAATTGAATTATCGATTATAGGCGGCGGATATGAACCGTGACTTCTTCACGGTCGTGATAGAGTTGCTTTGCATGAACTTCATATCGCCCACCAACACTACTCAGCAACTCCGTCAATTTTGCCATATTATTTTCAACGCATTCGAAGCGTTTTTTCATGGGAAGCTTCCAGTTAAAGATGGCTTCCTGACACCACTCTCTTGCAAACCAGTCTGCCATCAAGTGGGTGACCCGCATTGGCTTCTCAACCATATCACAGACAAGCCAGTAGATATTCTTACGCACAGGCTCAAACTTAAAGCCATCTTCAGCAAAGTGCTTCACTTGCCCAGAATCCATCAACTTTTGATCCATCTGGCCATTATCTACAGCCGAGACAAACATACCACGGCGAACGAGCTGGTGTGTCCAACCACCGGGACATGCGCCAAGATCCACAGCCTTCATTCCCGAGGTGACACGATCATCCCACTCTTCTTTTGGTACAAACACGTGAAAGGCTTCTTCTAGCTTTAAACCGGAGCGGCTTGGTGCATCCGCTTGTTGCTTTAAGCGAGGTACGCCATTAAAGAATGGAGAGCGATTATAGGTATAGGAATACCCAACAAACACTGTTTGACCATCTTTAAAGAAAAGATGGATCACTGGCCTGTTTGTATTTTCTTGATTCGTTAACACTTCTTTTTTGCGCAAAGCATTGCGCAGGGGTACCGTGAACTTTCGGCAAAATTTAGAGAGTTCCTTTCCTTTATTCGTATCCGGATATTCAACAACGACATCACCGCAGAGTGTATATTCTTCAACGGCATCAAGAATTGGCGTGATCCGATCGTCTTGTGGCAAATTCGTGAGCTGATGTGTGATGGCGACAATTTGGCGAGAAAAAACAAGATCTTTGAGTGCCTGCTTCTTCGCAAGAACATCGACATCTTCTTCGTCAAAACACTCAAAGAGGACATACCCGGTGTTTTCTTTCGTACGCGCAAACCCAAAAATCTCACGCTCAGACGCTCGCTGCTGGATCTCAGCAGCACATTCTTTTTCAAACCCAGGTCGGCAATATAGGAGAAGCATTTGACGGCTCATAAAACTCTTGTATCTTTACTCATTCAAATCACGGTAACGCCTTGAATAACGCATAGGCAAGCAAGCACCATCCAAGAATAAATCCAAGTCCTCCTAAGGGAGTGACCGGTCCAAACCACTTGATGCCAGTCAATGCCAGTGCATACAAGCTTCCGGAAAACGCGATGATACCAAAAATAAACGCATAAGCCGAAAGAAACAGCGTATTTTCTTTCTCATGCATCCAAAATAACACCACAAACAAGAGTGCTATCGTATGTAGAAACTGATAGAGCACACCCGTTTGAAATGTTTGCAGCATGGTATCTGATAAGACTTTTTTCAAACCGTGTGCAGCGTAAGCCCCTAAAATGACAGAGAATGCACCGCTTAAAGCCGTAAATATTGCGATCCATTTCATACGTTGATAACCTCATCAATCCAGCGGTTGGTGTGTTGAGTCGCAAGCTTCAAATTTTCAAGCTGTGTCAGTCCTGAGCTTTTTCTTGGTGAAAAACTATGATCCCCATCAGGAATATAGGCGATGTTGATTCTGGTAGATATTGGATACCCATTCACTTCTTCTCGTTTCCCAAACGTATCTCTTTCACCTTGTAGGATCATCATCGGCTGTTCAACATCCTGAAGATGGTCAATTCTTAACTTTTCAGGCTTTCCCGGCGGGTGAAATGGATAACCATATACAATACAACCAGCCAGGCAAGGTTCTGACTGGATCAAGTGCGTTGCAATCCGCCCTCCCATCGACTTTCCTGCAATAAACAATGGTGTCGATGCATCTGTGTTTGCCTGGATCACCTCGATAAAAGCAGCTTCCAGGATTGCCTGCTTATTTGGCGGACGGCGTTTTCCCTCTTGAGTCATCTGTTGCATATATGGAAAATCAAAACGGATCACTTCGATTTGATGCTGAGCTAACCCTTGTGCTAACTCAACCATAAATGGATGGCTCATCCCTGCTCCAGCACCATGTGCTAAAATCAACCTTGCCTTGGGTTTACCACTCACTTCTGTGACGAGTATTTCGGCTGGGTTATCACTCATCGGTGCTCCATATATTCATCTTGTTCTTCTTCAACCATTGTCATCATCCAATCACGAAACGCAACAATCTTACCTAAATCAGACTGCCCTTCCTGACAAACGAGATAGTAAGCATTTTTACTCACTAACACCTGATTAAAAGGGCAAACCAATCGCCCACTTTCTATCTCTGGTTTCGCCAGAACACTATGCCCTAATGCAATCCCCTGACCATGGGCAGCAGCTTGCAATACCATCGAAGAATGAGAAAAAATGGGACCTTGGTTCACATTAATATTTTTCAGGTTGTAATTCTTAACCCATTGCTTCCAGTCTTTGCGAGAACCGTCATGGAGCAGTGTATGTTGTGAAAGATCTTCAAGCATTCTTAAAGGTTTCGTACTATTGAGCAATTTAGGTGAACAAACTGGGATTAAATACTCGGTATGCAGCTTGTCTGCACGCAAGCTAGGCCACTGCCCTTTTCCATAGTAGATTGCAACATCCACATCATCCGTGAGTGAACCTTCATCCAGATCAACAGCTTTAATCCGAACATCTATTTCAGGATGAAGCTCACTAAATTCACTCAGTCGCGGAACAAGCCACATAATGGCAAAGCTGGGCGGTAACGATATCGTGATTGCACCCTTGGCACCGCGGGCAAGTAACTTTTCTGTAGCATCATTTATCTGGGAGAAAATATCTTTGATGTCCAGAAAGTAACTTTGTCCTTCTTCTGTCAATAACAGTGAGCGATTCCGCCGCATAAACAGCTTTAATCCCAAGTGCTCTTCCAATGACTTGATTTGATGGCTAATCGCCGCTTGCGTGACAAACAGCTCTTCCGCGGCTTTCGTAAAACTCAGATGCCTTGCCGCAGCTTCAAAAGCTTTTAAGGCATTGAGGGGTGGTAATCGTCGCGACATGTCAATTCCGTGAAATTTAGATAAGTTTTTCTAATGAACTGAATAAAAATATATCATTTTTTAACCAACTCATTTTCCGCTATTATGTACCCTGATTTAATTGGATCTTCAGTTACTACTAGCGTTCACCCACTGAAAACCAATGATAAATCACCTTATATTGCATAGATATTCATTTTTTATTTCATTAATATTTCTTATTCCATAGAGAGACTGAAATGGAACATACATACTTCACGCGCACTTTCGTACTTCTGTTCGGTGTTCTATTCTCGCTCGCACCTGCGACTTCCAGTGCAAATGAACTCGAGACAGCAATCATGCTACAAATGAAGCAAGCATTTGAGTCAACTGCTGCTGAGAGCCTACAAGAAGTCAGAGAGCATATTACCCAACAGCTTATCCGCTTTGAACCAGAACAAATGGTGAGTTCAAAGAACCTTGATCTTGCAAGTACTGTACCTTTGCAGGAACAGGAAACCAGCGAATAAGACTTTGATCACCTCATTCGTGTTCACCCAACCACAGGCTGCTTCGTTGTTATAGCAGCCTTTTTTATGCCTTAGACAAATGAAATTCACGCCACCTGCAAAGCAACCAATCAAAAAAGGAGCTTTTCAGCCCCTTTGTGATTCCAGAAATTATTCAATGCCCAGAGGCTCAAACCCTTTGACCAGCGCATCGACTGCTTTCATCTGACTTAAGAATGCTTCCAGCTTATCGAGAGGTAATGCGCAAGGGCCATCACACTTCGCTTCAGCTGGGTTTGGATGTGATTCTATAAAGAGTCCAGCGAGACCAAGAGCCATACCAGCACGAGAGAGCTCAGCAGCTTGCGCACGACGACCATCAGCAGAGTCAGAGCGCCCACCAGGGCGTTGAAGCGCATGCGTTGAGTCAAAGATGACCGGCGCCATGTTCTTCATATCATCCATGCCAAGCATATCGACAACGAGGTTGTTATATCCAAATGACGAGCCGCGCTCACAGAGGATCACATTTGTATTGCCTGCTTCTTCAAATTTTTTCAAAATATGACGCATTTCGTGTGGTGCTAAAAACTGCGGCTTCTTCACATTAATGATCGCACCCGTTTTGGCCATTGCAGAAACCAGATCTGTTTGACGTGCTAAAAATGCTGGCAATTGGATCACATCAACAACTTCAGCAACAGGTGCAGCCTGAAATGGCTCATGAACGTCCGTAATCACTGGCACATGAAATGTCTTTTTAATTTCTTCGAATATTTTTAATCCTTCATCCATACCAGGACCACGATAAGAGTGAATGGAGGAACGATTCGCTTTATCGAATGATGCCTTGAAAACATATGGGATCCCAAGTTTTTCCGTGACCTCAACATATTTTTCTGCGATTTGCATCGCCAAGTCACGTGATTCAAGGACATTCATGCCACCAAATAAAACAAACGGCAAATGATTGGCTACCTGAATATCGCCAACTTGAATGACATCTTGGTTCATCATAATCTTTCCTTTCAATTCATTGGCACAGGAATTCAATTTCGCCTGAGTCCAATTTTCTAACATATCAGAACGAGGCGCACGTTAATTCAACGCACGCCTCTGGTGATTTATCTAGTTTTACATTCACATTAAGGAGATACTGAAAACATGAGTTGGCCGCAGATCCAAGCTGCATATGTCCCAATGCCATATCCCAAAATTGCCAACAATACGCCAACTGGCGCAAGCGATGGATGAAAGGCAGAAGCGACAACAGGTGCGGAAGCTGCACCACCAACATTTGCCTGACTACCCACAGCCATATAGAAGAATGGCGCTTTAATCACAATGGTCATCACCACCATCAGAAGCACATGGACACTCATCCATATTAAACCAATTACAAAATAGGCAGGCGAATCGAGAATTTTTGAAACGTCCATGTGCAAGCCGATGGATGTGATCAGAATATAAAGAAAGACGGTGGCAACGTTAGACGAGCCAGCAGCTTCAATTTTTCTCGCTTTTGTGAAGGACAAGATGATCGCGATTGTTGTTGCGATGACAACCATCCAGAAAAACTTACTATGTAAACTATATCGCTGTAACTCAGGATAGTGCTCAACAAAAAATGGTGCGATGATATCTGCTGCAAAATGAGAGAAACCAGTCACACCAAAGCCAATCATACACATCTTGATGTAGTCGTAGAACACTGGCATTCTCGCATTTTTCGCCTGATACGCTTCGATTCTATCCCGGATCCCATCAAGGACTTCTGTATCCGCACCTGTTCGCTTATCAATATCCTTTGCTCTTGCAACAAAAAATAGGATGACAGTCATCCAAATATTCGCAACGAGAACATCCACAGCAATCATTGCGGAAAATACATCACCTCCAACCTCATAGATTTCTTTCATCGCTGCTTGGTTCGCATTCCCACCAATCCAACTTCCTGCAACTGTTGTCATTCCTCGCCAGACGGAATCTTGTCCTTGAACAGTCATCAAATCCGGGAAAATAAATGACGCAACAAATACAGCAATGGGTCCCCCAATCATGATGCCAACTGTACCTGTTAAAAACATGATCAGTGCTTTAGGACCAAGTTGCGCAATTGCTTTCAAGTCAATTGTCATCGTGAGTAAGACGAGACAGGCTGGGAGTAGAAAACGAGAGGCGACATAGTAAAGATTTGAATTGCCACCATCAACAACGTCAAATGTATTCAAAAGAGATGGAATAAAGTAACACAATAGTATTGCAGGGACATATTTATAAAATTTAACCCAAAAACGATGCGAGCTATTCACCGTATAAAAAATGCCGCCTAAAATCAGAGCCACCAGCCCTAGGACTGTCGCATCATTGGTGATCAACACCTCGCGCGCAACCGCTTCTTTCATGAAAGCCTCCAGTTATCATTTTAAATTTTTGGAATCAGTTTTCAGATGTGTCGCGATACCCATGAGTGTGATGTCTCGGATCCTCATGGATATCTTTTTTAATGGTAGGTGTGCGGAACCGTTGAGAGTTCATCAAGTTGCATTTTCACAATATCCACAACTGGGTCATCAGGACACTGCTCAACAAAGAAATTGAAATCTTCTGTCGCTAAATGGGCGCAATCGAGTTGTTCTAAAATAAAGCCCCGATCTCGACGCTGATAAGGATCATCTGGACGTTTAGCAATGAGAGAAGAAACACAGCAGTAAGCTGAGGTGTAATTATTCTCCTCGATAAATTCCATTTTTTGTCTGGAAGTATGCATAGAAATTAAATGTTCCAGATCAAACTCCTCAAACTCTGATGGATCCGGCTGGTGCTCTGTTGCGAACCAGCTCTGCTGTCCACTGGTTGGCTCAATCAGATATCCCCCTTCTCCATCTATCGTCACCAGAAGTAACAAACTATCCTGATATGCAACAAATTCGCAGTCAATCCCTGAAGCTTCAAGCAAGTAGCCGACAACCAGCCCGAGTGAAAGCTCATTCCCAGTTCTGTAATGGATCACAAAACTCAACGCATTTAATTGGCTTTCTGGTACTGATTGACAAGTGCCACTAAATAGTAAGTTCTCATAGATATGATCAAGTAGACAGGAAAGGCGTTCGTGAGAATTGACGATACCATCGACAACATCTTTGCAAGATTTGGATAAGGCTTCGAGTTTTGGGAAAACGTCCTGGGTCCTCAGTGCAAAATTCCAGCTTCGCTCAAGCCTGAGGATTTCTTGGATTGCTTCCAAGATTAACCCGTTATGATTCAAGTCCCCTTTCAAACTCATTCTATTCTGCGCCCTCTCAAACCTGAAAAGTGCTAATTATCCCGCGAAACGGCTACTCATTTCAAGCTTTGTGCGATATTTGACTGGGTATCCATGGTAGATTGTCAGGCTAAATATAAGAAAGGGCTCGATAATACATAGACTTCACTTCAAATAAAAAATATTGTGGGCAAACGCTCACCGCATCATATGAATTGAGAAGAACCCTTCCTGACCGAACCGAACAACAGGGCATCAACATCTGGACAATTCAGATGAAGCCATTGGTAAATTTCAATTTTTCTTAAAATTACTGAGTGAACAAATGAAATGAGGCAACACTGAAAGTCTAAAATGAACACAAAGCTTTTTTCAAGATGGAACTGAGATTCAATAGGGAGATCCAACGAAAACAAGCATCAGGAAATAACTAATTTAAAAAATTCATCTATCTCCAAATTTTGATTCGCTATTTTTCTATTCATGAAATACAAATCAGATCGTGATTCAAATGAAACTTCAGGCTTCATTCCAACAATTTCAGATGGGTCAGTTCCTATCTGAACGAGTACAATTTAACTATCATCCGGATACTCTGTCAAAATTCTCTCGATTTCTTCCAGATTATCTTCTAGCAGTTGAACTAACTTCGGATCAAATTGCTTACCTGAATGCTCTTTGATCCATTGTACCGTCGCATTTTTATCCCAAGGCTGTTTATAGCAACGCTCATGGCGAAGAGAGTCATATACATCTGCCAGTGCGACGATTCTTCCATACAAATGAATTGCATCGCCACTTTTTCCTTCAGGATAGCCAGAGCCATCCCACCACTCATGGTGTTCCTTGGCAATCACAGCGCCAGCCTGAATGATTTCATGCGAGCTGTTTTTCAAGATTTGGTAACCTTTTTCTGCATGGGATTTCATCACCTCCCAATCTTCTCCTTCCAGCTTGTTTGGGTTTTGCAGAATACTATCTGGAATCGATAATTTACCCACATCATGAAGTGGAGAAGCAAGCATAATGATTTCTGCTTCCTCCTCTGACAATCCCGATTTTTGTGCAATAAGTTGAGAGATCATGGCGACACGTTTGACATGATTGCCCTTTTCAATATCGCCAGCCTCAACCGCTTCACTTAAACGATAAACCAGCTCACGGTGGGTTTCTTCAATTTCCTGCTGGAGTTGAACATTCTCGTATGCAACTTGAACATTCTGTGCAAATAATTCGATAAGACTCTTATCTGTATCACTCATCAAATGAGGAATACCTGACACATAAAGCAAAGAGCCTTGCGTAAATCGGCTGGAGCAATACGCGACAAGGTAGTTTCCACGATAGACAATATTCTTTCGACTCAAAGCTTCTTGAAATGCACTGACGAGATCACCTTTAAGCACCGTATTCACTGCTTGACCTTCCGATCCTTGAAACTCTCCTTGGCCTGCCAATACTTTTAATCCAGACAGATCCATCGGTTGGCCTTCAATTTGTGCAACCAGCTGCGAAGTAGCATAAAGCGCTTCGTCGACACTACCTATCACACTGACCAATTGTTGCATCACACCATTAATAAATTGGTCCATGGAGTGCGCAGAAAACAGGTTAGCAGAAGCCATGATGATCTTCTCAAGTCCCTGCTTACTTTGATCAAGGGATAAAATGTCACGATAAGAGCGTAAGCTGGCCATAACAACCGTAAAGAGTTTTTGTGCCGTCAGCTCAGTCTTCGACTTATAATCATTGATGTCATAATTTACGATGACTTGCCGCTCTGGTGCCTGCCCAGGCTGACCTGTCCTCAAAATGATTCGGACTTTGTCGTTCTTCGCTTCTTCACGAATATAACGCGCAACCTGAAGGCCTGCATCATCAGTTTCCATCACGACATCCAGTAACACAATCGCCGCTTCTGGGTGTTGCAGAATCAATTCCTTTGCTTCTTTCCCTGAATGAGCGCTGATAAATTCGAGGGGTTTATCCTGGAAAGTAAAATCGCTTAACGCTAACCGCGTCACCGCATGAACTTCCGGCTCATCATCAACAATGAGAATTTTCCATGCAGTGACACCTTCATGATCTTCTTCATGCTGCTCATCATCAAACAGGAAATCGTTCGACATTGCCGCTCCGCTTTAACTTTCAAGACATACGCTCGTGTTAAATGAAGCATAAACCCTGATACGAAAGCTGTAAAATTATCCCTGTTTTTGACCGAGCGTCACTCTATCATTCTCACCATAATCTTGGTAGGTTTTCACTTGAATGAAACCCGCATCTTCGAAACAATCTCGCACAGCTTTACCTTGTTCAAAGCCATGCTCAATCAGCAGCCACCCGCCCGCCTTTAAAAATTCAGGTGCAGAATGAGTAATGATTTGAATATCCGCCAATCCATGATTGTCAGCGATCAACGCAGACTTCGGCTCAAAACGAACATCCCCTTCATCCAGATGTGGATCTTGTGGGTCAATATATGGTGGATTGCTGACGAGAATATCAATATCTTGAAGCCCATTTTCTTCAAATTTACTAAACCATGAACTTTCAAAAAAACGAGCGTTTTCGAATCCAGTCTTCTTTTGATTCCTTTTCGCCAATTCAACTGCATCTTTCGATAAGTCACAACCATAGACTTGCCAGTCTGGCCTTTCTGATGCAAAGGCTAATGCAATCGCCCCGGTTCCAGTCCCTAAATCAACAAGCTTTCCTTGATTTTGGAGTCCGCTTTCGAGCGCAAGCTCGACTAATCGTTCTGTATCTGGACGCGGGATTAAAGTCGATGGTGCTGTTTCCAATGACAGCGACCAGAATTCTCTTTCCTTGAGAATATAGGCAATAGGCTCACCTTCAACACGACGTGACAATAACTGTTCGAACTGCTTTTTTTGTTCTTCTGAAAGGACCTTGTCAGGCCAAGTGAACAGGTAAGTTTTAGAACAATTCAACACATGGCACATCAAACACTGCCCATCCAGCTTTGCAGTTTCCGAGATACCTTTCATCGCTTGGGTTGCCTGATCGAGTATAGATTGAATGGTTTGCATGTTGATCGCTTTTCAATGGAAAAGGCTATCGCCAAGGCCGATAGCCAGACAAAGGTTACTTCGTTTCTTCTGCCATTTCAGCGAGAAGATCCGCTTGATACTCCTGTAATAGCGGTCCGAATACCGACTCCATGTCTCCTTCGATGATTTCTGTGAGCTTATACAGTGTGAGATTAATTCGGTGATCTGTCATACGACCTTGTGGGAAGTTGTATGTCCGAATACGCTCTGAACGATCGCCACTGCCGACCAAATTACGACGTTGACTCGCTTCTTCTGAACGGCGCTTTTCATCTTCAGCCTGTTGCATCCGTGATGCAAGCACTGAGAGGGCTTTCGCTTTGTTTTTATGTTGCGAACGCTCATCCTGACATTCCACCACAAACCCAGTTGGAATATGGGTAATACGCACCGCAGAATCTGTCTTGTTCACGTGCTGACCTCCAGCACCAGAAGCGCGGAAGGTATCGATTTTCAAGTCAGAGGGATTGATCTCGATTGCTTCGCTTTCTGGAATTTCCGGCATCACAGCAACGGTACAAGCAGAAGTATGAACTCGTCCTTGTGATTCCGTGTCTGGAACACGTTGTACACGGTGACCACCGGATTCGAATTTTAAGATCCCATAGACACCCTCACCCGTAATGTGAGCAATAACTTCTTTAAACCCGCCATGTTCACCTTCATTCGCAGACATGACTTCGACTTTCCATTTTTTCGTTTCAGCATAACGGCTGTACATTCGGAATAAGTCACCAGCAAAGATAGCAGCCTCATCACCACCCGCACCAGCGCGGATCTCTAAGAAGCAGTTATTATCATCATTCGGATCTTTTGGCAGTAACAAGATTTGTAACTCATCTTCCAAGCGCTCAATGTCACTCTGTGCTGCTTTATATTCCTCTTGTGCCATTTCTTTCATCTCAGGATCGGATTCCTGCATCATTTCCTGGGCTGTCGCAAGATCTTCCTGTGCTGTTTGATATTCAAGAAATGGCTTCGTAACCTCTTCTAACTGAGCAAACTCTTTGGAAAGTGCTTTAAATTTGTCCTGATCAGAGATGACCTCTGGATCACTCAAAAGCGCCTGAACTTCCTCAAATCGCTCAACAAGACCTTCTAATTTTCTGTATACAGACTCTTTCATGATGAGTCTCTGTCTCCTGATATTTCTAAAATTTGCATCACTTCAGCCAGGAGTTCGAGCTCTCCCTCCCTGGCTGCTTGCTGAATCGCTCGTGTTGGACCATGCATGAGTTTGTTGGAAAAACGGTTTGCGAATTCAGTCAATACCTTTTCGGGGTCCTGACCAGACACTAATTGTGCCCGAGCCTTTTGAAGTAATTCGTCTTTTTGAACTTCAACCTGCTGGCGGTAGTTTTTCACCATGGCAACCCCATCCAGTGATTTCAGCCATTGATAAAATTCTTCGACACGCTCCCCGACAATCACTTCAGCCTGAGTCGCAGCTAAACGACGGGACTCTATGTTTTTTGTCACGATCGCTTGGAGATCATCCACGGTATAGAGGTAGGCATCAGCAAGCTCGTCCACTTGGCTTTCGATATCTCGTGGAACCGCCAGATCCACAAAGAACATCGGACGATGACGACGCCGCTTTAACGCAGCTTCCACCATCCCCTTACCCACAATCGGCAAGGTACTGGCTGTCGAACTAATCACAATATCGGCATTCGCAAGTTGCTCCGGTACCTGCGCAAGGGGGATCGTTTTGGCCGAAAAAGCTTCTGCAACCACTTGAGCACGTGCCAGTGTTCTGTTTGCAACCGTCATTTCCGTCACCCCTTGTTGCTTCAAATGTGTTGCAACAAGCTCGATTGTTTCCCCAGCACCAATTAATAAAACTTGGCTTTTTTCCAACGCACCAAAAATATGCTTTGCTAAATTGACCGCCGCAAACGCAACAGAAACAGCACTGGAGCCAATTTCTGTCTCACTACGCACCTGCTTTGCAACAGAAAACGCATGTTGAAAAAGTCGATCAAATGTATGATTGAGTGTTCCTGCTGCCTGCGCCTGCTGATACGCCTGCTTGATTTGTCCCAGGATCTGTGGCTCACCCAATACAAGAGAGTCCAGACCGCAAGCTACACGAATCAAGTGGCGAACGGCTTCGGTTTCCCGGTAGGTATAACAATGGGAATGGATATCATGGGAAGATATCCCATGAAAATCAGCTAACCAGTCAACAATTGTTTCAGATTGGTGAGAAGTACCGTTACAATACAATTCTGTACGATTACAGGTCGATAGGATGACCGCGGATTCAACAGCAATCTTCTGCACCATTTCCTGAAGTGCCGAAGCAAGCCGATCTGGACTAAACGCCACGCGTTCACGCAGATCAACCGAGGCTGTCTTATGATTAATACCTAATGCAAGAATGGTCATGTAAAATGTGTAATCGTCTACTCAAGCTACTCACAGTCAGGACGCAATTTTAAGTGAATATGCATCATAATAAAAGGTTGCTCATACGTTCAGGTAAAAATAGATGTCAATAAGAACCCTTTTGTCCCTTTTTTCTATTCTAGTTCTTTCTTCTGGTTGTACGTTGTTCACTGGGCAACAAAAGTCAGATTTATACCTCAATCCAGCAAAAACACCAGCAAAACATCAGCAACGATTACAGTCGGTTACAAGCTGGGAGATGGAAGGTCGAATTGCTTTTATTCGCCCGCAAGAACGCCACTCCGCATCCATTCAATGGCATGAGCGTATCAATCATGTCCAACGTGAAATTTGGCTCAATACAGTGATTGGTGTCTCCATTGCTCACCTCAAAAGTGAAAACGGACAAAGTTACGTGCTGGAATTTGACGGAAAAAATTACCAAACAGACGACCCTGAGGCATTTCTCGCTGCAAGAGGCGCATCATTTCCTAACCTCAAAAGTCCCCGCTGGTTGCTAGGCGAAACTCAAGATTTTGATTCCACGACAATGAAGCCCAATCAACCGCACCTCATTCAATCGGGTATATTTACGAATCAGTCTGGTGTCCAATGGCAAGTGAACTATCACCAATATAAGACTTATCGTGGTCTGGAGTTGCCCTCATTTATCCAGCTCGAAAGCCCAGATTACAAAATCAAACTCAAAGTTCATACATGGAATTTCTGATGTATCAACAAAGTAAGACCATCACACTGCCCTCGCCTGGCAAACTCAATCTTTTTCTTCATATCAATGGGCAGCGTGAGGATGGCTATCATCTTTTACAGACTGTTTTTCAATTTTTTGATTATGGGGATACGCTCACTTTTACACACATTGAAACACCACAGATCGATATTACCCCCACATTCGCAGACATTCCGCTAGAGAGTAACTTGATTTATCGTGCTGCGATGGCTTTGAAGAATGCCTGTCCGGATAAAATAAACAGTGGTGTATCCATTGATATACAGAAACAACTCCCGATGGGAGGAGGAATTGGTGGTGGTTCTTCTAATGCAGCGACAACATTATTAGCACTGAATCATTTATGGGAATGCAATTTATCACTAGATAGATTGGCAGAACTTGGACTACAACTTGGCGCTGACGTGCCTGTATTCATTCATGGCAATGCCACCTTTGCAGAGGGTGTTGGAGAAATTTTCACCGATTGTTTTCCAAATGAGTCTTGGTATCTCATACTTACCCCGAATGTGCATGTTTCTACCCAAGCGGTCTTTCAGCATCCGGCGCTGAATCGGTGTACAGAAATCATCACACCGACGTCCTGGAACCTAGAAATGACCCGGAATGATTGCGAACCTCTCGTGAAAAAGCTTTACCCGGAGGTTGCAAACGCAATCGAGTGGTTGGTAGAATACGCGCCGGCTAGGATGACGGGAACAGGCGCCTGTGTCTTCGCTGCTTTTGACTCAAAAGCCGCAGCACAGACGGTATTCAACCAGTTACCCAACCATCTGAGAGGATTTTTAGCCAAAGGTAAAAATAAGTCGCCGACTCATCTCGCGCTCGCGCAACTTATTTAACTTCAGTTGGGGTATCGCCAAGCGGTAAGGCAGCGGGTTTTGATCCCGCCATTCCCAGGTTCAAATCCTGGTACCCCAGCCAATCAAATCGTGCTCAATCGAACTGCCTTGAGGATTCGACAGTGCCTGACATGAAGCTGTTTACTGGTAACGCAACACCAGAACTCGCCGAAAAGATTGCGAAAAGGTTATACATTAACCTAGGAGATGCTGTTGTTGGCCGTTTTAGCGACGGCGAAATCAGTGTCCAAGTCAACGAAAACGTCCGTGGTTCTGATGTTTTCATTATCCAATCCACCTGTGCCCCCACCAATGATAATGTCATGGAACTTATTGTAATGGTCGATGCCCTTCGTAGAGCGTCAGCAGGCCGTATTACAGCTGTGATTCCTTATTTTGGTTATGCGCGACAAGATCGCCGGGTTCGCAGTGCTCGGGTGCCGATTACTGCAAAGGTCGTTGCTGACTTCCTGTCCAGTGTTGGTGTGGATCGCGTTTTAACCGTTGACTTACACGCAGAGCAGATCCAGGGCTTCTTTGATGTTCCTGTAGATAATGTGTTCGGCAGTCCGATCCTTCTTGAAGATATGAAGTCGAAAGGCTTCCACGAAACAGACGTTGTCGTTGTTTCACCAGATATTGGCGGTGTTGTCCGTGCTCGTGCTATCGCGAAGCTTCTCAATGATAAAGACCTTGCCATTATCGATAAACGACGCCCTCGCGCCAACGTATCACAGGTGATGCATATCATCGGTGATGTCAAAGGCCGCGACTGTATCATCGTCGACGATATGATCGACACGGGTGGCACACTTTGTAAGGCAGCCGAAGCACTGAAAGAACATGGTGCTAAACGCGTCTTTGCTTATGCAACTCACCCTATCTTCTCCGGAAATGCTGCAGAAAA
This sequence comes from Algicola sagamiensis DSM 14643, assembly GCF_000374485.1. Classification (GTDB taxonomy): domain Bacteria; phylum Pseudomonadota; class Gammaproteobacteria; order Enterobacterales; family Alteromonadaceae; genus Algicola; species Algicola sagamiensis. The sequence goes on from NZ_KB894491.1 coordinate 330,408, forward strand.
TATCCAAAATTCTGTGATTGATGAAGTGGTCATTACAGATACCATTCCACTCACTGACGAGATGAAATCTTTGGATAAAGTCACACAGTTGACGCTCAGTGACATGCTTGCTGAAGCATTACGCCGTGTTTCAAATGAAGAGTCAATTTCTGCGATGTTCGAATATTAATGTCAACAACGCTGACTGTTTCTAGCCAACGCCGATCACTAGATCGGCGTTTTTTTGTGCTGTTACATTCATACAGAGTGTAATAATCCAAACCGATCTTTCAAATCTCAAGTTGGAAAGGATATAAACGTAAATATCCTACAAGGACTGTGACTATGGTTGATAGGTAGAGTGAGGCTGGATGAGTCGCAAGTAAAATAGGCCAACTGATAACGTTGGCCTATTATGATGAAACTTTAGAATTGTACACACTGAAATCTGAGGTCCTGATAAAACAAGATACTTTCTTCCTGACTATCAGACTCAGTTCGAGCTTTCTCCACGGAGATTTGCTCAATAACTTCTGGCTTTAACCCTTGCTTATTACAAGTTTTGTTCGCCAGCTTCATTGCACCAATAGATGCTTCATTTTTGTCCATTGCTGAAGCTTTAATCAAATATACCTGATTTGGTTCAGCAATAAGAACCGTATCTAGTGTAGGTGCTATTTCACGTTGAAGCTTTTTCATTTTAGTGACACAGCCGCTCGTCAATAATGAAGTAGCGATCATGATGATACTGATTAACTGTTTCATGAAACGAATTCTCTCAAAATTACTCACAACGGAATAAAACGGTCGTTCTAGTGTGCTCACTTGTATCGATTTGTAAAAATCTAGGTAACACTGTATTAGCAATATTCTTAGCTGTGTGGATATCTGAACCTTCATCTGAAGGCATCTCATGGTTAAGCACAACAACCCGCTTTCCTTTATCTTCACAAAACTCTTCCGCTTCTTCAATCGCACCTTCTAAAGCTTCATCCTTCGAATCATGCGTAGCAATGATCGAGTAAGTTTCATGCTGTTGTGGAATCATTGTGGTTTTTAAGTTGGAACAACCAGTCAAAAGAATACCACCAGATAAAATAATAAAAAGATAAGCCTGTTTCATACTGCTTCCTACTTACTAACAATAATGTTCAAAATTTAAGCAATGGTAGCAGATCTAAAATTAACTGAAGCTGAACGAAACGATAAAATCTTACACTTATATTACATTATTGCTCAAAATAAACGGTGACTTTCTCGATATGCCCACTATCATCAGAAAGTACGATTTGTTGAACGCCTGTGTGCCCTGGCTGTAGGTAAAAAGGCTGCTCGCCTTGGGTTGTTGAGCGATACTTCCCGTTCACATACCAGTGAAAATCTCCAGAGCCACCAAATCCATGCATGGCAATTTTAGGAAAGTCATCTTGTCCTGGTGGGCGCCGATATCGTTCTCCTTCCTCAATCCCAAATATTTTGATGCCGCGTATTGCGCCCGATTTGTTTTGGCATTTCAAAGACCACTCTGGCAACAACTGTGCTCGACGAAAACGGCTGGGAAGCCAAGGTTCCAATCGTTGTGGCCACAATGCGGCGGTATGACTCTCAACGTCTCCATGAGTACAGGATAAGTTCACTCGTCGCTTTGTCTGTTTATCCTGGATAAAAGCAGTCAGCAAAGCAGCATCATGTTCCGCCTCAAAACGATGATACGTTGGTGGCACATTCCCATCGAATATCCATGCATCATGGCTCTGCTGGCACCATTGGGGCTTGTTCATCGAGGCAAGCGTGCCTAGTGGCCAACAAATCGATTGACGCTTCACGCTTTTGGGTGCTTCTGGTAATGCTCCGTCAAACTGATCTAAAAATTCTGCAATACTTCTCAGTAACGGTGTTGCTGTGTTCCGGCCATAATATCCCGGCATTGGGGAGCCATCTGGTCGCCCAACCCAAACCCCAATTGTGTATTCTGGTCCAACACCCACTGCCCATGCATCACGGAACCCATAGCTGGTACCAGTTTTCCAGCCGAAGCTTCTTCGATGAGCAGAAAGACGTCCACTCAGTAGACTTGCTGACTGAGATGCGCCTGTCAGAATTTTTCGAATGATCCAGGCACTCCCAGCCGACATAAAAGGTCGTTCTACCATCGGTTCTTCAGGTGTAAAGCGAAGCGCAAGTGCTTTTCCATCATGCGTGAATGCGGTATAAGTTTGCACCAAGTCTTCTAGTGACGTACCAACACCACCTAAAATCATCGCTAAACTGGGTTTTGCAAAGGGCGGAAAATGGAGTTGCATCCCAGCTTGTTGTAGTCTGGCAGCAAAAAACTTCGGCCCAAGGCGCTCCAACGCATCAACCGCCGGGACATTCAGCGAACGCTGTAGTGCAGCCGCCATCGTCACTGGCCCTTGAAACTTCCCTTCAAAGTTATCTGGCTGGTACGCTTGACCAACTCTGGGGACATCAGCCAGTAAAGAATGGGAGTGGAGCAGTCCTTCTTCCAGCGCCAAACCATACAAAAAAGGCTTCAGCGTTGAGCCAGGGGAACGACTGGCTTGAACCATATCAATGTGACCAAATCTTGTGATATTCCCATAATCAGCACTCCCGAGATAGGCACGTACAGCACCGGTTTGATTCTCTACCACCAGTACTGCCGCAGAACTATATTTTGGGAGCTTTTGCACATAACCTTTACTGTAAGATGCTATCTGGCGTTGTAAATCCCCGTCGATGGTTGTCTGAATTACAGGCTGATTCGGATATTGGCGCTTTAATCGTTCACTCAGTAAATTTGCTGTTTGTGAAAACATGCCAGTAAATACAAAGATTGGCTCTTGCTTCGCAGGCGTGACTTCATCCTGCGACCAGACCTGGAAACGCTGTAATCGGGCCAACACTTTATTCCGCGCTTTTTCTGCTCTATCTGGATAACGATCTGGTCGTAGGCGACTCGGTGCTTGAGGTAGAACGGCCAATAATGCGGCTTCTGCATGGGTCAATTGTTTCGCGCTCTTACCAAAATAATGGTAACTTGCGGCTTGCACGCCTTCCCGTGTGCCACCAAATGGCGCATGGTTCAGATAGAGTTCTAAAATCTCGGTTTTTGATAAATGCCACTCCAGTTGAAGCGCCCGTAAAATCTGTTTGAATTTTCCACCATAACTCCTTGGATAGGGATAGAGCATTCTGGCAACCTGCATAGTGATCGTCGAACCGCCCGAAATCACGGTTTGATTACGAATGTTCTGCCATGTTGCGCGGGCTAAGGAAAGTGGATTCACACCAGGGTGATACCAAAACCAGCGGTCTTCATACGTCAGTAATGCCTGAATGTACAATGGTGATACATCTTGTATGGAAACCTGATAGCGCCATACACCCTGCGTATCTGCAAATGCGCGCATCGGCCTCTGATGTTGATCCGTGACGACTTGTGCAAAACGTTTATTCTCAGCGTGTATTGGGAAAATCAGGTCGATTCCCTTCAGTCCCAATATGAAACAAAGGCACAATAAAATGAAACGGCGACCTGGAAGTCGCCGCCAATATTGTTGTAATTGTTCTAATTTAATCGTCACTGGTTTCTACTGTCATCGTGTCGAGATACTTACCAATTGCGTGACGAGCTGGACGGTACATATCCTCAATGAATGGTGGTGGTACCTGATAAACACCAGGTGTCACTGCTCGCATCACGTAAAACAGCATTCTCGAAGAATTTTTGTTCAGGTGAATCGCAGCCACATACCGATCATCGCGGTACTCTTGGTGCTTGATATCTTGAGGTGACATCCAGTCTTTCGGCAAGCGATCAGCAAACTTCACTTGCTCAATTTTGACAGAATGAACAAGATTCGGGTTCTCCAATTCAAAACCAGCTGGCAATAAGTCAACCACCAGCGCATCTGGCGCACGATGTTCTGATTCTACTTTCAAACCAACAACGACAATGTCCCCAGATTTGACTTTTTGCACATCAATTTGATTACCCTTCTGATCGAAGTACGAACGCTCAACCTGGAAGGCATGACGAACTGGTGTTGGTCTTTTCTTCGTGTAACCCTGCCAAGTGATTTTACCGTAAAGACCTTCTGTTCCCTGATTCTTCAGCACAATTGCATCCGTAAAATCACCCGAAAACCAAGTACGTCGATAGTCTGTTTGTGTGATTGACTTCTGTGGTTCATTCCCAAGTTGGACACCTAATGTCATCGCTTTGCCTGAAAGCTTATCCATCGCAATTCCAGCTAAGAACATCGCTTGACGTTCCTGCGTACTAAACCATTGCTCTCCTTCCAATGCTGTCGCTAATTCTTTCGCAAGGGCAAGCACCTGCTCCTTTTGGACTTGGTGTTTCTCAAGTAAATAAATCATGTGACCGTAATCACGGATATTTGAACCATAATCACCCAAATAACCTGGCTGACGTTTTACCTGTGTCAACCCTGCTTCGATCGCAGCAGCACCCTGCTTTGTGTCACCAGCAAGTAAAAGTGCTAGCCCTAAATGCAACTTAGCTAGGGAAGATTTCGCATCTTTCATCTTATGCATATAAAGCACACGTAAACTGCTCAAGCTTGCTTGATTCATTCTTGCCAGGATATAACCTGCGTAAGCTTTGTAAGCAAAGCGATAATGCGGCTTATCCTCTGAGTAACGTTCACCAATCATCCCGCCAGGCTCATGGACATATGCTTTTAGGCGTTTTACCCCTTTTTCTATCATTCCTTCAGGCACTATTGCGCCCTTATCTCTTGCCGTTAGCAGAAAGTCCATGACATAGGCAGTTAACCAGTGTTCTTCTGGTGATTCGGAACTCCATAACCCAAAGCTACCGTTACTCTTTTGCATCGTGCTGACACGATTGATACCAGCCTGGATCCCTTTCACTCTTACATCCTCAGGCATACTGTTCAGATGCATCCTCTGTTGTATCGATTGAGTTGCAAAAAGAAGTGGGAATGCGCCGCTCGTCGTTTGCTCCAAACAACCGTAAGGATAACGAAGCAGGCCATCCAAATGGTCTTCCAAATTCAACGGTACCCGACTCGATGCAGTGATTTGAACATTCAGGGTTTCTGGATAGAAAGATTGCCTATCTGCTTCAAGCCATGAAAGCGAAGCACCTGTTTCCAACGCAGCAGTCTTCTGTTTGGTTGTAATTGGGTATGCTGGCCTTGCGCCAATCGTCCATACGCGACCGAAATCTTCGATCCCATCACCAGCAACCTGGACTTCAATCGTCCCTTTTCCTGTCATGGCTTTACCAAGCAACTTTTCCCTCAATGTTGTTTTCTCTTTTGGAGAAAGCACAACCTCATGGATAACGGCAGGGAGACCATCAGATTCCTGCACAGTCGCATTCGTCATCTCTACGGCATCAAGTCCGCGCATGACCACTGTGAGATTTTGCGCGGCTTCTGTGTTATTCACGACATCAAGTGCAATAGTTGTCTGGTCATTTTTCGCAATAAAACGTGGCATCGCCAACTGGGTAATAATTGGCGCACTGATCGTCACATCTTTCTCAGCAGCGCCATAACGACTTTTTGAAAAAGCGACAGCCATCAGCCGAACGCGACCATTAAAGTCTGGTAGCTCGAAGGAAACACTCGCTTGTTTGTTTTCTACTGTTGTCAGTCCGGAAAATAAGCTAACAATCTGTACATCTGTTTCCGGTAGGACCTGCTGAGCACCCAGATCGGCATCACCACCAAATCGAAGCTTCGCTTTATTCGCAAGACTTGCCTCGATCACCTTGTTATAAATATCCTTACTCATCGGTGTATAACGGCGCTTCCCAAAGAAGTATTCAACCGGATCAGGTGTCTTAAAGTTGGTAATATTCAATGCACCCACATCCACAGCGGCCAATGTGACATGAACTTTTTCGCCAGGTTTCTCTTCACCATTCACATTGATATTCACCGTGAGTGTTTTGTTCGGCGACATTTTGTCTGGTGCATCGAGTGCCACAGTGAGTTTTCTGTTTTCTCGATTCAGCGGTAAGTGGATCAAACCAAAGCTTCGCTTCGCTAACGCTTTTTCCTCACTTGCCATCGGCTTCAACACAACCGCACTGACAAATAAATCATGACGGCTCCAATCTGCACCAACTGGGATCTCTAGATCTTTGCCTTCTTTCGAAAGATTGAAGCGCTTCATCCATAATGGCTTTTCTGCGCTTTCGACCATAATCAAGGCTTCTCCCGCGTACGGTGGTTTGATATGAACGGTCGCCACATCTCCCGCATTGTAACTCCCTTTGTTGAGTGCCATGACCACACGGTCCGGACGAGCGCCCCCAGGTTTGCGGGCCGCCACCCATTCTTCATACCAATTGTAACCTGCGTAGAAAGGATAAACTGTTGTTGCTTGGTCTGTTTCCAGCTTTATCCAATAGGAACCATAAGAGACGGGTACTTTTACTTTTGTTGGTTCATCCGCACTTAGCGAAATCGTTTGGACGGATTCAACAATATCACTTTCATCAAACTCATAATGCCAGCCTTCTTCGTTGTTAAAGACCCAAAAGTAATTTCGATCTTTTTGAATCAGCGTGACTTTCACATTGTCATGGTGTTGTAGCTGCCCATCTAAATCCGATAGTAACACCTCAAATGTCGCATCATTTTCATATATTTGTTCGTTATCCGTAAATGTTGGGCGGACACCAATCATCGGATGATTCGGCACAGCTAAATACTTGGACATACGCGTGACAGGGCGGCTACCAGTTTCAAATAAACTCACAATGGCATGAATCGATAAAGCCGTTTTTGATTGCCCATGCCACTGAGAGGGCAGCTCAATTGTCGCAGCGCCTTTATCATCCAAGTTTTGCTTGCCATGACTAATCAGTTGTCTTAATGACGTATTCGTTTTATCACCGAAAATAAAGTCTTTCCATGTAGGGATTGGTTCATAGTTTGGTCGAACGCTTACTTGGGTCGTCAGTTTATTCCCCGCAGCAGGCGCACCGTATAGGTAATCACCTTGCACTTTGATGCGGATTGTTTCATCGAGACCATAACTCAACTTTTTGCTTTCATCACTGAGTGTCAAGCTCATTCGCTCAGGCAGAAATTCTTCAATTTTAAACGGATATTCATGTTGAAAACCGGATGGCCCTTGTATTACATATCGCCAATCACCTGTCTTTTCTGCTCTTGGGATCGTAAAAGAATCCTGAAAATATCCCGATGCCTGAGGCTGGATTTTTGTAGTCATCAACTCCGTTCCATCTGGACGAACAACTGTCGCGCTCAGTGTGGATGCTTGTTGAAACACACCATCATGATCACGCATTAGCGCACTGATAGTGACCACCTCGCCTGGGCGATACAAATCTCTGGGTGAATAAAGAAAGATTTCTGTTGGTCGTTGAGGTCGAGTTCCGAGATCAAATGCAGACAGATCAAGCGCAGGCAAACGATACTGTAAAACACTGAGTTGCTCATCCCTGTGCGCGTAGATATAAGCAATTTTACCCTTTTCCTGATCGGTCAGTTGAAATGTTGCGACACCTTCTTGATTCGATGATTGTGTCTTGAAAACCTCACCATTTTGCTCTCGAAGCGTCACTTCAATCCCTTTTTGAGCCTCACCGGATTCGACAGAAGACAGATGAACATCCAGTCGATTATGATAGACCCGCGCATGCACACCAAAATCTGACACCGTAAACCAGGTCCGTTTCATATATTTCTCATCATACTTCCCTGGGCGGTACATCAATGCATAATAAACTGCGGGCTTTTGCAGTTCAGAGATATCTTGCAAGTCAATACTTTGCTGAGTTTGCTTGTTTTTTTGTGCTTCAAGCGAATAACGGCCAGAATAAACCAGTTCACCAAACTTCTCCGCCAAACGCGGGAACCAGTAACTGTAGTTTCTGTCACTATATTCTCTGAAGAATTGGTTGACTTTTTCTGATGGGATCCGGAAGAAGTCAATTTGAACTTTATCAATATTGACTGTTGTAATGGGTAAACCTTTACTAACATTTGGCACAAAAAGCGAACCATCAGAGGAGAATGACACAGATGGCGGTAACGCTCTTGTTGTGATCCGCTTGTCAAACGACTTATCTAATCGCGAACCATTTGCTGCTTGTAGCCCTTCGAGTACCGTCACTACATAGGGCTGACTCGGCTCTACATAGGGGAACCAGATTGTCTTCTTTCGTTCACCGATGATCCACGCGCCATCAACGGAAGTATTGTTTCCATCTTTGATAGAAAGATATTGTTCCCACTGAGTATTGGTATCCAGTGGTTGTGAAAATCGCACCGAGAGCATATTTTGCCCTGTTCGGTGTCTTTCAGAAATATCGAGGACTTGAAGTGCATTGACTTCAGCATTCGCAAAGGCCTGGCTGCTGATCCAAAAAAGCAAGACCGCAAACCAGCGAGATAAGTTGATTTGATACATCTTTGTACTTCTTCTTTATGAGATACCCGAGTAGAGTTAGCTTAATAGCTTAGCAAATTTAAATTAACAAAACATGAATATCGTTAAAATTCCTCAGATTCATCATCTCCTTCAAAACGCTTCATTTCTGGTAAGTATTTTCTTCCTGAAGTGACATCTTTAATAATTTGTTCGTAAGTCCCATCGCTTTTTAATTTTTTTAGACCTCGGTTGAACGTTTTAATCAGCCGCTCTCCATCTGGGTGCTTTCTTGAAATCACTAAGCGCCACTTCGCCCGACCACGGATCATTTTCGGATGAAAAGTTACCTTAGCGATCTCTACGCCTGTAAAGAAGGCATTGAGGGTATAGAAAGCGACATATCGATTTGCAATCACCACATCAACATGACCCCGCAATAACCGCTTAAAACTTCCCCTTAATGTACTTGTCCGCCGAATATTCGCCATGCGCTTCTTTTCGAGCTTATCAAAGGCTTCACCATAATAATGAGTTTCAACCGCACCAATCTTTTTGCCTTTCAAGTCGCCCATATCACGCCAAGCAAACTTATTTTTTTCCAAATGAAAAAAGTGCTCCGAAGATTCAATGACGGGTTCAGAGAATAAAACAAGTTTTGCCCTATCATCGCTTTTCGACCAAACCAAAGAGCCGTCCGCATTCCCACTGGCAACTTGATCAAACGCACTTTGCCAAGGAAGAAAAGCAAATTTTACATCGACACCTTCTTTCGCAAATGCCAGCTTCACAATATGTGTCGCCCCACCCATATGCGGTAGTTGTCTTCCCGTGAATGGCGGCCATTCACCGTTCGTCAATTGAAGTTTCTCAGCAGAGACAACCCATGACATCAAACAGATCAGCAGTGAAAAGAGTTTAGTTTTCATAGCCCAAGCATTTTCGTCAACCGTGGTACATATTATAGACCTTGGTACATATTTCTCACTTGACAAAGAAAATTTCCGCAAGTAAAAATTCGAGAATGTCCCGAAAAAATTATGACAGGCGCAGATTTGAAAATACTCTTTATTACTGATTCTCTGGGACTTCCGCGGTTAGATCCAGAACCTATCCTTGCTGAAGAGACTTGGATTGTTCAAGTTGAACAACAAATACGCAACATGTTCGATACGCACATTCAATTCTATTTTTACTGCGTTTCTGGGCTGCAATCAGATACTGTTGCAATTGCGAGTCAAGGCATATTAAAAGCCTACCAGCCTGATCTCGTCGTTGTGCAGCAAGGAATTGTCGATTGCTACCCACGTGCGCTGAAGAAAAATGAAGTATCAATTCTGTCCCGCCTGCCCCTTCTTGGAAAACTGAGCAAATGGTTCGTCAAAAAGTGGTACAAAGAGATTGTACAATCCAGAGATATCACTTATGTCTCATTGCCATTATTTGAACAAAGCTGGTACAAGGTGAAATCTCAGCTCGATGTACCATTTATTGTGGTTCCAATTGCACCAGCCTGCCCCGCGTATGTCCAAAAAAATCCTCGGATTGCGGAAAATATCCAGCAATACAATCAAGTGCTTGCACAAATATTTGGGGATGGTTTCTTATCGCATGCCTTTGATAGTGTTGATGCGGATCAGTTATTCTTATCGGACAACCATCATTTGTCTAAGTTCGGGAATCAGGTTCTCTCACAAGCAATGGAAAAGGCTATTGTGGGTCGGATAAAAGAAAAAGGGATTGGATAAAAAAGTGCATTCCTCTTCGAACCGACTCACTGAGCCAGTCTCAACAGAAAAAGAATACATGTTGATGAGGACCTGTTGATCTTTCAAAAATCCACACTGTTACCGAGAAAGATCAACAGACCGTCGTATGAGTAGAGAGGAGTTTTACTTGTTTAAATCAAAGTAAAATGACTCGCTTTGAGAGGATGCCTGGCTGGAAACCATCATTCGTTTCCCTTGTTCATCAACCCAGATCGATTGTCCAAAGCCATTGGCTTCTTCAGCATTATTCATCGCACTAGCAGGTAATGCCGAATGGTAATACCAATCGTTAGTTTGCTTGAAGAAGAAGTAAACTTCACCTTTTACAGCAGCGTTACCTTCATTGGCTTGGCCAGGTGCAGTCACAGCAAGTGCTGACCCATTGGCATAGAGTGCAAATTGATAACCAAACTTCGCATCTTTTGATAACTTAAATGTATCGGTCGCTTTCATTGTTATGGAAGTCTCTTTCTTCCACTTTTTATCATCGAATTTAGAAAAAACAAGGATCTTCCCGTTTTCGCTTGCATCTGAAACGTAAATCACTTTTCCATCTTGTTGCAGTTCGATGTTTTGCCCTTTGATGTATTGATGTGTGCTGCCAAGGTCAAATGAATAACCGGAGGCAGTGATTTCTAATTTTTGACCATCAATTGATTTATTTTGTGCACCTAAAACAATGTTACAAGGGCCATTAGAGGTGGAAGCACTCGTGCTGCTTGATGATGAACTGCTACTATTGCCAATTTTATAATCCCATTCATACATCGTGATCCCGCACTCAGCGTGGTATGCAACAGTTTTCCCATCAGCGCTGATATCAAGATCTCCAGCTTCGTTTGAAACACCAAATCGGACAACCTCTTCCCATTGGCCATTTTGCTGAATAAATCCAGCGAGACCATCTTGATGCGCTGCAAATAAAATTTTGCCGTCATCACTCAAGGCGAGACGTTGACCAAAATGCGACTTTTCTTTCGCTTGAGAAAAAACAAGTTTTTGCTTTTGTGTGAGACTGCCATTTTTGATTTCAAAAACACGGACCTGCCCTGCTTCTTTGACCACTCCTTCATCTGATGCATGATCAGACACAAACGCAAGCGTCCCTTCTTTATTCATCACAATATTTCGGCCAAACTGTGTTGTTTCACCAGCAACTGTGTCCTGCTCCGTTGTAAAACCGTTTGTTAACTTCACGGATGCTTTTCCATTCTCAACATATGCAACCAACGTTGCTTGATTATCTTGTTGAGTTGCTTGTGCAGCTGTAAAACCAAGTGACTGAATATCAGTAACATTCTTGCTCAATAATGTGCTGAGTGTGGAGACATTGTCAGACCATTGGAGATCATTTTTAATCTCGATAATATCTTCTATTTTTTGTTTATCCGTTTCACCTTGTATCAGGAAAGACTCGAAAGATTTCGTGGCCAAAGTGACAGGTAACTGATATTTTTTATCTTTAATATTCGCCACAATCAGTGTTTTTAATCCATTTGGGCTAATACCGATAACCCGATAATACGGGTAATCTTTATCAGACTTCCAAGTGAGTATGTTCTGAGTTTGTGCACCTGCCGTCGGGGCTTCTGCTACAGGAGACTGATTCTTTGAATCTGAGTTAGAACCGCCGCAAGCCACAAGCGACAAACAGATCACAGGGATTGCGGTAACCATCATTGATTTTCTCTTCATCGGAAGTACCTCTTTATCATTTGGATGAATTTCAATGATGGTCAGTCTAAATACTTAACCTGAACGAAAAATGAATAAAATTAACATTTATTAAACATTTGCAAACTATTGACATTTCTTCACATTTTATTCTGCAATCCGCTGCACTATATCAACCCCAATGCCGTTGGGATCCAAAATCGCAAAATGCCGATCGCCCCATGGCTCATCTTTTAGCGGTTGTTGGATTGGGATATCCAATGCTTGTATCCGTTGATAATCTGTGGTTGCATCTGCAACCTCGAATGTCAGCCAGGCACCTTGGTGATAAGGTTGTTGGAACATCGGGTGTTGCGACGCTTGCCCAGGTAACATAAATCCAAGCTCACTTTTTCCACAAGACAACAAAAGAAACCAGTCGCTTTCATAAATAACCTCACATTCAAACACTGATTGATAAAATTCTTTCGACGCAGCCAGCTGTTCTGTAATAAACCCACACCAAAGTTTCATATTGATTTCCTCGAATTAAACAATATGAATCCAGTGTGTATGCTTTTATCTCGAAAAGATTGTAAAAATACGACAGATATTAGCGTTTACCGCAACTCTCTAAAATCTTTTGGTGGACGGCCACTGAGTCTTTTAAAGTCTCTGATCATATGACTTTGATCGGTATAACCCATAGCGTATGCAATTTCTGCTAAAGGAATATATGGTTGTTGCGAAATGAGTTTGAGCGCTTTTTGAAAGCGATCAATCACCCGAAACTGACTTGGTGATAACCCGATCATGTCTGTGAACGTTCGCTCAAACTGACGGGCACTTTTTCCATACACTGCCGCGATATCTGGGATCGACATGTGCCCTGATTGTATAAACGGCATGACTTCATCCATCACATGAAGTACTGGCGGGTGTTTTTCGAGATGTTTGAGTAAAACCCTGTCAATATGTTCTAACTCCCCAGCCTCAATCAATACGGATTGGTGAGAGCGAAACAAACTGGTAGAAATGTCAGAATGAGCATCTGTGAGTGCTTTCGCTGATATCGAAAGAAAGTGGCGGTATTGCCCCGGACGAAACCGGATCCCAATATAACAATTATCTGACATCAGCTGGATTTTCGTACTTCGCGTCGTTGTCCCGTATATCCAGGTATTCGATGCCCAAGGAGAAGCATGGTAGACAATATCAATCGCCCCATCCGGCAGTGCATCAAATTGTATGCACTCAGAGCCAAAAGAGAGCCAGTAACAATCAACGAAAGGTCTCAAGATTGGGGTTGGTTGATATTGAAAATAGCCTTTTTGCATTACCGACAACATCTCAATCCGAGGGCCGACAACGGCCCGTTTTGGATCATTTTAACGGATTTCCGTCATGAAGGAGAGTCTGATACAAGTTCTCCTTGTGGATAGGCTTGTAACGCCTCAACAAGTTGAGCCTGGATTTGGCCAGTCAAAAAGTGATAGAACATCAGCCAATCACCGAAGAAACTATAGATCGGGTAGTCGAAAGTGGCCGGTTTATTTTTTTCGAACAGTCCATGCCCCAGCCATGCAAATCCATAGCCCATGACAGGCATCAATAATAAATACGCCCAAGCGTTCATGTATAATGCTACACCAAAGCAACACCAGCACAAAACCACACCAATATAATGAAATGCACGACATGTGGGATCAGCATGTTGTGATAGGTAGTATGGGTAAAATGCTCGGAAGGATGTAAAAGTTTTCATTTGCGCGTCTCCTTTGCCTTAATCATGAGTACGCCTTGAATGGTGCCAACGGAGATCTCTGTTTTTTCTACAAAGTCATTCTGCTTAAAAAATGCCTGATGCTTTTTATCTGTGACATAAACTGCAACCCCATCAGATTGTCCATCCTCAGAAACCAGCGAATCAATCGCTCGTAATAAATAATGACCAAGCCCATGCTGTTGATGTTGCGGATGCACAGCGATAAAAGACAGATAGTGCCCATGAAAATCCGATATTGCCTGCTGGATCTTATTTTCTTTTTCAATCATCTGTTTTGTTGAAAAATATCCTGACGACATCATCATTTTCAAACGCCAATGCCAATATCTTGCAGTGGGTAGCTCTCCATCCGGTTTTGTCACACAAGCAACTGCAAGCAAATGTTCCCCGGAAAATATACCAAACATCGGTTGATGCCCTTTCCAAAATGCATTCAACTCTTCACGTATCAAGTGGCGTAAACGGTCATCGTACCCTGACTTTTGATGCTTCAATACGTCCATAAAAACAGGATCATCATGATAAGCCAAGTACAACAACGATGATGCAAGTTTCATATCCTCCCCAGTCAGGTAAACTGCTTTGACGCCTTCACTCTGCGCCATCATTTCTGTGACATCAGTCATACACTTCCCCTTCGTCATTTTTTCTTTTAGGCTGCTCATGATTGCGGGCTTTGGCGCACATCAGATAGACCATACTTAGAGTATGGTTATTTTTAACAGATGAAAAATAAAACAACAATCAGAAGAAATACTATAATTTGACCAGTTCTATAAAATTAATGCAAAGGTGTGATTTATGGATACATCTGCTCATAATATGACAACACTATTTACGCAGCTAGGTTTACCAAGTGATGATGCGAGTATTGATCAATTTATTGCAAGCCATTCGCTGCGTAAGGAACAGGCGATTGATGAAGCCAGTTTTTGGACATCATCTCAAGCCTGCTTTATCCGAGAATCTCTGACCGAAGACGCGGATTGGGCTGAGATCATCGATCAATTAGACACGATGCTTCGGAAATAAATCGCTTCAAGGCTAAGTGTGGATGAGCGTTCATCCACGCTGTCACATCAGCTGCGTCTATAAAGTCAGTGCTGAAGCGCCCCAGCCAATGAGTTTTCCTTCTTCAAATACAAGTGGTGTGCATTCATCCTTTGAAGTGTGGCCATCTGATTTTGTGCGTTGCGTACGATACATCAGCACTTTGTATTGTTTTTGATTTTTGACATACATATCAGTGAAGTCAGGTGTCCCCATCAACATCATAATATTTTGGTAGTCATGGCCAAGTTTCAAACCTGAAATAATTTGGCGATTCTTTTCTTCCTGTGCGCTTGAAGTTGTTGATGTATACCCATCACAATCTCCCCCTTTGTAAGAAATACAACCTGTTAAGAGAGAAGAGCATGCCAGACTTAAGATAACCATTTTATTCATTTTTGATTTCCTCTATTTGAATACGTCAGTATGAATGTCAGCGAAAGCAAGACTCTTGCCAAATTAAAAAGTACTGATACTTCAATAGATTAGCATGTTCCCTCTCTAGAACATATACATAAATAACTTATAAAATGGTGAAAATATTAATTTTTTAGTAAAAAAAACCACTGACCGAAGTCAGTGGTGAAAGCAATGAAGGGGAAAAAGAGCCGCTTTCGAATTGTTACAAGTGCTTTTAGAGTGTAATTAATTCACTGGCAATCCAAGAATGTCCAAAGAAACCAGACGTAAGACATAACCAATCTTAATGAAAGCGGGAAGTACAATAAGACTCATATGTGCGACCAGCTGCTCAGCAAGCGTCAGTTTTTCAGGATAGCCGTAGGCTAACACTGCTGCGACTAAACAAATTAAGCAAAATAGAAACATTGTGATATGTGCAGTTTTCAGTAATGTAATCGCTTTCATCGTCTTTACCTCTTAAGTTGCATTTTAGATGCAAGATTTAAGTTGTATTCTACATGCATATTTAAAAGTGTCAACACTTTTCGGTTTATTTTTAATCAGAAAAGAACCATATAAAGCATAAAGTCTTATAATACAAACTGTTAACTAATTTGATTTTGGTGAAAAGATTTATATTAACAAAATTGTATCAATTTGATTTTATTTACTTTATAATTCGTCCAAATTTTAGACAGCGTGAAGATGTTTGTTAGTTTCTAAGTTGGAGTGTCTATGAGTTCATCCCAAAGTGTATATGCAGCCCCTGAAGCTTCTGTTCTTTCTCAAGTTTCCCCTGTTGGCGTCGCTATCAAACCAAGCTTTTTTGGTTTTAGTGGGCGATTGAATCGGATCCGTTTTTTCCTTTTTGGGATGGCTTACTTATTTCTCTTCGCCGCTGTAATGGTTCCTGTGATAGCACTATTCAGCACGAGTACACAAGATCCATCAGGCCCAGCTATTGCGATTTTTATTGTGCTTTATATTGCATTCGTAATTGGCTACTTCTCACTGTGTATTCGACGTTGCCACGATCTAGGTCACTCAGGTTGGATGTCACTATTGCTGATCATTCCAGTTCTCGGTACCTTCTTTTATTTCTACTTAATGTTGGCAAAAGGACAAAGAAATGAGAATGATTGGGGACAGCCACCAACACCAAGCCCCACTTGGCAAAAAGTGATCACATGGGTATTTGCACTACTCACGATTGCATATCTCAGCTTTGGTATTGTCATTCTTTTGTCAAATTAGAGTTCGTTTAGAGGCAGGAGCAATCGCTCCTGCCTCTTTAGCAATACCCTTAGAAATCACTTGGTAAAACCGAGTGTTCGGTAATTTGAAATCCTGCTGATCAAATGGAATATCCAAACTAGCTCCACCTTATTGCCATCAACGTCGCTTGCTGTGTTTTGCTGTTTATCGTTGAACCAAGCTAAACCAATTACCAGAGTTGTCTATACCCATGGCTTCAATACCATAAAGTTGCTCTGTCGGTGGCTGGATAAATTCCACACCTTTAGCCACAAGCTCTTCATAGGTTTTTCGGCAATTTTCGGTTTCGAAAACACCCGCACCAAACGCGCCATCTTCGATTAAGCTTCGCACTTTTTCAGCAGAATCTTTGGTAAACATTGGTCCCTCTTTTGGTTCTGCCAATACCAGTTGAAGCTGTGATTTAGATTTCGGATATACAGTGAGCCACCGAAAACCGCCTTCCACTTCCATGTCATCACCAACTTCGAAACCAAGCTTATTTTTGTAAAAATCAAGAGCTTCGTCCTGATTAAGGACATAGATTGTTGCATGCACTATGGATGTGATCATCGATATATTCCCTATTGTTCGTTGATTTTTATTTTATACAATCATCAAAATAATTTTTTCTAATATTGCTCAACTCGCCAATTTTCCAAAATACTATACACACAACTTGCAAGGTAAACCGTACAGATCAGTAAACAACTGATTCGATTTTCAGGTCATCATGAGCTGACATAAAATGAAGCAAGGTGATACATAAACACATTGCTATACCATTTTTTGAAATTGACGCGGACAATGACTCAAGCATTGTTAAGGTTGTATCGGATGTTAGAATTTTGCGCTCATATCATCAATGAAGAGAAAAATTGGCGCCCCCAGTAGGAGTCGAACCTACGGCCTCACCCTTAGGAGGGGTGCGCTCTATCCAGCTGAGCTATGAGGGCATAAAGCTCATATTATCAGAGTGTTAGATTTTTAAAAAATATTATTTTATGATGCGTTTTAGTCCCCTTCATTCTTAATACATACTTTTTATTCCCACCCGAATTGTTCAATCGGTCAAATGGCTGTGTTTGATCACGAAAATATTCATTGCACACCAACAAAAAAAGCTGTATGGAATTTGATCAATCTTTTTTGTGAATGCAAATGAAGTGAAAAGTATGACGTTTGATGAAACAGAAGTGGTGCATTGAACACCACAAGGTCAGGCTGGATTTAT
Source organism: Algicola sagamiensis DSM 14643 (assembly GCF_000374485.1). GTDB lineage: Bacteria > Pseudomonadota > Gammaproteobacteria > Enterobacterales > Alteromonadaceae > Algicola > Algicola sagamiensis. Next base: position 347,935 of record NZ_KB894491.1, read on the forward strand.
TTCACTGCAGAAAACAAAGCAACACAGCCAACAACTTGAATATTGACTTGCTTGAACTGAGACTCTAGTGCAGTGCGTAACCCTTGCAGATCATCTCGTGTGTTATCAAAAATTCCTTTTTGGTTATACACCTGCATGAGTCGTTTTCCGATAAGATTATGCTGCACACCAACCCCCAAAATTGTACTACCAAAAATCACACCACCTGGATTCATAACTTCTTTCAAGTGAGCAAACATGACACCTTTCTCAGAGAACCCCCCAGGCACACAATGCAGTAAATAATTGATACTTACAGAATCAAATCTAGGACAGTCTAAATCAAGTGGCTCCAGAACATTTCGTCGATAGACTTCTGGTGAGAAATCTGCGATGGCTGCCGCAGCTGACTCAAGACTATTTTCATTCAAATCGACAAGTCCGACTCTACGTTCTGTTTGCGTCAGGCAGTTCTTCAAATAGTACCCAGTGCCTACTCCAACATCGAGATGGTTGTTCGTCACATTTTTTTCAAATTCATGTCGGATGAGCTTTGTAGGACACTTCCAAAAGAAAGTATTCGAGATACCCAAAACCCATACATCATAAACAGAAAGAACACTTTTGGAATAAACGGCTTGGCCTGCTATCGCAGCATTATCATCATTCATACTTTGACCCACAATATTTGAAAACTACCAAAGAAAAGATTAGAGATAGTAATACGACTATTCATTTCATGAAAACAGACCAGCAACTGAAATAATATCGTCCCTTATTCTCAATTTGGTAATTATCTTGAATGCGGTCGCTTCAAGTCTGCATTTTCTTCTAACTTCTCTATCACATTTCTGCAAGAACGATATGCCTCTTTGTCCCGCGCCTCTATTTCAGGGATCCAGCCTGTATATAATCACCTCAATTGCACACAAAGCTTGATTCACTGTATGTCCTGATAATGAAATAGGTGGCTAAGAGGTCTCGATTTATGCGACCAGTCCATGAAATGACAGCGCTTTCCCCAAGCGTTTTATGTCTAGAATGAGGTGATCAAATGGAGGTTCTGAAATTCCTTTAAAACCCTGTGTAAAACTGTTTACAAGAAGAAAAGTGCACTAATCAAGTAGAGGTGTGGTCAATCTCCCTGATACTTAAAGCGCGCGTTCAGCCCAGGATTGAGTGAGACATGAATATAACTTCACTTGCTTGTCGGCAAGAAAAAAGCCAGACTCAAGAGTCTGGCTTTTTAAAATGCGAAATAATAATTACTTCAAGACATCCGCTAGTGCATCTGCAAAATAGTCGATATTTTGACGACTCACCCCTGCAACATTGACGCGAGAAGAGCCAACAATATAGATACTGTAATCATCTCTTAAGCGAGCGATTTGTTCTTTGTTAATACCAAGGAATGAGAACATACCATATTGTTGTTGAATAAAGCCGAAGTCTTGTGCAACATTACGGTCACTGATTTTGCTCACCATTAGCTCACGCAGACCATTGATGCGGTTGCGCATTTCAGCCAGTTCGTCATGCCACATTTTTGTGAGCTCATCACTACCAAGAATGATATCGACGATCGCTGCACCATGTGCTGGTGGCATACTGTAGATACCCCGAACAACGGTTAGGAGCAGGCTACGTGCATTGTCTTTGTGCGCTGTATTTTTCGCAACAACGGTACATCCGCCCGTTCTTTCACGGTACAAACCAAAGTTTTTCGAGCAAGAGCTACAAATGATCACTTCATCAAGCTGATCAGCAAGCAAGCGAATACCATAGGCATCTTCCTCAAGCCCTTCACCAAAACCAAGGTAGGCAGTATCAATGAGTGGCACGGCTTGTTTTTCTTTGAGTAGTTCAGCAACCTTTTGCCATTGTTCTTTTGTTAAATCCATACCTGTTGGGTTATGGCAGCATGCATGAAGCAGAACAACGTCACCTGATTTCACTTGCATCAACGCTTGCATCATCTCTTCAAAGCGCAGTGATTTTGCAGCTTGATCGTAGTATGGATATTCACGAATACTTAAGTGTGCCGCTTCAAACAGAGCATAGTGATTTGCCCAAGTTGGATCACAGACCCAAATGGTCGCTTCCGGGTTACAACGCTTGATAAACTCAGCAGCAACACGTAACGCACCTGTCCCACCTGGTGCTTGCGCAGTGACAACACGATCCTGTTCGATCACTTGATGTTGTGCACCAAATAATAATGCCTCGATTTTTGCATTAAAACCAAGATCACCAGCCAGTCCAATATACGTCTTCGTGTCTTCTGTCTTTAAACGGTGTTCTTCTGCTTTTTTGACCGCATCTAAGACTTTTGTATGTCCGGCTTCGTCTTTATAGACGCCCACGCCTAAGTCGATTTTATTTGGATGCGTATCTTCTTTATAGGCTTGCATCAGGCTTAAGATCGGATCAAGCGGGAGTGGTTTTAATTCTGAGAACATAAGTGGAACAACCTCCAATTTTGCGCGTTTTCCCTTTCGGGTTAGATCATTGTTTTGGCAAGTATAATGGTGCTACACAACACAGTGCGACACACATCGATAGTATTTCCTTGTTGAAGAAATCACAAGAAAAAGCTTCGGCGTCAATTATACCAACTATTTCTCTATTCGTACTGAATAAAGGCAGACAAATTTCAGATTTAACCTTTGGATCACAAGTGTAATAACCCCCACCTTCTTTGAGATAAGCCTCGACGTTTTGGATCACTTTTGCTTTGCCGGATAATCCCACTTGGGTATTGTTGCTGATTTGCGCAAATTCATCATTGAGCGGGAAAACAGGGCGGCTTGGTGCACCATGATAAGCGAGTTTCAAAAGATGGTTTTCTTGTAATGCTGAACGAGCTTGATAAATGCCGAGCCAATCTATACTTGATGCCTCGACACAGACATCAATCAACGTTTTAAGTTGAGCAATATATAGCGCTGACTCTTGATTGAAATCGTTCAGAGCTTCATCCAAACGAAATGGTTTATCTTCTAACTCACCAAATAAAGAACAACTCCCACCTTCTCCCAGTTTAGGGATTTTATAGGTAAAAATTGTGTCTTCTGGATAAGTGCGGGTAGGTTCCTCTTGCAGCCGCTCAATCCAGAATTGAATTCTGGATACATCAATGTGTTCAAGTGGGATCCCGGCTTGTTCTATATAATCTTTCACTGGAAGCATAAACATCTAGCCATCTAAATACCTATAATAGATGGCATCATAACAACTCCAATTTAGATCCGCTAATCTTTTTTACTAGAGAACTCGGGCCAGTCTCGAAAAACATCACGCATCCGTCGACTTCGGATCATGTAGACAGCCAACCAAAAGTTCAGGAGAAGTAATACGGCCGTTATCCACTCAAATAACCATTGGTTCATGGATGCCTGTAATAGGATCCCGACAGTATCAGCCACGCAGCCAAGTAAGAGCAAGAGCTTGCCGCGTTTCCAAACCCAAGCACTAAAGTCCCGACCGTTTTCTGTTCGTCTTGCAAGTGCAATACACAATGTGGTGGCTGGAATTGCAATTAAAGCTTGAAAGATAAAGCTGGTTGAATCTGGATAAGTAAACCCAAGAAAAAAAGCACGATCGTCTGGAAAAGTAATAGAAACGACTGCAATAAGGATGGCTCGTAGCTGAATCGCCACAAGCAACCAGAAGCCGAATGTCGGCTTTAGCACATGATATCGATCGAAATCTTTCGGTTCGTAGATAATATTTTGGCTCATTTTATAAGTTCTTCTTGCCAATTTTTAAGAAACAAGGGTGATCCATATCACCCTTATATCGCGCATTATAAGTGTAAAGGTTTTGTCATGAAAATCATGTATGAGATTCAAATAATGCTATCAGTTGTTCCTCGGTCATGACTTCAACCCCGAGATCTTGCGCTTTCGTCAGTTTGGAACCCGCTTTTTCGCCTGCGACTAAAAAGTCTGTTTTTGCAGACACACTGCCAGAAACTTTCGCACCAAGCTCTTGTAGTTTTGCTTTTGCATCATTACGTCCCATGGTCGATAAAGTACCTGTCAGGACAAAGCTTTTTCCCGCTAACGGTTGCTCATCCGCCTGCTTTTCTTCAATTGCTGGCCAGTGAAGCCCAGCATCTAAAAGCGCCTGAACCACTTCAAGGTTGTGTGTTTGACGCATAAAGTAGTAGATATGCTTCGCAACAATCTCTCCAACATCTGGCACTTTCTGCAATTGCTCCGTACTTGCCTGCTTTAGCGCTTCCAGCGTTTTAAAATATTGTGCTAAGTTTCTTGCTGTTGCTTCTCCGACTTCTCGGATCCCAAGTGCATAGAGAAATCGTGCAAATGTGGTTCCTTTTGCAATTTTTAATGCATCAATGAGGTTTTGCGCAGATTTCAGTCCCATTCTTTCTAACTGAGCTACCGAAGACACGCTCAAATGAAATAAATCCGCTGGGGTTTGGATCAGCTCTGCATCCACCAACTGCTCGACTAATTTGTCGCCCAAACCATCAATATCAAGTGCTTTTCTTGATGCGAAATGCTTGATTGCTTCTTTGCGCTGCGCACCACAATATAAACCTGCTGTGCAACGTGCGACCGCCTCACCTTCCAATCGCTCAACACCCGACTCACAAACAGGACATTGATTTGGAAACTCAATCGGATGAACACGGCTTTCATCACGACGTGTTGGCACAACAGAGACGACTTGTGGGATAACATCCCCTGCACGGCGAATGATCACATAATCGCCTTCCATGACACCCAAACGATCGATTTCATCTTGATTGTGCAAAGTCGCGTTGCTCACTGTCACACCACCGACAAGCACAGGCTCCAAACGGGCAACTGGGGTAATGGCACCCGTTCGACCGACTTGGAACTCCACTTGATGCAGCTGCGTGATCTCTTCTTGTGCTGGAAACTTAAATGCAATCGCCCAGCGTGGTGCACGCGATACAAAACCGAGCTGTTCTTGTTGTACTAGGTCATCGACCTTGATCACAACACCATCAATTTCATAATCAAGTGCATCCCGCTTTTCTAAAATGCTCTGGTAATAAGTAAGTGCAGCCGAAACCCCTTCAACCTGTCTGGATTCTGGACAGATCGGCAGCCCCCAATCCATCAACTGATTCAGTGATGCACAGTGTGAATGCGCTAATTGATTGGGGATCTTCAGTCCTTCTTTTAAACCAATGGAGTAGGCATAGAACTTGAGCGGACGTTTTGCTGTGATTTTCGAATCTAATTGGCGTAGACTTCCAGCTGCAGCGTTACGTGGATTCGCAAAGATTTTTTCACCCTTAGCCTTCGCTGCATCATTCATCGCATCGAAGCCTTCTTTTGGCATAAAAACTTCACCACGGACTTCTAACACTGTAGGAATGTTTTCACCGACTAACTGCAAAGGCACATTTTTGATGGTTTTAACATTCAGAGTAATATCCTCCCCGGTCGTGCCATCGCCACGAGTCGCAGCTCTTTCCAGCACACCATTTCGATAGAGTATGCTCACCGCCAAACCATCGAGTTTTGGCTCACAATTAAATGTGAATGTCTTACTTGTTTTTAATCGATCTTGAAGTCGCTTATGAAACGCTTCGAATTCATCTTGATCAAATGCATTATCCAATGACAGCATCGGCACTTCATGGGTGATCTGAGAAAAGGCACTCAGCGGCGCACCACCCACTTTATTCGTTGGAGAGTCCGATGTTTTCAAGGAAGGATTTTCCGCTTCCAATTCCAAAAGCTCCCGCATGAGGCGGTCATATTCAGCATCTGGGATTGAAGGTTCATCTTTGACGTAATACAAGACATTATGCAGGTGAATTTCCTGACGAAGTGACGCGATGCGTTGTTCAATATCTGTCGACATAATTCCTACTCAAACAAAAAGCCCCCCGAACTGGGGGGCTTTTAAGCGATTAACGTTACGTTTTAATTTTTAATGAGTTGCTGGCGTTCAAACTCTCTGATTTTTTCTACATAATAGCGAACCGTTTGCATCGTCAGCTGATTATGGTGAGAGTCCATAATGGTTCCGCCAAATTCTTCTGCTAGCTTCTTCGCTGCATTGTGCATGAGGTTGAAGTTTTTGAGCGCATCTCCAGCGCAAGGAAGCGTCATAAATAAGCTTAACCCACGTGTTTTAAATTGTTCCATATTGTCCACATCAAACACACCTGGATTAAAAGCATTGGCAAGACTGAATAATACAGGACCATTCCCTGCACTATCTTCGTGACGATGGAATATCTCCATCTCTCCGAATTTTAGACCCAACGTCAGTAAAGAAGGTAGTAAGCCAGCGCCCGCGATGGTTTCACCTTTTGGCATGATCACATTGAGGATGATCACTTCTTCCGGGTTCGGTGCATCAGCATCATTATCCTGAAAATTTCGATCTGATGATTGTGAGTCGACTGATCCAAAACTTGGCTCTTGGCGCTCTGTTGTCTCAGGTTGGTTGCGCGGTGATACGCTCGGCTGTGTTTCTCGCTTTAGCCCTTCTTGCTTCACTGTGCTTGGTGGTATCACCGTACCCACATCATCTCCAGCAGACGCTGCGGATTGAATCGGTGAGTGACTTCTTTGTCGACTCTGATTGTTTTTTCGGACTGTCCACCAACCATGGAGGAAAAAGCCTCCAATTGCACATGTCCCCAAAATAATAAGTACAAGTCTCAACTCTTCTGCCATGAGAGAACCTTTTTTCAAATATTTTCTGTTTTGCTCCTGCGTCTGAGCAAACGCTAGGATGCTTCTGCCAACTCGACTGCTTGTTGGACATCCACAGACACCATTCTTGATACGCCGGGTTCATGCATTGTCACCCCGCATAGGTGTGTGGCCATCTCCATTGCAATTTTATTATGACTAATATAAATAAATTGTACGGTATTCGACATCTCCTGGACTAGATTGCAGAATCGTCCGACATTCGCATCATCCAGCGGTGCATCGACTTCATCTAGTAAACAGAATGGTGCCGGGTTGAGCTGAAAAATCGCGAACACCAATGATAAAGCGGTTAAAGCTTTTTCGCCACCAGAAAGTAACTGGATTGAACTGTTTTTCTTTCCAGGCGGTTGCGCCATAATCGTGACTCCAGCTTCAAGCAAATCTGAATCTGTTAACGCTAAGTAGGCTTGCCCACCACCAAATACCTTCGGAAACAAGTGCTGAAGATCCCCATTCACTTTATCAAATGTTTCCTTGAAACGAGCACGTGACTCTTTATCAATTTTGCGAATTGCATTTTCCAATACATCCAAAGCTGAAGACAAATCAGTATGCTGCTCATCTAAAAATGCCTTTCTCTGTGAATGCGCTTTGTAATCCTCAATCGCTGCCAGATTAATTGGGCCAAGTGCTTCAACTTGCGCAGTAACCTGATCCAACTTAGCCTTCCAGCGGGCCTCACTTGCACCATCTGGTAAAGACTGGCGCACTGGCTCCAGATTTTGCACCTGATCGCCTAGGCGTAGTTTCGCATTCTCTGCATTGACACGATGGCGTTCTCGCTCCAAGCGTTTTGACTCAATCCATTGCCGAAGGTTCTGTATGTTTTCATAACGATCCTGATCTTTTTGCTGAAGTTGCGCTAGATTTGACTCCAGCAAATTCAGTTGTTGCTTCTTCTCGGTCATTTGGCTCTCAAGCTTCAGGCGTGACTCCACCATGATCGAAAGCACCTCATCCTGATTGTCATCTGGCTGGTTCAATGCCTTTCGCTCTATCTCTAAGCCATCTCGTTGATTGCGCATTGCAATACGTTGCTGAGTCAACTGTTCTGTTTTTTCTGCAAGATGCCTAGCTTGCGTTTTCAACCCTTCGATATGCAAAATCGCTTTGTGCAAATGTTGTTTTACTTGCTCATTTTGTTCACGTAATCGTCGCTGTTGCGCAGCCTTTTGTTCTTTCGCCTCATACAACTCTGCCATCGTTGCTTTTTGCTGAGTAAACTTTTCTTCCAATACACTCACTTGATTTTCACACGTTTCGAGCGCTTTCAGCTCGTCCGTTTGTCGCTGTTGGGCTCTTTCAAATTCTGCTTGATATCGTGAATGTTGTTGAGTCGCTTTCTCCTGCTGCTGGCAGTAAAGTTGATACTCTGCACGAATCGTAGCTAACTGTGTTTTGAGTGCTGAAACTTCCTGCGTTCGTGCTTCGTACAACTGCTGTTCTTGTTTCAGCTCAAGAATAAGTTGATTTAGATTGGTTTCGATATCATGTTGCTGTTTTGTCAGTGCGAGTCTTTCTTCATCCAGCACTTTTTTTCGCCGAACTTGATGCAGCAGCCCGGACTCTGAGTTGCTTCCCCGGACCAACCAGTTCTTCCCTACCCATTCACCTGTTTTTACAAGCACTGAGTGGGTGTCGGGATTGCTCAAACTATCTTGTGCTTCTTGTTGCGTCTCTACCGCTTCAATGTACTGCCATAAAGCTGGATATTGCCCAGAAATGATTTTAGAAAGGAGACGATTTGAAGATCCTGGCGACTCACTTGGAAAAATAAGCTGGCAACTCATATCAGGTAGCTGCGCAGGCTTCTCTGATAACACCAACGCTTTTGCAAAAGGCTGCATCAATGTCTCGAATGCTTGCTCCCACCCAGACGCAACAACTAGCTGCTCGCAAAATGCCGTTGCCGAGAGTCCAGAGTCCTTCAACCACTGTTGAAATTGCGCATCTTGCGTGGTTTTCTCTTCAATAATTTTCTGGAGGGCAAGGAGCTCTGCCGTGACTTGATGACGCTGCTCTTTCGTGTCATCCAGTTGTTGCTGGAATGCCTGAGTTGAGACTTCCAGATCAGCCTGTTTGTTTTTGTGATCAATCAACTGCTGTGTTTGCACTTCGATTGTTTCTTTGAGCGATTCTATTTTTTGTGGATAAGCTTGAAATGACGTATCACCATCTGTTGAAATCTGCACTAAGTCCAGGCCTAACTGCTCCAACTGTTGCTGTGTCCGCTCAAGTAATGCTTGGTGTCGATTCGCTTCGGCACGTGTATGCGCGTGCTCTTTTTCATATTGTGTGAATAATTGCCGAGCTTGTTCGTATTGCTCAGCGGCTTCCAGATGCACACTTTCATTTTCTGCCAGCATCGCTTCCGTCTCAGCGACAGTCTCTCGCTTTTCATCCAATTGAGGCTGCCCAACTCGCAGTTGTTGGTCAACTCCTCTCTGTGAGTCCTTGAGTTGCTTTTCTTGCTGATTGAGTTCTGCTAGTTGCTGGGTGAGTGAATCTAGGCTTTCATTTAAGTGTTGTGTTCTTTCTCGAGTATGTTGGGAAACTTGCTCCCACCGCGCAACATCATTGCCAAGTTGATAAAACTGTTCCTGTTGTTGTTGTAAAAGATACTGCAACTCACTTTTCTGTTCCTTCAAAACAAGTCGCTGAGCTTCATCCTGAAGACGCTCATCTTCCCAATGTAGGCGCTGTTGTTCTTTTTCTTTCAGTTGTTCGTCCAGCCGCTGCGCTTGGCGAGAAAATTTATCCCAAGCCATCACGGATAATTCAAGCTTAAGTTGTCTTTCAGTGGCTTTAAGTGTGGTGTACTCCTGTGCTGACTCACACTGGCTTTCGAGCTTTTCAACTTGCTGATTCAGTTCTTCTCGAACATCCATCAAGCGATCCAGGTTATCTCTTGTATGGCGGATACGGTTCTCCGTCTCACGACGTCTTTCCTTGTACTTTGAAATACCAGCAGCTTCTTCGATGAAACTTCTCAGCTCTTGAGGCTTTGATTCAATGAGACGCGAAATCATGCCCTGCTCGATGATTGCATAACTTCTTGGCCCAAGACCGGTTCCCAGAAAAATATCCGTGATATCTCTGCGACGACACGCACTCCCATTTAAGAAATAAGTTGACTGTCCTTCACGCGTCACAACACGTCGGATTGAGATTTCCGATCGATCAGCCAGTGTACCACTCAATTGCCCTTCGATTTGATCAAATCGAAGCTCTACACTCGCTTGAGAGACGGGCTTTCTCGTGGATGAGCCATTAAAAATGACATCAGTCATCGACTCGCCACGAAGCGTCTTGGCAGAACTCTCACCCAACACCCAACGGACCGCATCAATTACATTCGATTTTCCACAGCCATTTGGGCCGACGATCCCAGTCATTTGATCAGGAAAAGGGATCACAGTCGGATCGACGAAGGACTTAAAACCGGATAGTTTGATTTGTTTGAGTCTCATGGTGAACGATTGAAGTGGGCATTGATGATGGCGAAGGGTAACAAATTTGTTTCGTTTTGTCTGCAATGGAAGTTTTGCATACATAGGGGCTGTATTCAAAAAAGAAGGTGAGTTGCCCCACCTTCTTGACAACAACTAGCGGATTTCTATCCGCCTTCCTTCAGATGAACTTGGTGTTTTCTTTGGCGCAGAGAGTTTGAGAACACCTTTACTTCAGCTTCAACGGACAACATCCCTTGTTCAAAAGTCACATGAATGTCTTCTTTTTTTACGCCGGGTAGCTCCGCAGAAATTTTAAAGCTATCTTCAGTCTCGCTGACATCTATTCTTGGTGAAAAGAACTCAGATTGTCGTACCTTGCCAGAGGCAAAGAAATGATCAAAAAACTGGTCAAAATCAAACAATGAATGTTTTGGTATTAAGCTCACCGCCTCGCCCTCCATTATCAGATTTCAATCCAGATAATAGTCGAGTTCCCTAAAATTCAGCTTGATATAAATCAAGTAATAGTTCTGTATTTTTCACCCAAAAAGGTCAAGTCTTCGTCAATAAAAGAAGGTATACTTTTCAAACACTAACAATCAACAGGAGCGAACTGAATGGAGAATGTTTATGACTTTCGCTGTATGTTAAATAACGGGGAAGAAATCACGCTTTCAGACTACGAAGGAAAAGTCCTTTTAATCGTCAATACAGCTAGCCAATGTGGATTTACGCCACAATATAAAGGCCTTGAAGAACTGTACGAAAAATATAAAGAGCAAGGCCTTGTCATCCTTGGGTTTCCTTGTAATCAATTTGGGCAACAAGAACCGGGGGATGATGCTCAGATCGAACAGTTTTGTAGTGTAAATTTTGGTGTGACTTTTCCACTGTTCAGAAAAGTCGATGTGAATGGCCCTGACGCTTCCCCCCTGTACGAATACCTTAAAGATCAGGCAAGAGGCGTCATGCGCACCCGTGCAATTAAATGGAATTTCACGAAATTTCTAATCGGAAAAGATGGACAGGTTCTCAAACGATTCTCTCCCCGTACCACCCCCAAATCGATTGATGGTGCAGTCCAAGAAGCGTTGAGTGCTTAATTCATTCACAGCGATAAGAAACTCTTATCGCTGCTCTGGATTTACTTTTCAACTCTCAGAATAGTTGCGATTTTATACGTAAAATCTTTTTCGTGGAGAAGGATCGCATTCCCTCCAGCTTTACATACATCTTTCGCAATATGATCACGGAAGCCCGATGCAACTCTTAACTTATCTGTAACAAAAAAGGCAGAGCTAAAAAGATAACCAGCACGATGATGATAAGCAACATCAACAATACCAACCTCTTTAAAAGGCTTATCTGGCTTTGTGGTATAAATATCAACTTGACAGTTTTCTTTATAAGAAGAAAAGTGACTTCCGCCCGACTTACTAATATCGACACTATAATAAGCACAACCAGATGCCATCAAGGCAGAAGAAAGTATCCCTGTAAGCACTATACGATTCATATTAACGCCCTAAAAAGTCGCGCATTCTAATTGAGGCTACCATAAATAGCAAATGGGAAGCATTTGCCTCATCACCGTTGGTTTTCGCTCTCTTTTGAAGTAACATCTTATCTTGATGATGTCTATTATTGTTTGTATCAATTCATCAATATCACTTCCAGATGAGATATTTGCTCAGCTTATTATTACTGACTTTTTTTCAATCTTATGCAGCCACGCTTGAGGTTGTGGATCAGCACCAAAAGCCTGTCCACAATGCGGTCATTGAATATCATCCTGCTGGCAAGACATCGACGCCACTTTCTCAAGAGCCTGCCATCATGGATCAAATCAAAAAACGATTTGTGCCTGAATTATTGGTGATCCGCCAAGGACGTTGGGTGAACTTTCCAAATAGCGACAACATTCGGCATCATGTTTATTCATTTTCGAAAGCCAAACCCTTTGAATTGAAACTCTATTCTGGCAGGCCCAAAGCACCTGTTGAATTTGAACACTCAGGCGTTGTCATTCTTGGGTGTAATATTCATGATTCGATGGTGGGATACATTTATGTTGCTCAGTCAGAATTCTGGGTAAAAACCAACGAAAAAGGACAGGCACTCATTAACCCGACACCCAATTCTCAAATCACTATTTGGCATGCTCATCAGAACAAAGGAGCTGAGTTTCAACATATTGTGATACTGAATTCATTGGAAAACCCACAAGAAAATTTCTATCGTTTTAAGATAGAAGTCACTGCACCAAAACCAAGAGATTCGTTCCGAGACCAATATTCAGATGGCATACAAAGACGGTAGTTTAAAAAACAAAATTATTGCCTTATGTATCGGGCTGATTTTGCTCATTGCCGTCACGATTATGCTCAGCACTTGGTGGTCAACCAGCGAATATAATGAAAAGCAAATCGACAATGAGATCAATAAAGCTGTTAATGTTTTTGAGCAATACTTGTCTGTCCGTGAACGACTACTCATCACCTCAACGGAGATCCTCACAACTGATTTTGGATTCAAACAAGCTGTCGCAACACATGATGCAAATACAATTACATCCGTGCTCAAAAACCACGGCTCACGGATCAATGCCGATTTGATGCTGCTTACTGATTTAGAAGGAAAAGTCCTTTCAAGTAGTCAACCATTGGATGATGCCAATCACAATCTCAGCCATCTCATTCACCAAAGTGGAAGTACAACATTTATCCTGCTGGATGGCTCGCTTTATCATATGATCATGCTGCCCGTCAGAGCACCTCTCGCTATCGCTTATGCCGGTGTTGCATTTGAAATTCACCAGCAACTTGCGCAAGAGTTAAAACGTCTCACAGGCTTAAATATTAGCTTTCTTGCAAATCAAACTGAAGGGATTGTCACAACGATTCCAAATGTTGAAATAAATACTCTCAAACAGCAACTCCAAACTATGACTGTCCCAACTTTATTTGGGGAGCGGCTTGCTTATAACAACCGGGAAATATCACTCAATGGTATGGGAAATCAGTCAATTTCTATTTTGGTCAGTGCCAGCTTGCAACCGTTTTATCAGGCTTACAATAATCTGGCTTCATCCATCTTCCTGCTCGCTGGCCTGACAATCTTCCTTGGGATCTTATTAAGTGGTTTACTTGCGAATACTCTGACCCAACAACTCTCCAAGCTCGTCCAAACGACAAAGCGCTTTGCACAAGGTAACTATGACACAATTGATTCTCCCCAATCTGCAAGCTCCGAGGTCAGCCAACTGATTCTTGCCTTTAATGAAATGGGCGCAGAGGTCAAAGCGCGAGAACAGCAAGTAAAATATCAAGCGCAGCACGATAGTTTAACTGGCCTGTTCAATCGGCAAACAATGGTCGACCGGATAAACCAAACGCTTAAAGCACAAACAACATTTATGCTCATTGCATCAAATATCCGAAACTTTCGCGCTGTCAATGATCACTTAGGCCCCATTGTCGGGGATGCTTGCCTGCAAGCACTCGCTGAACGATTAGAGCTCTTTTCTTTTGAAGGGCAAGCAACACATGCGAGGCTGAATGGAGATGAATTTCTATCCTTGTTGATCCTCGACGATTCGAAAGACAGCACACAGATCGTAGAAGCACTCCAAGACCATTTATCGGCCCCAGTTCAAGTCTCTGAACTCACCTTACATTTTAAGTTTTGTACAGGTGTTTATATCCATGAAGCGGGTGAATCCGATGCAAAAGTAATCCTCCGAAGAGCAACCATCGCTTTGGATGCAGCCAGAAATGAACAACTGGCCTTGCGGTACTACAAATCGGGGGAAGAAGAAAACCATTTACAAAAGCTTGCAATCATTGAACAGCTCAGAGTTGCATTGGAAAATGACGATGGTCAGTTGTATATGGTTTTTCAACCCAAGCTCAACTTAAAGACTCAGAAAATTGACAAAACAGAATCTCTGATCCGTTGGCAAAGCCCCAGTTTAGGGTTTATCTCCCCTGAATTATTTATTGCACTGGCTGAGCAATCTGGCCTGATCCTCTCCCTCACCCATTGGGTGATACATCAAGTACTCCAAGAGTTAAAAGTCTGGCAGAACCAACACCTTAATGTTGGCGTTGCCATCAATGTTTCTGCCAGAGACCTTGCCCATAAGGATTTTGTGGATACATTATGTGAGGCGGTCACACATCATCAAGTCAGTACAAATTTGATCACTATCGAGCTCACAGAGCGAGATATCATGGATGATGAGTCACAAGGAATAAGCGTGCTCAAAGAACTCAAACAACACGGCTTTCAAGTCTCACTGGATGACTATGGCATTGGACAGTCATCTCTGAGCAAACTTCGTTTACTTCCCATCGATGAATTAAAACTGGATATGAGTTTTATTCTTCGCCTCGACACAACACCTGACGATCAAACCATTGTGAAATCGACCATCACACTTGGACATAACCTTGGACTATCCGTCGTAGCTGAAGGGGTTGAAAATAAAGCCTCTCTCCAATTACTCGAAGCGATGTCCTGTGACCAGATCCAGGGGTATTATTTGAGTAAACCACTGACGGGAGAACAATTTCGGGAATGGCTACAAGCCTATGAATCAAAACCGATGTGCGCAGATCAGTAGCCTTCTCCTATTATGTCAATCTTTTGCCTGTTTGGGGTTCCGGTAAGCTGCTTGCAACTCTTGGTGTCAACCAAGTTGAAGGTAGCGCAAGGACGCAACTCTCAGGATATACAACGTGAGATGAAGCTGCCATCAATAATCGTACAAGGCGCGGGTTGCCTATTTTTAGCTTTCCAGTTTTCGTAGATAAGGTGGCCAACCAATAGCCAATTTAGCCACCCCATCCATGCTGTGAGTATGATTTAGAAGAGGAAGAGCCTCATTCAGGTAGTGGTTTTTCTTGTCGTCCTTCGTTCCCAGACCAGGCATTCACGACTGCACGGACAAGTGCAGCCAATGGGATCGCAAAAAAGACACCCCAAAAGCCCCAAAGCCCACCAAAAAACAGGACTGCAACGATGATATACACAGGGTTTAAGTCAACCGCTTCGGAGAACAAAACGGGTACCAGTAAGTTACCATCGAGCGCTTGAATGATGCCGTAAGCGAGCATGATATAACCAAACTCAGCCCCCATGCCAAACTGGAACAATGCGACAACTGCCACAGGAAGTGTCACCACAGCCGCACCGATATAAGGGATCAAAACAGATAAACCAACCAGTAATCCAAGGAGTGCCGAATAGCGCAGATCAAACATAGCGAATGTCACATATGACACGGAGCCAACAATGATGATTTCAATGACTTTTCCACGAATGTAGTTCATGATTTGCAGGTTCATTTCACTTGCAACCTGCTTAATCAATTTGCGCTCTCTTGGCAATAACTTATTAATTCCAGCCATCAGCTCTTCTTTATCTTTCAACATAAAAAAGACCATTAAAGGAACAAGAACGAGGTAAATTAAAATCGCGATGGCATCACCAATGGATGAAACCGTCACAGTAATGACTTTTTGGCCCCATTCCACTACTTTGTTTTCAACGGCTGTTACAACCGAACCAACTTGCTCAACGGTCACAACACCTGGGTACTTTTCAGGTAGCTTTTGTAAGTAATCTTTCCCTTGAGAAATCATTGTTGGCGCTTCTGCAATCAGGTTTTGTCCCTGCTCCCATACAACAGGCACAATACCAAATACGGATAAAATAAAGAACATGAGGAAGAGCGTCAGCACAATCGCCGTTGCCCAAGTTCGCTTTAATCCAAAATTAGCTAAACGGATCACTGGCCAATCCAGCAGATAAGCAAATGCAATCGCAACCAATACTGGAACAATAAGATGCCCAACCCAATAAAGGCCGACAAATGTAAAAAATAACAGGAGAAATAAAGTAACAGACTGTGGATCGGTAAACTTACGGCGATACCACTGCTTAATGATTTCGAACATGCGACTGCAAGGACTCCCTATTGGTGATTCGTACATCATAATGGGGGCGGGACTCGACGGTCAGCACGTCAAAGGCCACCTCATAACCTAGGCTTTGATAAAATTTTTGTAAATTAGTTGCACTCATTTTGTCAGAAAACCGAATATGCCAACTTCGAGCCTCTGACACTTGCATAATAAATCGCTTTGCTTCCACAAATGCGCGTGGGCAGCAAAATACAGATGCATCAAAAAAAGGCTGAGATTTCACAAGGTTTGTCTTCACGATTGATTGTCCAGTATACCCATACCTATGACAACATACTTCTATTCGTATTCATCAAAGTTTACAACACAAAGCTATGTGTATAGTACACCAAAAACATTGTATGAGCATCTTGGTGCCGCTTTGTGTTGTTCGATAAAGGTTTTTAATGAAAATACGCTCTCTTCTAATTCGACTTCGCATGGACGCACTGCACCTGCTGTTGCGATTTGTTTACTTGACTTTTGCATGCATAAAAACCACTAATCGCCCAACCAATACAGCACAAGAGCAGCAATGTGTAATTCATCATCCAAGTTCTATCAATTTGATATACCTGACTCATAATGATTGGGCTTGATGCCGCAGCGAAATAAGCGATACTTTGTGCCATCCCGGACAGACGCGCAGCTTGTGCCACACTTTCTGTACGAAGCGTCAACATCGACATACCCAAAACAAAACCCGCTCCCATGCCAAAACCAATACAGATCACCCAAAACAGTGCCATAGAAGGAAACAGATACAGACTGATTAACCCGATGGCTGTGGTAAACGAAGCCCCCAAGCTAAGTAGACGCTTATCTTTGGCTTTTTCTAAAAAGATTGACATGAAAAAAGCAGGTAAAATTCCAGCGAACTGCATCACACCATGATAAACACCAGCTAAGTCCAATGAGATCCCTTTTGTGTGCAACATCATTGGTAACCAGCCGATGAGGGCGTAATTAATAAAAGCATTAAAAGAGAGAAACCCAGTTGCTTGCCATGCAAAAGAAGAACGCCACAAACCTCTGGTATTAGACCTCTTCTCCTTGCACTTCTCGCGTTGTTCTTCCTTAACGTAGGGAAACCATAACATCAATGCTAAAAAAGTCACAGGCAAACAGACAGTCAATGCAAGTGTCCAACCAGAAACCCCAAAAACATCTTTGAGTTGGTTCATATGAGCAATTGGTCGAACTATCCCTGATCCTAAGGCTGCACCAATGCCCATCATGAAAATATATAGTGACGTCATGGATGCCGATTTTTCTGCGTAATATCGTTTCATAATACTGGGTAACAGCACATTCGCAAAAGCGATACCGATGCCAATAATGAGCGTTCCTAGCATGAATGTTTCAATGCAAGAATAAAACCGAATGACGATCCCAATATTGAATAACACTAATCCAATGCATAAAGACCAACTCAGCCCTAAACGTTGCGATATGAATGGAATCATTGGAGAGCAAACCGCAAATGCAAATAAAGGGATGCTGGTGACAAAACCCATTTGCACATTTGAGAGCGACAAAGCTGTGCAAATATCTTCAATTAATGGAGAAACTGCTGTAAATGGAGCTCTGAGATTAAAAGCGATGAGTAAGATTGCAACTGTCATTCCCCACTGATATTGACTTCCTGTTTTGACATTCATAACAACACCTTTTCTTGAAAATGGAAAGGGGCTAGTATAATGTTTCAGCAAATGACTTTATTTAGCAAAATGGATATTTTATTGCTGAAAAAGGACAAAGATATCATGCATAGAACTCAACCTCAGAACCCTGATCAGCTGCCTCAGAAAGTCATCGCATTTTATGAGCAAACAGGCAGTCAATCTGAAGAGTCACCTTATCACCATCATCACAAAGGGCAGCTCGTTTTCCTGTTAAGCGGTTTTCTTCGCTGCAAAATTCAAGATGCAATCTGGGTTGTTCCCCCTCATCATGCCGTTTGGATACCAAGTCAGGCACCTCACTGCAATATGGTTGCGCCTCAAAGTGAGGTCTGTATGGTATTATGCGACCCAGAAATTGCAGAGATGCCCGATCAAGTTTACACCCTGACAATTACCCCCTTGCTCCGAGAACTGATTCTTCATTTGACGAAACAGCCAAAAGGCGATGATTTATTGTTGACTGTCCCTAAAATTGTCGATGTCTTATTTGATGAGTTGGTAAAAATGCCCGTCGAAAAATATCAATTCCCTATCCCACAAGATCCAAGACTGAGCCGAATTGCCTTCGCTCTATTAGACTCCCCGTGGGATCGGAGAACCATCAAAGAGTGGGCACAGGAATCAGCAATGAGTGAAAAGACGCTATCAAGACTCATCAAGCAACAAACGGGCCTGACGTTTGGACGGTGGAAAGGGCAGCTTCATATTGTCGTTGCGATTCAACTGCTAAATTCTGGTTATACAGTCCAATACGTTGCAACGGAGCTCGGTTATGAGTCAGTCAGTGCTTTTATTCAGTTTTTTAAAAAAACACTCGGACATGCACCAAAGAAATATATAAAAATGACACACGGAGATCTGTAAGTTCTACTGAGACCCCTTTGATAAGACGTCTTATGCGCTCTTTGAGTACATGAATGATAACCCCCTTGGCATCTTACTCACGCACACCTAACTGGTTATTTCTAACCCATCGACTCATGCTGGATTGTTTTTATCGAATCACATGACAGACAATCGATTTCCCTCTTTCCATTTCACCAAATGATCTGGCGGTTTATGCTTGATAAGGTAGTATTAATTGGTAAAGGGGTTAATCAATAGGACTATTTGAATGAGTGCAGCAGGTGGCAAAGCCGAACTCCCCGAAAATCCGACACTCAAAGAGATCAATTGGTTTAAAAAACAAATCAATTGGGGTGAATTGCCGCCGTTTTATCACCTCGTAGCATCATCCATTGGCGAATCAGAAGGGTTGCTTAGCCATGGATTTGATACCGCGCTTAAAAGACTCATTGATGAACGCAACTGGAACCAAGAACTGCTCAATATCCCTAGACCAGAAAATGATACGGGTAAGCCAAGGATTGCTTTGTATCAAGTGATCACCGATCGCGGTTTTGAATTACAAGCGTTTCCTTTCGCGAAGAAAAAAGAAGTCGATCAATATATTAAGGATTGTGCATATATGGAGTTTCTTGTCTGGGACCCACACTATATGCGTAACATCATCCGTATTAATCAACTCGACAAGTTTATGATGTTTTATTTTCAGCGAGGTGATGAAGCAGACCGCGCATTGATCATTTTCGCCCATAAGCTTGTCAACAGCATTATCGCCTTGCTGCAAAAAAAAGTGAACGTCGTTAAAGTCAGTGGTGTCTCAGTAAAAGATCTGTATGATGATTATAAAAAACGGATGAGTTATGCGGTGGCCGATGATACAGTCGCGGGTCTGCAGTCGAATCCGTTAAAGGATGGTTATTAGGACCCATTTTTCCATGAAATTGTTGATGAAGTTTTTTGTATCACTTGTGATTGCAAGTGCCTGTTTTACGTCTGCCCAGGCAGCAAATCGCCTCCCCGATCTTGGTGGTACAGCATTGTCCACGATAACAATTGAAAAAGAACTAATCATGGGCGATATCTTTGCCCGAAAAGCAAGAGCTGCATTACCCATTGTTTACGATCCGTTGTTATCCTCCTATATCGAAACCATCGGGAATAAAATGGTCGCACAGGCTGATGGAGTTCAATTTCCCTTCCAATTTGTCTGGGTGAGAGATAATGCAATCAACGCTTTCGCGACATTTGGTGGCAATATTACCGCACATACAGGACTCGTTTTAAATGCACAAAGTGAAAGTGAGCTTGCTTCGGTGATCGGACATGAAATCGCGCATATCACGCAGCGACATCTCGCCCGAAAAATCGAAAAAATGAACCAACGTGCCCCCATGACAATTGCTGGGCTTTTTAGTTCTCTTTTACTTGGGATCGTGAATCCATCATTAGGTATAGCGGCCTTGCAAACAACGGCAGGTCTCACACAACAAGCGAGCATTACTTATACTCGCGGGAATGAGCAAGAAGCCGACCGAATTGGCATGCAGATCATGACCAATGCCGGATTTGACCCCCATGATGCGTCATCTTTTTATACACGCATGTCTGATAAATATCGTGCAGCCACGAAACCCCCTGCCTTTTTATTAACTCACCCGCTTCCAGATAACCGAGTCTCGGACATACGCCTGCGTGCACAGCAATACAAAAAACATACGCGTAAACCGGAATACGATTTCTGGCTGACAAAAGCCCGCATCATTGCTCGCTTTTCAAATTCATCTGAAGGCCATGCGAAAGACACTTTCCGTGATTGGCAAAAATCGACTTATCCAGATATCAAATTTGCTGGTCAGTATGGGCTTGCACTACTCGATGTTGACCACCAACGTTATCAAAGTGCAGCATCTCACCTCAAAGAATTATTCAAGCTGCAACCACATAACCTCTTTTTGATCGACACATATACTGACTTGCTGACGGCGACCAAACAATATAAGACGGCGTTGGCATTTCTTGCAAAAGAGTATCAACTTCGTCCAAATGAACAGGTTGTGACCCTGAACTACGCCAACGTAGCTATCCATGCAGATCAGCCTGAACGTGCTATTAGGATGCTGAAATCCTTTTTACTTCAAAAGGGTGAAAACTATCTTGGATATGATTTGTTGACCAATGCTTATCGAAAAGCCAAACATCCAGCTTACGCCAATATTTATCAAGCACAGTCTGATGCGTATCTTGGACGGTATCAAAAAGCGATCCAGTCTCTGAGGCAAGCGAAAGAACAACTGGATGAAGATAACTTCACTGAAAAGAAGCGTATCGAAGCGCTTGAGAAGAAGTTTGCTTATCAACAAAGACAAATGCGGCAAACATAAGTTAAACTATCGCGCATCTATAGTTCACAACAGGCTATACCAATGACTGTGACGATTTATCACAACCCACGCTGCTCAAAAAGCCGCGAGACGCTCGCACTGCTTCAAGAAAAAGGTATCAACCCACAAGTGGTTGAATATTTGAAGGAACCACCGAGTGCTGACATAATTGCGACGTTATTAACGCAGCTTGGTTTCACATCCGCAAGACAGCTCATGCGCACAAAAGAAACCATCTACAAAGAGCTCAACCTTTCGCAAGAATCTGACGAAGATAAATTACGTCAGGCGATGAGCAACCACCCAAAACTCATCGAAAGACCAATTGTGATCCGGAATGAGCGTGCAAGATTAGGTCGTCCACCGGAGCAGGTTCTGGAAATTCTATGAATGACATCCCGATGCAGCCCAAAACCATGTTGCTCAGAACAGTTGCAACAATTGGTTATTGTGGATTGCTTTTATTTTTACCTTTATGGTTTATTTTTATCTCGCCATCAGAGACAGTCAGTCTGGAGTTTCAGCTTCTTGTATTTTGGGCACCCTTACTGCTCCCTGCAAAAGGGTTAATGCAAGGCAAACCATATACGTTCGCGTGGGCAAATTTTGTGGTGTTGATCCCCATCTTACATGGCCTCACGTCGCTATGGGTTGCAACAGATGAACTCGGCTATGTGATCATTGAACTTGTCTTTGCCAGTATGATGCTATTTGGTGGGACCTATTACGCACGAAATCGCGGGCAAGAATTAGGGTTAAAGCTAAGAAAACTCAAACAGGATCTTGCTGACGAGAAAAAAGTTTTTGAAGAAAACATTTAAGGCCAGATTTCTGGCCTTCGGTTGATTCGTCTATTTTTGGGGCTTTCACAAAGTTCTCATGACTGACAAATTTATCCGTCAATCCAGAAGATTTTCCGAGCAGCTCAATACAAAACAGCTCCCACATGAATGTCTCCATTTATCCGGTGCAAACCACTACAGTGTCGCACGAATGCTTGGCAATACAGCCAGTTCGTTATTTCAAAAAATTGCTTCCCTCAACGATGATTCAAACCTCAGAAACAACTCAGCCTAGCGAGGGTCACTCTCTATAGTCTATATTGAACAACATCTGACACCCCATGACACAAATAAAGTAAAAACAAATATGAGAAAGCAAATCTTGGTGGCCAGGGAGTGGCTAAACAGAATGATTTAGGCTTGAAATAGTTCATGAACATCCTGCCATGATAGAGCGGAAGAGAGACCATCATTGGTCTCTCTAAAACAATCTCATTCAGCGTTACAACCACCCTTTGAACCAATCCTTAACTCTGCCAAGGAAACTTCTTTTATTTTTCACAATCACTGTGACTGTCTTTTTTTCACTTTCTGTCTTGCCATCAGATGCATACACCTCAAACATGAGCACCATATCAGCATCGACTTTCGGCGCAGTAAAGCTTGGGATTGCACTCTTCGGATTGATGAGTGAGACTGTGTGTCCTGAACTATCCACTTGCTTCCATGAAAACTCAAGGTGATGTCCATCGGCATCAGATGCCATCGCTTGAAGCTGGACTGTTTCGTTTTCATTCACTGATAGTGTGTCCACTACAGATAGCGTTGGAGTTTGGTTATCATTCGCAACCAAAATCGGGATCTGTTTTGTCTCAATCACAGTACCGTTTTTCAGCAGTGATAATTCGACTTCAAATGTTTGATCATCATTCACATTTGGTGCTTGAAATTCAAAGACATTGTCAGAGCGTTGAATATTCAATTTCACGCCAGTGGTGTCCGTTTGCTTCCATTGCAGTGACATATCTGAAGTCAGTGGTAATGTTGTGAGTGGCTTGATAACCCCTTTTTGTCCCTCCGAGACTTGGACTTGCTCTATCGTTTGTAACTTTGGTTCACAGACACGTGCAGTTTTGCTCTCATGATAGAATCCCCAACGCTTAAGAGTCACATCACCTTCAGCAATGACTTGAATTGTCCATTGACCTTCTAAAGAAAGCCCGGAGAGTGGCATTGCTAATGGACGTTTAAACATACCGTCATTATAAATTGGCTCCCCGTAGACAATATCATGGAACTCACCTTTATCATTACTCTGAATTTTGACCTCAACATAAGTACTTTCACTGTTTTCAACCTCAATAAAGAATAACAATTCTTCTGGCGGCACTGTGATTGCAGGTAAATAGAAAGAAGACTCAGACATGACGCCAGCAGACAGGGATTGTTCTTCTGACTTGAACCACACCCGTTTTTCTGGAATGCCTAATTTACGGTCACCATCACCAAACGCATCACTTAACTTCCATTGACCAGCGACTAAGTTCCCATTGATATAAGCTTGATAGTCAATCTCAAAATCCAGCTCTGAACCACACACAGCAGTATCCGGGACCTGAAAAGATAGTGCTGATGCAGATTGTTGTGCACGATGCGGCTCAATATCGTTGAGTAATACATTCGCCTGCATAATATGAAGTCCAGTACCACTAATCGATGCTTGAACATTGGTTGCTTTGCTATCCGCGTTATTAAGCAGTTGCGGACGAATTCGAACAACTTCTCCAGGCATCAACTCATCTGTCAACTTAACTGATTTATCCGTCCCGGCACCGAGCGTTCTTTCCATCCCAAATACAAGTGCTTTCGGAAGAATATGATGGTTTTTAAAGTGTCGTTGAAAGACTTCTGCGTATGCATCCGTTGGATAAAGCCGAGACGCTGTTTTCACAACTGATTGTGCCATCATCCGCATCGTGATATTCGAGCCCATTCCATACATGGACTGTAGAATAATACGATCGATGTTTTCTCGTGAGTAGCCCATCCCTGTCAACTCAAGAAAGCTCTGATATAAAGGTGTCGACCATAACTGATCTGAGCGATTTGTTACACCATCTATATCTTCGTGAGCGCCATAACGTTGGTGGTCTTTGTACCTCGCATCAACATCATTTAGCGTTCTCTTATAGGTAAACCACTGCCCCATAGTATTGGGTTGAAACACGCTTCCATTTTGTGTTGTCCAGCTATACGAAGCTCCCCAATAATCACCAAATCCTTCGCCCATTGCGCCAGTATCCCCACCATAGAACGATGGGTTAATCGCAAACGTAATGGCATGACCGTATTCATGCAAAATGACATCTGCGTCTTCACTCGCGTTGATATCTCCCTGGCCAAACGAGATACGAAACTCTCCATCTGTATAATATGCATTGGTTTCACCAAGAGCACCATTTGTATCCACAAGCACTTGCTCGTTTAAAATCCCTTGCGTTCCTGTATACCCAAGACTTTGAATATAACCTTGGCTCTTATTCAAATGGTAAAATACATTCGTATCATCAAACCCACCATGACCACGTTTAAATTGCCATTTTCCGTCGGTTGAAGTCTGAGGCTGTGTATTTGGTTTTTCAAAGTTTGTGATCTTGACCCAAGGGCTTTCGAGATGATAGACATCATCACCACTTGCATCTGTCATTTTTAAAACCTGAGGTAAAATCACCTTTTGGTACGCGAGATCGAACGCACTTGCAGGCGACGTATCACTGAGCGTTGGATCCATCAAAGTTGTTACTGGGTCGGGGTCAAAAACCTGTCCTTCACCTTGTACATACTTATTGCCAACTGCAACAGACGATGCTGGTGGCAGTGTTTCTGAAAGTGCGCTTCTTGCCGTATTGAGAGTCACTGTTTGTGTTTTTGTATGGAAATGCGATGTTTTCAGATCTGTTAATTTCTGATGAACCCCATGTGCACGACGCATCCGTTGTTCCAAGTGAAGGACTTGACCAGTATTTGCATCAATATATTGTAACCACTCACCTTTCGGCTCAGATAAAGCGATCGTCGTTTTATAAGATTTGACCAGCTTTTCTTGGTGCGGATATAAAACCAATACTGATTTTGGCTCTGCAAGCAAATCGCCTTGAGGCTTTAGGTTATTGAATGCAATTTCCAGTGCTTCATGTGCATTGATAGTCGCTCCTTTCTCTGTACTGACTCCATTCCTTCGGCTATTTTCCGGATGACCCGCGTGGCGCTTACTTCGCTTTTTTGGCATTTGAAGATCAACCACATTGTGGAACACCTTCACAACCTCTTGCGTATCTTTCGTGACAGTCACAATGATTGTCGAGTCTGCAACAACCACACCATCTATCATTTGTACAAAGGTGTAATGTTTATCAGCCAAACTTTCTTGTACATGTGTCAATTCGAATGTCGAATCATTCGCCACAAGTATCTTTTCTTTTGCAACGGCCTCCGCAATCGATTGCACCAAAGATTGTTCATCTTTTGCCATTTGTTGAGGAAAGGAGATTTGATCCGGGTTGGTAATCAACGCTGTTTGGTATAGATTTTCTGTTGCTTCAGCTTGTGAGCATACTGCGATACTTACTGCTGTATGAAGTAAAGAGTACTTCAGTAATTTCATTCTTTTTCCTTACTATTATTTTTGATTCTTCTCTCAACTCAACGCGCAATGCTATTGAAAAGAGAGTAAAAAATGTAAACAACGAAGGATGAACCCAAACTGAATACAAGGGAGTAATCCAAAGATTCTTACAGAAAATAGCAATAAAGGATTATATAAATTTGTTGGTCATTCAATCACTGCTCATTCAATCACAATCACTGGTTTATGCTCGCTTTCTGCAATAAAAAAGAGGCGACCCCGTCAAAAGTAGCTTCTGGATGAAGTCCAAAAAACAAATCAATTCTGTGACAAACTGCAAAAATTCACCATTGTTTTTTGTTCAATAATTGTTCTCTCAATGTCATCCAACACTTGCATAGCACTTCACATTATTTCGCATTATAATGCCCACACGCTTTATCCAACCAAGGCACATCCATGTCTGAAAATAATTTGAATGTAGATCTCGCTGAAATTTCCAAGTTCGAAGAAGTCGCTTCGCGATGGTGGGATCTGGAAGGTGAGTTCAAGCCACTCCATGATATTAACCCATTGAGGCTTGGATTTGTTGAAGATAAAGTCTCTGGGCTATTTGGGAAGAAAGTACTTGATGTGGGCTGCGGCGGAGGCATTCTTTCGGAAAGCATGGCAAAGCTTGGGGCTGAAGTGTCTGGTATTGATATGGGTGAAGAGCCACTCAATGTTGCTCGACTCCATGCTTTAGAGTCTCAAGTCGAAGTCAATTACCAACGGATAACGGTTGAAGAACTTGCAGCGCAACAACCGGGCAGTTTTGATATCGTGACTTGTATGGAAATGCTGGAACATGTACCAGAGCCTGCCTCTGTCGTGCGAGCTTGCTCTCAGCTTGTCAAACCCGGTGGTTACGTATTTTTTTCGACATTAAATAAAACGCTCAAGTCGTATTTATTTGCCATCCTTGGTGCAGAAAAAATTCTCAAGCTTGTCCCTGAAGGCACCCATGAACATGATAAGTTCATCCGTCCAGCCGACTTAATGGGCTGGGCAGAAAACGAGGGACTTCGTCCTCTAGAAGCAACAGGGATCCATTACAATCCTCTAACCAAAATATTCAAACTAGGCCCAGGGTTGGACGTCAATTACATCATCGCAACTCAGAGCGATTCAGACTAAGGAGACATATTCATGTATCAAGCAGTTCTTTTCGATCTCGACGGTACGTTACTCGATACTGCGGATGATCTTGGTGCAGCACTCAACCATACACTTGCTCATTATGGCCTAGAACATATCCCAGCTGAGTTCTATCGCCCAGAGGCTTCAAATGGTTCTCTTGGACTACTCAAGCTAGGGTTAAAACACAGAATTGACGACTTCAATTTTGAAGAACTCAAGTCAGTCTTTTTCGACTACTACCAAAGTAATATTGCTCACTTTACTCAGTTCTTTGAAGGGATACAGGATATCCTGCAATGGTTGGATGAACAATCGATAGATTGGGGGGTTGTTACCAATAAACCAGGGTTCTTAACCGAGCAATTACTCCATTGTTTCCCTGCTTTTTCCAGAGCTAAAGTTGTACTTTCTGGTGACTCACTCAGCAAGCGTAAACCGGATCCAATGCCATTATTACATGCAGCTGAAGTCATGGGCGTGCAACCAGAACATTGCATTTATGTGGGCGATGCGCTTCGTGATATTGAAGCTGGCAACCGTGCAGGTATGAAAACCATCATCGCAGGTTATGGTTACATTGAAGAAAATGCGTTATTGGATAGTTGGAATGCCGATAAAACCACCAGTTCCGTTACCGAATTAAACACGCTTTTGCAGCAGATGTTTGTCAAGTAAAATGACAAGAAAATTGCAGCATTAAAAAGGCATTTTCTAACGTGAAAAATTATAAAAAAAGTCTAGTGGACAACTTTTTTGCTTGATCTTTTTCACGGGTTAGAGGGATTTGAAACGAAGGGTAAGCGAGTACTTACAGCACTCATTTACCCACCATTTTATCCACAGATTATTCGCTTCTTATTCCTTGAAAATTAAATTCGAACACACTATCTTGTGACGCATTCAAATTGAACCCCAATATCTTGTGCGATAACTCGACAAAATCACCATGCCTTGTGTGCTGATGACACAAATTCATGGCTTGAGTCGTGCGCTAATGCTTTGCGTTTTTTTCGCGAAAGGCACAATAATAATGACGTACAGAAGGGTTTGGGGATTTGCATTTTTGGTTAAATATTTTTGAGCGGGAATACATGAATCAAAATCTATCAGTGACAAAAAGGGATGGCCGAAGAGAACCGATTGATTTAGACAAAATCCATCGCGTCATTACATGGGCTGCAGAAGGTCTGAATAATGTTTCCGTTTCTCAGGTAGAACTGAAGTCACATATCCAGTTTTACGACGGGATCAAATCAGAAGATATCCATGAGACGATCATCAAAGCTGCTGCGGATTTGATTTCAGAAGATACACCAGACTACCAGTATTTGGCAGCACGTTTGGCTATCTTTCACCTAAGAAAAAAGGCTTATGACAAATTTGAGCCACCAAAACTCTATAACCATGTTGTGAATATGGTTGAAGCAGGGAAATATGATCGCCATCTACTGGAAGATTATACACCAGAAGAATTCGCAGAAATGGATGCATTCCTCGATCATCATCGAGATATGAATTTCAGCTATGCAGCGGTCAAACAGCTCGAAGGGAAATACCTCGTTCAAAACCGTGTCACTGGCAAGATATACGAAAGTGCACAGTTTCTTTATGTCTGTATTGCGGCTTGCCTATTTGCAAAATACGAGAAAAGTCGACGTCTAGACTATATCCGTCGTTTCTATGATGCAGCCTCTTTATTTAAACTATCGCTACCTACGCCAATTATGGCGGGTGTCAGAACACCCACGCGTCAGTTTAGTTCCTGCGTTCTGATAGAGTGCTCTGACAGCCTAGATTCCATCAATGCAACGTCAAGTGCAATCGTGAAGTACGTCAGCCAACGTGCTGGTATTGGTATCAATGCGGGGCGTATCCGTGCGATTGGCAGCCCTATTCGCAATGGCGAAGCATTCCACACAGGCTGTATCCCATTTTACAAGCACTTCCAAACAGCCGTAAAAAGCTGCTCACAAGGTGGAGTCCGCGGCGGTGCTGCGACACTTTTCTACCCAATCTGGCATTTGGAAGTTGAATCCCTACTTGTTCTGAAGAACAACCGTGGTGTTGAAGAAAACCGTGTGCGTCATATCGATTATGGTGTGCAATTCAACAAAACCATGTATCAACGTCTGATCAAAGACGACTATATTTCCTTGTTCAGCCCATCCGATGTCCCTGGACTGTATGATGCATTCTTCGCTGACCAAGATGAATTTGAAAAACTTTACACGCAGTACGAACAGGACGATTCAGTTCGCAAAAAACGAATTAAAGCGACCGAGCTGTTCTCTCTGTTTATGCAGGAACGTGCAAGTACGGGCCGTATTTACTTACAGAATGTGGATCACTGTAATACACACAGCCCGTTCGATCCAAAGGTTGCTCCAATTAAACAAAGTAACCTTTGCCTCGAGATCGCACTCCCGACAAAACCATTGAAGGACGTCAATGACCCAGATGGAGAAATTGCTCTTTGTACACTGAGTGCATTTAACTTAGGCGCGATAGAAAATCTTGATGAACTAGAAGAACTCGCAGACTTGGCCGTGCGCGCTCTCGACAGTCTGCTCGACTATCAAGACTATCCAGTTCCTGCTGCTTATAACGCAACTATGGGCCGCCGTACTCTAGGTATTGGTGTGATCAACTTCGCCTACTACTTGGCGAAGCATGGCGCAAGATATTCTGATGGCTCAGGCAATGGCTTGACTCACAGAACGTTCGAAGCAATACAATACTACCTACTCAAAGCATCGAACAACCTTGCGCGCGAACTTGGTGCCTGCCCTAAGTTTAATGAAACAACGTATGCGAAAGGTCTTCTACCAATTGATACATATAAAGAAGACTTGGACAAAGTGTGTCGTGAGCCCCTTCACCTGGACTGGGAAAGCTTACGCCGTGATATTCAAGAACACGGATTACGTAACTCCACCTTATCAGCGCAGATGCCTTCTGAAACCTCATCTCAGATTTCAAATGCGACGAATGGTGTCGAGCCACCGCGTGGATTTATCAGCGTCAAGGCAAGTAAAGATGGGATCTTAAAACAAGTGGTGCCGGAATACCTTGAGCTGAAAGACAAGTACGAACTCCTTTGGCAAATCAATGGTAACGACGGTATTTTGCAGTTGATGGCAATCATGCAAAAATTCATCGACCAAACAATTTCAACCAATACCAACTATGACCCGGGTAAATTCGAAGGAGGTAAAGTGCCAATGCAAATCCTTCTGAAAGATCTACTGACAGCATATAAACTTGGTATTAAGACGCTTTATTATCACAACACACGTGATGGCGCCTCTGATGAATCTGCGCTTGCAGCTCAGGATGATTGCGAAAGCGGTGCTTGCAAAATCTAAGAACAAATGATGGCATGGCTGGGCTTGCTCAGTCATTTCTTTGTGCGCTTGTAGTTTAGGTAAAAGAGAATGGCATATACAACTTTTAGTCGAGAGAAAAATGATCCCCTCAAAGAACCCATGTTCTTTGGGCAAACCGTGAATATTTCTCGTTATGATCAACAAAAATTTCCTATTTTTGAAAAACTGATCGAAAAGCAACTCAGCTTTTTCTGGCGCCCTGAAGAGGTCGATGTCAGTAAAGATCGCATCGACTACGAAGGATTACCGGAACATGAGAAGCACATTTTTGTCAGTAACCTGAAATACCAAACGCTACTTGATAGTATTCAGGGCCGCTCACCCAATGTTGCATTGCTTCCACTTGTTTCAATCCCTGAACTCGAAACCTGGATTGAAACTTGGGCATTTAGCGAAACTATTCATAGCCGGAGTTACACGCATATCATTCGTAATATCACGAAAGAGCCAAAAGAAATTTTCGATGATATCGTCATGAATGAAAAAATCATCGAGCGCGCTGATGCTGTCACCTGCTACTACGACGATTTGATTGAGCATACGAATGTCTACAACCTATATGGCGAAGGTTTGCATACGATCAAAGGAAAGGAATACAACATTAGCTTGCGCGCCCTCAAGCGCAAACTATACCTATGTCTGATGTCCGTTAATGTCCTTGAAGCCATTCGCTTTTATGTCAGCTTTGCTTGTAGTTTTGCATTTGCTGAGCGTGAATTAATGGAAGGAAACGCGAAAATCATCAAATTGATTGCCCGCGATGAAGCCCTTCACCTCACAGGCACACAGCATATGCTTAACTTGATGAAAGAAGGCGCAGACGATCCAGAAATGCAAGAAATCGCAAGTGAGTGTGAAGAAGCATCGATTGAGCTATTCCGCGAAGCGGCTGAGCAGGAAAAAGACTGGGCAGAGTATTTGTTCCAAGACGGCTCCATGATTGGCTTGAACAAAGATATCCTGTGCCAATACGTCGAATACATCACAAACTCGCGTATTACCGCTCTGGGCTTCGAGCCTATTTTTGAGCAAAAAAGCAATCCAATTCCATGGATCAATGCATGGCTGGTTTCTGATAATGTACAGGTTGCCCCACAGGAAGCTGAAATCAGCTCTTACCTTGTCGGTCAAATTGACTCTGAGATTGACGCGAGCGACTTTGGAGAGTTTGATCTTTAATGAGCAAACAGCTCAAAGTCCACGGGCAGGATCCCATTGATATTGATGATTCCTGCCCAAATCTACTCACAGCATTAGAACACCACGGATTGCATGTTCAATACCACTGCCGGGAAGGCTTCTGCGGTGCATGCCGCTGCAAACTTATCTCCGGTGAAGTCACCTACATCAACGAACCACTTGCATTTGTCCGAGAAGGCGAAGTCCTCGTTTGCTGCTCTCTTCCACAGACGGATATTGAGTTGGAAATCCCTTAACCCCCCGAATTTAAGACAGTCACAAGAAGTAATAAATTAAGACAATAAATTTAGACAGTCACAAGTTTTGAATGTATTTTGTACAGCCTCAATGGTTAGATATGACTGTCTTGAATATTGCTTTACTTATCCCTTAAAAAAATACCCCATTCGACCGTGATAGTTTTCGTATTTATCAACTACCAATCCCAGTTTTTTAACCAATGATAGGCTCGCAATATTTTGTTCTGAAACGAAAATTACTAGTTTATCGCCGAATTGTTCAATTGCTTCAGGCAGAAGTATTGAGCAAGCTTCAAATGCATATCCCTTTCCCCAGTAACGAGGTAAAAAATAAAATCCAAAATCAGCACAGCCATCATCGTTTAATACACCACAAATACCAATAAATGCCTCTTGTTTACCATCTTTTAACCCAATAACCCTCCTGCTATGGCCTGAACGTTGTCTATTTATAAAGTCAGTAAACCATGATTGTATTTCATGCTCAGTCAGAGGCCTACCTGGGCCAATGAATCGCATCACTTGTTCATTTGTCAGAAGCTCTTTTACAAATGGTAAGTCGCTATCGACCAAATCCCTGAAAGTTATGCGCGACTCTAGATTATTTCGGTTCACGATTTGATTCATTTTACTAAGCTCTTCCGAATATATTTCATGACAATATATTTCATAGCAATTAAAAATATTGCAAAATTAAATCACTTTGATTACTGTATAAACACACAGCAAGTAACTCTAAAATATTGATTTTAAGATGGCTATTGCAAGGAAAAATCAAATTGACCTCTCTCAAACTCCATATTACCACTGCACTTCGCGTTGTGTTCGCAGGGCTTTCTTATGTGGGGAAGATCCACTGACTGGGCGCACATTTCATCACCGTAAGCAGTGGCTTGCTGAACGGATAGCCCTCGCTGGATCTGCTTTTGCTATTGATGTCTGTGCCTATGCCATTATGAGTAATCATTACCATCTTGTTTTGCGGGTAAATATAGAAGCTTGCTCCAAACTCTCCGACTTCGACGTCGCCCAGCGCTGGTTAACACTATACCATGGTCATCCCCTCGTTCGATATTGGTTAGAACATGGTGATAGTCAACTCACGAAACCAGAACGATCCATTGTTGAAAAACATATCGCTTTATACCGAAAACAACTGACCGATATAAGCTGGTTTATGCGATTTACCAACGAATATATTTCACGTAGATCCAATAAAGAGGACGATTGTAAAGGCCACTTTTGGGAAGCTAGATTTGATAGCCAAGCCCTCCTTGATGAATCTGCCCTACTCACTTGCATGGCTTATGTTGATTTAAACCCAATTCGCGCAAGCCTTGCGCAAACACCAGAAGCATCTTCCTATACATCCATTCAAAGTCGACTCCAAGAATTTGAACAGCAAAATGCACATAAAGAGCAACCCATTCGACCAAAGCTTCTACCATTCATGAAAGAAGAATTTCATCCTGATAAGCAATCGAAAGCCTATATCCCATATCTTGCAACAGACTATTTTGAACTTGTGGATTGGACGGGACGCTCCATCAGAGCCGATAAATCTGGAGTAATACCCCAACATATTCAACCCATTTTAGACCGGATAAACATCTCTTCACATCAATGGATACAAACAATCTCTCATATTGAATATCAATTTAGCCATGCTATCGGTCTAGTCGATAAAATGCAGCTGTGGTGTGAATCTATTGGCTTGAGGTGGTGTAAGGGGATATCATGTAGCCGTGTATTATTTCGGTAAGAATATGAACTGGACTTTTTTAAAACACAGACACTTGGCACTATTCCTGTGTCCAAAATATTCAAACATACTACCAATTCCACCTGAATAACATTTAAATCTGCCTTTATTGTCGTTAATTAGGCTAGTAATTTCCCATTTCAAGTGAAAAAAGAATTTGGAATGTCTATCGGCCCCTAATTGCTGAATTGATCTTAAAATGTGACTGTCTTGAATCATATTTATTCCAAAAAAACGAAGCACTTCGCAAGAATCTTCCTAAAATGAATCCTGTGTATGGGCAAAAATTCTCATTTCCCGATGTATGACCGAGCAATGCGAGTCAATGCAATGAAATCATGTCCGACATGCCAGTCTGCAAGAGCAAACCTTCAAATGCATGGGGATAAAAAAGATGGACTTAGTATCTTTAAGTGAAAATCGTAATAAAGAGATGTCCATAGCCGGACTCAATCGGTTCTCTTTACATCAAATTATGTTCGCCTGTATTCTCATTCCAGGTGTGTTAATTTGCGCTTTGGGTATGTTTACGGTATCCAATCATGGTGGAATAGCAGGACAAAGCTTACATAAACAGAGTCAGACCCATCAAGAAATTTTACAGCTCAATCGAAATATCGCTTCAGCCGAACAGAGTACAGCAGTAATACGCGCTCAGTTATTCCAACTGTCCAGCTTGATCCAGCACAGTATTCTCTCAGAAAGTAAAGCTGCAATTACATCAATCGAAAATCTAGGTCTCACTATTACTGCAGAAATCAGGCAACAAGCAGAATTCATCAAATCCATCAAGCAACAGTTGGGAAGCGCAGCTTTTCTTTCCGATTCAACCTCAAAACTACTGGTGAAAATATCCAGACTACAGGATGAGCTTCACTTTAATGCATCACTCAACAAAAAGTTAGAAATCGCTCAGAAATCACTCATCAGTCAGGTGAATCGATCTCAATTTGCCTCCGCTGCCCAAAACTATCTTACAAACCTGCAACCCACAGTAGAAAACCTCTCGAAAAGAATTGAAACGCAAGGAAAAAAAGTTAATACACTGATGAGTGATGTAAACCAGTTTTCAACTGAAGTCAGTGAGCATATCTATCAAAAGAGCTTATCGGACATTGATTCATCAAGTAGTACTGGTTATTTTTTCTTATTCCTCATATCAGCAGGTATCATTATGGGTATCCTCTGGGTTGCACGCAATCAGTTCGTGACACCATTCCAACAAATGCACCGTGGACTCATGAAGCTGGCAACAACCCAGCCTGAATTTAAACCGCTAGCACAACGGTTTGATGCTTACTACATCAAAAGAGCATTCGATATGCTGATCCAAAATCTATCGAACACAGGAACTTCAGAACAAGATCAGGCACTGATCACTGGTTTAGAACAGGCTTCACAACCCATTATGATCGCAAACAACAACCATGAAGTTGTTTTTGCAAACCAAGCATGCCATACATTCTTCGATAAGCATCAATCATCGATGACTCAGGCTTTCGGCCAGGTTTCCAATCTATCAAGCTTGTCTATTTTACAGTTAGATACACAAAAAGCTGCTTTTGAACAGGATCTGGTACAACTCAAATCGATGACTGAAACACAGATCCAAGTGGGCGAAACTATTATGACGCGTAAAGTCACCCCACTGCATAATGGTGCAAATCAGCGTGTTGGTACAATCGTTGAATGGCAAGAGTATGCATCTGGTGAAGAACCGCCAACACGTCAAGATGAAGCAATGAACCGCATCAAACTTGCATTGGATGTATGTCAAGCGAATGTCATGATGGCTGATAACGATATGAACATCGTTTACCTGAATGAATCTGTTCATGCCATGATGCGCAAAAACCAATCCGAACTACAGACACACATATCCAATTTCGATTCTGAAAAGCTGATCGGGACTTGCGTCGATGTATTCCATAAAGATCCTTCACATCAACGCCGTATGATTGCAGATCTTAAGCAAGTCTATAACACGCGCTTAGAAGTTGGCTGTTTAACATTTGACTTAACAGCAACACCAATTTTCGATAAGGGAAATCGCCTAGGGACAGTCGTAGAGTGGGAAGATATTACAGATATATTGGCGAAACAGCGTGAAGAGCAGAAGTTGGCGCAAAATAATGAACGGATAAAACGAGCACTGGATGTCTGTCAAGCCAATGTAATGATGGCTGATAATGACTTTAACATTGTTTATCTAAACGATTCTGTCGAAAAAATGATGCAAACGAATCAGGAAACACTGCGTATCAAACTCCCCAACTTTGATGCAAGTAAGCTCCTTGGTACTTGTGTCGATACATTCCATGCCGATCCGTCCTATCAAAGGAACATCGTCGGCGGCATGACAGAGGTCTATAACACCAGACTCGAACTTGCAGGGCTCACTTTTGATCTGATCGCAACCCCAGTATTTTCCGATAATGGCGAACGCCTAGGCACAGTTGTTGAGTGGGATGATATAACCGAGTCACTGGCAAGACAGCAGTTTGAACAACGAATGGCTGAGGATAATGCTCGAATCAAACGAGCGTTGGATGTCTGCCAAGCCAACGTCATGATGGCAGATAACGACTTTAATATCGTATACGTTAACGAGTCCGTTCAAAGAATGATGAAGTCCAATCAAGAAACCATCAAAATAAAACTTCCGAACTTTAATGCAGAAACTTTGCTTGGTACCTGTGTCGATACATTCCATGCTGATCCGTCCTATCAACGGAATATGGTCGGGGCCATGACAGAGGTATATAACACTCGTCTTGAACTGGCCGGACTCACATTTGACCTCATCGCAACACCGGTATTTTCCGATGAAGGAGACAGACTTGGCACAGTCGTTGAGTGGGACGATATTACGGAATCTCTGGCAAGACAGAAAGCAGAACAACAACTGGCACAAGATAACGCAAGGATCAAGAGAGCACTGGATGTATGCCAAGCCAATGTTATGATGGCGGATAATGACTTCAACATTGTGTATACCAACGACTCAGTTGAAAAAATGATGAAGTCGAATGAGGCCAAGATCAAGACACACCTCCCCAATTTCGATGCAGAAAGTTTGATTGGTACTTGTGTGGATACCTTCCATAAGGAGCCGTCATATCAGCGGAATATGGTTAGTGCGATGAAAGAAGTCTATAACACCCGACTCGAAATCTCTGGGCTCACATTCGACCTCATTGCCACACCAGTATTCTCTGATGATGGTGAGCGTCTTGGGACAGTCGTCGAATGGAATGACATTACTGAATCTCTGGCAAGACAATTGGCAGAACAAAAACTGGCGCAAGCCAATGCTCGAACCAAACGAGCACTGGATGTCTGTCAAGCCAATGTCATGATGGCGGATAATGACTTCAATATCGTTTATATGAATAATTCTGTTGAAAAAATGATGAAATCAAATGAAGAGAAACTCCGCATGGCACTACCTCAATTTAATGCTGACAAGCTATTGGGGACATGTGTTGACATATTCCACAAGCAACCTTCATATCAACGTGATCTCGTTGCAAATATGACTGACGTCTACAATACTCGCCTCAAACTCACCGGGCTCACATTTGACTTAATTGCAACACCAGTATTCTCTGATGAGGGTGAGCGGCTTGGTACTGTCGTCGAGTGGAATGATATCACCGAAGAGCTTGCCAGAGCCGAAGAAGAGCAACGGATCGCTAGAGAAAATTTACGGATAAAACAAGCCCTTGATAATGTTGCTACCAACACCATGATTGGCGATAGAAATAACAACATCATCTATATGAACAATAGCATTCATACCATGATGAAGAATGCTGAACGGGATATCCAAAAAGATCTCCCGAACTTCAACAGTAACAAGTTAATTGGTGAGAATATTGATCAATTCCACAAAAACCCTTCGCATCAGCAACGAATGATCGAAGCCCTAACATCCACCTACAAAACAGAAATCATGATTGGTGGTAGAACCTTTGGACTCATTGCTAATCCAATCAATGATGAAGGTGGCGAGAGGATTGGTACGGTTGTCGAGTGGACTGATAGAACAGATGAAGTGGCCATTGAGAAGGAAATTAATCAGCTCATCGACTCTGCTTCGGATGGTGATTTGACTTTACGGATCCAGGAAGAAGACAAAGAAGGTTTCTTCTTGAATTTATCTAAGGGACTTAATCAATTAGTTGGCATTGCAGAAGGCGTGATTAATGATACTGTGACTGTCCTAGATGCAATGGCGCATGGTGACCTCACTAAGTCAATTACTACGGACTATCATGGCCTGTATGGAAAATTAAAACAGGATGCAAATACAACGGTTGAGAAGCTGACAGAAGTGATTGCGCGTATCAATAATGCAGCAGGTCTTGTTGCAAGTGGTGCTGAAGAAATTGAACAAGGAAATACTGATTTAAGTCAACGAACTGAGTCACAAGCATCGTCTCTCGAAGAAACCGCTGCAAGCATGGAAGAGATGACAGGTAATGTCAGACAAAGTTCAGAGAATGCGAAAGAAGCGAATACACTCGCGATTGAAGCAAAAAATAAAGCCGAAGAAGGCGGCCAAATCGTTTCTCAAGCCATTCAAGGTATGGAAGAGATCAATGAATCGAGTAAAAAGATCAATGATATTATCGGTGTCATTGATGAGATTGCTTTCCAAACAAACCTTCTTGCCCTTAATGCAGCCGTAGAAGCAGCAAGGGCGGGTGAACAAGGACGCGGATTTGCTGTCGTTGCAGGTGAAGTCCGAAACCTTGCCCAACGCTCTTCTGGCGCAGCAAAAGAAATTAAGGATCTTATTCGAGACAGTGTCAATAAAGTGGAATTTGGCACCGATTTAGTCAATCAGTCCGGTGAAACACTCAATGAAATTGTTGACTCTGTACAGCATGTCAGCCAGATGGTAGCAGAGATCAGTCATGCAGCAATCGAGCAAACATCAGGTATTGAGCAGGTAAATACTGCCGTTATGCAAATGGACGAAATGACGCAAAGAAATGCAGCACTCGTTGAAGAGGTATCCGCAGCTGGTGAAGCAATGGCAGATCAAGCCAGAGATATGAGGAATATACTTTCGTTCTTCACCACGAATGAAAGACAATAAGATCAAGTCAGGGGGATGCTTAAATTGCACCCCTACACTTTTATAATTATGATAAACAACGCTCTAAATCTAACTGCACAATACCTCATCAAAATAATCCAATAATGAGCGCAGTTTTGGCATCATCCTCTTTCTACTTGGAAAAACGGCATAGATATCAACAAAGCGTCGTTACCGCGAGCCTCACAGAAGGTCCAAACTGCCCTGTGATGCCAGCGGTGACAGAAATTCTAGAGCAGGATGTTATCAAGCGCGATGGAGAAATCAACGCTTGGGATCATAATGGATTTCGCAAAACAATCGAAAAAAGTGGCCGCAAAAAGTCATTATGGCTGGCGTCATAACAAAAATTAGACAGTCACAAAATAATTGGACAGTCACTGGTGTGCGGTATCCATGCAGCACACCATTCAAAATAGAGGAACATCTCATGCCACTTAAAAACTCTCAATATGGAGATAATCAATACATCATTGTCGTACTTACTTTTTTGGATTTACTCCCCTTGGTCTATTTCATTCCACCTTGGGTTGAACAGACTTTTGGTGTGTCACACTTCTTCACAACTTTAATTTCTGTCGGGATCATAGTTTCGCTAATCAGTTATGTCTGGCTACAACAAAAATTAGACAGTCACAAAATAATAGAAGTTTATGACTGTCCTTTTCAGATCAGTCCTATTCATATCTCATTCCTCATGAAGAATCATTTCAATGGATGAAAACAAACCTTTGACATATGAAATAACATATATATGATATTCCATATATATGATTTCATCGTTGGTGAATATGTTCTGTCCACTCGCTTTTTATAAATGTCTCGCCGATGATACGCGGTTGAAGTCTCTGTTACTCATCACACTCAAAGGCGAGCTTTGCGTCTGCGATATTCAGCAAGCGCTTCAGCTCAGTCAGCCTAAAATATCTCGCCATCTAGCCGATCTGCGTAAATCCAACTTGTTACTCGATGAACGACGTGGAAAATGGGTGTATTACTCACTTCACCCAGAGCTACCTGATTGGGCACAGAAAGTGCTACAAGGCACAGCGACAAGCAACTTAAACTACATTGCATCAGGATTGAGAGCACTGACACAAACAGGAACAAATCGAATGAACTGCTGTTAGGCCATTTTATCATTCGGGCATTATTTATGAAAAAAGTACTGTATATTTGCACCCATAATCGTTGTCGAAGCATTCTTTTCGAAGCAATCACCAATCATACATTTGGGGAAAAGATTCAAGCCAAAAGCGCTGGTAGTCAGCCCGTAGGGGAAGTTTATCCAATGACTTTGCACACTTTGAATCAAGCAGGGATCTCTACGCATGGGCTAAAAAGCCAATCTTGGGATCAGCTCGAATCTTTTGCACCCGATCTTGTGATCACGGTTTGTGATTCTGCTGCAGGCGAATCATGCCCTGTTTGGTTTGGCCAAGCGAAGCGGTTACATTGGGGGATTGTCGATCCATCTAAACTTCAGAATGAATACGAATCACAGCTTGCTTTTCACAAAACCATTTCGGAAATTCAAGAAAAGATCCAACAATTACCAATTATCCTAAAAGAAATCACGCAAACCCAAACAGAGGAAGCTGGAGTCTAATATGAGCCTCACCGATTTAAACCTTCCCCAGTTGGATGAAACACAATTTTCAGCACCAACGCCATCACAATTTCATCCCAAACTTTCAACGCATCCCCCCCGGATCCTTTTGCTTTATGGTTCCTTAAGAGACCGCTCTTACAGTCGCTTGGTCATTGAAGAAAGTGCTCGGATTTTACAAAAAATGGGGGCAGAAACTCGGGTTTTCGATCCTACTGGATTACCACTTCCAGATAGTGAAGAGGATACGCATCCAAAAGTTCAGGAATTACGCGAGTTGGTGACTTGGTCAGAGGGACAGGTTTGGTGTTCCCCAGAGCGACACGGCAACATGACAGGGATCATGAAAGCGCAAATTGACTGGATCCCACTTTCTCTTGGTGCTGTTCGACCAACACAAGGCAAAACCCTGGCTCTCATGCAAGTTTGTGGTGGTTCTCAATCATTCAATACAGTCAACCAAATGCGAACGCTCGGCCGTTGGATGCGGATGTTAACCATTCCGAACCAGTCTTCTGTGCCAAAAGCATTTACTGAATTCGAAGAAAATGGCCGTATGAAGCCATCTCCATTTTTCAACAGGATCGTGGATGTTCTTGAAGAACTCATAAAATTCACTTATCTCACAAGAGATAACAATGACTTCTTGCTCGACCGTTATTCCGAGCGTGTTGAGTCAGCAGAAAAACTGATGGCGCGAGTCAACCAACGGAGTATATAACAACAACTATTTCTCATTCCGACAAAGCTTGTTTATAGTAATTCAAAGGCCTTACTGAATTTGAAAGAGGAAAGATGCAGCGGTTTAGCTTATATTTTTGCTTGCTTTTTTGGGGCCCTTGGCTTCTTGCAGCCGAAATGAATACTAAAAGAGTCTCCGCTGCCACACTATATGGCTACCCTCCTTTTACATACACTAAAAATAACAACACAAAGAGCTTTCGCGAAACCATTTTAGTCGGACAGGATTCAAAAAAGCTAAAAGGCACCAGCTGGCAGTGTTTTCGACAGGCTATGCAGCAGCAAGGGTATGTGATTGAATTGATTGTCACCAATTGGTCCCGGGCTTATCAGGAGGTCCAAAAAGGTGAAATCGAATTGCTTTTTCCAACTGCACTCAATTCCAATCGACTCAGAATATTTCACTACTCTGCAAATGTTTTAAATCGGATACGCTATGTTATATACACTCGATACAATGCGTTTTTGGATAAGCATTCAATAGCCGATTTAAAAGGGCTGACCATCGGGGTCATGCGCGGGTTTGAATATGGTGAATTCTGGAGAAAAAACAAGCACCAATTTGAAGTCTATCCTCTTGACCATATAGAACGAGGGCTTTTAATGTTAGATAAAGCACACCTCGATGGGTTTCTTGGTTATGAGGTGAATTGGGATTTGACTATTATGAAAATGGGAAAACTTGGTCATTATCGAAAGTTAAAACACTTAGGTGAAAATAATGAGTTTGTCGTCTCATCCAAAAAGAGTAAAACAGGTCTTGAAAAGTTAAAAGCCTTCGATGAAGGCTTTCAACAAATTGAAGCACTTGGCATTCCCTGCCATTAAGTCCCCTTCAAACACCATTCATTTAAACTGTAGATGTTGAGGTTGCTTCTTCCTTTCCCATTATCCAGCGAAAACCCCGGCGAATATCATCCAAAATGACATACAGAGAAGGGATCAACAGCAAGGTAATGACCGTCGCAAATAAGATCCCAAATGCTAAAGAGACTGCCATCGGTATCACGATTTGGGCCTGTAAGCTCTTTTCTAATACGATGGGTGTTAAACCAAAAAATGTGGTCAAAGAAGTCAGGATAATTGGGCGGAAGCGTTGCGCACCCGATTCAATCACCGCTTCTTTCACAGGCATTCCCTGTTTCACTTCTCGATTAACAAAATCCACCAAAATTAGACTGTCATTCACCACAACCCCTGACAATGCGATGATCCCAAATAAAGATAGGATGCTCACGGATAACCCCAAAACGAGGTGTCCAAAAATGGCGCCTATTAAACCAAATGGGATCACAGACATAATAATCAACGGCTGAGAATAAGACTTTAAGGGGATCGCCATGAGTGCATAAATCAAGAATAGTGCCAGCCCAAGCGCTTTTAGCATTTCCCCCTGTAAATCCTGTTCTTCCTTACTTGATCCCTCCAACGCTGTAGATACACTTGGGTGACGCTGACGTAATTCAGGCATAAATTCTTGGTTAATTTCCTGCGTCACTTTTTGCGGCTCAACGCGACCTTTATCCACAGATGCTGTGACTGTCACAGAACGCACACCGTCGATTCGGTTTATCGAAGAATAGCCAGGTTCAGTCGTGAACGTTGCGACTGATGAAAACGGAACCTCATCGCCATTGATCGTTCGGATCCGCATATTCTCCAGATTTCCTATCGATCGTCGCTCTGATTCTGGGTAACGAACCATGACTTTAATCTCTTCCCCATCCCGTTGGATCCGCTGTGCTTCTGCACCATAAAACCCTTGACGCACTTGATTGGCAAGATCAGATAAAGATAACCCTAAAGCCTCAGCTTCCGGCTTAATAGAGAGCAAAATTTCATCGTTTCCACCACTAAAACTATCTTGAATATCAAAAACACCGTTATACGTATTCAGCTTTTGTTTTAACTCTTGTGCTGCTTCTTTGAGATCATCAAGTGACTTCCCTTTGAGCTGAAAGGATATGTCAGATTTAGGCCCACTAATACTCGCTGAGAATGAAGCTGACTTAAGCCCAGCTATTTCAGGAACACTCTCACGCCAACGATTGACGATTTCAAAACCATTGATTTCTCGCCCTTCACTTTTCTCAAGCTCAACAAAAACACTACCTACTGTTTCAGACTCATTCCAGGAAAGGCGATGTTTCACAACAGACGTTCCAAATTCTTCTTTCAACTGTTGATCCATGCCAAGCAAAGATTGCTCAATCTTTTTTAAGGACTGAACCGTTGTTTCTGAAGGAGTACCTTCCATCATTTCTACTTTTGCCTGAATAAAATCACTGGGAATGTTTGGAAAGAAAACAGTGCGAACATGTCCACCAGCTAACAAAGCAAGGACAAGAGAAAACATTCCGATAAAAATCATCAACGTGGTATATCTATTTTCTACCGCACGAATCAAAAGCGGCTGATATTTGTGTTGAATAAGATGCCGGATCATTCCACTAAACTTCGCACGAGTACGATACAGTAGGGTCTGCTTTTCATCGGGACGTCTGACCTTCATCTTCACTAAATGTGCAGGAAGAATGTACTTTGACTCAATAATGGAAAAAAGAAGGCATAAAGAAACAACCATCGCAATCGCTTTCCAGATTGTGCCAAAGTTACCGGACACCATCATCATGGGTACAAAAGCGGCAATCGTCGTCAAGACCCCAAAGGTTGCGGGTGTCGCGACCTTTTTGGTACCAATGATCACCGTATCGGCACTGTGACCCCGTTTTTCGATTTCTGTGTAGACACTTTCGCCGATGATAATTGCATCATCGACGACTATCCCCAGGACCAGTATAAA
The DNA here is from genome assembly GCF_000374485.1 of Algicola sagamiensis DSM 14643. GTDB lineage: Bacteria > Pseudomonadota > Gammaproteobacteria > Enterobacterales > Alteromonadaceae > Algicola > Algicola sagamiensis. Next base: position 391,411 of record NZ_KB894491.1, read on the forward strand.
ACCAAATAAACTAATCACATTGATCGATACGTCGAAGTACTCCAATGGCATCAAAGCCAGTGCACCAAGGAAACAAATCGGGATCCCGATGATCACCCACAGCGCGACTTTTAAATCCAAAAATAAAGTTAACGCCAGCAAAACTAACAGTCCACCAAAAAACATATTGTTTAGCATGAGATCCAAACGGCCTTGCAGGTAGAAAGAGCTATCACCCCAGTGATCTAAAGTGACGGAATCAGGCAGTGTTTGCTTTTTCTCTGCGACATACGCTTTAACTGCTTTGGCAACATCAAATACGCTTTCATCCCCAGATGCGCTGATTTGGACACTCACACTCGGTTTTCCATTAAACATCGAGTAATTCACTTCATCCACAAAGCTATCATTGATTGTTGCCACATCAGAAAGCAAAATTCGGGTTCCGTCTGCCGCAGTTCTAAGCACAATATTTGCAAAATCATTGGCACGATATGCCTGTCCCTTTGTGCGAAGGAGGAAATTTCCAGCCTCCGATTTGATCGTACCGCCAGGGAGATCCAATGAAGAGCGACGAACCGCGTTAACAACATCATCGAAGGTCAGTTCATATTGACGCAGATTATATTCGGAAATCTCAATACCCACTTCATATTGCCTTTCTCCTACAAGTTTTACTTTAGATACATCCGGCAACAGTTTGAGCTCATCTCGGACTTCCTTCGCAAACTCTTTCAAACCTCGTTCGTCCAAGTCCCCATAAATGGATAACCAAAGGACATCTCTTGGGTATCGAGAACGATAGACAATCGGTTTTTCCGCTAAATTTGGGAAGCTGGAAATGGAGTCGACCTGCCCTTTCACTTCATCCATCAACTCCTGAAGCTCATAGCCATCTTCAACTTCCACCAGTACCGTACCCATTCCTTCCGAAGCAGTTGAAGTAATTTTCTTTTTCCCTTCAACATCTTGAAGGACTTCCTCTACCTTATCGATGATCCCCTCTTCCACTTCTTTCGGAGCGGCACCTGGATAAGCCACACGAATGGTAATTGTTTTTGGCTCTATGGAGGGAAACATCTCTTTTTTAATCGAAAAAGCAGAAGCAAAACCAACAATCATGATAATGATCATGAGTAAATTCGCAGCGACACTGTTGCGGGCAAACCAAGCGATGATCCCTTTGTTGGTATCAATCATAGAGCACTTCCTCTGGCAGCGATCGCACTTTTATCAGACTCAGAAATCTCCTTTTTATCTTGGTGACTCATCCGAACCTCCATACCTTCAAGTGGATTTGCGATTGCTGATATCGCCACTTTATCCCCGGTCGACAATCCATCATGAATGTATACATGACGCTGATCGGTACGCGCCACCTCAACTTGACGAATACGCAATCGACTTTCTTCATCCACTAATAACACACGGTTTCCAGATTTGAGAACATGGCGAGGAAGCACTACGATATTATTGACTTGCGCCCCTTCAATTTTGGCTTGAACGAAGCGGCCATACTGGAGCGGTAAATGGCCGTTCTGCGTCAATTGATAAGGGTCTTTGACTTGGGCAACCAAATACATGACCCGGCTTTTCTCATCGAATGTTCCTTCCGATCTCGTCACACGTGCAGACCATTCATGTGACTTTCCAGAAATGCTCGCTTTGAGTGTCACGAGCGGGCCATTATCCGATTGGAATTGTTTTGGAAGATTGATAAACGCTAAATCCTGATCCGTCACTGGTAATCGAACTTCAGCATAAGCAGTTCCATAAATATTGGCCAGCAACTGGCCAGCCGTCACAAACTGACCAATATCTACATGTTTACTTTTAACCAGCCCATCGATTGGGGCTGCAATCACAGTCCGCTCTAGATCTCGTTGTGCTTTTTCCAAATTTGCTTCTGCCGAACGGACATTGGCATATTCCCGTGCTAATTGTGGTTTTCTGAGATACAAAGTGGGTGCTTCACCTTTCATGAATGATCGCCATTCTTTTTCTGCCACTTTTGCGCGAGCTCGCTCTTCTACAAGCGCTGCTTTTGCCTGTGCAAGTACGGCTTCTGCTGACTTTACCGCTGAGCTGTAATCACTTTGCTCTAATCGAACTAGAATATCGCCTTTTTTGAAAAAGCCGCCATTCACAAATGTGGGAGAAACTTCAAGAATTTTTCCTGAGACCTGGCTCACAAGATTTGTTTTAATATTTGGCGCGACCGTCCCTTGAGACTGAATTGTATAAGTGACATTGGATTGCACCACAGGTTGAACTTCAACAAGCAGCGCTTTTCTCACTTCTTCCTTTTTCTCGGGAGGCTTTTTTAGGGAAACGAGTGCTCCAGCACCCAATAGGAAAATCATCAACACAATGATTGGAAGAAAGACACGTCTTTTGTTCATCTGGCTGGTCCTTTTTCGTATCAAAACACTCAACACATTTGAGTATCACGCCATGATAATGTGTTTCTTAAAAATCTAATAGTTTAAAGCTGTTACAAGATGTAACAAAACTGGAGACAGAGCATCTATGAGAGTTTAGTGTGCAGATGGAAAGAAATCACGTCAGAAGGAAGAATGAGGCACCAAGTCAGTACCTCAGCTTGTACTCTGCATTTTTTAGCATTTCTCGAGGGCAATACAGCCGACGGAATACCCTGCACCAAAAGAACATAAAATAGCTTTATCACCTGCCATCAGGTCTTGATGCGTTCGATGGTAAGCAATGATCGACCCCGCAGAAGCCGTGTTTGCAAATTCATCCAAAATAATGGGCGCTTCATCATCCGTTGCATCACGCCCCAAAATCTTCTTCGCAGCAAAAAGATTCATATTGATATTCGCTTGATGTAACCACATTCTGCGAACACTCTCGACAGACCACTCAAGTTCTTTCAACTGAGACGTGATCACATCCACAACGATCGGAAGTAATTCTTTAAAAACTTTTCGGCCTTGCTGTTTAAAAAATGGATTGTCATCAGGCAGCTCAGCATGACAGTGGTCTGTGTAAGAATAATCACAACGGATATTATTCGAAAAGCTGGTCTTCAGCTTACTTGCAATGACTTTGAACGCGTGCTCTGAAGTACAAGTCTCTTTCTTCTCAAGAATCGTTGCTGTACACACATCGCCAAAAATAAAGTGACTGTCTCGGTTTTTATAATTCACCTGCGGCGAAGCAAACTCTGGATTGACGACAAGCGCGACACTCGCCATACCTGACTGAATTGAAGCAATGGCATTGGAAATACCAAATGTTGCCGAAGAACAAGCGACATTCATGTCATATGCATAGCCACCTGCACCCAATTCTTTTTGTAACTCCACGGCCAAAGCTGGATATGAACGCTGCATGTTTGAACATGCAACAATCACCAGGTCAACATCTTCTACAGTCTTATTCGCTGCTTCGAGAGCCTGTTTGGCAGCATGAACGGCCATTTCCACCATTTCCGGCGCTTGCTCTTCACCACGCTTTGGAAACATGGGACGCATAACTTTTGGGTCAACAATACCATCTTTGTACAACACATAGCGCGCACGGATACCAGATGCTTTCTCGATAAATTCTGCACTGGATTGAGGGAGTGCTTCTATCTCTCCTGACTCAATTTCACGTTGATGTTCCGTATTAAACGCATCTACATAGGTGTTATAGGCACTTACCAGTTCTTCATTGGTCACCACATTCGGTGGCACATACAGACCAGAACCGGAAATCACGATATCTGTCATGGAACTCTCTTCATCATTTTCAATGCTTTGAATTGCCCTCATTATCAGGACAATTCAAATAATTACAAGTTTAAGTCAGCGATTTAATCGCTGTACTGATCCCATCCAGTGTCAATGGAAACATTCTTTCATCCATGAGTCCTCTCATCTGTTGAATCGAGGGGTAATATCCCCAAATTTCCTCTGATTGAGGGTTCAGCCATGCCGCTTTATCAAAATGATGCACCAATCGCTGCATCCAAACTTCTCCCGACTCCTCGTTCCAGTGTTCCACGCTACCTCCTGGGTATGCGATTTCATAAGGCCCCATCGTCGCATCACCGACAAAAATCACTTTATAATCGCGCCCAAAGCGATGAATGATATCGAATGTATCAATCACTTCACTGTAGCGTCGTGTACTATCTTTCCAAACGCCTTCATAAATGCAATTGTGAAAGTAAAAAAATTCAAGGTGTTTGAATTCACCATGCGCCGCAGAGAACAAGTCCTGGCAAATTTGAACATGATCATCCATCGACCCGCCGACATCAAAAAACATCAGTACGTTGACAGCATTATGTCGCTCTGGGCGCATATTCACATCCAACATACCTTTTTTAGCTGTTCCATGAATCGTTTCGTGCAGATCTAATTCTTCACTCGCACCGACACGGGCAAACTTACGTAATTTTTTCAGCGCCAACTTCATATTTCTGGAACCTAATTCTGCATCTGAGTCGAGATTTCGAAAAGCGCGCTTATCCCAGACTTTCGCGGCCTGCCGATTTCGATTCCCTTTTTGGCCGATGCGGATCCCTCCAGGGTGGAAGCCATAAGCTCCAAAAGGTGAAGTCCCGCCTGTCCCAATCCATTTATTGCCACCAGCATGACGCTTTTGTTGTTCCTTCATCCGTTCGCGAAATTTTTCCATCAGCTCTTCCAAGCTACTCAGTGATTGAAGTTTGGCTTTTTCTTCTTCAGTCAAAAACTTCTCGAATTCCTTACGTAACCATTCCTCGGGGATTTCTCCTTCCAGCCAGTCAATGGATTGAATACCCTCAAAATATTCACCAAATCCACGGTCGAAACGGTCGTAATGCGTTTCATCTTTCACTAAAACGGCGCGAGAGAGATAATAAAAACCTTCAATATCTGCAAAAACGATCCCCTTTTCCAGCGCATTCAGCAAATCGAGATATTCCCGTAGAGTGCAAGGTACTCGATGTTTGCGTAACGTCATGAAAAAATCGATCAGCATCTTAAGCTCCGTGCCTACGTGTCATAAAGGCTATTTTTTCGATGAGAGAAACATCCTGTTCATTCTTTAATAGCGCACCAAATAATGGCATCAAACCGCCTTCGTTTTGCTTGTCTTGAAGCACCGCTGGATCGATATCTTCTGCAAGCAGTAATTTCAACCAATCAAGCAGCTCTGATGTAGATGGTTTTTTCTTTAATCCAGTCACTTCTCGAAGCTGGAAAAATGAATTGAGGGCAACGGCGAGGAGATCTTTTTTCAAGTCAGGGTAATGTACATTGACGATTGCCTGCATTTCTTCTGGTGTTGGGAATTGAATGTAATGGAAAAAGCAACGACGGAGAAAGGCATCTGGAAGTTCTTTTTCGTTATTTGAAGTAATGATGACTATCGGTCTTTGTTGCGCACTGATCACTTCCTGCGTTTCATACACATGAAACTCCATGCGATCCAGTTCTTGTAACAAATCATTAGGAAACTCAATATCCGCTTTATCGATTTCATCTATCAGTAAAACGGGACGATTGGGGGCTTCAAATGCCTGCCATAGCTTTCCTTTGACAATATAATTACTGATGTCATGAACACGCTCATCACCAAGTTGACTGTCTCTTAATCGGGATACGGCATCATATTCATATAACCCTTGTTGCGCTTTGGTTGTTGACTTGATGTGCCATTGGATCAGATCTGTATCCAAAGCTTTGGCTAATTCTTCTGCCAACATGGTTTTGCCTGTCCCTGGCTCTCCTTTGATGAGTAATGGCTTTTCCAGTGTTACTGCCGCATTGACGGCCAGTTGCAACTCCTGCGATGCAATATATTCGTCCGTACCACGAAATGTCATACCTTTTTCTCTTTTCAAATGGTGATTTATCCTGCATTGTATCGGAGTGTCTGACAACATCACAATCATGTACGATGAATTATCTCTTGCGATATATGAATAAAAAATTATAAAAAAATGCTCATGTATAACGTTTAGACATAATTTATAGCGAAACTATCCTTCTTTCTCACGCTGTTCAGAGTAAGCTTCTAAGGATGCAACGATGGGTAGGAAAAGCCTTTACCCAATGTAATTTTCTATGAGGTAAGAAACGATGACGGTATTTGAAGATAACTCACTTTCCATAGGGAATACCCCGTTAGTGAAGCTCAATCGTGTCACAAAAGGAAACGTGATCGCCAAAATTGAATCTCGCAACCCAAGCTTTAGTGTCAAATGCCGAATCGGTGCCAGCATGATCTGGGATGCTGAGAAAAAAGGTCTCTTGAAAGAAGGAAAAGAAATTATTGAGCCAACATCCGGTAATACCGGGATTGCTCTGGCATTTGTCGCTGCATCTAAAGGTTATTCGCTGACACTAACCATGCCAAATACCATGAGCCTGGAACGTAGGAAACTACTCAAGGCGCTGGGTGCCAAGCTCGTCCTCACAGAAGGCCCAAAAGGAATGAAAGGTGCGGTCGATAAAGCCCAAGAGATTTACGATCAAAATCCAGAAAAATACGTCCTGCTGCAACAATTTGAAAACCCGGCAAACCCAGAGATCCACTTTAAAACAACCGGACCTGAGATCTGGGAAGGTACACAAGGTGATGTGGACGTGTTCATCGCAGGCGTTGGCACAGGTGGCACAATCACAGGTGTCAGCCGCTACTTAAAATACGAAAAGAAAAAAAAGGTGCTTTCCGTTGCTGTTGAGCCAAGTGATTCTCCAGTGATCTCACAAAAACTTGCGGGTGAAGAACTGAAGCCAGGTCCACATAAGATTCAAGGGATCGGCGCTGGATTTATTCCTGGCAACCTCGACCTGGAAGTGGTCGACCGTGTTGAGACTGTCTCCAATGAAGAGGCGATGGATATGGCACACCGTCTAATGAAAGAAGAAGGTATTCTTGCTGGCATTTCTAGTGGTGCGGCCATTGTTGCAGCCAACCGAATTGCAGAGCAACCAGAGTATACGGACAAAACAATCGTTGTTGTACTCCCTAGTTCAGCAGAGAGATATTTAACCTCTCCGTTATTTGCTGACTATTTTACTGAGCAGGAGCTCAGTCAATAACCCTCGTTTTGGGCTTATCTGTTTTTGCCCAGAGGGAACTATCTCCAACAACAAGTTGTGCACGCTACTCCCAACAGCGTGCACGCTTTTTTCTAGCAAAGTATCTCAGTTGATGATGTTGACCCAACTTTAAAACCAAATCATACTCAATAAATTCAAACGCTGAACAGCTTACATAGCTCATATGAGACTGTTGCTCATTTCTTTTTTATTGTTCACATTTCCTTTATTCGCCACACAGAAAATTGAAATTGTGACGGGTGAATGGGCTCCTTTTTCAGGAAAAAAGTTGCCTGAAAAAGGCCTTGTTTTACAAATTATTCGTGAAGCCTATCGGCAGCAAGGAGTCACCGCTGAATTTTTTTTCACCCCTTGGGCCAGAGCAATGCAGTTTGCAACATCAGGTAAAACGATTGCTTCAGCTTTCTGGGTCAAGAGTGCTGAACGCGAAAAAACGGTGATCTATTCAGACCCTGTGTTTCTTTCTACAGCTCATTTCTTTTATTTGAAAAAAGTACGATTTCACTGGAAGCAACCGACGGACTTATACGGTAAAAATATAGGAATTGGGCGTGGTTATTATTATGGAGACACGCTTGAAGATCTCGAGAAGAAGCAACGAATACAAGTCACACGAACCACACACGAAACAGATCTCTTTCAATTACTCATTCAAAACCAACTGGATTTGGTCATAACCGAAGTCAACATCGGCAGGTACATGCTACAAAATCAAATGAGAAGTAAAATGAGAGGACTGGTAGATGCCCATCCAACACCTTTCTATATCAGTGAACTTCATGTTGTCTATTCTCGAAAGCGGCATGAGAGCACCATGTTTCTCAAACAGCTCAATCAGGGGCTCAAAGCCATTCAAGAGTCCGGTCGTTATCAAGCGATCATCGACACTTATATGAATGGTGCGTTACGTGGAAAAATAGACTCAAATCTAAAGAAGGAATGAGCATACAAGAAACTTGAGCATATGTTAAAAATCACATGTTCAAAATATATACTCAAGGCGACTGTTCCTTGCATCCCATAGCTTAGTTCAGGATCAATAGGTATTGAGTGGCAGCAAAATTACTTAACCTCGTCTAAGCTGGTTCATGGATGTATGGCGAGGGTTGTGCTAAATTCTTGTTTTTTGTTCATGCTCTTTCATGCTCTGGTTAACACGCGATACTAGTTTTTGCGAATCAAACCCTCGGACATAACCATCCTTAAATAAAATGAGTGGGATGGGGCCCTCCCCTAAATTCTCATAGATTGTTTTCGCCGCTTTATCTTGATGGATATCTAAAAAGACAAAAGGCACCTGACGCTGTATAAACCATTGTTTTGTTTGTTCACAGAATTTACACCATGAAGCACCGACAATGATGTGTTTAGTTTGGTAGGCTGCAAGGATTTCAGAGAAATCTTGATTCACTTCAACCGGAAACTGCGAGACCGACTGTGTGTGTCGCCATTCAAAATACCAGCGACCACAAGCAAATGTCCCAAGAAAAACAGCAAATATGAAAAAAAAGACCTTGAGCGTATCAATGAGCTGTACAAGCGACATGGCCGACTTTACCTATACTATTTGACTGAGCTTTGCATTCCCGCAGCCACATCAGTCAGATGATATTGAATCGAAGTTTGCGTATCCATTCACCAATTGGTGTTGCTGACTTATCATACTTTTAGATAATAATGCCCTGACCATTGAAGTCAACTCAGAACCTTTTGACCCTTTGTTATTTTTTATTTAAAAACAATTGGTTATATGGGTTAACAAGATGAAAAATCGTAGGGAAACTTGATGACTTTTCTTACCTATAAATACAAAAAAAGTATCATATTTTGAATGACTTTATCGGTAAAGTAGAACAAAGTGTAAACTGAAAAATTAGCAACTTTTTTTGAATGAATATGTTTTTTCTTCGTTGTATTGCGAAAGGTGATTTCGCAAGATAGGATGAAAGATGCCCCTTGGAAAAATTCGACTGAGACACGTCTATGAAAGTGACAAAACGTCGTATCTGTACAACAGGTGCAGTGATGCTCGCTGCGATTGTTGGGTTTCATACTGCAGCAGAATACCGCTGTTGGTGCTCCGAAGCAGATGTGGACTTACAAGGTCAGGTGGTTTGCTTGCAATGGATGTGTTGGTCCTGACAAAAATGGCAACCCCGGAGCAAATTGCTCCGGTTTATTTCAAGGCGACTTTTTGCGAGTCCTTTTCGTCTTCATAAAGCGCGTTCAATCAGCTGCATCATTGCTTCTATATGTGCATCTGAATCATTCAAAGCTGGGATATAGGCATAGGTCTCACCACCGCTTTCCATAAAATATTCTCTGTTTTCTTCTCCAATTTCTTCGATGGTTTCCAAGCAATCGGCAGAAAATCCAGGACAAAAAACCTGCACATGCTTGAACCCTTCTCCTGGTAATGCTTTGAGCGTTTCATCCGTATATGGCTTCAACCACTCCTCTGGACCAAACCTTGACTGGAAAGTCACACGATAGTCGCACTCACGAACACCAAGACGAGCCGCTAGTAACTCTGCACTGCGCAGACATTGCTTTTGGTACGGATCACCTTTATCAACATAACTCTTTGGGATGCCATGAAATGAAAAAAGGAGTAACTCAGCACGTCCATTTTCTTTCCAGTATTCTTCAATCCGAAGTGCCATTGCTTCGATATATGCAGGTTCTTCGTGATATTCAGATATAAAATGTAAGCTGGGGACTTTTCTGGACTTTTGTAACACTGCTGAGACTGCATCAAAAGTAGAACCCGATGTTGAGCCACTATATTGCGGATACAATGGCAACACAATGACTCGCTCAATCCCATTTTCTTCAAATCGCTGAAAAGTAGAAGCAATTGAAGGGTTACCGTAGCGCATTGCAAAGTCAACGACGAGTTCCTGGCCGTACTTCACTTGTAAACGTTGTTTCAACTTTTCTTTCTGCGCAACAGTATAAGTCAGTAATGGAGAGCCTTCTTCTGTCCAAACAGTTTGATATGCTTCTGCAGAACGGCTTGGGCGAATATTTAAAATGACACCATTCAAGACCAGCCACCACAACCACCTTGGTTTTTCCACCACTCGAGGATCAGATAAGAACTCTTTTAAATATCGACGTAGCGCTGGTGTAGTCGGCGCATCTGGCGTTCCTAAATTAGTGATCAATACTGCTGTATTGGTTGTAGAAAATTGAATGTTCGGCTCGTTATCTATCATATTCTTTTCGATCATCACGGAAGGAGGCTCATATTTTAAAGGGTTAACGACCAATATTACCAATCAATTATTTACATCATCCTTCGCAAAAAATTTTTTTGCAAATTGTACAAACGTATGAACCTTTATTGCATGATGTGCATCTTTATGGGTCACTATCCATAAATAATAATCCCATTCTGATGGCGGCTCGATTAATTGTACGACACTTTCATGCTGTCCTGCGATCCAGCTATCCATCAACCCAACCCCAAAGCCAGATAAAACAGCCTGACGTAAAGAATGAAAACTGGAAACAGATAGATAGATCTGCGACTCAGGGACTTTTTCCTCCAACCATTTCACCGAAGCAATATGTGAATGACCGAGGATCTTGATAAATCGATGCTGCCTAATATCTTCCAACGACAGGTTTGCCCCAAATTGATCGATATACGCTCGGCTTGCATAAAGAGAGGACTGAAGTTTGGCCAGCTTCTGTGCAATATAGTCCGGCTCATTTGGCCCCTTCCCGGGACGAAAGCTGATATGCGCTTCACCATGCTCCAATTTTAGAACGCGTCTATCTGCAAGCAGCTCTATCTGTATATTCGGATGCTCGGTTTGAAATGCACGGATCACGGGAAGCACACGCGGTACTAATTCCTCCACTGTCGTGATCACCAAACGTCCCGTCAGTTGGCCATCCACACCTTGCAGCTTTCCCATTAACCTTTCAAACTCAGATTGTGCATTCTCTGCTGCTGAAAGTAACAGATAACCAGCATCTGTTGGTGTGTACCCCCGTGGGTGGCGATGAAACAACCGAGTATTGAGACGTTTTTCCAGCGCATTGATCCGACGCAATACTGTTGAATGATACACACCAAGGTCTTCTGCTGCTTTTGACAACGTTCCATGACGCATCACCATGTAAGCTGTATAAATATCGTGCCAGTTTTCTTTGTCTTTATTTTTCTCCATCAACTTTTCACCCCATAGAATTTTTGGCAACTTTTGTGCATATACGCACAAAACTATTGCATACATTCTGTTTATGTTCAAAAGAAACACTGACATACTTATGCTCAATGAACAGACACCACCAAGGAGTATCCAATGCAACCATCTAAAATTGTCGCACTATCAGGCAGCTTAAAAGAACGGTCACTCAACCAAAAGCTCATTCATGCAGCAGCAGCTCATATCGAAACCGCAGGGGCTGAAGTGATCCATATTCGATTAAATGACTTTCCAATGCCTTTGTTCTCAGAGGATATCGAAGCCCAAGAAACCCCATCAAGCGTCAATGACTTGAAAGCCATTTTTGCAGAAGCAGATGGGATCCTCATTGCGAGCCCAGAATACAATGGTTCAATGACAGCAGCCTTAAAAAATACGATCGATTGGCTTTCTCGTCCTTCCAAGAGTGTTGAGATTGGATCCGCTTTTGCTGGTAAGGCTGTTGGACTCGTTGCGACATCCCCTGGTGCACTAGGTGGACTTCGCGGGTTAAACCACGTCCGTGATGTTTTATTCAACCTAGGAGGAATTATTTCACCAAAAACCGTTGCAGTTCCTAGTGCATATAGCATTTTTTCTGAGTCAGGTGATATTCAAGATGAGAAAATCAACACAATGGTTCAGCAATCCATGCTGGCACTGGTCCAGTTAACTACCGCCCTAAAAGGTGAATAGCCCATCACATAATTCTGATAAATTGCGAATAATTTATCACTCATCAATGATTTTATTTGGCTTAGTTTTGATAAATTAAGCCTTTTTGACGATAATGACCTAAAAACAACTTTAACTCTTATATTTCAAATACATATCTTGATATTTGTCATGTTTTATCATTTTTTTGAAATAAAAATATGACAGCATATCCTCCCATTGTTTGATTTATCACCATATATGATATTTGATATACATCAACATGTTCCTATTTTAGCTATTGTGTGAGGTGCTGATTTTATTAGACTTAACTTGTCTCTACCGAATGGGGCAACCCAATTCGATGACATTACATAACCATAAAAAAAAGTGTGATTTCGAAATGCAAGATAAAAATGAGAATAACCTCAACATGGACGACATGGGGAATCAAACACTAAGTAACATTCATCAATGGATCCAGCAACAACATCAACGTAAAGCCAAACGGTGTCAAACACAGCCAACATATAATACTTGGTTGAATGAAGAAGTAGCCGAGTCAACTTTTGAAGAGAGAAGTCGGCTTTGCGAACTACTCAATATCAAATCAACACGGTACTCCTGTTGACAAAAAGTTGGGAGAAAGATTATGAAACACCTGCTGATGTTATTCGCCATATCCACCTTATTCGGGTGCCAAAAAAATCATATTGATACACTCTCGATTGGCTTTTCTACACCAGAAGGCAACGCTGTGTGGGTCTATGATGCCTCATTTGATAATGGCTGGAATATCACAGCAGGAAAGCTCGACTGTTGTTGGAAAGAAGCACACTCCGTCAACGGTGTATTCAATAATCACCCTCCCAAGCAACTATCTCTCCGCTGGAAAGACTTAAGCCAGGATGTGATCTATGATGCACAAATTGATCTCAGTGTCGACTTTGAAGAAAGGTTACAAGCACTGCCAGCCTATACAGTCGTTGACTCTGGAAAACGAATTTCTGCCAGAAAACACTTAATTATTGGGATCCACCATCAAGGTCAAGTTGAAGTCTGGCTGTCCAACAGTCGATCTCATAAAAATGTTAAAGGACGTGTATTACATACCGTTGGTAGAGCTGCTGCAAATATTCATGCATACCAACAACCCAAATCCCTCAGACGTACTCATGGCCCAAAAAAGCGTGTGACCCTGCTTTGAGGGCCTGTTTACCCGAATGAGGTCAAGTTTACTGATATAGAAATGATCAGCGTACAGCGTCCTGATGAGGAAATGACACTACATACCCCGTATTTCTTGATATCGGTCATTGCGCGAAGCACTTGGAGTGACTTGAAATAGCCGTTTATATTCACGACTAAATTGTGAAAGGCTGCTATATCCAACCTGATATGCAACCTCACCACTGGTCAGCCTGCCTTCATCAAACATACGCTTTGCTTGATGAAGACGAATGCTTTTGACATATTGAATCGGTGATACTTTTGTCACTGATTTAAAATGCTTAAAAAAAGTAGATGGACTCATATTTGCTATATTGGCAAGCTCTGCAACTTCCAATTGTTCTTGATAATGTCGCTGAATATAGTGGATCACCGTCGAAATTCTAAACCCGATTCTATCCTGAGCAACAAAGTCGCTAAGCACTTTCCCTTGCGGTCCTTTCAACAAATAAAACAACAACTCTTGCTGTATGAGTGGTGCAATAACACTAGTCGTCTCAGCATTTTTTAACGTTTGAAGCAATCGAACAAAGCAATCCTCTATTTGTTCATCAAGAGGCGTGATAAAAATACCTGGATCACATAACTGCGTATGCATCTCCATTTGAGGAGAGCATTGTTGGTGTAAAGCCTGTAACTGCTCAATAGGGATCTCCAGTCGCAATGCTAAAAATGGCTCGTCCTCCGTTGCAACAGTGACCCCTGCATAAAGCGGTAATGGTACTGACAAAATAAGATAGTGAAGATCGTCATAGCAATAAGTGTACTCATCAACATAAGCTCGCTTTTCTCCTTGAGCGACAACATAAATGCAGGGTTGGTAAATAACGGGTTTTGGCTGAGTTGGTTCAGAAACTCGTATTAAGTCTAATCCAGGAATATCCGTCTTCATGATTCCATTTTTAGTCACTAACATCTCAAGTCGCTGAGCGAGTCGATTTTGATACTTCATCAACCTTCCTTAGTTAGAAATAGGCAAAAGATAGAAATAGGCAAATCTTATGGAGTATTGAGATAACACGCCATTAGATAGATAAGGATAATATGACATGCCAACTTAAATCAATCGAATAAAAACAAGGAGCTATCTATGAAAAAAGTAACGCTTGGACACAGTGATATTGAAGTTTCCAACATTGGTCTTGGTTGTATGGGAATGTCTGAGTTTTATGGTCACCGCAATGATCATCGCGCAAAAGAAACATTGGCAAAAGCATTAGACCTTGGTGTCAATTTTTGGGATACATCCGATATGTACGGTCCCTACCACAACGAATCACTCATCGGGCATCAGTTGTCGTCACTGCAAGCACGCGACAAAGTTGTGATTGCAACAAAATTTGGCATCATGCGAAATGATGATGGCACTTGGCAAGGTGTCAGTGGACATCCTGACTATGTTCGCCAAAGTTGTGAAGCCAGCTTGAAACGATTAGGCATAGAAACTATCGATTTATACTATCAACATCGTATCGATCCAAACATCCCCATCGAAGAAACGGTCGGTGTTATGGCAGATTTAAAGCGTGAAGGGAAAATTCGTGCAATTGGCCTTTCAGAGGTTTCAACAAAGAATCTCAAAAAGGCTCATACCGTTCATCCTATATCTGCAATACAAAGTGAATATTCACTCTGGACAAGAGAACTCGAACTAGAAATGCTCCCATTATGCAAGCAGTTAGGCGTAAGCCTTGTCGCATATAGTCCTCTTGGACGAGGGTTCCTAACAGGAAAGATATCTTCACGGGATCATTTATCAGAAGGAGACTGGAGAAAACAGCATCCCAGATTCTCAGAAGAAAACTTCGACTTAAATTTTCAATTCGTCGAGAAACTCAAGGAGCTTGCGACGAATAAGCAGTGCACCCCCGCACAGCTTGCCCTTGCCTGGGTGATCCGGCAAGGACATATTCCAATTCCTGGGACGACAAATCCGCTGCGCCTCGAAGAAAATATTGCAGCAAGCCAGATCAGCTTCTTGGACAATGAGCTGGACGAGCTAGAAAGCATTCTCAATAAAACCAAAGTTTGGGGTGAAAGGTACCCGGAATCAGTGCTCCAGTACATTGACCAATAAAGTCGAGCGATTGGGCAATAAACAAGATTCTTTTTACTGAAACTCCTGGCAATGATAGGATACTGTCATTGCTTTTTTGGGTACACAGATATTTTAGGTAAATTACAGTTCTGGATGTCGATCATATGTCGTTTATTACGCTCAGTCCGTTCAATCATTTTGAATTTCAAGGTCAGCTGGTTTTTGGAAGTTTCCGCCGTGATTTGTTTCAACAAGCGCTGTTTCATCAATTTCAAATCAACTATCCGACAAGTTTGAACAATGCAGTTATCAAAAGAAAAAGTGAATTCTTAGCTGGACGTATCTGCGCAAAGAAAGCCCTTTCTTCTTTATCTCTCCAGTATGAATCTGTACAGGTTCATACTGGAGAGATGCGTGAACCGATGTGGCCTGCTGGCATTGCTGGCGCCATCACCCATACTGACCAAATTGCAATTGCGGCAATTTCTAACCTGTATCAAGGCGTTGGTATTGATATCGAACACAAAATGGATCATAAAACCGCGAAGGAACTCACCCCCATGATCCTCACCCCATCAGAACGCACATCAAACCAGTATCCTCTTGATGAAACATCTTGGATCAGTTTGATTTTCTCAGCAAAAGAGAGTCTTTATAAAGCACTGTATCCATCCGTTCAGCGTTTCTTTGACTTTCAAGCGGCAAAGATGATTGATATCGGAGAGCGGCATTTTGTGATAGAGCTTCAAGAAACACTCAGCGAGCAGCTACAACAAGGTATCCGATTTGAAGGTCAGTACTATTGGCATGATGATCAAGTTATCACATTGATCACTGTTTAATTGAATCAGGCGGTTAAGGAAGCTCAGCACCGCCGAGGGCTTTTTTTAACATACGTTCAATGTAGCCTTCATCTTTCGCTTCTTGTAGCTTCTTATTAAATTGCTCTAAATATTTCAAAGAAGCCTTACTTTTCTTGGGCATAATGAGATGAAGACCTTCCGTTGCAATGGGTCTTGGGTGGTGTTTGATTTTTGCTCTCTCATCCGGCTCAAAGTAGTTATTAAGAATCGAGTAAGCAACATAATAGTCCACAACTACAACGTCCAGTCTCCCTAATAACAACCGCAAAAGCTTTTCATCATTACCATTAAATCGCTCTGTATCAATGAGCCTCTGTTTTTCAGCTTGTGCAAAATCATGTCCGTACTGATAGCCCGCTGCAATTCCAATCACTTTCCCTTTAAAATCTTTAAATGAGTTCCAATCTATATAGCGACTTTTACGCATAAAAAAGTAGCTGCCAGAACTAAAAACTGGCTCACTATAATGGAACAACTTTGCACGCTTTTCGGTCCAAATCCAAAGAATACTTCCTTCTTTTTCTGCCTCGGCTGCATGACGATAAGCACGGGGCCAAGGATAAAACTCTAAAATGACTTCATATCCTGCCCGACGAAAAAGCTCTTTTACGATTTTACTGCCAACACCTTCATCTTCCAAGTGCTGCCCGATGAATGGTGGCCATTCACCAACGGTCAGTTTTATGGATGTCGCTTGAACGGACCAATGTGTCAAACATAGCAAAGCAAGGTAAATACACAGTCCGAATTTTTTACCTGTAGGTAAATCAAATCTCCACATAATCGAGGTGTATCCATTGCGTTTAGATTAAAGAATAGTCGAATCAGCCGAAGACTTCGATAAGTCATCCGGCAGGGAATAGAGTCATGATTGTGGTGAAGGGAGTTCAGCACCACCAAGGGCTTTTTTGAGCAGGCTTTCGATATCGCCTTTTGCTTTCATTTCTTTCAATTTCACATTGAAATGGTCAATATATTTCTGAGAATACTTCCCTTTTTTCGGCATAATCAAAAACAAATCTTCGAGTGAAAGTGGTTTTGGGTGGTGTGTTATCTGTTCTCTATCTTCAGCTTCGAAATATTGATTGAGAATCGAGTGACCGACATAATAATCAACCGCAACGATATCCAGACGCGTTAACAGCAACCGAAGTAGTTTTTCATCCGTAATCGTCATCCGTTGTACATCAATCTCACGATTTTTTTCTGCTTTGGCGAAATCAGGACCATAATAATACCCACTCAACGCACCAACCACATTCCCACGTAAATCCCGAAAGCTTTTCCATGGTATAAGACGATTTTTTTTCATGAAGAAAAAGCTGCCTGACATCATGATCGGATCACTATAGTGGAAGATTTTGGCTCTTTCTTCGTTATAACTCCATAATATTGTGCCTTCTCTTTCAGCAATGGCCGCATACCGATATGAACGTGACCAAGGATAAAACTCATAGATCACTTCATAACCAGCATTTTGAAAAACTTCCTTCACGATTTTGGCTCCAACACCTTTATCTTCTAGGTGTTCTCCGATAAAAGGAGGCCACTCACCAACCGTGATACGAATTGGCTCTGCGTGTAACTGATAGTGCATTATACACAAGAATATGAACCCGATTTTCTTGTATAAAAGTGCTCTGAAAAACCTCATATCATTGATTTTATCCGCTGTACTTAGCCTTAATCATAGTCAAGATACAATCAGCGTGCTGTCGCACAGATTTCTCAATTCTTTCAGTAAAACTTGGGTTGCAGACCCATGCCAATCCTCATCTTTAAAAATCAGGTTTTAAATTCACTGACGCTAACTTAGCTTTGAACAGTTGTAAGGGAAATCAGGTAAAAATAAATAGTCGGGATCGTCTCAAACGGACTGAAGATTTAAAGCTGAAACTCGGGTAAATCAGCTCGATACACTCGATAACTTGGGTCTATTGATCTCTATATGCTAAGTAAACGAACTTAATGCTTGATATGAAACTCACCACGCAGCTTTTTTTGAACGATTTCTTTGATTTCACCTTGCTGACGCATTTTAATGATTTGCTCATCCAGCAGTTTGATGCGTGTTTTATTTTCGGGAATTTTGATGGAAAGAAGAACACGTAAGCCCCCCGTATCCAGAACTTTTGGATCAAACGTGACCAACGCTCGCTCTTCTTTTGTAAAATTACGATATAAGGCAAACTCAGCGACATGATGGCTTGCCACAATTATATCCATGCGCTTGTTTATCAGCAATTTCAGCATGTCTGGCAATTCAAATACTAAACGGGACACATTGATGATTTTCTCTCGTTCAGCCTTGTGAAAATCTTCTCCATAGTTATATCCCTTTGTCGCTGCAATCGAATACATTTTTAGATCAGATAGCTGTTCCCATTGAATCGTTTTTTCTTTCAAATGATAAAAGTTATAGCTATAGGACATAATCGGTTCGGAAAAATAAAAAAATTGTGCACGTTCCTTCGCCCACTTCCATGGGATCGTGCCATCTCTTTCGCCTGTTTTTGCATAATGGTAAGCACGCGTCCACGGAAAAAACTCATACTCCACTTCCAACCCTGCACGACGAAATGCCTCCGTGACTATGTATGAAAAAATGCCTTTGTCAGGTAAATCTTCTCCTGTATACGGTGCCCAGCCGCCATTCGCAATTCTGATCACTTCCTTTGCAGCAATTGGCTGAGAAAAGAGTATGAAAACAAGAAGACTAAACCAACAGTGCCTCATCACAAACCTCTCATTGTTTTGCCTCTCATTTACTGTGAGCCAAGAGTGTCTTTTTGTCTATTCTCTAGTGCCTGTTGGATCAATGCTTGAATTTCACCTTTTTCGCGCATTAGCTGGATTTGTTGATCAACAAGTGCAATACGTCGCTGATTTTGAGGATGATTTTTCGATAGAAGTATATGCAATTCATCTTGATCGATTGCTTTTGAATGAAAAGTGATGCGCGCCCGTTCTTCCTGATTGAAATAGTGGTTCAAGGTATATTCCATGACATGACGATTGCCAAGAAATAGTTGGATGCGCTGATTGAAAATCAACCGGATAAAATCGGAAGAGTTTTTCACAAGTCGAGTCACTTGAAGCACACCGTCTTTTTCAGCTTGTTGGAAAGTCTGTCCATAATTGTATCCTTTTGTCGCACCAATTATATACGACTTGAGATCTTGATAGCTTTCCCATTCAATGGGCTGGTTTTTCATGTGATAAAAGTGATAACTGTAAGAAATAATAGGCTGAGAAATATAGAATTTCTCAGCTCTTTCAGCCGTCGATTTCCAAGGGATAGTTCCATGTCGCTTTCCTGTTTCTCCATAATGGAATGCACGCACCCACGGATAAAACTCGAAGTAAACTTTGATCCCAGCACGCTCAAACGCTAACTTCACGATATGGCAAAAAACACCTTTTTCTGGCAGGTTTTCTCCAGTAAAAGGCTCCCAGCTTCCTGACGTAATTTGCACCAAGTCTTTTGCAAAACTATTGCTACTTAGCAATATCATCAATGAGGCTAGCTGCTTCAACCATTTCATTGATGTCTCATTTTTTTGCGACCCGAAAACTATACTTTCCAGCCAGCGCATCTTGATAAACCTTATCAACATAACCTGTTTTTTTCAGATCAATCAAAGCTGCGTTAAATTGTTTCATCCTTTCTTCATTCTCAGGGACTTTTTTACTCAGGATCAACTTCCAAGAATTTCTATCAACTGGTTTCTTATGTGAGGTGATCCGCTCTCGAAAACGTTTCGGTAAGCTTGTACGAATGATCTCCCAGCCGACATGGTAATTTGCAACAACCAAATCGATCTTGCCTGAGATCAATTTCATAAAGTTCTGTGCCTCAGAAGTCACACGCTCGACAACAATCAACCCCGTTCGATCAGCCAAGTCAAATCCTGCACCATAAGAATAACCAGAAGATGCCCCGATGATCCGCTCACCGAGATCTTCATAACCTTGCCAATCAAAATTAGCGCTTTTGAGATAAAAAAAGACGTCTTCCGACTCAAGTATGGAGTCACTAAAGTAAAAGTGTTTATCGCGATCTTCTGTCCACACCCAGATCACCGATCCATCTTTGAGCCCCTGTAACGCAAAGTTATACGCCCGCGGCCAAGCATAAAATTCATACTTCACTTCGATTCCGGCTTTCATCAGCGCCTCCGAAACAATATGTGTCGAGGCACCATAGTGAGGCAATTGCTTGCCGAGAAATGGCGGCCATTCTCCATTGGTCAGGGTGACACGGTCTTTTGCATTGACAACAAAGCCTAAAGCTATCAAAACAGCCAAAAGGATTGGTTTCAGTATGCTCATCATGACCACCGATCAAGAAAGGACGCCTACCCCAATTTTAGGCGGAATTTGGCAGGATGAAGTAAATTAAACCTGACAATCCATCGGTGAAGCAATATCACCTGCTTTTGCCCGAGGCCATATTGTGCTTGGGTTTCCTGTATCCAATGGCAAAAACGTTAATCCTTGACTCATTGTTGCAGGCGGTAAGTCACTCTCTAGCACGTAAAGTCCCATTCGAACTTTCCCTTTTTTTGCATTTTTGATGACTTGCTTTTCAGCCAGACTTGAGTATCGAAGTCCAAACATATCAAAATATGGCCGCCAGTCTTTTTCCGTCATAACACTCAAAGAGACCAACATAAAGTCATTGCCTGGCATAGAACTGACTGTCCTATTTCCAAGATGACCGCCATAAACCGCGTGACCTTGATATGGAAACTCACTAAACCCTAGCCTGTCTTTTGCTTGATCCCATGCAGACTGGCTCCGGGCATACTTTCCAAAAATCCGCTCATGTTGATACAGCAATGTGAATAAGTGGAACCCGTTTTCAAAGCGTTCGTTCTGTGCCAATTGCATCACATGCGCTCTTAGTGCCATTTGGATATAAAAAGCCATGCGATACCCATTATGCGCCGCATATTTATTGCTCTTCCAAGGTGCTGTAAATCTATCTTCCCCTTCATCCATTACATCACAAGATGGGGTGAAAACCACCCGTTGACCTTCTGCATTTTTTACTTTTGCTGCATCAGACATAAATGCGAAAAACGCATACTTTTGGTTCATATGCCCATCCGTGATTGTTGTTGTTTGTTTATCACGCATATAGTGGGCATACCATTTCACATAATATGGGAAAATATTATTCGAGTTTTCCCTAGCTCTGGAAGAATACGCATCCCAACGATCCCGTTTTTCCTCAGGAACATAATGCACATTCAATCGGGTCACTTGTAAGTTATGGCCAAGTTCATGATTATCCCCCCAACCGAGCGGATCAATATACCAAGAAGAATCCCATGGATTACCAGAACATGCGCCGCCACAGTGTGCGTTCTCATCATAATTTGCATGTTGGATCTTCTTCCGGGTGTGAAGTACAGGATCAAAACAGTCAGATGAACCCAATAATCGACGACAAATGGATTGAACATCTTTTGGTAATGAATCTTCTAATGTTGTTCCCTGGCGTTTAAATCCTGCTAAGGTATAAACCCGATTGATATGATCATGTTCAATCGAATCGAGCAACATCTTGAGGTCGGTCACTTTCCCAGCGATACCCTCAACGAGACGATCACGACGAAGGTGCATTTCTGCATCTGCCATTCTCAAGTCCACATGAGGTAAAGATGTTCTCGCCATCGTTTTTTGAAAATTGGACAATTGTTCAAGGTTTTTAAAATCCGTAATGACAGGGTGGTGAACAACACCCTGTGCATTAATCTCCACAGAAATTGGCATTTCTTCCCCACTCATCTCAACATAAATCGGACCACCATACGGCGTCGAAAATGTCACCGTTTCTCCAGGTGGCAGCATTATCCGATTCTGCATTACTTCTAAAGGGAACAAATAACGATGTGTTTGGTAAGCACGGTTTGTATTGGAACGATGATAGTTTAGTTTGACTCTTACAGTTGCAGAAGACTCATCTGTGCGTTTTAAACGTATTATTCGCCCTGGCACGGCATACCAACCCGTTGTCGTCCATTGATTGGATTTTAAAATAGAAAATGTTTTTGAGTCTTGTTTAGGGGCTGGATAGTCATAATGGGCAGACTTATTTTTCTCAACTTGACTGCTATCAACAATAAAAGCGCCCAAATCAGGTTGCGGAGTGTTCTTCTTTCTGAGATAGCTCACAGCCCAGTCTGCAAACATTGCTTGTTGCCATGCAGATGTTTCATTCAAAGCAATGGGGTAATCAATGTGACTTCGATATTTATCAGCTAAAAGTAATCCCGCTGGTAGCAATGTTGCTGGTGTTTCAAACACATTTTCACCGACCTTATCGTAAATGATTGCATGCGCTCGATACCAATCAGCACCAGCTTTAAAATTAGCTAGGAAACCCGCTTCATTGCAGCGAAGAAAATTTCCTTTACAGGCTTCTAATGCTGTCTTATCCAACACGTTTGCCTTCAAATTCTTTAATAGAACAGTCACATCATCAAAGGTATCAAACTGCTTCATTTTATCTTTCGTAATACCGCGAGCAAGGTGTTCTGACCAGTAATTATTCGATGCTGTTAACCCCATATATCTGTGGATCTGTTGGGTAAAAGGTATTTCATTTCGGTAGTAATTGCTATAAAAGAGCGGAATACGATTCGCTTTAGCGTATTCAATCGCGGCTTTTATTCCCACATAACCAACTTTGTTTCTATCCAGATTACTCAAAATCAAGATATCAGGCTTACGCGACTCCAAACAATGGAGCATCGCAATATCATCACATGTATTTGCATCGTTGATTGAATGGCGATTCGGATAGACCTCCTTTAACCACTTTCGGATCCCTTCGTTGTGAGGAAAGTAGTCACTATCTTCACGACTCGAAATATGTGCAGTCACTACATTCAAATACGCGTTTTCCTCTGTTTGTGTGAGCCACTGCATCGTATTTTTTAATAGTTGTGTCGTTTCTTTCGAACGGTTTACATAAAACATATTTGCGCTCATGGCTGCATAACGATGTTGTGCTTGCTCACCAACGTACATCAAACCTTTTGCTGAAGCCTCTCCTTCCTCTTTTTGAGTAGAACGGAGGATCTGGAAAGTTAAC
Source organism: Algicola sagamiensis DSM 14643 (assembly GCF_000374485.1). Taxonomy (GTDB): domain Bacteria; phylum Pseudomonadota; class Gammaproteobacteria; order Enterobacterales; family Alteromonadaceae; genus Algicola; species Algicola sagamiensis. The sequence continues at coordinate 414,546 of NZ_KB894491.1, forward strand.
TCAGGCTTGTATGTCCCAAATGTCACACTATCACTCGAAGGGTGCCAAGAAATTTGATCGATGCCTTGGTATAAAGTCTCAATGAGAGATTCGTGCTTTTGCTTGGTAGCCTGGATTTGCGTCAGGCTATAAGCGATGAGTTCTTCTTGAGAAGCAAGTTGATGATCTTCATTTTGAATTGCATGAACAGCCTTTTTCAGGACAGTCACTTCTACTGTACAATTTTGGGTTGCTGAAAGAATGTCGTACTGTAACTTACGACGCACCCCACCACATCCCTCTACATGGGAAACCGTAAAGCCTGGTGATAACTTCATTGAAAAAACAGCTTTTTCCCCCACCTGAACTGTTTGAAATTCAGGAAAGATAGCACCACCCGATCCAATCCGTGTTTTGATGTGGACCAGCTTTACACTCTCATCATTTTCATTACCTTCGTGCCCATCCTGATTATCCTGCGTGGGGGAAGTTTTGCTGTCCGGTCTATTTGCTTGATTATTGTTTCGATTGAATTGATCAGAACATGCCCCAAGGTAAAGACATATCGCCAGTAAAAAAGAAAATAAGAAAAATCGCGTTATATTCATGGTGTGAAATCAAAAACCTAAAAAAGCAGGTATGGACGCTGCCCTTTCGTTTTATCCCTTTTATCGAAAAATAAAAATACGAACAATGGCTTAAGGTCGAATGACCACAGACATTCCTTTATTCTTGGGTTTATCGTGAAATTTCACTAGAAATGTCATGCAGGAGAGAATGTTAACAATAAACACAACTGAATTTCGACCAGATTATTACAAAAACGATTCAATCAGTTAAAAATAAAACAAAAGTACCAATCATGTTTACATCACCTCGCCTCATCCTTGAGACTGAGTTTTGATTCTTATATCGATCGATGTAAAAAAGAGCGCTATCGGTTGAGACAACTCTGATCAGCGGTCACATTCGGCCAAATCGCTTGCAGGAAAGCTTCTGAATGCCGACTGACATTGAAGACCATCATTCCTCCTCCGAGCTTTTGACTTTTTAGGCAAGCTGAAATGTCATTCGCAGTTGATGTTGATGTAATCGTTGTCGAGACCCCAATCCCCAACTTTTTCTTAGACATGCCAGCATTCAAATAGCCATTTACTCGACCACAGCCAGCTGCCCAGTAACTCATTTCCCAGCCATAGCTTAATTGCTCATGGAGTTTTTTCCCTTGCCACTGTGCATCAAAATGCCTTTGATCATGAAAAAGTGCTTTTGAAATGATTTTGTTTGGCATGATCTCGCGCAGCGCACTGGTGACTTTAATCAGCGAGTCGTCATATTCACGATCACATTTGGAGTATTCATCATCAATATCAATACCATCCAATCCATATTGTTCAACCGCTGTTTTCAACACATGGGCGAATGCACGTGCTTTTGCATCATCCGCAAAACAAGACCAACCCGCATTTTGATGATTACCAAGTACATCCAAAACCACCTTGATCCCTTTCGCTTGAAGTTCCCGTACTTGATGTAAGTTGTTTTCCAGCAAGTCAGTCACTTGACGGTTCAAGTGCAGTACCGCTTTTTGTCCATCATAGTTGATATTGGCAGCAAAAATGACGGCAATATCAAATAGTGGCTCTCCATCATCTTCAACAAAGCAACCTGCATCACGCACCGGATGATCATTTACTTCTACATAAGCCACTTTCATCAGATCTGAGTTGGGTCGACCCGGTGCATCATTTGCAATTGGTTTACACATTGCAGCGCCTAATGATCGCGTATCTTTTTCGATGATCGAACAGCCATAGCCGGAGCCAGATAAAGAAGCGCTGCCATGCAGCCTTGCAATATCCCATCGGTCTAACATGCCGCAGATTTTCTCCATATTTTGTGCCACTTCTTCTGAAGTCACATGGAAAGTCCCATGAGGGCACTCCTCTTGAGCCACTTTTTGGATCGACTTACAAAGAGAGGGGCCTAATTGACGATCATCAAAGCTCCTTTGCCCACAACCATACCCTGGCCCATCCATTGACGCATTGCCAGATAACCGAGCAATATCCCAGGTATCCAGTTGCTGGCAAAGTTTTTCCCGATTCATTTCTGCTTCTTGAGGTGTGACATGGATATAATCACTTGGGCAGATTTGATGGGAAGCACGGATCAAATCCGCTTGCGAAGTGAGAGAAAACAGTACAGCAGATGCTGTGAAAAGTAATATTTTATTTATCATTGTTGTTTTCCTTGTTGTAAAGGCAAATCCAATTATCCAGATAAGGATTAAAAAAACCTCAGACTCTGGACTGATTTTCACGATGCTACTCAAACACCATTTCTCATGGCATAATTCGCCCTTCTCTTTTTGTCAGGCAGTCATCATGCAGATTTCTTTCGAACCCGTTGGGATCCTTCATTCCCCTTACAAACAAAAATTTGCAATCCCAAGGCAACCTCGGTTGATCCCACAAGCGCGTGCTTGGTTGGCACTGGCTGATCACGTCAATCATCCAGATACTTTGAGAGGGATTGAAGATTTTTCACACCTATGGTTGGTATTTGCATTTCACGAAACTATGGAAAAAGGTTGGTCAAATCTCGTTCGTCCACCAAGACTGGGTGGCAATGCCAAAAAAGGGGTTTTTGCAACTCGAGCAACGTTTCGTCCAAACGCCATTGGCATGTCTGCTGTCGAATTAATCGGTATCAAGAAAAAAGGAAACCGTTGGGGACTGGAACTGGCTGGTATTGATTTACTCGATCAAACACCCATTCTGGATATTAAACCTTACCTTCCTTATTCCGATAGTATTGAACAAGCGGCTGGCGGTTTTGCGGATGCCCGCCCAGAAACAGAAATGACTGTTGAATTCTCTGAGCAAGCACAACAATTCTGCCTGCAACAAAGTCAAAATTACCCCCAACTGATGGCGTTTATCACCCAAGTCCTCAAGCAGGATCCGAGACCTGCCTATAAGAAAAAGCGTGAAGGCGAACAAACTTATGGCATGTCCCTCTATGAATTCAATATTCAATGGCGAGTCAATGCGCAGCATCATTTCGTTGAGGAAATTCGCTAGCAACCCTTTAGGCAACCTAGTAAGACTGCTAGAATAGCCAGTTTGATGATGGTCAATGAAAACAGAAGCGTCTTAAGACGTCAGATTAAACGGATAATTCATTCATGCGTACAAGCAAATATTTACTCTCAACATTAAAAGAAACACCAGCTGATGCAGAAATCGTCAGCCACCAACTCATGCTCCGTGCAGGCATGATCCGCAAAATTGCTTCTGGGTTGTACACATGGCTGCCGACGGGCTTGCGTGTTCTTCAGAAAGTTGAAAACATCGTTCGTGAAGAAATGAATCGCGCTTATGCGATTGAAGTATCCATGCCTGTTGTTCAACCTTCCGACCTATGGGAAGAATCTGGCCGCTGGGAACAATTCGGCCCAGAGCTCCTGCGTTTTAAAGACCGCCATCAACGACCATTTGCTTTAGGCCCGACGCACGAAGAAGTGATCACTGAGCTCGTGCGTAAAGAGATCAACAGCTACAAGCAGTTGCCACTTAATCTTTATCAGATCCAAACCAAATTCCGTGATGAAGTTCGCCCACGTTTTGGTGTAATGCGCGCACGCGAATTCCTGATGAAGGATGCCTACTCTTTCCACTTAGATCAAAGTTGCTTGGAAGAAACTTACAAAGGCATGTATCAAGCTTATTGTAATATTTTCGAACGGATGGGCCTTGATTATCGCCCTGTACTTGCTGACACAGGTTCTATTGGCGGTGATGTTTCCCACGAGTTTCATGTCCTTGCAGAGTCTGGTGAAGATGCAATCGCATTTAGCTCAGAGAGCGATTACGCAGCAAACGTTGAAATGGCAGAAGCCATAACCCCTGCTGGTGACCGCCCTGCACCATCTCAAACGATGGAAAAAGTCGCAACACCTGGTTGCCGTACAATCCAAGAAGTTTGCGATTTCTTATCACTTCCGGCAGTTCAAACCGTCAAAACACTGATTGTTCATGGCCAACCTGAAGACGGTTCGGATAAACCAAGTTTCATTGCATTAGTACTTCGTGGTGACCATGAGCTGAACGAAATCAAAGCTGAGAAACACGCAAGCATTCTTGAACCACTTACCATGGCGACTGACGAAGAAGTCAAAGATGCCACTGGTGTTACACCAGGTTCTGTTGGCCCTGCTGGTCTTTCAATTCCTGTGATTGTTGATCGCAGTGCAGCGCACATTGCTGATTTTGTTGCTGGTGCAAACGAAGAAGGCTACCACACAACAGGCCTCAACTGGGATCGCGACATCAGCAACTACGAAGTCATGGACTTGCGTAATGTTTACGAAGGTGATGCAAGCCCAGATGGTCAAGGTGTATTGAATATCAAACGTGGTATTGAAGTCGGCCATATCTTCCAGCTGGGTACCAAATACTCCGAAGCCATGAAAGCTGGTGTGCTGAACGAGCAAGGGAAGAACGAAGTGCTTTCAATGGGCTGTTACGGTGTTGGCGTTTCTCGTATCGTTGCAGCTGCAATTGAACAGAACCATGACAAATATGGCATCATTTGGCCAGATGCCATTGCCCCGTTCAAAGTTGCATTGATCCCAATGAATATGCACAAATCTGCGCGGATCCAGGAAGTAGCAGAAAAGCTTTACACTGAGCTTGTTGCAGCAGGCATCGAAGTCATTTTCGATGATCGTAAAGATCGCCCTGGTGTGATGTTCGCAGATATGGAACTGGTTGGTGTACCACACAGCATCGTGATTGGTGAACGCAACCTAGATGAAGGATTAGTCGAATACAAACATCGCCGAAGTGGTGACAAAGAAAAAATCAAAGCTGAGGATGTCCTTGCATTTTTGCAAGAGAAACTCGCTTAACTCTCTCTTTCGAGCCTGCAAACATCGTAGGCTCTTTTCCTCGACTGTAAAGAATTGTCGAATATTCATACGCCCCCATCTAAAACTCATCCTTATTTAATTGGTTGATTTTATTTGCTAAAAAATTCATCCAGTCATGATTCCTCCGAGCCTTTCTCCTGTCATTTTTATGTAAACAAAACCTTTGACTGACACCCGCGCTCAGCCAATTCAGCCATCATAAGGCAATAAAACAACAGCGAATAAGCAGCAAACCTGGTTATGAAAAGAAGAACTTTTGTGCAAAGTTGTGGGGTCGCCATAGCGGCTTCCGGCATGTATTCGTTTGCGGAGAGTGTTTGGGATGAATCAAACGATGATGCATTTCAACCACTTTGGATCCCACCGCTTCTTGAAAACCCCACCCAACAACATTATCTATTTCCAACTTTATTTGTCATGGATTCGGAGCACGAATTCATCCCAGGGAAAAAATCAACGTGTGTAAGCTTATCTACATTTTTCCATCCTTGCTCCTTCCTCGCGCCAACGATTAAGGTCAAAAAAGGCGATACTGTTGGATTTCGAATTCACAATCTGCGCGAAGAAGCAGTAACGAATCACTGGCATGGTCTGCATATTCCGGGGGTATACGATGGCGGTCCCCATCAACTCATCGAGCCAGGGCAACGCTGGGCCATCGATATGCCAATTCGGCAGGAAGCTTCTGTGAACTGGTATCACGCTCACACCTGCGAAAAAACTGCGCGCCAAGTGTATGAAGGACATGTCGGTATGTTCATCATTGAGGATAATAATTCAACGACACTTGGCCTTCCGGATATTTACGGTTTCAATGATATTCCGCTAATTTTAAAGGACACCTTATTGGATAAAGATGGACAGCAATATTACGCACTGCGTGATCAGCCCGCTTTCTTTGGTGAACATTTAGCGGTCAATGGGACTATTAACCCAATTCATCGTGTTCCTTCCGGTTGGATCCGCTTTCGGATACTGAACGCATCAAACGCACGCTTTTATGAACTTCATTTTAAAGATGACCGTCCTTTTTATGTGATTGCCAGTGATGGCGGGTTGCTCAATGCACCGGTCAAAACAAAACGCTTTCTCATTAACTCCGGCGAGCGATTTGAAATCATGATCTATTTTGAACCAAAGCCTGGTGAGATCGCAGATCTCATCGCATTTACTCCAAATCCGAGTCATGGCGATCCTGCTGTTGGTGATTTTCAATTAATCAGGTTTGTGACAGACCTTATCCACTCGCCAATAGGAATACTCCCCAACACTTTAAGGCGTGAGCCAATTCATTGGGAGGAAGCAGTCAAAACAGCGCCACCAATCACTAAAACCTTCGAAATGAGCATGAACTCCAATCGAACAAAAATGATGATCAATTCGAAACAGTACAACATGATGCGAATCGATGAAGCGATCCCGCTCGAACAAGAGCAGGTCTGGAAAATTATCTCCAAGGCTGGCCCGCATCCTTTTCATATCCACGGATGCTCGTTTTTGATCTTGTCCATCAACGGCGAACCGCCCGAAGCCATTTATCGCGGTTGGAAAGACATTGTATTCCCCGTTGGCTATGAGAAATTCCCCAGCTCCAAAGAACTGACACTCGTGATCCGAATGCGCTTTCCTTTCACAACGGATAGAGATCTAGAGAATATATCTCATGACCCAGAGGTCGCGAAAGATATCAATCACCACATCCCATACATGTATCACTGTCATATCTTGGAGCATGAAGATCGGGGAATGATGGGTCAGTTTTCTGTGTTTTGTTCTCTTGCAGAGTAATTCAAGTTCCTTATCCTGGCTCTTGTGAAAGCTGATATGTAAAACTCTCGAACAAGAGCCAATCCGCAATTTTTACACAGAATGATGATAACTCCACACTCTCACTCTATTCGTAACTTCGCCATCACAAAGTGCTTGTAAACTACGCAACCGATTGAGCAATGGATTGAGAGCAGAAAGCATTCTTACGGCTATTTACCCAAAATAATGAAGTTTCATCAACTTGGTAAGAGTGAAGTATTACGTTTGTAGTATAAGGAATGATTTGATTTGTCGTTTAAACGTGTTGCCAATGCTCGGCTGGGAAGTCCTCAAAGGTCAATAAACTCAACGCGTAACAAAAATGCCACGCGTTGCGGATCCCTCTTGGGCGCTTTATTATGCGTAACATTCTCCTGACAGCACAGAAATTCTTTCTAAATCTCGGCTTGGAAAGTCAGGATCTACATACACATACATACGACTTATTCTTTCTCCTTTAAATTCAAAAACACTACAAAAACGACCAGTGGACACATTGTTGTCCGGCCAAGAAGTACCGTCACTCATGACACCGCCTTCCTGCCCTTCAACAATTACCTTGTTTCCAGCGGTTGTTATTTGAAAGCCGTCTATGTCGTGCCAAATACTTTTTAACGAGCGACCAATTCTATTGCCAAACGCCACTAAGGCATTCTTTCCTTTCACTTGTCCAAATTTAGGAAAGAAAAAATCAACATCCTCTTCAAACAGATCCAGATAACTAGGATCACCTGCGTCTACTTTCTTGAAATACTGAATGACTAGCTCAACTAACTCATCTCTTTCCATAATTATTCTTACGCCCATATTATCTTTACTCATCACGCAGCGTTATACGGCAAAGCAATCAAACATCACCATGCCAAGAACAATGCTAACCGATCAACGGTGGCTTTTGCTACTTCAACTTGCGAGGCTGAAACACTTTCATTCAATTTCAACACGATACAATAAAATAGCAAGGAATTATGCCAGCATGTTATCACTGGCGTTCATGCTGATGTGGTTTCCAATGTACTGTTGAGTGAAATATATACGGGAAATATCAACAGACCCGAATTCATCTTTCCAATATGAAAGCGTATTTCTTAGATGTGGATGACAAACAGATTCATTCCAAAATGGATTCAATGAGAAAAAACTTCATATTATAAGCCCCTAAAAGGAATCATTTAAATAAGTTAAAAGTATTATCATTAAGCATTTAGTGATTAGCTTGAGAGTCAGCCTTTTTATTGAAGCCAGTTCAGTCAATGCATATCGAAAGAAAGTTAAAAATTTAAGTACAGGTAAATGAGTTTAGACACATTTATCATATGTATATATTTATTTAAAATATGAAAATAAATATTAATTTTTTGAAATTTTTTTGAAGTTACCTGTTTCTGCTCCTGGGAGAGTCTTCGGAACATCGTTTTAGAACGTGGTGACGATCACTTCTATAAATTCAGGGAATTTTTCGTATCAAAAGACTTTTTTGACTGTTTTTTCGCGAAAAACAATAAGAAAGATTTATAAATAATTCATATTTTATGAGGTAATTATAATGAAAAAATATTTCTCCCAAACTTTATTGGCAATTGCTATCCCTGCTTCATTGAGTATTTCATCTGTTTACGCAGAAAGTATCAATATTCAATCCAATCCAGAGAAGAAAACTTCATTTATTGTGAAACTAAAGTCGAAAGATTCGAAACGATTTTTCGCAACACATCGTCGTGTAAAATCAGAACAAAAGATGATGAGACATATGCTGAGCCAAATGGCAAAGCGTTCCAATATGAAGCCTGGCTATGTCCGCCCACTTGGGCTTGCACAGTACCATGTCGTGAGTATGCCGGAGCAAATGAGCGAGCTTCGTAAAGCGTCGTTTATCACGCAGCTAGAACAAAACCCACAGATTGATTCTGTACAGGAGGATAAGCTGTTGCAAATTGCCGCAGCACCGAATGATCCTCGCTATGCTGAGCAGTGGCATTACTTTGAAGAAAATGCGGGACTCAACCTCCCCCTCGCCTGGGGTCTGGCAACTGGAGAGAATGTGAATGTTGCAGTGCTGGACACAGGTTATCTCGCTCACCCTGATTTAGTTGGAAATATCCTGCCCGGCTATGACATGATTTCCGATCCGGCACGTGCTGTCGATGGAGATGGCCGAGATCAGGATGCACTTGATCCAGGAGATGGCTTTGCAGCTGGTGAATGTGGACGTCCTCGTGGGCGCGACAGCTCATGGCATGGCACCCATGTTTCGGGAACTATCGCCGCTGTGGCAAACAACAATATTGGTGTCGCTGGTGTTGCTTATCAGGCAAATATCGTCCCTGTACGGGTACTCGGGAAATGTGGCGGTAGTGTTTCCGATATCGCCGACGGTATTGTTTGGGCAGCTGGAGGACAAGTTTTGGGTGTGCCAGACAACGCGAATCCAGCAAAAGTAATTAATATGAGCCTCGGTGGTTTAGGGGCTTGTACGAGTGCCTTCCAAGACGCCATAAATTTTGCACGTAGTCAGGGGACCGTTATTGTGACTGCCGCTGGAAACGAAAGCATCTCAGCGGATAGAGCAAACCCCGGTAATTGTAATGGCGTGATCAATGTTGCAGCCCTTTCCAGAGATGGGAACTTAGCACCGTATTCCAACTTTGGACCAACCATTGATGTTGCGGCCCCAGGTGGTTTAACTGGCGCAGATGAGCAAAATCCAGATGGGGTTTTATCGACTTCAAACTCAGGAACAACTACAGCAGTAAATAACGATTATCGATTCTATGAAGGTACATCTATGGCAGCGCCGCATGTGGCTGGCGCAGTTGCCCTAATTGCAGAGCTTGAGCCAGAAATGACGCCCGATGAAATTGAAAAAACACTCAAAGCCACCGCACGAGACAGTGGTTGTAATCAGTGTGGTGACGGTTTGGTTGATGCAAATGCAGCCGTGGAAGAGGTCTTCTTTGGCGGGCCAATTCCTGGCATCGATCCACGGTAACAAACTGAACTGATAGACCTGAACTCAACCAATCAAGCAACAAGGAAGTTGCTTTACCCTTTGTATTTTAAAATGATAGACCCACAAAAAAAGCCTTCATCAAGAAGGCTTTTTATCAAGAGAAAGGTTCATGTTCAATTACTGACGCTTTCTTCTCAAAACGAGTGGCAAAAGCCCAAACGCATAGAACATCGAACCCCCTGAGTGAGAAGACTTTGTCTCTGGTTTGGTTTCATTCGACGGCTGTGTCTTATCTGTGTTTGACTCATCATCCGTATTTGATTTCACAACTGGTGGCGTGGTCGGTTCAGACTCATTCCCTGTATCTGGTGTAACAACTGGAGGTGTTGTCGGCTCAGAACCATCACCTGTATCTGGTGTAACAACTGGAGGTGTTGTCGGCTCAGAATCATCACCTGTACCTGGTGTAACAACGGGTGGTGTTGTCACTTTGATGGCCTTCAATGTAATGACAACATCGCTCTTCATCTCATGTTCATCCGTCACCTCAACTGTAAAAGTCACATCAGTATTTACATCCGTTGCCGATTGGAAAGTAAATTCACCTGTCTCTTTCGTGATCTTCACTTCACCCTGTTTTGGCTGTACTTTTACAACAAATGACATGCTGTCCTTTTGGGTGTCTTCCGCTTTCACAACCTCTGTTCCAGTCCGCTTATCTTTCATCTGGAATGTCTGAGCAACCAGTTGTGGTGCCGTATTTTGCGTCAACGTGACTGTCCCTTCACTGGAAAAACCTTGATTATCCGTTACCGTGTACGTGAACGATGTGTTTTGCGGATTTTTTTGGTCTGGTGTAAATATAAATGCACCCGTAGAAGCATCATCAAGCACGACAGTACCAGAAGTTGGTTGCTCAACAGCAAAGGTGAGTACACCACCTTCTGCATCTTCAGCCGGAAGTTGTTTAGAAACTGGTTCTAAAGTCAGTACTTCCATTGCCAAGCTATTTGCTGCTGGTGCTTCATTCGAAAAGTCAAACGAAACTGCTACCTGCCCCTGGATCTCTCCTTGGTCATTTCGAATGATCGCTCTCGCTTGATCTGTCCCTTGTAAATCCTGTCCACTTTTCAAACGATATATCATTGTTTTACCAGACTCAATTTTACGAACATCAGATGAAACAGCCCATGTCATTTGGGTTTTCACATTGATAATGATACCCTGAGCATTGAGCTGCTCCGATACTTCTTTCGTAAAATCATAGGACGTATGCTGTCCTTTTGGCCCAACAACTTTTACAGTGAGATGATCTCTTAAATCTGGTGCTTTCTCCCAGTCCTTGCTAGTTTTTAAATGCGTTTCATATTGTGAATCTACATAAAAGTTCTCGCCATTTTCGACATCATCACGCGTTAAGATAGGTGTTGCTGTGATATGTTGCGTGTGTTTATCAAGAATGAGTTCTTTTGTGATAATACGTTTTTTCGTATCATATTGGCTGATCTTTACCTGGCCAATATGATTTTTATACAAAACACTAATATGTCCATTTGCCAATTTTTCCAATTGAGTCAAACCAAATTGTGCTTTATCAAGTGGGGTACGATGAACAGGTTGTTTTGTCTTGTCTAGTTCAATGAGAACGAGATCTCCGCTTCCCTCATTGACCAACTGAAGTAGATGACCATTTTCTAGCGACACAAACGATAATACATAAGCACGGCTTGAGTGAGAAGATGACATATTATCTAGAATTGAGAAATTGATTTTATCTGAGTAACATAGCTTGTCGCCGAAGCATGGTTTAAGATTCATCTTTTGCAGATAAGTTTCAAAGCCGCTCATTGTTGGAAGCATAATGGATGAATTTGTTAAAGCAGGTGTCGTTTTCCCTGTTTTTAGATCCAGAGAAAGTAATTCGACCATACCACTTACGGGCTTCCCTGCAACAAGAACATTCGAGTCTGACTTCGACGATACTTCATGAAAATCATAAGTTACAGAAGACATCTCAATATTTGTAGAAAGCCCCGCTGGCTCCACCAACTTTCCTGAGATTCCATCAAAAGCAAATAATTTTTCCTGTCCACCTGATTTGAGCAAGAAAGCAATATCTTCAATATTGTCGCCGTTCAAGTCACGTACGATGACATTTTTTGGGTAAGGGAATGTTGTATTGATAGAAAGTTTTTGTAAGTCACCCTGATGTTGAGAGGACCAAACTAGGTTTGCCATCTCTTCGTCATACAATGCAACAGAGAATTGATTGGTTGTCGTATCAAATTCACTCACAATCAACGAAGCTTTCAAACCATGTTGCGTATTCAGCATTGCACGCCGTGTTTGACGAGACGTCTGTTGTCGACGTTGGTCATCCAACTGACTATCAATGACCAAATTACCACTTTCTAATGTGACTCGACTTAATGATGCTTTCTTCTGAGAAAGATCATTGAAATGGCTCATATATACCGCAGGTCGTCCCTTATCGTCCTTCCCGATATGTAATCTGGGTTGGTAGATTTCAGCACCTTGCTCAGCAAAACATGTTCTAGAATCGACTTTACTTTCCACAAAGTTATTTAGTTGCTTATCTTGAATAACTGAGCCTGTTTTTCCATCAATCCAGCGAAGGTAAGCGGTTTTCCTTTCAACCATTGTATTTGTTGTACTTACCCCATCAAATGATGGGACACTTTTGACTTGTATATTTTTTGTATCTTGTCCTGATATCAGCACAAGCATATCCTTCACACCATCTTGGTTGAAATCAACAGCAGCCAGATCACGTACAGCATGAGAGTAATCATCAATCAGATGGTTTGTATCTGCATTTGCTAAAACATCCCATAGCTGCGATTGCGCTCCGCCAGAGAAGCCAATTTGATGAAAGGTGCCATATCCAGAACCACAACTAAGATAGTATATACCTAAGCTATCTGAACCAGACTCTGTTGATAATGTTGTAAGACGAAGCCCTTTACTGTTTATTCCGATGAGCGGGTGTTTGTATTTATCGACGTCTGCTATTTGGGTTAGCTCAGTTTTGTTAAACTGATGGAGCGTGATCTTGTCATTGCCGTTCATCAACAAAGCGATTTCCAAATCCGCCGATTGTGTGAAAAAGCCCAGAGTATAATTTGACTTTTTCTTAATACCAAAAGGATAAGTTTTTTCGACTTTATTAGACGTTGTATCGATCAGACTGGTCTTATCCTGACCAAAAACAAGTACTTTATTTTTACCACTGAGTTGAACTTTTTCAACTGCAACTGGTTGAAAATCGCTATCCAGCTCAATTTCTAACGGTTCAGGAAAAAAGCCATATTGAATGACGGTTACGGCTGGCTTATTTTTCTCGATGACATAAATCTGATGAAGTGAATCAGTCGTTTGAGCACCAGCGATATCCAAGATTTGATCTTTCTCTGTCTGATATAATGTTTTTTGTTCTACTGCTCCACCAAAAGGACCATAAAGGCTGACGACTTCATCGTTATATAACGTTGATGAAGTGGCGATCAATTCATGCTGTCCATCTTTATTTTCATCAAATTGGTAAACACCTTCATTTCCCATTTCATTATTAAGATTTTCTAGCGTGATACCAGATAAAGTGTTTGCATGAGTAAGAGCAGAAAATGTACTGATGAGGGCAATTGTGATTTTTGAACGAAAAAACATAAAACAACTCCAATACTAAAGTGGTAGTTATTTTATGGATACAAACTGAACACAACCTGAATATGTCAATTTTTTGTAAAAAAATTAAGCAAAAACATTCTCTTTCTTAGTTCCTTTTCATCGCTACCCCGCTTCCTTTTTCTCAATATTATACTTCTTCATCTTCTCTACCAGCGTCGTCCGGCGGATCCCCAGTAATTCTGACGCGCGAGAAACAATGTGGCCTGTCGACTCCAATGCCTGATTAATCATGGAAACTTCAAGATCAGAGAGATAATCCTTCAAATTCACACCTTCTGGCGGCAATAACCCAAATGCATTTTGACTGAATATATCTGCATTTTCGTCCTGCTCTAGGGTTTCATCCATCGCGGCAATATCACTAAAGAGCGCATTGAGTGCATCACGTTCGTAGAGTTCTTCTGGGTATTCTGGCTGATAACCTTCTGTTTCGATATAACGATATTTTTGTGGCAAGTCATGGGCGTCTACCACTTGGTCCGGATACATGATGGTCAAGCGTTCGATCAGATTAGAAAGCTCACGCACATTGCCAGGCCAGTCATGTTGTTTGAGAGAGTCCAGCGCAGTATCGGTCAACTTCACTTTCACCTTCGAGACCGTCATACATCGCTTCATCAGTTCATCCACAAGTGCAGGGATATCTTCAGAACGCTCTTTTAAAGCTGGTGATTCGATAGGAAATACATTGAGTCGGTAGAATAAATCTTCACGAAACCGACCTTCTTCAATCATATTTTCTAGCTCTCTATGAGTTGCCGCCAGGATCCGGACATTCGCCTGAATTGGTTTTGTGCCCCCAACGCGTTCGAAGGTTCGCTCCTGGAGCACACGAAGCAATTTTACCTGCATTTGCAGTGGCATATCGCCAATTTCGTCTAAGAATAACGTCCCGCCTTGTGCCAGCTCAAAGCGCCCTTTTCGGGCTGCAATCGCACCTGTAAACGCGCCTTTTTCGTGACCAAAAAGCTCGCTTTCTAACAGCTCACCCGGGATGGCTCCACAATTCACAGGAACAAATGGTCCCAGACAACGCTCTGAACGCTCATGAATATTTCTTGCAATCACCTCTTTACCAGTTCCTGACTCACCCAAGATCAAGACGCTTGCATCTGTCTTTGCGACTCGTTCAATCAAGAACTTCACTTCAGACATCGCAGGCGTTGCACCAATCAGACCACTGAAGTGTAAATCAACACCCTGTCCCTTTCGACCAGGTAAAAATCGACGATATTCCTGACAATCGCGCAGTAACTGTGTCAATTCACTGTATTTGAAGGGTTGTGACAGCAGACCAATCAGGTTTGCTGCATGGGAAGAGTCAATACCATGTTGTTCAATGCATAAAAAAGGTAAATCGGGCCGACTTTTGACCAAGTCAATCAATGCGTGTTCCCCGGTTTCCCCCAAGATCACTAAAATAGTATCAGAAGACGACTGAACGGATTGAATTGCATCCGCTTCTTCCAGAAAATTAATTTTCTCATCAATGAAACCTGTGAGCTGTTCAAATAAAGAACGTCTTTGCGCATTGAGATCGAAATAATATATCGAAGCTTCGCCTAACATACTGACCCTAAAGTGATTTAAAATAGGAACAGAAACCGCATTCAATTGAGCTGAATTGCTGATTTTCCGTTTGTTTTTATTAAAAAATAATCCTTCGTCAAAAAGAGTCAAGGAATAAGACAAAATATTGACGTTAAGTGTCAAAAAATTGGCCAGATTTAACAAAAAAGAAGGAAGGATTCACAAAGATTAAACAAAAAACACTTATAAAATAGGAGGATAGGGTTACCCCTATCCTAAAAGACTTAACACATTTCTCTGACTCAAATTCGCCTGACTTTGCACGCTCAGACTCGCTTGATTCAGAAAATCATTCTGTGCCCGTTGTGAGGATGCGGAAGCAAAATCAGTATCCCCGATCCGCTGTGCGGCTGCCGCAGTATTCACTTGTTGATTCGCCAGACCACGGATAGAAGATTCAATAGCATTTTGTTGTGCCCCCAACTCACCTCGAATTTCATTTACGCGAGCTTGTAGACCATCCGCAGTACCAATCGCTGCTTGAGCACCAGCCTGAGTTGTGACGTCAATATTATTCAATCCTAGGCCGTCTAAATCGGTCCCAACATCAAATGTCGAAACACCGACTGTACTATCTCCCGACAGCTGAATATTTAAACTGCCATTTTGATTGAGTAAATCGACACCACCAAAAGAAGTATTTTGAACTGTATCATTCACCTGTGTGGTGAGCTGATCGATTTCGGATTGAATGGATGTTCGATCTGCATCGGTCAATGCGCCATTACTCGCTTGCAAAGAAAGTTCACGGATCCGTGAGACAGAGTCTCCAATTCCGGAGAGTGCACCTTCCGCTGTTTGCGCGAGTGATAATCCATCCGATCCATTTTGTATCCCTTGTTGAAAAGCATCCAACTCAGCATTGAGTCGGTCCAGAATTTGTAGTCCTGCTGCATCATCAGCAGCGCTGTTGATCCTTTGCCCTGACGCAAGTTGTTTAAACAGATTATTCGTTTTCTCTGTTTGCGTCTGAGTCAGGAATGAGTTTATCCCACCGTCAATTCTCATCACCATTGTCCAGCCTCCTCCTACACTTGCCTACAGTTAAGCATAGCAGTCAAAACCAACCAAGACCGAGCGAAAACCTGCATTAACATTGGGTTCTATCGCTATGATTATCCCTTTTGTGGCTAAGATTCTGCTTTCTAAGAAGTTATACCTGCTATCCTGATATTTATGCGTTGACAATATTTTTTAATGAGGCGTTGGAAGCCATGTTTGACGGAAAAACGATTTTGATCACAGGTGGCACGGGGTCATTCGGTAAAAAATATACCCAAACACTACTCAAGCGTTTCAAGCCACGTAAGATCATTATTTATTCCCGAGACGAACTTAAACAATTCGAAATGCAGCAAGTTTTTAACCAAGATTGTATGCGTTTCTTTATCGGGGATGTCCGTGATGGGGATCGCCTTAAGCGTGCAATGCGCGATGTTGACTATGTGATCCATGCAGCTGCACTCAAACAAGTGCCAGCCGCAGAATACAACCCAATGGAATGCATTAAGACCAATATTGACGGCGCTGAAAATGTCATTAACGCGTCGCTGGATTGTGACGTCAAAAAAGTCATTGCATTATCAACCGATAAAGCCGCAAATCCTGTCAACCTTTACGGTGCAACGAAGCTATGCTCAGATAAACTTTTTGTCGCAGCGAATAACATTGCTGGGGGCCACTCAACGACTTTTTCCGTTGTTCGCTATGGTAACGTCGTTGGTTCACGCGGCTCTGTTGTGCCATTTTTTGAAAAATTGATCCAAGAAAAAGCGGATTATCTTCCCATCACACATGAAGAGATGACTCGGTTTTGGATCACGCTCCAACAAGGCGTCGATTTTGTCCTGAAGAACTTTGAACGGATGTTTGGTGGTGAGGTCTTTGTTCCAAAAATCCCATCCATCAAAATTACTGACTTGGCAAAAGCCATGGCACCGGATATGGCCACCAAATATATTGGCATTCGTCCTGGCGAGAAGCTTCACGAGATCATGTGTCCAGGTGAATTATCCCATCATACCTACGAATACGACGATCACTATGTGATTTCCCCCACCATCAGTTTTAGTAGCCGAGCAAATGACTATACAGTCAATGCACTCAAGGAAAAAGGAAAAGTCGTGTCAGAAGGGTTCGAATATTCATCAAATGATAATCCAGACTTTTTATCGATTGAAGAAATCATCGAATTTAATCAGCAGGCAGAGCTTTAATGTATCGATTTCACAACACTTTGATAAAGCGTACAGACTATAAAATCACCAATATTCATGATTGAACATATAAAAGTCATTAATAAGGATTATTTAAATAACTATTTTGTACCTAATTTAATCAATATTTTTATAAAAATCAGCTATAAGTACCTTTTTGAAAAACAAATCTAAAAATCAGGTTACCTATTCTGCAAACATATTATGAAATGATTTTCAGAATTCAAAAAGGGCAGAACTCATGTTTAATCACCCAGCAACTGATGGCAACGTCTGTAAAATGGAAGTTCTTACCAATAAGGATGCTTGTCATCCCACTTGTGCTTCCTGCTCCCCACAAACGATTCAAGAAGCCTTCGAAATGCAGGCACAGCGCACACCTGATAAAGTTGCTGTTGTGTTTCAAGGTAATTTTCTCACTTATCAAGAGTTAAATGAGCGTGCGAGCCAACTCGCCAATACGATCCGGCAAAGTTACCACCAACAATATCACCAGCCGTTACAAGCAGACACATTAATCGGTTTATATGTCGAGCGCAGCTTAGACATGATCGTGAGCATCCTTGCTGTGTTGAAAGCAGGTTGTGCCTACGTTCCCATGTCGCCAGAATATCCTCAATCGAGGCTGCAATTTATCCTGGAAGATACGCAAACCCCGTTAATACTGTCACAAAAACACTTGCTTCAAAAAGTCGAGACAGTCACTCAATTACTTGTGGAGTCACCCGTTGTTTTGCTTGCCGATAGCGAAATAACAGATCAAGCATCACATTACCAACCCATGACTCCGACTCACGGAAACGATTTGTCCTACGTTATCTACACCTCAGGAACGACAGGAAATCCAAAAGGAGTGATGATCGAGCACCACACCGTATTGAACCTCATCAGAAGTCAAACGAAAGCCTATCAATTTGACCAGGAAGAAATCGCTCTCTGGCTACCAGAATATGTGTTTGATGCATCTGTTGAAGTGTTATTGATGACGTTACTCAATGGTGCAATGCTGCTTATACCAACCCAATCAGATATTCAATCTGTTGATGGTGTCAAAACGCTTATCAGTCAATTTCAAGTCACACACTTGGTCGCAACATCAAACTACCTCTCCCTGTTAGGAGAACTCGGTTCAACAGAACATGTTCGCCGTGTGATCACGGGTGGTGAAGCTTGCCGAGCAGAGCTAAAAGCATTTTGGAAAGAAAAGCTCATCAATGAATATGGCCCAACAGAAGCAACCGTTACTTCTATCGCAAGCCTTGATGTATACAAATTTGATACTGTGAACTGCATCGGTAAGCCTATCGATAATGCAACAGTATTCCTCCTCAATGAGCAACTGGAAGAAGTCGCTCCGGGTGAAGTAGGTGAAATTCATATTGGCGGTGCAGGTCTTGCTCGAGGTTATTTAAACCGTCCAGATCTGACAAAAGAAAAGTTTATCCAAAATCCGTTTACCACAGCAGAAGATGTCAAGAAAGGACAGACTCGCTTGTATAAAACGGGTGACTTGGCACGTTGGATGCCTGATGGCAATTTGGAATTCTTTGGCCGAAATGATCGCCAGGTAAAAATCCGTGGATTTCGAATTGAGCTTGCTGAAATCGAAACTGCGTTATGCACACTACCAAATATCCAACAAGCCGCTGTGATTGATATCGAACACAATGGCCATCAGTACTTAGCTGCCTATGTTGTCGCAACCCAAACATTAGACCGAAGTACCATCAAAATACAACTGGCAGAAAAGCTCCCTGCTTACATGGTCCCACAAAGCTTCACACTCATTGAAGCAATTCCACTCACTATCAATGGTAAATTGGATCGCGCAGCATTGCCTGAGCCTGAGAATACAAATAGTAGCGAATACGCTGTACCAACAAGCGCACTAGAAGAGCAATTGTGTCGCATTTGGGAAAATGTACTTGGCTTGCCAATGGTTGGCATTCACGATCACTTTTTCCAAATTGGTGGTGATTCAATCGTATGTATTCAGCTCGTCTCCAAACTGCGTCAAAATGGCTTCACCCTTCAAGTAAACACGATTTACGAAGCACCAACAGTTGCCAAACTCGCCGAAGTCATTTTGAACGATGCTGAGCAAGTTGCTATTCAAGCTGAACAAGGGATATTGGAAGGTGAATTCCGTCTTTTGCCAATTCAGCAAGCGTTTTTCGACAATCCAATGCAACAGATCCACTACTGGAATCAAGCCTTCATGCTGAAAGTTCCCGGTGATGTTTCCGTTGAACAGATTGAGGCAACGCTTCAAACGCTCACATTACAACATGATGTTTTACGCAGCCGTTTCGAAAAGAAAGAAGAAGGATATTGCCAGTACTATCTCAATGCTCATGACTGCACTCAACCTCAACTACAACAACTGGATATTCGCCATGCATCACAACAGGATATCCATGATACATTGACCGATTGGCAAAACCACTTCCATACTTTTGATGGGCCATTGTGGCAAGCCGGCCTACTCAAAGGCTACGACGATGGTTCAGCACGATTCTTTTTTGCTGCACACCACCTCATCATTGATTCTGTTTCCTGGCGGATCATTGCAGAAGATGTTCAGCAGTTACTTGAAGGAAAAACGCTCGAGAACAAAACAAGTAGCTATCGTCAATGGGTCGATGCAGTCCAAAAATACGGACAATCACATTTGGAAGAGATCCCTTACTGGCAAGCTGTCACACAAGGATCTCGTTCCATGCCAGACACAGCATCACCCACCCAGCAGACTGTCACACTTTCGAACTCATTAACACAATCCCTGCTTCATCAAGCCAACCAGGGCTATTACACAGAAATTAACGATATATTGCTCAGTGCACTTGCCATTGCACTTCAAGTAACATTTCAGAGCAATGTGAATCACATTACATTAGAAGCACATGGTCGAGAACCAATTGATTCGAGCTTAGATATTTCACATACCGTCGGCTGGTTTACAACCGCTTACCCGGTCAAACTGACGGCGAGCGAGCATGTTGAAGACACGATCATCGATACCAAAGAAATGCTTCGCACCATCCCAAACAAAGGGATTGGCTATGGCACACTTCACCAGCAAGGCAAGATTTGTGGAAGATTACCCATTGTGATCTTCAATTATCTAGGACAATTCGATAATCAAGGCGATAGTGCAGGCTTATGGTCACTGATCACTGACAATTGTGGTGAAATGGCAGCACCCGAGAACGTCGAGGATTATTTATTCAATATTCGTGGTGGGATAACCAATGGCCAGCTCAAGCTTGGGGTTATCTCTCAAGCTGAAGAAGGGCTCACAGCAATCTTTGCTCAATCCTTCGAAAAAGCCTTAGCAACCGTTATCCAACAGTGCGTAACCACAGCAAATATGGGCGGCTTTCACACACCCCATGATTTTCCCGTTGATCTCACAAAAGCACACCTCAAGCAGCTTCAAAATCATTATGACATTGAAGCTATTTTCCCAGCAAATAGCCTTCAACAAGGGTTTATTTACCACCATTTAAATCAGCCGAGAGACGATGCTTATTTAGTGCAACAACGCATTGATTACACACAAGCATTAGATATTCCTCGGTATCAGGAGGCTTGGGCTAGAGCATCAGAGCGTTTTCCTGCGCTTCGTACCGCATTCGAGTGGGATACTCTGGAGATGCTGCAAGTGATCACAAAAGGTCGCAGTATCTCGGACAAAAATTTTGAAGT
Organism: Algicola sagamiensis DSM 14643; assembly: GCF_000374485.1. Classification (GTDB taxonomy): domain Bacteria; phylum Pseudomonadota; class Gammaproteobacteria; order Enterobacterales; family Alteromonadaceae; genus Algicola; species Algicola sagamiensis. The sequence continues at coordinate 435,442 of NZ_KB894491.1, forward strand.
GATTGACTTAAGCGCCTTATCTGAGGAAGCATTTGAGGCGGAAGTCACCGCAAGATTAGCTGCCGATCGCCAACACCAGTTTGACTTCCGTCAGCCAGGGTTCATTCGATTTATACTCATGAAGCAAAATGATCAACAATGGACTGTTTTAAAAACAGAGCATCACAGCACTGGCGATGGTTGGAGTGGCCCATTACTCCTTCAATCAGTGCATGATGACTATGACTCACTCGGAACTGGCTCAGACAAAATCGTAGAAGCAGAAACTGCTTATATTGCTACCCAAGCTTACCATGCTTCACAACAAGAAAAAGTCCAAGCTTACTGGCAGAAAGAAATGCAACGCTTTGCAAAAGCAAACGACATCAATCTGCTTCTATCTCAGCCTATCAATTTGAGCGATTCGGTCGTATCCGATGTGATCACCCATGAAATTCGCATTGATGGCCATGCGTATCAAGATCTCAAGCAAGCTTGTTTATTGCTGGGAGTCACTCTCAATGTTGCGCTGCAATTCGCCTGGCATAAAGTTTTGCAAACTTACACACAAGATGAACAAACCATTGTGGGCACCATTGTTTCTGGGCGAGATATTCCTGTCGATGGGATTAATGAAAGCGTTGGTCTATATATCAACACCTTGCCGCTTGCAATTGACTGGAAAGATCCAACCAGCACACAAGACATGCTCCAACAGATCCAGCAAACTATCTCTTCGCTCAACAGCTATAGCAGTGTATCCCTGAGCAATATTCAACCGGGTGGTGAGCGCTTATTCCACACGCTATTCGATTATGAAAATCAATCAGAATATCGAAGAGAAGGCCACAATCTACACAGCCAAGCACACTGCCACCCAACCATCGAAAAAGTCGATTACCCGCTATCAATCTTAGTCAGCGAACAGGCTAAACAAGACACACTTTGCATCACATTAAGTGCAGGCCAAGGTTGGATGAATGATATTCAAGCCGCACGACTTTTAGCTCAAATGAACCAAGTTCTACAATGTGTGATCAGTACGCCCGAAAAACCACATACGACGATAGAGCTGCTTAGCCACGAAGAAAAACACCAAATTTTGCAGTCTTGGAATGACACCACGTATGACTTTCACGACCAGGGAACAACCCATCGGGCATTCGAAGCTCAAGCAAAGTCAACACCGGATGCGATTGCTCTCGTGTTTAACAACCAAACAATGACCTATGAAGAACTCAACAGGCGAGCAAACCAACGCGCCTCAGCCCTTCAGATGGATTATCAGGAAATCCACGGCAAACCATTCCAACCGGAGAGTTTTGTCACGCTCTATCTCGATCGTGGATTTGAGATGGTGGTTAGTATCCTCGCTGTATTAAAAGCGGGTGGTGCCTATGTGCCAGTCTCACCAGATTACCCTGATTCTCGCCTGGAATACATGCTCAAAGATACACAACCTGTTTGTGTCATCACGCATCAGCATTATGCAGACCGATTCCAACACCATGACAGCCCACGACTATATGTTGAAGAAGAACAAGCAGCTTTACCTGAACCAATTGACTACGGCTGTGAACCCAATCATCTTGCTTATGTTATCTACACATCAGGTACAACTGGGCAACCAAAAGGAGTCATGGTCGAGCATCGTTCATTGATGAATCTGACGCAAAGTCATACTCGTTCCTTTGGGTTTGATGCACATGAAACCACACTTTGGGTCCCAGAATATGTATTTGACCCATCCATCGAGCTCCTCTTTTTGACCTTACTCAATGGCGCAACACTGATCATCCCTTCTCAGGAAGAAATGAAGTCACCAGAGACTATCCACCAGCTCATACAAGCCAATGAAGTCACCCACCTCGTTGGCACAGCCAACTACCTTACTCTGCTGGGCAAGCTTGATGAGCCGCATTCCATTCGCCGCGTGATCACAGGCGGTGAACCATGCAGCCAAACGCTCAAAGATAACTGGAAAGGAAAACTCATCAATGAGTATGGTCCAACAGAAACAACGGTTACACCAATCCGCTGCATGGACATCAGCTTCTACCCAGAGTCAGGCCGTATTGGTACACCGATCGATAATGTAAAAGCTTATGTACTCTCTCCAACACTTTCTTTGCAACCAGTCGGGGCTATGGGAGAGCTATACATTGGTGGTGCAGGGCTTGCACGTGGTTACTTAAACAGAACTGAGTTGACTGAAGAGAAGTTTATTCAAAATCCATTTGCCACTGCTGACGATCTCAAAAAAGGCCATACGCGTTTGTATAAAACTGGCGACTTGGTTCGCTGGCTTGTAGATGGTCAGTTGGAGTTTTTGGGTCGAAATGACGCGCAAGTCAAAATTCGTGGCTATCGTGTAGAACTAAGCGAAATCGAACAAACACTGACGCAATTTGATGAAATAAAACAAGCACTCGTCATCGCGTGTGACCATCATGGTCAAGTTCACCTAGCTGCTTACCTCGTCCCAAATGACCACACGATTGATTTAATAAAGGTTCAAAACACGCTCAACCTTGAGTTACCGAGTCATATGGTCCCAAGCGCATTTGTGCAAATCGATGAAATCCCACTGACCATCAACGGTAAAGTTGATACCAAAGCACTTCCTGCACCAGATTTTATCAATCAACAAGCTTACATCGCACCAACAACGCAAATTCAAAAGAGGCTCACTCAGGTTTGGCAAGAGATTCTTGGGATCGAGAAAGTCGGTATAGAAGATAATTTCTTCCGCATCGGGGGAAATTCTATCATGGCAATCAAGCTGGTTTCAGCATGCCGAAAAGCACTCAATATCGACTTGACGCTTGCACAGTTATTCGAATACAAAACAATTGCAGGGCTGGCGAAACACTTAAAGTTCGAAGTTCAAACACATATCCCGGTTTCCAGCCACCCTTACCCACCCCTTTCCTTTGCCCAAGAGCGTCTTCTGTTTTTGGAAAAGTTTGAACAAGGTTCAGATGCATACCACATTCCTTACCTAGCCGAGCTGAGCGATGGTATTGAAATTCAACACCTCGAAACGCTATTCAATCAAGTCATTGACTCTCATCCGGTATTAAAAACCGTTTATCGCCAGCATCAAGGCCTGGCGTATCAGCATATATTGAATCAACAGGTGCACATCCAGACACATGCCGTAACCGATATATCGATACTCAATGAGACCGTTGCCAAACATATTAAACAACCGTTTGATCTCGAAAATGAACCCAGTATCCGTCTTCATCACTATCAAGTAGAAGACAAAGCATACTTGCTCATCCTCTGGCATCATATCGGGTTTGATGGTTGGTCAGTTGACTTATTCTTCAGTGACCTTTCTCTCGCTTATCAAGGCAAGGAGATTGTAAATACGCAAGTACAGTATGCAGATTATGCTGTTTGGCAAAAAGAAATGCTTTCTGGTGAACATCAAGAAGAAATCCGCCATTACTGGCAGCAGCAACTCGCTGACTTGACATCACTCACATTGCCACAAGACTATCAACGGCCAAATCAACAAAGTTACGAAGGTAGAGACTTCAATCTGACTTTCAACTCAGAGTTATCGAATGCCCTTCGTCACTTGGCAGCCCAGCAAGAAACAACGCTCTACACCGTTTTACTGAGCGCATTCTACACCACGTTGTCATTGGTCAGTGGTCAAGATGATATCGTCATCGGGACGCCCTCGGATAACCGGGAGCATCCGGATACCCAGTCTATGGTTGGTTTCTTCGTCAACTCTCTCCCGCTTCGTGCACAAGTAGCGCATCAGCAAACAGTCACTGAGATGATCCAGCAAGTTCATCATGTGGTCACACAAGGGAAGCTGCATCAAGCACTCCCATTTGAAAAGCTGGTCCAAATGCTCAACATTGAACGCGATCCTTCAAGACATCCGGTTTATCAAGTGATGTTTGATTTGGAAAGCTTTGGGGGGCAAAATGATGACATCACATTGCCATTCGAAGCAAAGAATCTGTTAGTTCAGAACGACCTGTATACCCCAGCAAAATTCGACCTGAGCCTATCCGTATTCGATAATCAGGAAAACCTAAGTGCCAACTTCAACTTTGCGACCAGCCTGTTTAAAGTAGAAACCATTGCTCGACTTGCTAATGTCTATCAACGTGTATTGAAAGCCTTTGTTGAAAAAGCAACAACACCCATTGGCGAGATTGATATTCTCTCACCAGAAGAACGTCATACGCTGTTACATACTTGGAACGAAACCCAGGCGGATTATCCACAAGATAAAACGCTCCAGCAACGATTTGAAGAACAGGTTGAAATCACCCCAAATCACATCGCTGTCATTTTTGAAGATCAGCAAATGACGTATCGTGACTTAAACGAGCGTGCAAACCAGCTTGCCCATCAAATTCGTGAGACTTACCAAACGCAACACGGCCAGTCGTTGCAACCAGATACTTTAATTGCCCTTTATTTTGACCGTAGTATTGAAATGATTGTCAGCATCATGGCAGTACTCAAAGCTGGTGCCGCTTATGTTCCCGTCTCACCTGAGTACCCAGAGGCAAGAACAGGATTTATTCTGCAAGATACTCAAGTGCCATTGTTATTAACTCACTCATCACATACAGCTGTATTGGACAACTACTTAAGTGAAGCAGCACAGGCAACACAATTACTCCTTGTCGACCAAATCAGTTCTCGCAATATAGAAAACCCGACACCAATCAATACTGCAACCGATCTCGCTTACGTCATTTATACATCTGGCACGACCGGGCAACCAAAAGGGGTAATGATCGAGCATCGTTCCATTCATAATCTCATTCATCACAATCTTCAGGCGTATGCATTCCAACAGGACGAAGTAGTTGCACTGCTCACCAGCTATGTATTTGATACTTCTATTGAACAGATCGGTATGACACTCTTGAGTGGCGCGACACTCTTTGTGATTAGCGAATCACAGCGTCAATCCACAGATCTTTTGAAAGACCTGATTGATACCCATCAAGTCACTCACTTAGATGCAACAGCAAGCTTGTTACTCGCCGTTGACCTCAGCCAAAGTGACTCGATTCGTCGGATTGTTTCTGGGGGTGAAGCGACTCCGATGAAGCTATATGATGTATTCAAAGACAAGCTGATCAATGAATATGGTCCAACAGAAACCAGTGTTGCGAGTCACCAGTTCCTCTGTGCATCACTGGGTAAAGGAATCCAAACCATCCCCATTGGTAAAACAGTTTCCAACCTGACAAGCTACATTTTGGATACTCATGGACAGCCCGTTCCTGTTGGCACACCTGGCGAGCTTTATATCGGTGGTGTTGGGGTCGCACGCGGCTATCTCAACCGCCCTGAGTTAACCGAAGAACGGTTTATCGACAACCCATTCGACCAAAGTGAATCAAATCAACGCCTCTACAAAACTGGCGATCGTGTTCGTTGGTTACCGGATGGCAATATTGAATTCCTTGGTCGCAATGACTCTCAGGTAAAAATTCGTGGTTATCGGATTGAGCTGGGCGAAATTGAGAATACGCTCAATGCGTTCACATCCATCAAACAGGCAGTTGTGATTGATATCACACGCAACAACCAAAAATCCTTGGCTGCATATATTATCCCTACACAGCAAGGCAGTATTGATGTCGAGCATATTCGAGCAGCGCTCACAGAAAAACTACCCGAATACATGGTGCCGCAAAGCTATACACAAATTGAGCAAATCCCGCTCACGGTCAACGGTAAGCTTAACCGCGCAGCACTTCCGGAGCCTAACTTTTCCAACCAACAGTCTTATACTGCACCGCGCAATGCTATCGAGACGCAACTCTGCGAGATTTGGCAAAATATACTTGGCCTCGAACAAGTTGGCATTGAAGATAATTTCTTCCAGATCGGTGGGGATTCAATTATCAGTATTCAACTGGTCAATCAGCTCCGTCAGCACGGTTTTATGCTACAAGTCAAAGCGATATTTGAAGCGCCAACCATTGCGAAACTTGCAAAGTATTTGGAACAACAATCCGAAAGCATCCGAATCAACGCTGAGCAAGGTATTTTGAGCGGTATATTCGATTTACTGCCAATTCAACAATGGTTCTTTGAAGAGAACTTCAACCAGCCAAACCATTGGAACCAAGCGTTTATGGTGACATTGCCAGAAACGATCACTATGACATCCATTGAAAAAGCTTTGACCGATTTAGCTTTACATCATGACATGCTCCGTGTGCAGTTTGCTCAATCAGTTACAGGTTGGCAGCAAGTATACCGCTCAGATGTGCAAATTCCGGAACTAAAAACACAGAATGTTGTAGAGTTAGATAGCGATGAGGTTCAAACACTGCTCACAACATGGCAGCAAGATTTTGATTTGGAACATGGCCCACTTTGGCAGGCCGGTGTATTGACTGGGTTTGATGATCATATGCCAAGATTGTTTTTTGCAGCCCATCACCTGATCATTGATGCGGTCTCCTGGCGGATCATTGCAACAGACCTTCAAACACTGCTCCAAGGCCATTTACTCCCAGAAAAAACGAGTAGCTATCGCCAGTGGGTGAACACGGTGCAGCAATATTCAAACACCCATCAAGAAGAAGTTACGGTTTGGCAAAACATCTTAGCAGACATGCCTGCGCTTCCTGCCTTTGAGCAAGAGACGGCGGAGTACACACTAACCTTCTCTCCAATCTTTACCCAAGATTTATTACAAAAGGCAAACGCTGGGTATCACACCCAAATCAATGACCTGCTTTTAAGCGCATTGTCTATGGCAATGCATGACACGTTTGGTCAAACAACCCAAGTGATCACATTAGAAGGCCATGGTCGTGAAGAACTTGATGCAAGTATTGATGTCACTCGCACACTCGGTTGGTTTACGACGACTTACCCCGTCAAATTAAACACATTTGATTCGATTGAAGACACCATCATTCATACAAAAGAAACACTGCGCCAAATTCCGAATAAAGGCATTGGGTTTGGCACGTTCCAACAACGAGGTCAGCTGATTGACGGGCTTCCGCCAGTCACATTCAATTATCTGGGCCAATTAGATTCAACTCACGAAGAAGCGACATGGCAGATTGAAGCAAACTATTGTGGAACTTTATCAGACCCACGAAACCAGGAAGCCATGCTGATTAACTTCAATGGTGCAGTATTAGATGGTCAGTTGCAGTTTAAACTTTTATCCAGATTGAATGAAACAAATACCAAGACATTTCTACAAACATTTGAGACGGCATTACATGACATCGTTAAACATGCGATACAACAAGCCGCACAAGGCGGATTGAAGTCTCCAGCAGATTATCAAATTCCAAATTTAACACTGGAAAGATTGAGAAGCTTGGAAGAAAAGTACGATATCGAAGCACTGTATCCAGCAAATAGCCTTCAACAAGGATTTATATACCATGCACTCTCGCATCCTCAGGATGATGCTTATATGGTGCAAATGGTAATGGACTATAAAACCCCACTTGATCTAGATGCTTATCAAGAAGCATGGCGATTGGCGTCACTGCAATATCCAGCGCTGCGAACTGCATTTGACTGGGATGGTGATGTGCTGCAAGTGATCACGAAAGAAGCGAGCATTACCGCTTCCAACTTTACCTTGCATGACTTGCGTGAGCTAGATGCAGGTGAACGAGAAGCATACCTTCATAGTACGCAAGAAATTGAGCGTCAGCAGACGTTCGACCTACGTAAACCTGGCTTGATGCGTTTTGCTTTGCTCCAGCAATCTGAGCATCATGTGACAGTGATCCAATCAGAGCACCACAGTATTATGGACGGCTGGAGCGGTCCTGTGCTTCTGCAAACGGTTCATCGTTACTACAACCAACTTATTCATCAGCACACACCAACAGTCGATGTCGATCTAGCTTATTTTGAAGCGCAAGATCACGGGATTGCACAAGCACCACAGGCCAATGCATTCTGGCGACAAGAAAAGCAACAGTTTACCTCGGCAAACGACATCAATTTCATGCTGAGCAAGAAAATTGATCTCAATCACACCACAACGATTGCACAGCCAGAAGCTGCTACGTTCACGATCCAGCCAGAGATCACAAAAGGTATGAAGTCCTTGTGTCAGCGCCTTGGTGTCACCATGAATGTCCTGCTTCAATTTGCGTGGCATAAACTCATCCAAACCTATACCCAAGATGAGCAAACAATCGTTGGCACGACGGTTTCTGGCCGAGATTTACCTGTCGAAGACGTTTCAGGCAGTGTGGGGTTATATATCAACACGCTGCCTCTAGCTGTCCACTGGTCAGAAGATACAAGTATTGAGTCGACCTTAAAAGCGATCCAACTCAGTATTGCCAATCTCAATACTTACAGCAATGTGGCCTTAAGTGAATTGCAAACTCAAGGGGAACGTTTATTCCATACGCTGTTTGTTTACGAGAACTACCCGGATGTGAATCCTTCACAATCAAGTCACGATGCGATAGAAAATCACTTCAACATTCGCCATGCAGTTGAAAAAGGAAACTACCCACTCTCTTTGATGGCATTCGAGCAAGAATCAGACAGTCACAGTGATTTACATTTGAAGCTCAATTTCGGCGCAGACTGGTTGACATCAGAGGATGCCGCTGCATTACTCGCTCAGCTGGAAATGCTCCTTAATCAAGTGACTGAAAGTACAGAAAGAAGCCATCATTCACTCTCCTTGGTTACCCCAGAGATGGCTCAGAGAATTACCCAGTGGAATCAAACCCAAGCACCTTTTGCCTCCATGCAAACCCTACACGGACTGTTCGAAGAACAAGCGAAGAAAACACCAGATGACACAGCCCTTGTCTTTGAAGGTGAGCCACTGAGTTATCAAGCATTAAATGACCGAGCAGACCGACTGGCTCGCAAAATTCAGGCGCAGTATGGAGATGACATGCGTGCAGATTGTCTCATCGCATTATATCTCGACCGTAGCTTAGAGATGGTGATCAGTATGCTCGCTGTGATGAAAGCGGGCGCTGCATATTTGCCTATCTCACCAGAGTATCCGCAAGCAAGAACCCGGTTTATTTTAGAAGATACCCAAGCAACCATGATCTTGACGCAGCCCAAGCATCAAAAGACGCTACAAAGTTGCCTCGCTTCGAATAAAAACCAGCCCATTCTCCTTGATGTCACACGGTCTTTTGATGGATCCGATTTACCTGAGCTTCAATCCATCTCAGGTCCACACGATTTGGCATACGTCATTTACACCTCAGGCACAACGGGCCAACCCAAAGGGGTGATGATCGAACACCGCAACGCTGCATTCTTGATGAACGCACAACATCAAAACTTCTATGTTTCAAAGTGCCAAAGCGCACTCAGTTTTGCTGCTTATGTTTTTGATGCCAGTGTCTCCGAGATATTCGTCGCCCTGACGCATGGACTGACTGTCTATGTCTGTAGCGAACAGGAACGCAAAGATCCACAGGCGGTATCTGCGCTCATTGAACAACATCAAGTCGAGCTTGCAACGATACCACCAGCACTATTAACCCTGCTTGAGCCTGCTTCACTACAAAGCCTCAAGGTACTCGTCAGTGCAGGTGAAGCAGCTTCCGATGAGATCCTTCGTCAATTCAGCCACGAAAACTGTCAGGTCATTAATGCTTACGGCCCAACGGAAGGCACTGTCTGCGCAACAACCCATGACTATCAGCCAGGTGATATATCAACCAATATCGGAGGTCCTATTTCGAATGCACAAGTTTATGTATTGAACAAAGAACACCAGCAAGTACCCATTGGCGCACAAGGTGAACTGTATATTGGCGGTGCTGGGTTGGCTCGGGGTTATCTCAATCGCCCTGAGTTGACTCAAGAAAGGTTCATTCAACATCCACTCGCAAGAGAAGATGATAAAGCACGTTTATATCAAACAGGCGATCAGGTTCGTTGGTTACCGACCGGCGAGCTGGAATTTCTTGGTCGAAATGACGATCAAATCAAAATCCGCGGTTACCGTGTAGAGCTTGGCGAAATTGAACAAGTACTCTTACAAATGGATGCCATCAAACAAACACATGTCAGCGCGCCACGTCATCAAGGAGAGGTTCACCTTGTTGCCTATCTGGTCGCTGAAAACTCACCTCTTGATGTTGCATCGATGCAGGAAGTACTCACAAACAACCTGCCAAGTCATATGGTGCCAAGTGCCTTCATGGAGATTGACCACCTTCCAATGACGATTAACGGAAAGGTCGACACCAAAGCATTGCCTGCACCAGAGTTTGTGCAACAACAGTCCTATGTTGCACCGCGCACAGAGATAGAGCGCACCCTTTGCGAGACGTGGCAGACGGTGCTCGGTATAGAAAAAGTCGGGGTAGAAGATAACTTCTTCCGCTTAGGTGGCAACTCCATTATTGCAATTAAACTGATCTCAGCATGCCGAAAAGCGCTCGATGTAGAGATGCCACTGGCATTACTCTTTGATCACAAAACCGTCGCAGGCATGGCCAAACACCTCAGCCATACAAAGCAAATCCTGATCCCAACAGTGGAGCACAACTACCCTCCGCTGTCATTTGCTCAGGAGCGTTTACTGTTTATCGAACGATTCGAACATGGCTCCGATGCTTACCATATTCCATATCTGGCGAAGTTAGATGAAGGTGTCTCAGCCCAACTAATCCAAGATGCCTTAAACCAAGTCATCGATCATCACCCTGTTTTAAAAACGGTATATCGTCAACATGATGGTATGGATTATCAACATATTCTGGATGAGTCCATTGAGATCAGTCAGGTGATGGTCACTGATGAAGCAGGGCTGTACGAAGCGGTTCAATCAAATATCGCAACACCTTTTGATTTGCAACATGAAGCCAGCATACGAGTCACACAATACGCATTGCCAAACAGCGAAGCTTATTTGTTGATACTCTGGCATCACATCGCATTCGATGGCTGGTCTGTTGAGCGGTTTATGGATGATTTATCGATTGCCTATCAAGGGTTCGCAACGAACAGTTCTACTGTCCTTTCTGAGCAATCCATTCAATACACGGATTATGCAGCTTGGCAACGCGACTACCTTTCTGGCCGTTACCTGTCTGAACTCAAAGGGTTCTGGCAAGATACGCTATCAGGATTTGAAACGCTCAACCTGCCGACTGACTTTACACGTCCTGCGCAACAAGACCATCGCGGTCAAGAGTTTGAGTTTGACCTTGAGCCAGCATTATCTGCTAAATTACGCCAGCTGGCCGAGCAACAGGAAACAACCCTGTTTACCTTGTTGCTGAGTGGCTTCTACACCACGCTTGCGTTGTGCGCCGACCAAGCCGATATTGTCATCGGGACGCCTTCCGATAACCGGGATCATTCGCAGACACAAAATATGGTGGGTTTCTTTGTCAATACCCTACCCCTGCGTGCTCAAGTTGATCGTCAAATGAAATTGTCCGATTTTGTCACGCACGTACATAGCGTTGTCACAGGGGCGAAAGTACATCAGTCTTTACCATTCGAAAAACTCGTGAGCTTGATGAATGTCGAACGTGACCCTTCTCGGCATCCGATCTTCCAGGTAATGTTTGATATGGAAAGTTTTGGTGGGGAAACACAAACAACCTCAATGCTGCCATTTACCCCGAGTAATTTGCTGGCAGAGAAAGCCTTGTTTACCCCGGCAAAAGTCGACTTAAGTTTGTCCGTTTTTGATAATGACACACACCTGATGGCAAGCTTTAACTTTGCACAAAGCATATTTAAACCAGAAACTATTGAACGAATGGCAAATATCTACACACGTGTGATGCAAGGATTTGCAGATGATATTTCTCAACGTGTTCATCACATTGATGTCTTATCAGAATCTGAAAGGCATGAGCTGTTGTACACTTGGAACCAAACCGAGGCGCCCGCTTCTTTGGAACAAACATTCGTTCAATTATTCGAAGCACAAGTTGCAGCAACACCTGAGCAAATCGCATTGGTTGTCGAAGACCAACAGCTCACGTATCAAGCGCTCAACGAGAAAGCCAATCAATTGGCCCATCATATCCGTGATAAATACCAATCTCACTTTGGACAAATACTCCAACCAGATACATTGATTGCTTTATTTTTGGAACGCCATGTCAACATGATAGTCAGCCTGCTTGCTGTCCAAAAAGCGGGAGCGGCTTATGTGCCAGTTTCACCCGATTATCCAAAAGCACGTACTCAGTTTATTTTGGAAGATACGCAAGCTGCGTTTGTACTCACAGAAGATAAGTTTTTCGAGGCCACATCAGAGCTATTATCTGAAATAGACTGTCCTGCACAGTTGATGCTGGTTGATCACGTTCCGCCCACAACCGAAACCCAGAATCCAGAACTCATCAGCCAGCCTGCCGATCTGGCTTATGTGATTTACACGTCTGGGACAACTGGAAAGCCAAAAGGTGTGATGATTGAGCAAGGTGTGTTTGCGTCATTTATTCAAAATGTTCGCACGCAGTTTTCATCCGAGCACTTATCAACGCTCAGTCTTACCCATTACACATTTGATATTTTTGGCGTTGAATATGCGGCACCACTCACATCAGGTGGCCGTATGATTTTATCATCACTGGATCGCGTTGATGCCGATTTGAGTGCACATCGTGAAAATATCAACATGCTTCAACAAACGCCGTCGATGTGGCAGGCATTCTTTGCAGCAACCCAGCCTTGTGACTTAAAACATATTGAAGTGCTGGTTGGTGGTGAAAGCGGCTCACCATCCATGTTTGCGCAACTTCACCGAAACTTTAAGCAGGTCTATCATGGCTATGGACCAACTGAGGCTTGTGTTTGGAGTGCATTTGCTCGATTTTCTCCAGGCCGAGAAAAAGTGATTGGTAAAGCACTACCGGGCGAGCAAGTCTATGTGTTGAACCAAGATCTCAAGCCAGTTCCAACAGGTGTCACAGGTGAGCTTTATATCGGCGGTATCGGTTTAGCACGGGGCTATTTAAACCGAGAAGAGTTGACACAGGAGCGATTTGTTCAGGTTCGCATCACAGACTCGCTCGATACACGTTTATACAAAACAGGCGATAAAGTCAGGTGGCTTGAAGATGGTACGCTTGAGTTTTTAGGGCGCAATGATTTTCAGGTAAAAATCCGCGGTCACCGTATCGAAACAGGCGAAATCGAATCAGCGCTCGACCAGTATGACGCGATATCACAACCGATTGTCATTGCTAAACAGCACGAAGGCCAAACCTTCCTTGCTGCCTACGCAGTCTGTGAAGGTCAAGATCCGGTTGATGTCGATCACTTAAAAAGCCATCTGCTTAGTCAGCTGCCTGAGTATATGCTGCCCGCAAGTTTTAACTTCATGGACCGGATGCCAATGAATGCCAGCGGTAAAATTGACCGTCAGGCACTGCCAATACCCACATTTGCCAGTACCGAAGCATTTGTTGCCCCCCGCAATGAATTGGAAGAGAAACTGTGTACGATTTGGCAGACTGTTCTTGGTGCTGAACGTGTTGGCGTGCATGACAACTTCTTCAACCTTGGCGGTGATTCTATTTCAACAATTAAAGTCACTCGCCTGTGCCAAGAAGCTGGATTGCGTTTAACCTCACAAATGCTCTTTAAGTATCAAACCATTGCGCAACTGGTCGCACAATTACGGCCGAGCAACTTGATGGATATCTCAGCGCTGTCTGATACCCAAGTTGTCGAGTTTGTACTGGATGCGCAAGGATTTGAACCACTGCATACCATCAACCCGTCAAGAGAAAACGGTGTGTTTATGATCCCCGCGGGTGGCTGGGGAATGGATACCTATCAAAAGCTTCTGGCCCAATTGGATAACACACACACCATCCATGTAATGGAAAACATCAAGCTATTCGCCGGACGAGAAATGCCGCTCAATATCCTTGTCGATTACTATTTTGAGGTCATCAAGCGCCAACAATCACAAGGGCCGTATACCATTGGTGGTTATTGTGAAGGAGCGATGGTCTCGCTTGAAGTTGCCAAACGTCTTCGCGCAATGGGAGAAATTGTTGAGGAACTTTTCCTGATCGATCCGATGACCTTGAACCTCGATCAACACATCATGGCTCAAGTGCGCATTGATGTGGTTGAAGGGCAATTTACCGACAAAGAAAAAGAGATCATCGACCTCTTCTTCTCACTCGCAGACTATGGTCACCAGATGAGCCAATATGACGGCAAAGTCACCTTCTTTGAGACCGATACCGTCAGAAAAGAAGGTTTACCCACAGAGGAGTTAGCATTTTTGAATGACTATATCGATATCGAAAAGCTGTATTTCGATGCATTCGCAATGAAGCACAATGGATATGCCAAGCGTTTAACACAAGCTCAATATATCAAGTTGGACATCGAGCATGACTTGATCATGGATCATGATGCATCCCTCGATATCATTGCCCAAATCATGGCACAGCACTTACGTGGTGAGGAGCAGCAACGTGAAGTCGTTTAAATTTTCAAAAGGGATGATAACGTTCATCCCGCTACTGATTGCAACTTTGGTGTCCATGCTGGGCACCATGATGACTGACTTTGCCTTGGGACAATGGGTATTTAATGAAACCAAATCGGCAACCAGCTATGGCTTGATAGGATTTGCGACACTCGCACCACAATTGCTCCTTGCACCCTTGATTGGAATGCTGATCGATCGCTATCCCCGAGCACTGTTGATGATTATCGGTCATGCAGGTGCAGGCGTCTGTACTTTGCTTTTACTATTTCTATTTCACAATGAAATTTTGGCGGTATGGATGATTGTGTTACTCGCAGGTGTTGCTTCGTTCTTTAATGGACTGATGAACCAAACCCTGACCGTCCTCACTCCAGCCATTGTTGAAGAAGAACACCTGGTTCGTGTGCAAGGATTGATACAAGGTGGATTCGGAATTATCGAAATTCTGGTACCTGCGATTGCCGCATTTGCAGTTGTGACGATTGGTATGCAAGGTGTCTTCTTGTTTGATATTGTCAGCTTTGTCGCAGCAATTGCCATCATTTGTGTTTTCTTAAAACGAGTGAATGCGTGTGATGGCCGAGCAAAACCATCAGAGGAGGCGCACCAGCCATTCCTTCAAAACCTCACTTTTGGTTTCCGGTATATCTGGCAGCATCAACACCTATTCCAGTTTTTATTATTTATGTCCATCATTTATTTTAGTGTCGGGATCATCTACGTTCTCTTTACACCGCTCGTGCTCAGTTTTTCCGATGTCGTCAGTCTTGGAAAAGTACTCACAGCTGCTGGGATCGGAACCTTAATTGGGAGTGCCATTCTCGCATTATGGAAAGGACCACAAAGTAAGCTTCACAGTATTTATGGCAGCTTATTCGTGATTGGTTTTTTGATGATAGGTTCAACCGTAATTTTTCAAAATATTGATTACACCATTCCGTTACTTTCGGGCATTATCATGTTTCTGGCTGCGGCATATGTCATCACCACCAGCTGTGATCAGGTGATCTGGCAGACGGTCATACCAAAACATATTCAAGGTAGAGTACTTGGTGTACAAACTGTATTATCACAATCAGCTTTGCCAGTCGCTTTTTTGATCGCAGGCCCATTGGCTGATCACGTATTCGAACCCATGCTGTCAGCTCAAGGTGCCCTCGCATCCACTGTCGGTGAATTTATTGGCGTTGGTCCTGGTCGCGGTATTGTATTCTTCTACGCTATCGTCGGTGTCCTCATCATTTTCACAATCCTCGGGTTCCGTCCATTCTTGAATTCGAAGAAATTACAGGTGGGGTCCATGGATGAAAAACCAATTGAATCATCCGAAATTCAAATGACAGATCCTAAATAATGCAGGAAGGTTGGGGTGGAGTTTATTTCCACCCAACAATCACTATGTTTGACGAGTATAGCGTTATGCCATCTCCTCCACCTGATCTCCCTGAAGCACCGTTTCGATATATTGAAATGTATCCAATTTAAAAGGTTTTTCGATAAAAGTATCGAATCCCACCTGTTCACAACGGTGTTTATTCTTATCTGACCCGTCTGCTGTCAGTGCAAAAATCGGTGTTCGTTTTCGTTGATGTTCTGATTCAAACGCGCGGATTTTCTCCACTAGTTCATACCCATTCATTTTGGGCATATAGCAATCAATGATTAATGCATCAACATCGTGTTGGTGATATTTTTCCAACCCTTGAACGCCATCTTGGGCCAAAATCACTGTCCAGCCAAAGTGCTGACAAAACATTTCAAAGATATGCCGATTGATCCAGGAGTCCTCTACATAAAGTAGTCGGATCGTTTTCGATTGCAGTGGTCGATGTTGTATTTCCTTCACCGACTCTTCCAACATTGTGGGTAACGTAAATGAAAATTCAAACTGAGAACCAAAACCCACTTGAGATTGGACGATCTCCAAACAACCACCCAGCGCAGTACTTATCTTCTTCGCAATGGTTAACCCAGTCCCCAAACCTGCATAAGCTTTATTTTCCGGTGCCTCTCCAATATGAAAAGATTGATAGATGGACTCCTTTTCCTTCTCGTGGATCCCTGCCCCAGAATCCGTGACTCGGATCCGGACATCAACTTCGGTCACTCGATGCTCAATCCAAGCATCCGCGTGGACATATCCACTGGATGTAAACTTAAAAGCATTATCCAACAAATTATCGACAACCTGACTGATCCGTATCCAGTCTCCACTGACATAGGTGGGTTCTTCTGGCTCTTCCGAATGAAGTCGCGCACAATAAATTAATTGCCCTGATTTTTTCTCGTAGGAGTTCAGTAGTAGCTGAAGCGAGTCCACAAGTTGAAATGCAAATGGGTTGAGTGTGATTTCATACTGAATATCCTGAATCGATGCGAGTAAGTCAGAAACAGTCACGGAGAGCTCATTCGAGTAACTCTTGGAAATATCCAATGCACGAAATGTCTTTTTTAATTCTGACCGGATCTGCAAGAGTGTCTGATGTTGTTCAAAGTCTTTCCCTGCATTCATCGACATCACATCATTCAATACCTGCATTAAATACTGTTCGATCAGACCAACACTGGACACAACTCCAACGAGTGGGTTCCGCATTTCATGTGTAATATTCGCAACAAAAATATCCTTTCGTTCGTTGGCACGATCGGCACATTCCCGTGCTTGTCTGGCAATTCTGACTTGCGTTTCTAATTCTTTTGTTCTGATTTTTAAAGAGCGGTTTGCGGCATTGATTTCGTTGGTTTGATGGTAAATCCGAAAAGCCGCTCTTCTTAATACTGAAAAAACCTTTGAAAATTCATCTTTCTCTTGGTGTACTGGATTCATCCAGTTCATTTTTCCGCGTTCGAACGCTTGTACATTTTTCAAAATAACAGCCAATGTTTGCGAAAAAGACTGATACAAGGCAATACAGAACGGCGCACAAAATAAAATACCGATCAAAAACAGAATCGAGGCGTGTTGCAGTGCTTCATGATGACGATAAGCGGCATCAGAAATAAAAAACTGAAGAGAGCCAAGCTTTTCAGGTAAACCGATCTTTGCACTTCCACCAACAATATGCTCCGCGTCTTGTGGCAATAGTGTTCGATATTCAATGTCAATGTCATGAAGGTTTGCAGCCGCTTCAGAATCTACATGCAAAGGCAAAAAGCCAGCCCGGACAAAAATATCACCATCACGGTCATAAACAACAACATAATCCACTGAAGTCGTGTCAACGAGCTGATTCAAAATCACTGAAAGTTCGTCTTTCAGACCATGGTGCATAAGTTGTGCTGCTGCGACTTCCATCATGCTGTTAACGATAAGTTTGGCTTCTGCTGTCCGAGCTTCGATGATATCTTTTGAATGTTCGTAAGAAAGGGTCATTGAGAAGGTGTAATACACAAAACACGGCAGCAAAAACATCAATATCAGACGACTACGGATTGTAAGTCGTTGTAAAACAGAAACAAGCCAGCGGATCATCAAATAACCTCATGCATTCTCAGATGCTTACATTCCTTCATGTTGTTCATTTTTATTGGAACAACCATATCTGGCAGAAATTCGATTTTTATCATAATCATGCTCCCAAGCAAAGAAAATAAAACAACTTTTTGATTCATTTGGAAAGTGATTCAAGTAGAAAAGATAAGAAAAACTAAGAAAAGCATTAACACCGACAAGAATTCCATTATAATTCTGAAAAATAGAATAAAACCTTTCATTGAAAAAACAACGCAATACACGCCCAAGCATTGGAACAATTTGTATTTATCAGCCTCTAATTGAAGGTCTGTTGACCTTTCGGAAAGCCATGCTGTTACCGATGTAAGATCAAAAGACCCTAGCTTTCTGTGATTTCATTGTGAAAGACATGGCTATCCAAATAGCTTGCACTCTGTGTCGTTGATTATATGAAATATGATTGGATAAATGAATGAAAAACACAGCGGAAAATATTGATTCTATCAGCAAGTTACATGAAGAATACCAAGCATCACCCACTTTCGATGTGACGGATATTCATGCCGGGTTTTCAAAGCGATTTAATGAAATGATCGACTTGTCCAACATCGATGTCCCCTTGGGAAATGGCCGAGCAGCCTACCTCCATAAACTTTGGGGCTACTCCAAACCGTCAATTGGAGACTGGATCAATAAAAATAAGCCACCAAAAGATACGAATTTGGTCAAGATCGTTACTTTTTTCTTAAACCACATTCCAACAAAATATGACATTCTTCCAGAACGAGTCGTGTCATGGCTGAAATTTGGACCATCTGTCTGCCCAAACCCATTTGATAAAGCGATGGACAGTGATCCAATTGAGCAAAAAGTCATCCCACTGGCGATGGAAGTGATCGCAACGGAAACCAAGCGGCTTGAGATCCGGCCTTCAAGCTATGATTTGGATCAGGTCCTGTCCTACGCCACAAAAATTTTGGCAGACTTTGAGGTCTATGATATGGATAGCATCATGGAAGCCCACCGAAAAGTGATCCGCGCGAAGATCCAACAGTCAGCTCATTAATGGGCTGACTCGTATATAGCCTCCCTAGTCGTTACTCCATTTCCGTACCAATCACGCCTTTTTCATCCATACTAGCGTTTATTGATGTCTTGGTGATCCTCATAATCCCATGTATTCTTGATGAAAGCATTCATTTCATGTTGTTTTCAAATGAAAATACCTTATATCAGCATCATACTTTTTCTTCTCAGCAACACCTATTTTGCTGTCGCTGAAACCTGGAACGATGTGAGTCGACTCAATCAAACAAAAGTCGCAAAAATTGTTGAAGCCAAAACAGAGTCCGACTTATTACTCGCCATTGAATATGCCAGACAGCACAAAAAGCAAATTTCGATTTCTGGCACGCAACATAGTCAGGGAGGACACATCGCAACTCTTGATGGCGTTGTTCTGGATATGCGTTCATTCAATCAAATCATGAATATCTCAGCCAAAGACAAAACCATTCAGGTTCAAAGTGGAGTCACTTGGGATCATATCCAAAAAGTCATCAATCCGCTAGGACTATCAGTCAAGGTCATGCAATCTTCAAATATTTTCTCCATTGGCGGCTCCATCAGTGCAAATGTCCATGGTCGAGATCCCAGTTATGGTCCGCTGGTTGATACCATCCTTTCTCTCAAAGTCCTGCTCAGCGATGGTCGGATCCTTCAGGCGAGTCGTACAACAAACTCAGAACTCTTTCGCGCAATCATTGGGGGCTATGGTGCACTTGGGATCATTCTGGAAGCGAAGATTGCACTCACTGATAATGTACTCTTGAAAAAAACTGTTCACGCTGTGAAATACGATGAATATTGGCAGCAGCTCAAACAAGATTTAGCCAAAGGGCTGAGTTTACACTTTGGTCGATGTTCTTTTGTTCAGGGTAAGCACTTCTTAGATGACTGCTTCCAGATCAATTACACTGTCGCAGATGCAAAACGATATACAAATCCACTCCATCAAGAGTCACATATTCAGCGAAATCGGACATTTTTTCACTTCTCAAGACAAAGTAACCTTGGTAAACATCTGCGTTGGTCACTTCAGAAATCGATTATCGATCCGGCTGGCAAAACTTCGTTTATTTCCAGGAATAATGCAATGCGCCCTCCAATCCAGTTTCTTGCTTATAACAGTCTAAAAGATACAGATATTTTGCAAGAATACTTTGTACCCGTTGAGGCATTCGCATCATACCTTGATGATATGCGAACAATTTTGAGGCACCACCACGTCAATCTGCTGAGTATGACCATTCGTTATGTCAAAGCAGACGAAGTGACATTATTGCCTTATGCAACCAAAGAGATGCTGGCCATAGTCATTTATGTGAATCAAAGCCTGGATAAAACCGCTATAGATACTGCACGTCAATGGACACAACAGCTGGTTCAAAGTGCATTGAAACATCAAGGGACCTATTACCTGACATATCAACGTTACCCAACTTTATCTCAATTTTACCAAGCCTACCCACAGTGGCAGCAATGGAAAAAAATGAAAGAAAAATACGATCCGAGTGGGTTATGGATGAACCAGTTTTATCAGCACTATTTTAGTGTGCCTGTGAAATCAGAAAAGTAAATCATTTGAAAAGAATAACGTGTAGAAAGCAAAAAGCCGCTCGAAGGAGCGGCTTTTTAGAATTTGTGGTGCCCAGAGGCGGAATCGAACCACCGACACGAGGATTTTCAATCCTCTGCTCTACCGACTGAGCTATCTGGGCTTCGTCAATGGTGCCGACTATCCGAGTCGAACGGATGACCTACTGATTACAAGTCAGTTGCTCTACCAGCTGAGCTAAGTCGGCGCCGTGTTGACGGAGCGCATAATATGAATTTTGCTGACCTAGTGCAAGCATTTTTTATCAGAAAATGTTTGAGTGCTGATTTTACAATCGATTTGAACGAATTTTATGAAATACACTCTAAAAACGAGAATACATTTTGTTCTTCGCACTTCTGGCATATAATTTCGAACTGTCCAAGCCGCAGAAAAAGTAATGAGGCAAATCTATGTTAAATATAAGGCGTACACTTCCAGCGCTGATTATTGGGCTTACTTTCGTTCAGGGCTGTTCCGCTTTACATACGGCAGTTGATAAAAGAGAACTGGATGTTCAGACAAAAATGTCAAAGAGTATTTTCTTAGACCCTGTCCGCCCGGAATTAAGAACTGTCTTCGTCCAAATCAGAAATACATCTGACAAGCCAGGCATTCGTGTCCGCCAACAAGTCATCGAATCGGTTCAATCCCAAGGGTATCGAATCACAGATAATCCTGAAGAAGCTTACTACTGGCTTCAAGCAAATATTCTCAAAATTGGTAAAACCGATTTGAGAGACTCTGAAGATAGTGTTTCTCGAGGGTTTGGTGGTGCGATTGCTGGTGGTGCGATTGGTTCACAAGTGGGTGATGGTAAAGGTCAGGTGGCAGCGGCTGTTGTTGGGGCAGCAATTGGTGTAATGACTGATGCTATGGTGGATGACACATTGTACACAATGATCACAGATATTCAGATCTCTGAAAAAGCAAAAAATGGTGTCATCGTTACACAAGACAGCCAGGCAGATTTGAATGTTGGGACGACGAACACCGTAAAACAATATTCAACAGAAAAAACAGACCGAAAAAAATATCAAACAAGGATAGTGTCGACTGCAAATCAAGCAAATCTGGAGTATCAAGATGCTGAACCATTACTGATCAAAGGGTTGATCCAGTCAATTGGTGGGATTTTATAATCCAGTCCTGATTCTTCTTTCTTGGAAGTAAAACATAAAAGGTAAAAGGCACCTGCCTTTTACCTTTACTCTTTCATGTTTTCTTTCATAATCGCGTCGATATCAATCTTCTTCAATCCCTCATTGAATATCTTCGCAACCGCTCTACCCTCTTTGGTATTTTTAAACGCAACGTAGAGCTTTTTATCAACCAATAATTTCTTATTCATTTGCACATCTTTACTCACTCTGCGAACTGGTTTGCTGTTTAGCTTTAAGTAATCTAATACATTACTATCAATAACAGCAGCATCAAGGCGGCCACCGGCAACTTTCAATACATTCTTATCATCAGAAACAACCGCTTCTGCCTTAATTTCCCCTTTTGCGATCATGTCATCTAATTCTTTTGTATTCACATAATCTTGAACTACGCCAATTTTATAATTCTTAATATCGGCAACTTTTTCCCAGCTGATCGGCATTTTCTTCGCTTCAACAAACCCAAGCGGTCCTGATCCCATGACTTCTGAAAAGTGAAAATCTTCTGTTTCATAAAAATACTCTGGAAAATAACCGATATATTTCGAGCCATCTTTCTGCGCCATTTTTACAGAGCGCGACCAAGGAAAGAATTCAACAACTAAATCATGTCCCATTGCCTTAAATGCAGCCTTGGCAACAGCAATTGATGCACCTTGATTATCAAGCTTTGCACCAGAGTACGGTGGCCACTCAAGGCTTGTCATATGGTAAGTGTCTGCAAGAACAGGTGCAGCCAATGTTGTACATGCAATCGCTACCCATGATGCTTTGAAAAGCTTCCTGATGGATATTTGATTACTCAGAAGTGGTAAGCTCATAAAGAACTCCAAAAGCGTTCATCTCTCAAATCTCTAGAAAGTATATGTCACTTTTGAAAAACTTCACTTCTGTAAATAGATAACACTCTGTTTTTCTTTGAGTTACTGAAAAAGAAGGATAAATTGAGATATGTGTATCATCATCAAATGAAGGAGCAGTGGGAGCAATAGGCCCCCACTCAAGTTGGGATGCTTATTTCGAGCGCGTATCTGTGCAAGCTTTATACATCAGTTTGTTGTATTCTTCTGCATGCTTCACACGCTGAATACGATCCTGCATATCCTGATCATTTTGCACAAAGTCAGTAATATCCTGAATGATTTTCACACCACAAAGCGCACGAGCCTTGTCCCATAGTTTATAATCCAACCCTGGAATAGGCTCCCCACGAACGGGCTCCTGGTAAAGACGATAGTCATTCATTGCAATCGCATCTGCCACTTCCTGAACAACATTATCAGCGCTGGACTGGCAAGCTGTCGTCGCCAACAAAACCATGGACGAAATCAATAACTTTTTCACATGAACCTCTCACAAAATCGATCCTACGATGGTGACATCGTCACCAATGAAACTCAACATGAGTCGAGAAACCAGGCCTGAATGTATCACACAGTAACAAAATTGTTAACCAAAAGCGTTTTGTAATGACAAAAACACTTATTTAGTGTGAATTAAATTCAATCAGGAAGATAGCTTGGCTTTCAATAAATCAACAAACAGACGCATGAACGGTGGTAAATGCTTCTGATAAGCATGCACCGCATAAACATTGGCCTGTAACGGTTTTTCTGTTTGAAGAACCTGGCAAAGCTTCCCTTCCTGAATCGCCTCTCGAACAAAAATGGAAGGAACACAAAGCATACCGAGTCCAGCCTTTGCAAAACTAATGCTACTTGGGACCGCGTTTATCAAAATTTGTTCGCTCTCAGGTGACTCTTTTTTAAACTGTTCGATTTGCCATGGCAAAGTGATCAAGCGAATGTTTGCGATCGACTCTCTATCCACAATCGGTTGCTTTGCTAACAACCCTGGAGATATTACCCAGATTGATTCTAAGTACCCAAGCTGAATTGCATTGTAATTACTGTCTTTTAAACCCCCAACCGTAATTGCCAAATCCAAGTGGTGCTCCAATAAGTCAAGGCGTTGATCAGTCAACGTCACTTCAGGTAATAGCTTCGGAAAGTGTTCACAAAGTATCGACAACTGTGGCGTGATCAATACCTCATCTAACCCAAGTGGTGCCGTCACCGCAAAACGTCCCTGAGGCTGGAGTGCGTCTTGATGGACTTCTTCTACGGTCACATTGAGCAAATTCAACAATGCTTCACAGCGTAATGCAAACTGTTGCCCTGTTTGTGTCAACTGGAGCTTCCGCGTACTCCGAACCAGCAAACGAACACCAAGCGATTGCTCTAATTGAGAGACATATGTACTCACACCCGATTTCGTATGGCCTAGGGCATCGGCTGCCTTTGTAAAAGAGCCATGCTTCACCACCTCATGAAAAACCGCCATCTGATAGGGAAGCCCTTTATACTGCGTTATATCAATCATGATTTAGTCCAGTGGAAAGAATACTTGTGCAATGTCTTCCCATGTTCCAAGTTGATCACACCCGGGGACATGGGAAAGAAGAAAGTTTAACTCGCCTGTATGTCGCAGTAAGGAAAGTGCCATGAGGTGGTACTGAAAATCTCGATGGTTCAGAACTGTAAACCCATAGCCCGCTAAAAATGCACGAAAGACGGATGCATTGCCAAGTGCCATGAAGATCCCTGATGTCGCAAAATCAAACCTTATATCCGCACCCATCACCGCATCACCAAAGTCGATAACCCCAGATAACTCCCACCCTTGAGATGTTCGACGTCCCATTAAATTCCCAGGATGAAGATCTGTATGCATCAGATAGTATTTACTTTCCGGACTTTCTCCCGTGTATTTTTCGATAAAAGAAGGGATTTGTTCCAGCAGGTTTTCTTTGAGTCCCTGTCGCTTCCTGTTGGCATAACACCCCTGGCGCTGCTGCGCTAAAAAAGTATGCCAATCTTGCTCGAAAGAAAATGTTTTCGTGATCGAGGTCTGATGGAGAGACTGGGCAAATTGACCCGTCTGGTAAGCAAGTTGACATTGTTCTTCCTCATTGAGTTCTGACCAAATATCCCACAGCCCTTCACCTTCCAGTTGCGTCATACATATGTAAGTCCATTGATTTAGTTCACCAAAAAATAAAAGCGCTGGTGTTGGGATTTTCCCAGAGCTATTCCGCAAAAAAGATAGGCATTCTATCTCTTTCAATCCCTGCTCGTTCCAGTTCGGTGGAACAATTTTTAATACAAACTTTCCATCAATATCTGCAACGATATTTGCACCATCACGCAGCACTTTTACAGATTGGTACTCCCAATCATGCACTCTCAATATACGCTGAAGAACAGGAAGCCAATCTTGTGTCTCTTTATGATCAACAAATACACAAGCTTGCTCATACGATGGGTTGCTCGGAAGTTGTGCATCACTGAGAATTTCGAATTGGTTGTCCATGAATGTCAACGACTTGAAGGTAACGTGAGGCGATTTTATCTATGTGGATAGAAAATATCAAAGTAGAAAAGAAAAACGCAGCATCACTGCCATGCTGCGCTCATATCAATAAAGACTCCTTGTCCCGCATCCTTGTGTTCCCTGTGTCCTAACACAACATCCTATCAAAAAAGAATATATCCATTCTCTTTCACTACTCCCACTCCTCCTTGAGCACCCGTAACCAAACTTCCTTTTACCGCTTCAATCCCGAAGCACATCCTTTTCCCTTTCCTGATTTTCCCTAGATACGATTTTCCTCAGCATCCTTGTTTTACTTCAGCCTTGAAGATCTCCTACTCTAATTCCTATTCCCTTCCTGGTATCCCGATTCCAAACTTCCTTTTACCGCTTCAATCCCGAAGCACATCCTTTTCCCTTTCCTGATTTTCCCTAGATACGATTTTCCTCAGCATCCTTGTTTTCTTCAGCCTTGAAGATCTCATACGCCAATTCCTATTCCCTTCCTGGTATCCCGATTCCAAACTTCCTTTTACCGCTTCAATCCCGAAGCACATCCTTTTCCCTTTCCTGATTTTCCCTAGATACGATTTTCCTCAGCATCCTTGTTTTACTTCAGCCTTGAAGATCTCCTACGCCAATTCCTATTCCCTTCCTGGTATCCCGATTCCACACTTCCTTTTACCGCTTCAATCCCGAAGCACATCCTCTTCCCTTTCCTGATTTTCCCTAGATACGATTTTCCTCAGCATCCTTGTTTTCTTCAGCCTTGAAGATCTCCTACGCCAATTCCTATTCCCTTCCTGGTATCCCGATTCCAAACTTCCTTTTACCGCTTCAATCCCGAAGCACATCCTTTTCCCTTTCCTTTGATGTGCATTATAGGGAGCTGTAGTAATGCATAGGAGATGCGAAAACAAAAAAGTTTTGTACCGAAAAAGAATAAAAACGAATTAAATTTAATTAAATCAATTACTTAAAAAAATATTAGGGTTAATTTCCACATAAAAAATACCAATAGACTACAAAGATGTAAGACATGTCTCACGTTGCATTGTGACAGTTCGGAAGCTCAATCAGAATAGGAAGAAAAAAGCCCGCTTATTTGCGGGCTTTCTGTATGTTTTATGGTTATTTTTCTTTCTTTGCAGGATAGTCTACACCCAACCATGACTTATAAAATGCTTTCTGCTGGTCAGTTGGTGACTCAATCGTTTTCACTTCCAACTTTTTATCATAGCCCTGCCCAGCAACGACTTTCTTTGTCATCAGCTCATCGCGACGGAAGAAAGAAAGCAGAAATGCTTGGCCAGGTTTCATTTCTTTCAGACGTTTTTTCAAATCACCTGCTTTAATCCGCATGCCATCAATGGCAACTAAAGTGTCCCCAGCGGCGAGTCCAGCAATCCAAGCGGTTTTATCACGCTCAACATGGATCACTTCCTCCAACCCTTCTTTTGACTTAGTCTTGATACCAAAATCCGCGATTTCTTTCGTTTTCTTTGGATAACCCATTTCGAGACCCGCCAAAGCTAGCATCTTCTCAAAATCAAACGTTGCTGGAGATTCAACATAATTTTTCCACCATGCAGTGTAATCCTGACCACTAATCAGCTTTAGCTCTTCTTTGACATCATCTTCTGTAAAACCTTTTGGTAAACGATGTTTCTGATATAGTGCATCATGTAAATCACGATAACTCTTTTGCAGCTTGGTTTGAGAAAGCAATTGTGTATCTAATTGCCATGACACTAAAAAGCCTTCGGAATAAATATTGACACTGTAGTTGCGTCCAAAATCACCACCATGATCAATCCAGCTATCAAAGCTAGACTCAGCAGCAGACATCACTTCACGCCCAGGTGTATGCTGATGGCGCTGAATACGCTTCGCCAAATCTTCGAAGAACTCTTTCGGCTTCATAAGTCCCGCACGAAGCAGTAGCTGGTTCTGAAAGTAGCTTGTTGAACCTTCGGAAATCCACAGAAGCTTCGTGTAGTTCGGGTTAATGTAATCGTAAGGAGTTAAGCCTTCGGGGCGGTAAGCTTTGACATTCCAAGTATGTACAAATTCGTGTGAGGCCGTGCTCAAGAAGCTTAAATAGTTCTTTCTCGGTGCAAAACTATAACGAGACTTTTGAATAATGGTCGAGTTTAGATGCTCTGTAGCTCCTCTTGCTCCACTGGTTGCATGAACCATAAAGACATAACGTTGGAAAGGGTAATCACTCCAGATTGCACTGCCTTGCGCGACCAACTTCTTCAGGTCTTCAACCATTTGATTGCTGTCATAGTTACCTTTCCCCCAGATCACCAACTCATACTGACGGCCGTCAACTTCAAAATGATGGTGTTCATTCACCCCAGTTTCTATCGGCGAATCAACCAACACATCATAATTATCTGCAACAAAGCTATGTGCTTTTTTACCAGAATCCATACCGGAGACGCTATTCCACCCCTGTGGGACAGTTAGGTTGACGTTTACAGGCTCCTGACGGTAAGCATCCGTATACATGAAATAACCAGAAGCATCGATAAATGCATGGCTGTCATCAATATGCCGCGTTCGTTTGCCTAATTGATTCGCATACACGTCATATTGCAGATTGACTTGCGTTGGTTGCTCAAGGTAGACACGCCAAGTGCTTTTTTCTACTTTTTCAAAGCGAAGCGGCGCGCCTTTCGCATTCGTCGCTTTGAAGTGACGAACACCATTCGCTAGCTCCAAAATCTCATATCGTCCTGTACGCCAAGCCGGTAATTTCACATCCAGATGTTTCTGCTTAGTTTTAGGAAATGCGACAACTACATTTGCCATGTGATGAGCAGGATCTTGGATCGTTAATTGATAATCAACATCACTCCATGCTGAAAATGATGCGAGAGTCGTACTTACACCGAGCGCAATTCGGTTCATTAAAACAGCCACATATCTCTCCAATACTTCTTCTAGATTTAACCCATGAAGATACCGAAGCTCCTGCACAGAAGCAATGTTTAGGCGCTGTTTCGCAAATATTTGCTATCAGCAACGTCCTATGTCTAATAGACAAGGATCGCCTCTCCTATCTATGCAGTACAAAAGTATTCAAATTGCCTGAATGGGAATATGAGAACGGGAACACATGAACCAAAACACAAAATAAAACTAAATGTATACATTTATTTTACATTGAAGTATAATTCTCAAACTTTTTTATGGTCATTTTATAACCAACTGACTTCTTGTTGTATAGGAGAGATGTTTTGAATCAGTCTTTAAAGCTATTATTACTTTCGCTTCCGCTTGTCATTGCAACAGGTTGCAGTAACGAATCAAAAGATAATTCTCAATCAACAAAACAATCAGGGACCAATACAAGTTCATCTGGTGTTTCTACTGGTGGTTCAGATACAACTCCAGATACATCAGTTGGAACGGAAGGTGATACATTAGAAACCAGTTGTAACCTCAATGCCACGCCTGATTCATCAAACAAAATCGATAGTTCTTTCACCTTTGAATTTCATGATATTCAATCATTAGTTGCGCAAGGGCAAACCATCAATTATTCAAGTGCAACTCGAACACGTTTTATTGATTGGGATAATGATCAGGATCAGGATATTTTGGTGGCCGTGAACGGTAAAGTAAAATTGATCCAAAATACAGGGTCAAAGTCAGGACCCGAGTGGGCAGCTCCTGTAGAAATCATTGATGTTGCAAAGTCAGGCCCTACAGGTGTTGCTTACGTTGACATGAATGGGGATGGACGCCGTGATTTGATTGTTGCACACTCAGGTGCACAACTTTCCCTTTTCAATAATATTGGAACCTTAACTCAACCTGCTTTTGGACCAGCATCATTATTGAGCTCTCCAAGTGGCAAGTTGACATTGGACAGAAGCAATGGTGCAAGGTTTGATATCGCGGATTGGAACGGCGATCAACGACCAGATATTATTGCTGGCGGATTTGATGGTCCTTTGAAACTCTACACAAATACTGGCAGTCAAACACACCCAATCTTTGAAGATGCCGTTGCATTATCAGATAAGAACTACGCCTACAACCATATCCCTAGAGTTCTTGATGTCAACAATGACCAAAGACAGGATCTGCTCATTGGCAATAACTGGGCACATTTGAAACTATTAAAAAACACAGGTCGTAAATACTGTGAGACCCAAAATACATTCACTGAAACAAGTATAAGCGTTTACAAAACCGGTCAGAAAGTTGATATGCGACAGAGCTATGGTGACAATACAACACCAGATATTGCAGATATCAATGGAGACCAAGTCGCTGATTTGATCACTGGCAGTCAAAATGGTGATGTACTCATCGCGTATGGGAAAGGCACCACGCAATTTAAGCAAGAAGTTGAGCAGTTTCTTAGAACAAACATGAGCACACTCTCCATGTCATTAGATACTGAGAGCAAGCGAAAACAGTTACTCAACCCACTTCATCAGTTACGTAACCTGGCATTAAACGCTTTATCAATAGAAGAGCGCGCAGCACTTGTAGATTGGTATAAAGCATTGATCACATCTCAGTACCCACATATTTTTAAGCACCAGACTCTCGATAGTGGTACTAAAGATTCCGCCAGCAGTCAGAAACACTTGGATTGGTTAAGTGCACAAATTTGGATCAACCTGATCGATACACTGGGAGATAAAACCCAGGAAAATCGTGAACAAGCTGCTGAAATCATTGGCTTGGAAGGGCGCTATAGGGATATGCTTGTGGACTTTGGCATCCTTTATATCGACAATAAAAAATCGACTGATGCGCAACTGAATGGATTGTATTGGGTTTATGAAAATACACCAAAAGCGCTGTATCATGTAAAAATTATTACCAGCCGTGATTATATGGGACCAAACGATTTCAATCTTGAAAGTCGTGGTGGTGTCAATATATTCAATGCACCCCTCACAACGATGGAAAATGCTTTCCCAAGAAGTGCGAAGCAAAAACACAATGCGCCGCAATTTCTTCAAGTCGTTGCTCATGAGATGAACCACCGATCACTCGATCACCCAGACAAGACACAAACTGCAAGGGTCGATTTGTTTGAACGAAAATATCGTTTAATTGAACGCGCTGCAGGCCCTGATGTTTTCTTTCACTCTGGTACTCAAGGTTGGGATAAACCAAAGACGCAATCTCATTTCAAGACACTTGGCTATTGGGCAGGAGAGAATGAGAACTGGAAAGGTGACTGGGAGAACTACTTCCAAAACCAAGGGAAAGAAAGAAACTACCAGTTCTTAAGAAATGATAACGTGAGATACTTTATCGAAGCACCACATGAAGCTTTCGCGAGCCTAGCGAACATGTACTATTCAAGCACCGAGAAGATGCTTGAGCTTTCCAAGGATCGCTGGGATGCTGGGTATAAAGAGAATATCAACCAGATACTACTCTTCATTGATTATTTCAGCTTGAATACAGATAGTGCGCCAGCTTATTTGATGATTAGCAAAGATGATTTACGCCGCTTCGATATCAAAATTGGCCGAAATGATAAAGGACACATTACAAGTCTGGAACTCAATAAGAAGCGATGGACTTTCTCCGTGGATAATGATGGCTTTGTAACAGAATTACCAGATCCGATATCCATTTAAAACCTGTTTGCATTCATCGGAAGCCGTGAACACGGTTTCTTTTCGGGTGAAACAGTCCCATTCTATTCTTCAAAGCTTGAACATTTGTTCAAGCTTTTTTTCTATTCACCTTCAGGTTTTGCTCAGGAAGAGCATGTCCTTACAGTTTGTATTCAGGGCAAGTAATTCCTCTTGATATCAGCCAGAATGGTCCCTTATTGTTGCATGCATAAAAGTGAATCCTTATCGTAGTGACAAAGGTGTGGTCACTCACAGGCCATATTTCACTACAAGCCACCCAGCCGTCGTTATATATCAAGCGGGGCTGCTCTAGAAGCAGTGCATTTCCAATAGGTATCTGAATACGGACGTGACTCCGCATATGACTTCAGCTTTTCCGGAGCATCCTGAAAACCTAAATCCGAACAATAGTCATGTACTTTCTGCATTTTTTCATAGCACTTTTGTACATCTGCAAATACCCCATCAGGGGTTTCAGAAACGTAACGATAGCACTCTTCAAAAATTGTTGAACGGTAAGCCTCAAGAATTTTAGAGATTGGTACAGGTTGTTGAGGCGTCGCAAGTCCTTTATTTTGTTTCAAGTCCTCTTCCGCAATGTATCGGATTGTGATGGCTGATATCACAATCAATAGAATAATAGTGATGGCAAAGACAGATCGCTTCATGATGGATATTATTTTGAGCCTAAGCAGCTATATGACGCTCACTTATGTTACTGAAATAATATTGTAATTCAAAGTACAGACAAAAAAAAAGCCCACCGAAGTGGGCCCAGGTTACGGTTTGATAAATTTTATAGCCAGCCAGCAATCATTGCGCCACCGGTGACAATCGCAATCAAGATTGGCACGATAAAGAACACAACATACACAACATAGTGATACCATTGATTATTATAAGTTGGCGCACCATAATCATTCGTTGAACGAGTTCCAGGCCATGCAAGCAAAGCTAAGCTTGACAGTATCACCATTAAGAATGCGATGACTGGTGAAATAAATAGCATCACGATACTAAGGATCACCGCAGGGATGATATACATACCACTCATATTAAAGTCATGCATGCGTTGTACAGTAATCGAGAGATACCAAATAAACGACACAAATGCTAAAACAAATAGTCCTTTATTCAGACTCGCCATATTTGCTTGCTGTATTGATTCCTCGTCAAATCCCATCAATAACCCAAAGATGGAAACAATTAACTGGGCAATCAAGCTATAAACAATATAACGGATCCTTCCTAAACGCCCAGAAAAGCTAAACAATGATGGCTTTTGATATTCAAGCATTCCGCCATTGCCCAAAGCTCGACGCTGATTTTGTAAACTTTGAATTGATGCATAAGTATTGTTCATAAGTCTTCTCCTGATAGCAACGACATCCTGAAAAAGAATGACATATCATGACAACTGACGACATAATATGTCTTTTTGACATATCCTGTCAACTTATAAATAAAACTTTTTTATCATAAAATAAACAAAGCTAAATAAAACATAAAGTTAGCAAGTAACAAAAACAACCTTTTGACTGTTTATGCAGATTTATTGTCAGCAAATATTGAGAAAGCAATGCTGTAAAACGATAACTTATCCAATAGGATGCGAGAAGTTTTGCTCTGAATTGAAGAAAGGCAATCGACGTTCCTTGTCCCAATCACGACTCGATAAGCCAATTTTGGAACCAAAGCGCTATGAATTCTCAATATACTCAAACCGCGCAATTACAGATTTATCTAATAAAAAGCGTTCATACTTTTGTGGGTAATGAGTATAACGTTTACTCCGACGATGACGCCCACCAAGATCTCGGACTTCACCATTTTCTAGATGAGCCATGAGTTGCCACTTAAAAGTTTGGTTCGCTTGAAATGACAAAGTTTCTTCTGTCGCTACAGCGTCGCGAGCACCATAACGTTTTGCACACTGTTGAAAAACATGGTTATGTCGATGATGGAGGCCAACGGTGAGATGTGCCAATTCATGACGGATCGTTTTTCTGAGTTGATTGATAGCTGTCGTCCCAATAAAAGCTTCATTTATCAAGACTTCGCCGTGGATGGTCGCCATCCCATAGACACGTTTTCTTTTCGTAAGTTTGAGAACTTTAGGTTTGATTTTCCAACGGGATAGAGGGATACATGCTGCGCAATCTGCGAGGGCAAGAGCATATTCTTCTTGAATGATTTCTTGAGTGATATTCATCGCTTGGACAAGTCACTGATTCCATGGAATTATTCTAGAATGCTGAACGTGAAAATAATATCAAAAGAAATGGCGGAGCGGACGGGACTCGAACCCGCGACCCCCGGCGTGACAGGCCGGTATTCTAACCAACTGAACTACCGCTCCGGAATCGTTGAATTCTACAAACTGCCATCTGAGTAAATGGCGGAGTGGACGGGACTCGAACCCGCGACCCCCGGCGTGACAGGCCGGTATTCTAACCAACTGAACTACCACTCCGTAGAATTCTTGAGATACTTTTGGGCTTATGATGAATGGCGGAGCGGACGGGACTCGAACCCGCGACCCCCGGCGTGACAGGCCGGTATTCTAACCAACTGAACTACCACTCCAAAAGCATCTTTAAATTGTATTATCCTCTAGTGGCGGAGCGGACGGGACTCGAACCCGCGACCCCCGGCGTGACAGGCCGGTATTCTAACCAACTGAACTACCGCTCCAGCGTGAGGATAATATGTTTGTATTGGCGGAGCGGACGGGACTCGAACCCGCGACCCCCGGCGTGACAGGCCGGTATTCTAACCAACTGAACTACCGCTCCACAGTCAAAAACTGCTTTCGCATACAAACCACCGATTCGCTATATTGCTCGTCAGTGCGGCGCTGATAATACGTATCCCACACGATAGAGTCAACACTTTTTTGCGTTTTTAGCCCTTTTCTACTCATCTGGCATCGAAAGGTCTAAAATGTCATCAGAGCTGCTGTTTTTTTCATCTTTAGGTTCTTCTTTTTTTGCTTCTTTTTTCTCTTCAGCGACGGCTTTCTTTTCTTTTTTACCTTTCTTCGGTGGAGATGCTTTTTTCTCCCCCGGCTTGCGGAATAAGAAAAACCAAATCAAGATGCCACCAACGATCATAATCACAAGGTTGATTACGATCACCAGACCCCAAGGAAAAGACTTTTTCTCTTCTTCAGCAGGAGATGCGCCTTCTTCTGCCGTTGCCTTTTCTCCAGCTTCCATTACATCAGCGGCAATTTCTGCACCATCCGCCCCAATCGTTGCCGCCTCACCCGTTGTAATCGTCGGTACGCTTGTTAGAGCAGGTGGATCAACGCGAAAACGATACTCAGGGATATCGATCATAAACTCACGCCCATTTTTGTTCTCCCCAAATGCGCTTAGCTCAATACGGTATTCACCTGGTTCATCACTCATCACATCGAATACTTTCGGTCCTGGTGCCTTTTCTGTCAATGCAATACGCTGGATCTCGCCACTTGGGAAATATAACTTTCCTTGAAAAAGAACGGTGTCCTGTTTCACGAGATCACCAATGTGCTTGATGGTCACCTGATGTGGGTTATCTCCTTCTCCTAAAGCCTCTTGAATTTGAAATGGTACCCGATGCAGTAAAATAGGATCTTGCTCCATCACTCGGCTATATAACGGGGTGATCAAATGATACTTCGGCGTCCATTCCCCAGCAGAAAATGAAAGCTTAAATTCCCCGGTAAACATGCCATCCTGAGGAAACTCATCAAATCCCATGCCATCATCGAAAAATTCAGCGACTTCAACGCGACCAATCCCAAAGTTGTCCATGCCTTTTTTATTTGTACTCGTAAAGTCCACGACCATGGATACGACATCTCGGAAATTCGGTTCATCGATTTTCTTGCCATTATTCGTAATATACGCGGTCAGTTTGATGGTTTCGCCAGCGATCAATATATCCGGAAGTGGATCAACATGAAGCTCAAGATTTGTGACGACAAGAATTTTACTCTTGTTAATGATACTACCTACAGCCTGCCATGGCCCTTTCATAGGGTTTTTGATGGTAATGAGATCATAAGTTTGCTCATCAAACCAACTGATCTCAGGACGAATATCATCCAGTGCATACAACTTACTCCCATCTGGCTGCACAAGAACAACCGCAGGAGTTCCTTCTTTCCGGAAGAAAAGCAATGTGATTTCATCGACGTGAAAATCAATACGAAAGCGATTATCTAATAGTGGAATTTGATTAATTGAGGGGAGTGATTTGATCACATCGTCTTCAGATTTTCCTTTTGTTTGGCCAAACGCAACATTCATCGTTAGCAAAACGACCAAACCGGCTATTCCAAAAATTCTGATCAATTTCTCCATAGGCATGCACCACCTTTATCGAGTACCAATTCCAAGCGTTCCTCATGGGAGGATAGCTCATCTTCCGTCGCTTTGATGACAGGGATTTGATCAATTGCCCCAGAATAACGTTGAACGCCAACATCTTGCCCATCTGAGGCATGCTCTGTCGCTTTGGATTGCCAGTTCATTTTAAATTGGCCACCTGTCATTCTCAGATAGACATCAGCAAGAATCTCGGAATCCAGTAATGCGCCATGGAGTGTTCGATGGCTGTTATCAATCCCGTAGCGACGACACAACGCATCCAATGTATTCTTCTGACCTGGATGCATTTTTCGCGCCATCATGAGGGTGTCCAAAACTTGGCAATATTCAGTAATTGGTCCCCAAGTCCCGTAAAGCAACTTGAATTCGTGCTCGATAAAGCCGACGTCGAACGCTGCGTTGTGAATCACAAGCTCAGCACCTTGCATATACTCGAAGAACTCCGCTGCCACATCTCGAAACTTTGGCTTCCCCACCAAAAATTCGTTGGTGATCCCGTGAACACCAATAACTTCGTCATCGACATAACGCTCGGGATCAATATAGACATGAAAATTATTTCCGGTGAATTTCCGATCGATCATCTCCACACAACCGACTTCAACCATACGGTGGCCTTGTTTCGGATCGAATCCCGTGGTCTCTGTATCCAGTACAATCTGTCTCATGTCTATTCGAACTCTCTGCTCATGACGAAGGTGCAATTTAAAAAAACGGTTGGTATTATACTGCGATATTTTAAAAAACGCTTAGATGTTTATGCTTAAAGAAATTCAATTATTTACGGATGGTTCTTGTTTAGGGAACCCCGGACCAGGCGGATATGGTGTCGTTTTAAAATATAAACAACATATCAAGGAGCTATCAGCTGGTTATCAGTTAACCACAAATAATCGAATGGAGCTTCTTGCCGTCATTGTTGGATTACAAGCTTTAAAAGAAACCTGCATTGTTACAGTCACAACTGACAGCAAATATGTCAAGCAAGGCATGATGGAGTGGATTGAAGGCTGGAAGCGCAAAAACTGGAAAACCGCATCCAAAACCCCCGTGAAGAATGTCGACCTCTGGAAACAGCTCGACACCCTCTGTCAAAATCATCAAGTCAGCTGGGAATGGGTCAAAGGGCATGCAGGCCACCCCGAAAACGAACGCTGTGATGAAATCGCTCGCCTCGCAGCAGAGCAATCAGACCTTTTGATCGACTCAGGCTACGAGGCAAAGCTAGATTAAGTTAGTGTGAAAACAAGGCTTCAAAAAGTACCTTTTCACCATCTGCAAAACTGACCCATTCAATTTTGTACCTGGACTCGAATGCATGCTGAATATAGACCTTCACATCGAGCCCTTTGATACGGATGACAGCAGAACCATCCTGTAATTTTTCTGCGATAAGATGATGACGCTTCAGGCCTGTTCCAAACTGAAGCACATCTTGATCACTATTCATTCCACCACTATCATGGATCCGCTCCGTTTCTGAGAAAATATCCACAAAATAGGTATCATTCCCATCACCGCCATTTAAGTGATCATGACCTGGACCACCAGCCAAATGATCATCCCCACCGTTGTAATCCGTCAGGGTATCACTCCCTGCCTCTCCCAAAAGCCGATCATGGCCACTTCCTCCCCAGATCCGGTCGTTACCTTCTCCACCGAATAAAGCATCATTTCCTGAATCCCCACTCAGAAAATCAGCACCGGAACCACCATAAATATGGTCATTTCCAGATTCCCCCACAACATTGTCAAAGCCTGCCCCAGCATAAACAAGATCATCACCACTGCCAGCTATCAAATCGTCTCGACCATTCAATCCTTGAAGAATATCTTCTGTCTCTGTTCCTTGAATGATGTCAGCACTATCCGTTCCTTTAAGAATGGTTTGCTGTTTCGAAAGCTCAATCTGACTCTGGAGATCTTCCCCAAGGATCATACGGCCATCATCGATGTGGAAGATAAACTGGGTCAG
Source organism: Algicola sagamiensis DSM 14643 (assembly GCF_000374485.1). Classification (GTDB taxonomy): domain Bacteria; phylum Pseudomonadota; class Gammaproteobacteria; order Enterobacterales; family Alteromonadaceae; genus Algicola; species Algicola sagamiensis. The sequence goes on from NZ_KB894491.1 coordinate 472,502, forward strand.
CAGATCCATTGGGACTTCAAACAGAGGAAGCGAAGGCGTTTTTTTATAGCGGTTAAGCAAGACGATCTCATCTTCATTTGGCAAGTCGAGCTTGACGAACGGAAACTTGCGCCTTTCATACGGGACATATTGGCTGCTAAAACCGGCACTAATACTGATATTTTTTAGAAGAATATGTTTCAACCGGATTGTCGCACGCGTAATTTTCGACCAGGGCCACCAGCGCCGAAACCAGTGAATATCAGCCCCATCACCAGTTTGATATTCATATTCGTAAGGCCGCACAGATGATAACACATCATCTCCTTCTCCTGGGATCACCTGTTGTACACCAAATCCATTGGCCATCTGCACAAAATCATTCCCTTCCCCTGTATACACAGCGCAGTTTCGACCTGTGATTGTCACCTTATCATCACCGACCCCACTGATCACCTGCGTCCGATAACCACTGCTGTAGATGCGATCATCTCCTGACTGCCCAAACAGAAAATCCGTCCCAGTACTTCCAATGATGTGATCGTCTCCTTCCCGCCCTTCAAGTAAATGATCACCACTCGCTGTAAACGGGTATAACTTATCATCATCTGGGCTACCGATGACCTGAATCGGGGCAAACGGTGTTAAAAATTCTTTTGGTGAGAGTACATTGCTATCAATTGAAAAGCGGTAAATAGGATATTTCCCAGAGTAGGCATTATTCGCCCAATTTTTAATCCGGATCTGATCATCACGACTTTGAAACTGAATAACCAAATCATGAAAGTCTGTCTCAATGGATATGTCATCCAAATGGATGCCTGGTCCCAAAGTCAACTGATTATCAAAGAACTGGAATTGATGTGCGAGTGCAATCGTATCCTGACCATCACCGGGTTGAAAGATATATTCATCATGCCCTAAACCACCATCAAGCACATCATTTCCTAAACCACCAATGAGCCGATCATTGCCTTCTCCACCATTGATAACGTCATCTCCTGCATGTCCAACCAACACATCATTCCCGACACCTCCAGTCAGTTGGTTGTGATCTGAGTCGCCTTCAATCTGTTGATCATCATTCGGCGTCTGTGGGATTTCATCGACATGAATTCCTTCCAGCGCATGGGAAGACAGTAAATGATAGGGTTGCTCCACCGCTATATCTTTTGCAGAAACAAACACTCGCCACACCCCAGCAGGTGCTTCATTCAATGCAACTTGTAAAACTGTGTCGGCTTGGTTCTCACCTCGTGTGGTGGGTGCTGAAGGTGCTTGTGAATAACGCCGCCAAGGGAGAAACACCTCTCCTGAAGGGGAAGCAACTCTCAAATCGAGGTGATGGATACGCACATGTTCTAAATTTGGTGCTGGCGGTGGATCAGGCCAAGTCAGCGTCAGTTTCATTGGTTCCCCCCCTGTGAAAAACTCGAAAGCCAGAATATCATCGACTTCAGCGAATGTTTGATGCTTCACCTTCGGCTGATTATTTGAAGCCTCAATAAACTGCATGGTCTGCTGCAAGTCAACCAGCCCCCATCCTGTTTGATAATCCGGGCCTGGATCGCCTAAGTCTCTTGCATTGTGTATCAGCAAGGCTTTGATGAATGTCGCATCTGTAGGTAATGATTGCTGATTTAAAAATTGTCGAACAAGTGCTATAGCACCAGTAGCTACAGGTGTGGCCAGCGAGGTTCCACCAGCTCGGCTATAACCACCAGCACTATCTGGCGCTAACACATTCGTAGGAGCAACAAGGTCTGGCTTGATTGCTCCATTTGCGCCCGGACCAAAGCCACTATAATAAGTGACATGATAATCACCTCCTCGAGGCGTCACAGCACCAATACTCAACCCATTTTTAGCCTGAGATCCACCACTGGCAGTAAAATATCCTTTGTAATGCGTTAATGTTCTCGCTTGATGGTTACCGGCAGCAACAATGGATAAATGTTGATCCCCAGTCTCTATATTCGCCTGATCATGCGCCCTTGCTAGGCTGTTATAATAGGAAGCCCCGTTACCATGCACCATCGCACTGTATGAATGATTACTCAGGCTTATCCCTTTTTCTTCGGTTTCCTCAATCAACTCATCCGCACGTGATGGCAAACTATATGACCAAAGTGATACATCTGGTGCCACGCCTATCGCTTTAGGATTAATAACACCTTGACCCGCAATTGCGCCAGCAACAACGGTGGCATGCCAACCCGGCTCACGATCGGGAGGAAATTCATCGTTCAGTTTGACCTTCGATGTATCAAAATCTGGATGTACGACAAAAGCAGGCCCACCATCCCACACACCAACACCAACACCTTCTCCAGTTAACCCGAATACACTCTCTGGCCCCACTTCTGGTTGTTTGATTACTCGGTTTGCATCAACCCCAGAATGCGTAAATTCTTGAATCGCAGGCTGAATATACTGGACAGTCTTTAACTGACCCACAGCGGCTAATTGTTGAATGGGTAGTGAAACACGCAATTCATCCAATGCAATCCCTTGTGAAATCTCCTGACCACCAAGGAAAGATAATTGTATTTTGAGTTGTCCCAGATCACTTTGACGATATGCAACAATGGATAAATCAATGTCATTGAATTGAGAAAACTCTGAATCCGTCACAGCACGTGAGCGAACTTGCCCTTTTAACAGCGCGAGAGAAAACTTATCCCGCGGTAAGATCTTTCCTACTTTTGCGACCTTATTGAATAAAGCACTCGATAGGGCGGCCTGACCTTTTTGTATCACCCAAGTTTGATCACCGAGATAGTCCAAAAATTGATATCCTTGGGCTTCTAGAGCAGATTTATCCTGCTCTGTCAGTGTATTCGACCACTGAACATACACACTTTCTTCATCTTTTATATCCTGTAATAGAGAAGGCGGCCCATCAATTCGGAAAGAGTCTGAACGCAAATGGATCCCAGTTTGGTGCGGCCGGATCCGATACCGATCACCTGCTTTTTCCTCTAAGAGCGGTTGCAGAATCTGTTGGATTATAGGATCGCCTTGTTCGTTTTCTTCAAGCCATGCTTCTGCAAAATACCAATGGTTTTGATGGTCAGAGGTTGTTTTCTTTTTTTCTCTTTCTTTCAATTCCATGGAAAGTTCGTGTGTATTTATCTCAACCTTTTCACTGAAAAAAGTAAAATATCGGGATGATTGAATAAAAAACAAAACTCCAACCATTAGCATGAAGCCAGCATAAGCAAACCATCGCATAGGTAACTCCCTCTCGTGTCAATATTTGAAAGGTGGGGCACCTAAGTATTACAGGAAAATGAATATTTTCGATTATTGGTACAAGGTTTCGAATTACGAATAAAGAGCTGCTAATATTTTTTCATTTGTAATGAATGATTTACAAATAGTGATACCACTTCACTGTGTAACCAACCAAGGGACATTCTTTTCTATCATATTTCCATGCTATTAATCCCAGCCACCAAACTAGGTGTCCCTACTTCAATAGGAACCAAGACTCGATAGGAATACACGATGCAAGAATCCAGAAACTTTTCTGAGCTGCTTTTACATCACCTTCATCAGATGGGGGTTCACCATGCTTTCGGCGTTGTCGGTGGTGCAATTTCTCGATTTTATGATGCGCTCACCACTAGCGAAATTCATCCTTATCACTGCCGCCACGAAACGGGCGCTGCATTTTGTGCGACGGAAAGTTACTTCGCAGCCAAGCAACCAGCCCTTCTATTTGTGACAACAGGGCCAGGTTTACTCAATGGACTCACAGGGGTCGCCGCGGCAAAGTATGATGGGGCGAAATTGATTGTGATCACAGGCTCCACCAATTCAGATATCCGAGGGCGAAATGCTTCTCAAGAAACCAGCAGCTATAACTATTCTGCGGACTTTGAGAATCAAAACAACCTATTCGATTTATCTGTACGCATCGACACGCCACAAGAACTGGCTCAGGTGTTGAATCGAATCAACATTGGGTTTCAAAAACCAGATGGGTTTATTGCACACTTATCGCTTCCGCTCAGTATTCAAAAGTCACTCACTTCATTACCTGCAAGTTTTACCTTGGGTCAATATTATTCGTGTGCACCAAGCGCAGCAGGTCTTCAGGAAAGTTCACAGCGCTTAAATCAGTCTTCATTTGTCGTTGCGATCGGCCATGGTGCAAAATCGGCGGCAAAAGAAGTTCGTGCTCTGATTGAAAAAACCAATGCTCATGCTTTCGCAACACCAAGAGGAAAAGGTATCTTGCCAGAAAGTCATCCGAACTATCTTGGCAGTACCGGTGTTGGCGGGTGCGATGAAGTCAATGTATACATGAAAGAGAACCAACCTGATGTTTTGCTGGTTCTCGGCAGCCGTATGGGTGAAAGCAGTACGTTTTGGGACAACGATTTACTTCCAGCGAAAACCATCATCCAAGTTGATTTGGACTCAACCTGGATTGGTTGTGCACAACCTGGCTTTCATGTGATCGGGATCCAATCGGACATCCAAACTTATCTACAGGCATTACTTCCTCACATCAACAAGGTTGAGTCAACCCTGCCAGAAGAGCAATGGGAAAAAGTAGAGGTTCAATCTCCTAAAACAGACGATAAGGTCCGAGCTTCCTACTTAATGGGTCGGATCCAAGAGAAAATTGTGGAATCCACCGATATTATCCTGATGAGTGAAGCCGGGAATGCCTTTGCTTGGTGTAACCACCTTCTGAAATTTGATAACCCTGAGCAATATCGAGTCAGCCCAAATTACGGCTCGATGGGTCATTTCAGCGCTGGTGCATTTGGAGCAGCAATCACACTTGGTCGTAAAGTCCTTGCCGTCGTTGGAGATGGTTCCATGTTGATGAATTGCGAGATCAACACCGCAGTGCAATATCAAGCGCCAGTGATCTGGTTAGTCTTGAATGATGCAGCTTATGACACTTGTGAAAAGGGACTCAAGTTTCTTGATGCCAAACATTGCGAGCTGCCGATTCCAAATGTCAATTTCGCACATGTATCTCAAGCAATGGGAGCAACTGGATTAGAAATTAAAAGAGAAACCGACATTGATGGCATTCTTACCGAAGCCATTGCTGTTGAAGGTCCGGTGGTCATTGACGTCGATATTGACAACAATGAAGTTTCACCACTATTCAAACGATTCCAAAGCATTGCAAAGCAGAGCCGTGACGCCAATGTAGCGGGTTGGGACAAATAAGAAAAGGGGATAATTATGAATTCTTCCGTCGGCATTAAATCACTTGCAATTGCACTACCCGATCAGGTCCTCGATAACCAATTCTGGATAGACAATCACCCTGAGTTATTTGAGAATTTCAATATCTGGGCTTGGGGGAAATCAGATATACAAAAGAATGAAAACCAAGCGTTCAATACGGAAATGGCACAATATGTAGAAGATCCATTTCGTGGGGCCAAACGGCGTCACTATCTGAATGATGACGAGTCCGTTTTATCTTTAGAGCTCAAAGCTGCCCAAGAAGCGATAACCCAAGCGAAGCTAACAACCGATGATATTGACTTACTTATCTGTACATCATTTTTGTCCGATCAAACTGAAATGGGTGGGGCTGCGCACTTAGCAAGTGCGTTAGAGCTCCAGCATTCTGCGTGGAATATGGAGTCTGCCTGTTCCAGCTTTCTCGTCGGATATCGCACTGCAACTGGACTTGTCCAATCCGGACAATACAAAAATGTTCTTGTCGTTACATCCTGCTGCTATTCGAAAAATGTCGATATCAATACCACCATTGCATTTGGTGTTGGTGATGCTGCAACAGCCGTCGTTGTTAGTGCAGTGAATGAAGGCGAAGGTTACCTTGGTGGCTGTAATCGCCACTCAGCAGAAACGATTGGCGCAGTCAGCTTCGAAAGCACAACCAGTCCACTTACAGGAAAAATGAAAACCTTCTTGAGACCGAATGAAAAGATCGCAAAAGAAAAACTCAGGGCGACATCGGAACCACTCCTGAAACATTGTGTTGAAGGTGCTCTTGCGGATGCCGAGATGCAACTTGAAGATATTGATTACTTTATCTTTAACTCACCTATCGCTTGGTATAGTGACTTCTGTGCAACTGCGCTGAACATCGACCAAAGTAAAACACACAATATTTATCCCTATTACGCCAATGTTGGTGCAGCGTTGCCCGCTCTGAGTTTGTATCACGCAGTCTACGAAGGAAAAATCAAACCAGGAGACAATGTTCTCGTATATACAGTCGGTAGTGTTTCCAGCTGTACCGCGGTTGTGATCCGCTGGGGTGAAACGGGACTGGGTAGGCTGCCCCATAGTGCACCGATGAAGATTGAATCGATCGCCTAATTCACAAAATAGCTCATCAAAGGGGAAAGGGACATGTCACATACCGCTGATATTCGTTTTTATACACCCGGTGTTAGTATGAAACAACTGGATCAGGATACACTGATCCTTCACTCTAAAATGCCACTGCAGCCCTATGCACAAAATGTCAGCTATTGGTTAAAACATTGGGCAAATACAACACCAGAACAAGTGTTTCTTGCCGAAAAAAAGAAATCAACACGTGATTGGCATACTGTGACTTATGCAATGATGTGGGAAAAAGTGCAACACGTTGCTTCTGCTATCCTGAGCCGTGGCATTCAGATGGATGATAAAGTGATATTGCTTTCGGGAAATTCTATCCATCATGCAATGATACAGCTTGCCTGTACACTTGTCGGCATCACCTATGTTCCCCTTTCCCCTTCCTATTCACTGATTCCACAGGCGCGTCAAAAGCTGGAACATATTTTCTCAACTTTGTCTCCGAGCATGGTTTTCGCGGAGTCTGGCACACAATTCTCAGATGCGCTGGCGCTATTACCGCAAGAAAAAGTCTGTATCGTCACTGCGTGTGATCCAATTCCCGGCTCTGTTGGATTCGATACATTCATCGAACATCCTATTCACTCACAGCTCAACGCGTTTGAAAAGCAGGTGACACCTGATACGGTCGTGAAAATCCTCATGACGTCTGGTTCGACTGGTTTTCCCAAAGGGGTGCCCAATACACACAAAATGATTTGTGCGAATCAACAATCACTGGCGCAAGTCTGGCCTTTTTTAACACAGACACCACCTATTCTGCTGGATTGGCTCCCCTGGCACCATACTTTTGGGGGTAATCATAACTTTTACATGGTTCTTCGCCATGGCGGTTCGCTTTATATTGATGAAGGAAAGCCAGCACCTGATGCGTTTCAAACCAGCTTGGACAACCTAAAAACCGTTTCACCAACATTGTACCTGAATGTTCCCTATGGACATGGACATCTTGTGCCAATCCTAGAACAGGATGATGGATTTGCAGCACATTTTTTCAAGCATTTACAAGGTATTTTTACAGCAGCATCAGCGTTACCAGAAGAGACCTGGCTGCGCTGGCAAGCACTCAGTGAAAAACATCAGTCTCGCGCATTTTTATCCTCTGCATGGGGATGTACAGAAACCGCGCCACTGGTCACCAATGTCCATTTCCCAGCACTACATAGTAATAATATTGGGCTACCATTACCCGGGTGCGATATCAAGTTAGAACGGCATGATCACCTTTACGAACTCTGCGTGCGCGGACCGAATATTTTTACAGGATACCTTGGCGAACAATCCCAGAAACATGTCGATGAAGAGGGATATTTTCATACAGGAGACTTAGCAACCCTTGTTGATTCGAACGATATTCAAAAAGGCCTTCGCTTTGAAGGTCGTTTAACGGAGAACTTTAAATTGAGCAATGGCAACTGGGTTCAGGTTAATACACTCCGTGTAAAAATCATTGGCTTATCAGAAGGGTTGCTTCAAGACGTTGTCGTCACAGGTGAACATCAAGTGGATATTGGCTTGCTGCTGATCCTAAGTCAAACCCACTGTCAAAAAATGTTGGGTGATCCCACAGCGAATATGCAGGAAATCATTGCTTCAGCACGAATTCGTGATCAACTAGAACAAGTGATTGAAAAACATAACCAACAACACACTGCACAGACACAACAAATCAGGCGTGTGGCTTATCTCACCAAGCCACTCGACATGGCAAAAAATGAAATCACAGATAAAGGCTATATCAATCAAAGAGCGGTGTTGAAAAACCACCAAGCTCTTGTCTCGCAACTGCATATGCATTCAATGCACTCGATGCATTCATCAATTATCTGGCTGAAATAATATAGAGGTTTTATGTACAACCCATCGACATCTGCTCAACGCCCTGTATTGATACTTGGCGAACAAGATTTGACGCTTGAGCAAATTGCGCAGGTTGCAAGCGGAAAATTACAAGTCTCGCTCACTCAAAACACAGCGGTACTCTCTCGAGTCAAACAAGCTTATGATTACATTCAACAAGCTATTCAGGAAGACAAACTGATTTATGGTGTCAACTCCGGCTTTGGTGGCATGGCGGATGTACGGATAAGTAAAGAAGAAACGGAAGAGTTGCAAAATAACGCACTCTGGTTTTTAAGAACAGGGACTGGCAAACCAATCGCAAATGAGGATGTTCGTGCTGCGATGTTGATCCGTGCTCATTCCCATCTTTATGGTGCTTCCGGGGTTCGATTGGCGTTGATTGAACGCATGATTTTATTCCTCAACCAAAATGTTACTCCACAAGTGTTTGAATATGGCTCAATTGGTGCAAGTGGTGATCTTGTCCCACTTTCGCACATCACAGGCGCATTGATTGGTGCTGATGCCAGTTATAAGGTCGACTTTAATGGTGTCGAAATGGATGCCATTTCAGCGCTTGAAAAGCTAGGCCTCTCCCCGCTTCGATTACATGGTAAAGAAGGCTTAGCGATGGTCAACGGTACATCCGTCACAACAGCCATCGCAGCGAGGAATATCTATCGGGCGAAAGAACTTTTTCAATATACACTTGAGTTTCATGGTGCAGCCATGCAGGGGTTAAATGCAAATCCAGAAAGTTTCGAACCCTATATTCATCAACTCAAACCGCATTCTGGTCAAATCAATGTCGCCCAAAAGCTTCATCACCTTCTTGCCGGCTCTCAATTGACTCGTGATCATAGCTATGAACAAGATGAACTCGCACAAGACCGCTACTCCATTCGGTGTGCACCGCAATATCTTGGACCAATTGAAGAAGGTCTCACGTTCATTGAACAGCAGATCACGCAGGAGGTGAATTCTGTCACAGATAACCCGCTAATCGATTTCGCAGAGGATAAAGTTTATCACGGTGGTAACTTCCTCGCACAATACGTGGGGATCGGCATGGATCAACTCCGTTACTATATCGGTCTGCTTGCCAAACATATTGATGTGCAAATCGCGATGCTCGTCCATCCGGAATTTAGTAATCAGCTGCCAAAATCACTTGTTGGCAATTCAAATCGTAGTGTGAATATGGGTTTAAAGGGGCTTCAGATATGCGGGAATTCCATGATGCCAATGCTGACCTTCTTAGGAAATACTTTTGTCGATCGATTCCCAACGCATGCTGAGCAATTTAACCAAAATATCAATAGCCTTGGATATGGATCCGCATTATTTGCCCGAGAGTCTTTAGAGATCCTGCAACGCTATTTAGCAATCGCCTCGATCTTTGCGGTGCAATCCGTCGATTTACGATGCTATCTCATCCATCAGCATTACTGTGGCAATGAAGCGATAGCGCCTCAATTGAAATCTTTTTATGAAGCTGTTTATCAATCGATTGAGAAGATCCCAGCAAAAGCTGAACCGATGATTTTTGATGATAATCAGCAGTGCTTATCCAGTTATATTCAACAAATTTTCGATATGATAGAGGAAAGAATCAGTCGGAAAAATGATTGATCTGATGTGGAAATCAAACTGTGTAGAAAGGAAGCCGTGTAAAAACAAAACAGAATCGGGGCCAGATCCACGACATTTGATCTAGCCCCGTTCGGTTACGATGAAGTCTTTTATCAACAGGCCCTAATGAACATGCTCAACTTTTAAGTTGCTGCCTGTTTTCACACCACCATGGGTATAATACTTTCCATTTGGTGTTGAGAACGAAATGTTATAGTTTTTCTGATTTAAAAACTGGCGCATAAATGCAAGACGCTTTAAGTCCCCTTCGTTAAAAACAGACTTATGGGAACAGTAAGTCTTACCAGAATAAATCACTTGATCCCGGTCGAAATGCCTTAAAATGGTTTCGAGCGCTGGATCTTTCTTTCCTTGTACGTCATCATGAATCGCACTTAAACTGGCGACACTACCAAATGTGACTTTAAATTCGCCATCTTCATAAATGACGAACCACTGGATCTCATCATGTATTAGTTGAGATAACGGGTTGTAAAACTCGTGAGCGGCGATATCTGCAGCTTTGGCAGAAGGAAAAGAGCCAAACGCATCATTGACTTCACCGCGCATTTCGTGGTGCATCAATAAAGTTAAAACTGCATTTTGTTGCATGACAGATAAACTACCTAATACATTATCTGGTAGTAACGCAGCAACGCCACCTTCTACAAAACGGTTTTCTTCCTGAGCCAATACATTATGGTCTTCAGATATTTTAGAAAAATGCTTTGTAATGAAATTTAAGTTATTCATACAATGTTCCCTCTTAAAACTACTCAATGAAAATGACCTCAATCATTTTGAGGATTTCGATCTGTTTTTCACTTTCATCCCACTTTCGCTGAGCGACAATTATACAGATGCTTTTCGGTTTTTAAAACAAATACGACTTATTTATTAAGAATAAAAAATCTATTTTTCCCTAATATATTGATTTTATTCAAATAAAAATTTGAATTTTTATATGAAAACTATGCTAATTTCCGCATTATTAGATGACTCATGTTGTTCATTACAAGGTTAACAAGCAAAATATGAGCGAAACCTAATTTAAACAACATTTGAACAAAAATTAACCATAAAGTTACTTTTAAACACGAGATTTACTGTTCATTTTCTATTCAACGGTTCCAAACCGAATAATTAGCTGTTCAAATTATGAACACATTGTTATCAAGCAATGATCTTGTTCACTTTTTGAAATATAACGCAAAGAAACTGAATAGAAGCTGAAGAATTAGGGTCTGTTGATCTTTCATCAATGTCGCTGCTGGCGGCTATTCTTTCGCGATATAAGGCCGGATGGAGCGTGGTGTAGTCACTCTACATGAGCGACTGACAACGCAATAGCGCGTAAAAATAGCCCCAGTCCGAAGGGTTACGGCTGAAAAAGCCTCACTCTTTGTTGCTCGTCGTTCATTTGGAATGACCAAATTTCACTCCTCGCGCCGTGATTGATGCTTTTTCAACGGTAACAGCGTGCATTTCCGAAAGATCAACAGACCCTAGTCTAGACCGTAAGATATGATGGAAGGTTCAATGAAAAATAACGGCTCATCAATAAAGAGGAGTTCGCTGCACAATAAGCTCATCATGCAACGAGATCTTGAAATGATTATTCAACCAATTTGTCCCGGTACTTTTCTCGAAAAGCATTGAGTTTTGGGCTCACTACGAGCATACAATAAGGCTTTTCTAGATTATTAGCATAATACTGGTGGTGATTTTCCTCCGCAGGATAAAACGTACTTAAGGAGGACAATTCTGTTGTGATCTTCATGGGTAGTCCCTGATCCACTTCTTTCATCACTGACTCAGCAATCTCTTTTTGCGCTTCATCTTGGTAGAGGATGATTGAACGATATTGCGTACCAACATCGTTTCCTTGACGGTTGAGCGATGTGGGATCATGCATCCCAAAAAACAATTTCAATATAATGTTTAACTCGACTTCTTTCGGATCAAATGAGACCTTCACAACCTCTGCATGACCTGTTTGTCCTGTACATACATCATGATAAGTCGGGTTATGCATTTCCCCACCAGCATAGCCAGGGAGCACACTTTTTACACCACGAATTTCAAGAAATGCAGCCTCAACACACCAGAAACAGCCACCACCCAATACAATGGTCTGAAAAGCATTTTCATTCATAATACCCCCTAGTTAATCAAAATACCAACGTCGATGTATCCAAAATAAATACTTTAAAATCCGTTTATTTAACTATGATCTATCTCCGACAATATTCCTAGGAAAATAAATATAAAAATCTTAATTTTCAGCAATTCTACCCAGCTATGATTCACCAGCATCTCCAGCCACAACATCTGCAATACTCTTGAGTTTGCTAAAGGCTTTATAGTGGATACTTTGCTTTGGGTAGATCCCTTTTTTACTTTTCTCTCCAACGGGTTGATTGAGTAATAATTCCAAAGCTTGATCTACATTTTCAACACAATAGACGTGGAACCGCTTTTTTGAAACTGCCAGAATGACCTCATCATCTAATACGAGATTCACTAGATTGGTCTTCGGAATGATCACGCCTTGTTCTCCGGTCAGCCCACGTGACTTACAAAGGCTAAAAAAGCCTTCAATTTTTTCATTCACACCACCAACTGACTGGACTTGCCCGTGCTGGTTTATCGAGCCTGTGACTGCCAAATCCTGACGAACTGGAACTAGTGTAATCGCGGAAATCAACGCAACCAACTCAGCAAGGGATGCACTATCACCATCAATATGACCATAGGATTGCTCAATCGCGATATTTGCCGATAGAGTCAGAGGAAACTCCTGTGCATATTGATGGCCCAAGTAACCGCTTAACAGTAGCACCCCCTTGGAATGAATTGATTTGCCAAGGTCGACTTCTCGCTCAATATCAATGATCCCACTTGTTCCGGCATGAACTGTTGCTGAAATCCGAGCGGGGGTACCAAAAACATTTTCGCCAATTTCTAATACCGTCAGTCCATTGGTTTTTCCTATCGCTTCACCTTTTGTGTCGATCAGGATCTGCCCTTCTTCAATATCTTCCTGAAGTAACTCGCTGAGTTGGCCTGTTCGCCGTTTTCGGGCTTCCAAAGCAGATTTTACATCATCAGCCTGAAGCTCCAACTCTTTCGAAAAAAAGCTCGCTTCTTGGATCAACTCATGGATATCGGCAATCCGTGCGGATAATTTTGACTGATGTTCAGCCTGTCGATGACTGAACTTAATTAAACTTTTAATCGCTTCTCGAGTTAAATCCTTGCCAATGACTTCTTGGGCAAATGTCTTAATCTGACCAACAAATTGTCTTAAGTAGATTTCGTCCTTTGGAAAGTAACTTTCGAAATCAGCCAGCACACGAAACCACTCACTAAACTCATCATCATGATCCTGCATAAAGTAATACAAGTCTCTACTTCCCATCAAAACCACTTTCACATCCAGAGGCATTGCTTGGGGCAGTAAAGTCATTGAGTTACTCAACGTACTGTCCGTTTGGGGTGGGTCCATATAGACTTTTTTTTGCTTAAGCGCTCGTTTTAAAGCATCCCAAACATTCGGTTGCTGAAGCATTTTCTCTGCTTCAAGGATCAGATAGCCACCATTTGCGCGATGAAGTGCTCCTTCTCGGATCATCTGATGATTTGTCAGCAGTACCCCCTGCAATCCAGAATATTCGATTCTTCCAAATACATTTTGATACGTTGGGTTTGATTCGAAAATGATGGGTACGCCCGTTTTCTCTTCATGCTCAATGAACACATTGGGCTGAAATTGCTCGGTAAAAATAGATTTTCGGTCAATATCTTCGTGCTTTTCCTCTCCTTCATCAACAAGCCAATCCGCAACAGTATCTATAAGATGGGGACGCATATCCCGGATGTATTTCAAAATACCCAATTGGTAGGAGTATTTGTGTTCCAATTCTTTCAGTAATGGTTTGATCGCACTTTCGATAGTGTCTCGTTGTAATTCACGCAACTGCTCAGACAGCTCCCGCTTCCATCCTGGCAGTTCAAGTAAACCTTCGTTAAGAACACTCTCAAGTGACTCAATCGCTGAGTAGAAAAATTCCTGCTGACCCTCTGTCAGTTTCGGAAAATCAGCATCATCAATAATATTGCCATCAACAATCGGTGAAAAGCTGACTGTCCCAGTATCTTCAAACATGGCAATACTTTGGTTTTGTGCAATGACTTCCACTTCACGCAACGCTGCTTCGTACTTATTTTCAAATACTTTATTGATTGCTCTTTTCTTCCGTTGATAACCCGGGTTATCAAATGCTGCTGGAAATGTATCGAACAATTCGTCAATCAGTGATGAGATATCTTGATGGAATAGCTTCCCATCCCCCACAGCTAACTTCAGGATATTTGGCTGGCGTGTATCTTCAAAGTTATTCAGGTAACACCAACTGCTTGGGGTTGGCTTTTGTTGCGCTTTTTGCTTCACATAGCGCGTGATCAACGTATGGCGACCTAGTGCAGGTTCACCCATAACGTAAATATTGTATCCAGGGAAATCCAATCCAAGTCCAAACTCCAGCGCTTCGCGTGCGCGGTCTTGTCCGATAAAATCTGCTTGGGAGTGGCTGGATTCAGCCACAAGTTTATCGACGACTTTATTATTGATTGAATAGTCTAACTGTCTTTTTGACAACCGCGCCAATGCCGCAACATCCATTCGTCTGCCTTATATTTATTATTCACTACTTGGAAAAGGGCGATAGGATATCATGACATCCTATCAATGCGTCATGATTGATGATTTTTTCTGAAAAATCGCCTTCCTTCACACCGGTGACAACCTTTCAATTCCTGAAAATGAAAGATGTGAGTGATTGTCCCACAATTTTGACAGCGATAATGACCGACATGCACCCACTCTCCTGCTGAATAGATGCCTTGATGTTCTAGCTCAATGGGGAGCTGATAAATTTCACGCAAATAAGGATCCGCTAGATTCTCTATTTCAGCCAACCACCATTCGTGATAATAAGCTGCATTATCGTCTTCCTGCTTCAGTAACTCCTTAGACTCCGGGTCATTCTTCATCATCCAAACTTCATCATCCCATTGTTCAGAGACATAGGATAGAATGTGCTTTGTTTCTTGGTAAACACTCGTTTCAAAAGACATCAATGATTTGAAACAAGCTCGCATCGTTTCCTTAAAACTCACGGTTTGCTGTGCCATATGACCCCCTCAGTATGTGCTCCCACATAGGCATAATATAAATATAGCCGCTTCGGGGATTGGAACCCTAATTGAGATGATGAGAAAAGAACAGATCTTAGGGTTGTTGGCAGCGCGTAGTGTGAGGTATTCTATTAGGATTATTTTCCAATCTCAAAGCGTTCGAACTGGACAAATTAATGCAAGAACAGTACACCCATCAAGCGATTGAAGCGGAAGTGCAAGCGCACTGGGAAAAAGACCAAACCTTCAAAGTAGAAGCAAACCCGAACAAAGAAAAGTTTTACTGCCTCAGTATGTTCCCATACCCAAGCGGAAAACTTCATATGGGGCATGTTCGAAACTATACCCTCGGTGACGTCGTATCTCGTTACCAGCGTTTACAAGGAAAAAATGTCCTCCAACCTATGGGTTGGGATGCATTTGGTCTCCCAGCAGAAAATGCCGCACTCAAAAATAACAGCGCACCTGCAAAATGGACTTACCAAAATATCGACTACATGCGCTACCAGCTCAAGCTGCTTGGTTTCGGGTATGACTGGAGCCGTGAGTTCGCGACTTGCCAAAAAGAATACTATCGCTGGGAACAATGGTTCTTTACCAAGTTGTTCGAGAAAGGTCTTGTCTATAAAAAAATGGCCACGGTAAACTGGGATCCTGTCGATCAAACCGTCCTTGCGAATGAACAAGTCATCGATGGAAAAGGATGGCGTTCTGGTGCTACAGTCGAGCGCAAAGAGATCCCGCAATGGTTTATCAAAATTACCGACTATGCGGAAGAGTTGCTCAATGACCTGGATCAACTTGATGGTTGGCCTGAGCAAGTCAAGACCATGCAACGGAATTGGATTGGACGCTCGGAAGGTGTTCAGCTCACCTTTGATGTTGAAAACTCACAAGACAGCTTTGATGTCTACACAACGCGTCCAGATACGTTGCTTGGTGTAACTTATGTTGCACTTGCGGCACAACATCCTCTTGCACTTGAAGCATCAAAAAACAACCCAGAGCTAGCAGCATTTATTAATGAGTGCAAAAACAACCAGGTTGCAGAAGCGGATATGGCAACCATGGAGAAGAAAGGTGTTGATACGGGATTAACAGCAGTTCATCCAATGACTGGCAAGACTGTTCCTGTTTGGGTCGCGAACTTCGTGTTGATGGATTACGGCACAGGCGCAGTCATGTCTGTTCCTGCCCATGACCAACGCGACTTTGAATTTGCGCAAAAGTATCAGCTACCGATCCAGCAAGTGATCCGCCCTGCTAGTGATGAAGTTGAGTGTGACTTATCCAAAGCAGCATTTACCGATAAAGGGATCCTGTTGAACTCTGGCGAGTTTGATGGCATGGACTTTAAACAATCTTTCCAAGCCATTGCTGCACATCTAAAAGAGAAAGGGAAAGGTGAAATCAAGGTCAACTATCGCTTAAGAGACTGGGGAGTCTCCCGTCAGCGTTACTGGGGTGCGCCGATTCCAATGATGACTTTGGAAAATGGTGAACAAATTCCAGTCCCTGAAGATATGCTTCCTGTTGAACTGCCGGAAGATGTAGAAATGAATGGCGTTACATCGCCGATCAAAGCAGACAAAGAATGGGCGAAAACGACTTACAATGGTCAAGCAGCTTACTTTGAGACGGACACATTTGATACCTTCATGGAGTCCTCCTGGTACTACGCACGTTACTGTAATGCCGATGACAGCAGCCAAATGCTGGATCCAACGAAAGCAAACTACTGGCTGCCTGTCGATCAGTACATCGGTGGTATCGAACATGCGATCCTGCACCTGCTTTATGCTCGTTTCTTCCACAAATTGCTGCGTGATACTGGTTTAGTCGAGTGTGATGAGCCATTCAAGAAGCTACTTTGTCAGGGAATGGTCCTTGCGGAAACTTATTATCGTGAAGGGGACAGCGGCTCGAAAAACTGGATCTCTCCTGAAGACGTCGAATCAGAAAAAGACGAAAAAGGCGGAATTGCAAAAGCTTGGCATAAAGTGGATGGACAACCTGTCATTTCTGCTGGCATGAGTAAAATGTCAAAATCGAAAAATAACGGAATCGATCCGCAAAAAGTGATTGAGCAGTTTGGTGCCGATACCGTCCGTTTGTTTACGATGTTTACATCTCCACCTGAGCAAACTTTGGAATGGTCTGATTCTGGCGTTGAAGGCGCAAATCGTTTCCTAAGACGTTTATGGCGCTTCACCTTCGAATCCCTTGAGCAAGGTATCACAGCAGGCCAAGTGGATACATCTGCGCTCAATAGCAGTCAGAAGACACTTCGCCGCGAACTGCATAAAACAATTGTAAAAGTGACGGATGACATTGGTCGTCGAAATACATTCAACACTGCAATTGCAGCCATCATGGAATTGATGAATCACTTATCGAAAGCCTCAGTGGAGTCTGAAGTTGACAAGTATTTGTTACATGAAGCAATCACCACTGTTGTGATCATGCTCAACCCAATTGTGCCTCACATCACACACCAACTTTGGAAAGAGTTAAAGCTTGCAGGAACAATTGAAGACGCCCTCTGGCCAATCGCGGACGAGTCAGCGCTTGTTGAAGATGAAAAACTCATCATCGTTCAGGTCAATGGCAAACTCCGTGGCAAAATCACCGTTGCAGCAGATTGTCCTCAGGACCAAGTTGAACAAACTGCACTTGCTGATGAAAATGTCGTTCGCTTTACCGATGGCAAAACGATCCGTAAAGTGATTTATGTACCAGGTAAACTGGTCAACATCGTTGCAAACTAGTGGTAAGCCATGATATTGAATCGATTGAAATCTCAATGTCACGGTAAGCTTGCACGCTGGTCAGTCATCGCACTGACCAGCATAATGCTGACTGCCTGTGGCTTTCATTTGAGAGGTGCCTATCGCTTAGCACCAGAAATACACCGCCTCGATGTGACCTCCGCAGAGCCGCATTCGACGCTTCATATTAATGTGACTCGACAACTCTTGCTCAATAATGTTCAAGTTGTTAAAAGCGATCCAAAAGTTCCCGCTTTAATCATCGAAGATGCAAAAATCAGTTCTCGAACATTGTCACTCTTTGCCAATGGCCAAGCAGCAGAGTATGAGATGATTTACCGTGTCAACTACGCATTGCTATTCCCAGATGGTAAAAAACATTACTTTTCAAATGTGATCCGACGTGATTATCAGGACAACCCGAGTAATCCACTCGCGAAGCAAAAAGAAAAGTCTCTGATCTTAAACGAAATGCATATCGAAATGGCCGAGAAAGTTGTCAAAACCTTATCGACCTACCACCCGGATGAAGGTCAAGAAACCCCACAGTAGGTAAGTGATCCATGCGCATTTTTCCAAATCAGCTTAAAGGACACCTGAAACAAAAGCACTGCGGGATATATTTTGTCGTAGGTGAAGAGCCTTTTCAGCGACTCGAAGCATTAGATACGATTCGCCAATATTGGATGGCGCAAGGCTTTCATGAACGAATAAAAATCGAGGCCTCCCCAGATATTCCCTGGGCTGAGGTTTACCACCATGCTTCTGCAATGTCGCTCTTTAGTGAGAAAAAGATTATAGAGATCGCTCTTCCTGATAAAAAGTTAAAGAAAGAAACACAGGATGCGCTGCTTTCTCTAGGAGAGTACACTTCACCGGATACTATTTTTCTCTGTTCAAAAGAAAAACTGCTCCCTGAGGATAACCGGAGCCGTTGGCTCAAAAAAATTGAGAATGAGCAGCTGCTGATCACTTGTTATCCGCAAGATGGCCGAGGATTTGCTAAATGGCTTGCACAAAAAACACAAGAATATCACCTGCAATGTGCGCCAGATCTCATCCAGGCAATCCAAACTTTTTATGCGGGAAATTTACTTGCCGCAGATCAGTTGTTACAACAATTATCGCTTATTGGTCATGCTGGCCAATACCTTTCCTATGAGGATGCTGAGCCACTGCTCAATCATCAGTCACACTTTACAGCTTATCAACTCGTGGATATCGTTTTATCCGGAAACAGCCATAGTACGCTGATGATGCTCAAGAGCCTGAAGAAAGATCACACTGAACCAACACTAATCACTTGGGCGCTTACCCGAGACCTCCTTCTTCTTTCAAAACTCAAAGTAGAATATCAATCTGTCGGCATGGTTCCTTGGGAAAAGCACGGCATCTGGAAAAAGCGCCAAGGTGCATTTCGAACTGCCTGGAGTCGCCTTTCGGAACAAAATCTACAGACGTTACTGGATGAACTACAGTCTTTTGATATCTCAATTAAAGATGATCAACTGAAACATCCATTTATCACATTAACGCAAATTTGCATCCACTGCTGTACCGCGAAAGCATCACAACTAAAGTGCCCAGATGATGAGTCAATCCTCCGATAACCCTTTATTAATCTACTTTGGTGGAACTTTTAATCCCATTCACCTTGGCCACTTAAGACTTGCCGAGGATATTTCCAAACAACTGGATACGACTGCACTCCACTTTTTACCGTGCCATATTCCTGCACTAAAGTCGCCACCAGGCGTTTCTTCTGAAGTTCGAGCACACATGGTTTTAGAAACGATTGCAGATTATCCAAATTTTAAATTGGATGATCGTGAACTGAATCGTCAGACCCCATCCTACACTGTCGATACTTTACGTGAGCTTCGCAATGAGTTTCCCAATCATGCGATTGGTTTTGTTATTGGGATGGACTCACTCAATCAACTTCATCGCTGGCATCGTTATCAAGAATTACTCGATTATTGTCATCTCATCATCTGTGAGCGACCAGGCTATACTTTAGCGCCGGTTCCTGAAATTCAAACCATCATTGATCATGGCCGAGTATCAGATAGCAAACAGCTTCAACAATCCCTTCATGGGAAACTTCTTTTTATCCAAACGAGAAAAAGTGATGTTTCTTCAACACAAGTTCGTCAGCAACTTGCGCAAGCAGAAACATCGCAGGACCTCCACCCGAAGACATTGACGATGATCCAACAAATGGGACTCTATCGTTAGGGTCTGTTGATCTTACGGAAAACCAATGTAATTTTGCATCATTTACTGTGATATTGATGAAAGATAATCGCAGCCTGTTTTTTTCAAGGCGGCATCATGTTAGGATCCACCGTTTGTAATTTGATGACTGATTTAGACAGAAGGTGAAAAACTTGGATAGCCAGGAACTTCTCGCGTTTGTTGTTGACAAAGCTGATGATATGAAAGCCAGAGATATCCAAAAATTGGATGTCAGAGGTAAAAGTAGTGTGACGGAATTTATGGTAGTTTGCTCTGGTAGCTCCAGCCGTCACGTAAAGTCGATCGCTGAAAATGTTGCGTTAGAGGCAAAAAAAGCAGGCGAAGCACCACTGGGTATTGAAGGCCAGGATGCAGGTGAATGGGTTCTTGTTGACTTGGGTGATGTGATCCTTCATGTCATGCAGGAAGACTCCCGCGAGTTCTATCAACTCGAAAAGCTTTGGGGCTAGGATGAAGCTAAAGCTCATTGCTGTCGGCACAAAAATGCCAAAATGGGTTGAGCAAGGCTATAGTGAATATGCACGGCGCTTTCCAAAAGATATGTCGCTGGAACTGATTGAAATCCCAGCAGGAAAACGTGGCAAGAATGCAGATATTCCGCGCATTTTGCAAAAAGAAGGCGAACTGATGCTTACCGCTGCGGGAAAATCTCGAATTGTCACGTTGGAAGTTCTGGGCAAACCTTGGGCCACTGAAGATCTCGCCAGCCAAATGGCGCGTTGGCAATTGGATGGTCGGGATGTCAGTTTGCTTGTTGGTGGACCAGAAGGTTTGGCGCCTGAGTGTATTCAAGCATCTGAGCAAAAATGGTCCCTGTCACCATTAACGCTCCCGCATCCTATGGTTCGCGTTTTGCTCGCAGAAAGTCTCTATCGTGCTTGGAGTGTGAATCAAAATCATCCTTATCATAGGGAATAATAAAATTTATGTCGCGAAAGCGAGTCGCGATACGGGATCATTCTGCTGAAGCGAATTTATTTGCCCGTCGCGCATTTTTCTCTTTTATTATTGTGACGATAGCTGTGCTCATCTTGTTCATCAACCTCTATCATTTGCAGGTTGAACAACATGAGCTCTATCAGACAAAATCCAATCTCAATCGGATCAAACTCCAACCGATTGCACCAAATCGAGGATTGATCTACGACCGCCATGGTCGACTCCTTGCAACGAATAAGCCCATCTTCAATTTGGAAGTCATTCCAGAAAAGGTGAAAAATATTGAAGACACCGTTGATGAACTCCAGACTCTGATAGGGTTTAGTGATGAAGATAAAGCATCATTCTTTAAAGAAATGAAACGACAGCGTCGCTTTAAAAGTATCCCACTCAAAACGAATCTGGATGAGACCGCACTTGCAACTTTTTCTGTCAACCAGCATCGCTTTCCCGGTGTCAGTATCGAAGCCCGTTTAAAACGTTATTACCCCTACAAAGGTGTCCTTACCCACGCATTGGGATATGTCGGAAAAATTAATAAACGAGATTTGATGAAACTCACCGAAGAGGGGCTAGAGGAACAATATAAAGCAACACGCGATATCGGGAAAAACGGGGTTGAGCGGTATTACGAAAAAGTCCTGCATGGCAAAGTGGGTGCAGAAGAGGTCGAGGTCAATAACCGGGGACGTGTCGTTCGTCGGTTATCAACAACCCCACCGGTTCCTGGAAAAGATATTTACCTGACGCTGGATGTTGAGCTGCAACAAATTGCTCAAAAAGCTTTGAAAGGACTCCGTGGCGCTGTTGTTGTCATGGATCCAAAAGATGGGGGTATTCTCGCTCTTTACAGTAACCCAAGTTATGATCCAAATCTCTTTGTTCACGGGATCTCTTCAAGGGATTATAAAAAGCTACAATCAATTGATCGTCCACTCATTAATCGAGCGACTCAGGGGCGCTACCCACCCGCATCTACAATTAAACCTCTCATGGGACTACTGGGGTTGGAATCCGGTCTCGTGACAGAAAAAACAACCATCTTTGATCCTGGTTTTTACCAAATCCCCGGTTCAACACATAAATACAGAGACTGGAAGCCCTGGGGACACGGTAAGGTCGATATTTATCGTTCTATCGAAGAGTCCTGTGATACCTACTTTTATGATCTCGCCTATCGATTGGGAATTGATCGGATCAGTGAGTTTATGACCGGGTTTGGCTTTGGTGAAAAAACAGGCATTGATATCAAAGAAGAAAACAGTGGTATCATGCCATCAAAAGGCTGGAAACGAGCACGCTTTGGCAAACCCTGGTATCCAGGGGAAACAACGTCTGTCGGCATTGGACAAAGCTATTGGACAACAACACCAATTCAATTGGCGACAGCAATCACGGCATTGGTCAACCGAGGTGTTTACTACCCGCCGCACTTACTCAGAAACTTTCAGGTTGGTGAGCAAAAACAACCTTATGTGATTGAGGAAAAACCCCCGATTCAACTGAAAAAGAATCGACATTGGGACATTATATTAAGTGCGATGCATACAACTGTTTCCAAACAAACAGGGTCTGCGCATAAAGCTTTTAAAGGTGCTGTGTACGACTCAGCAGGTAAGACAGGAACCGCGCAGGTTGTCACAATTGGACAAGATGAAAAATATGATGCGGAAAAAATCGACGAACGTAAGCGGGATAATGCGATGTATGTCGGCTTTGCACCATACGATGACCCTCGAATTGTTGTGGTCATCGCTCTTGAAAATGCGGGCGGAGGTGGCTCTCAGGCTGCCCCAATCGCAAGGCAGGTCATGGATTATTACTTTGGTTCTTCCGTAGGAGTGCGCCATGCACTATCCCGATAAGAAAAAAACGCCAGCTGACTGGCTTTCCACTTTCCACATTGATTGGCCTTTGATGCTTGCACTCCTTAGTCTGATGAGTATTAGCCTCGTCGTTGTCTACAGTGCCAGTGGCCAGGATATGGGCCTCATGAATCGTCAGGCAGTTCGCCTTGGCGTTGCACTATTTGTGTGCTTTGCTGTGGCTCAAATACCGCCACTTGTCTATCGGCGGCTATCCGTTCCAGTGTATTTAATCAGTATTATGCTACTTGTGGCTGTACTTGTTGTTGGGCATGTTGGTAAAGGTGCACAACGGTGGCTGGACATTGGCTTTATTAAATTTCAGCCCTCAGAAATACTCAAAATGGTCCTGCCGATGACTGTCGCCTGGTATATCAGCCGCCAACCAATGCCGCCTCGACTTATCCATATTGCGGCAGGCTTTGCGATCACCTTAGTCCCAACACTATTAATCTTTAAGCAACCTGACTTTGGCACTTCATTGTTGATTGCCAGTTCAGGAATATTTGTACTTTTTCTAGCGGGCATGTCTTGGCGACTGATTGGATTTTTTGGATGCTTAAGTATTCCCCTTGGCGCGATTCTCTGGTTTTATCTACTGCGTGATTATCAAAAGCAACGCGTACTGACATTCCTCAACCCAGAAAGTGATCCCCTTGGTTCTGGGTATCATATTATTCAATCCAAAATCGCGATTGGCTCAGGTGGCCTTGAAGGCAAAGGCTGGCTCATGGGAACTCAGTCACAACTCGAGTTTCTGCCAGAACGACATACCGACTTTATTTTTTCCGTCTTCAGTGAAGAGTTTGGCCTCATTGGTATTGGGTTATTACTCGCGATTTACATGTTTATTATCGGTAGAGGGCTATTGATTGCTGCAAGATCACAGCATCCATTTACCAAGCTGCTTGCAGGAAGCTTAACGCTCACGTTCTTTGTTTACTTTTTTGTCAATATCGGGATGGTCTCTGGCCTGCTTCCCGTTGTTGGCGTTCCATTGCCTTTAGTGAGCTATGGTGGCACATCTATGGTCACCTTGATGGCTGGGTTTGGTATCCTCAACGCAATTGCAACGAATAAGAAAATATATAACAGGTAACCCATGGAAGTTTGTCGTACCTTAGTGATCTCATCAATGATCACGTTACTCAGTGCTTGTGAGTCAACAAGCCGTTATCAACACAAACATGACAGTGCACCACTTCGTCCACCTTCAACGTTGGAGTCCAAAGACCCCAACCCTAAGGTTGAAGCGCCAAGTCGCATTGGTAATAAACCGTATCAGGTGTTTGGGCAACGTTACACCCCATTAATTGCACCAACCAAGTTCGAGCAATCGGGCGTTGCTTCTTGGTATGGCCGTAAATTCCATGGGCATAAAACATCGAATGGGGAAGTCTACAACATGTACGCAATGACTGCGGCTCATAAGACCCTCCCCTTACCGAGTTATGTACGAGTCACAAATCTATCAAACCAAAAGTCAGCGATTGTCCGTGTGAATGACCGGGGGCCATTTCATGGAAAACGGATCATTGATTTATCTTATGCTGCCGCTTATAAACTGGGCGTCTATCATACAGGCACCGCAAAAGTGCATATTGAACTTGTCACGAAAGAAGAACTCGACAAGCAGCGTAAAGCACAGCAACAAGCCAACGCAAAACCAAAAAACAAAGCAACGGCTCCAAAGGGCAACTGGTTTGTACAGGTCATCGCCAGTTCTAATAAACAAAAACTTGAGAATATTGGTCGCCAACTCTCCACATCGCTCAATTTAAAATATCTGATCGAAAATAAAGACGGAATTTTTAAACTGCGTCTGGGTCCAATGACAAATCGTGACCGTGCTTTGCTCATTAAGCAAAAACTTACAGAGAAAGGTTACGAAAGCGCTTTTCCGCTTTACAGCATATAATTGCTGGCAGATAATTCCCTTTCTCGCATATGAAAAATGACAACAGCCAATCAGACTTGAACTATTATCCATGAAAAAAATGAAAACGTTATTTTTTGGGACGCTACTGAGCTTCACCATCACCTCTGTCCAAGCGACGGATATTCTCCCTGCACCACCTGCAATCAAAGCAAAGGGACATATTTTAATTGATTACACAACTGGCAAGGTGCTTTCCGAAGAGAATGCTGACAAGAAACTCGCCCCTGCCAGTCTGACGAAAATGATGACGAGTTACATCATTGGTCGTGAAATCGCAGCTGGCAATATGAAAACCGACGATAAAGTCAAAATTAGTAAAAATGCTTGGGCAAAAAACTTTCCTGACTCTTCCAAGATGTTTATTGAAGTTGGTACAGAAGTCGCTGTTTCTGACTTAAACAGAGGGATTATCATCCAAAGTGGTAATGATGCCTGTGTCGCAATGGCTGAACATATTGCTGGCAGTGAAGAAGCATTTGCAGATTTGATGAATGCCCATGCACAACGCTTAGGTATGGCCTCCTCATTTTTTGAAAATAGCCACGGCCTTGATGCTAAGGAACATATGACAACGCCAAGAGATATGGCGACGTTAGCAAAAGCACTCATCAATGATACGCCGGATGAATACGCAATTTATAAAGAAAAAGCTTTTACTTATAACAACATCAAACAATACAACCGCAACTCTTTGCTTTGGGATAAAAGCCTGAATGTAGATGGGCTAAAGACTGGCCACACGAGCAAAGCAGGGTTTAGTCTTGTTTCTTCGGGTACAAAAGGAGAGATGCGACTTATTGCTGTTGTCATGGGAACGAAAAGTAAAGTTGAACGAAAAGTCGAAAGCAAAAAGCTCCTCAACTATGGATTCCGCTTTTATGAAACAGTCACCCCATACAAGCAAGGGGAAGTCTTTGCTTCTCAACGTGTTTGGATGGGCGACAAAGAACAGGTCGATTTAGGTATTTTGACAGATACACCAATCACCATTCCACGGGGTCAACGCAAAAATCTCAAAGCAAACTTTAAGCTAGATAAAAAGCTGAAAGCACCACTGGCAAAAGGTGATGTTGTTGGCACACTCCACCTACAACTCAAAGGTGAAGATGTTGCAACGTATCCGCTCGTTGTATTAAGTGATGTTGCTGAAGGGGGTTGGTTTAGCCAAATGTTTGATTATATTCGCCTCCAGCTGGATATATAACAACCCCATCTAAGCGCGCGGTTTTTCGTGCGCTTTTCCTCCTGTTTCTTCCATAGAGGTTGCGCTATTGTTGTGATAACATAGCGCAGTTTTTATTTATGCTGTGATTTGGAGCTGCATCTACATGGTAAAGCAAGTCAAAAATACGAAGTTCGACGAATACTTGGAATTCCCTTGCCCATTCACTTTTAAAATCATGGGGGTTGCTGACGAGAAACTCCCTGAAATCGTCATGGGTGTCCTCCAAAAACATGCGCCGGGTGAATACAGTCCGACGACCAAGCCAAGTTCAAAAGGAACTTACCTTTCCATTACGGTTTCTGTCACCGTCAAAAGCAAAGAACATATCGAGACACTTTACACCGAACTTGGCAATATTGATCTTGTCCGCTACGTTCTGTAACTGAAGTGCCAAAGCTTGGAACTATAACATGTCTGGACATGAACAGCTGATCCTCCGACAACTTGGCAGACAGCCTTACCAGCCAATTTGGCAAGCAATGCAGTCGTTCACGGATAACCGTGATGATGCAACAAAAGATGAGCTATGGATTCTTCAGCACGAACCTGTGTTTACCCAAGGTCAAGGCGGTAAAGCAGAACATTTGCTTGCACCGGGTGATATTCCTGTTGTCAAGGTCGACCGTGGTGGACAAGTCACCTATCATGGTCCAGGGCAACTGGTGATCTATTTGCTCATTAATCTACGACGTCGCCAATTAGGCGTTAGACAGCTTGTTACGCTCATTGAAGAATCGATTGTCGCAACATTAGCACAGTTTCAAATTAACAGTTATCCAAAACCGGATGCGCCAGGTGTCTATGTCGATGATAAAAAAATCGCATCGCTGGGGCTGCGTGTTCGTAAAGGGTGTTCCTTTCATGGTCTTGCCCTGAATATTGATATGGATCTTGAGCCTTTTTTACGGATCAACCCATGTGGTTACGCCGGACTGGAGATGGTTCAACTCAGCCAGCTGTCCCAACAAGCTGGTTTTGACGATGTTGCAACAGCACTAGGAACACAGATTGCCGAGCGCTTAGACGCAACTGATATTATTTATAAAACAGGGTTTACAGAGAACAATGACTAAGCCAGTAAGAATTGAGCCTGGTGTCAAATACAGAGATGCTGACAAGATGGCACTTATCCCGGTAAAAGTCCTCCCGACTGAACCAGATGAAGTCCTTCGCAAACCAGATTGGCTAAAAATAAAACTACCTCGTAGTAGCGATAAAATTGACGCCATCAAAGGTGCAATGCGTAAACACGGTTTGCATTCCGTTTGTGAAGAAGCGTCCTGCCCGAATCTTCCGGAATGTTTCAACCATGGTACTGCGACGTTTATGATCCTTGGGGATATTTGTACTCGCCGTTGTCCATTCTGTGATGTTGCCCATGGCCGACCACTGCCTCCATCAGCAGAAGAGCCAGAAAAGCTTGGTCTCACTATTCGCGATATGGGACTCAAATATGTGGTGATCACCTCCGTAGACCGTGATGATCTCCGTGATGGTGGTGCACAGCATTTTGCGGATTGTATTACCGCAATTCGGAAATACAGCCCAAACATTAAGATTGAGGTCCTCGTCCCAGACTTTCGTGGTCGAATGGATCGCGCACTTGAAGTCTTCAAGGATGTGAAGCCAGATGTATTCAACCACAACCTAGAAACCGCCCCTCGCCTCTATCGTTTAGCTAGGCCCGGTGCGGATTATAAGTGGTCTCTAGAACTTCTTCGTCGCTTCAAAGAAATGCACCCGGATGTCCCAACAAAGTCAGGGCTTATGGTTGGTCTTGGTGAAGAAACCGAAGAAATATTGGAAGTCATGCGCGACCTTCGCGAACATAACGTCGATATGTTAACTGTTGGCCAATATCTGCAACCCAGTAAACACCACTTACCGGTGAGAAGATATGTTTCGCCGGACGAGTTTAACGGCATTAAAGAAGTCGCAGATAAGCTTGGTTTTGATCAAGCTGCATGCGGTCCTTTCGTTCGCTCCAGTTACCATGCAGATAAGCAGGCGGCTGGTGAAGAGGTCGGTAGCTTTAATCAGACCACCAAATAAAACACAATACCTCGGAGCCGTAAACCTACGGCTCCATTTGTATTCATTCTCAAATCCTTCCTTTTTAGTCGCTTTTTAAACCGCTCCTCATCTCTGATATTGTGCTCTAGACATGTCTATCGGATAAAAAAGGAAATGATATGGAATATGAAGTACTTGCTGACCAACTCCGGTGTCCATCCGGAACCGATGCACTTGACGTAGCTGAAGAAATGAATCTTTCGAATGGTCTTACAAACCAGCGATGCTTTGATAAACTTCGCATGGAAGATCACGATCATTTCCTTGAAATTGGGCCTGGGAATGGTGTTTTTGTTCAAGATCTTTTAAAAAAGGCGCGCAATATTTCTTATATTGGCGTCGATTGGTCTGCTGACATGGTCGCTGCTGCCAGCAAGCACAATGCACAATTGATGACAGAAAGCCAAGTGGCGTTTCTACAAGGAAATGCGAGTATTCTTCCTTTTGACACAAACGCCTTTGATAAAGTGATGACGGTTCACACGCTATATTTCTGGGAAAATCCCGCTGCACAACTCGCAGAAATTCGACGCGTACTCAAACCCAATGGTCGATTTTGTCTTGCATTTGGCGATCGCGAATTTATGCAACGCCTCCCATTTACATCCTATGGATTTACACTCTATGACCGACCAAGTGTTGAAGCACTCCTTCAATCAGCTGGACTCCAAATATTGGATGCCGAGCTGCATCAGGAATGGACAAAAAGCATTTTCGATGAAGTAATTGAAAAGAAAATTCATATCCTGATCTGTCAGCCACGATAAGTGAACCAAGCTGCGTGAGCGAAAGCGTTGAACGACAAGCTTTCGCTCACGCCCTCTTTTGTATATTTCATAAATCCATCCATACTCATTCATACATAAGAATGATGACAACGCTTTCTTTCATCACATGATCCGTATGGTATTTTATGAAAATCCTCAGCGAATTATGCAAAACGAAACTCAGCTTCATACTTTTGTTGTGCCTCGGATTCTGCGCAACCCCCGCATTTTCCAGAACTGAACTCTCATTTCAAGGTGTGATTACAACCACAGCTGGGGATGGCACGAACGTTGGTTCAATCGGTACAAAGGCCAGATGGCAGAAAGTAGGCACATTAGATGGAGTTGATTTTGATGTTGAAATCGAGGTCATCGAAAACACCCACCCCAATTCAAACAGTCTTGGCTTTTTTACGGGAAGCGATGATGCCATCGTCCGTTTAGAGGCCGTGGGTCAAGTCGTGAAACTTCATTTCAATTTCTACAAGCATGATATAAATAACCCCGCATCTACGGATCCGATTACGGTGATCCCTGCTGCCTTGATTGGGGATATTGATGGGACGAATACTGATTCAATTGAATCTGTACGTGTACTCAAAAATCATGTCGCGGACTACATATTGGAAAGCAGCCCTGCTACGAATATTTCAGCCGTAGAGCAAGTTAACGGTTCTGGTGACACAGAAATTAAATTTACATCTGACTTTGACTCCGCATCAGGCAATGATACGAATGTCGCCATTTATATTGCATTTCAACCCACATCTTCTGTTGAAGTTATTTATCAAAATGGAGCCATATTTCTTGGAAGGAACTATACCTTTGATGGCAATGCAGATAGTCAGACTTTTTTTACCTCACCCAGTTCAAATGCTGTGGATACAACACCTCCTACCATACCAACTGTCAATGCAGTAACGTCGGGCGGAAATCAAAAACCAACAATCACAGGAACAGCAGAAGCATTCACCACACTTGATGTCACTGTTGCAGGTGCAACCTATCGCGTTGTCACACCACAATCAGGAAACTGGAGTATCGACACCAGTACAACACCTGTTTCTGGTACTTTTTCTCTCACCCATATAGGAAGTGTTCAGCAACACAATATTGTAGTCGTATCGAAGGATGCAGCGCAGAATCAATCCACAGATACGACGACTGATGAGCTGACCTATGACTTGCAAGCCCCCACTATGAGTATTCAAAGCACAACGATTGCGACCTCAAATAACCAAACAAGTTATCCAATCACAGGAAGTTGCGAAACATCTGAAGGAAACGTGACAGTCACGATCACCGGGCTTACGCCCGGTGGAACAAAAACAGTCGCTTGTAACAGCGGAAACTGGACAGCAACCTTTGATGTCTCACCCCTGGCTGATGGGAATACAGCCATTCAAGCTTCTGCTTCTCAAACAGATAGTTTCAACAATACAGGAACCACAAATAAAACCTTCGTGAAAGATGCGGCCCTGCCCAATGTAAGCATTACTAATAATGGCAGTGGTGGTGACAATAATTACAACAGCCAAGAGTTGAACAGTGTAGCACTAAGTGGCACAACGGATGCCGAAGATGGGCAATTTGTTAGCTTAAGTTTGACAGATAGCGCAGGCAATACAGTGTCGACAACAGCAGCAGTCTCCAGTGGAACCTGGACAGCAAATGCTCTTGATTTGTCCAGCTTTAGTGATGGTACATTGACGATTACAGCAAATGTGTCCGACGCTGTAGGGAATAACGCCCCAACAGTAACGCAAACACCCGCAATTGTCACCTCAGTACCAAGCTTAACAGCGAATCAAATTGGGGTGACGAATGATCAGACACCGGCCTTCTCTGGTACAACTGGGCTCGCAGCTGGGACAGTCATCATTATCAAAGATGGGAATGGCACTACTGTTTGCACCGCAACGGCTGTTGCAGCAGCACCGAGTAATACCTGGAGCTGTTCACCAACCGCAAATATTGCTTCAGGTACTTATTCCTATACTGCAAACGTTACCAGCCCAGAAGGAAATACTGGGCAAGTGAATATCCCTTTCCAAATCGTCTTGGATTCAGATAACGATGGCATCCCTGATTTTCTTGAAGGCAATGGGGATACCGATGGTGACGGTTTGGCAAATACACTCGATACCGATTCCGATAATGATGGCATTCCAGATAAAAATGAATTCGGGTCAATCTTACTCGGGACCGATGCCGATGCTGACGGAATCGATGATGGGATTGATGTTGATGCAACAGGCGGGATTGATGCCAATGGGAATAATATCGACGATAGTCGTGAGCCTTTAGATAGTGATGGTGACGGTACACCCAACTTTTTGGACACCGACTCTGATAATGATGGTATCCCGGATCATATCGAAGGAACAGGTGATCCTGATGGAGATGGCTTAGCCAATTATATTGATATCGATTCGGATAATGATCGACTCGTCGATGCAATCGAGGCCGCAACTGTCCCCACTTTATCAGGTATTGATACAGATAATGATGGCATTGATGATGCCATTGATATCAATCAAACCGCTGGTAATGATACCAATAATAATGGGATTGATGACGCGTTTGAGCCACTCGATACAGATAATGACGGTACTGCAAACTATCTAGATCGAGACAGCGATAATGACAAGGTCCCAGATGCACTGGAGAGCAGGCTTTCTGGTACTGATACGGACAATGATGGGCTGGATGATAGTTTTGATGTAACGAATACGAATGGTGTTGATGCCGATGGTGATGGGGTTGACGATGCGTTTACTCCAGATGACTTTGATAATGATGGGCAACCTAACTACCTGGATACAGACAGTGACAATGATGGGCTTAGTGATCAAGTCGAGCTAAATCTCACTGGTTCAAGTTTGGATGATGATGATCTGGATGGCATCATCAATGCACTTGATGGAGATGGGAATGATACCAACAAAGATGGTATTGCCGATAATGCCAGTCTGTCTGATCAAGATGCCGATGGAGCCGCAAATCAGTTTGATATCGAGAGCGATGGAGACGGGATCCCTGACGCGAGCGAAGGTGCTGGAGATATCGACGGTGATGGCATCCCGAACTTCCAAGACACAGACTCTGACAATGATGGCATATCGGATACCAACGAAATTGGCATTACCCTCTCTGGGAGTGATACGGATAACGATGGCATTGACAATGCGATTGATGTCGATAATACAGGGGGGGTTGATGCGAATGGTAACAATATCGATGATAGTCTTGAACCCATCGACACCGATGGTGATGGAACGCCCAATTATTTGGACTCAGATTCAGATAATGATGGTATCCCAGATATCCTTGAAGGCAATGGCGACTCGGACAACGACGGCCTCAGTGATCAGATAGATATTGACTCAGACAATGATGGGTTGGTTGATGCGATTGAGGCCTCAAACCTCCCTAATTTATCCGGTAATGACGCAGATAATGATGGGATTGATGACGCCATTGATATTGATCAAACAAGCGGGAACGATACAAACAACAATGGGATTGATGATGCTCTGGAACCACTCGACACCGATGGTGATGGGATCGCTAATCATCTCGACCGAGACAGCGATAACGACAGCGTACCCGATGCATTGGAAAGCCGCCTTTCGGGAAATGACGCCGACAATGATGGTTTAGATGACAGCTTTGATGTGTCGAATACCAATGGGGCAGATGCTGATTCCAATGGTATTGATGACGCGTTCATACCGAATGACTTTGATCGTGATGGGATCCCAAATTACCTCGATATAGATAGTGATAATGATGGTCTCTCCGATACGATTGAGCTCAACCTCAGTACACTCGACCTTGCTGATGATGACAATGATGGGATTATCAATGCCCTCGATGGAAATGGGAATGATGCAAATCTGGATGGTATTGCAGATACGGCAAGTCTGAATGACCAAGACTTAGACGGCCGCCCAAATCAATTCGACTTAGATAGTGATAACGACTCTCAAATGGACGTCGTGGAAGCGGGCCTGCCTGATGCAGATAACAATGGGACTATTGATTCAAACGTTAGTGTTACAACACCGCCAGATGGGGATAATGACGCTCAGCCAGATTATCTCGATTTAGATAGTAATGATGATGGCACATTTGATATCGAGGGTAACCCGCAGGCACAGCCATTTGATACCGACTCAGACGGTAAAGTTGACGCGACGTTAAATGATACTGATGAAGATGGTGTACCAGATGCGATCGATCCCTTACCGCAAGCCTTTGGTGTCTCAGTTCTCGATGCGACAACAGATACGGATCAGGATTCCGTCATTGATGTTATTGATTTGGATGATGACAATGATGGTATTACGGATACCTTAGAAGGCTCCGCAGATACAGATAATGATGGTCTGCCAAACCAAATTGATTTAGATAGTGATGGAGATGGAATACCAGATAGTATCGAGTCAAATAGTACGAATGACAATGACTTAGATAGTAATGGAGTTATTGATAATTTTACAGACACCAATGGAGATGGTTTAAACGACTCGATTTCTACAACCAGTGAGCCAGTCGACACCGATGCTGATGGCACGCCAGATTTTCTGGATGTAGATAGTGACAACGATGGTTTCACAGATTTCGAAGAGACGAATAACGCAACAACTCTCTCTGATAATAATGATGATGGGGTCATTGATAACTCTATCGACCAAAATCAAAATGGTCTGACTGACCAAGTCGACCCAGATGCAACACCCGCAGGAGAGCCATTTACACTGCAAGACTCAGATAATGATGGTAAAGCTGATTTTGTCGACAATAGCAGTGCCCCTTCGGATGATGGTGTAGGCATCGGCGAACCAGAGCCACCCACTGGTGATAGTACTGACTCTGATGGTGGTAAAATCCAGACAGCGGTCAGTGGACATGGTCGTTTTCACCTATTATTCACCATATTATTGACGGCAATACTCTGGTCACGAAGAAGGAAATCAAAGCAAAGATAATCGCTTTGAATCGCTCATACTCAATTAGAGAGTATGGACCTAAATCAGATAGTTAAGATGATAAAACACACATATCAGGATCGATATTCGGTTAAACAAAAATAAATGCAACATTTTGATTTACAAACATTAAACTAAAGTTATAATCCCGCGCCGTGCACCCATCATTATTGATGTGTTTCCTATTTGTGCACTGTTTATTGGTCTTTCAAACAAAGGAGAGCTTATGTTGTTCAATAAACGCGCTTGGAGCTTTATCTCATTACTTTCAATGCCATTTTCAAGTTTCGCTTCAGTTGATATTCAACTCACCGCTTCTGACGAAAAACCTGTGCTCCAAAGAACAGGGGGGTTGCTCGATTATAATCAGTCGATTCAAAACACAGGCGCTGATACTATCGAGTTGGAAACTTATAGCTATTTTACTTTTCCAGATGGAAAGGTTTACATGCCACTACCACCAACCGTTATCTCTTTAGATGCTGGACAAAGCTACGAGAAATCAGGGCAACAACTCAATATTCCCGAGAGCTTCCCAGCGGGTGACTTCACCTATCATTTAAATACCTACAATCAAACGACCAGCGAAATCAAAACCGCTGCATTCTCGTTCCAGAAAAAGAGCGAAATTCTGGATATCATTATGTTTGAAGGGTATGCGTGTGCTACAGACTTGGTTGGCACATTATGCTGGGCGATTGAAAGTAGAAACGATTTTTTCGAACCAACCCCTGAACCACTAAAAAATATGACCCATATTGATGTCACAAGAAATGCGGCTTGTGCTGTTTATGATGGGAAAGTTGACTGCTGGGATCACATATATCACGGTTTAAGAAGAACTATCGGTTCAAAGTGGTATCGTACAAGTGAAGTCAATTTCGTGAATCCAAAAGAAGTTTATGTTGGAATCAGTGGGTCAGACGCATGTGCTGTAGATGATGAAGGTATCAAGTGCTGGAATCATAATGGCCAGTGGAGCAAGTATGGTGTGGTACCGATCCCAGACTACAACGCACTTGTGAATCCAGGTCCAATTCATGTCGGTCGCTATACTGCGTGTATCAAACATGATGGCGGAATTAGTTGCTGGGGCTCAAAAAAATACGACTCTAAACCATCCATTGCTGTCGATGTACCAACGGTGACTAACCCGACACATTTGGCTGTCACCAATAAATACGCCTGTGCTTCTGGTGACGAAGGTCTACAATGTTGGGGGAATGTACCAAGCAAATTATCAAGCCCAGTATTAAAACCAAATACCATTTTATCGAGTAAAACCCGTTCAATTTATTCTTTAGATGATCGTGGTTATTTAGCATGGTGGGTTGGTGGAGAGAACTTCCGTCCACTCCCTTACACATTCGATAATCCAAGCAAAGTTGTAATGAATAATGATACAGTCTGTGGATTAGATAATACAGGCATCCAGTGCTTTAGCCGCAGATTACCACAGTATACGACGCCAGTGCCTGATCGTTTTCGTTATTGATCATTCATTGATATGAAAATCGTGGGCATTTTATTGCCCACTTTTAAATTCTCATTTCAACTGGGAATGCATGTCAGTCGTCATTCTTCGGCAATGTATCATCCATGTCGTAATTACACTTTTTCAGGTACAAAAATATATTGGCCAAGTTTTGCCTGTGTTGGTTTATCAAAAATCCCCATATATGACCCAATCCAATCATGCTTTTTGGTATCAAGTGGGGCAAATGCACTTGAACTTCAATCAATTTGAACAGGCGTTATTTTTTTTGACTCAATAACTTATCTAACTCATCCGAGAAAGCTTTGCGCTCTCTTTGGCTGAGTGCTGAAGGCCCACCAGTTTCAACTCCGCTTGAACGAAGCGTATCCATAAAGTCACGCATATTCAGCCTTTGTTTGATGTTCTCTTTGGTATAACGTTCACCACGTGGATTGAGAGCTTCCCCATCGTTATCGATGACTTCTGACGCCAGTGGAATATCGCCTGTGATCACCAAGTCGCCCGCTTCCATGCGCTTTACGATTTCATGATCGGCAACATCAAAGCCGGGCATCACCTGAATTGAACGAATATATTTGGAAGGCGGTGTGCGCAGTGCGTGATTTGCCACCAACGTTAATGGCGTTTGTGTTCTCTCCGCAGCACGAAATAAGATTTCTTTGATCACAACAGGACAAGCATCCGCATCCACCCAGATTTTCATGGTATTCCCCAGACTTCAAAAATCGCTATCCTACCTGATCCGAAGCATATACGCAGCTTCCGAGTGAGAATACTTTAAAATCTTGCAGATACACCGATCGAATATTGTCTTGGCACACCCGGCGTCGCCGCAATCCTTGTCCAACTTGATGTCTCTTGTCCGACGATTGGTTGGTCGTAGGATTTGTCGAATAGGTTTGTGACGTCCAATTTGACGTTAAATGTCTCATTGATCGCATATTTCCCACCAAGTCCAACAACCCAAAATGATGCCATTTCAAATTGACGTCCTTGATTGTCAGATGCCGGAAGACGGAAATTATCTGGATGATATTTCGCTTTTCCGGTGTAGTGTGCTTCGGTATATAACGTGAGTTTGTCATCCAGCCATTTGCTGTCTAATCCAAGCTTGAATTGATGATCTGGACTATGGATCAAGTCATAAGGTTGCCCATTGTTGGTCGTATCTTTTGTTTCACCACGAATATAAGTGTAGGAAGCATAGGGCGATAAGTTCGCTCCAAACTTACCTTTCGCTTCAAGCGATACACCATCAATCTCTGTCTCACCCGAGTTGACCGTGTGGAGTGTCGTAAAAGTATATGGGCCTTGCGCATCCGTGAGTTGTTCAATTGTTTTGACTTGACGTTGCATGATCAGATTATCAATTCGAGTCCGAAAGATTGTTCCTTCTAGCACTATATTGTCAAAGCTTCTCCCAACATTCAGCTCAAAGTTTTTGGTTTCTTCTGGCTTTAAATCAGTGTTTGGTACCTGTTGAGAATCTCTTGGGACCAAGAAGGTATCGAAAGTAAAAAATGCAGCAGGGGCTAAGAAGCTAGTGCCTGCGATTCCTTTTGCGAACCAGCCAGTTTTTTCGTCATAGTAATTCAGCACCACACGAGGATTAAAAGTCGAGCCGTAGCGACTGTGATTATCATATCGTCCACCAACGGTTAGTTTCAGTTGTTGGGAAAAATCATATTGACCTTGTACAAAAACGCCCATATTCGTTTCTGTGAGGTTGTGGAATTTCTGTGTATCCTTCACCTGATTTGAAAAAGAATCATCGTAAGAAAGTGGGTCATCCAAGTTTGCAGTTTTTGGCATCATATCTGTTGTTGTCAGTGATAAGCCAACAATCATATGTAGTTTATTTTCCATTGCCTTCCAAAAGAGACGTTCATCAATTTTGGTTCGGTTTCCATAATTCAGCTTAAACGTTCTGGTTCCTTTGCCACGAGGTTCTAATGAGTCACTGTATATACGAAATGGTCCAGCATTTGGGCGGTTCCAATGGGAGTCAGGATCGAGTTTATTTCGTGTATGATCGATGGAGGACTCCAGCATCACACCCTCGCCCACCTCAAACTGATGGGTCAGGAAAAAACCAAATTGATTAAAAATGTAATGCCCAGACTTACCATTCGCCTCATATGTCAATGGTGACCAACCCAACTGCGTTTGGGTCTGTAATCGTTGATAGTAAGTTTGGATTGCAAGTTTATCTAGCTCAAAACGAAGTTTCGCGGTGATACTGCGCTCACTTGGGTTATAGAATGGATCTCTTTCTCCTTTTGGAAAAAAGGTAAATCCGGCATCAACACCTGGCCCATCCGGATAACGGCTGTAGAATTGTTCAAAGCCAGAAAAATCAACACCATCCGTATCATAAATATCAAACAAAAACGATGTATCAATCTGACCAAATGAGCCCATATATCTCATCATCGCTTTTTTTTCTGAGTACCGCCCATAGTCTGCCGCAACTTGCCAAGTTGTATCACCAAGCGCTTTTTCTGCGGATGAAATCATATTGATGGTCATACTCACCGTATCACTGCCATAGAGTGCTGAGGATGACCCATAAATAATTTCAATTTGATCGACATCTGCTAAAGGATACAAATACGGCGTAATATGCAATGGCTGTGAATCTGGATGATTGAGCCGCTGTCCATTCCACATCAACACCACTTTATTATTGCCACGTATCCCTCGCACAATCATCTCTGATGATCCTGAATCAGGAGAGGCAGCATACAATGAGAGTCGCACAGCAGGAAGATCTTTGAGTACATCAGAGAGATAACGGTAATTCCGATCTTGAATCATTTGTTGCTGGATCACACTGACCTTTGAAGGCGCTTCAAATGCTGATTGGTTCCGAAGTGATGCAGTTGAAACAGGCGTATTCATCAGCTCTTCCAAAGAATAATCACTTAAATCTTCTTCAGTTTGTGCAGATATAAAAAAAGGTACTGCTATCAAAGACACACTAATCGGTAAGGTGACGCTAAGCGGTGCTCTTTTCATAGGGTTTCAGATCTTATTTTCTTAGAAAGGCATAAAAGACAGGTGTAAATTAGCGCATTAACCTATCCCAACGATTCATTTTTCCTCAAGTAAACCTAGTTGAAAACAGACATTTTTCAAATGAAACAGACGTTTTCTATGCGCATGACCCTTTTGTTTTTCAAGCCTGTTATTTTGTATTAAAACTCAGTTTTCAGCGCCATTTTAAGGCGATTCATTTCGAATAATCACATCACATAAAATTAAATTTCATTAAAAATCATATGGATAATAAATTTACCTACCAATAGATAGATAAATCGATTGATCCTTTTATTCAATCTCATTATATTAGATCCCAAGGCAGCGGTGTTGGTGCAACTTCGCACACACTGCTTTATTTTTACCTGGAACAGCTATCTACTAGTAGATAGCTGTTGGAGAAAAGAAATGTCAAAATCAAATACACTTGCCATTATCGTTGGTGGTTCATCAGGCATGGGTAAAGAAGCGGCGAAGCGCTTACTCACCGAAGGAACACCTGTATTACTGCTATCAAGTAATCCTGAAAAGCTCACTACGGCAAAACAAGATTTAGAACAACAAACAGGTGGACAAGTTGAGCCCTATGCAGTTGATCTTTAAAACAAAGGCGCCGTCGATTCACTGATTCAAAAACTGAATAATGAATCACGCCATCTACGTTATCTGGTCAATGCAGCGGGTTACTTTAAGCCAGTGAGTTTTTTAGAGCACGAAGAAGCAGACTATGATCTTCAACTGGATATCAATAAGTCGTTTTTCTTTATCACGCAGGCAGTAGCGAAGAATATGAAAAAGCATGGTGGTGGTTCGATCGTCAATATCGGCTCAATGTGGGCGCACCAAGCAGTCAAAGCAACACCATCTTCAGCATATTCCATGCAAAAAGCAGGGCTTCATGCGTTGACAAAAAACCTAGCAATGGAATTGGCAGAACATGGGATCCGCGTCAACGCTGTTGCACCTGCGGTCGTACGTTCCACCATCTACAAGTCATTTATTGCTGAAAACGAAATCAATGATGCATTAGCAGGATTTAACGACTTTCATCCAATCGGGCGAATTGGTTCACCGGACGATATCGCAAACACAATTGAGTTTTTATTGTTCGAAAAGTCCAGTTGGATCACAGGTAGCATTATTGATGTCGATGGCGGCGTCATGGCTGGCAGAAACTAACGGCTATTCTTTTACTTTTATATTAAATTGAAACTCTCAACACGAGGAAATAATCATGGCAATTCAACAAGCAAACGCAATCTGGGAAGGGACTTTGGCAAAAGGAAAAGGCAACATGCAATATGGCGATGTCGAAGGACCATTTACTTTCGCTTCACGCTTTGAAACAGGTCCAGGTACAAACCCGGAAGAACTCGTCGGTGCTGCTCATGCAGGCTGCTATTCCATGTTTCTTTCCGCTCTACTCAGCGAATTGGATTTGGTCCCAACGATCAAAACACAAGCGAAAGTGCATTTGGGAGATGAAGACGGTCCAAAAATTACTTTGATCGAACTAAGTAGCGAAGTCAGCGCGGAAGGTTTAACGCAAAGCGTCTTGATGGAACAAGCAAATATCGCAAAAGAGAAGTGCCCAATTTCAAGATTGTTTGCAGGCACTGAGATACAACTCAATGTAAAGCTTGTATAAGGAGCATCCCAAATCTCAAACAGGGGTTCTGCCCTGTTTGAGATATATCTCCCAATAGGTAGAATTGATTGCTCCGTTTCCAATCTCCATGCTACATTCACGGCAAATCAGGTATGAGAAGCATTTCTATGAAAGATATCAATCCAACTGCCGCAAAAATCGCAGACTTAGCTGAGCAATTGATCCAAGAGCGTGGATTCAATGGGTTTAGTTTTCGTGACCTACAAGATGAGCTGGGTATCAAAACAGCAAGTATTCACTATCACTATAAAACCAAACAAGATTTAGCTGTTGTTGTTTTTGAACGCTATTTAGCCCGATATCAAGCAAGTCTGGAAGAAATCGCGATTCGAGAATGTAGCGCAAAAGAAAAACTGATCGCTCTTGCCGATATATTTATTTCCGTCCGCCGTTCGAATAAGCTCTGTTTATGTGGGATGTACGCCTCTGATTTTTACTCACTCACAGACCACCTTCAACATGCATTACAGACATTCGTCAATCTCAACGAACATTGGGTAGCTCTGCAAGTTTCAGATGGCATTGAGCAAGGAGAATTTGAGACGAGGATTCCCGCAGAGCAAGCCGCCCGCTTATATTTCAATGCGCTAGAAGGTAGCATGCTGTTATCACGTTTTCAGGATGCTGATTATATTCAACAAGCTGCGTCAGATTTTTTCCTCGT
Source organism: Algicola sagamiensis DSM 14643 (assembly GCF_000374485.1). Lineage (GTDB taxonomy): Bacteria > Pseudomonadota > Gammaproteobacteria > Enterobacterales > Alteromonadaceae > Algicola > Algicola sagamiensis. The sequence continues at coordinate 513,207 of NZ_KB894491.1, forward strand.
CGTTTTCAATGAAATTATTTGAGTTTACCCTTCCTCAATCTGAGTCAGCAGTGTTTCACAGAGACTTTTGAGTTGTTTTTGTTCTTCCGGAGCCATGGCCACCTTACAGGCCATCGCTTCTGGAATAGACAGCGCTTTTTCTTGCAGCTGCTTACCCGCTTCTGTGAGATATAACTCGCGTACACGTTCGTCTGCTTCGCCACGCTTTCTCAGTACATAGCCTTTTGCTTCCATGCGTTTCAGCATTGGTGTGAGTGTCCCAGAGTCTAGATAGAGCCGATGGCCCAATTCCTTCACATTTATCCCATCGTTTTCCCATAGAACCATCATGACAAGGTATTGAAGGTACGTCAGATCAAGTTTATCCAATAATGGACGGTAAGCACGAACCATCGCATTCGCAGCGCTATACAAAGGAAAACACACCTGTTTTTCAAGTTTTAAGACCTGAGGTAAAGTGGACTTTACAGGCATAATAAATCTCAATTTTTTAAATTGCGCACAATGTAGTTGCTTTTCAATTATTGCACAATATAATATTGCCAAAAATATAATTGCACACAATTTAATTGTTAACTATTTATTATTTGGAGCATATTGATGAAGACACTTTATACAACACAAGCAACTGCATCCGCTGGCAGAAATGGGCATGTTGCAACAGAAGATGGTTTACTGGCGGTCGATTTAAGCTATCCAAAAGAAATGGGTGGCAATGGCGGTGCAACCAACCCAGAACAGCTTTTTGCGGCAGGCTATGCAGCTTGTTTTTCCAATGCCATTCTTCATGTCGCAAGAGAAGGAAAAATCAAACTCAATACAGCCCCCGTCACTGCGGAAGTAGGCATTGGCCCGAATGAATCAGGTGGCTTTTCATTAACCGTGCAACTTGAAACTTTATTAGATTTACCAGATGAACAAGCACTGTCTTTGGTCAAAACAGCGCATCAGGTTTGCCCTTATTCCAATGCTGTCCGTGGGAATATTGATGTTGTCCTCACGGTCAATAGTCAAAGCTTATAGTTCTGGACAATTCATCTATAAAATGAAATCCTCTTTCTTTTCAGGAAGAAGGAGGATGTATGTCAAACCCATCGCAGCTCAAACAATTACTCTCAAGCCCATCAATTCCACTCAATGACGAATTCGATATTGCATTACTCACCGCGAATGATCTACCTGATATCTGTAAAATGCTGGATGACCCTGAAGTATCGAAATATCTGTTTTTCGCCCCTTCCCCACATGAAGTTTATCAAGGTTATTTTCAGCCCATCATTGAAGAAATTGAAAAAGCAAAATCAGAAAATCGTCTCCCGAATACAGTTAACCTCATTATCCGTCACAAAGATACAAATCAGTTTTGTGGTGAAATTGGTCTTGCACCAATCGATTTTCATCCGGGGAATTACGAAATTGGCTATCAAATTCCGACACACGTTTGGGGTAAAGGACTGGCAACACTCGGCTGTCAATTCATGACGCTGATAGCCTTTGATGATCTAGAGGCACACAAAGTCACTGCCGATTGTTATGCTGGGAATATGGGCTCCGCTCGCGTATTGGAAAAATCGGGTTATATTCAAGAAGGGTGTTCGAAGGGTTACTACCAAGATGCCAATCGCAGTGACGATAAACTGTACTTTGGTATGACCAAAGCACAGTTTGATACGATGCAAAGCTAATTCTTTAAAGTTTCCTTTAAATATGCACGATGTGCATTCACTGTGGTTTCTTCAACTAAGTTCAGCACATCCATTTTTGTCATAAAGTTCTCTGAAAATCCATGGTAATGGGGATCGATAAACTGCGTACTTACTGCACGTAAATGCTCACACAAAGATAAAACCGACTCACAGCCTACAGAGATCCGAAGTGTCGTTGGGGTGATCCCGGCGTCAGCAAGCGCTTCACGGCTAAGCTCAGAATGAGTTGTCTGTGCAGGACAAAGTGCCATTGTATTGATCTGCCCAATACTCACCATCTGAGAAAACGCAGGCTCCAATGAATCAAGAAATGATGTGAAGACTGAGGTTGGTAAATTCAAAGATTCAAAGTTCACAGAAAACAGTGGGCTAGGCATGCCACATACGAACATTTGCTCAAGCAGCTGCTTTTGCTGGCCATCATCAACATAAGGGGAAAATACAGACAGGTGCTTGTTGGAAGAAAGAAAGCTGGTTAGCACCATCGTATTTATCGCTTTTTGCTTCATACGAAGTTCTAGTGTTTTCAAACCCGTCAACACTTCATAGCAAGACTCTGAACTTAAGAAGCCGCCCTTGATGTAGTACACATCCCAGAATAGCGTTTGCGACCAGTCCACACCTTGGCTGGACTCTCCTTTTGGAATAAACATCCGGTGGTTTTCACCTATCACGACTCCACCAATGACATTCCCATGTCCCGCGATATCTTTTGTGTAACTATGTAGCACATAATCCGGGCGATATTGCTTGTCTTGATGTTGTAGTGGTTGAGACAAGATTGGTGTAGCAAGGGTTGAATCCAACATGACAAGCAGTCCATGTTGGTGAGCGACTTTACAAATGCCAGGTACATCAAGGAGCACACCATGAGGGTTACATGGCGATTCAATATAGGTGTGGACTTTTGCCCCCTGTCCAATCTGTGACTGGTATTTCTCCTGAACTGTCTTTAAAAACGTTTCATAGTCTTCTTTTGAGCTTCCATCAAACCATGCCAGCTGACAATTTAGTTTGCTCTTTTTCGCATAATAATCATGTAGTAATTGATATACACCACCATAGATATTACGGCTGACAATCAGAATATCACCATAACTCAACACATTAGAAAATAATGCATCAATCGCCGCCATACCGCTGTTAAAGTTCCAAGCCATATAATCTTGACGATAAGGACCAGCCTCCAACTCAACAATTTTTAACGCCAAAGATATCGATGTTGGATTCATCAATCGGGAATATACATGATGGGTACTCTCCTTCCCGCTAAAAGCATCTGCTATCCACTCCGTTGAAGCAAAGGTATAAGTCGCCGTTTTTGTGATCACTGGCGAGGCAGAGAAAAGTGCAGGGACATTTCCCATAATATCCGATACATAACTGGATTGTGTGCTGCCAGAGTCTGCCGCTAATTCATAGGTCAAGGTTTTAAAAGACGGGTGAAAATTATGGATCACTTTGGCAAGCTGGAAAGCAATAAATTTTTTCGCATTAAAATAAGACTGCTTCTGTGTTCTATCGAGTTTGCTAAGAGTTTCTAATGTCAGGCTTTGGATCTCAGTCGCTTTGAGATTGACATGAAACAAACCATGCAACAACTCACCAAGTAATCGACCATAATCACTGTCTGCGGAAATGCCAAAATGAGCCAGTTGCGCTTCGATCGCTGCTGCTTGATTTTCTCCATCCTTCATCTGTGTAGAATGACGGATCGACAATAATGCTTTGGATGAACTCATACTTTCTATACCTCATCATGCGTCGAGCAAAACCGTGAACGGCTTGATCCTGCTCCGTTTTGTGATTGTTATTCGTTCACGTTATAAAGAGGTTCAAGCCAATTGTCCAGACCTGATAAAGGAACGATTACGCGAAAACAACATGAATTTCTCGCTCTGGTGTACGAAATTGTTCACGTCCATGCATCACCAGATGGTTATTTAAAATCATGATCATGCCCTCTTCCCAATCAAACCGAACTGTCTGGTCGATCATGGTACGACGCACTTGCTGCAAAATTCCCTCTGAAATAGGCACGCCAACAAGATCACACGGCCAACCTGATGTCAGGTTCAGCTGACTTAATTGATCGACCTCTTGCTTTATCTCATCACTATCCAGATGAGGACAGCTTTGTTGAATCAAAGAAAACATTTGCTCAAGCAATGATCTCAAACCCGACTCTGTATCTGAGCCAAAACGATAAAACCCTAAGGGTGACAACCACACCGGATCATCCGGCAACTTATGTACTTCATAGCAAATACCGCCATTTGGCATCCAAGTGTATTGCTTCGCTCCTAAATTTTTCAGCTTATCTTCAAGTACATGACGGTTCTCGCAATCAAAAACCTGCTGCCAACTGGCATATGGAAATGCTGTCCCCAATGCGAGTTCTTGTATGAAACCATGAAAAGCTTGCGTTACAGGTGATGTTTGAGAAGGTAAATAACGACGATACAACAAACCTTTTTCCTGTAACTGCTCAAGAATAGCTTTCGGAAGTTTTCTAACTAAATCATTATTTTTCGTCAACGGTGTTGCGCCCTCTCCTTTCGATGCGGGTGTCTTACAATAAAAAACCATGATTTTAGGGTAAGCGTTGTGATATGCCGCTTCATTATGTTGGGGCAGCGTGATCGCATGATGGAGCTGGGTTGTGTGGAAGACATTCTGTGCTGACTTGTATACTTTTTTTCGCAGCGTGCGACTTGCATTTCCCTCAAAGTCTTGACCCGTTTCCTGATAAATCTCCTTAAGTAGATCAGGTAATTGCGTCGCTAGGTGTGACGCTGATTTGATAACAACGACTCCTTTCGTTTCCAGTGCATTTGATTGCTTGAGCAACTGGCCAATTTCTTCAATTGAGGGTACATCTTTCGCATCGATGCACATGGCATATTCATTAAGGGCGATTTGGGATAGATGAACATAATGAATTTGATTTGCACGCTGCTGACATTGTTCCTCAATAGTCGACTTCAGTTCTAAATGTGCGTTACCTATTCCTATTCTTTGAAAACTCATCTTTTTTACCGTGAAACAAAAAGCGTAAATCTTAACGATGTATCTCTAAAATAAAATCAGAGAATAGTTCGAATTTCAAAAATATTCAGACTTTCAATCTCCTCATCCTTTGCTTTCGTCAGGCCCCGTCTTGCTGTAAAATCGCGCTCCAGTTTATCAATGAAAGGTGAAAAACAATGAATGTGACGCGTGTAGTTCTCGCAACTGGTAATGCAGGAAAAGTCAAAGAAATGCAATCCTATTTGGAAGAATACGGGATTGAAGTTCTGCCGCAAAGCGAGTTCGATGTACCAGAGGTAGCGGAAACTGGGACCACATTTGTTGAAAATGCGATTATTAAAGCCAGACATGCAGCACAACATACTGGCCTTCCTGCCATTGCAGATGATTCTGGACTTGCTGTCGACGCCCTTGGCGGTGCACCGGGTGTCTACTCAGCCCGATACGCAGGACAAAATGCCACTGATCAGGACAATATTGACAAACTACTTCAATCACTTGGCGACAATGAGCAACGAAAAGCACGTTTTATTTGTTCACTTGTTTTTATGCAAAGTCACGAAGATCCGATCCCATTTATTTCTCTTGGTCAGTGGGAAGGAAGTATTGTTGCAACACAACAAGGTGAAGGTGGATTTGGATACGATCCTGTTTTTTGGGTTGAGGAAAAACAACGGACAGCCGCAGAACTCTCAAAAGCAGAAAAACACGCACTCAGTCATCGCGGGCAAGCACTCAAGCCTTTGATCCAGCACTTAGCTGCATTAAAGGGGTAGATATTTGAATACGTTCCCGGTGATGCAACTGCCTCCACTTAGCTTATACATCCACATTCCATGGTGTGTGCAAAAGTGTCCTTACTGCGATTTTAACTCCCATGCTCAGAAAGGCGTTATCCCAGAACAGGAATACATCGCACACCTGCTCCATGATTTAGAACAAGACCTCAAGTATGTGCAAGGTCGTACCCTTGAGACTATTTTTATCGGAGGGGGTACGCCCAGCCTGTTTTCTGCTGAAGGAATGGCTCAGTTGTTGAACGAGATCCAATCCCGAGTCCCTTTCGCACCTAATATTGAAATCACCATGGAAGCAAACCCGGGAACTGCCGAAGCAAAGCGATTCCAACAATACTATGATGCTGGACTCTCTCGACTTTCCATGGGGATCCAAAGTTTACAATCTGAAAAGCTCATTCAACTCGGGCGGATCCATGGTCCAGAAGAAGCATTAAATGCAATTCAATTCGCAAAAGATGGTGGATTCCAAACCTTTAATGTCGATTTAATGCATGGCCTTCCCAATCAATCCATGGAAGATGCGCTATACGATCTCAAAACGGCCATAGACACTTCGCCACCCCACTTATCTTGGTACCAATTAACAATCGAGCCAAATACCCTTTTTTATTCCAAGCCACCAACACTTCCAGAAGACGAGTTATTATGGGATATACAGGAACAAGGTCATCAGCTGCTTCTTTCAGCCGGGTTTGAACAATATGAAATCTCTGGTTACGCAAAACCTGGTCACCAGTGTCAGCATAACTTGAATTACTGGCGTTTCGGCGATTATCTCGGAATTGGATGTGGTGCACATGGTAAAATTTCTTTCCCCAATGAGGGAACTATTTTAAGGACTGTGAAGGTCAAACATCCCAAAGGATATATGGATCTGGCAAAGCCATATCTATATCAATCACAAAATATTGAAACAGAGAATCGCCCCTTCGAATTTTTTATGAACCGTTTTCGATTGGTAGAACCATGCCCTAAGGATAGCTTTTCTACCATGACCGGGTTACCTCTGAGTATGATAGAAACACCGATAAAAAAAGCATTAGCCAAGGGCTTGCTCAAGGAAAACCAGGATAGCTGGCAAGTTACACCAACAGGGAGTCGTTACTTAAACGAGTTGTTGACGCTTTTTATCGAATAAAAATGACTGAGCCATTTTATGAAGATGAAACCCCTAGCATATTTTGTTTGCATCACTTCCCTGCTTACAGGCTGCTCGAATGATGAAGCTGTACCACCAAAAGCAGCCAAAGGTTTACCGGGAGTGAATGTCCAGCAGCAACAGCCGGCCGTTCAGTTGACACAATTACTTGATGATATTTATACCAAGGTTGTGCTCAATAGAAGTCCAATACGTCAATCAGCACTGGGTATTAAAACCGATCAGGATAAATGGGATAACATTTCGAAAGAATACAGAGAACAAACACGTACCATCATTCAACAACAAAAAGCACGTTTACAGACAATTCCTAGAACCAGCCTGTCCGATAGTGACAAGTTAAACCTGACGCTGATGCAGTTCTTTTTAGAACAAAAGGAAAAAGAACTGGAATGGTTTGAATATCAATATATGTTAGATCAGATGAACGGTGTTCAATCGATACTCCCATCAATGCTGATCAATCAACATCAAATTAATACCAAAGAAGATGCGCTTGCTTACATCCAGCGTTTGCGTGGGATGCAGCTCTTTTTCGCTCAAGTGGAAACCATCACAAGGGAGCAGGCAAAAAAAGGTATCCTGCCCCCAAAATTTGTATTTGCTTATGTTCTCCAGGACGCAAGAAATATTTTACAAGGCGCACCATTTGAAGCAGGCAAAGACAGCACGCTTTTAGCCGATTTTAAAAGCAAGCTGGTCAAGACAAAATTATCCAACAAAGAAAAGACCCAGTTGGAAGCTGAAGCAATTGATGCACTAAAAACAGATGTCGCCAAAGCTTACTCTCAGCTAATTAGCTTTGTTCAGCAATTAGCAAAACAGGCTAACAACGAAGATGGTGTTTGGAAGTTTGAAAACGGTGGTAAATATTACAGTTACCGATTAAAAACAACGACCAGTACGAACATGAATGCAATGACCATTCATCAGATTGGCCTTGAAGAAGTATCCAGGATCCACCTGGAAATGAAAAACATCATGACAGAAGTCCAGTTTAAGGGAAGCCTGCAAGACTTCTTCGCCTTTATGCGAAATGACAAACGTTTTACGCTGCCAAATACAGAAGCCGGTCGCCAAGCTTACTTGAACCAGGTCGACCTCAAACTGAAGCAAATGGAATCAAAACTGGACGAGTTGTTTATCACGAAACCAAAAGCAAAGTTAGTCGTGAAGCGTGTGGAGGCCTACCGTGAAAAATCAGCAGGAAAAGCATTCTACACATTCCCATCAATGGATGGTTCGCGTCCTGGTTACTACTACACCAATTTGTATGATATGAAGGATATGCCTACCTACCAGTTAGAGGCATTGGCGTTTCATGAAGGATTACCTGGCCATCATATGCAGGCTTCTATCACGCAGGAACTGGATGAGCTGCCCATGTTTCGTAAGTTCTGGGAATACGATTTTATTTCTGCATATGTTGAAGGATGGGGACTCTACTCTGAGTTAATTCCAAAAGATATTGGCTTCTACGAGGACCCATACTCAGATTTCGGTCGCCTCGCAATGGAGCTTTGGAGAGCCTGTCGCCTTGTCGTCGATACTGGACTGCACGCGAAGCACTGGACAAGAGAACAAGCAATTGATTATTTAAAACGAAATACACCAAATCCTGAGGGCGATATTGTGAAAGCGATTGATCGCTATATTGTCATGCCGGGACAAGCGACTGCTTATAAAATTGGGATGCTTAAAATTCTTACATTGCGTGAAAAAGCAAAGCATAGTTTGAATGAGCGTTTTGATATTCGTGAATTCCACGACATTATCTTAAGAGATGGACCACTTCCACTCAACTTGCTAGAAGCAAACGTGAATCACTGGGTTGATCGAAAACTAAAAATCTAAGTTCTTTTCATCAAAAAAGGGAGCGATGCTCCCTTTTTTAGTCATATGATACTTCGATAACAGCAGATTATGCAGTGTAATCAGCATCCACGTTTACTTTCCCCGTCAATGAATCATAAGAGAAAGAAAGCTTGTTATTTGAAATCAGGGAGTACTTACAAGACTGATCTCCTGTATATTCTGCAAGAAACTCTTTCTCTGTTTCTGCAATGTCATGGGTAACTTGTGTCTCAATACCACCATCCATCATTGCACGCCATAATGAAAGGCAGTCATCCACATTGTTTGTTGTCGGGTTTGCTTCATTTGCACCTAAAAAGTGCTGAGATGGAAAACCTTGAGCATTAAAATCAAGTGTTGCAAGAAGGCCTTTACCGAATACTTCAACGTTTTCTGCTGGGGCTTGTCGGCCGCTAGAAATAAGTTTTAAATGGGCAAGGTCAACAGCGGTTTTATATGCGCCTGCAACAGACTTCACTTTCGAAGCTTGTGCATCATCCTGTAAACTGACAAAACGGGGGGCAGCACTCGCAGCCATAATTCCAAGAACCAACATCACCGTAATTAATTCAATCAGTGTAAAACCTTGATTCAAACGCATCGACAACAACTCCATACAGAAAACAGCAAGAACAATGGCGAAATCGAGGTGTATAATATGGTTATTTTTTAATCAGGTCAACTTTTTTTTAACAATAATTCTCATTTCGGCCAAATATACCTTAATAGTGTCCAAAAATGATGTTCCTATATCAATAACCGCATCTCTTTTATTAAAGAAGATACATGATCAATCAATATGGTGAAGCGACTGAAAGCCATTGATAAAAGCAATAATAAAACTTAAGGATTAATTCATTGAATGAATACCTATAAATTAGACAAAATCATGAGTTGTAAATATAGTTAAATATTAGGAACACAATATGGTACAGCGTTGTACCTTCGTACGCTAAATAGCGAAATGGATCAAAGTATGGTCACAAAGAGCAAAACCTGTAAGCAGGCATCTACCCATAATGAAGATAACGATGAGTTTGTTTTATACGATATCTTACTCACGGTATTCTTACACAATTTCAAGCACCATGTTGGTGACGTCAAATCCCTTCTTACCCAACATAAAAACCTAGAGCTATTACAACTTGTGAATGCCATTCGTGATGTTGCTGTTAACACTGGTTTTATTGATTTATATGAAGCTGCAACCTCCATGAAACACTGTATGTTATCAGAAGCAAGCTTTTTAGCTGAAATGGCAGAGCATTTAGACAATAAACTCAAAGAAGCAATTGAAGATGCTGAGGCACACTTGGATACAATTCATCATCATTAGGAATGTGTTAAAGAATATGTATCAATGTGTAAGTTTCATTTATTCCCTTTGATCAGTCATTTTTCTTATCTTGAAAATCCGCTATAGATGAAGCGATGCATCCATCCAGTTTTCCTACATTAATACATCATACCACTATTCTGATAGCTATCTGTAAGATATTTTCGGATGTTCAATACATGATAATTTCGTTATTTAAAATCTATACTTGATGCAATAATTTACACTTTAACAAAACCTTTTTCGTATTTCAGTTACTGACAGATTAGTAAAGAAACATCAATACAAAGTGGTATTTACCCAGAATGAATAATTTGATTTCTTTTTTAGAATGCTCAATCGGTGACTTGCTAAACACGATAAATGATCGGAATTTTTTAATGAGGCAATTTCCATGAGTGGTGAAAAAATTAAATCGTTAGTCCTACAGCTCCCTTACCTAATGGATATTCAATTAATTGATCAATCCAGTGATGTTGATATGTGGAGTTTAGTAAACGATGAGGGTGTGGATACGACAATCCAGTTCATTTCAGAAAAAAATGAAATTCTCATCTCGATAAATAGTCACATTGCCCTTGATGATCTCAACATTGAAAAGTATCAAATGTTGTTGAAATTCAATTTTCTATATCGTGACACAGGCGGGGCACATTTTGCAGCCAGTACACAGGATGACAGTATTCATTTGCAAATGAGTCAACCTGCCGATATCGATGCAAGTGAACTCTCCCAGATTATGAGTAACTTATTTATCTTAAAAGATAATTGGGCAGAATTATTGAGAGATCAAAGTAAGTCAGAAGTAGATGAAACTATGTACAGTAGCTCATCTATCATTCGAGGTTAAATGACCTCAAAGCAATACAAAAGCGCTACGAGTGCATGATTCATTTATTTAAAAATTAAGGTGTAACATTATGATTGGTAACAGTAATAGCAATATTAGCTCAACTAATTTAAATCAACTTGTCGATAAATTCGGTAATGCCAATGACTCCCAAGAACTACGTTCTAAAGGTCAAGATAATATCTATGTAAAAAACTCTTCCGCGAAGATCTTTAAGAATGAGTCTAGCCGAATCAACCACCAAAACAACGCAAAGCAAGAAGTCAAAGCAATGCTCACAAAGAGCGGGCTTGATGAGACTTCTGCTGACAAGATGATCAGCAGCGTGCTAAGTGGTCGCGACAAGATTACTGTCGGTGATGTCAAAAAGATGCAGAAGCAACTTCATGAAACACTCATTAAAGCAAGCCCTCACTTTCTTGAAGCTCGACCAAATAAAAATGCGGCGACTGAGACACCAAAGTTTTGGGAAAGTAGCAGTAAACCAGGAATGTTTGGCATGTTAGTCCTTAAAGACGGTCGTCCTGAAATGACACTCGTTGATAAGAATGAAATGCTCGAAAAATCTGGTCGTATTGTTCAAGAACAAATCCGTTTAAAAAATACCAAAGCCACGATCTTAAGAGAGATCTCCAATAAGGATACTTCCGGTATTCAAATTATTCGTCCTAAAAAGCAGGAATTCGAAATTCGGATGAATCACCTGAAAGAACAGATGAATGATTTCAAGTTCACCGATCAATTGCATTTAGCATTTGATGAAGCTCGAGATCGTTTTAGTAACATTAAAACAAATATCGCGACAAGCATCAATCCTAAGCTGAATGGAAACCAAGTATCTATTGCAGGTCAAAAGATTGGGATTGCAACCCAGTTTCCATCGAAGGCTCAAGTCGGGGTTCATTTACGTGAAATGATGGATCGCCAAGCACCTGCATTAGCGGCTTTAACAACAAACTCAGAGATGCAAAAAAAGGGACTCACACCTTATTTTACAAAAGGTTATAGCGATGCAAATATCAAGGCGACATCCGATTACGAAGAAACAATTTCTCTTGGTTACACGAAAGACAAGCATGGTCAAATGATTAAAGTTAAAGCTGATATCTATAACTTAACCATTGTGGATAAAAAAACGAAAGCATCTCATCAAGTTCCTGTCATGCACGTGACAAATTGGCCAGATATGACACCCGTTAATGGCAATGTAATGGCGAAAATGGGTAGCCTGATGAATGACTGGTCTGGAGATAGCGGAAATTCCTTCATTCATTGTAACGCTGGTGTTGGAAGAACAGGCCAGGTCCTGGTTGGTATGGCAGCAGAAAGAGTCGATAAAAGTGTCTCTTTAGAGGAAATGGTTACTGATATGCGCTTCAGCCGTAACGCAAACATGGCCCAAACAGAGAGTCAAAGAGCTGCAATGGTCGATTATTTCGAAAGCAAGGGTCGACCCGTATTGAAAGAAGACAAATGGACTGGACAGGACGACGAAGGCGAGTATATCTATAGCACTGACGAATCAGAGTACTACTACTAAGTTGGTCTGAACATCCACCGAAATCTTTGAGGAATTACAGAACCAAATAACCCAGTTGTTTATTCAACTGGGTTATTTGTACTGGATTATTGAGACCTTGAACAAAGAATGCAAAACAGTTAAATCTCATTTTCTACCGGGTTATGTCTGTTTGCCTTATCGACTTTCTCCGCGTGTGCCTGTATCCTCTGTAGTAATATACGCTTGCTCTTTTGGCTTCAGAGCTTTTATTCCTTTATCCGTAAAAATCATATGTGACACCGTATTTTCCATAGAGGCAGTTACAGTAGCACATAGGCCCTGAAATAGGGAATTGCAATATGGTGTAATACGGTATTTTAGAAACGACAACCAATAGTTAAGCAACTGAATTTATTGATTAATTTAATTTAGCAGAATACGATAGCATTAATATGAAATTCATCTCCTTTAATATCAACGGACTTCGTGCGCGTTTGCATCAACTACAAGCCATGATCGATAAACATCAACCTGACGTCATCGGTCTTCAAGAAACCAAAGTTCATGATGAAGCATTCCCTCTCGAAGATGTCGAGGCAATGGGTTATCACGTTGCCTATCATGGACAAAAAGCTCACTATGGTGTCGCTCTCCTCACAAAGCAGGAGCCAGAGTCCCTACAAAAAGGGTATCCAACTGACGAAGAAGATGCACAGCGCCGTATGATCATGGGGACTTTTACACTTGCCAATGGTGAAAAAGTTCGAGTTCTGAATGGCTACTTTCCTCAAGGAGAAAGCCAAGAACATGAAACAAAGTTCCCAGCAAAGCGTCAGTTTTATGCGGATTTAATGAACTACCTTAACGAGTACCACGATCCTTCAGAGCATATTATTGTCATGGGTGACGTGAATATTTCTCCGACCGACTTAGATATTGGTATTGGCGAGAACAATCGTAAGCGTTGGCTAAAAACAGGCAAATGTTCGTTCTTACCAGAAGAAAGAGAATGGTTTGATAAACTCCTCAACTGGGGATTCACAGATTCATTCCGACTACAAAACCCAGAAGTCGACGATCAATTCAGCTGGTTTGACTATCGCTCGAAAGGCTTTGTCGATAACCGCGGCCTGCGCATTGATGTGATCCTGGCAACAGAGTCCCTCATCCCACATTTACAAGAAACAGGCATTGACTATGAATTGAGAGGGACCGAAAAACCATCCGATCACGCACCAATCTGGGCTACTTTTAATCCATAGGCTTACAAATGGAAGCACTGAATACACTCAATGTCATCACAGGAAGTGCACTGATGGTATATTTGCTTCTCGTTTTCCAAAGTGCCAGGCAACTACCCATTGGTCGTATGATTCAAGATACGGCCTATCAGCACCGTATATTTGCCTGCATTTTTTTCCTTGGGTTTATGTGGTCGCTCCGAGCCAGTGTTCTCGATGGCCTTTCGGTTCACCTAGTCTGCCTCACAGCAGCAACACTCATATTCAACTGGCGCGTCGCAACCGTTATTAGTTTTTTTGCCCTGTTGGCTCAAACTGTTTTCGGAGTACAAAGCTGGGCGATGCTTGGTGTCAACGGCATTTTGGGCTGCCTTTTCCCAATTTGGTTCTCTTACGTAGTATTTGTGGTGATCTACAATTATTTGCCAAGGCATTTTTTTATCTATGTCTTCTTATGTTGTTTCCTTACCGCGGGTATCAGCATCATCTTAACAATGTTCAGCTACAGCTTTTTATTTGCTGCGAATGATATCTACTCATGGGAACAGATCCTACAAGGCTACTTGTACTTTTCCGCTTTAGTCTGGTTTCCGGAAGCAACAATGAATGGCATGGCAATAACCCTTATGATCACCTATCGCCCAGAGTGGGTTGCCACATTTTATGAAAAAGAATACCTCAATGACTAATGTATTTTTGACCTATTTTCAGTGTCCTATCTGTCATACATCCTTTCATTTAAAAGACAAACAATTATGTTGTGAAAATAATCACAGCTTTGATCTGGCAAAAGAAGGGTATTATCATCTGCTACCTGTTCAACAAAAAAACTCAAAAATGCCTGGTGATAACTTGGCGATGATGCAGGCAAGACACGCTTTTCTTGCTCAAGGTTTTTATACACCTCTTCAAAAGAAAGTCGTGCAACGGTGTCTAGAAGAGTTTGAAGAAGATGCTTGTGTGTTGGATTTAGGTTGCGGAGAGGGGTATTACACAAAAGCAATTCAAACGTCATTCTCGGGTGATGTCATTGGTATTGATGTGTCCAAAGTTGCGATCCGTTATGCTTCCAAACAAGCGACAGATGTACATTTTGCTGTTGCCTCTGCCAAATCCCTGCCACTCAAGCAAAATAGCTGTGATGGTATCATTAAGATATTCGCGCCTTTCTACCCAGAATCAGCACACCGTGTATTAAAAGAAAATGGAAAGTTGGTCAGTGTGATGCCAGGACCACTTCACCTGCAAGAACTCCGTGCAATGATTTACCCAACTGTTCGTCCACACGAAGTTGAAAGTACACCGGCCGGTTTTCAGCGCATGTTTTTAGAGCAGTTAAAAACGACGATTCTACTCAAAGATGATAGTGATTTAAAAACGCTCATCCAGATGACCCCTTTTGCCTGGAAATTCACACCAGAAAAAATAGCCCATGCAACATCTCGACTTCCTCTTGAGATGACTTTGGATTTTTATATTGCGAGCTACCAATGCTCAGCATCACTAGGCGTCCAATAAGTGCAGTCAAAAAAGTAGATTTAAAAATTATCTTGTTTAAACGCGCGGTCCGTTTCATCAAAGGCCCGCTTGAGTAGATAAGCCAAATCAAAATAACGTGGTTTTGTGTGGAGCTGCGGGACTTCGTTTCCATTGAGGCGAAGCTTTTGCTCCAGCTCGCGATACCATCCTATCAAAGCAATCGAGAGTGTTTCGTTCGCGCGTTTGCCAAGCCAAAGATAACCTTGAACGGGTAGTGACAATAATAGAATGGCAATGGTTAATGCAGAAGGGAGGAAGGTGTTTCCTAAAAAGCTGATTTGTACAACAAGTGAGATGGCGACAAGGGCAGGCATGGTTTTCATTGCAAATTGGGTGGCTTGAATTACCCGTAACTCAGGAAAATACCCCACTAGCTCCTGGCGCACTGGCCATACCTCGCTATAAGTTTGACCGTCCTTAATCAGTGCAAACAAACTTTTTTGCATATTCACTCCAAAAACTGCGTTCTGAACTAACCATAGCATAAAACATCAGGTAAAATACAATTCCTTTTAAAACGCGCACGCTCCATACCAAGGTAGGAGCACAACCTTGTACCAGAAGTGACATCAAAACATCATCTAATTCACCTGAAAGTGCACAGGTGAGTCTACAATTTTTTATACATGTGTGGTTATAAATTGTCTGATGAATCGTCGTGATGAATCGATACGGTGCTTAGCAGTAACTCAACTAAGGAAATAGAATGACTTCTTCTTGCGTACTAGTCCTAAATTGCGGTAGTTCTTCACTAAAATTTGCCGTGATTGACACGCAAAGTGGCAACACTTCTCTGTCTGGACTAGCAGAGAAACTTGGTGAACAAGACCCGCAAATCTCTTGGAAAGTTCAACAGGATAAACAAAAGAAACAACTCCCAGCCCATGCTGCGCATCACGAAGCATTAGAAGCGCTGGTCAATATCATCAAGCAAATGGGCTTTGATACATCATTGATCGCTGTGGGACATCGCGTTGTCCACGGCGGAGAAAACTTCACACAGTCTGTCATCATCAATGAACAAGTCAAAGAAACCATCCGTAAGAAGAGTCAACTTGCCCCACTTCACAATCCAGCAAACCTGCTGGGGATTGATGCTGCTGAGGCTGCTTTTCCTGAACTACCGCAGGTAGCGGTCTTTGATACCGCATTTCACCAGAGCCTTCCGCAAAAAGCATTCTTGTACGCACTACCCTATTCACTTTACCAAAACCACGGCGTTCGTAAATACGGTTTCCACGGTACCAGTCATTATTTCGTTGCGAATGAAGCAGCAAAAGCTCTTGGTAAACCTGTTGAACAATGTAACCTCATCACCGCACACCTCGGAAACGGCTGCTCCATTGCTGCGATCAAAAATGGCGAATCGGTTGATACCAGCATGGGTCTGACACCATTAGAAGGTTTGGTGATGGGAACGCGCAGTGGAGATATCGATCCGGGCATTTTTAACTTTTTAAATGAACAACTCGGGTACGCGCCAGAAGAAATCAACGCAATCCTAAACAAGTCTTCTGGATTGAAAGGCATTTCTGAGATTTCCAATGATTGCCGAAACCTGGAAGAAGCTGCGGAGCAAGTCAACGAACGTGCACAACTGGCGCTCGAAATTTTTGCATACCGTATCGCAAAATATATCGCCAGCTATACAGTGCCATTAGGTCGTCTGGATGCCATTATCTTTACTGGCGGTATTGGTGAAAACTCGTCTTATATTCGCGAGCTAGTTATCCGTCAATTAGCGATTTTCCAACTGGAGTTGGATGAAGAACGTAACCTCGCAGCACGCTTTGGTCAATCAGGTAATATCCTGAAAGACTCAGCAATTCAAGCACTTGTTATTCCTACAAATGAAGAGTGGGTCATTGCAAACGATGCTGCAATGCTGACATCTTCGCAGGAGGAACAATAATGGCAAAACGGCTCATGCTGATCCCAGTTGGAACGAGTGTCGGATTAACGACACTCAGTCTGGGGATTGTCCACGCATTGGAAAGACAAGGGACGAACGTCAACTTTTTCAAGCCTATTTTTCAGCCAAGAAATAGTCAGCAAAAGGCAGAGAAATCAACCGAGATCACAAAACTCTACTCTAACATTACACCAATTGAACCACTTGATGTTGCTTATGCTGAGCAAATGATTGGTGATGGTAAAGGGGATGTGCTTCTCGAAGAAATCGTCGAACGCTTCGAACAAAACGTTGCTGATGATGAAGTCGCCATTATCGAAGGGATGGTTCCAACCAGAAAACAGCCATATGCTGGTCGGGTCAATCGCGAAATTGCACAGACACTTGGTGCTGATGTCGTTTTCGTCCTCACACCGGGCAATGATTCACTGGATGAAATTGAAGATAAATTAGAAATCGCTGCAGCAAATTACGGCGGTATCAAGTCTAAACGTGTTCTTGGCTGTATCTTTAACAAGGTCAATGCGCCAATTGATGAGGAAGGTCGCGCAAGAGCCGACCGGGCAGACTTATTCGATCCGGAGAAAGAAAAGGACGCAGTCCGACGTGTACAGAGCATCTCATTATTTAGAAAAAGTAATTTCCAGTTGCTTGGTTCAATCCCATGGGAATTCGACCTGATCGCACCTCGCGTCAAGGACTTGGTGAACGATCTCGGTGCAAAAGTTATTTCTGCGGGAGACATGGAACACCGACGTCTTCGTAGCGTCACTTTTTGTGCAAGGACAGTTGCGAATGTATTAAATCATGTGAAACCAGGTGTCCTGCTCGTGACGCCAGGAGATCGCAGTGATGTCATCGTCGCGGCCGCGCTCGCAGCAATGAACGGAACTAAAATCGGTGCATTGTTACTCACGGGTGGATTTGATCCACAGCCAAATATTATGGAGCTGTGTCAACAAGCATTCGATACAGGACTTCCTGTTCTTCTCACAGACGATGATACATGGCAAACATCACTCAAGTTACAACGATTTAATGTTGAAGTACCAAGTGATGACTCCCAGCGGATTGAACGGGTGAAAGATCACATTGCAAGACACATTGATGAAGACTGGCTTGCGAGTCTGATGAAGCACGCGCCACAAATCAATAAACTCTCCCCTGCGGCTTTCCGTTACAAGCTAACTTCGTTGGCACAAAAAGCCAACAAGACCGTTGTTTTACCTGAAGGAAACGAGCCAAGAACCATCAAAGCCGCAGCAATGTGTGCTGAGCGACGAATTGCAAACTGTATTCTATTAGGAGATCGTGAAGAGATCCTTCGGATTGCAGAGCAGCAAGGTGTCAGTCTAAATGGTGGTGTTGAAGTCGTTCAACCTGAAGATATTCGTGAAGACTATGTCGCACCAATGGTTGAGATGAGAAAACATAAAGGTTTGACAGAAGTTGTTGCGCGAGAACAGTTAGAAGACAACGTCGTCCTAGGCACAATGATGGTTGCGACGAATAAAGTCGACGGCTTGGTTTCCGGCGCGGTGAATACAACAGCGAATACCATCCGTCCTTCCCTTCAGTTAATCAAGACATCACCGGACTACAACCTCGTATCATCCATCTTCTTTATGCTGCTCCCTGATCAGGTTCTGGTCTATGGGGACTGCGCAATTAACCCAGATCCGAGTGCAGAACAATTGGCAGATATTGCGATCCAGTCCGCTGACTCTGCGGCAGCATTTGGAATAGAGCCTAAAGTCGCCATGATCAGTTACAGTACAGGTAGCTCAGGGAGTGGTGCAGACGTAGATAAAGTCCGTGACGCAACGAAACTTGCCAAAGAAAAACGTCCAGATCTTGTGATCGATGGACCGTTGCAGTACGACGCAGCAATCATCGAAAACGTTGCGAAAAAGAAAGCGCCAGAAAGCCCTGTTGCTGGTCAGGCAACTGTCTTTATCTTCCCTGACCTTAACACCGGGAATACAACCTACAAGGCTGTACAGCGAAGTGCTGACCTCATCAGTATTGGTCCAATGCTGCAAGGCCTCCGCAAGCCAGTCAATGATCTGTCCCGTGGAGCGCTAGTCGATGACATCATCTATACGATTGCATTGACAGCGATTCAAGCGTCTAGCCAATAAGACCATGGATGGGTCTTTCAGTGGACCCATCTCATTACTGTAAATTTATCCACACCTTCTTTTTTCTGATGAATCAATCTCCCTTCATAGCAAAAGTTCGTATCAAGAAAAAAACAAAAAATGCGATAAAATACCTTGATTATTCCCAGATAAAGTTGTATTTGATTATCCAAAATTAAGAAAGTTTATGTTTTTGGCCTTTTTAACTGGTTTTACATCGGTGTGTTGCTAACCAATTTTCGTGCCAATACACTTAACTCAAAAAATTCAGTTACTTAAAATCAAATATTCAATTAATCAACAAAGTTATCCACAAATTCTGTGGACAAGATCCTGTCAATATTGACGTCGTTTTTATTCCGAATCACAAATAAAAACTATAAAAAAAGTTATCTTTACAGCATTTTGATGACAAAGACGCGATTATTTCGACTTACCTTTACCTTGTTTTGTTCTCAAATACAATCATTGCACGTGAAAGTAAGCTGTTTTTTCACAAGTCAATGAAATTTGTTGCCGTGTGTATTTCAAGGATCAACACGATTCTGACTATACTTAATTGAAATTACACAGCGAATGCTGCAAATTTTTTCAAGTTGTTTTCAGGGAAGCCATGCAGTCGAGTGTGCTTTCTTTTAATCCAGAAGGATGCGTTTTCATTCCAGGATGGGAGCGCGTTGCACGAAATAGGAAAAACCATGGTCGGAGCTTATTTCATCATCAATCAGAATGAACTGTGAGGCCGATTCATGGGAAAGCAAACACTTGAATTAATGAATGAGACCTTTACCATCCACAGCTTTTCTCCCGCTGACGCAATCCCTGATGAGGTCTATGCCGCACCGATTTACTTTATTGGTAAAACCTATGATGAGCTTTCCATCGTTGTACCAAGTAATGTCAAACTCAATAGTCAGGAGTCGGAATCAGGCTGGGGAAGTTTGGAGGTTCTTGGTCCATTGGGTTTTTCGATGACTGGAATTTTGTCAAAAATATCTGGAGTACTTGCAGAATCTAGAGTGAGCATTTTTGCGATTTCAACCTTTGATACAGATTATATTTTAGTGAAGCAGGAAATGATCCCAAAGGCCATTGAAGCGCTTAGGCTTAAGGGATACACTGTCGTCACTCAAAGCCATGAGTAACGAAATATATGTCGAACGTGCATTTCGTTGATGCTCCAGGGAAAGGGATCAAGCTCTTGGCTCCCGCCTCAGGTGAGGTTCTCCCACTCAGTCGAAGCAAACAAGTCATGATCAGTTCTGGAATGCTTGGAGACGGTGTTGTTCTTGCGATGTCAGGAAATTGTGTCTGTGCGCCCACTCAATGTAAACTCAGTCTCCGTCAACCGACTGCAAAGCAAATTAAACTCACCACTAAGCATGGTTTAGAGCTCCTCTTTACACTGCCAGAACACATCGAGACTTTGATGGGACATGGACTCAACTGGAAAGCGAAACAGGGTGAACAACTCCACCCAGGGCAAGCCATTTTTGAGTTTGATCCGCTGTTGCTTCGAAAACACTGTACCGCGCCTTATGCAATGAGTGTGACTGTCCTGAATTACCACCTCGTGCAACAAATTACCTGCCACAGAAAACGTGTTACAGCAGCAGAAGATGTGTTGCTCACTATCCATCCAAAACAGACAACTTGAGCCCTGTCCCTAAAGTCACTAGAATCCTGTTCGATAAAATCGATCATGGACTCATTATGCAAACCTTCAGTACTCTAATTAGATATTTTTTTCTCGCCCTCCTGATGCCGCCTTTTTATCTCACTGCGCTTGTCGTAGGTGTGTTCCATCGCGGTTATGCATGGCGGATCATCGCACGATGGAATGGGTTGTTACTGAGACTATTCGACGTGAAGGTCCGCGTAGAGTATGAACATGGTACCAACTTTAAGAATGGTGGTGTCATCGTCGGACTCAACCAAGAGAGCGTCCTTGAAACAACCATTGGCATTGTTGCTTCTCCGAAATACTTTCGTGGGATCTGGAACTTCGAGTATGCCCTGATTCCATTTGCAGGCTGGATCGCCTTTATTTTCGGCTGGGTGATCATTCGCCAGCGTCCCAATCAAGCATTAAAACAACTTGAAAAAGCAAAAAACTATATTCAAAAGGGTGGCTTGGTTTACTTATCCATTGAAGGGAAACGCTCACCAGATGGTACATTAAGCCCTTATAAGAAAGGACCTGTCGTATTGGCCATTGATGCGCAAGCCGATATTCATCCCATTATTGTCGAAGGTGCTGGACAGTGCCTTGGTTATGGTGAATGGAAAATTAAACCAGGAACTGTG
The DNA here is from genome assembly GCF_000374485.1 of Algicola sagamiensis DSM 14643. Taxonomy (GTDB): domain Bacteria; phylum Pseudomonadota; class Gammaproteobacteria; order Enterobacterales; family Alteromonadaceae; genus Algicola; species Algicola sagamiensis. Next base: position 534,583 of record NZ_KB894491.1, read on the forward strand.
ACTTTCAAGGTATTAAAGCCTGTTTCTACGAAAGGACTCACTTATGACGATCGCGATTTGCTTGTGCAACAGCTCCGAGAAATGGCGCTGAAACATCGTCAACAAACCGCGACAAACGCCCAGGGAAACTGATAGACTCAGATTATTTGGAAGTAAGAGAAATAACAGTGTCAAACCAAAAGCCAGTCCTTTTTGGGATCAAAAACTGCGATACCATCAAAAAGGCAAGAAAATGGCTGGAAAGCCAATCGATTGACTATACCTTTCATGACTACCGTGTGGATGGGATCAATACTGAATTGCTGGAAAAATTCGAGCAACACCTGAGTTGGGAAGATCTGGTCAACAAACGCGGGACAACCTACCGTCAGCTGGATGATACACAGAAAGAAAACATGAGCCGTGATAACGCCTTTGCGCTATTAGTTGAATACCCAGCAATGGTGAAACGTCCTGTCCTTCATGTCAACGGTGAACATCACCTTGGCTTTAAAGCTGAAAACTACGCAGCTATTTTTGGAAAATAAACGCTTTAGGAAACCGATACCAATGGTGAAAAAAGAAGTTACAGAACTCACCAAAGCATTGATTGAACGCCGCTCAATCACACCCGAAGATGCTGGTTGCCAGCTACTTATGGCTGAGCGATTAGAGCCAATTGGGTTTCATATTGAGTCCATGTACTTCGTCGACACTCTCAATATGTGGGCCAGAAAAGGCAAAGACGGCCCTGTATTTTGTTTTGCTGGACATACAGATGTTGTCCCTACAGGCCCAGAAGCTCAGTGGCGCTTCCCACCATTCCAACCAACCCTTGATGGCGATATGCTCTATGGGCGTGGTGCAGCGGACATGAAAGGCAGTTTGGCAGCTATGGTCGTTGCAACCGAACGGTTCATCAAAAAACACCCTGATCACAAAGGCTCAATCGCGTTTTTAATCACATCTGATGAGGAAGGACCATTCGTCAACGGTACAACCCGTGTCATTGACACGTTAGAAGCCCGCAACGAAAAAATCGATTGGTGCATTGTCGGCGAGCCATCCAGTACGGATAATGTCGGTGATGTCATTAAAAACGGCCGACGTGGCAGCTTAACAGGTGATCTCATCGTCAAAGGTGTTCAAGGTCATGTTGCTTACCCGCACCTTGCCGAAAACCCATGTCATAGTGCAGCACCAGCTTTAACGGAGCTCACACAAGAAACCTGGGATGAAGGCAATGAATTCTTCCCGGCCACCAGCTTCCAAATCGCAAATATCCAAGCTGGTACTGGAGCAAGTAATGTGATCCCGGGTGAACTTCATGTGCAATTTAATTTCCGTTATTCCACAGAAGTCACTGCAGATGAGCTGCAAACAAAAGTTGAAAATATTCTTCAGCAGCATCAACTCAACTTTACGATCCAATGGAAGCTGAATGGCCTACCATTTTTAACCGATCATGGCGCTTTATTAGAGGCCGCTGTCGAGTCTGTGGATCATGTCACAGGACAAAAGCCACAATTACTGACGTCTGGTGGAACTTCTGATGGGCGGTTCATTGCACCAACAGGTGCAGAAGTCATCGAACTAGGCCCTTGTAACGCCACAATCCATAAAGTTGATGAATGCGTCAGTAGCTCAGATATAGAGCAACTCGCCTTGATGTACGAAGGGATCCTGGAGCGTTTGCTGACATGAAGCTGACTCAGCAAATCGCCACTGGTTTAACAGAGCAGCACCTTGTTCCATTTGAGCAGGTACAAGTCCACAAGGATGTGGTACAAGCGCTTCGTGAACTGATTCAAGCTGCAAAGGATGCTGGTTTTGATCTGTCCATTGCTTCAGCCTTCCGTCATTTCGAGCGGCAAAAATTCATCTGGGAAAATAAATACCAAGGTCATCGTCCAGTTTACGCTCTCGATGGCCAAGAAGTCGATATTCACTCTCTCGAAGGCTGGGAGCGCTGTCAAGCTATTTTGCTCTACTCAGCTTGTCCAGGTGGTAGCCGCCACCATTGGGGGGCTGACTTTGATATATTTGACCGTTCGGCGGTTTCCGACGACTACCAGCTTCAACTCATCGAATCAGAATATACCCAAGGCGGTCCATTTCACCCACTCTCACAATGGTTGAAATCACACGCTGCTGAATTCGGCTTCTTTTTTCCATATCAGCAATACCAAAATGGGGTCGCTCCTGAACCATGGCACATCAGTTATCGACCACTCGCAACAGAATATTTGGATACGCTGGATCAAAATACACTCAATTCAGTATTCTCAATGCAAAACTTTTCTGGTAAAGATGTTCTAAAAGAATACAGTGCGCAATTGCTGCAACAATTTATCAGGAATATTTGCTATGAATAATGTCACACTGATCGTTGTCGTCGCCCTTGTCTTTGGGGTTATTGTCGGAAATATCATGCTGCTCAAGTACAGCGCAAAATTTAAAATGAAGAAAGACGATAATTTAAAGATTGAAGAGAAAGAATAGGCATTCCTTTGCCTACTCAAAATCACAATACCTTCGAAGGGCCAAACGTTTCGTAGTGGATCTGCTGGTCTGGGATCCCTAACGCTTTGAGTTGTTGATATGTACTTTTCATCATTGGGTGTGGGCCACAGAAGTAATATTCTGCTTCTGGGTGAAGATATTCATTATTGACCAGTCGTGATAAATCAATTCTACCCGACTGGTTGCCTGTCCCTACATCTTCCTCAGATTCATAAAAATTGATCACGTTCAGATTACCCATTTGAAGTTCCAGACTTTCAATATGCTGTTTAAATGCATGCGTTTTGGAATTCAAAGTACCATGAATGTAAGTAATGGGACGGTTAGAATTCGTGGCATGTAAATGTTCCAACATACTCACGAGTGGTGTACAACCAATCCCACCGGAAATCAGGACAACCGGTTTCTGGGAATTTTTCTGCAAATAAAAATCCCCAACAGGTGGCGCCAAACGGATGATATCTCCTTCCTGTACGTGATCATGAAGAAAATTGGATATCGTGCCATCTGGCTTTTCTGGTGAGTTAAACTGTTCTCGTTTAACACTGATCCGATAATGATCTAACTCAGGCCTTGCAGACAAGCTATATTGGCGAATTTCTTGATAATCAAGACGGTCATCTTGAATGTACACACCGACATATTGACCCGGTTGGAATGATACTGGCATTTGGCCATCTTTAGGATATAGATAGAACGAGCTCACAAGGGCTGTTTCCGCGACTTTACGTTTGACAATAAACTCACGAGTCGCACGCCACCCACCAAGTTCACTTTCCTTTTCAGAATAAATTTGCTCTTCACGCGCAATGAGGATGTCTGCCAGCATCTGATACCCTTCAACCCACGCAGCTTTTATTTCATCCGTAAAAGCGTCCTGTAATACATCCTGAATCGCCTCAATTAGATATTTTCCAACTATGGGATAATGCTCGGGTAAAATACCTAGACTGGCGTGTTTATGTGCGATCCGCTCAACAAGCGGTAGAAGATCAGCTAACCGATCGATATGTTGCGCATAAGAATAAACCGCTTGCGCCAAGGCTTTCTTCTGTGTTCCTTCCGACTGATTCGACATATTAAAAATGTGCTTTAATGCCGGGTGCGCAGAAAACAACAAATGATAAAAGCGATCAGTAATCGCGACACCATGTTCAGCAAGCACAGGTGCTGTAGATTGAATAATCGTCATGGTTTGCTGGGAAAGCATAAACACTCCTTAAGTTGCAAAATAAATACATATTTAATTTGTTGCATTCTAAATGTATGTTAATTCCCTGTCCAGTATATTGTTTATGAATGGAAGGTTTAAAATAAAATCAATTCGGATGGCGATTAAATCGAAATCGCTGGTTTAGCGCATTCAATGTGACAAGGTATATCTTTAGGAATAACAATGACGAACAAAGAGAAAGTTTACAAACTACTGAAAGGAATAGAAACGGGCGACTCGGAGGCTGCCTCCGTGGTCAATGAAAGCAAATATATTCAACACAACCCACACACTCAAGAAGGTAATGTTGGACTCGCCGAATTATTTAAACGACTCTCAAAGACAGGCCCAAAAGTGACGATGGTCCGTGCATTTGAAGACTCGAACTATGTATTTGCTCATATGCAATATGATTTTTCGAGTGTAAAAGTCGCATTTGAAGTATTTCGCTTTGAAGATGGTTTTGCCGTAGAGCATTGGGATAACCTGCAACCCATTGATGGTCCAAACCCATCTGGTCATGGAATGCTGGATGGCCCAACAACCGCCGAAGATCATCACCTCACTGAAATAAACCGGAAACTTGTTGGATCCTATGTCAACAATGTATTAATCAAGAAAAAGCTGGAAACGATTTCTGATTTTGTGTGTGATAAATTGTTTGTTCAGCACAATCCTAAACTTGCTGATGGTTTAGCGCCAATACGAGCAACTTTGGAGTCAAAAACAAAAGGAAACGACGATCTGAAATACCTTCAACTTCATCGCTTATTGGCCGAAGGAAACTTTGTTTTAAGTGTTTGTGAAGGCGAATATGAAGGGAAAATATGCGCTTTCTATGATCTTTACAGGATACAACAAGGAAAAATAGTTGAGCATTGGGATACGATCGAAGAAGTTCCACCTCGTTCTGAATGGAAAAATGATAACGGTAAATTTTAATGGAACACTTTTCCTTTAATATCTTTTTTGCATCATCCAGAGAGTTAATGAGGAACAATGCTCCTATACAATCTTGCGGGTATAAACTTAGCCCTCTTCTAGTGGTATCATATGCAGATCTAGATTTGAGGGTGGGCCATGCAATTATCTAAACATACTGACTACAGCTTACGTGTCTTAATGTATTTGGGATGTCACCCGAATGACCAACTTGCAAAAGTCAGTGACATTTCTGCACGTTACGATATCTCACAAAACCATTTGGTGAAAGTCGTTCACCGTTTGGGTAAACTCGGTTACGTGCAGACGATCCGAGGCAAGAATGGTGGTATTCGATTACAGCGAGCGCCTGGGTCGATTAATTTAGGACAATTGGTTATTGATATGGAAGCAACCGTGACACCAATTAATTGCCAACAAGAAGGTTGTATTCTGACTGGTATGTGTCATTTAAAGCCTATTTTAGATGAAGCAATGAATGCTTTCTTAGATACAATGCGTCAATATTCTTTAGCTGATTTAATGAAAAACTCTCCTCAATTGATCCAACGCTTTCGACTCTAATGACAATTGCGTGTCTCATATCCCCACCCTGTTGGTGGGGAAAACGAGTATTTTATAGGATGCTATTGCGCGCTACTTCGAATGACATAGGTTGTGATATCGATATTCAATATGCCGATCAAAATTTGGAATTCTGCCATTTGCGTTTAAATCATCAAACTCTTCTTGGGAGATATGCTGTTGATCTAACAGTAACTTTTTATGAGCATTGCAATCCTCTACACCATAAAATCCATCAAAATAAGGCGGGATATCCACAAAACATTGCATGGCTTCAAGCGTTGGGTCTAAACCTTTCCCATCCAGTGAGATATGAACCGATGACGCTTTCGTACGACTCTCCATCTTCATATTCAAATTGATATTTCCTAAAGCCGGTATCCTTGGGAATGGACTTTCTAACGTTAAGTTCTTCGTCTGCAATGATAAATCGTAGGGCTTATCCAATTGATGATTGAAATCAACTTTCACGATTTGCTCACTTAGCGAACCGTACCGACCATAACACAGGGGTTCATCCTGGCTTTGCTTTTTGCACTGTGCCCATGCTTTTTCAGCTTCAGGAGAAGCTTCTGAAGTAAGGCGTTGTGTTAGTCGATTTGTATTGGTAGGCATATCTTTACATGAGTCTTCAAGCCACTGCTCAAAATCAAGCGTATGTGTTTGATAGCGAGAAAAGATATTGTCAAATAATTCTCTCTTTTTCTGATAAGCGATACCATTTTTATCCGATAAAGATAGATTATCGTACTTTGTACACATCCAAAGTTTTAATGCATAGCGTCTTTCATATTCCAATGGGATTGTAAGGTATTCATCTTGAATATCATTCACAAGATTTACATCGCATTGGTAATGTTCCATTTTGATAAAGTTTACTTTTTTTACTGACTGTTCTTGAGATGGTTTTTCAGAAGAACCACCGCATCCAGTCAAAAAACTAGCAACAAAGGCAGGTAAGATAGCGCGAGATAAAGACATATCAACTCCTTAATTAATTTCCTTTTACCTGATTACAGGCGAGCGCATTCTATACATAAAACAACACATATAAATAGAGCATGTTGAAAAAAACATGATTTTTTACAAACAAATAAGAATAAAGATTGAATTATATTGAGAGAATTCAAAGATAATATCCTGGTTAAATAAGATGCTCGGAAAGAGCAAGGTCAACAGCAGCTCTAGCATGAATAGCCGTTGTATCAAATAAAGGCAGATCCAGATGCTGTTGTTCAAGTAACATGGCGATTTCCGTGCACCCCAAGATCACCCCCTCTGCACCTTTCTTTTGCAGCTTATGAGTCACTTCAATATAGCGCTCTCTTGATACAGAGCTGATCTTATCTCTACAAAGCTCTTGAAAAATTACGTCATGAATATATTGACGATCCGTTTGATCTGGTACGACTACATCAATCCCAAACTGGCCTTTCAACCTTCCTTTATAAAAGTCTTGTTCCATGGTAAAACGCGTGCCGAGTAACCCAACTTTTTGGATCCCATTCTTGGTTAACTGCTTTGCAGTTGCATCCGCAATATGCAGCAATGGGATATCAATCGAGCTTTGGACGTGTAAAGCAACTTTATGCATCGTGTTTGTACATATCAGTAAAAAGTCAGCTCCGGCCTTCTCAAGATGACTCGCGGCACAACTTAACTTTTCGCCTGCCTTATCCCACTCACTAGAGCGCTGTAAAGCTTCAATCTCATGAAAGTCCACACTGTACAAACAAAGTTTTGCTGAGTGTAAACCACCAAGGCGAGCCTGAACTTCTTGATTAATCAGCCTGTAATAGCTCTCCGTTGATGTCCAGCTCATCCCACCAAGTAAACCGATTGTCTTCATTGACTCCCTCCTTTTTTGATCAAAATCATACAACAAAGAACGACCCATTATAGAAACTTAAACAAAGAAAGTCCGAACTTTTTCGGAATAAACCTCTTTCACTTATTAGTCTATTTTCTTTACTTTCTTTAAGTTCCTCCCCAAACTTTAGTTATATCAATGCGTGAGTTAAAACCATGGCAATTTTGAGAATTTTGAGAATTTTGATTCTCCTATTCCTAATGATTTTCCTGCAAGCTTGCGGTGACGATGAGCCAGAAATCAAGGCAGAACTCGGCTCGCCAGAATACCGCACCATGGAGTTTTTTAACGCTATTTACATCGAAGACGATTTGGACAAAGCCAGTCAGTACGCTTCCGGTAAACTCAACCGCGTGATGAAAAAATACGGTACCACCCGCGCGGTGACGCGATACTTATTTAATATGCGCTTTGATACGGTCAAAATGGAAATTGACCGCAGTGGCAAAAACCTACGTGAGCGTTATGGCGATACCGCAGAAATTGCTATCTTGTTTTCCGGTACCCTGCATGGAGAGAAAAAGGACGATTACAGAGTCGTCAAGTTGAAAAAGAAAGGGAGAGACTGGGTTGTCGAAGAAGTAAAACATGATCCGTATGGGACTTGAGGTTTGGGGTGGGGATTAAAAAACCCCAGGCTTGGCTGGGGTAAAGTAAAATTGGAATTTAATTTCTTATAGTGAAACTATGTCCAGTGCTTCTTTCGCCATCCGTTGTAGTTTATCCATCATTTTTCCGAATATCCAACGTATATTTTTGACACTCATTTCAACTGCTCTTCCTACTGAGTAACCGCAGAAAGTCATCATATGTGCAAGCAAGCCCTGTAAGTGCTGTTGTGAGTGAGGTTTCTGAATAACATACTCATCATGTAGGATCATTGAAATACGATCGAATAGATTTAAGGTGTTACCAACAGATGCCATTGCCATCAGGCCTGCACCTTTGGGACCAGCATCATAAAGCAAGGTAACTAACGCTTGACTAATTCTTTTTGCCCAATTTAAAGTTCTACGAACCCAAGAAGCATTTTCCTGTTTTAGATATACCTTCTTCAGATAGTCATCTCCAAGACCAACCTCCAGCTTATTCCAATCATGTGTTTTCACATTGTCGATATAACGGACCATCTTATGTTGCAAAGGGTTAATTATTGTCATTTCTGAGCTACAGAAATAAGCAATGCCTTCATGAGGTGCATGTAAAAAGGGCCAAACAGGGATCATTGTGATCGGATCACCACCATTTACACAGCGATATATATTATTATGAGTTAAAAGATTTGTTGTTGAACGAGAAAATCCTTCCGTACCGACTCTGGGCGAGCCAAAAGTGTAAAGTTTAACATCTCGATGGTAGTGTCTGCGGATCCAATCGGCTGCAAGTGACGCTAAAGCTCCACCTAAACTATGCCCAACGCAGTGGATTGTATTGCCCGGTTTGATGCTTTTAACTAACGGAATAAGTTCGTCTTTAAACGAATTAAAAGTATTATTAAACCCAGAATGAACTACTGATCCGCAATCAGCACCAGAAAAACCACAATTTAGATCAGTCACAACATCTCGTTTCCCAGCAGTTCCACGAAATGATAAAACTAAGTCATCTTTGTTTGTGAGTCCAATTCCAAATGCAGGTAGTACAAAGCCTTTACTTTTTAACAATGGGCTACCACTTCGCCCTTTGATTGGCTCAACAGCCTTATTACTAAATATATATTGAGTCATTAAAGAAGTGGGAAAAGCGATTTCGTCCAATGTACTTACATCTTTTGCTTCATAAACCAAATCGGCAAATTCAGCTGCTTGAAGTGGAGTAAGTGTCGACATTATTTGAATTCCTTTTTATTTATGAGTTACCAACGGCAAATACTAATTGTTCTCACGGAAAGAGATCGACTTTCATCACTTTCGAAGTTTTGTTGAACTTTTGGTGTCGATAAATCGCCATTGAGCGTAAGCAGGCACTCTTTAACTTTAGGTGGAGTTTCGATTTGACGTTGACTGTTCGCCCAGAGTAAATAACGCTCTTCTTCGTAATGTAAGTCGATAACTTGGCGAATAGCGACTTCGTGAAGAATATTTCCTGGAAGACGTGACTTCATTGACTTTGGTTCAAAATGAAAATATCCACCTTCATCAGTAATTGTCGTATCAACCTCCGTATCTTCTGGGTAAGTTAGACTTCTTTTTATTTCTAAATTAGAGATAGGATTTCCATGGAGAGTCACCCTCCCTTTGACCTCAGGACAAAGCTGGACAGTGTATTTTTTTAATATTCCAAACACAGTTCCTTTCCTTTTTGATTATAAAACCTGCATATTATGCAATTTCACCCGGCATAAGTAAAACAAAAGTTAAGTGATATATATTTTTTTATCAAAAAAATTCAAGCAAAGACAACATCTTGAGCTAATAAAGTTACACTTTTACAGGCTCATGATTGTTTTTTGGTTTAAGTGTTAATTATTATGGTTATTGATATCAAGAAAGGTCATGTTCTTTGTTTTTGTTACCAACGGCAAATACTTATTGTTCCTATAGATAAGGCTGACACTTCATCTTTTTCAAAATCATATTGCTCTTTTGGTGAAGATAGATCTCCATTTAGAGAGAGCAAGCAGTCTCTAATTTCTGGTGGTGTATCAATTTGGCGCTGACTTGCTGACCATAAAACATACCTCTCCTCTTCATATGTTAAGTCAATTATTTGAGCAATAGCGACTTCATGAAAAATATTCCCAGGCAGGCGAGATTTCATAGATTTTGGTTCAAAGTGGAACTCTCCATTATCATTTGTGATTACCGTATCAATAATTTCATCTTCAGGTTCTGGGTAAATTAAACACCTTTGAACTTCCAATTGAGGGATAGGTTTTCCATGGAGAGTCACTCTCCCTTTCACCTATGAACACAAATGGACGGTGTAGTTTTTTAATATTCCAAACATGGCTTCTTACTTTTGATGAAAATTATCTACTCTTGTGGCCAGCGACAAATGCTGGTAACACCATACGGATGAAGAAGCGAATCATGATTTTCTATTTCATAAACCTGTTCTTCAGTTGTTAATTCTGCATTGAGCTGCAAAAGTCGGGCGGTATAACCAGGAATTGGCTCTATGCCTCTTTGATTCGCATACCAGAGCACGTAGTGTTCACCTTCATATTTCAAATACACGATTTGCCGGACAACGGGTTGATGGAGAATATTTCCCGGAAGCCTCGACCGTATCGATTTTTCTTCAAATGCAAAGCTGCCCTGCTCATCCGTTTTCGTGATATCAATTTGTTCCTCATCCGCGTAAGAGAGACTTCTTTTGATTTCTATACCTGCAATGGGCTTGCCTTTTAAAGTGACACTTCCTCTCACTTGGGAGCATAAATGGACATGATGCTTTTGCATCAAACCAAATAACCACTTTAAAACTTGGATCATATTTTGAACGCTATTACTTTCTGATGATGAATCTGACTCTGGCAAAACCTTTCATTTATGCATCCATGAATTTCTGTATCTTTCTTTCCTATTCTTCTAATGGGATAAAGTCACATTCCGTCAACTCGACATGAAGGTCTAACAACATGAGGAATTCTTCTTCATCAATCTTTTCTTCCTCCATATTTGTAAAAGCTTCTCCAAACGTACGACAGAGCCAGTAGTACTTTTCATCAAATTCCATCGTAATCGATCGTCGAAGGCTTTGGTGGCACATCCATAAATTTGGATACTTGGAAAAAATACTCACTGGATAAAAGTAAAAGCGCCCATCTGTATCAGTTTCAATCTGATCTTGATACGTTTTATCATCGTAATCTAGGCTGCGCTGGATCGTCACACCTGCAAGTGGTTTCCCCTTGTACGTCACTCGGCCAGAGACAGGCGAACACAAATGGACACAATAGAGCTTAACTGCGCCGATGAGATCCAAAAAAACAATGGGTGCTCTCCATGATATTTTCCAACAGAGTTTGATGAGTTGGTAGGTAACGGCGCCCAGCAGTTTACAAAGCCATGCATTGAGTCGGTCGTAGGTATTTTTCATGATCTCCTTTTTAACTTGCAGCTTGGTTTTCTGCTTCCTGAGGTCTGCCAATCTTTCACTTATGCAGCCAATCAATGAAGGATAAACTGCAATCCATGCGAGAAACGCACGATATTATGCTGTTTTTATTAACAAAAGTAAACAGAGTAAAGGAGAAGAATAAATGTCATGACATAAGGAAAAGTCATTGCCGAATGATGTTTCATTCGACAACTTGTTAGGCCTAACCGGCATCCGCTTGATTTTCTGGCAATGCCTGAATAAATGCGTCAATTGTGTTGCAGTGCTCAGTAATACGGCTGATCACTGGAAACTGTTCCATTTCCAGCGCAAAACGTTTTGCATTATACACTTGTGGGACAAGGCACAAATCAGCCAATGTGATTTCATCTCCAAAGCAGAACTTTCCAGCACTCAATGATAGCCGAGACTCCAAAGCATGGAAGCCTTCACGTATCCAGTGTTGATACCATGTATTGACAGCCTCTTCTGATTGAGCCATTGGCATTTTGAGGTATTTAAGAATTCTTAGGTTATTCAGTGGATGAATATCACAAGCAATATCCATCGCGACCGCTCTTACTTTCGCTCGCTCCACAGGATCAGAAGGCAGTAGTTGAGTTTCCGGATAACGATCTTCTAAGTATTCCAATATCGCCATTGATTGGTTGAGTGTCACATCACCATCCACCAGCACAGGGACTAATCCATTTGGGTTCCTTGCACGAAAGTCCGCTTGATGTTGTTGACCACCATCTTTGACGAGGTGAATGGATTCATGGGTATAGGGTAACTGCTTTAGATTGAGCGCAATTCTTACACGATACGCAGCGGAAGAGCGCCAATAACCATAAAGTATCATGATATACCTTTTTTTGAATTGTAGCCCAGCGTTTGCCGGGCTAATCGAGTAACAAGCGCTATCCGCTGTATTTCACAACCGTCTGTTCGATTGCACCAAAAATACTGTCACCTTGTGTGTCTTTCATTTCGATTTTGATCGTGTCACCAAACTTCATGAACGGGGTGGAAGGTTTTCCATCACGGATCGTCTCGATCATTCTCACTTCCGCTAAGCAGGAATAGCCAACACCACCTTCTTGAATCGAAGTGCCGTGTTCTGCCCCCTGTTTATTCGAAACAGTTCCAGATCCAATAATTGCACCAGAGCCCAGATTTCTTGAACGGGCTGCATGAGCAATCAACTCACCAAAGTCGAATGTCATGTCCTCACCGGCATTCGGATTGCCGAAAAGTTCTTTGTTATAGTGGGAAATCAGTGGGAGTTTTACTTTTGCATTCTGCCAAGCGTCACCTAATTCATCTGGCGTCACAGCTACAGGAGAAAATGCAGATGCAGGCTTCGATTGAAAGAAACCAAACCCTTTCGCCAACTCTGCTGGGATTAACCCACGAAGAGACACATCATTCACCAACATGAGCAACTTGATATGATCACGTGCATTTTCGTCCGAAACTCCCATTGGGACGTCATCGGTGATCACTGCCACTTCCCCTTCGAAATCAATGCCCCACTCATCAGAAGGCAATTCGATATCATCTCTTGGTCCAATGAAATCATCTGAGCCCCCCTGATACATCAGCGGATCTGTCCAAAAGCTTGGCGGCATTTCTGCGCCACGTGCTTTTCGAACCAGTTCAACATGATTGACGTACGCGGAGCCATCTGCCCATTGATATGCACGTGGTAATGGAGACTCACATAAGCCCGGATCAAAAGTTTCCATCGAAGGCACACTTCCTTCGTTCAACTGGCGATAAACGTCCTGAAGTTTTGATTCAACAACCGACCATTGATCCAGTGCAAACTGTAAAGTCGGTGCAATATGAGAAACTTCAACACACTGAGTCATCGCACGATTCACAACAACCAATCGGCCGTCACGGGTATTATTTTTTAACGTCGCAAGTTTCATGGGCGCCCTTCCAAAAAGGTTTTACATCACGTAAAGGCTAAGCGACCTTTGCCGCCCAGCCTTTATTCATTTTTATTTTTTGTTTTCAAATACTGTTACTTCGCTTTCCAGCTATAGACATAATCAGGATTTTCGACCGAAAGTACATCTTCGCTGAATGTGAGCGCATCCCGAGTATCCAGCATCACTGCAACTTCATCCGTGAACTTTTTCTTATATTCACGTCCTGCTTGAAACGCTTTCGGGTGCGGTCCATGGGTAAAACCTGCCGGATGGAATGTCACCATACCGCGGTCAATATTATCTCGACTAAAGAAATCTCCTTCATGGTAGAAAAGGACTTCATCATAGTCATCATTATTATGATAAAACGGGACTTTCAGTGCGCCAGGATCACTTTCAATCGGTCTTGGCACAAACGTACAAATCACGAATCGACTCGCCACAAATGTTGTATGTGCTGACGGTGGTAAATGATAGCGGTGACTCATCAGTGGACGAATATCACGCCAATTAATCCGCACCACAGTCAAATCACCATGCCAACCAACTGCATCCAATGGATTGAATGGATATGTGATCTGTGACACTTGATTATGACGTTTTACCTGAACATGGGTCACATCTTCTGAGTACTGCGCTTTAAATGCATCATCAATTTTTGGTACATCCAACATCGCTGCATCAAAAATCGCATGATTCCCAACCAATCCTTTTTCAGGGAGCTGGTACGAATCATTCGTCGCTTCGATCATCAATAGTGTTAAGTCATCCTGTTTTGGTTCCAAACGCCACATCGTTGAACGCGGGATCAACACGTAATCCCCTCTGCGAATACTCATATGACCATAATCACAAAATAACTCGGCTTCGCCTTCATGGACAAAGAGCAGCTCATCCCCATCTGCGTTACGAACCAAATCATCCATTTTGTTTTTGCAGTGCCAAATCCGGTATTTACAGTGTGGATTATTCAGCACATCCGGTACATCCCAAGGAGAAGTCGCATCAACGCCTTTCAGTTGATTCAGGTCGAAGGCTCGCGGTTTTAGCTCTCCTTCCCATTCTGACCATCCTGTTGGCGCATGTTGATGATGGAAATGTGATGCTGGCCCAAAAAAGCCACTGCGGCCTGCTTCACGTTCGTAAATAGCACGATCAGGGAAATCAGCATGTGCTTGTCTGGAGATCTCCCCTTCTTTTTGCGGGAAAGAAATCCACTTACGCATCTTCGATCACTCCTCTGCGGATCTGGTCTTCTTCGATGGATTCAAAAAGTGCTTTAAAGTTCCCTTCACCAAATCCTTCATTCCCTTTTCGTTGAATGATCTCAAAGAAAACCGGGCCGATGACCGTTTGAGTAAAGATCTGAAGCAATATCCCATCTTTCATCGGTGCACCATCAATCAGGATACGTAACTCACGTAGTGCATCTACATCTTCCTTATGGCCTTCAACACGCTGGTTTATCTTTTCATAATACGTTTCTGGGGTCGGCATAAAGTCCTGACCACGCTCCCGCAGGGTACGCACTGTTTCGTAAATGTTTTCCGTTGTTAAAGCAATATGCTGGATCCCTTCTCCTTTATATTCACGCAGGTATTCTTCAATTTGGGATTTGTCATCAGAAGATTCATTGATAGGAATTCGAATTTTACCGCAAGGTCCAGTCATCGCTTTTGATACAAGACCTGTCAGTTTTCCTTCAATATCGAAATAACGGATCTCGCGGAAGTTACCGATTCGTTCGTAAAAGCCTGCCCAAAGGTCCATATTGCCACGATTGACATTGTGAGTCAGGTGATCGAGTACTTCTAAACCAACAGATTGTTTCTCAAGACGTTCTTTATAATCAGGGTAGAACTCAAAATCGACATGATAAATCGTATCATCGCCGTAACGATCGACAAAATACAAAACACTCTCACCAATACCGAAAACAGCTGGTACTTTAATTTCTAATGGACCAACAGTAGATACGTATGCCTTTGCACCATTTTCAATCGCATGCTTTTGGGCTGCCTGTGCGTCTTTGACTCGGAATGCCATACCACAAACGCTTGGGCCGTGAAGTTGGGCAAAGTGCTCCGCCTGGGTATTCGGCTCTGCGTTCACAATAAAATTGATATCCCCTTGCTGATAGAGCCAAACCTGTTTTGTTTTGTGTTTGGCAACCTCAGCAAAGCCAAGTGAGAAGAATAAATCTTTGAGGCTTTGAATACCCGTCGCATCCGGCGCGGTATATTCAACAAATTCAAAGCCATCTGTACCAAGAGGGTTGTACATATCGTTCATGTTTCAGACTCCTGTTTTGGTATTCCCATCGTCTGATGAATGCCGCCCATCCATCGAAAACCCGTCGGGAAATTGCGTGTTTATTTTCAACACGTCTTATTGTGTTAGATAAGGTCTATTGACCCACGTTTATTTTATTTATGCCAATTTACGCTGGAAAATAAATAGCAAGGCGTCAAGTGAAGCCCTGAGAGAAGTGTGCTGATTTCGTAAAGAAATGAATACAAATTCATTTTTAATTGATTTTAGTCACAAAAAAGCCAGCTTTCGCTGGCTTTTTATTCTTAAAAATGTACGGGTAAGCTTACAAGGTATGGATCAAACCTTTACGGTTTTCTTATTAATGCCATATTCTCGTAATTTATTCGCAATCGCTGTGTGACTTAATCCCAATTTTTTCGCGAGTTGGCGAGAACTGGGGTAAGCAGGATAAAGCTTTCGTAGTAAATCAGATTCAAATTGTTTGACAGCTTCTTCCAGTGTTCCATCAAATTCTTCTTCCAGATAACCAAAGTCACTTGTATAGCTAGGAAGCTCCAAATGTGCTTTTTCCAGCGTATCCCCTTCTAATAGGGTCACGGCACGGTAAAGGGCATTCTCCAATTGACGGACATTTCCAGGCCAGGGATAGTGCTCCATAAACTCAATACAGACTTTTGACATGGCTGGCACATTACGCCCCATCTGCAAAGAAAACCGCTGGGTAAATTGCTTCGCTAATGGAATGATGTCATTTTTCCGCTCACGCAATGGCGCAATATGTAAGGTTAAAACATTGAGGCGATAGAACAAGTCTTCCCGAAAAGTATGCTCCTGTACCATTGTTGGCAGGTCTTTTTGTGTCGCACAGATCACACGAACATCGACATGCACTTCTTTCTCCTCTGCAACTCGTCGAAACGAGCCATCTTGCAAGAAGCGTAACAGTTTTGTCTGTAACTCCGGCGACATTTCCCCAACTTCATCTAGGAATACGGTGCCACCATCTGCTTGCTCAAATACACCTTTCTTTCCTTCCGGTGCAGAACCTTCATAAGCATTTGGTCCATAACCGAATAACTCAGATTCTGCGACATTATCTGGCAATGAAGCACAACTAAGCGCTAAAAAAGGTTTTTCTGAGCGGTGGCTGGCCGCATGGCAGGCTTTTGCAATGACTTCTTTACCAGTTCCTGTTTCACCAACAACCAAAATTGGCCCATCCAATTGCGCCATTTTTTTCGCTTCACGAACAACGCGACGCATGGAGGTGCTATGAGCGCAGATATGAGAAAAACTCTTTAAATTTTGCTGACGAAATGCAACCACTTGTTGTCCAAGGCGTGTTTCTGATTTTAAGTTAATGACAGCGCCCGCTAGAATGTTCTGACCATCCGCATCCGGAACGTGAATCGGCAGAATATCCGCAATAAACTGCTGTTCTCTCGTATCCAAACGGGTTGTTTGCGGTAACACTTCCTCTTGCTCCATCCAAGCGAGTAGATCAAATCCACTAAAAAGCTGACTCACTGACATCTCAGTTAAAGCTTGAATGTCAGTCTGAAGTTCGAGGCAAGCAGCAGCATTGGCGACAAGAATGTTCCCTCGGGTATCAATAGACAGGACGCCATCTGGCAATGTACGGAGCAGTGTCGAGAGTTCATTGTGTTCTCTTTCTGAAGGCATGAAGGGTGTTTTCACCACATCATCGACACCAGGGATTTTCCGGATAGCCGGCATTAAAAGACGAAATTGTTCAAACTCAATTTCAGGGAAAGCGACATACATTCGCTGAGCCTGTGGATCGACTTCGATTCCTTTCAAATCTATCCCATGTTCCACAAGAATATTCAGTACTTCTTTTGCAATTCCCAACCGATCTTGGCAGTGAATTTCCAGACGCATAAGTTCCCCTATTTTGTCGTGTTCCTGATTGTGGACACCTATCATACGCAACTGGGGAGAAAGTTGGAAACGAAAACTGTAAAGGTTGCTGAACATTCATACAAATGTGTGAATAACCCACAAATACTTTAACATTTATATTTCTTTGTGTTTAAAACTATAGTTATAGGTTAATGTTTTCTTTGCTATTTTCCACGTTAGAGTCAGGCACTGAAGTAAAAATGTATAGGGGAAGAGTTTTGGATCCAGTCTTATTCGTCACAGGAAGCAGTCGCGTGATTGACACTGAAACAGCTATTTTAGCTGCCCAGCAAGGGTACTCGATTTGTGTTTTACTTTCTGATTTCATTGCCCAATAGCTCTTTACGAACCTGAAGCGCGCGATCCGTACCTAAAAAGCATCCAGATCATCACTTTTTACAGTGGTTTTTTCGTATTAAAAGGGAGCACCTGCACATGCAAAAATAGAACCTAAGATGGATACAACAACGCTGGACTTTATCATTTTCAGTTTTATAATATCGCCCTCCGCAACTCCCTGGAAACATGCCATTGATAAAAATGACTGACTTTCAATACTACCGTCTTTGGTGGCTCCTCTTGCTTGTCCCAGGTTACCTTGTGATCATGTATTTTAAGTGGATGAAAGGCTTTCCTTTTTTTACTTCTTTATACGACTTTTTGTCATTTTCACTTTGGCACACTGGGTTTATTGGTGCAGTGTGTTATGTCGTTGGTGCTCGGATTTATCGTCAAGGGTTTTGGAGAATCATTTTCTTTTTGGACTTTGGCGATACGGCAGCAACAACAATTTATGATTTTGTGACCAAACATCAAGACTATTTCACTCCTGAGCGAATTAAAACGCTGTTCTTCTTTTTGCTACTCACACATATTTATTATTTTTCACTTTGGCTCTATGCCTTTGAATCTCAAGGAATTTGGGAGAAAAAAGCATGAATTTATTGGTTGTATATATGAAATTTTTGATACAAAACAAACTATTTTATTGATTTCGGGTACGGCTGAGATCTATGCTGTTGCTCTGTTTCTATAGAAACAATTCTAAGAAGGAAGATAGAAATGACGCCACTCGATGCAAACCAAGAATCTACTGTCGATCACATCACTTTTTTACTGCTTAACCAAATACTTACCGGAAAAGACGCCGAGTTTTCGGGGTTTCTTCGTATCAAAGAACAGATCCGGTTTTATGTCACTCAGCAACAACCAATAGAATTGCTCCTTCCCGCATTTCCCTGCAAAAGCATTAATTTGGATAAAGTGCTCGGGAAACTCCCCGATATGGGGGAGTTTCTTGCATTCAAACGTTTTGTTCAATGTATTCGGGATATTGAAGCCGTATATTCTCCAGGTGCGAAACTCACCATCTTTTCTGACTACCATACTTTTAGCGATTATATTCAGGTCGATCTGAACAACCACTATGCCTACTCAGAAAAGCTACACACAATCGTTGAACATTTTCACGCATCTGATGTGATCAACATCCAGAATTTTCATCACTTTCAAGAGTTTTCAGATTATGCCGAGTATGACTATATGCAGGCGCTTAAGTCACTTTATGGTGATCCTGAATTTGAAGAAAACTTTTCTAAGCTCACCCAAACAAATGAAGATATCTGGCAAACATATCTCGGACTTCGCGGGTTTATGGGCAATGATCAGGCCCATTTACTCAAAGACAAAACAAGAAGTGAACAGAAGTCCCACCTCAGCTACATTGCAAAAGGCATGATGGTTCAAGGCCGCGCGCTTGATAACTTTTTGAATCATCATTTTCCCACACACATTCGCCTGAGTATCCATAATCACCCAATGGTCGGTCAAAAGTATGCTGTCTATTTATTTGATACTCCAGACTTTATTACTCCCTGGCATTGTACGGTTTTGTTTGATGCAACAGCATCATCTTTTCGGTATGAAGCATATTTACAGCATCATTTAAAATCAGACAAAGATGAAAAAGTACTTTTAAAAGTCAACTATCAAGATCAACCTTGGCTACTCATTGCTATGCAAAGCCAAAATGTGTTCATACAAAAGCAGCTTCCCGCTTTGAAGATGTCTTTAGAAAGACCTCAATCCGGTCTCATTATTGACGCAGCAGACACCAGTTTATGTATTCAAGACCTGGACAAAGCGCAACTCACAAGTCTAATTAAACATTTTGGAGCCGTTGTTTTACGCAATTTCAAACCATTTGAAACACCTAACATGCTTGAAGAATGGTATGCAACACGTGGCGATCTGATCCCTTGGAAATTTGGCTATACCCATATTGTTGCGCCAATTGAAGGCCATCAAGGAAAACCTGTTTCATCTGTCGACTCAGAAGAAGCACTGCCTATCCATTGGGATTTACTCTGTCCACCAAACTATATGGAGATCACCCAAGATAAATACGCATATAAAGACTTTATTCCCCGAGAGTTTATGCTCTACTGCCATCAAATCAAGGCTGAAGACCCAAAGACACAGGGACTCAGTATATTGTTAGATAGTATAAATATTCCACTCACTATTCACGGACAAGAACGAGAGCAATTGAAAAGAACAACTTTGGCATACCGGACTAAGCAGACTTACTTCGGAGGGGCATCCAAACAATTCCCATTGGTCATGCAATGTCCATGGACTGAGCAGACAGTCATGCGTTGGTGGGAAGCATGGACCGAGGATGATCATCCAGGCACTCGGCAACCAAACTACTCCAACATTGTTGCTTCTGAACATTATGATGATATGTTAGAGCTAGAAAAAAGGCTGAGAGAGATTTGCCTCACACCCGCAAATCAATTCCATTTACAGCTTCAAGCTGGAGATGCATTGATCATCAACAACCACACGATGCTCCATGGACGCACTGCTTTTAAAGGATACCGAGAACTTTGGCGTATCCAAATGCAACCTCCTTCAAAGAACTCTCCGTTCAAGCAGTTCTCCTTTATGAAAGGTCAACTGATGAAAAATGAAGCGCCTGTTAAATAGTTTTACAAGGCATATTTTCATTGTGCGATCAGTCGCTTTTGCTGATCGCGTCTTCTATGCTGAAATTTTATTCAGATAACATAGGTCTTGGATTCTGAATATCATTTAACGATTTTCATAAGGAGACCAGATGAAATTAAAATATATCGTCCTTAATACTGTTGCGCTGGCAAGCATTTCCCAATTTGCACTCGCAGCGACAATACAGCACGCCCCAAAAGATAATGTGATCCGAGTATATGGACCAGGTGGTCCTCATACAGCCATCATTCATGCAGCAAAAGCATTCGAAAAAGAAACAGGCCACAAGGTCGAAGTGACATTTGGTCCACAGAGTCGCTGGACAGATAGTGCCCAAAAAAACGCAGACTTGATCTTTGGTTCATCAGAACAATCGATGACCGCATTTGTCGAAAACTATGCCTTTATATCTGACGATATTGTTGAACCGATTTATATCCGTCCTGCTGTTTTAGCGGTTCAAAAAGGAAACCCGAAAAACATCCGTGGATTTAACGATCTCCTTAGTCAACCAGTCAAAATTATTGTGACTGAGGGCAAAGGGGTTTATAACACATCTGGTACTGGTGTTTGGGAAGATGTCGCAGGTCGGCTCGGCTCATTACAAGACGTCAAAAATATTCGCAGTAAAATTGTTTCTTACGAAAAAGGTAGTGGAGCCAGCTTCCGAGCATTTCAAAAATATAAAGCAGATGCCTGGATCACATGGAGCCATTGGCCACTCACCCACAAAGATAAAGTTGATATGGTTGAAATTGAACCAGAACGGCGAATTTATCGCGATCTAACCGTTGCGCCAACTACAAACGCCGATCCGCAAACATTGACGTTTATAAAATTTTTAAAAAGTGACAAAGCACTACCATATTTCAAGGCTGAAGGTTGGAAAAGGTAATTTTGGGGTAAAATGGCAATGAAACCTCATTGCCATTTGAATCATTGATTGACCGAGTTAGCGAGACATCGGGCGCCAATGCCTGATTTTTCCTTTAAACGTTTCCTTGATGAATTCTTTAGTGCCTTCAACATGCAAGAACCCTTTCAGCTTCTCAATCAAGGATGTAGACATATCCTTCTCATAAAGAGGAATAATTGTATTTTCATCTGCTAAGAACATTGGCCATGGTTTATCATCCGAGTTTAAGCTTCTTAAATGAAGCAGATAATCAGCTAGCACAACATCTTCTTCCGATAAACATGGTTCCAAGCGGGATAAGAACAATTCTTTATGTCGAATGGCATTGTCTTTGAGCTTTTCGACTAAGTCGGGATAATGAAATCCTTGCTCATCGATGTGGTACTCTTTAGAAAGAAAAGAATCGACCAACTCAAACTTTTGGTGCTTAATCATCAAAGCAATGGTGTAAACAAACAGCTCATGCACCATAAACCGAAAGTTATCTGCCGTCCTAGGACACCAGCTGGTGACATAACTTGGCTTTTGCTGATACAAATAGAGGTATTGAAAAAATTGATTCAATCGATGACAGCAATCTGTTTGCCGAGATTCTTGACGCAAAACCCTATCCAATAATTGAATATATTTATTTCGATAAGGGGTATATGAGTGAATTGTATCAACGACTTCACATTGTAAGTCTCTTAATTCAGTCGGAGCTTTGAATATACGATAGAGGCTAATACTTCGAACAAGTTGGACAAAGTACTTGGAAAGTAATTCGTAATCGAACACTTCACGATTTTCCAGAACACGCCAAACTTCTTGATATGCCGTGTGAAGATCTTGATTTTCCGTATCCATTTGATTCACCTAATGGCTGCAAGCTGCACGTGGTACAGTATCTTCTAAAAATACTAGTCAAGATCTCACAGACTGAGAACTTTATTGATAAGTAGCACGGAATCGTTTCAATTCTTCCAGTAACCAAGCCGCACTTTCCTGCTTTGATTTGTTCTTACATATCACATGGTATTTTCTGCCAGAAATTGTGCTTTTGGTCGCACTATATTTGATAAAGTCTTCTGATGACTGAATCTCATCCTCAAAGTAATCATACTTCTTTTGGATATGCTTGATGGCATCTTTCCCAGCATGCAGATCACCATTTCGTTCGTACTGACATGGTGTTGTTTTCACGTAATTTAGTAAGTGTTGGATCTCTTGCTCTGTTGTCGGTTGCGCACTCACAAAAACAGAAAAGAAAAGGATCACAGAGAATAGAAAAGGGATTCGCATCACAAAATTCCATAAAAAAGTAGAAATATTCAGATGAAAATAAAAAAGCCAGTACTTCAACAGCACTGGCTTTCAAAAGATTTCATCACGTTGAATTAAAATATTACTTCTTCAACAATCCAATCTCAATCAGGCGTTCTTTCAGATAATCATCTGAAGTGATCGCCTCATCGCGCTTTGGATTCTCGTCAGTCACACACTGCGGTAAAGCATCAATGACATAATCAGAATTAAAGTGCATAAAGAATGGGATTGAGTAGCGAGATGATTTCGCTTCTTCACCCACAGGGTTTACAACACGGTGTGTCGTTGAACGCATTACGTAGTTCGTTAAACGCTGCATCATATCACCGATGTTACAAATAATTGTCCCTTCGATGATGGACACAGGGATCCACGCACCATCTTTACGCAGAATTTCCAAGCCACTTTGCTCAGAACCAACCAATAATGTAATCACATTGATGTCTTCATGCGCTGCCGCACGAACACAGGCTGTTTCTGTATTCTCGATCGGTGGATAGTGCAATGGACGAAGGATACTGTTTCCTTCATTCACTTTATCTTCGAAGAAAGTTTCTTCTTCTCCAAGATAAAGTGCCAGAGCACGGAGTACCGTACGAGCCAGCTTATCTAACTCTGAAAATAACGTTAATGTGACTTCTTTGAACTCTGGTACTTCTGCCGGAAATACATTCGGCAACATGCTCTGCTCGTTCTTGGATACTTGATCCAACTCACGACCAACATGCCAGAATTCCTTCAGGTCAACATGATCAGCATCTTTAGCTATCTCGGTTCCGAAAGGAGTATATCCACGGGCGCCGCCATTTTCCTTGTGGTATTGCTTTTTGACGTCCTCAGGTAGTTCGAAAACTTCCTTCGAGACATTCAATGCACGATAAATAAGATCTTGGTCAATGCCATGATTGACAAGCCCCGCGAAGCCCAACGTACTGTAGGCTTCACCTAGATCTTTTACAAAGTTCTCTTTATCCGTTTCAAAACGGGATATATCGAGTTGAGGAATAGTACTCATTGTACCTATAGCTCCTTTTATCGCTCCTTCACATAAGGCGTGCCAACCGCTTTTGGCGCAATCGCTTTCCCGATAAAGCCAGCTAATAAGAACACCGTTAGAATATAAGGTGCCGCATTAATCAGCTCAACTGGGATCGCAACACCATCTGCGATTTCCACACCTTGCAACCGCACGGCTGCCGCATCCAGGAATCCAAACAATAGACATGCAAGCATGACTGGAACCGGACGCCACTTACCAAAAATAAGTGCAGCCAAAGCCATAAATCCTTTACCGGCTGTCATATTCGCGATAAAGCCTCCGGTGAGTGCTGTGGAAAGATATGCACCTGCAAAGCCACACAGGACACCACAAATCAAAACCCCACGGTAACGCAACCATGTGACGCTGATCCCTGCTGTATCAACAGCAGATGGGTTTTCACCCACAGCACGAAGGCGAAGGCCAAAGCGCGTTCGGTAGAGTACCCATGCAGACAAAGGTACAAGTGCGAACGCTAAATAAACAAGAATATTATGTCCACTGAGTAACTCAGAGTAGACATGCCCAATCACAGGCACATCTGCAAGTTCCTGAGCAAACGGAAATTCGATCGGTTTAAAACGCTCAGCGTCTTTCAACTGAGGTGTCTGGCCACCTTGTTGGAACCAGTAACGACCAAGAGTGACTGTTAAACCTGCAACAAGGATGTTAATCGCAACACCACTGACAACCTGATCACCACGGTGCGTAATACACGCAAAACCATGAATGAGCGCAAAGAATACAGATGTTGCAATACCCGCGAGTAGGCCACACCAGACACTACCTGTCACGGAAGAAGCTGCCGCCGC
Organism: Algicola sagamiensis DSM 14643; assembly: GCF_000374485.1. Lineage (GTDB taxonomy): Bacteria > Pseudomonadota > Gammaproteobacteria > Enterobacterales > Alteromonadaceae > Algicola > Algicola sagamiensis. Next base: position 558,939 of record NZ_KB894491.1, read on the forward strand.
TGCAAATGCAGATGCCAACATCTTCCCCTCTAAAGAAATATCAACAACCCCAGCACGCTCAGAGAACATGCCAGCCAGCGCAGCAAACAACAATGGCGTTGCAACACGAAGTGTTGCATCAAGCATAATGATAATCGTATTAAACCATTCCATTTTTATGCCTCCGCTGAACCATTTTGATTATTCGAAGCACGCAACTTTGCATACAACATCGGGATTTTCACAATTTGCGGTCTGAGCATATGCTCAAGCGCGCCACTAAACAGGATCACTAAACCTTGGATCACAACGACGATTTCGCGGTCAACGTTTTCGAAATCGAATGCCAAGTCAGAACCTCCTTGATAGAGACCACCAAAAAGTAAGCTCGCCAGAATGACACCAATCGGATGATTACGCCCCATCAACGCAACAGCAATCCCTGTAAATCCATATCCGGCAACAAAATCAAGTTTCAACTGATGGCTCACGCCCTGTACTTCATTGATTCCCATCATGCCGGACAAGGCACCAGAAATCATCATGGTCACCACAATCACTTTGACATGACTGATCCCTGCGTATTGCGCAGCATTACGATTAAAGCCAACAGAACGAAGCTCATAGCCCCAACGTGTATGCCACACATAAATCCAGACAAGAACACACGCAATCAATGCAAAGAAGAATGAAAGATTTAGCGGCGAGCTTCCAATACTGACACCAATTGCAGCCATCATATCTTGGAATGAAGGCAATTGTGATGCTTCTGGAATTGCAGAGCTCACAGGTGCCATCTGTCTTGGATCCTTCATGACATTCACTAATAGGTAAACCATTAATGAGGATGCTAAGAAGTTAAACATGATCGTCGTAATGACGATATGACTACCCCGCTTTGCTTGAAGATAAGCAGGTATAAATGCCCATGCAGCACCAAAGAAAGCAGCACCAAGAATACACAGAGGCATCAAAATAAAGAGTGGGAGCTGATCACCAAAACCCAGGCAGACGAGAACAACACCCAGACCACCAAGATATGCCTGACCTTCACCACCAATGTTGAATAGACCTGCATGAAATGCAACTGAAACCGCAAGACCTGTAAAAATCAGGTTTGTTGTGTAATAAAGCGTATAACCAAGCCCTTCTGAACCAAAGGCTCCTTTGATCATCACTTCAGCCGCTTCAATCGGATTGATATCGATCATGACAAAAACGATTGCAGAGACTAAGAACGCCAATAAAACGTTAATCACTGGAATTAAGGCGTAATTTACCCAGTTTGGCATCGACTGATTCATTTCAATCAGTTCTCCTGTTGATTATCTTCATTACCAGCGGCATTTGCCATCATCAAACCTAAAGTCAATTCATCTGCATCTTTCGCAGCGACTTCACCTACGATTTGGCCGTCAAACATCACGACGATTCTATCTGCCAGTGCCATGATTTCTTCAAGCTCTACAGAAACAAGCAGAACCGCTTTACCCGCGTCACGAAGCTTGATCACTTGCTCATGAATAAACTCAATCGCGCCGATATCAACCCCACGGGTTGGCTGACCAATCAAAAGTACGTCTGGGTTTTGTTCCACCTCTCGAGCAATGATCAGCTTTTGCTGATTACCACCAGAAAAGTTGGCTGATTTCAGTTCAGGCTTTGGCGGACGCACATCCCAACGTTGCATTTTCTCAGCACAATCCTGTTCAACTGCTTTGAGGTCCATCAGGATTCGGCCGTTATAAGTTTTGTCGTTATGGTAACCAAGGATCGCGGCTTCACTCGCTGTCATCTTTGTCACCATCCCCATCTTATGACGGTCTTCAGGTACATGCGCAACACCAAGCTTACGGATCTTATCTGGTGATATTGGATGCTCTGGCGTGATGGCTTCTTTCGCGAATTGAATCTTTCCAGCCTGAATCGCGGTGATCCCCGCAATTGCTTCGAGTAATTCAGATTGACCATTCCCAGAAACACCTGCGATACCAACGACTTCACCAGCCTTAACTTCCAAGCTTACGTTATTCACACGTGGAACATTTTGATGATCAATCACACTCAGATTTTGAATGCTGAGCAAAGATTCTTTTACTTCTGAATCAGATTTGTCGACTTTGAGTCGGACTTTACGGCCAACCATGAGCTCTGCCAGCTCTTCACGTGTTGTTCCTTTAGTCTTTGTGTGAGCAACCATCTCACCTTGACGCATCACTGATACATTGTCTGTGATGTCTAAGATTTCTTGTAGTTTGTGAGTAATGAGGACAATCGTCACACCTTGTTCTTTTAGGATATTTAAAATTTTGAACAGGTGTTTTGTTTCTTGAGGAGTCAGAACGCCAGTTGGCTCATCGAGGATCAGGATCTTAGCGTCACGGTAAAGGGCTTTGAGGATCTCCACCCTTTGCTGTAAGCCAACTGATAAACGTTCAACGATAGCGTCAACATTGACCTCAAGAGAGAATTCTTCTTCCAGCTTCTCTAATCTTTTTCTTGCTTTGCCTAGACTCTCATTAAGCATCGCGCCATCTTCCGCGCCGAGCAAAACATTTTCAAGTACGGTGAAGTTTTCAACCAACATAAAGTGCTGGTGAACCATACCAATACCGGCAGCAATAGCATCACATGAGTCGTTAATTTTAAGTGCATTGCCATTCACGAGGATTTCGCCATTATCTGGCTCATAAAATCCATAGATAATAGACATCAGGGTTGATTTACCCGCGCCGTTTTCACCCACGATACCGTGAATGGTACCCTTCGGTATCTGCAAACAGATATTCTTGTTCGCATGAACATCGCCGAAGCTTTTATTGATGTTTTTTAACTCTAATGCGTACATACGGTATTAAACTTTCCTGCTTTTTGTTCTTCACAAAATGAGTTGCATCTCGCCACAACGAGCAAACCATTCGGTACGAACAGCAAAAATATCGATTGATGACTTTTGTTTCAAAAAACGAACCGCAAAGTCACTGAGCGAAAAAGGCTTCCCAACGGGAAGCCTTTTTCATCAAAGCGATGATATCGCCTTATACGTTACAAGCGCCAGTGCTCATGAAGTCATGAACTTTGATCTCACCAGAAATGATTTTGGCTTTTATTTCGTTCACTTTCTTTTCGTCTTCAACTGTAACTAACTTACGATTATGCTCGTCAAGTGCCCAATCAACACCACCTTCTTTTAGGCCAAGCTGTTGAACACCAGCACGCCATGCACCTGTTTGTGCATCTTCGTAAGTTTTATAGGTTGCAACACCAACACTCTTCACCATTGACGTTAGCATTGTACCTGGCTGAACGTGGTTCTGGTTGGAGTCAACACCGATTGCAAGTTTACCTTCGTCTTTTGCTGCTTGGTAAACACCTAGACCTGTACCACCAGCTGCTGCAAAGACAACATCTGCGCCTTTAGAGAACTGGCTTTTTGCAAGCTCTGCACCTTTTGCAGGGTCGTTAAACGCTGTTGGTGTAGAACCCGCCATATTGACAAAAACTTCAGCTTTCTTTTGCACATACTTCGCACCTTGCGAATAACCACATGCAAATCGACGGATAAGTGGAATATCCATACCACCGATAAAACCGACTTTGCTTGTTTGGGATTTCATTGCCGCCAAAGCACCAATAAGGAATGCGCCTTCGTGCTCTTTAAACACAATGGATTGAACGTTTGGCTGGTCAACTTTTTCATCGATAATTGTGAACTTCACATTTGGAAATTCTTTGGCAATTTTTTCGACCGAAGATGCCATTGTAAAACCAACTGCAACAATTGGTTGGAATCCACGCTTCGCAAGCTTTCTCAAGCCTTGCTCAATCTGAGCATCATTTTTTGGCTCAAATTCGCGTACTTTAATCCCTTTGTCCGCTTTGAAAGGTGTGACACCATTTCGGTAAACAGCTTCGTTGAATGATTTATCAAATTTACCGGCCTGATCGTACACTACGGCTGGTTTGAAGTCGGCTGCATACGTTGATGAAACAGACATCGCGACACCGGCAGTCACTACAGATGCAATCAGTTTTTTCATGTCTTTTTTGCCCTTCGAGTATCTTCATTGCTAAATTTCACCGAATAAACCGGCAAAAATTGGGCGTATTATTCCAAAATCCGCTTCAAAGATAAATGCAAAATCGCACTTCATGGGCTTTTTTTATGAAATTATTATGAATTCAGATCAAGCAAATCCATTATCAACACATGAAATTAACAATTATCTAACCATCAAGCCAATTTTTGGCGGCTTTCGACATAATATAGGCACCAATGGGAAATGCTGATGTTGCTGCTGGGGATGGCGCATTTCCAACGTGGAGTGTTCGCTTTGTTTCAAAAAAGTGGAAATCCTGCATGAGTTGTCCATCTCGTGAAATTGCCTGAGCACGGATCCCAGAAGGAAATGGCTTCAAATCTTTGAGTTGGATATTTGGACAATATTTTTGTACTTTCTTCAGATATAAACTACGAATGTAGCTATGAAGTAGCTCATCAACACCAGGGAAGAGGTTTCGTGATAGCATCTTCCAAAAGCCAGGGTATCGAACCATATCCAATACATCACTGGGTGAAATATCACATTTACGATAACTTTCCCGCCCATAGGCCAACATCGCATTGGGGCCTGCTGTCACAGAGCCATCAATCATCTTTGTCAGGTGCACCCCTAAGAATGGCAGGCTTGGATCAGGTACTGGGTAGATCAAATGCTGAAAGCGCGCATCAAATTGTGGAGATAAGCGATAATACTCACCCCGAAAAGGTACAATCTGAAAGTCAGGACGCTCACCCATCATTCGAATAAGTCGATCTGCCATGACCCCACTACAGCTAATTAGATAGCGGCATCGCAATGAATGCTTTTTGGTATCAAGACGTATTTCTGTTGCGGTCTCTTGGATTTGAACAACCTCGGCATTGAGCTGGAGTGTCCCACCACTTTCGATAAACTCTTTCGCCAATTGTTCTGACAAAGCTTGATAATTTACAATCCCTGTTTCTTTGACATAAATGGCTGCGCACCCATCTATATCTGGCTCTCTCTCTTGTAGTTCTTCTCTGCTCAGCCGGATCACATCCAGTTTGTTTTCCAAACAACGTTGATACAAAGCTTCCATTCGTTGAAGTTCAACTGTATTTGTTGCAACAATCAACTTGCCACATTGCTCATAGGGCAAGTGGTGCTCCTGACAATAATCAATTGTTTTTTTCAGCCCTTCCCGACAAAAATTTGCTTTTAAACTTTGTGGTGGGTAATACACACCCGCATGGATCACACCCGAGTTTCTTCCGGTTTGATGCAATGCAACGCCAGACTCTTTTTCCAGAATAAGAATCTTTAAATGCGGATAGTTGAGTTGCAGTTGTCGTGCAGTCGATAAACCGACGATGCCTGCACCAACAATACAAATATCGTAAGTGCTCATGGTACTCATTTCATAAGCGCGCCCAAATGGGGCACGCCATTTTATTGATAGATTGTTTTTTATTTATGATTGAACTTCTTCAGCTGTCGATCTTGACGACTTAGAAAAGTGCTCCCGCATGGATTGCATCATTACAAATAATGAAGGGATTAATAATAGCCCGATAAATGTGGCAAATATCATTCCTCCAAGCACAACCCAGCCGATTGTCATTCGGCTAGCTGCACCCGCACCCGAGGCAAATGCAAGTGGCAATACCCCCAAGATAAACGACAGTGCCGTCATCATCACCGCACGGAAACGAAGTCGAGCCGCTTTCTCTGCTGCATCAACAATCGACAAGCCTTTTTCGCGCTGCTCTTGTGCAAACTCAACAATTAAAATCGCACTCTTACAAGACAAACCAATGAGCATCACAATCCCGATTTGCGCATATAAATCATTATTAATGAATGGGAACAACATTACAGGTACCAACGCACCAAACATGGCAATCACAACAGATAAGACAACCGCCGCAGGCATTGTCCAGCTTTCATACTGAGCAACGAGGAATAAATAGGCGAAAATAAATGCCAGTGAGAAAATCGCAACAACGTACTTCGCAGCTTCTAGCTCCTGAGACGAAGTTCCGGTCCACTCAATCGTATAGTCTGTTGGCAGTGCCTGCTTTGCAATATTCTCCAATTCTGTCAATGCTTCACCCGTACTCACCCCTTCACCAGGATTACCTTGGATTGCTGCTGTTTGCCGCATATTGTAACGATTGATGACTTGTGGTCCTAATATCGGCTTGATTTCCACTAACGTACTGAGTGGCACCATTTCATTGTTTTTATTACGAACATGCAGCCGCTCTACATCTTGTATCGTCCTGCGATAGCTTGTTTCGGCCTGAATGATCACCCGATAAACCTTGCCGTACAGGTTAAAGTCGTTGATATAGGAGGACCCCAGATTTGCCTGAAGCGTTGTAAAAATTTCAGAAATTGAAATCCCAAGTGTTTCTGCCTTCGCTCTATCCACATCAATAAAGTATTGTGGGACATTCGCTGAATACGTACTAAAGACTGTCTTTAACTTGTCACTTTGGTTTGATGCATAAACAAGACTTCGCACAGCCTGCGCTAGTTCCTGCGGTGACTTACCAGCCAAATCGATAATTTGTCCTTCTAATCCACCGCCTGTTCCTAAGCCCATAATCGGTGGCAACGGAAAGACAAATGCCTGTGCTGATGGAATCGTCGCAGCTTTTGCATTTAGTTTTCCAAGAATGTTGTACCAAGCTAGCTCCTGAGAGGTTCGTTCTTCCCAAGGGTCAAGGATTGGGATCAGCAAAGCTGCATTAGATGCCGCACCACCCAAAATGGAAAAGCCAGAGACTGAGATCACATCAGAAACACCTTCGGTTTCCAACATCATCTGAGTCATTTGTGCAACAACCTCTTCTGTACGATTGAGTGAAGCACCATCTGGTAGCTGAACATTCGCCATAAAGAAGCCATTATCTTCCATCGGTAAAAAGCCTGAAGGCGCATTTTGGAAAAGATAATAAGTGCCCCCACAAAACCCGACCATCACAACCAGTGAAACCCGAATATTTCGTGTAAAGAATCCAGCAACACCAGCATATTTATCACGGGTTTTATCGATGCCATTTGCAAAGACCTTCAGCAATCCTTTCGCTTCGCCGCTTTCTTTGTTCAATAAAATTGCAGAAAGTGCTGGTGAAAGCGTTAATGCATTGATGGAAGAAATCGCAACTGCAACACTGATCGTCACAGCAAACTGCTTATACAGTTCACCGGTGATGCCAGGCATAAACGCAACGGGCACAAAAACCGACATTAAAACAAGTGTTGTGGCGATTACAGGACTGAAGACTTCTTTCATTGCAACAGTTGCCGCTTCAACTGGAGGAAGGTTCTCCTCCTTTAAATGACGCTGAACATTTTCCACAACAATAATCGAGTCATCCACCACAATCCCAATGGCTAATATCGTCGCGAATAGAGAAATTGTATTGGCGGTATACCCAAGCGCATACAAAATCGCAAAAGTACCAATCAAGGAAACCGGAATTGCAATCGCAGGGATCAATGTAGAACGCCAATCACCTAAGAATAGATAAGTGACAGCAACAACAAGAATAAAGGTGATAAACAGTGTTTCGATGACTTCACGTACAGAAGATCGGACATATTTAGTTGTATCATGCAGCACATTGTACTTCACCGTTTTTGGAAAACGCTTCGAGAGTCTGTCCAACTCAGCATGCACCGCATCAGCTACATCTAAAGCATTTGCCCCAGGTGACTGATATACAGCAATTGCCGCCGCCGCAGAGCCATTCAATTTACTCGTTGCACTATAGCTTTGTGAGCCTAACTCGAGCCGAGCAACATCTCTAAGTCGAAGGTATGAACCATCTTCATTCGCGCGAATGATGATATTTTCAAACTCTTCAACACTGACTAAGCGACCTTTTGCCTGAAGGGTATATTGAAACTGCTGATTGTTGTCAAAAGGTGGTTGACCCAATTGTCCAGCCGATGCTTGAATATTCTGTTGCTGAATAGCGTTACGAATATCACTCGTTGTCAGCTTAAGCGATGTCATTCTATCTGGATCAAGCCATACACGCATCCCATAATCCTTGGCACCGAATTGACTCACACCACCCACACCGTTAATTCGAGAAAGCTGATCCTGAATATAAATCGATGCATAGTTACTCAGATAAACATCATCAATTTTGTCATCGTCAGAGTAAAGGTTGATCACCATCAACATGTTAGGAGAACGCTTCTCTGTTGTGATCCCCGCTCGTGTCACATCCGATGGCAACTTCGCAGTCGCTTGCTTCACACGGTTTTGAACTAACACCGAAGCCATATCCGGATCGGTTCCAACTTCAAAGGTAATCGAGAGTGAATAACTGCCATCATTCCCACTGGTGGAGGACATATACATCATATTCTCAACACCATTGACCGCAGCTTCAATGACAGCAGCGACCGACTGTTCAACAACTTCCGCACTGGCACCAGGATAGCTCGTCGAAACCTGAATCATCGGTGGTGTAATATCAGGGAACTGATTGACCGGGATCGCCCGGATAGCAAGTGCACCCGCTAATACAATCAACAATGAAATGACGATTGCAAATTTGGGGCGATGAATAAAGAAGATAGAAAACATATTATTTCGCCTCGACTGGATTCACTTGACTGCCGGGGCGTACTTTTTGTAGCCCTTCAACAATGATCTTTTCCCCTTCTTTTAATCCTGAATCAATCGCCCACTGCCCTTCATGCTGAGGTCCGACATCAATCCGTCTCGTCTTCACCGTATTATCGCTCTCAACAACCAATACAAAATAACCCTGTTGATCTTTCTGAACTGCTGACTGTGGTATCGAAGGACGCATGATTTTTTCTTTTGAAGTCACAACGACCTGGACAAACTCACCTGGTAATAGAATTTCTTTTTCATTCGGAAAAACCGCACGAACTAGAATTGTATCTGTGGAAATATTCACAGATGTATCGATATAATCAAATTCGCCTTTCTGTTGGTAAAAAGTACCGTCAGAGAGTTTGAGAGTTGGCGCTACAGGTGGATTTTTTAAATCAATTCCTTTGCGTCTTGCTTCGATCATGACCTTTTCGCTGATTGGCATGTTCACATAGATTGGATGCATGCTAGTCATTGTCGCCAATGGTTTGCTTGTACTGCTGACAAGGTTGCCAGGGCTATATTGCGAGCGACTAATTCTGCCTGTGATTGGCGCATAAAGCTTGGTATAACTTAAATCAAGTTCAGCGGACTTCAGCTCAGCTTCCGCTTTAAGCACATTGGCCTGAGCTATCAACTCATTCGCTTCAGCCTGATCTAAATCTGCCTGAGATGCAGCGCCACGCTTCTTGAGGTTTTTTTGACGCTTCAAATCAGCTTTTGCTTTTTTTAGTGAAGCTTTTGCACTGGCTAAATCTGCTTGGCGTTGTTTGACTTTGATCTCATATGTATCTGGCTCAATATCGAATAATAGCGTTCCTTTTTCTACCATTGCTCCTTCTTGGAAATGGCGTTTTGCCAGATATCCACTGACGCGTGGCAAAATATCAACTTTATTTTGTGCTTCAACACGGCCAACGTATTCGAAGCTTGGCGTCACATCCTGTAGTTTTACTTTTTTGACGATAACGCTGGGCAAGGTTTTGGATTGTGACTGCGCAGATACTTCTGTCACAAACAAGCTCAGTAGGAAAATGAAGGTTTTGGTGATTGGAGTTTGTCTCATCATGGTCACTCTAATTATTTTGTGAAAGCGCAATCCACAAAAAACACGAATTGAAGGTGTGTACCTTATGCTTTTTTATGGGTTTCGAACATCGGAAAATTGTCTTGAAATATAGACGAATTTCTTTGGTTCGCGAGCGTAATGTACTTTTTCCATGCCTTGGTTACAAGCTGATAACTAAAAGAAAACAGGAAATAATGTAATTCTAAATGCATAATGCACAAGTGATTCGTTATCTAGCTACTTTGCTAAGTTAATCACACCTATTGTCAGTGCAAAACTGATGAATTTACTAATAACGACAAGCAAAAGTAAATCTGGGTAAACAGGTGCGCGACTATATTTTTTCAAGTAGTGAAATAAAACAAAAATTGATGCTAACCAGGTCAAAAAGCCGGGAATCAATGGGATAAGTCGAACAGCAGCAGAAGCTCCGCAGGCAGTCAATGCTTCTTTAAAGCTGAGCCGAACAGCTGTAACTCGCCCCGCGACCAATATCGCTGCTGCTGTAATCAATATATCAATGAGCGCAGTCATAATGATTGATAGCATTCTTTATCCCTATTCTTTCATAAAAGTTTCATTTAAAACCAAGCGTGGTATCCGTTTATTGTAAATGAACAACCAAATTTTAATTCGATTGCTTTCATGATGATTTCATATTTTACTGGCCTGAAATTCGACAAAGACAAACTGGCTTCCTTCCAGGAAGCGTTTTATCAAAAAACAGGTGAAAAAAGTGTCGTATTAAAAAGTGGGTTGAGCGTCCTGAAGTATTACCGTCAGTTTCCGCCATTATTCGAATCTTGGCCCATCTACTTGCGTGAAGATCCTGCCCAAGATCACCTCACAAATTTATTATTTACTCTCTACCCACAATACTTTTTTGTACTTGTTGTTCGTGGCCGCTTAGTTGGTTATGTATCAACGGCACCCATTTATGTTGATCCGGAGTCGAACCATTTACCCAATGAAGGATACACATGGGCAATTTCTCATAGTCTTCGTCACTTTTTTCAGCGTAAAAATACTTTATGTGCCCTTGCTGCACTCATTGATCCATGTTTGAAGGGAGCTGGCCTTAGTCATATGATGGTTGCTGCATTAAAACTTATAGCTCAAACGTTCGGTTATTCACGCTTGATTGTTCCTGTTCGCCCAATCCAGAAATCCCAATTCCCCCATGAATCAATGACGGAATACTTAACGCGCCAGACACCGGAAGGTAAACCTTTCGATCCTTGGGTTCGTACACACCTTGCAAGTGGTGGGATCATGCGAAATACATGTGAATTGTCAATCACGGTCCATGCTGATATCCAACAATGGGAAAGCTGGAGCGAGCAGCCATTACTGTCCGAACAAGTCACCTTGAAGGGAGGGTTGGCACCTTTACAAATCAACAAAGATGCCAATATTGCTACCTATCGAGAACCCAATATCTGGTTTGACTATGAGTTATCTTAATCGGGATTTAAAGTGGCAGAACTTGAGAACGAGCAAGACGCTTCTCTCTTAAAAAGCTCAGTAATCCAGAAGTCCCCATCAACAGCGCTAAGATCATCAACGGTGTATTGCCATACTTCCAATATACGGTTTGACCACGGACACGGTCTACCGTTGTTTTTAATACAGCATCTTCGAACTGTGGGATCTGTTTCACTATCTGTCCTTGCGCGTCAATCACCGCAGTGACACCATTATTTGTTGCTCGCAGCATTGGACGGCCATATTCTACCGCTCGCATACGCGCGATATCCAAATGTTGGTTCGGCCCAATTGAGTCTCCAAACCAAGCGTCATTACTCACCGTCAGGATAAAGTCAGTTTCTTCTTTCAGTGATGCAGCAATCTGATTGGTGAACGCAACTTCAAAACAAATTGCAGGCACAAGGTTTAGGCCATTCGCAACCAAATTGGGCTGTACGAAGTCTCCACGCGTGAATGATGACATTGGTAAATCAAAGATAGGAGCAAGCTTTCGTAAGAATGTCTCAAAAGGAACAAACTCTCCAATAGGTAACAAGTGATGTTTATAATATCGATTCGGATGATTAAAATAATATTGGCCGCTCTCGTCTTTCTGTTCTTTTTTTCCAACGACGACCAAGGCATTATAAATCTCTTTTGTGCGCCAGAAATAACTAATGATCCCAGAGATCAATGCTGTGTTATTATTGGCAGCCGCCTTATCCAAATTCTCTAAGAAATCCTGTGCTGAAGGCTCTAATGCTGGAATGGCAGCTTCTGGCCAGATGATCAGATCTGTTTCCGAGAAATGTGGGCGCGTCATATCCATATACTTTAACATCGTGGACCATTCTTTTTCCGGGATCCAGCGCATCTCCTGTGGAATATTACCTTGGACCAATAATACTCGGCTTTCCCCTTTTTTATATATACCATTGCCTTGTAACAGAAAAAGGCCGCTAAAAAAGACCACACATGCAACTAATGGACGCCATTGTTTTTGCATCATGGCTACTACCATACAAGAAGCAAAAAACATTAACATAAACATCAGACCGGTTTCACCAATCAGGCTTGCCAATGGATAAAGTGGTCCATCGGTTTGGCTGTAGCCTAGAGATAACCAAGGAAAGCCAGTAAATAACCAACTTCGGATCCACTCAACACCCCACCAGATTGGTGCTGTCATCAATGGCCAGTACCGCGTAGGGAATTTAGTCAGTAACCAGCCAAAAACGAGTGGAAAGAGGGATAGATAAGCCACGAGTAATCCAATCAAGCTCAGGGAACCAATTAGAGGTAAGCCGCCAAAAGTCGCAATACTCACGTGTACCCAAGAAACACCACCCGAAAACCAACCAACACCAAAGATAAAGCTGATTTTTTTCACATGTTTTGTAGTTTCTGAATTCGCTTTCGCATAGGCCAACAGCAAAAGAAACCCGCTCAATGTGGCAAAAGGGATCATCCAAAAATGATATGGAGCATAGGAAAAAGTATTGAGAAAACCAAGAATATATGCGGTCAGACTCAGGCCTAATGCAGTCCGATGGCGTAGAAAAAACTGATTCATGTATAACGTCTGGCTCTTTTCGAGATATTATTCGTCGATGCGTTAGGCGAACTATACCGCAGGATGGCAGATGTCCCAAAAGATTTTTCAAAGTACTCAGGGAACACTGAGTACTTTGAGCGATAAGAAGAAATGAAAAAGAGTACTTAAACGGTTTCTTCTTCTTTTGGTAAGACGACTTGTAATTGTTGAATTCGGCGAGAGTCAGCGCTGCTGACTTTAAATGTCAAGTCACCCAACTCGATATTCTCTCCTGCCGAAGGCATGTGTCCAAACGCATGCAATACAATCCCACCGATTGTATCGGCCTCTTCTTCGTCGAACTTTGTCCCAAAGAACTCATTGAATTCATTGAGCGGTGTCAAAGCCTGTACAGAAAATACGTTTTTAGATAGACGTTTAATATCTTCCTGATGACGCTCTTGGGTATCGTGCTCATCTTCGATTTCTCCGACAATCTCTTCAAGAATATCTTCAATCGTCACTAATCCAGATACTCCCCCATATTCATCAATCACAACGGCCATGTGGTATCTTTGCTGTCGGAACTCACGTAGCAGCGAATCAACACTTTTACTTTCAGGAACAAGAACTACAGGACGGATCACGTCTTTCAACATGAGTTGGGCGTCTTTTTGTTGAAAGCCATATGCGAGCAAATCTTTTGCCAGTAAGATCCCTTCAACATGATCTTTGTCTTCAGTGATGACAGGAAAGCGGGAATGGGCAGATTCAATTACCAAAGGAATGAAATCTTCCAGCGACTGATCGATATCAATAGTGACCATCTGAGAACGTGGGATCATAATGTCGCGAACTTTCATTTCGGACACGCTTAAGACGCCTTCAATCATCTCTTTGGTTTGCGGATCGATCAGATCGCGCTCTTCTGCATCTTGAATTAAATCTACGAGATCTTCTCTATTTTGCGGCTCCCCTTGGAAAAGTTGGCTGAGCTTATCTAGCCAGCTTTTATTGGAGGAACCGTTGGTAGAGTGAGGGTTTTCGTCGCTCATGAGATACCTTTATTTAATCATTCACATCATCTTGATAAGGATTTGGAAAGCCCAGTTTATCGAGAATATCGATTTCCAGCGCTTCCATTTCTTCTGCTTCTGAATCTTCTATATGGTCGAACCCTTGCAAATGCAAGGCCCCATGGACAACCATATGCGCCCAATGTGCAATTTCTTGTTTATGTTGTGCTTTCGCTTCACTCACAACCACATCTGCACAAATCACAAGATCACCAAGTAAATTGATCTCAACACCCTCTGGTACTTCGAATGGAAACGACAGAACATTTGTCGGTTTATCTTTTCCTCGGTATTGTGCATTGAGCGATTGGCTCTCTTGGGACTCAACAATTCGAACCGTTACCTCAGCTTCTGGCTGCCGAGGTAATACAGCAGCTTCTAACCACTGTATCACTACAGACTCTTCAGGTAAATTCACAGCATCACATGCGATTTGATAATCCAGTGTGATCATTTACTGCTCCTGTCCTCGCGATTGAACTGCGTCTGATAAAATCTCCTGATTTTTTGCTTCCTTAGCTTTCGCTTGATCGCGGATCTTCTCAAGGCGGTGTTTCTCTTCATAAGCCTCGTAAGCTTCTACTACACTTGCAACAACTGGGTGACGCACAACATCAGATGATTGGAAGAAATTGAAACTGATCTCATCAATCTCTCCCAGTACATCAATCGCATGGCGCAGCCCAGAGCGAACTCCACGTGGTAAATCAACCTGAGTAATATCACCAGTGATCACCGCTTTGGAATTAAAACCAATTCGAGTCAGGAACATTTTCATCTGCTCGGTTGTGGTATTTTGACTTTCATCCAGAATAATAAATGCATCATTGAGCGTCCGACCACGCATATAAGCAAGGGGAGCAACTTCTATGATATTCCGCTCAATCAAACGCTCTACCCGTTCAAAGCCAAGCATTTCAAATAATGCATCGTATAACGGGCGTAAATATGGGTCGACTTTCTGGGAAAGGTCACCAGGTAAGAAGCCAAGTTTTTCTCCGGCTTCAACCGCTGGCCGAGTAAGAAGAATACGACGGATCTCCTGACGCTCTAATGCATCAACCGCACATGCAACGGCTAGATATGTCTTTCCTGTTCCCGCTGGGCCAATACCAAAACTAATATCGTGGGCAAGTACATTGGAAACATACTGGCTTTGGTGGGGGTTTCTTGGCTTGATCACACCACGTTTCGTTTTGATAAACGTATCATGGCTGTGATCCATCTGAGCACTATCTTCCAACTTGATATGTTCTTGAATGGTCAGGTGAACTTGCTCTGGTTCAATATCTTGAACCTGGCCTTTGACAGCTTGCGTCTCAACATAAAGACTCTTAAGCAAATCAATAGTTTGTTGAGCTTGCTGTGGTTTTCCAAGAACTTTGAAATGATTACTGCGATAGGCGATTTCTACACCGAGACGCCGTTCGATTTGTTTCAAGTTATCGTCGAAAGGTCCGCAAAGGCTGACTAGGCGCTGACTCTCTGCTGGCTCTAAATAAACTTCCAACGATTTCAACTGATTACTCAAAGTGGGTTTATTCCTCATATTGGAGCGGCGCCTCAAGCACCGCTATCCCTTATTACGGGGTATAAATGCCAACCCCGGATCCGTCAACCTGTGACGTGTTCTCATTAGACTTAGACAATATTTCTGCTGGAGAAATTTCACGTCGAAGGTTCATTTCATCTTCACTTCTAACAAACTCAGCACGAAGTGAGTTTGTATAAACATCGGTGATGTTTACATCAACAAATTGACCAATGAGTGTATGCGGGCCTTCAAAGTTAACAACTCGGTTATTCTCCGTGCGACCACGCAACTCCATTGGGTTCTTTTTCGAAGGCCCTTCGACAAGAATTCGCTGTTCAGTACCCAGCATGTCTCGACTGATCTTCAATGCAGACTGATTGATTCGGTCTTGAAGAATATGTAATCGCTGCTTTTTAACTTCTTCCGGCACATCATCCGGTAAATCTGCTGCTGGTGTACCAGGACGCGAACTATAAATAAAGCTAAAACTGTGATCAAAACCGATATCGTTGATCAGCTTCATTGTATCTTCAAAATCTTTATCTGTTTCGTTCGGGAAACCAATAATAAAGTCAGATGACATACTGATATTTGGACGAACTTTGCGAAGTTTTCTGATCGTGGACTTGTACTCCAGCGCCATATGACCACGCTTCATGAAGTTTAAAACACGATCAGAGCCACTTTGTACTGGCAGATGTAGATGATCGACCAGCTCTGGCACATCCGCATAGGCGTCGATAATATCATCCGTAAACTCAACTGGGTGTGATGTGGTATAACGAATACGATCAATACCGTCGATGGCCGCTACATAACGGAGCAATTCGGAGAAGTGACAAATATCACCATCATGGGTCTCACCACGGTATGCATTCACATTTTGTCCAAGTAGATTCACTTCACGGACACCCTGTTCTGCCAGCTGAGCAATTTCAAACAATACATCATCAAGCGGACGGCTGACTTCTTCTCCACGGGTATAAGGGACGACGCAGAAGGTACAATATTTACTACATCCTTCCATAATCGAAACAAATGCACTCGGCCCTTCCGCACGTGGCTCAGGTAAGCGGTCAAATTTTTCGATCTCAGGGAATGAAACATCAATGACAGAGTCGCCCTGATGTACCTGCTTGATCATTTCCGGTAGGCGGTGCAATGTTTGTGGGCCAAAAATAATATCCACAAATGGCGCACGCTGGCGAATTGTTTCACCTTCTTGAGAAGCAACGCAGCCACCAACACCAATCACCAAATCTGGTTTTGAATCCTTGAGCGTTTTCCAGCGCCCAAGTTGATGGAAAACTTTTTCTTGTGCTTTTTCACGGATAGAACAAGTATTCAAAAGGATCACATCAGCTTCTTCTGCTTCTTCTGTGAATGTATACCCGTGTGTTGCATCGAGGAGATCTGCCATCTTTTGAGAATCATACTCATTCATTTGGCAGCCCCAGGTTTTAATATGAAGCTTTTTACCCATTACCACTTATAGCCTTCGTACATTTTCGCGTTTAGGAATCTAAGAAAGCACCGCCAGCCAGCATGATGGCTGAACATCAAAGATTTTCGACAAAGAAACAATAAAGCCCTAGCCAAAGTTGCACATTTTATCTTGTTTCTAAGACGCTGGCTACTTTCATGTTGGACTGACTTGTATCCGTCTTTCATTTCTGGAAAATCAACACTTAGAATGAATTATTTGTATTATTACGAAAAAATAAAACTATTTTCTGAAACAATTTCAAATCCACTGTTACAAAATAGTCAGTAAACGAATTTTAAATTGAAAGATATCTCGGATCTCCCATTTCAATCGATATCTTTTACGAGTAAATCACGACGTAAGTTGAGGAAAGAATTATGGCAGTAACTCCTACTGGCCTTGTCGGAAATAGAATCCAGCAGTTTGAGCAGCTTAGCCAAGCTCAAAAAAATGATTCCCCGAAAGGACAACCGAAAACAACGGACACTTCTGGTTCAAATGTGTCAGAACTACAGAATAAGCTTGCGGGTAAGTTAACCCAGTCCGCCATCCTTGGCAAAACGGACTTTCAACATATCAAAGCTGAAAAAGCAATGGCTGATGCCTCTACGCAAACAGATGACATTGCTCAGCAACCAGAGACTCAGTTAAAAAGCAAATCTATAAAGTTAGGCTTTAAAGATTCAGCAGTACTGTTCTTAATGAAGACAGGAATTATCAAACCTGAAACGGCTATTTCTCATATCAAACCTGAGAATAAAGATAGTGTTGCTACCTCTTTATTCGAAAAGGGCAAGCTAAGTGCTTCTGATACTCTTTCTCACTTAAAACCTGAAAATAAAGAAGGCTTCGCTCTTTCTTCATTTGAAAAAGGCAAGCTAAGAGCTTCTGAGACTCTCCCTCACTTAAGCTCTGAAAAGCAAAAAGCTTTTGAAGCAACGAAAACAGAAAATTTTGCAGATTTCGCTCAAGTACTAAAAACAGCTGGTTTACAGAAAGTTGATGGCCTCTTTCGAGTCCCAGGAAATCAAGCAGTTTCAATAGAAATGAGAGAGAGCTTATATAAAAGTGATTTTGCCGCAGGTGATTCCAGTGAGCTTACAGATTCCGAGCTTTATGCTATGGCTGATGTGTTTAAAGCAGAGTTAAGAAATATTCAACCTTTCTCTGGTGATGACATTAAAACGATGGCTAGTCTTATCAAAAGCGAAAAATATCAAAATGGGGATGGTAGTGAGTTAATCAGCTTTGCAAAAACAAAGTTATCCTCATTTTCGAAAGAGCAATCAAGCAGATTGAATACTATCTTTGGTACTGCTGGTGAACTATTTGATGTTGCTGATGAAGGTAATACATCCGAATTCAGCAAAAACACTATTGCACAATTAATCGGCCATAGTATGATCTTAACCGACGTAAAAATGGACCTATCACTTATAGGCACATCACAGTCAGTCGCACATCAACTCTTAGCAAACGCTGAAGCACTTGTGAAGTAATCGAAAAAATCAGACTCAAGAAGAAGCGTATCATGCGCTTCTTCTTGATAAAATGAATACCGACTTCAAATATTCTCTTTTTTGTCCCCAAAAGTGTCATTCCATATCCCCTTTGCCTCATAAGCATACATCCACAAGCAAATGAACATTCCGAAATCAAGAATAAAAGCAATCATATGCATGATGCCAAGACCTTCTCGAAAGACAGATAAGCTCCCACGAGATAAAACAACCTCAATATAGTCATAATTTTGAATAATAAAATTGATCGGCACATACCATTGCCAAAATCGTTGAAATAAAAAGCGCGCACCAAAAATATAACTGAATGCGCCTACCATTGATAAGTAGGACAACCCCATGATCACACATCCTTGTAAATCTTTAAAAATAGGGGCAGAAATGGCAAGCAGATATAAATGTGCAGATAATGTTGGTGCCAAAATAACGAGCCACCAAAGACGCTTCTTCTGGAAATCTACACGCTGATACAAGTTCATGGGTTTATTTCAAAATCCTTTGACTGAGAGACAAACTCATCCAAAGCAATCGTCATCGTCGCCGTTGACCCCTTTGACTTTCTTGTGATCACTTCAAATCGAGCCTGATACTGGCTTGCCAACTGGCGAAGGACAAATAAGCCAATGTTGTAGGTTGCATGATTATTAATTTTCATTAGTCCCATCCCTTCATCATGTACCATCAGCCACAATTTGTGGTTAAAGACGCGAATGATCAACTCAAACTTTGCACCATTCGAAAACGTCGCCGCATTGGTCAATATTTCATAAATCATACGATACAAATCCCGTTGTAACGACAACGGTAATGTCACTTGTTCTAACTGGATCTTTAGGGAAGTCTGAATATAAAAATTCTGTGATAAATAATCCACCATGATCGGTAAAGCTTCTGTGAGGGACTGATTTTCCATCATCGAAGGTGGTTCGGATTGTATCTCATGTTCCAACACTCGAAGTGCTTGATCACACACTTGCATCATCGGTGAACAAGTGTCGGAATACGCATATTCTCTGAGTTGTTCTAGAGCTTGTTTCAACTGCTTTTTCTGTTCACTACCCTGTAATAACTCCTCAGTAAGAAGTTTGTGAATTTGATGGATCGCTTTTGAACGAACGTAAAGCACTCGGATCACATAAGCACTGATCATGAGTAAGGTGCTCAAGTAAAACAATTGGCTCCAGAAATTCCAGTACCACGGTGGCGAAACATGAATAGTCAGAAATGCATGCTGCTCACTCCATTGACCAACCCCATTTGTCCCAGCAACTTCGATTGTATGATGTCCCGACGGTAAATGGCTTAAATGGAGGTATTGTCCGTATACAGGCTGCCAAAGCCCATCATCCATACGATATCGAAACTGCTTCTGCTCATGGCGATAATCCAAGCTAACAAGCTTTAAACTTACATTATGTGCCTCATGACTTAAGGTAAGTCTGACTGGATTAATCGTTCGTTTAGTATCGACAAATGCTTCTGATATATGCACTGGGGTTTTCGCAGCTTCTTGAAATGAGTAGTCTTTCAATTTTAACATGCCAAAAAAGCCAGCCGCATAAATATGTTCCCCGTGCTTCATCGGTGCATTGCTCAAAGCAAATGGCCTGCTACCAGGAAATAGGTAAGCTTGATCTGAGCTCGGTTCAATAAAATAAATACCTTGGCGAGAACCAACCCAAATTGATTGGTCAATTTTTTGAAAACCAAGGACATCATTTCCTGCATAGAAATGGTTAATTAAATGACCTTGATGGTCCAATACATATACGCCATGACCAAAAGAAGCGGCATAAACTTTTCCACCATATGCGAGTAGATCCAATACCATGTAGTCGATCTCTGCTGGGATTTCAGCAACAGTTTGCGAAACCCTATCATAGGCATAGATACCCTTCTTTGTCGTTGACAGCCAAATGGTGTCTTCATTCACTTTAAGCGCATCAAGGACTTCAAGTGTCGGCAAACCACTATCATCTGTTAATCGCACTTTCACTTTTAATGTTTCTCTGTCAAGAATAAAGAAGCCACTTCCATCACCACACACAAAAATCTCATCATCCACAACGGAAACGTTATGAAACATTTGCGAAGGTAGTTCTGACAGATAGCGATTTAATTTTCCTTGAGAAAAGTCGAGCGAATACAGACCATCTAACGTTGCAAGCCATAACAGCGCCCCATCACTGTGCATCTTCACGATTCGATTTGCACGATAACTATCAATTTGGTCATGGAAAATAGCCACAGGCTCCGGCGTTCCATCATTGTATCGGAACAATCCCTTTCCATAACTCCCCATGTATAAAGACCCTTGGTGAGCGGCTAATTCGATTTCGTTATGTGTGACACCGAAGTGGATCGGGTCATGCTCAAACCTTGGTGTCTTTGTGTGAAAAGCTCGTTGGCTCGACATCAACCATATTCGTCCATTTCGATGCTGAAAAATCCGCTTGATTGATTGATGTTTTAAGCCGGTTTCTAATATTCTTTGGAAACCATCCTTTTTGGAAAACTGGTATAGATCACCGACTTTGTTATCGAAGAACAATAATGCTTGCTTGTCACCACTGACACCTATTAATTGTTGACTAACATCATGATTCACTTCCTGTATTTCTACCTCAGATTGATATAAAAAGAGTTTTCCAAAACCTTGAATCGCCAAGTAGTCCGGAGTTGAAATAATTTGTGAAATCCCTGATATAGGAAGTTCTTGCATCGACTCCCCTGTCCATCGATATACCTTTGCCGGTGTTTGGGGCCCGCCTTCTCGCTGTAAGACATAAATATCATCACGAAATACATCTAAATCCACGATATGATCAAATTGAATACGTTGTCGGATCCCGTTACGATCAAAAAATACCAGCCCTTCTGAACCAAAAGCAACAAACTGATGATTGAAGGGACGAATGTTTCTTAATCGATTTGCCTCATCAGAAGCAATCTGTCGGTGTTCAGCAGTCAGCGGGTCAAACTCCCAAATCCCAGAACGCTGGGTCGTCAAAATAAACCGATCATGATCAACATAAATATCGAGTACCCAATGAAATGGGATCTGATTCTGACTGGAAAAGGAATATTCAACAATATCGCTTCCATCAAAGCGTTTCAGCCCTGACTGGCTACCGCTCCATAGGTATCCCTTTTTATCTTCAACGATCTTATTGATATAGGTTTGATAAAGAAATGATTGTTCGCTGGAGAGTGCTGATTGAGAAAAAAAGAAAAAAACCAGCAAGCTGACCTGAGTGAGTCCATGGTATAAAAAGCCATATAAGTTTTTCATAAGACGTATGGCAGGAGGTACATAATTATTTTATACATAAATTGTTC
This sequence comes from Algicola sagamiensis DSM 14643, assembly GCF_000374485.1. Taxonomy (GTDB): domain Bacteria; phylum Pseudomonadota; class Gammaproteobacteria; order Enterobacterales; family Alteromonadaceae; genus Algicola; species Algicola sagamiensis. The sequence continues at coordinate 580,613 of NZ_KB894491.1, forward strand.
CTTCAAAAACGCTCATCTTCATGTGATGAATCAAACAAAATCAATGTCCTTTTGATGTTTTGCTTATTTAGGTCATGTAAAATAGCAGAATTCACTGGAAATGTAATAGAAAAATGATGAACTTTGATGTGATTATCGTCGGTGGTGGCATGGTTGGCGCAACACAAGCTGCTGCGACCGCAAAGTTAGGGTTACGCACCGCGTTGTTAGAAAAAGCACTCCCTTTACGCTCACATTCCCCTCAACCAGACCTAAGAACATCAGCCTTCAACCTCGCATCCATCCAGTATTTAGGCCGACTTGGAATCTGGGAAAAATTAAATACTGAGCGTTTGCGGGAATATCACCGCCTGAGTGTTTGGGAACAAGGCGGACGACAACTCACCTTTGATAGCGAACTCACCGGGCATTCCTGCCTTGGTGCATTCGCAGAGAATAAAAACCTGCAAATCGCTGCGATAGAAACATGCCAAACACTTGGTGTCACCCTGTTTGAAGATACCATCCAGCAGTTACACTCAGATAAACAAACAACGCTTATCACAACCTCAGGAAAAGAATTAACAGCATCACTGATCATCGGTGCCGATGGCGCACAATCGAAAGTACGACAGTTTGCAGGAATTGGTACCACTGGCTGGGATTATGCACAGCATTGTCTATTGGCAACAATCAAGTGCGACCACCCTGTCCCAGCTGAGACATGGCAAGAGTTTCAACCTACAGGCCCAAAAGCCTTACTCCCCTTGTATGACGAATATGCTTGCCTGATTTGGTATGATACACCACAACGGATCCAATCCTTACTCAGCTACTCACAGGAAACATTTCTCAAAGAAGCGTATGATATTTTCCCTGATCGGTTACCAAAAGCTGAGATCATCGAATCAGGGAGCTTCCCACTTGCACGTCAACATGCCAATGCATATTTTAAGAAGAATACGGTTCTTATCGGTGATGCCGCGCATACAATCCATCCAATGGCAGGCCAAGGTGTTAACTTAGGGCTGAAGGATGTAGAAATATTAACCCATACTTTAGAACAACACTTCGTTCCAGGTGAATCTGATCTATTTTGGCTCAAAGAATATGAGCGAGAAAGAAGATATCACAACTTGGCCATGATGAGCTTGATGGATACCTGCTATGTCGCCAACCAACTTAATTTCCCAGGACTTAAACGACTTCGTCAAACTTTTTTTGGTGCAATAGAACCGTTCTCCCCTTTAAAAGAGAAATTACTGCGATATGCGATTGGTGTTTAAATTTAGGGGATAAGCAATTCCCCTCTCACACTGGCGCAATGATGTGCGTTGAGAAGGCAATCAAATATCAGATGATGAGATGTATAAAGAAACAATCGAGATAATAAATATTGAGATGAACCAGTTTAGAGAGCAACAGAATAATAGGAAATAAAGAAAAGCACGAAATAAAGAGAGAATGGCTGGGGTACCAGGATTTGAACCTGGGAATGGCGGGATCAAAACCCGCTGCCTTACCGCTTGGCGATACCCCAACAGAAGATGGTGCGGGAGGAGAGACTTGAACTCTCACATCTTGCGATACTGGAACCTAAATCCAGCGCGTCTACCAATTCCGCCACTCCCGCATATAGAGTGTTCTCATTTTTAATTAATTCTGGTGGCTATGGCGGGACTCGAACCTGCGACCCCATCATTATGAGTGATGTGCTCTAACCAGCTGAGCTACATAGCCAGAATTAATGGCTGGGGTACCAGGATTTGAACCTGGGAATGGCGGGATCAAAACCCGCTGCCTTACCGCTTGGCGATACCCCAACAGCAAATACTTGGTGCGGAAGGAGAGACTTGAACTCTCACATCTTGCGATACTGGAACCTAAATCCAGCGCGTCTACCAATTCCGCCACTTCCGCAAATTTGGCTGGGGTACCAGGATTTGAACCTGGGAATGGCGGGATCAAAACCCGCTGCCTTACCGCTTGGCGATACCCCAACCGAAGTTTTTGGTGCGGGAGGAGAGACTTGAACTCTCACATCTTGCGATACTGGAACCTAAATCCAGCGCGTCTACCAATTCCGCCACTCCCGCAAAAACTCGGTCATCGAAGAAAGTAATTGGTGGCTATGGCGGGACTCGAACCTGCGACCCCATCATTATGAGTGATGTGCTCTAACCAGCTGAGCTACATAGCCACGTTTGCTTACTCATCCTCGGTGAGTGGCGCGTATTATGCTTAGAAGCGCTCGTATCGTCAATAGCTTTTTTTAAAAAACCAGTTCGTTCGATAGTTATTTAGACAATTTAGACTTGTTTGACGAAAAGTCAGGCTTTTTTAGCAGAATGGCGACTTCAAAGCACCAATTTAGAATGTTCTGTTGTGGCGCTACTGGGGTTATTTCTTTCCTGGGTGCGCCTCATCTTGAATCGCGATGTAACGGCTTAAGACACTCAAGTGTGACCGAGCCTTTTTAAGGTTATATATACCCTCATCTAAAACGCCTTTTAATTCGTACGCGAATTCATAATTTCTTGAAATGAGCATATAGAATGGTTCCGGTTCCACACCAGGAATAAATGCAAATTCAAGTTGCTTAAAGTCCAATTTTGAGTCGATGATCTGTTGACCATGAAGTGGCTCATATCGAGCTAGAAATGCTGTACACCTCCCTTTCTGAGCAAGTTCAATTAATTGCCCATAAGTTTTAACTCTCACTTTGATTTGGTGCTCTTCGAATCCAAAGTTCGCATAGTTATAACCGGTTCGGCCACATAAAATCGCCCCACCCCCTGCTTTCTTATCCAATAATAACTTTTGTTGTTCAATGGTCGTTTTTGGACCAAAGGCAAGAATTGGCCTAACAGAGTAGTAACTTGTACTAAGCAAGTAATCTCGATCACGTTGCGGGTTCGTTGATGCACTAAATACGACGTGGACCTTTCCCTCAATCGCCTCACTCAAACACCGCTTCCACGGCTTAATAACAACTTTATAATTGAGTTGATGCTTTGAGAATATGATCCGGGCAATATCAATATCATACCCGACACTCAGCGCAGTTTTTTCGCCACTCTTTCTCTCAAAGAAATTAAAGGGCGGCCACTCTCCAGTCTCCCCACAAAATAGAATGGTTTCATTTTGAAAGTGGATTTCTTTCGCAAAAAGTCCAGTTGTAAAAAATGCGCAAAGTAGGATTAATACACGTGCCATCTGGATTCATTCAGAATTGTACTTCACTTCAATATAGCAGTAAGAAAAAAGATCGTGATTATCAAGATGGGTAAGTTGGTGAGCAATTGAGACGATCTATGGCGGCGATAACTGGCGTAGCAAATAACGACTACGCCAAAGAGTAACGCTCAGTTGAAAGCGAGATTAGACGTTAAAACGAAAATGAATGACATCGCCATCTTTGACAACGTATTCTTTTCCTTCGAGACGCCATTTACCCGCTTCTTTCGCACCAGATTCACCATTGCACTCGATGTAGTCATCAAATCCAACAATCTCTGCTCGAATAAAGCCTTTTTCAAAATCTGTATGGATTTTACCAGCCGCTTGTGGTGCCGTTGAATTGACAGGGATAGTCCATGCACGGACTTCTTTCACTCCAGCAGTAAAATAAGTATGCAGATGCAATAGCTCATAACCCGCACGGATCACACGGTTTAAGCCTGGCTCTTCCAGTCCCATATCTTCCATGAACTCTTGCTTCTCTTCTTCATCTAATTCTGCAATTTCAGATTCGATGGCTGCGCAAACAGGGACTACTACTGCGTTTTCTGCTGCTGCGATTTCACGAACGCGATCAAGATAAGGATTATCTTCAAAGCCATCATCATTGACGTTTGCGATATACATTGTCGGCTTCATCGTGAGGAAGTTCATGTAAGAAATCGCGTTTTTTTCTTCTTTAGCCAGTTCGAGAGAGCGTAGCATCTTCCCTTCTTCAAGATGCGGAAGAACTTTATCCAGTACGGTCAACTCGAACTTCGCGTCCTTATCGCCACCTTTTGCTTTTTTACCCAAGCGGTGTTTTGCTTTATCCGCGGCGTCTAAATCAGCTAAAACAAGTTCGGTATTGATCGTATCGATGTCATCCGCAGGATCGACAGCGCCAGCAACGTGGACAATATTTTCGTTTTCAAAACAACGAACGACGTGGCCGATTGCATCTGTTTCACGGATATTGCCAAGGAACTGGTTTCCAAGTCCTTCGCCTTTAGAAGCTCCCTTCACCAAGCCGGCGATATCAACGAATTCCATTGTTGTTGGGATCACGCGTTGTGGATTGACGATTGATGCAAGTTGATCAAGACGTGCATCAGGGACTGCAACAACACCTGTATTCGGCTCAATCGTACAGAAAGGAAAGTTCGCAGCTTCGATTCCTGCTTTAGTCAGTGCATTAAATAACGTTGATTTACCGACATTCGGCAAGCCAACAATACCGCATTTAAATCCCATGATGAAAACCTTTATGCTTTATAAGTGTGTAAACGATTTTGCGCCTGGATCAGCCCCTGCTTCGCCCATATTTCAAAGCAGCGAACGGCTTCATCAACGGCATCATCCAATTGGTGTTGCTCTGTTGTTGGCGCTTTACCCAATACCCATGATGTCACTTGGTCTCGGTGGCCTGGATGACCAATACCAATTCTTAAGCGGTAAAACTCTTTATTATTGCCAAGCTTACTAATGATATCTTTCAAACCGTTATGTCCACCATGACCACCACCTTTTTTAATTTTGGCAACGCCAGGCGGAAGGTCCAGCTCGTCATGTGCTACGAGGATCTGTTCTGGTTTGATCTTGAAGAAATTGGCAAGTGTACCGACTGATTTCCCACTGAGATTCATGTAGGTTGTCGGGATCAGCAACTTAAATTCGACATTATCGATGAGAATTTTTCCGGTTAAGCCGTGGTACTTTGTATCTGGCTTTAACTGGGTGTGATAGCGAGATGCAAGTTCTTCGATGAACCATGCCCCGGCATTATGACGTGTGCGCTTATATTCGAGGCCTGGATTCGCCAGGCCCACAAGCAATTGAATATCAGTATTCAAGGATCATGATCCTCTACAGATATTATTCAGCTGCTTCTTCAGCTTCTTCTTCGCTGCTGCCGCCTTTCGGTGCATTGATTGTCACAACAGCTTGGTCGTGACCTTCACCTTTTGCAAGCTCAACAGAAACGACGCCTTCAGGCAAATTCATGTCAGAAAGGTGAAGCGTGTGACCAAGCTCAAGGTCTGCAACGTCAACTTCGATGAACTCAGGAAGATGCGCAGGCAAGCATGTGATTTCTAGCTCATTGATATGGTGAGCAACTGTACCACCAGATTTAACCGCAGCTGCTGTTTCTTCATTGATGAAGTGAACAGGAACCTTCGTGTGTAGCTTATGCGTTGCGTCTACACGTTGGAAATCAAGGTGAAGTACTTTTGGCTTGAACGGGTGACGTTGAACATCCTTCAGGATCACTTCAACTGCATCACCATCAACATTCAAAGTCAAAAGGTGAGAGTAGAAACCTTCGTTCTCTTGTGCACGGATCACTTTGTTATGATCAAGAACGATAGATACTGGCTCTTTTTCCCCGCCGTAGATGATAGCAGGAACTTGCTCGTTATGACGTAGGCGGCGGCTCGCACCTTTCCCCTTGTCTGTACGAACTTGTGCGTCTAGCGTATAGATTGCTTCAGACATTGAAATCACTCCAAATAATTCTTTTTAATGTTCTTGCCGTATCCGCGACCAAACACGGCAAATTTACCCTTGATAAAAGGCGCGACATCATAGCACCAAATCAACCACAACCGCAATTACAATTTTGGTTCCAACGCCTCAAGTACTGCCGATTCGGGGATCTTATTCACCCAGTCACGGCCTTTCTCAGTGATGAGTATCTTTATTTTATCTGTCTCAATCGGTGCCCAATGTTTTGTAACCCCACGAACAAGCGCCACCATAGGTTTACCTAAACCTTGTGCGAAATGCATAATTGCTGTTTCGACCGTCAGCACAACATCTGCTTGATCAATCATAGCTGGCAATTCAAAGAAGTCTGTTTTTGCAGTAAACACTAAAACCTTTCCTTTCGGTATATCTGTGGCTTGATCAATTTGCATCTTCACTGCATCAAGTTGATCTGGTGGTACATTGATCACAAAGCACCAATGTTCGTTCGCCTGATGGATCTTCTGAATCACGGAAAAAACTGACTCCAGTGGCCAATCTCTCTTTTTTGAGGATGACAAATGATTAATCAGTATCACCTTTGTATCAACTGGAAGCTGTTGTGTGGATTTCCATTGCTGTAAATCAGTATGAACTTTCTCTTTCAACGGCTCTGGATAGCTCAGTGTGGGTTGCTTTTCCTCTTCTGTGAGCGATAAACCGACCAAGCGCTGAAAGTGATAGTTGTATAATTCAATGACGTGAGGATATTGACCACCTGGTAATAAGCAATCTTCAAATAGGTAGTGTCCATCAAGCTTTGAAAAGTGGTATAACTTGCGCAGTGGTTTATTCATCACTTCATGCTTTGTGCCAACAACAACCGCTTGCTTGCCAATCATTCGTGCATACTTGGCAAATCGCTCAGTTCTTAGGTTCGCTACAAAAAAAACAGCATCATAATTTTCTGCCAATGCATCAGTAATCAATCCATCAAACTCTTCCTGTGAGCGCGAAATTGGATAAATCTTTGATGCAAATCCCTCAAATGTTATCCAGTCTGTTAAAGCTGTATTTCGCCCAGACTGAAAACTCTTTTTCTTCCGTTTAAAATCTTCCAACCAGATATCGAGCTGGATCTGCGGGTATTTTTTTTTCAACGCTTTCAAAAACGTTTTTTGATAATAAAAATCGCCTAATGCGAGGTGCGTCATAAATAGGACTTTCTTTGGCGATTGAAAGAAAGATTCAGGAATTAGAGACATAATAGGACCAGTTGTGTCATTGGCTTGATGGGTTGTCAGCAGCGTGGCTTTTTAACTTCTACCTGCCGACAACACATTTTTATTTATTCTTAAATGCAATAATCTGCTGGTGAATCCCTTCAACCGTCATGCCATATTGTGCATACATTTCTGGCTGTGTGCCATGTTTAATAAATTCGTCAGGGTAACCTAGGTTAAGTACCGACACTGGGGACTTATTCCGAAGGACCCATTCATTCACACCGCTTCCTGCACCACCATTGATCACACCGTCTTCTAGAGTCACCAGCAGAGTATGTTCAGCAACCAATAATGCCAACATTTCTTCATCCAGAGGTTTCACAAAGCGCATATCGACAACAGTCGCATTCAGCTGTTCTGCGACAGTTTCGGCCTCTGAAAGGAAGATACCAAAATTCAAAATAGCAATCTCTTTTCCTTTCTGAATTTTGCGTGCCTTACCAATTTCAAGTGATGACATCTCTGTTTCAATCACGACACCTGGACCCGTTCCTCTTGGGTAACGAACAACACTTGGTTGCTGAAGACGATGGCCCGTGAATAACATTTGACGGCACTCATTTTCATCCGCTGGTGCCATGATCACCAAATTTGGAATGCAGCGTAAAAATGGTAAATCAAAAGTCCCTTGATGGGTCTCCCCATCTGCCCCCACAATACCTGCACGGTCAACTGCAAACAATACCGGAAGATTCTGTAGTGCAACATCATGAATCAACTGATCATACGCGCGCTGTAAAAAAGTTGAGTAAATTGCAACAACAGGGTTGTACCCTTCGCACGCAAAGCCTGCACCTAGAGTCACCGCATGTTGCTCTGCAATCGCTGCATCAAAATACTGCTCAGGGTATTCTTTAGAAAAGCGAACCATCCCCGACCCTTCACGCATTGCAGGTGTTATCGCAACAAGTTTTGGATCTTGAGCAGCCATATCACACAGCCAATCTCCAAAAATCTTTGAATAGGTTGGGCTTGGTGCAGACTTCTTAGGAAGAGAAACTTCTTGAGGGTTAAACTTTGGTACCGCATGATACCCAATCGGATCCTGCTCCGCAGGTTCATACCCTTTCCCTTTCTTCGTAACAACATGCAGGATTTGTGGCCCTTTTAGCTCACGCATATTTCGCAGCGTATCGACGAGACCATCCACATCATGCCCATCAATTGGGCCGATATAATTAAAGCCAAACTCTTCAAAAATTGTCCCTGGAACAACCATTCCTTTGATATGTTCTTCTGCACGGCTTGCCAGTTCTTTAATCGGCGGCATTCCACTGAGCAGCTTTTTACTTCCTTCACGAAATGACGCATAAAAACTACCGGATAAAATCCGTGCAAAATGGCTGTTTAAAGCACCGACATTTTCTGAAATGGACATTTCATTGTCATTCAGCACCACCAGCATATCTGACTTAATATCACCAGCGTGGTTGAGTGCCTCAAATGCCATTCCTGCGGTCATTGCGCCATCGCCAATTACTGCAACAACACGTCGATTTTTTTCTTCGCGTTCTGCTGCAACTGCCATCGCCAGCGCTGCACTGATTGACGTACTTGAGTGTCCAACACTAAACGTATCGTACTCACTTTCTCCACGATATGGGAAAGGATGCAACCCATCTTTTTGACGGATCGTCGCAAGTTGATCGCGCCTTCCAGTCAGGACTTTATGTGGGTACGCCTGATGGCCAACATCCCATACCAAGCGATCAAAAGGGGTTTCGTAAACATAATGAAGTGCAACGGTAAGCTCAACTGTGCCCAAACCCGATGCAAAATGGCCGCTACTGCGGCTGACAGAATTGAGAAGGTAATCACGAAGTTCGTGACAGATCTCTGGCAGCTTATGCTGGGGTAGCTTTCTTAATAAATCCGGCGTATCTAACTGCTGTAACAACGGATAGTCGTCGATTTTTACGGTCATCGCAATAAACTACTTTTAGTGATCTCTGTGAATAATAAATGTTGCAAAGTCAGACAGCGCTTTCATGTCATGTTGTTTGAGAGATGCGAGTGCAGCTTGTGCGAGTCTGACATGCTCTTGCGCGCTATGTTGGGCTTCATCCAATCCGAGTCGTGCAACATAAGTTGATTTTTCTGCGGCTTCGTCCGAGCCTTGTGGTTTTCCGATTACTGCCGTTTCACCAACCACGTCAAGGATATCATCCTGAATTTGAAACGCCAGACCAATATGATGCGCATAAGTACGTAAAGCTTGAAATTCATCACTATCTTGCAGGTAACCAGCCGAAACTGCGCCCATTGTGACGGAGGCTTCAATCAATGCGCCCGTTTTTAATGTATGAATTTGCGTTAACGCATCCAAGTTAATTTGCTTTCCGGTAGAGGCCAAGTCCAGCGCTTGTCCACCGCACATCCCTTCGTAACCCGTTGCTTTAGATAATATCCTGACCCAAGCCACTATCGTTTCAGCAGCAATGTCCGATGAAGTACTCAATACATCATAAGCAAGTGTTTGTAGTGTATCACCAACCAAAATCGCGGTTGCTTCATCAAATGCAACGTGACAAGTTGGTTTCCCACGACGTAGATCATCATTATCCAACGCAGGAAGATCATCATGAACGAGACTATAGGTATGTATCAACTCAACCGCAGCTGCCGGATAATCCAATAAAGCAGCGGACGCTCCAAGCGCCAAACCAGATTGATAAACCAAAAAAGGACGGATACGTTTCCCACCAGCTTGCACTACATAAGTGAGTGCTTCCATCAACTTTGGGTCGTTGATATGTAATCGTTCAAGGTACATGATCAGATTTCGAGAAACCCGTTGCTGTAATACCTCTAAATTCATGACTGCCTCTAAGTTCATGACTGCCTCTAAACTAGTCTCTGCTTACTAACTCATTTGCTTGTAATTGATAAATAAAAAGGGACTACCCGTTTTCTGACTCTACGTTGAAGTTTTCCAATGTACCTTTTTCCTCAAGTAGGATCTGTACCTTTTGTTGAGCGGCTTTCAATTTAGATTGGCTGGATTGAGAAAGCTGGATCCCACGTTCAAAATATTTTAAAGAATCTTCAAGCGTTAGCGAACCGGACTCCAACTGAGACACGATTTGTTCCAATTCTTCAATAGAGGCTTCAAAAGACATATTTTCAGGTTTTTTAGCAGCCATCATCGACCCTCATGGTGGAAATTATGGCGCAAAGTTACCTCAGCCCTCAGCTTGGGTCAATCCTCCTTTGCATACTAAATCTTCTTTCAGATCAATCTCATTTTCTTCAGTGTTGAAATATCAGCCAGCAAGTGACGTTTTTTGTACGTTCGAAGGGTTAAACTTTCAGGAATACTTGCCGATATTATCAGGTGTTATAAGATAATAAAAAAACTAGTTTTTATTGCGTCCCATCAAGGAGAATTTCATTGGATATAGCAACGCTGGTCGGTATTTTGGGTGCGATTGGATTCGTACTTATGGCTATGGTCCTGGGTGGTGAACTAGGCATGTTTGTCGATGTCCCTTCTGTGTTGATCGTCTTTTGTGGCTCCTTATTTGTTGTATTGTCCATGTATAATATGGGGCAATTTTTCGGCGCAGGGAAAATTGCGGGTAAAGCATTTTTCTTTAAAATAGAATCTCCTGAAGAACTCATCGAAAAATCCGTTGAGCTTGCTGATGCAGCTCGTAAAGGCGGCTTTCTTGCCTTAGAAGAGGCAGAAATATCTAATGGATTTATGCAAAAAGGTGTCGACATGCTCGTCGACGGGCATGATGCAGAAGTTGTGCGGGCGACCCTGCAAAAAGACATTAACCAGACCACTGAACGACACGAAATGGGGATTGGTATTTTTAAGTCTTTAGGTGATGTCGCTCCTGCAATGGGGATGATTGGAACTCTAATTGGCTTGGTCGCTATGCTTTCAAATATGGATGATCCCAAGGCCATTGGACCCGCCATGGCTGTTGCACTCCTCACAACACTCTATGGTGCATTTTTAGCGAATGTTATCGCAATCCCGGTTTCCAATAAACTTGCACTGCGTATGGCCGAAGAAAAATTAAATCAATCTTTAATTCTGGACGCAATTTTGGGCATTCAAGATGGTCAGAATCCAAGAGTGATTGAAGGAATTTTGAAGAACTACATTGCTGAATCTAAACGTGGCAGCAGTGAGCCAGACGAGTAAATATCATGAGTGATGAAGAAGAGTGTAAATGTCCCCCACCCGGTCTGCCCGCTTGGATGGGAACGTTTGCTGATCTCATGTCGCTACTGATGTGTTTCTTTGTCTTGCTTTTGGCTTTCTCAGAGATGGATGTTTTAAAATTCAAACAGATTGCTGGCTCGATGAAGTTTGCATTTGGTGTCCAAAATAAGTTAGAAGTCAAAGACATTCCAAAAGGCACCAGCGTGATTGCGATGGAGTTTCGTCCAGGCCGTCCTGATCCAACACCGATAGAAACGATTCAGCAACAAACCGTCGAAATGACCCAGCAAATCCTTGAATTTCAGGCAGGAGAGGAAGACTCTGCGGGAGGACGTCAGAAGCAACGTGGAAATCAACGTGGTGGTTCCTCAAAGAGTACAGCGAAGCAAGAGTCCCAAAAAAGCTCGAAGCAATCTTCCCAAACACAAGTCAATCAAATGGTGAAAAAGATAGCAGAGCAACTGGAAAAACAAATCTTAGATGGTGCAATTGAGCTTGAATCCCTCGGGCAACAAATCATCATTCGGATCCGTGAGAAAGGCTCTTTCCCTTCTGGCTCTGGCTTCTTGCAACCGAAATTCAAGCCTATTATTCAACAAGTCGCAGTATTATTGAATGATGTGCCCGGTGAGATCACAGTTTCCGGACATACCGATAATGTCCAAGTCAGTTCAGAGCTCTACCAAAACAACTGGGATTTATCTGCACAAAGAGCGGTTGCAGTCGCGAATGAAATGATTAAAGCACCCAAGTTTGACGAAAACCGAGTCGTTGTTGTGGGGCATGGTGCAACACGCTCTCTTGTTCCAAATAACAGTGATATCAACCGAAGAAGAAATCGCCGTGTAGAGATTTCTATCATGCAAGGTAAGGCAAAAGAGTCCAAGGAAATGGAGCTAACCCAATAATCTCCGTCTAAGCTTAGAAAGCCAGCTTTGCCAGCAACTGGTTTTCTTGTTCACTAAAAATGAAAAAAGGAGTTGGGAATGACTTCACTCTACGACAAACTCGGTGGTGATGCAGCCATTGATGCTGCGGTTGAGCTCTTCTACCAAAAAGTTCTTGCTGATAATCGCATCAAACACTTCTTTGAAGGGGTTGATATGCAAAAACAAGCTTCACATCAAAAACGCTTTTTAACTTATGCGTTTGGAGGCTCCGACAATTATCCTGGGAAATCTATGCGGCAGGCACACCAGCGCCTCGTTGATGATTTAGGTATGAACGATAACCATTTTGATGCTGTGATAGAAAATTTAGGTGCAACACTACAGGAACTGAACGTACCCAATGAACTGATTCAAGAAGCTGCGAATATCGCAGAGTCAATTCGTGCAGATGTTTTGTGTCGATAAGCAATAACCAACCGTTAGAATTCACTCTATCCCAATAAAACAAACTCCTTAAATCACAAATCAGTTCAGGATTGTTCTCACTCGGGCGATACGAATGAAAAAACAATCACTGAACATACGGTTGAAAAAGTTACTTCTTAAATTCCTTCATGAGTTGTGTTTGTAGGTTTGGAGGCGTCCCTTTGATGGTCAACGTATCTGTATTCGGATCATATAAAATTCGTTCACCCAACAAGCGCTGATCAAAATTGATGGATAACCCCCCACCTTGCCCAGCATATTTCACGAGAGTGCGGATCGTTTTATTATCGACGGGGAAGGACGCTTCTAATTCATATCCTTGCTGATTGTAAAAGGAGTCGAACGCTTCTTCTTGATCATCCCCAACAATCGTTGAGATCTCCTGCACAGTCGCGTCTTCGCCAAATTTCACTTTGTCAGCACAATAGCTGTAAAGTTCCTGTCGAACCTGCTGCTTTTCTTCCTTATCGAGCTGACAAACATCCATATAATCATCTACTGCTTCGAGCATATTTTGACTTTGCACCTTCGCTTCAATCACTTCTTCGCAGCCAAGGAAGTCCAAGAAAAAATCGGCGACTTTACGCCCTGCTCTTCCTTTAATAAAAGAAATATAGCGGCCATTTTCAGCATCCATTTCCCAATCACTCAGATTGATCCTTGACGCAAGCTGTAGCTGCCCCAGATCCAAATGACGCGATACAAGCACCTGCATTTCTTGATCAACGGAAAAGTGCTCTTTAACACTTAACATGGCGACCAGAAGGTACTCTGTTGCGAGAAACTCATAATGACAAAATAAAAGGTATCCGGTCTCTGGGAAGTGATATTGATTCAGCTCATTCACAAACAACCGAGTCGCTTCGCTCGAAAAATGGGTAAAGTTTTCAGATGACGTTCGGTACCCTTGCAACTCAGATGCAAAGCGTTGGCTTTTTTCTGCACGGAATTCACAAAAGCCCTTGGAAGGTTTCCCAGAATAGGTGTGGTGTAATTGGCCAACGAATGCAGAAATTTTCTCGCTTAGCTCTATTTTTTGATCACAGATCAGCGCTTTAGAATCTTCATCTTCGCGTTTTTCTATGTAGTTTAAAACGATATCACGTACAATTAACGACATTAGTTTTACTTTTGCCTTCTAAAATATGCTAATATCCGCTGCTATTGTTTTGAAGTGACACAAAAATATGCCAATTAAATCCAAATATAGTAACGAAGAAATTGAAACAGTTATCAATGAGTTACTCGCCGTTGTTGCGAAAAACAACCTGAACACAGATGCCGCACTGATGTGCCTTGGCAATGCAGCGAGCCATATTATCAATAATCATTTCGATGATAAACAAAAGACCATCATTGCAGAAAAATTTGCAGAAGCACTGGTTGCTTCCACAAGATAGTCAGCTATTCACCCGGGCCAGCAAACCCGGGTTTAAAAAAATAAAAAATTTATACAAATAAAATTTGGGGAATGGAGAGCAACGTGCGCCGAGAACGTTTTTCAGAGAAAATGTTTCGCTTGCTGGGGTGGGGTCACTGGTTTACGTTTTTTAATATTATTCTCGCCCTGCTCCTTTCAACTTACTATATCGCAACAGACCCACTACCCAGTACATTTCTTGGTGGGCTCTATAGTTTTGTCACCTTATTTGGTCATATCCCTTTTCTATTTTTTATTGGTTTTGTCCTAACCATATTTCCAATCAGTTTGATATTTCCTTACCCAAGGCATATTCGAGGGATGGCTGCCTTGATTGCTGGTATTGGTATGTTTTCACTGATTGCGGATGCGATGACGTATAATCGATTCGGTTATCACTTAGGTTATGGCAGTCTTCAGCAATCTTTGGATATCATTGTTTCTTCGTTCCAGCGACATCCTGTCCAAGTTCCTGCTTATGTTATTTTCTTTATCTTAGGTATTTTGGCCTTCGAACTTGTGATCAGCAATTTCACCTGGCGCCACCTTATCGACTTACAAAGTAAAAAAATTGGTCGAAAAATCAGTTTCTTCTTCATCGCATGTTTCTGCACAAGCCAGCTTTTGCATATTTGGGGTGATGCAACACTCAATTTTGATATCACCAAGCAAAATAATATGCTGCCGCTTTCTTATCCAGCAACGGCAAAAACACTGCTTGCTAAGTATGACTTACTCGATAAAACGGCTTATGACGAAGAAAAAAGTAAATTACTGCTTCCTCAGCCAATTTCCGAAGCCGACTTTCCTAAAGGATCAAACTTGTGCAAACAACATGAAGGTATGCAAAACGCGCATATTTTATTTGTTGAAGGAATTATTCCTGAACTTGCAAAAGAGAAGTTCAGCGTTAAAGCGCGACTTCTTGTTTCGCAAAGCGTCGACGAAACCATTAGTACCAGCTGGTTAGGTACCCCAATGCTGTATGAATACAGCCAATTGATTGCAACGCCAGATAAACCAAAATGGGTTGATGGACTCGGCTTGACCACCATATTTAATAATCAACACGGCGAAAAACAGATCAAACTCCAGGTGACCAAAGAAAATATAAACTTCTATTGGTTAACCCCAAGCCGCCTCATGGATCTACTCCAACAAATCCCACAGCACGATCGTGTCATGATGTTTAATGTTCAAAGCGAAAAGTCTACAACTGGATTTAATATACGCACCCTCTACGGTCGTGGTTTCCCTTCACCACATCATATTGTTTCAACCATTGATATCCTGCCTACACTGGTCGATGAACTGGATTGCCGTAGTGAAATCGCTTATTTTGTAGGTGAAAGCTGGTTGCATACAAGAAAAGACCACGTCATAGGTACATATTTTAGCGATACGATCATCAGTGGACATAAAGATATCATCACCTCAATTTCAACACAGGGTGATGTTCGTCAGCTTTCGCTAAGGACAGGCCGTGTGTTGACACAACCACCCGATATTCGAGCCGTCTTAAAAACGGCCAAGCAATTAACGAAGCTCAAGCCTAAAAATAGACAAAAAAAAGCTCAGCAGATTGCTGAGCCGGAATAAAACCAATAACTAATCTGAAATAGTTTGGGATTGGATGTAATTTTCTAATCCCATTTTATCAATGAGTCCGAGCTGGGTTTCAAGCCAATCAACATGCTCTTCTTCATTTTCTAAAATTTCCTCGAAGAGCTCTCGGCTGACATAATCTCGTACACTTTCACAATACTCAATTGCGTCTTTCAGGTCTGGAATCGCCGTCATTTCAAGCTTTAAATCACATTCCAGCATCTCTTTCGTGTTTTCACCGATATAAAGTTTGCCGAGGTCTTGAAAATTAGGAAGCCCTTCTAAGAACAAGATCCGCTCTGTGAGTTTGTCGGCATGCTTCATTTCTTCGATAGACTCTTCATATTCCTTTTCTGCAATTGCTTTCAATCCCCAGTCTTTATACATTCTTGCATGCAGAAAGTACTGGTTAATCGCAATCAACTCATTGCCAAGTGCTTTATTGAGATGCTCAATGACTTTTGGATCGCCTTTCATAATATTAACCTCGCCCATTCACTGTTGCCCATTTCACGCCGCGGAAGCTCTCAGGCTGACAGGTATTGATGTTGTTTGATGCTCGGTGTAGGGCGAACAGTACAACGCATCAGCAAGAGAAAATCAAAGTGATAGTATTGCATTTGATAATATAGTATTGGATGGAAGTTGATGAACGTCAAAGTCTAAGGCGAACTAGATCGCTCACCTGATATAAGGAAAGTCTTTGGGAAACGACTTGGGTTATTTAAGCCGCTTCGTAAGCTAAGTCAGTGTTTGCTTTTTTGACCGATTGTTCGCCCTTCTCTTGAAAGTCATTGACCATTTGCGAAGCTTCAATGACACATTTGCCACATTGACTGCCCACGCCTAAACAGGATTTAATTTCTCTCATTGATGTACAGCCCGCTTCCATGGCTTTTTTAATCTGTCTATCCGTGACCGCTTTACAAATACAGACGTACATAAAAAACTCACAATTTAGTATTAAGCGAAGCTTAATCTAAATGAGAATACTTTTCAATTTCAACTCGTGTATAAATCAAACGCGTCTGGCTATCCTATTCTTTCTTCATGGATTTTATTTTGTAAAAGAATCAGCCCGTTTCATGACTTACTTTAGGAATAAACGAAAAGTAACAATATCACCTATTTCAGATGTTGAATGAGCTGAGCCTCCCGCGAAGGCTTCATGCCTATCGCTCTCCCTTCTTCAATAGCAATTTGTTTATCTTTACCCTGCTGGATCTGATAGGCCGCCCAAAACATACCCACTCGATTCGCAGAAGCGCAGTGAATCAAAACAGGGTGATTCTTTTTATCTTCAATGATTATTTTAAATTGCTGAAAATCAGCTTTTGTTGGCCAGGCACTACTCACAGGGATATTCACATAAGTCAAACTATGTTTTCTTGCTAATGCCGCTTCATCCTTCGTCCCCTCACCTTCCGTACGCATATCAATAATGGTCTTGAAACCATGGTTTTTTAGCTCTTCGATCGCCCCTTCTTTTAATGTGCCAGAAGTTGCAATGCTTTGTGTATGGCGATGATAGTTAAAAATACTCTGGCTCACAACATCACCAAATGGGACCTGTTCTGTCGCATATGATGAGGAATTAGCAAAAAGTAATAGGGAAAGGCATAGGATTTTTTTCATGATCCGTCTTCTATTTATTAGTGAATAGCGTTTTTTACTCGAATAGCGTTTGAGTATACCTTGGGTTATTCGCTTCCTTCCAGCAAATAACGCTCTACGCGTTCAACTCGTCTAGGCTTGCCTTTGAGGATCAACGTATCTCGCTCCTCAAGAACCATTTCGTATGATGGGCTTGGCACTTCTGCCCCGTTTCTCCTCAAACCACTGATTTCAACGCGACGAGCCTCTAAGTTTAATGAACGAATAGTTTTGCCCACCCCAAAAGCATCTGAAGTTAATGTCACGGCGTGCAAATGTTCAAGACGGTCACGATCTTCTAAAGAGATTTCCGTATTTTCTCCAGGGTAAAAACCATGCATAAAACCATAATGATTTTTTCTTTCCGTTTGCATTCGCCTTAAGATTCGAGAAACAGGAACGCCCGACATATAAAGCACATGGGAGACCAGCATCAATGCGCCTTCTAGCGCTTCTGGGATCACCTGCTCCGCACCTGCTTCCTGTAATGTATCCATATGCTGATCTGTACTCGTTCTTACAACAATCCTTACCGTTGGTGCCAATTCCTTCACTGCACTAATAATCGATTCAGACTTATGCGGATCTTTGAAGGTAATAATCACGAGACGTGCTCGCTCTACACAAGACAAATGAAGAATTTCTTTTTGTCGGGCATGACCGAATATGACATCTTCCCCTGCCTGTTTTGCTTCTTCAACACGGAGTGGATCCAAGTCCAAAGCGACAAACGGGACCCCTTCTAATTTTAAAAAGCGACTGACCGTCTGCCCAACGCGACCAAACCCACAGATAATAACGTGGTTCGAATACAACGATGCTTTTTGTTGATCATTTTGTACACCATGTGCCTCCACGAACGAAAACCACTCAAGAACAGTTTGGTGGTATTGGATCATAAATGGTGTTAAGGCCATTGAAAGGACACCAATCCCGATGAGTATTGAAGACATTTCAGCCGTCAGTAAGCCTTCGTTATTTGCCAGCGTCACAACAACAAACCCGAATTCGCCAACCTGGGAAAGAAAAATAGCACTCGCTAGCGCATCCTTTTTTGGCTGTTTTGCCCAGGCAATCAAAAAGTACAGGATCAAGATTTTGAGAATAATGACAACCACAAGCCCGATGACGAGCCAATACCACTGAGATATCAAGATATCGAGTTTCATTTGCATGCCAACGGATACAAAAAAGATCCCCATCAAGATATCTCGGAATGGACGAATATCGGCTTCTAACTGATGACGGTAGTTACTTTCGCTCAACATCATTCCCGCTAAAAACGAGCCAAGTGCCATCGACAATCCGAATAAGTGAGTTAACCCTGCTGCAATCAGACAAACAAGGAGCGCTGTAAGAACAAATAATTCGTCGGTACGCGTTTGTGCAACTTCATTAAAGACCTTTGGCAGGATCCATTTCCCAGCAGCAATCAACATAAAAAAGACACAGGCACCCTTAATGAGCGCAATCCCCAGCATCATCCAAAGCGTCTGCTCATGGGTACCACTGAGCATTGGTGTCACTATCAGTATTGGGACAACTGCCAAATCTTGAAAAAGAAGCACACTAATCGCAAGCTGACCGCGCCTACCGTGGGTTAGTCCTTGCTCAGCAAGTTGCTTGATCACAACAGCCGTTGATGAAAGTGCAAGTGTTGCACCGATGACAAATGCAGACTCTAAAGTGTTATCAAAAACCCAGGCTAGCCCAAAAAAGATGAGCATTGTCATCACGACCTGCAATGAGCCAATGCCTAATACCCAATGTCGCATAGCAATCAGTTTTGGAAGAGAGAACTCTAAGCCAAGTGAAAATAGTAGGAAGACAATCCCTATTTCACCGACATAATGCATTTCCTCGACATTCGTCACTATCGCAATTCCAGAAGGACCGGCAATGATCCCAGCCGCTAAATAAGCGAGTACAGCAGGCATGTGGATGCGTTTAAACATCCAGACAATCGCAACAGCGACAGCAAGTAATGAGACAACTTCAGTGAATATGCTGGTATTTTCCATTCAACCTCTAATTGATGCGTGATGATTGACGTTTTTTTGGCATCAATAGAAAGTAAAGACAAAGAACTCCTCATCCTCAAGGAGTTATCTGTTTGGCATAAATAATGCTTTGGATTGATTGAACATTAATCTTTCATTCTTTGGAGGTCGTTATGAATGCAATGCTCGCCTTTCAAACAAACGCACAGCACCTGACAAACAACGCGCTAGATTTGCCGTTGCAAAGGCATTACCCATTCAATTATGACACTTTTATTCATCAGCCATTACTTCAACTTCTTCAGCAATTGCAAACCACTTTAGACATCCATCAACTCGTTACCATTTTCCGAAATGAAATGACAAAATTATTCCCACTGAGTCATCTTTTTATTCGAACAGAGCGCTATGAGTGGCACAAATCCCTCGACGATATTACTTTGTACGAAGAAGAAATCATGATCGGTGATGAAAAAAATTCACTTGGCACAATTCTCTACGGATTTAGCCATATTCTCTCCAAAGCACAGATGAAACAACTAAAACTGATGCATCAAGTGCTGTTTTACCCTTTAAAAAATGCGCTTGCTTATTCGAATATGCAGGAATTGGCAATGGTCGACCCATTGACTGGGCTTGGAAACCGAAGCCAGTTTGAGAAGGAATACGCTGAGCGACAAGATCGTGCCGCACGATATGGACAACCATTTTCCATTTTGATGTTGGATCTAGATAACTTTAAGCATGTGAACGACTGTTACGGCCATACGATTGGCGATGAAGTGTTGAATTTATTTGCCAATCTACTTCAACGCGCACTGAGAGCAACCGATACAGCATTTCGTTTTGGGGGCGATGAATTTCTTGTCCTTGCAGACACCAATAAAGAATCACCCACCGAATGTATCTGTGAGCGGATCCTTGCAGCAGCCAATGAGCACCCAAGATTGAAAGATCTCGATGTCACTGTATCGATAGGCTCTGCCAATTGGTGCACTCATGATTGCGGTAAGCGCCTTCTCCAACGAAGTGATGATGCGCTGTATACCGCGAAGTACAGTGGCAAAAATAGATATTATGTCAGCTAAAAACAATCTCTAGAAAAAACAATCTCTAGAATGAAGACCCCGGTTGCTGCAAGAAGGTCAGCTCCTCTGATGTTGACTTTCGGCCCAGCCACTTGTTGCGATGAGGATAACGACCAAACCTGTTGATAATGTCTTGGTGCAATTTTTCGAAATGGAGTTGATTTTCCAAACCAAGAGATTCAAATAGTCGAACCGCTTCAACGTGTACTTTTTTAGATTCGCTATGCATGTAGGGCATATACAAAAAGGCACGCTCTGTCGGTGTTAACTTTAAATCATCTTCATTTCGGACAGCTTCTTGGGCAAGAACAAGTGCGATGCTGTCTGCTTCGAAAGCGCGTGCATCATCTCGATAGATATTTCTAGAGAACTGGTCAAGAACAATGACTTCCGCTAATCGTCCTCTCGGGCTTTCTCGCCAATGTGAGAGTTCACCAGCTTTTGCTTGGGTGAGTACGGAAGCAAAATGATCACGGATCTTTTGATCAAATGTATCACTTTTTTGCCACCAGTCCGATTGCGAACATTCGTCAAACCAAAACGTTAAAATATCATCTTCATTCATTCGCGACCTCTTATATCAGGTGTTTTGTCAGGTGAATGTGCTTTTGTCACGTGAATATAGTATTTCTTTTTAACATTGTTCCGATGAAAGCTGTTTTCAATCTGGCATTGAAAATGTCCATAAGCGCACTGTAAGACATTCTCAACAAAAAATAAGGGGATCCGAGGTCTTTCCCAAGGTGGCACAGATAGCTCCTTCCATATTTGTTTGAGCGTCTGAGAACGTTCACGGTACAAAGGCTTACATCTCTCTTGCATCCCCCCAAAGCGAAGCTCAATCTGATCAGCGCCTTCCGACATAATAAACCACTCGGAAGGTTCATATTCACTCAGCCTGACCGTTCCAACAGGTGTCGGTACATTCTGATCGATAACAAGCGTGACTGAGTCGGAAAAAGCTTGAACATCCTGTGCACTCAAGAGGTAAAGCCTTCCGGAAAAACGTCTGATTTGATATCCCTGAATTTTCACCGATGCTTGTGCATCCGCCTTTGAGGCAATGATATTTCGCTCAATTTCCTGAATTTGCGAAAATGATGGATAACACGCAACGCTCTTCTTCACCCACTCCCGCAATACATTATGAAACCTAGCGGTTGATAATTGCTCTCTCGCATCCAAATTTAAGCAATGCTCTGCATCTTTCCAGATTTTCAGGTCGGATTGCGTGACTTCATCAATAATGGATTGTTGTGTTTGCAAGATGTCAATCGAGCGCCCCCAAGCGGAAGCAAGTCCAGGCCAGCGCTCTTGAAGTACTGGCAAAACCTGATGTCGAATAAAGTTTCTATCAAACGTCTCATCCTGATTGCTTTCATCTTCAACCCATGACCACCCTTCTTCCTGCGCTGTTTGTAAAATCGTCTTTCGCTCTATCCTGAGCAATGGCCGGAATAAATACCTGTCACCTTGCCAAGGTGCCAACGTCGACATACACGTCAACCCTTGAAGGCCAGAGCCTCGTTTTAAATGAAGCAGAAAAGTTTCCATTTGATCCGTGAGGTGATGCCCTGTCACCAGGATATCACCTGCACAAGTCAGTCGTTCAAGTGCAGCATATCGCGCTTCTCTTGCCACAGCTTCCAGGCTTTGCCTGGGTTGTCGATTGAGCTGAACCGATTCAACCTGAAGTGAAATACCGAGCGAGTCACACAAAACCTGGCATAAATCACGCCAAGAAAGCGCATTCGGACTCAATCCATGATTGATATGAATTGCACGCAAATGAAAAGGATAAAATGACCTGAGGTGATGGAATAAATATAAAAGGCAGACGGAATCCAGGCCACCACTCAGCCCAACTACAAACCTAACTTTGTCGAGGTCAGGAAAGCTTGCAAATTGCTGTTCCAGATGTTTTAACAGAGTTGAAAACATAGCAGTTAGAAAAAAACCGCCAACGGCGGTTTTTTCGATTAACAATATCCGTAGGACATCAACTTCTGGTAACGCGCCTCAATCAGCTCATCTGGCTTCATGGTTTGCAGAACTGCGAGTTGATCCATAATTTTTTGCTTAATACCCTTTGCTGCGTCTGCTGGGCTTCGGTGTGCACCACCAATTGGCTCTTCGATAATATCATCGATGAGATCCAGTGACTTAACACGCTCTGCTGTCACACCCATTGCTTCCGCAGCAGCAGCAGCGTATTCAGCAGATTGCCATAAAATCGATGCACAGCCTTCTGGTGAAATGACAGAGTAGATGCTGTATTGAAGCATGTTCACTCTATCACCCACACCGATTGCCAGTGCACCACCAGAACCACCTTCACCGATGATAGTACAAATGATTGGAACTTGTAGACGAGACATGACCAATAGGTTCTTCGCAATTGCTTCTGACTGACCACGTTCTTCCGCACCAAGCCCCGGGTAGGCGCCTGCCGTATCAATAAATGTCAGAATTGGCATTTTGAAACGCTCAGCCATTTCCATCAGACGCAGTGCTTTGCGATATCCTTCTGGTTTTGGCATCCCAAAATTCCGGCGGACTTTTTCTGCTGTATCCCTGCCTTTTTGTTGACCAATAATCATCACAGGCTGATCATTTAAGCGAGCAGTGCCCCCAATAATTGCAGCATCGTCCGCAAAAGCACGATCACCACAAAGTTCATCAAAGTCCGTGAATATTTCTTTTATATAATCTGTTGTATGCGGACGTAGAGGATGACGCGCAAGCTGCGCAACCTGTGAGGCTGACAGCTCAGAGAAAATACTTCGGGTCATTTCGAGACTTTTTTCTCTTAAGTTTGCGATCTCCTCTTCCATACTCAAATCAAGGCCCGCACCTTGATTGACACGACGCAAACCATCTATTTTCTCATCAAATTCCGCGATTTTCTTTTCAAAGTCGAGATAATTCAAACTCATTGCTCGAGTTTACCTTTTGATATTTATTAAAATCCAAATCGAACCTCAGATCCGACCAACTGCCCCAAATCAGTGATCAACTTTTCGCTTGGCGTCACACGCCATTGTGTCCCTAACGTGATCTGAGCACTCGCATCTAAGCGTATATAGTCAATAACAATAGGACAAACGCCTCCTTTAAATGGGAGTAATAGACGCTTTAACTTTGGTAAAAAATTATCGCCTACTTGTCGACTATTTATATCAACATACAAACATTTTAGGAACCTTTCTCTTGCAGATACCAGATCCATCGTTTCTCTGGCAGACATTGTAAGTCCACCACTAAAGTTATCAAAGCTGACCTGTCCTTTTACAAAAATAATATTATCTTTTTGCAAAATATCCTGATGTTTTTCAAAAGCATCGGGAAAATAGCGAACATCCAAGCGGCCACTTTTATCATCCAAAGTGACAATCGCCCAGCGTTTATTCTGTTTGTTCATCATCACTTTAACATCAATAATTAACCCCGCAATACTAGCAGGATTATCTTTTTTCGTGGGTGCTAGATCGGCAAGGCGACAATTTCGATAGTGCTTGATTTCCTTTTCATATTGATTAATCGGGTGACCTGTTAAGTACAACCCCAAGGTATCTCTTTCCCCTTCTAACCAGGTTTTATCTGGCCAAATAGGTACATCAGCAAATTGTTGCTCCGCGTGTTCGTCTTCATAGGCCAGTAAACCGAATAAGTCAGATTGTCCTTGCTGTTGCGCCTTATAATGCTGATCTGCTGCTTTTAGCGCATCCGGTAAAGTTGCCATCATTGCTGCACGATGTGGACCGAGATTATCCATTGCACCAGACAGAATCAGCTTTTCAATCACACGCTTATTCAAACGTTTAATATCCACTCTGGCGCAAAACTCAAATAAGTCTTTAAATGGACCACCTACATCACGCGCTTCGAGAATGGCTTCAACCGGGCCTTCACCAACACCTTTAATTGCACCAATACCATAAACAATGGCGTTCGACTCATTTACCGTGAACTTGTAATGCCCAGCATTGACATCTGGCGGCAGCAGCTTTAACTTCATTCGATTACATTCATCGACCAGCGTGACAATTTTATCCGTATTGTCCATATCCGCTGACATTACCGCAGCCATGAACTCTGCTGGAAAATGGGTCTTCATCCAGAGTGTTTGATATGACACTAATGCATAAGCTGCTGAGTGCGATTTGTTAAATCCGTATCCTGCAAACTTCTCTACAAGATCGAAGATTTTCATTGCAAGTTCGGGATCAACACCGTTATTTTCTGCACCATCTCGGAATATCGAACGCTGCTTGGCCATTTCTTCTGGCTTTTTCTTTCCCATCGCTCGACGCAACATATCTGCACCACCCAGCGTATACCCCGCCAAGACCTGAGCGATCTGCATGACCTGCTCCTGATACAGGATAATCCCATAGGTTGGGGTAAGAATCGGTTGCAATGAGTCATGTTGATAGGTCGCATCCGGATAAGAGATCTCTTCCACTCCACGTTTCCGATCAATAAAGTTATCTACCATCCCGGATTGCAAAGGCCCAGGACGAAACAGCGCAACCAATGCGATCATGTCTTCGAAGCAGTCTGGTTTTAATCGCTTAATCAACTCTTTCATGCCACGGGATTCCAGCTGGAATACAGCCGTGGTTTCAGCTTGTTGTAACAGCTCGAAGCTTTTGGGATCATCAAGACGTATCGCTGCAATATCGATTGTCTTCTTAGATTTTTTCACCAACTTTTCATTGGCCATATCGATCGCCCACTGCAAAATAGTGAGCGTTCGAAGACCCAGGAAGTCAAACTTCACCAGCCCCGCTTCTTCGACATCATTCTTATCAAACTGGGTAACCGGGTGGTTTCCTTCATCATCACAATATAATGGTGCAAAATCAGTGATCTTCGTCGGCGCGATGACGACGCCACCGGCGTGTTTTCCTGCATTACGCGTGACACCTTCGAGAATACGCGCCATATCGATGAGATCTTTCACTTCCTCATCGGACTCGTATAACTCAGGAAGTCTAGGTTCAACATCAAATGCCTTTTCAAGGGTCATCCCCGGATCGCCAGGGATTAGCTTTGAGATCCTATCCACAAATCCATATGGGTGACCAAGCACACGCCCAACATCACGAACAACAGCCTTCGCAGCCATCGTACCAAAGGTAATGATCTGAGAAACAGCATCCCGACCATACAAATCAGCAACGTGATCAATCACCTGGTCACGATTGTCCATACAGAAGTCAATATCGAAATCCGGCATTGACACCCGCTCCGGGTTTAAGAATCGTTCGAAAAGCAGGTCGAACTCCAAAGGATCCAGATCGGTAATATCCAATGCATATGCGACCAAAGAGCCAGCACCAGAACCTCGGCCAGGTCCAACCGGGATCCCATTATCCTTACTCCATTGGATAAACTCCATGACGATCAGAAAGTAGCCAGGAAATCCCATCTGATTGATGACTTGAAGCTCAATGTCTAAACGTTCATCGTATGGCGGTCGCTTTTCCTGACGCTCGCTTTCATCTGAAAATAAGAACTCAAGACGTTTTTCCAAGCCTTCTTTAGAGACTTTAATAAGATATTCAGCATCCGTCATGTTTCCGGTTGGAAACTTCGGTAAGAAATATTCCCCTAATCGCACCGTGACATTACAACGTTTGGCAATTTCAACTGTGTTCTCAAGTGCTTGAGGAATATCAGAAAACAATGTGCACATCTCTGCTTCACTTCGCAGATATTGTTGTTCTGAATAACGCTTCGGACGGCGCTTGTCTTCGAGGGTAAAGCCATCGTGAATCGCAACGCGGATCTCATGAGGCTCAAAGTCTGTCTGCTCAAGGAAACAAACTTCATTCGTCGCAACAACTGGCAGTTTTTGTTGTTGTGCAAGCGCCATAGCCAAGTGAAGATATTCGTCTTCCTGAGCTCGGCCCGTTCGGATTAGTTCCAGATAAAAGTGCTCTTGAAAGTGGGTTTGATAAAAGTCACAAACGCGTGCAACCTCATCATCGTTGCCTTTCAGCAATGCTTGACCAATATCTCCTTCTCTGGCCCCTGACAAAAGGATCAGCCCATCTGCAAAATCTTTTAACCACTCTTTTTCAACGACCGGTTTTCCATGAACATGACCACGTTGGTACGCTTGAGAAATCAGCAATGTCAGATTCTTATAACCCGTGTTGTTTTTCGCCAAAACTGTGAGGCGAAAGATGTCATCCGAAACATTCGCTTCCTGCACCCAAATATCCGCACCAACGATTGGCTTAATCCCTGCGCCATGTGCAGCATTATAGTAACGAACGAGGCCACACAGATTCATCTGATCCGTCAGGGCCATTGCTGGCATACCTAACGTTTTTAATTGATTGATGATGGGTTTTTGCTTGTTCAGCCCATCAACCATCGAGAAGTCACTATGAATACGAAGATGAATAAACTTGGGATCAGCCATCGCGTGTTACTATTATTCCTATCTGCAGCTCAAAGTGAGCTTGTTAATCAAGTAAACCAAGGGCCCGTTTCACGGGTTTAAAACTCTGTCTATGCAGAGGTGTTGCGCCGAGACGTTCCAGTTGTGACAAGTGCTCTTTTGTTGGGTAACCTTTGTGTTTTTCAAAGCCATAGTCTGGGTATTCACTCGCGAGTGCAACCATTTCATCGTCTCTGGCAACTTTTGCAAGAATCGACGCCGCACTGATTTCAGGAACTTTGCTATCGCCTTTCACAACTGCTTCGCTAGCATAATGCCAATCAGGACAACGATTTCCATCAACACAAACAAAATCTGGCTGTTGTTCTAACCCGTTTACAGCTCGAGTCATTGCCAGCATCGTTGCATGCAAAATATTGAGTGTGTCTATCTCTGCTACTTCTGCGCGCCCAATGGACCAACAGAGTGCTTTTTCCTTTATCTCTTGAGCCAGTTGTTGGCGTTTTTTTTCCGTCAGTTTTTTAGAGTCGGCTAAACCTTCAATCGGCTGCTGCGGATCAAGTATTACGGCAGCGGTCACAACCGGACCAGTCAGCGGTCCACGACCGACTTCATCTACACCAGCGAGATACTGGACTTCTGGGCGTTCGTACATGTGTTCTCTTTATTCTTCAAGGAGTTTTAGCACTGCTTTTGCTGCTGTTTCACTTGCATTGAGCCGGATCGACGCATGAATATCAGCAAATTTCTTCTTCAAAGCTGTATTATCTTCTGTCAACAAAGGATAAAGGCAGGAAGCAAGTGTTTCAGGTTCAACTTCGTCCTGAAGCAACTCCTTAACCAAAGGCTGATCAGCAAGTAGATTTGGCAGGGAAAAATAAGCAATATTTACCAATTGTTTTGCAATCAAATACGTCAATGTTTTGAGCTTATATGCAACAACCATTGGCGCTTTGAGTAACATGGCTTCTAAAGTTGCCGTCCCCGATGAAATCAATACGGCATCACAGGCTCGCATGGCTTCTCTGGATTGACCATCCAATAAAATTAGGGAATTGATGTCAATATGTTTTTTTACGATATCAATAAACTGTGCCTTGCGCTTATCGCTCACCAATGGCACCACAACCTTTAACTCAGATATATTTTCCCGAAGTAGATTTACCGATTGGACGAAAGGCTCTGCAAGCATACTCACTTCTGTACCACGACTCCCAGGAAGCAATGCCAGCACCTTGTCATCTGCAGATAACCCAAGTTGCTCCCTCGCTTGTCCTTTTTGGGGATCAATTGGCAGTTCATCGGCCAGTGTATGTCCAACAAACTCACAAGGAATACCAAACTTGTCATAAAACGATTTTTCAAAGGGAAGTAATGCAAGAACGAGGTTGGTTGCGTCCTGAACTTTAAATACCCGTTTTTGACGCCAGGCCCATACAGAAGGACTCACATAGTGAACTGTTTTGATGCCAGCAGCTTTCAGTCGCTTCTCAACCCCTAAATTAAAATCTGGTGCATCAATGCCAATAAAAATATCGATACCTTGATCTTTGAGGAACTGAACGATTTGTTTTCTGACTTTGAGTAAACGAAAAATCCGGCCAAGTACTTCCACAATCCCCATCACAGAAAGCTCTTCCATCAAGAACTGACTCTCAAAGCCTTGTTCAATCATGAGCGGCCCACCAATACCGACAAACTCAGCATTCGGGTGTTGTGCTTTGATAGCGGCCATAAGGCCTGCACCTAAAATATCGCCGGAGTGTTCTCCGGCGATCATACCAATCTTAAGATTTTGCTTTTTCACGACTGTTCTTCGTTTGTTGGCAGACTGATCGCGTTAGCGAATGATCCCTCGATTTGATTGCTTAATGAATTCAGCAAACATCGCAATATTTTCATCTTCAGCCGCAATTGGCTCAAGCTCAGCAAGGGCTTCTTCAACTCTCAGCTCTTTGCGATAGAGAGTTTTATAAGCGCGACGGATCTCTTGGATCTGTGCTTTGCTAAAGCCACGGCGCTTCAAACCTTCCGTATTGATGCCGAAAGGCTCGGCACGGAACCCCGATGCCATGACGAAAGGAGGGATATCCTTCAAAATCAGGGTCCCTGTTGCAGCAAAGCTATGCGAACCAATTTTACAGAACTGATGCGCACCAGCAAAACCGCCCATGATCACCCAGTCACCGACATGGACATGGCCCGCAGTCGATGCATTATTCGCGAAAATGTTGTGATCACCAATCACACAGTCGTGCGCGATATGAACATAATTCATAAACAAGTTATGACTGCCAATGATGGTCTTGCCTTCATCCTGAACGGTCCCACGATGAACCGTCACACACTCGCGGAAAACGTTATGGTCACCAATGATCAGCTCTGTTTTTTCGCCAGCATATTTCTTGTCTTGGCAGTCTTCACCAATCGATGAGAATTGATAGAATTCGTTTTGTTGCCCAATTTTTGTCGGGCCTTTGACAACAACATGTGAATGTAAAACACAGCCATCACCAATTTCGACGTCATTACCAACATAGCACCATGGACCAATTTGGACATTGTTACCAATGCTGGCGCCAGGCTCTATGATTGCACTTTCATGGATCACGCTAAAACTCTCTCTTTGCACACATTATCTCTGCTGAGCAAGCGAGTTGTCCGTCTACAATTGCTTCCGCAGAAAACTTCCACATGCCACGGCGTTCTTTCAAAAAGCGTACATGCATATGCATGGTGTCGCCAGGCGTCACAGGCCTTTTGAATCGGACATTATCCACTGAAGCCAATAAGTAAAGCTCAGCTGGATTTCTTGTATCCGTCGATTTAAATCCGAGAATGCCCGTTGCTTGAGCAAGTGCTTCGATAATCAACACGCCAGGGAAGATTGGCTTTCCTGGGAAATGCCCTGTAAAGATTGGTTCATTTACAGTAACATTTTTGATTGCGTGTAGTGTCTCACCTGGCACATAGTCAACAACGCGGTCAACCAATAGCATGGGATAACGATGAGGGATCAGGTCCATGATCTCCTGAATGTCGATTTGCTTCATTTCATTTGCCAAAACAATAACCCTATTACGTTGCTTTTGCTGTTTTGATTCAGTCTTCGTGCCATTTCTAGATGATTATTCATCATTCAGTTGGGCTTCTACTTTTTTAAGACGCTTATGCATCTCATTGAGATTTCTGAGTGCGGCTGCATTTTTGCGCCACTCTCGATTGGAGCTTGTAGGCATTCCAGAAGAGTAAATTCCTGGTTCCTCAATGCTTTTAATCACCATAGACATGCCGGTGATTTGCACTTTATCCGTGATTTTCATGTGACCACTAATGGCGACAGCACCGCCAATGACACAATATTTGCCAATCTCAGTACTCCCTGCAACAACAGTACAGCCCGCAATACAAGTATGATCACCAATCACGACGTTATGAGCAATCTGGCATTGGTTATCAATGATCACACCACGGCCAATCACAGTATCATCCAGCGCACCACGATCAATCGTGGTATTCGCACCGATTTCCGTTGATGCATGAACGATCACTCCCCCTAACTGTGGGATCTTTACCCATGTTCCGCGGTCATTGGCAAACCCAAATCCGTCGGCGCCAATCACCGCACCAGCATGGATCAAACAATCCTCTTCAATCACAACACCGTGATAAACCGTGACATTGGCCCAAAGGCGTGTATTCGCTTGGATAATTGTGTTGTGACCGATATAGCATCCAGGCCCGATGATGACATGTTCACCGATTTCAGCACCCGCCTCGATGACCGTATTTACCCCGATTTGAGCACTGTGTGCTACCGAAGCTTTTTCGGAGATAGTGGCGCCTTGGGTGTGGGATCTTGGGGTTGAGTCCAAAAGCTGTGCAACTTTTGCATACCCCAAATATGGGTTACCCATCACGAGGCCTGCACTTTGTAAAAACGGAATATCAGCTTCGGATACAATCACAGCTGACGCCTCAGTGACCTCTAAGTGGTGTCGATATTTTGGATTCGCTAAAAAAGCAATCTGCCCAGATTGGGCAGATTGTATTGTTGCGATTGATTCGATATTTATCTCACCATCGCCATGCACTTGTGCACCGATGGCATCTGCAATCTCTTGTAACTTCATCGCATTATTTCAGCTTGCTGACTCTTTCAAATACGGCTTCTGTAATTTCATGCGTTGGATTGTTATAAATGATCGTTTGCTTTGGCATCACGATATCAATCTTTTGTTCTGTTGCAACAGTAGAAACAGTTTGAACAATCAATGCTTGCATACGGCGGTTGACTTGCTCTTGACGCTCTCTCATACGGCGTTGTAACGGTTGCCCTAGCGTCTGCAGCTCTGCCTGTAAGCCTTCTAGTTTCTTTTCAAGCGCGGTTTTATCTTTCTTACTCATCGTTGCAGCATCACGCTTCAACTTTTCAAGATTGAATTTGAGATCGCCTTGAAGCTTTTGGACTTTCTGCATCTCATCACCAAATTCCTTTTGTAACTGCTCTTTCGCTTTTTCAACTTGCGGCAAACGCTGGAAAATCGACTGCATATCAACAATGCCAATTTTCTGCTGCTTTGCGAAAGCTTGCCCCATCGTAGCTGCCATAAGAACACAGATTAGCGCAATATTCATTACTACCTTATTCAACTTTATTCTCCTAAATCTTTATTAGAATCGAGCCCCAATTGTAAAGCTAAAGAACTCGGTTCTGTCTTCTGGCTGACGCTTCAACTGACGCGAAAAACTGAAGGTCATTGGTGCCATTGGTGAAATCCACTGCAATGATAAACCAACCGAAGAGCGAATTCGAGTCGGATCACTATAATCAGCAAGATCATGTGTGCCACTCTGCGGCACGTCCTTATATGCATCGATGTTGAACTCTGTATCCCAAACGTTACCCACATCAACAAAAAAGCTTGTTCGTACCGCATTTCGATAATCATCGCTGATAAATGGTGTCGGGAAAATCAATTCCAATCCACCAACAGCCATCGCATTACCACCAACTAAACTATTGGAAACAAAGACTGACTCGACTTGGTTCCCTCTTGTTGTTGTAAATGTACCATCCTTATTTGGCGTCCCAGTGACTTGCGTGTACATCGACTGCAATGCACGTGGCCCTATTGTATTGGACTCAAAACCTCTTACTTTCTGACCTGAATAGAAATTTTCCCAGAACGGTAAATCTTGGTCAACGCCGCCAATATCACCATAACCATTGCCATAACCAAGGTTTAGCTTCGCAAGGAAAGTCCACTGGTGATCATTGGAAAGCGGGTAATAAAATCGATGTGATGAGGTCAGCTTGTAAAATTTCAAATCCGAGTTCGGTGTCGAAACCTTCATATTGACCGAGTTATACGTTCCTTCTGTCGGGAAGCGCCCTCGGTTTAAAGTATTTCTTGTCCAGCCAGTATTGAGTTCAAACGTCTCAAAATCCAGACCTTCACCCGTTTCATTAAATTGATTAA
Organism: Algicola sagamiensis DSM 14643; assembly: GCF_000374485.1. Lineage (GTDB taxonomy): Bacteria > Pseudomonadota > Gammaproteobacteria > Enterobacterales > Alteromonadaceae > Algicola > Algicola sagamiensis. Next base: position 612,780 of record NZ_KB894491.1, read on the forward strand.
TAAATTGTTCTATTTGATCATAAATACTAATCGAAGACAGCTGGTTGCGATTATAGCCGATGCCAACACTAATCCGGTTGTTATCATCCATTGGGAAGCCAGCCGTCGTACTGACACCATAAGCTTTACTCTTATATCGAGATAAACTCGCTCGACCAGCATCAAAGTCTCTGTAATAGACGTTTCCACCTAAGCTCACCCCATCAATTGTATAGTACGGGTCCGTATAGGAGAGTGAAATATTTTTGCTATAGGAAGATGTATTTAAGCGAAGTGAAACCACATCACCTGTTCCCATAAAGTTGTTTTGGGACATACCGAACTGGAAAGCAAGCTTGTTGTAGCTACCATAGCTAATCCCTGCTTCAAACTGACCTGATGGTTGCTCTTTCACTGAGAAAATGACATCAACGAGGTCGTCTTCACCCGGTACTTTTTCAACTTTATAATCGACTCTTTCAATGTAAGATAATCGTTGGATGAGCGTTTTAGAAAGATTTAATTGCTGCTCTGACATCCAAGCACCTTCCATCTGGCGGATCTCACGACGGATCACTTCATCCTTGGTCGTATGGTTGCCTTCGAAAGAAATACGACGGACATAAATCCGTTTTCCTGGCTGAACATGGACGGTTAAAGCAACTTCTTTTTTCGCATCATCAATCGCAGGAATCGTTTCTACTTTTGGATACGCATAGCCCTGATTACTGAGATACGTTTTGATCATTTCTTCCGTTTGAGTGACAATTGAGCCGTTATAAAGCTCACCAGAAACAATCGGTGAATTATTTTCGAGGAAATCTTCCAGTCCTGCCAGCTCTCCAGAAAAGTCGACTTTAGTGACTTTATATTGCTCGCCTTCATCTACATTCAGCGTAATATAAACAGAGTCTTTTTCTGGGGTCACAGAAACCTGATTCGAGTCAACCTTATAACGTAAATAACCATGATCGAGGTAATGACTTTTGACTCGCTCCAAGTCCCCTTTAAGCGTTTCACTTTGATAACGATCACTCGAGAGAAAGCGCCACCATGGTAAGTCTTGCTGACTTTCAAAATGGCGATATAAATCATCATCAGAAAACACTTTGTTCCCGACAATATTAATTTGTTTGACTGAAGCGGCTTTCCCTTCTTCAAATGTGAACTTCAATTTGACTCGGTTTCTAGAAAGCTTCACAACTTGTGCATTCACAGAAGCATTGTATTTACCAACGGAGTGAAAAAAGCTCAACAGGCCATTCTCAATATTCGAGAGGATCGTCCTATCCAATGGCTCACCAACTTTCACACCATTGTTATTGAGTGATTCCTGTAGCTGTTCTTCTTTGATGTCTTTATTACCATCAAACTCAATCGCACTAATTGTTGGACGTTCAATGACTTCAAAAAGAACGATGCCGTCATCAAGGTACACTTTAACATCATCAAAGTGGCCTGTGTGGTACATTTCTCTGATTGTTTGGGAAAGTGTATATCGGGAAACTTCATCACCAACATTGAAAGGAACATGCGTCAAGGTTGCCCCCAATGCCACACGCTGTAACCCTTCTACACGAATATCGCTGACTGTAATTGTATCGGTTGCAGCACTCGCGCAACCTGCCCCTAAGAGGAGAGTAGCCCCAAACCACTGTTTCATTGTCATGTTAGCAAGTACTTCCTAATTTATTGTCGTTCTCATAGCCGCGTTAAATCGTTGAAGATCGCAAGCCCCATCAGAAAAATCACGAGAATGGCACCCATATTGCGCCAAATTTCCTGCACCTTATCAGAGACTGGCTTCCCTTTGAATAGTTCCACGCCCATCATGAATATCTGTCCACCATCCAGTACCGGGAGTGGTAGTAAATTGATCACTGCCAAATTGACACTTATCAGTGCCATAAATGAAAGGAAAGCCACCAAACCAAAGCTTGCATTATATCCTGCTCCTTTTGCGATGGTAATTGGCCCACTGAGCGCTTTCACAGAAATTTCTCCAGTGAGTAACTTCCCAATGGTTGTCACCATTAATACAGTTGTTTTCCAAGTTTCTTCAAATGCAGCACCGATACTATCGAACCAACCATATTGGCGTTCAAAAATATAGCCATCTGGCCAAGGTTCCTGTTCAAAATGGATCCCCACTTGGCCATACTTTTTGTCATTCACTTCAACCGAAGCAAGGATAACAGGCAGCTTTTGGATAACACCATCTCGCTGGAATCCAATCAGCACTGTTTTACCTGGCTTGCTGCGAATGAGCATGACAGCCTGCTTCACATTCTCAAGTGGGATATTATCAACCGAGACAAGGCGGTCGCCAGCTCGAATACCAGCGATTTGTGCAGGGCCTCGCTCTACGACTTGATGAATACTCAGCTTGGATTCAGGGACAAACCGTTGAATGCCAACTTCATTCAGCAAATTCGGTTGGTGGCCAACCATTTTTACATCTTTTAGGTCCAGTACAGCACTGTACCGACGATCATTTTCCTTGTCCATCAGTGCCAAAGTGACGGATGAATCCCCGATATACTTTAATAACTCAGACTGTGCGTCATTCCAGTCGATCACCGGAGTCGATTGAATCGATAATATATGGCTGTTTGGCTTTATTTGTGCGATAGCTGCTGGCGACTCAGGAAGGACTTCTCCAATCACAGGCAACAAAGTCAGCCTTCCCATCATAAAGATCAACCAGTAAAGCACAACAGCCAGTAAGAAGTTTGCGAGTGGGCCAGCTGCAATAATCCAAAAACGCTGCCACATTGGTTTTTCTTCAAAGCAATCCGGTAAGTCTTCCGCACGGATTTTGTCCTCTTTTGAAGACAACATGGAGACATATCCTCCAAGCGGGATCCAACTGACAACAAATTCAGTGCCATATTTATCCGTTGTTCGCCATATTGGTGTCCCAAAACCGATAGAAAATCGTTTGATTTTCACACCGCACTTTCGGGCAACATAAAAATGCCCAAATTCATGAATTGTGATCAAAACACCAAGCAGAACGATTGTCGCCGCAGCGTACCATAAAAAAGTCATATCGCTTTTTGATCCCTCAGTTGTGATGCAAGCAATCGTGCCTGCGCATCAACAGACAACACATCATCAATACATTGAATGTCAGGTAGACTCTGTTGAGTGAGCGTTTGTTCCACAATGATCGCAATATCGGTAAACTTGATCTGCTGTTGAAGGAAAGCCTCAACTGCGATTTCGTTTGCTGCATTAAGGACAGTTGACGCTGCTTGCCCTAGACAACATGCCTCGATGGCTAGATATAGGCATGGGAAACGTGCTTGTTCTGGCTGGGTAAAGGTAAAGTCAAGCATCTTCGTGAAATCCAAAGGAGCAACCCCTGCTTCAATCCGTTCTGGGTAAGCTAAGCCATACGCGATTGGCGTTCGCATATCCGGTTGCCCTAACTGAGCAATCACACTACCATCCACATACTGCACCATCGAGTGGATCATGCTTTGTGGATGAATAACAACCTGAATATCATTCGGTTGAACATCGAACAACCAACGCGCTTCTATAAACTCAAGCCCTTTATTCATCATCGTGGCAGAGTCGACCGAAATTTTTTGGCCCATTGACCAGTTTGGATGTGCAACGGCCTGCTGAACACTCAATTCTGGAAATTGCTCAAGAGGTGTATGGAGAAAAGGTCCCCCGGAACCAGTTAATAAGAGTTTCTGAATTCCTGCATCGATCGGAGATTGTTCACCGGATTGGACAGATGTACTCAAACTTTGAAAGATCGCATTATGCTCACTATCGATTGGTAGTATCTTTGCTTGATACTCCCGCGCTGCATCCATAAATAAAGCGCCAGACATTACCAAAGCTTCTTTGTTCGCAAGAAGTACTTGCTTACCTGCTTTTACCGCAGCTAAAGTCGGTAACAAACCTGCGGCACCAACAATCGCAGCCATCACAATATCAACATTGCTGGATGAAACTAAACCTTCAGAATCAGTTAGCCCTGACAACACTTCGACTTGAATATCTGTCGATTTTAACTTCTGTGATAACGCGGCTGCGGCATCTGGATCGCTCATCAAGGCATACTGAGGACGAAATTCCAAGCACTGCGCATAGATCGTCTCAACGCGCCGATGTGCGACAAGAGAATGAACCCGATATTTATCTGGGTGTCTGCGGATCACATCCAGTGTATTTTGACCAATCGAACCCGTCGAACCAAGAATACAGACTGTACGCATAGGTGCCTCTAGATCAAAACACTATACAAAAGCGCAAAAACAGGCGATGCAGCCAACAAGCTGTCAATTCGGTCAAGCACACCACCATGTCCAGGCAAAATCGAGCCGCTGTCTTTTACGCCTGCATGGCGCTTGAACATACTCTCAGTTAAATCACCAACAACAGAGACCACGGTGACCAAGAATGCTGCGCCAATCAGAAGCGCCCAACGTGATATTTCTATATCAACAAACCATAACAGCAGGACAATATAAAGACCGACAAACCCAAGCGCACCAAGAAAACCTTCTATCGTTTTCCCTGGGCTAACTTTCGGGATCAGCTTATGTTTCCCCATTGCTTTTCCAACAACATACCCACCGACATCAGCTGCCCAGACAATCCCAAGTACAATGAAAATCAACCATGCACCAGCTAATAAGTCGATTTCCATTTGACTCGTACGAAGCACAACTAATGCCATCCAGGCAGGAATGAAAGTTAAGAGTCCAAAAATAGCTCGAACCAGCTGTTGTTTACGCCAAACTCGTTGACCTTTCGGAAAAATCAAGATGAGCAAAAGCGCAATAGTCCACCATAGACTGCCCAGTCCAAGAATATATGACGCTTGGATATTGAGTTCTCCAGACTGCCAAATCACATCCGTAGGAATACCAAGTGCCATAGCGAGGATACCAAGCCCAGTCGCGCCGCAGAAAGCCAAACGACTTGGTAAAGTATCTTTACAAGCATAGAGAGGACCAAACTCCCAAGCACCAAGTAATATGATTGCCGCAGCAAATATCTGAAACCCTGAAATTGGAAGGTAAAAGATCCCTGCCAGTACAAGTGGGGCAAGAATCAGCGCAGTTATAATTCGTTGTTTTAGCAAAAGATCAACCCTTTTGTTTTAACCATGAAATGCAAATTCCTGAATTTGTTGGCTTGTTTGTCCAAATCGCCTCTCTCGGCAATGAAAAGCACGGATCGCATTGATGAGTTCCTCTTCCGAGAAATCAGGCCATAATGTTTGCGTAAAATACATTTCTGCATACGCTAGATGCCAAAGTAAAAAGTTACTGATCCGATAATCGCCCCCGGTGCGAATTAACAAATCAACATCCGGCTGGCAAGACAAAGAAAGATGTTTCCCTAGCAAAGACTCATTGATATCCTGAGGTTGAATTTTGCCTTCAGCAACTTGATAAGCCAAGTTTTTAGCCGCTTGCGCAATATCCCATTGCCCGCCATAGTTTGCTGCGATATTTAGTACGAGCGTCTCATTACTGGCTGTCATATCTTGTGCAAGCTGGATCTGAGACTGAAGCTTGGGAGAGAAACGAGAAATATCACCAATGATATTTAATCGAACACCATTTTTATTCAGAGATTTGACTTCACTTGTCAGCACTTTGAGAAACAGGTTCATCAATCCGGACACTTCATCTTCCGGTCGATGCCAGTTTTCACTACTGAAAGCGAATAAAGTTAAGTGTGGTACACCTTGCTCGATGCAGACTCTTACCGTTCTTCTGACTGCGTCAACGCCTTGACGATGTCCCCATATTCTAGGGCGTGAACGGTTTTGTGCCCAGCGGCCATTGCCATCCATGATCACAGCGATATGTTTTGGCGGTTCTGCTTGCATCATCTTTGTTTCAAGGTGACTCATTCGTTTACTTTTTTATCAATAAAAACGCCGCGTAGTATAACCTAGGCGGCGTTATATCCATAACATTTATTTTGAAGAGGTTTAGATTTCCATCAGCTCTTTTTCTTTGTCCACAAGCAGTTCCTCAACATTTTTAATGAAGGAATCTGTCAGCTTTTGGATTTCATCTTCTGCTTTACGTAATTCGTCTTCACTGATTTCTTTATCTTTCTGCAATTGCTTTAAATCGCTATTTGCATCACGACGAATATTACGGACTGCAACACGACCATTTTCAGCTTCAGATTTAACCAGTTTCACTAAATCGCGACGACGCTCTTCCGTTAATGGTGGTAGTGGTACCCGAATGATTGTACCAGCTGATGCGGGATTTAAACCAAGATCTGAGGTCATGATTGCCTTCTCAACAGCTTGAACCATTGTTTTATCAAAGACTGTTATCGCAAGCGTTCTTGCATCTTCAGTTGTGATATTCGCAACCTGATTTAATGGTGTATCCGCACCGTAATAAGAAATCTGGAGGCCATCCAGCAAGCTTGGGTGTGCACGGCCCGTACGAATTTTGGAGAGTTGGCTTTTCAGTGAATCAACACTTTTTGCCATGCGGTTTTCCGCATCTTTTTTAATTTCGTTCACCACGTTGGAATTCCTTCATTTCAAAAATGATTAAAGTCTTGCACTTTTTTGGTTGGATGCAATGTTCGCAAACTAACCGTTTAACTGTTCCTGGTGATGGATCAGCGTCCCCTCTTCTTCCCCCATGACAACACGCATGAGCGCACCTGGTTTCATCATGTTGAAAATACTGAGCGGTAAACTGTGGTCTCGTGCCAATGTAAAGGCTGCCAGATCCATGACCTTAAATTCTTTATCGATGACTTCGTTGTAGCTTAAACGACGAAGGAGTGTCGCATCCGGATTTTTCACCGGATCATCTGTGTAAACCCCGTCTACTTTCGTTGCTTTAAGAACAACATCCGCTTCAATTTCAATACCACGTAAACATGCCGCTGAATCTGTAGTAAAGAACGGGTTTCCTGTACCAGCCGAGAAAATGACAACACGGCCAGACTTGAGTAAGCTGATTGCTTCTGCCCAGTTATAACTATCACAAACACCAGTTAATTCAATCGCAGACATCAGTCTTGCATTGACATAAGATCGATGAAGCGCATCACGAAGCGCCAGTCCATTCATCACTGTTGCCAACATCCCCATGTGATCGCCGACCACACGATTCATGCCAACTTCTGCCAGTCCCTGACCTCGAAACAGGTTACCACCACCGATAACCAGCCCAACTTGAACACCTAACTCTACAACCTCTTTGATCTCTTGGGCCATTCGATCAAGAACTTTGGCATCAATGCCGAAAGGCTCATCCCCCATGAGGGCCTCACCACTTAATTTGAGGAGGATTCTTCTGTACGCAGGCTTTGGATTTATACTCATAGTTTTCTCAGTCGCAAGTCGCAAGTCGCAAATGTTATAAAAAAACCGCGGCCAAGAGTTGACCGCGGTTATTCTATACGTTTTTTGGGCTTATCGAAAGCCTTAATCCTGACTCAACAGCGTTTTTCAGCTTGAGCTGGATACCGCAGATCTTACTGTTTTGCAGCTTCGATTTGCTTTTGAACTTCAGCAGCGAAGTCTTCTTCTTTCTTCTCGATACCTTCACCAACTTCGAAACGAACGAAGTCAATCACTTCAGCATCTTTCTGCTTCACAAGATCAGAAACAGCAACAGAAGGATCTTTTACGAAAGGCTGACCAGTTAAGCTGATTTCGTGGGTGAATTTCTTCATACGGCCCACAACCATCTTCTCTGCGATTTCAGCTGGCTTGCCAGATTGCATTGCAATATCAACCTGGATCGCTTTTTCTTTCTCAACAACTTCAGCAGGAACCTGTTCTGGCGTCACAAACTGAGGGTTGTTTGCAGCAACGTGCATTGCAAGATCTTTTGCAAGCTCTTCATCACCGCCTTTTAATACAGTCACAACACCGATGCGGCCACCGTGGACGTATGCACCTAGACGCTCACCTTTGACAATAGCAACACGGCGAACATTGATGTTCTCACCGATTTTTGCAACGAGGTTTGCACGCGTTTCTTCAACAGAGATACCGTCAAGGTCAGCTGCTTTTAGTGCTTCAATATCGTCGATCTGATTTGCAAGTGCCAAGTCTACAACTTTGTTACCGAATGCAAGGAAGCTTTCGTCACGCGCAACGAAGTCAGTTTCACAGTTGAGTTCAACAACTGCAGCAACGCCTTCAGCTTGCTTGATTAGGATTGCACCTTCAGCAGCAACACGGCCAGCTTTCTTTGCAGCTTTTGCTTGACCGCTTTTACGCATGTTTTCGATTGCTTGCTCGATATCGCCGTTCGTTTCTTGAAGGGCTTTCTTACAATCCATCATACCAGCGCCAGTGCGCTCACGTAGCTCTTTTACTAGGGCAGCAGTAACAGCCATTATGAATTTCCTCAATGAATTTTTTGGGTGTGGCAGAGAAGCCTCTACCAAGCGTAAGAAAATAGTTAGATTGAAAATGGACGGATGTAAAGATTACATCAGAACAATTTCGTATATACGCCACCTGGGGTCAGATGGCGTATCAAACGATTATTCTTCTGCAACGTAACCGTCTTTTTCAGCCTGAGCTTCGATGTTGCTCTCACGACCTTCGATTGAAGCGTCTGCAACTGCACCTGTGTAAAGTTGAATTGCACGGATCGCATCGTCGTTACCAGGGATAACGTAGTCAACGCCATCTGGGTTCGAGTTAGTATCAACAACAGCAACAACTGGAATACCTAGGTTTTTCGCTTCTTTGATTGCAATGTGCTCGTGGTCTGCGTCGATCACGAATAGTGCATCAGGAAGTCCAGCCATTTCTTTGATACCGCCAAGGCTCTTTTCAAGCTTTTCCATCTCACGCGTGCGCATTAACGCTTCTTTCTTCGTTAGTTTGTCGAAAGTACCGTCTTGGCTTTGCGCTTCAAGATCTTTTAGACGATTGATTGATTGACGAACTGTTTTCCAGTTAGTCAACATACCACCTAACCAACGGTGGTTTACGTAGAACTGGTCACAACGAAGTGCTGATTCTTTGATCGCTTCACTTGCGCTGCGCTTCGTACCAACGAACAAGATTTTGCCTTTCTTAGCAGCAACACTTTGTAGGAAGCTCAAAGACTCGTTGAACATTGGAACAGTGTGCTCAAGGTTGATGATATGAACCTTGTTACGCGCACCGAAGATGAATGGCTTCATCTTTGGGTTCCAGTAACGAGTTTGGTGACCGAAGTGTACGCCAGCCTGAAGCATATCGCGCATTGATACATTTGCCATAATTCTTTCCTCAATATTGGGGTTAGGCCTCCATACATCCCATTTACCCGACCATCAAGTGGCACCCCGGGAAACGTGTCGATGTATGTGTGTTTTTACAAAATTAATGTGTACGATTTTTCTGATTGCGAAAAACCGCGCAGCTTTATACCATATTCAGAAGTAAAAAGCCAATTTATGTTCACTTTGCCCGTCAAAAACATGACTACCCTAAACAGTGTAGAAGCTGCGGGTAAAAGGTATAATTGGCAGTTCAAGTGTACTGGCATGTGGTCAGTGACACTGCATAAATGAGGATTACATGAGCGTTGTCATAAAAACCCCGGAACAAATCGAAAAAATGCGCGTTGCTGGTAAGCTGGCTGCCGAGGTCTTAGAGATGATTGGCCCGCACGTCAAACCTGGCGTTACAACTGAAGAACTCAATCAGATCTGTCACGATTATATCGTCAACAAGCAAGGCGCAATCCCTGCACCACTCAACTATCACGGTTTTCCTAAATCTATCTGTACATCGGTCAATCAAGTGATCTGTCATGGGATACCAAATGAGAAAAAGCTCAAAGATGGCGATATTATCAATATCGATATTACGGTGATCAAAGATGGTTATCATGGTGATACCAGCAAAATGTTCATGGTTGGAAAACCAAGCATCATGGGTGAACGCTTATCCAAAATTACCCAAGAGTGTCTTTATAAAGCGCTCAGAATCGTCAAACCAGGCACAACACTTGGCGACATTGGACACGTGATCCAACAACATGCAGAAAAACATAATTACTCCATCGTACAAGAGTTTTGTGGTCATGGCATTGGTGAAGGATTTCACGAAGAACCACAGATTTTGCATTATGGAGAACCAAATACTGGGATGGAACTTCAAGCAGGTATGTGTTTCACCATTGAACCGATGGTCAATGCGGGAAAACGCCACTGTAAAGTTTTGAAAGACAACTGGACAGCAGTGACCAAAGATCGCAGTCTCTCTGCGCAATGGGAGCATACAATTCTGGTTACAGACACTGGCTGTGAAATCCTCACCTTACGGAGTGATGAAGACTTGCCACGAGTGATCACCGCAGATTAAAATAGGCGACATATGTCGCCTTTTTATTTGCAGGCTAATGACGTGACTGTCCCAGAACAATACACCTCTGCTATTGCACCTTCGAGCGAACTAGCGGATATCAAATCAGAAATGACTCACTTTGAGTCTTGGCTGATTCAATCCTATCGAGATATTCCCACCCATCAACTCATACAAGCCCGTTCGGAACACACCGATCATGTCATCAAGACCCTTTGGCAGAAATATGAATTACATGAACGCGCCATTACTCTTATCGCCGTTGGTGGTTATGGTCGGGCAGAATTACACCCAAAATCGGATATCGATCTGCTACTCCTTTTAGAACAAGATCTGGATGAATCCTCGCAACATCAAGTCAGCCAGTTTGTGACCGCGCTCTGGGATCTCAAATACGACGTTGGGCAAGCGACTCGTACTCTGGATGAATGCGTTTCATTAGGAAAGAAAGATGTGACTGTTGCTACCACGCTCATGGAAACCCGACTGCTATTCGGTGATGAAACGATATATAAACAGCTTCGAGCCCAAGTGAGGAGTACCGAGTTTTACAGCAGTAAAGAATACTATCTTGCGAAACGAACTGAACAAGAAATCCGCCATGCCCGCTTAGATGAAAGCGCATATAATCTGGAGCCAAACCTCAAAGAAAACCCTGGCGCATTGCGAGATATTCAGACTATCACATGGGTTGCAAAAAGGCATTACAACGCGAGAACAATGGCGCAGCTCATGGAAAAAGGCTATCTGACTTTTGAGGAATATCAAGAACTCAGCGAATGTCAGGAATATCTCTGGCAGATGCGATTTGCACTGCACGCTGTGACTGGTCGTGCAGAAAATCGACTCCTGTTTGACCACCAACCGGAAGTCGCAACCTTTATGGGGTTCGGCAAAGAAGGTAAACGCTCTGTTGAACGAATGATGAAACGATTTTATCGCGTCGTTCAACGCGTCAATGAACTCAACGCGATGCTGCTGCAGCACTTCGATTTAAATATCTTACAATCCAACGCTCACAAAAAATATAAAGAAACCGTGCTTGATGATGACTTTGTTGTCGTTGACCAAATGATCAAAGCTCGGCGCGAATCCGTATTTTCTCATCGTGAGAATTTACTTAAGCTGTTTTGGCTGATTGCGGAGTATCCAGACATTAAAGGGATCCATGCCAGCACCATCCGGCTGATCCGTCTTGTCCGCATGCGCTTGATGGGTGAACTGCAAGACTTCGAAACCTGTCGTCGTTTATTCCTAAAGATATTACGCCATCCAAGAGGTATGGGGCTTGCGTTTACGTTAATGCACAAGCATGCGATCATTGCGAATTACCTTCCGGAATGGAGTACCATCGTCGGACAAATGCAGTTCGACCTATTTCACGCGTTTACCGTAGATGAACACACGCACCGGGTGCTCAAGAACCTCTATCGCTATCAACTCGACAACTATAAAGAAGAGTTTCCGCTCTGCTCACAAATTGTCAGTTCTATGGATAAGCCAGAACTACTCTACCTTGCTGGTATTTTTCATGATATTGCAAAAGGTCGTGGCGGAGACCATTCAGAGCTTGGCGCCATTGATGTGCAAAACTTTGCGCGTCTCCATGAGCTGAGTGATATCGACACCAAACTCATCACTTGGCTGGTAGAAAACCATCTGTTAATGTCAGCCACTGCCCAGCGAAAAGATATTCATGATCCCGATGTCGTGACTGAGTTTGCCAGAAGAGTAAAAAACCAAACTTATCTCAATTATCTCTACTGCCTCACGGTCGCTGATATTCGCGCAACAAATGATAACCTATGGAATTCATGGAAGAATGTTTTACTTCGTGACCTGTTCCTGCTCACACAAAAAGCGTTAAAGCGTGGACTGGAAAACCCCATGGATCAACGGGACTTTATACGAGAAAACCAAAAAGAAGCTTTACAACAATTATTGGAACTTGGATATGAACAATCGGCTATTTCTGCACTTTGGGAACGGTTTTCAGCAGATTATTTCTTAAGGTATCGTGTCAAAGAAATTGTGTGGCATTGCAGTGCGATGTTAAAAACACCACTGGAGTCCCCTTTTGTCCTCGTCAGCGAGTCACCCATTCGTGGAGGCACCCAAATATTTATTTATGTCGAAGATCAACCTTTCCTGCTCAGCAAAATCGTTTCTATTTTGGACCAGAAACAACTGAATAAACTCGATGCAACCATCATGAATAGTAAAGATGGCTTTGCATTGGATACATTTATCGTGTTGGATAAACATGGAAAAGCAATTGATGGTCAGTCAAAAGCTCAAAGACTGGCAAATTCAATTCAAAAAATGCTTCAGCAAGATAAGCCTGAAAACCGTAAAAAACGCCTTTCTCGACGTATCAAATCCTTTACCAATGTTCGACCACAAGTCGACTTTTTACCGACGACACAAAAAAATCACACAATGGTTGAGATCACAGCCCTTGACATGCCGGGCCTTCTCGCCCAAATTATCCAAGTTTTCCATCAGTGTCGTCTTGTTGTGCATTCCGCAAAAATCACCACTGTCGGTGAGCGGGCTGAGGACTACTTTTTAGTGTCAAATGAAGACAATACACCGTTGGATACAAAACAACAGTATTATTTACAAGAACGCATGACCGAACAGTTGAGTCATGCACAATCTGTGCTTTCCTAGAGGATCAACAATGGAGCAGCTGAAAAATACCATCGAAACAGCATTCGAAAACCGCATGAATATCACACCCAGTAGTGTGACGCCTGAGGTGAAAGAAGCAGTACTTAAGGCCATAGAATTACTTGACTCAGGTCAGGCGCGGGTAGCAGAGAAAGTTGCTGGGGAATGGGTCGTCCATCAATGGCTGAAAAAAGCTGTCTTGCTGTCATTTCGTATCTTCGATAATCAACAAATAGACGGTGCAGAAACCCAATATTTTGATAAAGTCCCACTGAAGCATGCTGAATATACACTGAAACAGTTCGAAGAAGACAAAGTCCGTGTCGTACCACCAGCTGTAGCACGAAAAGGCACCTATTTAGCACCTGGTGTTGTCCTGATGCCTTCCTACGTCAATATTGGCGCTCACGTCGGTGAAAATACAATGGTCGATACATGGGCAACTGTTGGTTCATGTGCACAGATTGGGAAAAACGTTCACCTTTCTGGCGGTGTTGGTATTGGTGGCGTACTTGAGCCACTTCAAGCCAATCCAACCATTATCGAAGACAACTGTTTTATCGGTGCTCGCTCTGAGATCGTTGAAGGTGTCATTGTTGAAGAAGGTGCAGTCATCTCTATGGGTGTTTACATTGGTCAAAGTACACGAATTTATGATCGTGAGACTGGCCAAGTTCACTATGGCCGAGTGCCAGCAGGCTCTGTTGTTGTCCCTGGTTCAATTCCATCGAAGGACGGCAGCCATAGTCTTTATGCTGCGATAATCGTGAAAAAAGTCGATGCTCAAACCCGTGAAAAAGTCGGTATTAATGCGCTTTTGCGAAGTATTGATTAATTAATCAAATTTTTTTTAAGGTTCTTTGACGTCTCAAAGAACCCTAATCGCTCAAAAATTGACCAATTAACTCATTCTTTTTTCTAGCATTCCCGATTCCAACACCACCAAAACTAATGAATTTTCTAAAGAAAATCCCACAAAATAATTAAATTTACATCTTGTTAAAATATTAATTTCATATATCATAGTGCGCTTTATGACCGAATCCAGTTGCTGTCTTATACGGAGTATCTATGAAACTGAAGTTTGCTAGCCTTCTTCTATTACCAACATTTTTTATCCAGGCTGAACAATTATGGACCCCTCACCTTCAAACAAAGGATAATGTTGTTGCATCCAGAAGCGCGCAAGATACGTTAAGTGCCCAATTTCAGTTATCCAGCATTGATGAGCTAAGACAGCAGATACAAGAACAGGGTGGTATTCGTATTCCACTCCCGCAGGGTGATTTCATTTCAATTCAGCTTATTGAAGATCAGATACTTCCGGCAAACCTTGCGGAAAAGTACCCACACCTGAAGAACTATCAAGCGATAAGTGTAGATGGGCTTCCGATGGGACAATTCAGTATGACTGGTGATGAGTTCCAAGGTTTATTTCAATACGAAGGCAGATTTATTCAGCTTGAGCGTGTCAACGCTGAGTCGAACATTTATCGTGTCAGCTACCCTCAGACACAAAAAGACCATGAATTAAAGATGAGTGAGCCCAAACAACTCCCATTTACAGAGAATGCTCTGCAACTCAGATTTGGTGGTCCGGTCGCTAGTCGCTCATCAAACGAAAGACAAACATTTAGAATTGCATTTTCAGCGACATCCAGTTTTACACAAGCCTTGGGTGGAAAAGAAAAAACAATGGCGAGGATCACGCAACTTGTTAGTAATATAAATGCGATCTATATCACAGATCTGAATATCCGTTTTACGTTATCTCCAGCACAAGATCAACTTATCTTTGATCATCCGAGCCGAGATCCTTTCCCTGCAAACTTAACCAAGGACCAATTTACAACTGAGAATACACGAGTGCAATCTCCTTTCCATGATCAACTTGATATCGGAATGGTCCTTACAAAATTGGGGCAACTTGGTCGCTCGATGTACACTGGTGGTGGCCTTGCTTATTTTAAAACACTGTGTAGCGACCCGGATCACAACAATAGAAGCAAATCATCCGCTGTCTCAGAAACAAGCGATCCGTACAGAGGTACATTTTACCTAATAATTGCCCATGAACTCGGTCACCAGCTTGGCGCAAACCACACCTATAACAGCTGTCTTGATGCAGAAGGCAGACCTTTGAATAATATGTTTAGGAAACAAACCGATTCTTACGTAGAGCCAGGCAGTGGCTCTACGATTATGGCCTACCCTGGCGTATGTGGTGCACATAATCTCAAGGATAAAGATAAGTTAGAAATTGACAGCCCAAGTCACCATTTTCACTCATATTCCATTGAAGAAATGAATCAATTTCTAGCATCTGATACTATCAAAAGTTGTGGTTCAAGGGAGATCACTTCAAACCACGAACCTGTGATCCAAGACTCCAGTATTGTGGGTGATCTAAAAATTATCCCTGCAAATACACCCTTTATGCTCAGTGGGATCGCTGAAGATTTAGATAACGATCCATTGACTTATATCTGGGAGCAGGCGGATAGCTCACAACCTAGAACAGCAGGAAAAATTAATACAGATACCGGTGAAGGTCCATTATTCCGTACGTATTCACCAACAAGTGAAAACAGCCGAACGTTTCCTCTGATGCAGCATCTCCTCAACCCAAATGATTGGAAAGAAACGCACAAAGCAAAGGTCAAAACTGGCGATGTGACTTTCTCGGGTGTCAATGGTGAAACTCTACCAACAACACAACGAGAGGTTCATTTCAATTTGACTGCTCGTGATGGCGATGGGGGTGTGTCAACAAAACAGATTTCTTTCTTGGTGACAGATACAGTTGGCCCTCTTACTGTCCATGACTTTGAACAACATGCGAGCTTTGATGAGATAGAGAGTGTTAGCTGGGACGTTGCTGGCACAGATGCCCCAGATTATTCATGTCAAGAAGTGAATATCAGCCTATTGGAAGTCACCGAAGAGCCTCTCAAGAATACGCATACAGAGACACGCTACCAAGTCCTTACAGAGTATCCATTAACGACAAAACCAGTAGACAACAATGGTGATGCTTTTGTCAGCTTACCAAACCAGAATATCCCTAAAGCACGTATCAAAGTCAGTTGTGCTGATAATATATTCTTTAATATTTCAAACAAAGATTTTGCGGTTTCCAAGCGACTGGATAAACCAAGTGTCTCATCCATTGAGACTGCAAAAACTGTGAAACAAGGGCAAAGAATAGAGCTGACACCATCTCAACTCAATATCGATAATTTGACCCTCAATGAAAATCAATCATGGGTTATTAATGTACCTGACTTTTCATTCAAATATTCCGTGAAGCAGGAAGTACAACCTGATGTAGACGAAGAAAAAACCATTATCCAGCTACAAAACAACTATTATGGTGATTTATCAATCCCTGTTGTTGTCGACATGATCACAGATGATGGAAGTGGTGTGGTTGCTCGTAGGACAATTGATACTTACATGCTCAAAATCAAAGTAAGTCCAAATAAAAAGCTGCGGACAACTGATTTGCCAACAACAGGGACAACACCACGTGACACAGGCACTGTACCAACATCTCAGAATAGTGGGGGTGGAGACAGTGGTGGCGCTTCATTCTTGTTCTTATTCACCATTCCGCTTCTTTTTAGAAGGAAATAAAGGTCAATCAACCTCAGGAAAAAACTGAATAAACTGCGTAGATCACCCTGCGCAGTTGTCTCTTCTCAACAGCCACACCTATTTTAATATCCATATATCATTGTTTTCAAAGTATTGATCATACTTTTATTTGTATTGGAGCCTCACCTGACTTACGGAATAAAAATAGAAACACGTCATGTCAGTAAAGTTTTCTCAACCGATGAAATGGACTCTTACGCCCTGCAAGATATCAACCAGAAAATTAACGAAGGGGACTACTTCATTGAAGGCATAAACGTGAGTCAGCTTTCAGTTGATCGATGCGCTGAAATACGAGCAGATAAGATTGGCTTTATTTTCCAACAGCTCAATCTGATTGACGAGTTCTCTGTTTTTGACAATATTGCATTGCCATTGCACGTGGGCAGATTGCCAATCCAGTGATTCTTCTTGTCGATGAGCCAACAGGCAACCTTGACTCTAAACATGGTAACATCATCATGGACATGCTCACTCAAATGAATCAAGAAGGGACAACGATCTGTATGGATAGAAAAAAACGGGTGTAAAAAAATGGACTCGTCATTCCGGGATCTCCCGGTTTGACGAGCCTTGGATCCAATCATGACCTATCTCATGAACGGATCAGACCATCCCCAATACCAATCCATTTGTATGTTGTGAGCTCTTCAAGACCCATTGGGCCACGCGCATGAAGTTTTTGAGTAGAAACCGCGACTTCTGCACCCAGGCCAAATTGTCCACCATCCGTAAATCGCGTGCTCGAATTGACATAAACAGCAGCAGAGTCCACAGAATTCATAAACCGCAATGCTTGCGTCCAGTTTTCTGTCAGAATACCATCAGAGTGGCCAAAAGAGTGATGCCGGATATGATCGATGGCTTCATCGATATCATGTACAAGCTTTATCCCAAGGGTCAAAGAGAGCCACTCGGTCGAGAAATCATCTTTACCTGCAAGCGCAAGTCGCTGAACGCCCGCTTCTTCAAGTAAAGGTTGTGTATCCTCTGTGGCCTGAACTTGAATGGCATGGGTATTGATTTCATCTGCAAGCTTTGCAAATAAAGCCTTTGCTATAGGGCGATGGACCAAGATCGTATCCAATGCATTACACGCTGATGGACGATGAACCTTTGCATTGATCAGGACTGGAATCGCTTTGTCGATATCTGCACTTTGTTCCACAAATAAATGACAAATCCCCATACCACCCGTGATCACTGGGATCGTACTTTGTTCCTTGCACAGTTGATGTAAACCACTGCCTCCTCTTGGGATCAGCATATCCACATATTGGTCCATCCTCAGAAGCTCACTAACCAGTTTTCTGTCTGGACTATCAATAAACTGGATAGCATCCGATGGAAGCCCTGATTGCCCCAAGGCCTGCTGGATCAATCGAACAAGAATTCGGTTGCTATGAATCGTCTCTGATCCACCACGTAAAATCGCGGCATTTCCTGTTTTTAAACAGAGTGAAGTAATATCGACTGTCACATTGGGACGCGCCTCATAAATCACCCCAATCACGCCGATTGGTACCCTTCTTTTCGATAAGCGCAGACCATTTTCCAAAACTTGACCATCCGATTCTTTGCCAACCGGATCTGGGAGTAAAACGACTTGGCGGATATCATTGATGATCCCGCGAAGGCGCTCGGAAGTGAGCAAAAGTCTATCGAGCAGTGCTTCTGTTAGTCCTTTTGCACGTGCAGCCTCAATATCTTTCGCATTCTCTGTCAGTATCTCCGACTCATACTTCGTTAATACCTGAGCAATCTCTTCTAATGCTGCATTTTTTTGGGCTGACGACATTGTTGCCAATGCATAACTGGCTTCTTTTGCCGCTCTCCCTTGTTGTTCTAACATCAAGCTTACCCTTCTAATAAAACTAAATCGTCACGATGGACTGCAACCGAACCGTAGACATAACCGAGAATGGATTCAATTTTTTCTGAGTGATGTCCTGCGATTTTTTGCATCTCTTGGCTATCATATCGTGCAATCCCACGGGCCAGTTCTGTTTTTTCCATATTGACGATTCGGACCACTTCACCCCGTTTAAAGTGACCTTGAACTCGGGTGATCCCCTTCGGTAGCAAACTACTTCCTTTCTTTTGGACCGCAAGACAAGCACCTGCATCAATTGTAATTTCTCCCGCAGGCGGAGGACCAGCAAGGATCCATTGTTTTCTACTCTCCAAGCGTGTCTGAAGCGCAGGAAATCGAGTCCCAATCGTCTCACCTTCTGCAAGTCTCGTGATGACATCCGGCGTATGACCTGCCGCAATCACCACATCTATCCCTGAATGTCTGGCAACATCCGCAGCCTGTAGTTTGGTTGCCATACCGCCTGTGCCAAGGCCATTATCCGTGCCACCAGCCAGTTTTCTCAGCGTCTCATCAATCGTTTTGACTTCCGGGATCAGCTCTGCGTCTGGGTTTTTCCTCGGATCGTCCGTAAAAAGTCCCGTCTGATCCGTCAGTAAATAAAGTTGGTCAGCCTGGGCAAGGGTAGCAACCATCGCTGACAGGTTATCATTATCACCCACTTTGATTTCTGCTGTAGCAACAGCATCGTTTTCATTAAAAATTGGAATGATACGGTAATTCAGTAGTGTTCTCAGTGTATCTCGTGCATTCAGATATCGTTCGCGATCTTCCAGATCTGCGCGAGTCAACAACATTTGTCCAACGTGACGCCCATATATATTGAATAAATGCTCCCAGGCAAGGATCAATTGACTTTGACCAACCGATGCAAGCATCTGCTTATGAGATAAAGTATCCGGCAAATCAGGAATAGAAAGGTGCTCTCTCCCAGCAGCAACCGCACCGGAAGTTACTAATATGATATCGTGGCCCTTTTCATGAAGACGCGCGCACTGGCGGACCAATTCAACCATATGTGCACGATCCAAATTGAGTGTGCCGCCAGTCAACACACTCGTACCGAGCTTGACGACGATCGTTTTCTTCTGCATAACAAGTCCCCTCAACAATCTTCCTTTATAACGGAAATCCGATCTCTGATTCAATAGTCAGCGTGTTATCCGCTCATATTTTCTCTAGTACTTTCTGGAAAGGTACGCACACCATGTACCAACAATACAAAGCATGACCACCGATGCCGCTAGCCCCATCGTCGTATATTTCTCAAATAAGATAGCGATAAGTGGTGCGCCGACTGTGGACCCTAAATTTCCAAGTTGAGCAACTGCACCAATACTATTTGATTGCTCAGATTCATCATTTGTCATGTAAGGGATCAATGCAAAAGATGCACCTTGGAGAAGACCAGAGCAAAATAAGGTGCACATACATAGAAGTTGCAGGATATAGCTGGTCTCTGAAAACCAATGTGTCGCAGAAATAAAAAGCGCTATTCCAAGAAAAGATAGCTTTGCAAGGGTTTTGGGGGAAATGAAGTACTGTGCAATAAACCCGGCTAGTAAGGTACCTATCATGCTCGTGAGCGGTAGTACAATCATCAAAAAATCCGTCACTTTTTTCTCATCTGAAACTCGGGGTAAAAAAGTGAGTAAAGCGACAAACATCAGCGCATGAAACAAGAAAATAATCGCGGGGAAGCAGGTCTTCGGATTTGAATAGATTTCTTTTAAATCTTTGGGTAGTTGCGCCAAAAACTTTATGAGAGAAAAGCCTTTCGAATCAGTAGAAGTTCCGCTTACAGCAAGGCTAACGAGTGCAATACAAACAAACAAAGACAAAGCATGTGCTGTATACAAACTCTGAAACCCAAACTGTTCAATCAGGTCAACACCAACCCATCCTGCAACTGCATAACCAACGCCAAAGAAGGTTCCCCAAAGCCCCATCGTGATGGCTTGATGTGATTTGGCGGAGTTCATCACGATCAATGTTGGCGCTGCAACCACAATCCCTAAATGTGAAGCACCTTCTAAAATACGACTCAAAACAAGAATCGACAGTGGTGGTGTTTGCGCTTGCACGATGGAGAGGATAACCCCTAGGAATAACGAGTAAATCAGTACTTTCTTGAATCCAACGCGATTCGCAACAACTCCTGCTGTTGCCCCAAAGAGCAAACCCACAAAACCAACAATGGATAGCGCAATTCCTATTGCACCAGGACCTGAAGCATAATGTGCCAATAAGTGTTCATAAGTAATTGAAAATTTCGCAAATTGGATCGCGGAAAAAACACCGCAGAGCCATAGTAAGATGACAAGAAACCAGTTTGTCGTTTCCTGTTTTTCAAAATAGGTTGTTGTTGCGGTTTGTTTTGTTTGCATACTACACCTGACTGATTAAAAAAATGAACATCGCTACTTTCTTCATATCGATTTTCTTCATGCCGATTGCGTTTTGTTTTTCAATTGACTGCCAATCACGCATGTTGAGTAGATCCAAAGTGGAATGGAGAGAAGAATCAGCATGGCGAGATAGGAATATGTCGCAGATAACATGATGAACATGAATAGCAATGATTGCTGGGTAATTGAGGCCGTGGACTTACCCATTCGTGTTGCAAATGCGTCAGCAAATGATTTACCAAGTCGACGCTCCTGTAATGAGCACGACAGAAAAGCAAGCTCACGTGTATTATCAAAGAACGTTGTTTTCGCTAACTGCATAATACAAGCTTGGATCGCACCAGCAAAAGCAACCACTGCCTCTGGCCTGACGGAAAAAAAGTGCCCTATAGTAGCCGAAAAGTTCCTATAGAACAAACATGTAAAGAACAAAGAGCTGGTCAATGTCAGGCAAATGGGTGTTAAGATTGCGACACGTGTCCAACTGTATTTCTTAAGAAGCCTCCTTGAGATAAAAAAGACCGTGAATGTCACAAGCACACCATTAATTGCGGTAACCCAGGAAAGATAATCGCTGAAATCACCTGGATCGGGATACGCCTTCCCTAAAACATCTTTCCAAATCGTATCAAAGAGCGCATCTGTAAATTCCATCAAAAATACGGTGACTGCAATCCCAATAAAAAATGGGGAGCGGATCAACTGAAGTTTTTCTGAAAGCTGAAAATCATCTTTCCCTTTGCGTGGCAGATGAGGAAGACGAACCTTTCGCACAAGCTTCCAAAAAACATAAAGCTGAAGGAAACAAACCAGAATGAGCAGAAGCATATAGCTAGAAAATTTAAACGACCAAGCTGAGCCAGTTTCAGGGATGACCGTATTTTCTGCCAGAATAAATAACCCTGAAATGAGCCCAATGATCATTGCACTGATATCCAAAGAGAACCAGGGGTAGATGTCTTTTGCACTCTCCGACGAGACAATTTGAGAAATGATATTCCAAAATATCAATGAGATAAACAAAATTGACCAGGTATCAGCCATCACATAAAACAAGGAAATCGGCCAGTACTCAATCATTAACCCTAAACTTTGTAACCCACTGGGCAAGACTTGATAGATATATTTCAAAACGTCTTGCGGGATCACGCCAGGGTGATACGGCCACAAAAAAAGGTAAAAAGCCGCGAAGAAAGTCGTAAAGACGCCTGTGATTACCTGAAAAACACGCAGTGGTGAATAACGCACAGACAACCAGTTGAAGAGATAAATCGCCAAAATCGTAAACGGGATCAAGGCCCATGTTTTTAAAAATGGGATCAGTTGGGCACCCAAGTTGGGGTTCGATACAACAAGCGTATCTTTCAGAATTTTTAGTATTTTTGTATTAAAGGTGAAGCATGACAATAACGTCATCATCAATATGAAATTTGCTTTTGGGGCTGAGAGTTTCATGAACGACTTGATTACCTATAGTTTTAAACCCTTTGTCCATTTGGTGCTATCGTCCGGAAGATAGTGATATTAGGCAATGAAAGGGAGTTGAGCACAACGCACTTATTTTTCATCGTGAATGCCATTCCAAAACCACTCATCCGTGTATCTGTTTTGGAATAGCGAACTGACAATCAACGTTTCCTCTGCAATGCTACGCGGCAGAGAACAAGATTTCCTTATAAAGCGATGTCAGCTCTGGGTAGTATCCTTTTTCCTCATCATAAAACACAAAATAAGGATCGAACAAAGGATACACGTCGGTGTACGTATTAAAGTCATCCTTCGAAATGATATTATTGACAAGCAACTCATTGAGAAACTCACGATAAAACCTTCTTATCGTATTGATTGCCATCGGACTGCCATCAAATCGTGGGCTGATTAAGGCTTCCATGATTTTCTGTTTATACATACTCGCACTTTCAACAAAGTGAAAGTGTTCAAAAATCAAGAATTGCCCGATCATGTAGCGAATAAATGCTTTTGTCTTATTTGTTTTTGGTAAAGACGGTTGGGATGGCTCAAAGAAAGTCATGATTTGATTATCAATCACAGAATTTACGACCGTATCTATCACAGCATCATGATCCGAAAAGTCGAATGTGTGCTCTGATAAAAATTCATTAATTGTTCGTATATCTAACGCATAATGCTTCACCAATGGTGACACAAAATCCCACCAGCGCTCGAACTTTTCCTTATTCGCGGACATATAAATCCAATTACGGTTTGTCCAACTATAATCTTCACAAAAGTAAGCGTGATATTTCCCTTTAAATAGTTCGAGGCTGTCGTAGTTCTTCCCTTGATTATCCAGTATCTCACGATAAAGACTGTCGTCTCCTTTCAAGCAATAGGCAGCATTGGCCTGGATCACCATTTTTAAGTTGCGTTTGAAGTTTTTCTTGTCACTAAAATCAATACCAAGATCGGAGAAAAGCGGATAAATACAACGTCTTGCATAATTGTATTCAATACCGTTTTTGTTCAAACAGTCCACAAACAGTCCACAAACAGCATATCAGCTAGAACCAAAGTGGATGCTTCACTCATCATTCGATAGAGGGTATATGCGGTTTCGTGACTTTTTGAGTTACAGCCTGTAAAAATGAGATCGGGGATCAAAAAGTGACAAAAATCATGAACAATAAATGTCGTCTCATGGATCGGATCCCTTTTTGGTGTCAGCGGAATACCCGCGTTGAGACCAGGCAGCCAATAATTCTTTTGTCGACGATTCTCAGCGGAGCGAAAAAACACCCCCGTATCTACGACCTTCTGAAAAAGATGATTTAGTCCTACACGATCTACAACAGGGCTTTGAATATAATGGTTCGTCGCAATAAATTCCTCCACAGAAAGATCGAAATCAATGACTTCCTTTCTTTGCTGCGGATAGTGGCTCATATTCAACGGCTTTTTGTAATGAATTTGCGCTTCAATGAATTGAGAAATGGTCATATCTCTTGATGAGACTTTGAGACCTTTCTCTTTTAAATCGTGGTAGCTCACGTGCGTGCCTTTCACGACAAAGATATCATCCCAACCAAACACATCGCAGCGATTCTGCTTCTTCAAAGAAAAATCCAGATAGCCTCTTGTGGTATGTTGATACGTTTTCTTCTCAATTTCTCTGTCGTTGAGGGTATAAACCTCTAGAATGGAGTGATGATCCACCATTTCTAGATCAATAAAATCGCAGGGTGTTTTCGTATCCGCTTTATTAAGAAATGTCGACTCTTTCATCAAAGCTATGAGCTTGGGATCTTCTTGCAACAACGCCTTGATCGTTTGATACTCAGGAATGGTTGAAGCGCCTTGAACCACATTGATGTCGTAAAGCGAAAAACACTTCTCAAATTCAGGTAATTTTTTTGCTTTGTCAGTATATAAAACAACACGCCTTTTCATTGAAACTCACCATCCCATTGTTTGATTAATTTCCGTTTTAAGCTCCAATCTTCATTTAAAAACTTCTGAAGTGCGAGGTATCTAGGGTTGAGTTCCGCAGGCATATCTTCACCCAGCGTCTTTGATTTGCCCTTCGGTAGAAAGAAAGGCGCTATGCCAAAACAATTTCCTCGCGGAGAGACAATTGTTCCTTCGACACTCCCTTCATACAAATACACGTAACCGTCTTTATGGACACCGATATAACACGTGAATACACTTGGACGACCCCAATATTTTTCTTGACGAAACGCATCATTCTCAAGAAACCAGCGTACATGAACGCCGACATCAAACCCTTCAATCTCAAGCGAGACATCATCAACTAAAGTACCATCAGAAAATTGAGAAGCTTTATAACAAATCACCGTCTCATGATCGCTCACGGGTTCTTCAAGGGCTTCCTGTGTTGCTTCTACCTGGCAATCGTAATCTTCCAGATACGCTCGGTATTCCGCCAGTTTATTTTTGTTGCCGGAATTGATTTTAATCAGCATGATCCAACTCCTTTTTCTCAACCAATACCTTCGAAATGTGAGCAATCATATCGTTTGTGATCTCAGCCACACTTTTTTTGGCATCAATTTGAATAAGTACGCCACGCTGCTCAAAAATATGTTGAAGAGGTGCTGTTTTTGTCTCGAAAACATCTAACCTTTGATGGATCGCAGCAGCAGTATCATCATCCCTTTTGAGTAAAGGTGAACGACACTGATCACATTGGTCCGGTTGTTGCGGTTGATGAAAAACTGCGTGATAGTTACTTTCACAATGGGCACAATACAAACGTCCTTGCAGTCTTTTGACAACCTCATTTCTTGGTATCGAAAAATAAAAAACAAGTGCGATTTCTTTTCCCTGAGCCTTCAGTGTACTTTCTAAAAACTCAAGATGATCGATTTGCTTCGGATAACCATCCATCATCAAACCACAGTCGTACTGCTTTGAGTTCAGCTCATTTTTTAAATAGTCGAACGTAAGCTCATTGGGGATCGGGACGCCCTGGTTCATAAAGTGGAGCATTTGTTTCCCAAGTTCGTTCTGCTTTTCTGCCTCACTTCGATACAGTTCTCCTGTCGAAAGATGCGGAATATTGAGCATATTTTCAGATTCGAGAATCTTCCCTTGGGTCCCTTTTCCAGATCCTGGAAAGCCCATCAACAGGATCACTTTGTTTTTGAGCTTTTCTTGTATTTCAGCCATGTTGTCCAATCGCGTATCTCCTTTGTCAACGATGACTGATTAGTCTTGATTTTCAGCTGGCTCAAATCGCCATATGCCATGCACAATTTCGATAGAGAAGTCAGGCTCAATTTCTGTAAATCCAAGTTCATGGAGCAAGCTTCTCAGTGCGCTTGCTTTTTCAAACAACTGCTTCATCGAGTTATCGACATCCGTGTAAGTAAACTCATTCGAACGATAGCTCCAACGTTCTGTATGACTAAAGATGAACCATCCGCCAAGGTTTAAGCCTGCTGTTGAACAAGCCTCCATCAATGCGTCTAATTGAATCGGCATGTCAGGGTATGACGTTTTCGGAATATTGAAGCCAAAGTGAAGTTCATAAGTTGGAATTGGATCACAAAGATAATGGTCATATTCTGACAATAAACGCATATCCAAATTCAGTGGTTCAAACTCATGCTCAGTGATCACTTCACCTGTACTATCAAAGCGCCATAACCCGAGATACTCTTCAATCTCAACCATTTTTCTGGAAGATTTGCATGTTTGCTCTGTTGCAGACAGCACGGCTTTCATGGTTTCAACATCCAATTCATCACCAAATCGACCTGTCACAAATGCTTCATCGCTGGCATTGGTAATTTCATGAAAGTTCATCATTTGTTGATAAATCGGCTTTTCAGCAACTTGTGGTCCAAGTTTTAGAAAATTAATCGGGTAGATTTTTAAGTTGTCCTGAATATTTTGGGAATGCTCAAAAAGTGTCGCAACAATGTCCGTAATTTCTTCATGGGACTCGGCATCTAAATGGAAGTGGACTCTGGTTGATTTAAAATTTGAGTCGTCTTTTGGCGGGAGTGGGTAATAAGATTGCAGTTCTGAGTAATTAAATCCATGCTTATTATTTTGTTCTTGTTTCAGTGCTAAGCTACCTTCAGACATAATAATTTTCCTTATTTTCTGTAATTTTTAATATTTTCCATGCCTGGATGCAGCTCTGCTGATTACTTTTGAAGTAAAATCGAAATCAATTTTTAATTAGGGAGAGGGCTTAAATACGCTTTTCAGTTGTGTTTTTAAAGTTGGCGAAAGATCTTGACAAAAAGATTAAATTTCCAACAAATAAATTTTTATATTACAAATGTAGCGCAATAGGATTTTCTTTCCCTAGATAAATCTTCCCATAAAACAAAAACTACAACACAGGTTGTACCTCTTAGAAAAACTTCGGGGGATAGTACAGAAGAAAAAGACAATTGCAACCTATTCACTATAAAAACAATAAAAACCATACTTTTTAGCATATTTTGCAAACAGTTTGTTTCTATTATGACACATTGAAAGACCTCGCTTTTTACGCTGAATTCCTTTTTCCGATATCCAATTGACACATGATTCAACCTTCAACTCGGTAAAATGAACCGCTCTTCGATGAATCATTGACCGCTCAATACTTCTATATTCAGTCATCAAATCATTAAAGAACCTTCACCCACCTGTCATATGAGCACACTAAATTAAACCTCAGTGTTCATGATTTATTGTGCTTATTCTTATGAAAACATCGCATCATTTTCGAACGCTGTTCTTATCGGATATTCATTTGGGTTACAAGGATTGTAAAGCTGAGTATCTGTTAGACCTGCTCGATCACTGCCAAGCCGACCAAGTTTATCTCGTCGGCGATATTATCGACCTGTATGCGCTTAAGCGGAAAAGTCACTGGCCTGAGTCTCACGGAAAAGTCCTTGATAAATTATTCAAGATTGCCAATTCGCAAACGCAGGTTTTCTATATTCCAGGCAACCATGACGCGTCTCTACGTGACTACACAACACATGAATTTGCGCAAGTAACTTTACTGCTTGACCATATTCATGAAACCGCGGATGGACGGCGTTTCTTCGTATTTCACGGTGATATTCTCGATCCACAAGTCTGTATGAGCCGCTGGTATGCCGTTCTTGGTGACAAACTCTATGACTTGATCCAATTTCTCAATCGTTGGTGCAATCACTCCCGTCGATTGTTTGGATATCGATATTGGTCACTTTCGGGCTACATCAAATCAAAAGTCGCAAAAGCTGGCGAAGCCATGCATCGGTATAAAGTTGCAGCTGTGCATGAAGCCAAAAAAAGAAATCTGGATGGTGTCATTTGTGGTCATATTCATCACCCTGAAATTGATCAAATTGATGATCTCATATACTGCAATGATGGCGACTGGGTCGAAAACTGTACAGCTTTAGTTGAGGATTTTGACGGGCAATTATCTTTACTCCACTGGACTGAGGAACAAGCCACAGTCATCTCACTCCCACACACATCAAAATCACACGTTGCCTAGCGTGAGGAGGAGCATATGTTTCGCGTAGAACAAGTGATAGAGCATCGTTTACCACAAATTTATGCCAAACCCTGGCTCTTTAAAGTCACGAGCGCTGCACTGAAATTCCTCTTGCATGAAAAAGAATTCCAAGACTTTGAGAAACAATACCCTTATCTCGATGGCCCTGATTTTGTCGAACATGCCCTGCGTTATTTTAATTTCAGCTATACCGTCAGAGAAAGCGAGAAAGAACATATTCCAAGCCATGGTCGTGTTGTCCTCATCGCAAACCACCCGATCGGATCACTGGACGGTTTAGCACTGTTGAAGATGGTCCATCAGATCCGACCCGATGTGAAAGTCGTGGCAAATGAGTTGCTCATGACAGTCAGCCCACTCAAATCAATGGTTCTTCCTGTACATAATATGACGGGAAATACACCAAAGGAGAATCTGGAAAACATCCAGTATCATTTGAAACAGGAAGGTGCACTCATCATCTTTCCTGCCGGAGAGGTCTCCCGTTTAAGGCCAACTGGGGTGAAAGATCCCAAGTGGCGCGGAGGTTTTTTGAGAATTGCGCAGCAGGCCAAAGCCCCTATTGTGCCGATTTGTATTCAAGGAAAAAACTCCCCTCTCTTTTATGGTATGAGTATTCTTTGTAAGCCCATTTCAACACTTCTGCTTGTCAAAGAAATGTTCCGCCATGCAAATGCAAATATTACAATTCGGATCGGCGAACTCATTCCCTATGAGGGTTACGGAAAAAATAAACTAGGTCCAAGTGAGCTGATTCTTCGATTTAAGCGGCACCTGTATCGGGTTGGCAAAGATCGCAAAGGCTTGTTTGAGACGTTGCAACCCATTGCTCATCCAGAAAACCGAATTGTACTCAAAGAAGCAATTCAGCGATGTGAACATATCGGCCATACTGGGGATGGTAAAGAAATCTATCTCTATCGATATCACACAAGCTCCCCAATCTTACGTGAGCTAGGACGCTTAAGAGAAATTGCTTTTCGTGCTGTTGGTGAAGGAACCGGACAACACCGAGATATTGATGCCTTCGATGCTTACTATGAACATTTGATCCTTTGGGATAAAGAACAACTCGAAATCGCTGGCGCATACCGACTAGGTCGCTGCCAATCTATCCTCAAGCGATACGGTCAAACGGGCTTGTATACAGATTCACTGTTTCATTTTACCCAGAATATGGCGACCTACCTGAAGGACGGATTGGAACTCGGACGGAGCTTTGTTCAACCTCAGTATTGGGGACAACGAAGCCTAGGTTATTTATGGTATGGCATTGGTGCTTATTTACGACAGCACCCAGAAATACGCTATTTGTTTGGTCCCGTCACCATTTCAAACAGTATGCCGAAACAAGCGAAAGACCTGTTGGTATATTTCTATCAGTTATACTTTGGTTCTTTGAATGACTTGGCAGCATCAAAATCCCCATATGTGTTGGATCAAGACATTCAAGAACTACTCCGATCTTCATTTTCCGGCCAAGATTATCGCCAAGACTTTCAGCAACTCAAGCACCTGCTTTCAAACATGAATGTCAGTATCCCAACCCTTTATAAGCAATATACAGAGCTTTGCGAGCCTGGCGGTGTTCGCTTTCTTGCCTTTGGTGTAGACGAAGACTTTAACAACAGTATTGACGGCTTGGCACTGGTCGATGTTCAAAAAATCAAAGCGAAAAAATACCAGCGGTATATTGCAAATCGAGAAAACCAACTGCTTCCACTGTCAGCCGAACGACTGAGATAAAATACACTTTGCAATCATATGTTTTTATGATTACATGTTCAGCTGGTATTTTTAGTTGTAGCTTGTTATTTCTGATGAAGTTTTCCCACCCATTCAATCAAAAGTATGCTGTTGTTCAGCTCTTTGCTGGGCTCATTTTAGGCTTGATCACCCCAATCATGTATGTCGTATTCCAAGGCAAAGGATTGAGTACTTTACATATCGGCAGTTTAATCATCATCTCTGCCATCACGACAATGTTGCTGGAAGTCCCTTGTGGTGTCATTGCAGATAAATATGGGCGAAAAGCATCGTACCTTCTCGGACAGTTGTTCATGGCATGCGCTTTTCTTCTCATCTTCCTTTATTCTGATTTCATCATTTTGACTCTCGCAATGCTGCTACAAGGTCTCAGTCTTTCGCTCGTGTCAGGAACGCTTGATGCAATCTTTGTAGATAAACAAAAACAATTGAGTGACAACCCCGGCTTTCTACAAAAGAATCTGGCACAGGCTGGCTATTTTCATCATTTTGGGATCTTTATCGGTGCTGTGATGTCTGCATTATTATCGCTTTTACCACAACTGCATTTCCTAACAGAAAATGCTGAGTTTTTTTATCAAATTGCATTTTGCCTTATTCCTATTCAGATGCTTTTTGTCTCCTTCTTCATCCAAGAAGTGTCTCCCCAAAAAATCGGGAATAAAGTTGGTTTTTTCTCTCTTCTGTCCAACACAACATCACAACTTAAAGGAAGAAAGACATTGCAATATTTGTTATTTTCGACCACGACGGCGGTCATCGCTTACATGAGTTTTGAAAAGTTTTGGCAGCTTGAGTTACAGTATTTACTAGGCTCAGAAAGTAAAAATTGGCTTTTTGGGGTTTTGGTGGCGCTCTCTTTGTTATTTAGTATGATTGGGCAAACACTGTCTCCTGCTTATTGCCAATTATTTCAGCACAATTATGCCCATGTTCTCATCACGATCCGCTTGGCAAGTGGCGCGTCCTTTTTCGCTCTTTTCTTAAGCGATAGTATTATTCCTTTTGCGCTTTGCTTTATGCTGATATTTTTCTTAAATGCGCTGAGCACTTCCGCTGTCATGACCCTATTTCATCACAGTGTTGATGATCATGAGCGTGCCACACTGCTATCGATACGCTCATTTTTTCTACAATTGGGTGCGCTCGGGGGAACATTAATGGCATCCACGATTGCAGATGTATTTTCGATCAAAGTCGCTTTTGGTGTTTCGTGCTTGATCTATTTTATCTCCACACTGTTCTTCTTCATCCCTGTTGTTTCTACCTTGGCGAGAAAGCTATCCCAAGAAGTCAGATTCAGTAATTAACCGCTGGCTCCCGAGAAATCCCCCGCTCTCGGGAGCCATGATTTCGAATTGCTTAACCAGCCCTGTTAGAGATCGGATAGATACTGAAGATCCCCTTGTTGGTAACTGGCTGAATGAATACCATTTGTGATCCGTGCATGCTGGAGGTCTACTTGATCGAACATTTTTAGATAGCTATTGATGTCTGGATTACTCGGGATCACGGTCCCCGCGATATCGCCGCTTCGATTATCAAAGGAAAACGGATGATTATGGATCCCGTATTCAAACTGCCACCCCTGCTGCGTTAGTCTACGAATTGCAGCGTGACCCAATCCAACATTTGGCCCCATGTAACTCGCTGCTGTCCGCCAAGCGACATAAACTTTCAATCGATCATTTTTTTCAAAGATATATCCCTGAAACTCTGTCGGCGAATCAACATAGGACACGCGTTGAAATTGTTCAGAGATCAATAACTGATCTAAGCAGCTCGCACGATGAATATTACCAGCATGCCCATCAATAATCGCTTGGAAACGTTTGACCTCTTTCGGCATTCCAGCATTGCGATAAATCGCCTGCTGACGTTTGAGCAATGCAATTTGGTCTAACGTCGCCCGCCTGGCAATAAACCCATGATAACCTTTGATGGTTGCATCAATCGGCTCTTGTGCTTCTTCAAGCCAAAGCCCTGCATTTTCAAACTCCCAAAGATATTGTTGAATGTCATTTTGTTCCATACGGAGTTCTGGCTGTTGGTGTGGTATCGGACAGTTCGCCCAGACTTGAGCTGAGATGAGCGCAATCAATGAAAATAGTATTTTTTTATTGTTTTTCATACTAATACTCTCTTTTTATTATTGGTTCTATTTCAGTATAAATAAATAGAAAAATGACAAAATCACCGAATAGCATGAATTTTATGCGTAGCGGATCTTGAACAATGGTTGGTGGATTTACTTCGAAGAAACAAGAACCATGAACAACCCTTTCTCAACCCACAATGATACCCGAAGCCCACGACGATAGATTTCTTGTGGTACTTCCCCTTGGTCAATATTTGGTATTGGACCAAAGATACTGGGATCATAATCGACTTCATAGAAAGTACTCACCTGATCCCCATTCGTTTGATATCGAAGTTGTACCGCGGAAACCCCTTTGATTGAGCAATAACGGCCACCGAGCATCTGTCTCTCTGAAAGTAAGAATTGCTGAGTCAGTACTTCAGATTGAATCGGAAGAAAGTCTAATAATGTAAAAAATTTCTGCGCTTGGTTCATCTGGTTTGAGTGAACTTCCAGAGGCTTACGCTTTAAGTGATTCAAGATCACCTCATCCGCAATGTCTTGAACAGATTGCGCGATCATCGGCTCAGAATGATAGGTTGGTAAAAGCTGATAAGTGCTGAGCGCAATCACACAACAAGCAACACAAGCGACACTCACTAGCGACCACAACCGCCTTCTCTTTGCTGGAGACATGACACCAAGTCCTTCGGACTGTTGTTTGATCAACAGCTTCACTTGGGTTTGATCGAGTAATGCTTTTTCTGTCTGTTTTTGTATCGCTGTTTTCATCGGAACCCGTTTACGCGTTTGTTGGCTCATTGCGACTGCTCCTTCGGTATTTTATCTGGGAGATCGCCTTGCAACTTTTTCCTGAGCCGATGCAAGCGTGATAAAAAAGTACCTCTTGGCATTTCCAATCGTTCACAAGCTTCATCCGTGCTATACCCTAAAACAGCCCAATGATAGAGCACATCCCTGTCTTGCGGAGATAGCTCAATCCAGATCTTTTCTAATTGGTCCAAATCAACCAGCCACTCTTCCAAAATAACGGGTGAAATATCATAGGTACCGCTTTCTTCAAATGACTCATTTCCCCATCGTTGCTGGTAGCGGTAAAGATCAATAAATCGATTACGGATTAAACGTCGAACGTAAGCAAGCGGTTCTGTGATCTCTTCAGGTGCATGATTCACTTGCTGAATATACTTCTCCAATGAAGATTGCACGAGGTCATATGCATCATCTGACTGCTGACAAAGCATCATTGCATATTGGTAGAGTTTTTGAAGTTGGACGTCCTGCAATAAGTAATGATGTTTTTTGAGTCGTGGCATAGGTCACCTATTCAAGCGCTTGAAATAGCTCATGCGCCACTGACCTGACTTGAACACGAATTCCTTCCCGCCAAACAATGATTGGCAGCTTCGGGTCATAATATGCTTGAAAGTCCGTGTATGGATGTTGTTTTGTCAGCGCACACAAAAGATCGGGCGAAATCTGATCCTGTTCAGATTGCTCAATCAAGCTTAGCCCATCCGGTAACTCCTGCGACTCTTTTGCATAGTATGCAATTGAAATGGCATATTCTATTTGGGCTATACGTGCTAGTGTTCCCCATGAAAAAGAGTCCGCTTTTCCCCCTTCAGTTTGCCCACGGATCCAGTGATAGAAAGCTTCTCCATATAAATTGATATCCCAGCTCTGGGGGACATGATGTCGAATATACATCTGTGCAATCGCGCCAAAAGTATCTGCTCCTAACTGCTCATAGAGGGCAGGATAAGTCGTTTCAATCGCGCTCAAGTGTGCGCCTATATAGTTGTCC
The DNA here is from genome assembly GCF_000374485.1 of Algicola sagamiensis DSM 14643. Taxonomy (GTDB): domain Bacteria; phylum Pseudomonadota; class Gammaproteobacteria; order Enterobacterales; family Alteromonadaceae; genus Algicola; species Algicola sagamiensis. Next base: position 646,381 of record NZ_KB894491.1, read on the forward strand.
GTATATGCTGCTATTTCCTCCGACAGTACGCCTTCAGCAAACTGTTCAATTAAACGGGCATAACAAGACATGACTGTCCCTCGGCAGTGGGTTGATATGCTCGAAAATCCATATACGCTTGTGCCTTTCTCATTTGACTCATCAATACATCAAACGATGGCAATTTGCTGTCCCATTCAATGAGACATGGTACCATTGGACATTGCTCGCAATACTTCTCAAAGACTTCCCAAACTTCGTGTGTCACTTCAGCACTGTGCGTATCCAATAATCGGTCCTCTTTCACGGAATAACCCGCTAGATGGATTTCAGCAACTCGTTCAACCGGAATTTCCAACAAAAAAGTATCTACTGATTCACCAAGGTTATGTTGATTCACGTATGCATTATTCAAATCAAGAAGCAATCCACAGTCTGCTTCCCGACTGACTGCCGCTAAAAACTCCCCTTCAGACAGTTGACTCTCAGCATAGGTCGCATATCGGGAGACATTTTCAATCAGTATTTGTCGGCCGAGAAAATCCTGAACGACTTTGATTCTGTTCGCCATATGCTGGACAGCTTCATCTGTGAATGGTACAGGAAGCAAATCATGAAAAAAGTGCCCGTCATGTGCCGTAAAACATGCATGCTCGGAAACAAGAACGGGTTGATAAGTGTTGATTGCTTGTTTGAGGTCACTCAAGTAATCGAAATCCAGTACATCCACACCGCCTAAATTCAGGCTGACACCATGAAAACTGAATGGATATATTTCATTGATTTGAGAAAGCAGAAACGGATTTAATCCACCGCCAAGATAGTTACATATATGCACTTCAAACCAAGGGACATCCGGTTGTTCTTGGAGCACTTCGTGTAGATGAAGCGGACGCAGACCAAGACCTGCGCCCTTTATATTTCTGGCAGCCATTATTTCTTCGCTGGCTTCACTTTTTTGACCATACCACCGGTCAGCTTGTCACAAGTTCCTTTTGGTACATAGACCCACTCAGTGTCCATATTGTGGTCTTTTGCTTGGCCCGCACATTTATGAGAGCCATCTAATGCGCCGCAGTCATTTTTTCCTTTCTTCGCTACCCCAGCACATTTTTCCCATTCTTTTGGTTGATCAGGGACAGCTTGTGCGGATAAAGACACTGCACCAGCACCGATCAATGCCGCTGTGAGTAAATGTTTTTTGTTCATTGTCATTCCTCATAATCATAAATAGAGATGGTTCTCCCTATAAACGTTTGAGTCAGTCAAATGATTGCAAGATGATCAGAGAAGATATTGTATTGGTCAAAATTTAGATGGTTTTACAAGAGTGAGTGAGTGGACGTGTTGTTCCATAATGATTTAGGGAGTCGATGTGCAAAGTTGTTATTTTTTGATGAAGAAACAATAAAGAAGCAATCCATCTATATATTGAGTAAATATAGTGGCTGGATTCTGGCAGGTTTACCCTGGAGGAAGATGGCGGAGAAGGAGGGATTCGAACCCTCGATACGCTATGAACGTATACACGAGTTCCAGTCGTGCGCTTTCGACCACTCAGCCACCTCTCCGCAGGTTTGCTTGTGTGCGGGCGCTATACTATGGAAATCCGAATAAAGAATCAAGCAAAAAATGTGATCCGTTGTGCGTTTGCACAAGATTAAAACAAGTCGCACAAACGCACAACAGATACAAGGTATTTAAGCGTTGCCTTTTACCTTCATTTGATGCTCAGCAGCAAAGTCAAGCATCCGGTGAAGTGGAATTAAGGCTTTATCTCGCAGATTATTATCCACAAAAATCTCGTGTCCCTCACCATCAATCAATGCACTTTCAATGGCTTGTAATCCATTCATTGCCATCCAAGGACAATGTGCACAGCTACGACAAGTTGCACCTTCACCACCTGTCGGCGCTTCGATAAAAGTTTTCTCGGGTTGAAGCTGCTGCATTTTATAGAAAATGCCTTTATCTGTAGCAACAATAAAGGTCTGATTTGGTAACTCTTGGCTTGCTTTAATCAACGCACTCGTCGAACCAACCGCATCCGCCATATCCACGACACTCGCTGGTGATTCCGGATGAACTAAAACCGCTGCATCTGGATACTGAGCTTTGAGGTCTTTTAATGCATTCGATTTGAATTCATCATGAACAATACAGGCGCTTTGCCAAAGGATCATATCTGCACCTGTTTCCTTTTGAATATAAGCGCCCAGGTGACGATCCGGTCCCCAGATAATCTTCTCTCCTTCATCATCCAGATGCTCCAAAATCTCAAGCGCAATACTGGAAGTCACAACCCAATCTGCTCTTGCTTTGACAGCAGCAGACGTATTGGCATAGACAACAACTTTACGATCTGGGTATTGATCACAGAATGCTGAAAACTCTTCGGCTGGACAGCCAAGATCTAACGAACAGGTCGCTTCTAGGGTTGGCATAAGCACTGTTTTTTCCGGCGTAAGGATCTTCGCAGTCTCACCCATAAAGCGAACACCAGCAACAATCAGGGTTTTTGCTGGATGTTGATTTCCAAAACGGGCCATTTCAAGAGAGTCAGCGACACAGCCACCAGTTTCCTCTGCCAGGGCTTGTATCTCAGGATCCGTGTAATAATGTGCGACCAACACAGCATCTTTTTCTATCAGAAGCTGTTTGATACGCAGTTTGTAAGCTTCTTTTTCCACCGCGGTTAATGTTTTCGGCTTGGGTGGAAAAATAAAATCGGTTTCTACCAGCTGATGCGCTTGGCTCATGCTACTCAACTCTACTTCAGAACAAAATGTCTCATTGAGCGTATTATATCAAGGCAATTTGGGAAGTCACAGAGGAGATGACAAAAAGAAGACAACAAGTAGGCATATATTCGAATATAGACAAGGACAACGTGGTGGGTCATGATGGACTCGAACCATCGACCAATGGATTAAAAGTCCACTGCTCTACCAACTGAGCTAATGACCC
>NZ_KB894491.1:649536-746202 GCF_000374485.1 Algicola sagamiensis DSM 14643
TGGTGGGTCATGATGGACTCGAACCATCGACCAATGGATTAAAAGTCCACTGCTCTACCAACTGAGCTAATGACCCGCTGCGGGCGCTTATATTACTTATCTATGGCGCGAATGCAATAGAAAAATCATATATTTTTACATTTTGCGCATTAAATGCCTAAAAAGGCAGCGAAAGGCACAAAACACCATCACAAAAGGGGTCAGGACTCAAGATCCTAGCCCTAAGCATGTCCCTATAGCCCATCCAACCTGGAGCGTGCCAGCTTTGCAGACGTCGAGGATGGATATTCTTTGATTACCTTATCAAAGACACGTTTTGCTTCTGCTTTTTGGTTCAATTTCAAAAAGACGGTCCCAAGCTTAAACATCGCATCACTCCGCTTCGGTGAATCCGGAAAAAATTTCACGACTTGCGAAAAATGCTCTTTTGCTTTTGTGTATTTTCCATCATTGAAGAGTAACTGACCGATCCAATAGTGCGCATTTGGGATATAAACAGAATCCGGGAAGTTTTGAATAAAACGCTCAAACTCCGGAATTGCCCGATCATATTGTTTTTCTTTCAGGATCAGGTTGACTGCATGCTCATATGCATCATTCTCACTCACGTTCGCTGTGTAAACCGCCTGAGAGTCACTCGTGATTGTCGGTGTCGTTACAGGCGCAGCAGGTGTCGCTGGTGCGGATTGTCGCTGAGAAGCCACACGATCAAGCTCTTGATAAAGCTCTCGCTGGCGTTGCAGAAGCTGTTCGATTCGATGGTTATGAAGTTCGTTTAATCCCCTGAGTTCATTCAGTTCATCCTGAAGTTCTTCCACTTGTCTTTGCATATCAATCTGCGCACGATTTCTTGCTTTGAGCATCACTTCCAAGGTTTGAAGACGCTTTTCAAGACTAGTGGCGGGGGTTGGATTATTTGAGGATGTAACCTCTTTAACGGGGGCAGGTGTCGCAGCATAAGCTGCGACGCTTCCCCCTATCAAGGATGCGAATAGGAGCGTGTTTAACTTCATTGTTAAAATTGGCGACCTTAGTAGACAAGAACTGCACGGCGGTTCTTGCTAAACGCATCTTCTGTGTGGCCTTTGACCATTGGTTTTTCTTCACCGTAGCTCACAACAGAGATTTGACCGTCAAGCACACCGAGTGTTTTTAAGTACTTAGAAACTGCTTTCGCACGACGCTCACCCAATGCGATGTTGTACTCAGGTGTACCACGCTCATCCGCGTGTCCTTCAACAAGTACTTTAACCGATGGGTTTTTCACGAGGAAAGCTGCATGTGCATTTAAGATTTCTGCAAACTCGCTACGTACACTTGATTTGTCAAAATCGAAGTAGACGATGTGCTGACGACGTAATGCATCAAGTTCATTTGCGGTTTCTGATCCCTTCAACGCTGTATCGTCAGAAGTTACCGTACCCACTTCAACACCGCTGTCCTGGCTTGTATCAACAACCTGCTCTGTTTTCGTCGTGGTTTCTGAGTCTGTTTTCACGTCAGAAGTATCACGTGTAGAACTACAAGCAGCAAGCGTTAGCACAGGTAGGGCAATGACTAGCCCTTTAAGAACTTTATTTAATTGCATCCTTAAAATTCCTTATGTTAATAAGTTTAAAACTAGTTAATTCTATAAATAGGGTGACCATGCTGGAGACTTCACTTGCCCCGTTGAAGCGGGTAATCGCGCTTTAAAGCGCCCATCCATAGAAACCAATGCCAACACCTTTTTCCCTTGATGGATTGTGCTATAAATGATCATTGAACCGTTTGGTGCAATGCTCGGCGACTCATCCAGCTGGGTACGTGTTAGCACTGAAAGAGATCCTGAGACAAGCTCTTGTCGTGCAATATGGTATTTCCCTCGGGTTCGATTCACCATGACGAGATTATCCCCATCCGGTGTAAATGAACCCCCTAAATTCATTTCGCCCTCAAAAGTTAAGCGACGCTTTTTCCCGGTAATTAAATTTACGCTATATAATTGCGGTTTACCACCCCGTTCAGAGCTAAATATTACCTTTTTCCCGTCTGGGGACCAGGACGGTTCCGTGTCGATGGAGCGATTCCTGGTAATGCGGCGCAGGCTTCTCGTCTTCAGGTTCATCACATAGATTTCTGAGTTCCCATCTTTCGACAAAGCCATTGCCATATACTGGCCGTTAGGAGACCATCTTGGCGCACCATTGACACCTTTAAATGATGTTAAAATCTCCCGACGACCGCTGTATATATCTTGTGTCACAATTTGTGATTGTCTGTTCTCAAACGTCACGTAAGCGAGCTTTGAGCCATCTGGAGACCAGTCCGGACTCATCAGCGGCTCTTTCGAACGTAACAGTACTTTTTCATCCGCACCATCATAATCTGCCACAATCAACTGGTATGGATATTCTTGATCATCACGCACAGAAACATAGGCGATCTTCGTTAAAAATGCACCTCTTTCGCCTGTTAGGCGCTCATACACGATGTCACTAATACGGTGTCCAAATTTACGAAACTGTGTCGCACTTATGACCAACTCTCTTGACTCAAGAATATGGTCTCGGCTTTTGGTCAATTTGCCATCTGCAAGGATTTGCGCACCACCACCCGTGATCTGCCCACGAAGTACATCAACGAGTGAGAAATTCACAATAAAACGATTTGGACCATAATCTTTGATGCGACCAATTACAATCGCTTCAACGCCATCAGCAGCCCAAGCGCTGTAATCAATCCCATCAAGGGTATATGGGCGTTGGGGCATATTGACTTGTGCAATTGGATTAAACTTACCACTACGGCGAAGGTCACTACTCACCACTTGGGAAACACGCGTTGATATTTTACGAACACCTTCGTAATGAAAAGGAACAATTGCAATTGGCCGTGCAGTGTCCACGCCTTCCGTGATCACAATTTCCAAAGTTGCCTGCGACAGTGAACTCCACAACAATGTGATGAGAGTCAAACAGCAAGTGATGGTCTTTTTCATCAGTCTTTAAAACTCCGGTTGGACGACAAAAGTGACGTCTTTAATTTCTTCATAAACATCTCTATCTTTAGGAACTGGCATCGAGCCTGCTTTATATGCTGCACGTTCTGCCGCATCACACACAATTTTATCTCCACCCATCGAGCGAACTCTTGTGACAAGACCGTTGAATGCAATACTTATATTCACTCGACAGGTTTTATTTCGCATCGTTGATTCATCACTGATGAAATACTGCTCAAACTTTGCTTGAATGAGCGCTTTATACTTTTCAGCTTCCGTCAACACAACTTTTCTTCGCGCTGAGCGTCTCGCGGCCTGTTCTGCTGCAAGTTGCTCCTGAAGTAGTTTTTCTTGTTCCTGTCTCGCTTTGCGTTCTCGTGCTTCTTTCGCCTTGCGCTCCTTCTCTTCTTTCGCTTTTCGCTCACGCTCTGCTTTTGCTTTGCGTGCCTTTTCTTCTTCTAATTTTCGTTTTTTCGCAGCTTCCTCGGCTTTTTTCTTTGCCTTTTTCGCAGCTTCTTCAGCTTTTTTGCGTTCTTTTTCCTTCTTCAAGCGGGCTTGCTCGGCTTTCTTCGCTTTTTCCTTTTCTTGACGCTGTTTTTCTTTCGCTTTCTTCGCTGCAACTTCTGCTTTTTTCTTTTCTTCCTGTTTGCGCTTTTTGTCCTGCTCTAGCTTTTTGAGTTTTTCCTTTAACTTCTTCTCATCCGCTTTCGCTTTTTTGGCACGTTCTTCAAGCCGCTTAATCCGTTTCTCTTCTGCTGATTTCTCTCTCAATTGAGCCGATTTTAGTTGCTTAATTTGCTGCTCAAGCGCTGCCTGATCAATGGTAACAGCTTCAATGACCGGTGCCGCTAGCGGCTTCTCTTCTTGTTCTGGAAGTGAAAAATCAATACTCACGATCAGAAAGATGAGAATGACGACATGTACGCCAACCGATTGTCCTAATGGTGTCAGATAACTGCTCACAATATTCTGTCCAAATGCCTTCATTTATCTTTCGAGTCTGTCATCAATCCAACAGTTGGTGCACCTGCCTTTTGTAAAGTCACCATCAATTGAATGACTTGGTCATAAGACACATTCCGATCGCCTTTTACAATAACAGGAGTTTTGGGGTTCACCGTCAGCTGCGCTTTTACCATTACGGCTAGCTGTCCGGCTGTCAACACTTCATTCTTGTTATCACCAACATCCAAATAATAATTCCCATCTGCATCTACCGAAGCAATGAGCGGTGTTTGACTGTCTTTATCCAATGCTTTTGCAGATGCTTGGGGAAGATCCACTTTCACACCTTGCGTGATGATTGGCGCTGTCACCATAAAAATAATGAGCAAAACCAACATGACGTCAATGTAGGGGACAACATTGATTTCAGCGACAGGCTTGCGGCGTTTACGAACTATCGGGCCCATTTTAATCCCCTTTATAGGCCATCGCTTGACGGTGAATGATATTGGAAAACTCTTCTGTGAAATTCACATACATATTTTCCAGCTTCTCCACCTGATGAGAAAAACGGTTAAATGCAATGACTGCTGGTATCGCAGCGAAAAGTCCCATCGCTGTAGCAATCAATGCTTCTGCAATCCCCGGAGCAACCATAGATAATGTTGCCTGCTGGACTGCGCCAAGTGCGATGAATGAATTCATGATCCCCCAAACTGTGCCAAATAAACCAATATATGGGCTAATTGAACCAATAGTGGCCAGCATGGATAAATGGGTTTCTAAATCATCGACTTCACGGGATAAAGTGACTCGCATTGCTCGATGCGTTCCTTCCATCACCGTCGTTGTGTCCATTCGTTTTTGCTGCTTATGGCGAGAGAACTCTTTAAAGCCTGATTTAAACAGCGACTCCATGCCACCTTGGGATTGCGTTCTCGCATTCAACTCAGAATAAAGCTTACTTAAGTCACCACCTGACCAGAATTTATCTTCAAACTTTCTTGCTGCTTCTTGTGCATCCGTCAATAAACGATACTTCTGAAAAATCAGCGTCCAAGAGAGAACTGACATTCCGAGTAACATCAACATGACAAGCTTGACGAGTAGACTAGCTTGCCAAAATAAATCGAAAAAGGAGAGCTCAGCTGCTGGCACGTTGAATAACCTCTTTTATTTCTCTAGGAATTGGCATTGGTTTTAATTCTTTTGTATGAATACAAGCAACTAAAACTTCTGCCTTACATAATTCTTTTTTATCTTGATCAATAATCAACTGTTCAAAAAGCATACTCGCGCCTTTTAATTTCGTGAGCTGACAATAAACCGTTAATTGATCATCCAGCGTTGCGGCTGATATAAAATCAATCTGCATGGCACGAACGGCAAAGCCTGTCTGTGCCTCAAAAAGTCGACTTTGATCAAATCCCTGCGCTCGTAGCCATTCCGTTCGGGCACGTTCAAAATACTTGAGATAGTTTGCATGATAAACAATCCCGGCAATATCCGTATCCTCGTAATAGACCTTAACAGGTATGTGAAAGTTCTCTTGATGCACGTGATAAAAACTAATATTCATTCATTATGGCGGCATAGTTTAAAAAAGCCGGGCGTGGAACACAACTGATTCCATCGAAAAAATCCCGCGTCCCGCCCTTTTTTGTTTAAAGTACATTTACAAAATTAACAATTTTGGCTGACCAATACATTTCTGTGGCGGCATCGCAGGTCGGCAGACTTGATGAGACTTCCACCATTTCTAACGATCAGACCAAACCGCTAATTCGTTACCACTTGGCTCAATAAAGTGAAACCGCCGCCCACCAGGAAAAGAGAATATTTCCTTTTTTAATGCTCCCCCTCCATCAAGTACCTTTTGCAAAGTCGCTTCCAGATCATGGCTGTAAAGAACAATGAGTGCACTCCCTTTATCTGCTTGCGCACACAACGAAGCCTGATAAAACCCACCAGCTAATCCAGATTCATGAAAAGCCGTATATTCCGGCCCGTAATCTTCGAATTTCCAGCCAAATGTCGTTTGAAAAAAAACTTTCGTTGCGGATAGATCTTTTGCTGCAAATTCAACATAACTAATTGTTTCATGTGTTGTCATTTCAACTTCCTTCATCACACAGACTCATCAAGCATAATGCATCTTGAAATATGACGCGCAACAAACTTGAGCCTAAAATGGAAACTTTAATCCATCACAGGAAATAAATAATGAAAGCGATTACATTGCGCACTTACATGCTGTTGAGCTTGCTTCTTCTGACTTTGGGTGCCTGTAGCCTGGGGCCTAAAGAGCAAACGGGTTTCGCTCAATCAACGCAAGGTTCCTTTCCCCTAACTCAAACTCAAGTCCAAGAAATTCAAGCCATTCCACACGGCGAGCGCCCAGCCCCAAGCACTTATCTTCCGCAAAGCTATATCAGAATACACCTCAGCTACTTTCAAGCAGGTGCTTCATATCTTGTTTCCAAGGCTGCACTTGATCGCTGGGGACGCAACCCTGTAGGGCGTCCAGATGGGCAGTTCGTTTCAACAAAATCAGACATAGACAATCTACTTAAAAAAACTCAGGGCGATCTTGCACTGATTGAAGAAGAACTCGGGATCCCCGCAGGAACCTGGCAAGGTAAACCATTTGTCAGAATCGATATTCCTCAACCTAGTCAGTTTCATCTGCGACTACCTTCGGGAAACGAATCGGGCGCAAATACATTGTGGATCCCAGGTGGACGGCTTCCAACAGGAAAGCTTGAGGCTGTCGTCAACCCAATCCCACAAGGCGCGTATGTAGAAACAGCCTTACCCATAGCAGTGAAATCGGTCAATCAACAGCAATGAAAATCATTCAAGAAGTTCCTTGGTCACATGTATTATTCGAGCTTGAAGGACAATGGATCCTGACCTTCATGACTCGTCAAGGGCCTATTGAATATGAAGTCAGCATTCAAATGAGCCGGATGGAAATTCAGCAATACAGAAAGAATGAAGCTTTTTTGGAACACTTCTTACAAACATGTAGGGAATACCCTGAGCAATACCAGACGCGACAGATTATGCCTTCAATTTGGCCATGACTCCGAACATATTCACACTTCAAGCATTCACTCATACAAGTACTCAATCTTGCAAGCATTCAATGCAGCTAGCTGGTTTTGATAAGATTTTAAATTTTCTGTTACAATCTCGGTTTATGTATATGCAGTTTATACAATGATGCCATTTCGCGATTCACGTCATGATGGCTGATTGCTTTATATCATTTTCAGTTTGATGTTTGAGGTATTCTATGTTGGATCAAATAGAAAAAAAAATGGGTGGCCCTGCCCCTCGAAAATTTGGATTTCTTGATTGGTGGGCCTATTATCGCCCTAAGAAACCTGACTGGGACTGGAAAAATGATCCCGAAATTAAACTGATGATAGACAGCTGGAAAAACATCTTCAAAAACGGCAAGCTTGGCTGGGCATGTACCGTTCAAGCAAATCGAAATATGTACGAAAAAGGCGGTACAAATTGTCCTAGCAATATCCTGATCTGGACGGATGAAGAAAAGCCCGCCGACTTACACAAAATGGCTCACCTCGCGCACAATCTTTACGATATCAAAGGGGACTCTGAACTCATTGATGACCCAGAAATCAAAGCGTTTGCTTATTCACTAGAGAATGAGTACGGACGTCAAATGCGCCTTGATTTACCTCAGCGGATCACAGATGGTGACGCAATCACCATGACAACGATCTATTATCAACGCCGCTGCCTGCCAAACGGTATCTTAAGTTATCCGTTTTATCCCGTCGCATACCTGCCAGGGGAGCAAATTATCTGTGCAATGATCCCATGTGAGTTCTGGCCAGATGAACTCATTGAGGCCTGGTGTCAAACAGAAGAAGACGAAGAATAAAAAGTACGGTCATTCAAAAGCCAATATTGTGGTTTCAAATCCCCAAATAGAGAGAGCTTAATGCGCATGATGGGATCATCAATTGCCATGACAGATTTTCGACCCATTCGATTGGTTTGGTTGATTGCGATGATCCCGATGACGATTTATGTACTTTCTTTTGATCTACAAAGCGCGTTCAAAGGAGAACTGACTCTGACGGATTGGTTTTTCTTTGTCATTTTTTACAGTGGGTTATTTGGGGTTTACTGCTTTTTGTTTGGTATTCGTGCATTGACCCCCATTATATGGCGCATATTTTGGTGCATCGACTTTTCATACAATGTCTTTAAAATTTATACCGCGTTACAAACACCACAGCTTTATACTGCGCAAGACTTTGTGGAGGCCTTTCTCTACCTAACATTTGTCCATTGTTACTATTTTATTTTTTTCCTGTATGCTTTTGCATCGCCAACAATTTGGGATCCACAGCTGAACAAATTCCATTCACAGAAGTCATAACAGTTTCAGAGTCAATCTTGGAGTTATTTTGTGTCAACTAGAATTCGGTCCGAGCATATCCTCGAAACGATTGATCACCCGGAAGCTGTAGAAGCACTCTACCGTCAGTCCCCACAAAATTTTAAGGACGAATTTTCTTCCGCTTATCAGGCCCAACCAGAGAATTTATTACTTAGAGCATGGCAAGCAAGGCTATTTCACCCAGAAATACCAGTATCCACTCGGCCATCAAATATGAAGAAGCCTTTAATTTGGGTCGTTCTCTGTTCACTGCTGGCTACATTTTTATTTCGCTTACCTCAATTGCTTGATTTATCACATGCCGCTGATATCCAATGGCAGTTTACCCCTGTTCTTGTCTTATCCATGTTGACGAGTTACTTTCTCGTCGTACGTCCAGTCAGCGCGAAATTAACCTTCATACTTGGGTATGCCCTGGTGAGTTGCCTTGGCTTGACCATAATGCTTTATGATCATCAACCTAATGACGCCAGCATCCTCTCTCTTATTCATCTGGCCCCGTTTCTGTTCTCTTCCTGCCTGTTGGTTGCCTACCTAGGACACAGATGGCGCATTTGCTCTGCAAGAATCGCATATCTTCGATTTCTTGGAGAAGCCCTCATCGTCACATTTTTGATTCTGCTTGGTGGCGTTGTTTTCACTGCAATTTGCATGGCTCTTTTTAATGGGAAGCATGGGTTACAAGAGTGGTATTTAGATAATGTTGTCGTTTGGGGGATCATCTCTGCCCCACTATTCGCCATCATGATCATTGATCAAATGATGACTGAACGTTCAAATCTCATTGGTATTTTGTCTAAGATTTTTGCGCCACTATTTTTTATTGCGGGCCTGTTTTACCTCGTCTCTGTTCTATTTTTTGGGAATAACATCTTTGAGCAGCGCGACTTGCTTATCATGTTTAACATTTTACTCATCTGTGTAATGGGCATTGTGATTTTTTCGTTGAGTGACAAAGATGAACCCAGCGAATGGCAATCCATGATGAATGCGTTGCTGTTGATCGTCACTGTGATGATGAATGCAACCGCAATCGCTGCAATTTCCTATCGCTTAATGACTTATGGACTCACCCCAAACCGTCTGGCGATTATTGGAATGAATCTCGTGATTTTCGTTCATGTTGCAGGGACTGCCAAATATTATCTTGATGTGTTTTTAGGAAAAGGAGAGCATGCAAAGATCCAACAGTGGATAGCTGGTTACCTTCCGGTCTATCCCACCTGGTTCAGTTTGATTGTATTTCTTTTTCCAGCCGTATTTTAGGCCAGATGGATCCGTTCAAGGTGAAATTCATCCTTATTTGGGAGAAATTCCAATGACGCGTGTCCTTCTGTCATCAACAGCTTCACCCCTTCGGTCATGGAGGGGATCGCCCAGTTTTTAATACCAACATCATCCATCATTTTCATCGCTTCTGGTTTTGTCAGATGATTGTCGGTTGCAAAAACATCACCAGATAAAAACAGCGGTTCTTTTGGATTCGCATATCCAGGTTGAATAATAATGTTCGTCACCACGCCTTCAAAGATATGAAACTCGGCGGGTTTGATAACCAAAGTGTACAAGTCACCAATATCATCCATCGGTAACTTATCAATTTCACAGGACGTAAATACGCGATAAACGTCAGTTTCCAGACTCCCAAGTTTGATCCCGCGTAGGTGACCTTCTTGAAAAAAATGAAAAAGCTCCATTGTATTCCCACTTCGCATTGATCAAGGTGTTAAAATTAATTTTAGCGTCTTTCAATTGACTTGATATGGATTATTTTAAGGTTTGGCCAAAGAAATCTTTTGCAATCGCGAACGCTTTATTTTTAAGGACATTTTTCAGTTTATTCGCATAGTTCGGATCCGTTGCATAACCTGCTTTTTGTAGCGCTTCGAAATACTTTTCGCTATTTTTCCCTTGTTTCAGTGCTTCTTGATACCGATCTTTGCCCTGTAAAAATGCAACATAATCATCAAAACTGTCTTCGATAGATGAGTAAGAACGGAAGTTGGCCTTTTCTTTTCTACCAATGCCATCTCGAAACTCCAGTGTTGAAACCGTTGCTTTTTCACCTTGCCAAGCACGATCCGCTTTAATGTTGAAAAGGTTATTCGAGCTCTGACCATTTTTTCCCGGGATCACTTTTTGACCCCAACCGGTTTCCAATGCCGCCTGCGCCACTAATGCGTGAGGTGAGACACCCAACTTTTTCGCTGCTTTTTCAGCCAGTGGAATAAGTGCCTGAACAAATGAAGCTGGGTTATTGAAGTGCGCTTGACGCTCATTCCCTGTGGCATCAGCTTTCATTTGTACTTTTTCTCGTACTTCAACATAGTTTTCAACCTGCTCCGGTTTTGAAGATTGTATTGCTGCAGGTTGAATCGGAGCAGGAAGTGAAGATGACTCAGGCTTTTTCTGGCGTTGCATGAGCGCTTGTAAATCACCATCTGAGCGGATCACTTGTGCTGGTGTATACCCCTGGGCTTTCCCACCCAGTTGGCGATAAATGATATCCGCAAGCCCCATTGCACCGGTTTGCGCCATTTCAACGGCAAGCTGCTGATCGAACATATCCCGATAAAACTTCACACTACGGCTATTGAACGGCCCTTCGTCTTCAAATGCTTCGTTTGCTTGGCGCATGCTTTTGAGCAACATCGAGAAAAAGATGGATTCGAACTGCTTCGCCGCCTTCATCAATGCTGCATCTTTATCTTTTCCTCGCAAGCCCTCAGCACGAAGTTGTTCTAGCCCTTGAAGATCATGATAACTTGCAGGTTGTTCGATTCGTGTCATGGTTCACCTCTAAATCACCACCAGCTCACCGTGGATTGCACCCGCTTCTTTGAGTGCTTCCAAGATAGCCATCAAATCCCCTGGCGCCGCGCCTACCTCATTAATCGCTCGAACCAATTCATCTAAAGTCACACCAGGGTTGAACACAAACATGCGCGTATCGTCTCTGGCCACATCAATGATACTTTGATTTGTGACAACGGTTTCACCATCAGCCAAAGGTTCAGGCTGATCAACTTCCTCATTTTCAGCAATTGTCACCGTGAGTCCACCATGGGTGATTGCCGCAGGTAGTAGTTTGACATCTTTTCCAATGACAATCGTTCCTGTTCTGGAGTTGATGATAATTTTCGCGGCATGATTGGCTGGATCGAATGTTAAGTTTTCCAATGTCGACAAGTATGAAACTCGTTGACTGGTATCCCTTGGCGCTGTGACGCGCACTGAAGCTGCATCCAATGCATAGGCAGAATTTGGACCTAAGAATTTGTTGATCGTATCGGATAAACGCTTGGCTGTCGTGAAGTCAGGTCGGTTGAGGTTAAATGTGATGTAATCCCCTTTTGCAAAAGGGAGCGGGACTGAGCGTTCGACAATTGCCCCGTTCGGGATCCGTCCAACCGTTGGTGTATTGACGGTAATTTTGGAACCATCCATACCCTGTGCACCAAACCCGCTCGCGATTAAATTTCCTTGTGCAACCGCATAAACATTCCCATCCAATCCTTTCAAGAAAGTTTGCAGTAAAGTACCGCCATTTAAACTCGAAGCACTACCAATGGATGAAACGGTGATATCTAACTTCTGTCCTGGCTTTACAAATGGTGGCAACTCCGCATGGATCGCGACCGCCGCCACATTCTTGATCTTTGGTTTGGTATTGGAAGGCAACCCGATCCCAAAGTTTGCCAGCATAGAGCGAAAGCTCTGTTCAGTAAATGGCGTTTGCTCACCTGTTCCTGGAAGCCCAACAACCAGGCCATATCCAACGAGCTGGTTTGTCCGAACCCCCTCAACAGAAGCAATATCCTTGATCCGAGCGCCAAAGGTTTGTGTGCTCATGAAAATCAAGAAAACAACCCATAGCTTTTTCATGAGACAACTCCTAAAATGGCCAAAGTACATTCGAGAAAAACTTCGAGAGCCAACCTTGTTCCTGCCCTTTCGCCAGCGCGCCCTTGCCACTATATTCAATCCGTGCATTGGCCACTTTACTCGATTGGATTGTGTTGCTGGCATCAATATCATCAGAGCGGATCATTCCCGTCAAACGGATGTACTCATCTCCATTATTCAGCGTAAGCCATTTTTCACCACGAATGATCAGATTGCCATTTTTGAGTACACGAAGCACATGCACAGAGATACTGCCATTCAAGTTATTACTCTGGTCTGCTTTGCTTTCTCCAGAAAACTCATTCGTTGCATTCATCCCAAGTTGAATGGCTTGCTCTTTAAAAGCAATCGGTTGTGCACCAAAACCAGTGACTGGATTAATGGTTGCTTTACTTTCTTTATCCGTCTCGGTCTTTGCAGACTTGGAAGCTGACGTGCTTTCTTGAAGCATCACTGTGATGATATCTCCAACACGTCTTGCCTTCGTATCGGTATATAAGCCTGAAGAAACGCTCGCCTGATAAAGAGAACCATTATCATCCCTTGCCTGCGAGTTCTCCTCAGGGAGGACAGGGGCGTAGAAAGGGTCATCCGGCATCGGCTCATAACGACTGGATGCACAACCAGATAATCCAACCACAACCAGGATAAAGATGATAATGCGCCAGAATCGATTTCTTTCTTGACACCACTGCATAAGATCACCCCTTCTAGAATTGCTGTATCGCAAAGTTCAGCATTTGATCAACAGAAGAAATCACTTTTGAGTTTGTTTCGTAAACTCGCTGACTTTCAATCAGATTGACCAACTCTTCTGTCACGTTCACATTGGACGTTTCCAATGCGCCCTGGACCATTTTGCCAAACCCTTCCAGACCAGGTGTCCCTTGCTGCGGATCACCAGAAGCTCCCGTTTGGATAAATAAGTTTTGACCAATGGGTTCAAGGCCTGCCGGGTTAATAAAATTTGTCGATAAAATTTGGCCGACATTCGCCTGATCAGCAGCCCCCTGCTGCCTCACTGAAACCTGACCATCTTCCGCAATTGTAATTTGCTGACTGTCTACAGGTATCGTAATTTCGGGTTGAAGAAGATAACCAGAACCAGATGTTACAATTTGCCCCTGATCATTCATTGTAAACTGACCATTTCGGGTATAAGCCGCGGTCCCATCAGGCAGTTGGATTTCGAAAAAACCATGTCCCTGGATCATCACATCCAGGCTCTTTTCTGTCGTGATCAGATTGCCCTGTGTGAAGTTCTTCTGGGTCGCAACCACTTTCGCACCAGCACCAATCATTAAGCCATTGGGCAACTCCGTTTCCTGCGATGACTGTCCCCCCGGTTGATTGATATTCTGATACAGTAAATCTTCAAAGACGGCACGGCTCTTCTTATAGCCCACCGTGCTCGCGTTCGCGAGGTTATTCGAGATCACCGAAATATCTTTTTGCTGAGCATCAAGCCCAGTCTTACTGATCCATAACGCTGCGTGCATCATTTACCTCCCACGATTAGATAAGTCTCATCGTTTGCGTATGTTGAGAATCGATTTCTTCTGCGCTTTTGATCATCTTGACCTGCATCTCAAATTGACGCTGCAAGCTGATCATATGTGTCATTTCTTCCACCACACTGACATTGCTGGATTCCAACATGCCGCTGGAGATCCGAACATTCGCATCTGCTTCTATCGGCTGGCCATCTTTGGCGTAAAACAATCCATCATTCAACCGATGAAAGTTTTTCAGTTCAGGGTTGACCAGTTTGATCCGACCAACTTCTTCTAAAGCATTCGGAGGCGCCCCCTCAGGTAATACCGAAATGATCCCGTCGCGTCCAATCTCAATTTTCTGGACAGGGAGTGGGATCGCAATCGGGCCATCATCACCAATGACAGGAAATCCATCCCCGGTTTCGAGCAGCCCGTTTTCATTAATCTTTAAATTTCCGTCTCGGGTATACCCTTCCTGACCATTTGGAGCAAGGACGCCAATCCAGCCTTGTCCATCAACGGCAATATCCAATTCACGCTCTGTCGTGATGATTGCCCCGCCGTCAAAGTTTTGACCCGGGCGTTCTGTCTGAGCAAAAACACGTGTTGGCAACCCTTCTCCAAACGCTTGTTGTGAACGCGCTTGTTCAAAATCAGCCTTAAATGCGGTGGTCTGGGTATTCGCCAGATTATTGGCTCGCACCGCAATCGAATTCATATTGTTTTTTGCCCCAGTCATCGAGATATAAATCAGCTTATCCATGATGGTCTCTCTTCAATTGCTTTTCATGTGCCAAACACATGACATACCCAATTAATGCAACATTAGTGCCAACAGCTGAATGATTGATTCAAAGAGAAAAAAAGCCGGTATTTCCGGCTTCTTGATATTCGAATCACTCGTACGAAGTGGTTATCGAATCTGTAGGATGGTTTGTTGGATTGTACTGTTTACTTCCAATGCACGAGAGTTCGCTTGGAAGTTTCTTTGGGCAGAAATCAGATTGACCAACTCATTCGTGAGGTTCACATTTGATTGTTCGAGTGAAGAAGAGTTCACTGCGCCAAATGTCCCAGAGTTGGCTTCTCCCGCCAATGCCTCACCTGATGATAAACTTTCTTTCCAAGAAGTATTACCGACTTGTGTCAACCCTTGTGGATTGGCAAATCGTGCCATCGCTACTTGACCTAAGAAAGTCGTATCACCATTACTATAAGATGCAACGATTTTTCCTTCTGTATTGACATCTACACCGGTCAAACGGCCAACCGTTGTCCCATCCTGTTCGGCATTTGTCAGTTCAAATTTCGACTCATATTGTGTGGGAAGTTTCGTCCCAGCCTGATCTCGCCAGTTAATCGTCACATCTGACGTAAATTGCGCACCTGTTGCTGCAATGAGCGCATTTAAGTTTGCCTGAGGAAGCACAAGATTGGGTGACGCTGCTGTATTCATTGTCCCATCGGCATTAAAATTCAATTGTACTGTT
The DNA here is from genome assembly GCF_000374485.1 of Algicola sagamiensis DSM 14643. Classification (GTDB taxonomy): domain Bacteria; phylum Pseudomonadota; class Gammaproteobacteria; order Enterobacterales; family Alteromonadaceae; genus Algicola; species Algicola sagamiensis. Next base: position 664,798 of record NZ_KB894491.1, read on the forward strand.
GGCGTTGAAAAGTCACCAGCAGTACCACTAATTGCCTGCCCATCAAGGGCTGCATAGACATTCCAGCGTCGTGCCGTCGCATCTTTCACAAACACAACATCAACCAAATGCGATCCCCCCAAACTATCAAATACATTCACAGACGTTTTGAAATTATAAGTTGCGCTGTCTGATGGATTCACAGGAACAACACCTGGGACATTTTCATCTGATTTTAAATTCATCGTAATAAATGCATTTTGGGTGGCGCGAGGCGCACCTGCTGAGTCAGGTATCTGGATCGGGATCGTCGTATCCAAAGAAATCGAGCTCACATCTCCAGTGGTCGCATCCACTTGAAACCCTTGGAGAAAGTTTCCATTATTGTCCACAATGAAATTATTCTTATTAAGCTTGAAAGCCCCGGCTCGGGTAAATGAGTGTTCTTTCGATGATATTGTAGGCGTGGTTGCAAAAAAACCGTCCCCCGTGATCGCCAGATCGAGCGAGTTTGATGTGAATTTCAACGATCCTTGGGTAAACTGCTGTGCAACAGCAGAGGTAATCGCTCCATCCCCAACTTTAGTTTTACCAGCACTGAATACAGAGGCCGCATACACATCTGCAAACTCTGCACGGGACTCTTTAAATCCGGTTGTATTGACATTCGCGATATTGTTCGCCGTTGTATCCAAGTCCTTTTGTGCTGCGGCCAAACCAGTCAAAGCAATATTAAAACTCATCGTTTACCTCTCCTATCACCTCAAATTTAGAAACCGTCACTCGCACTACTCTAAAACCTCAATGACGTCATCCAACTGCATTGCACCATATCGATTGACATTTAACGTGACGCCTTTATCTGTATTTAAAAAACTCACACTATTAATCGTTGAATGCATCGATGTCGAAAAAGCTTGTCCTTCGCCGTTTACCAGTCCAGTAGCAACGAGTGTATATCTCCCTGCAGGTACCTGCTCACCATCAAAATTGGTTCCATCCCAAGAGAAAGGAACTTTCCCTTTCGAAAAGTCACCCAAGTCAATCCGTTGGATCACTTCATCCCCTTCCATAATGTTTAATTTCAACTCTTGTGTCGTTTCTGGTAAGAAAATCACACCTTCTGTCGTATCTTCGGGCGAAGTCTTGATGGTGTATTCACTTGGTGGAAGCAATACTTTTTTACCGACAAGAGATGAAGCTTGAAGTGCCATACTTGACTTCATCGTCGTCGCAAAAGCATCAAAGTTTTGATTCAGCCCCGTGATCCCTTCCGCAATGGAGAAGTTGGTCATCTGCGCAATCATCTGCTCATTATTCACTGGGTTCGTTGGGTCCTGATAAGCCAACTGCTGAGTGAGTAATTGGAAGAATTGCTCCTGCCCTAATTTTTTCTCACCCGGCTTTTCTTTAGGAATACCTTCACCCTGCCAACGTATTTGATCGGAGTAGTTCCCTTTCGGATCTGTTACATTCGTCATATCATCACTCCTTAACTTTGTCCAAGACGGAGCGTTTGGTTCAACATCTGCTTCGCCATATCCGCGACGCGTACATTCGTCTGGTAGCTACGATTTGCAGAAACCATGTTGGTCATTTCTTCGATGACGTTCACATTGGATTTATAAATAAACCCATTATCATCTGCCATCGGGTGATTTGGTGCATATTCTGGCGTCAAGGGCTTTTCACTTTCAACAATACCTACAACCCTCACACCCGCAGATTCTTGATGTGCGGCAGCTTTTGACAACTCTGCGGCAAAAACTGGATGTCTTGCTCTGTAGGTTGTCTCAACACTACTACTGACACTATCGGCATTTGCAACATTACTTGCCGTCGTATTGAGGCGAACACTCTGTGCACTCATGCCCGTACCTGCGATATCAAAAACGCGATATAAACTCATGATTAGCGACCTCCACCACCTGCAAGGGCTTTTTTCATCCCTTTAATTTTGCCATTTAACAAAGTCATGCTTGCACGATACTCAAGTGCATTTTGCGTGAATTTACTGCGTTCAACTTGTAAATCCACCGTATTTCCATCACCAGTATCAGGCTGGTTTGGCACCCGGTACATCACAGCACTGTCATGCTTTTTCAATTCAACGGAAATATGTCGCTCATGGGTTTTTTCAAGGTGAAATCCTTGATTGGACTTCGCATTTTCCAAAGCTTTTTTGAAGTCCAAATCTTTGGCCTTAAAACCTGGCGTATCCGTATTCGCAATATTATTTGCCAGCACCTCAGAACGATCAGCTCTCACTAACAAGGCATGCTGATGGATCCCAAACGCTTTCTGAAAACTGATTGCCATCGTGTTGACCTCTTTATCATTGACTTAAGTCTACTTATGCAAGCTGTGGGCCAAAATAATTTTGACATCATGTGCTTTCCAGTTGACTTGGCAAAAATCACGCCAGTATTTTTGACTTCAGGTTTTCTTCCAGATAAAGTCTGCGTTTCAGTAGGAGGTAAAAATGTACGGTATTCAAGACTTTTGGTTGTTCGTCTTCTCAGGCATTATGTTGAATCTCATACCCGGGCCTGACTCCCTGTTTGTCATTGGCAGTACGGCTAAAAACGGATTTCGTGGCGGTTCGACGGCAGCTTTTGGTATTGGTACGGGTACCCTCGTCCATATTTTTGCCGCTGCATTTGGCCTATCTGCAATTTTAGCAACCTCCGCAACTGCGTTTACCATCATTAAAATCGTGGGATGTTGTTACTTGATTTATATGGGTCTAACGATGATCCTGGCAAAAAACTCCCCAGCTTCTCATGAACAAATAGTGATGAACAGTTCATTGAAAAAAGTGTTTTATCAAGGATTTTTAACCAATGTTCTCAATCCGAAAGTTGCCTTATTTTTCCTAGCATTCGTCCCTCAATTTATTGACGTTCATGCAGAAAATAAACCGCTCGCTTTCCTGATACTTGGCCTAGTCTTCAATATCAATGCCATCATTTGGAGTCATATTCTTGCTTTCAGCACACTCAAGCTCAAATCAAAGGTAGGACAAAGTCAAAAAGTGAAACTGTGGCTCAATCGCCTTGCTGGTAGTTTATTTGGATACTTTGGTATCAAGTTAGCCATGAGTTCACAAAGCTAATCGAGGTATGAATTGAAGATTAAAAAGCACAAGGAGCTTCCTGTGCTTTTTGCTTTTATCAGCGCAGTCTCTATGGATTATTGATGGTACTTTGGATCCAGGCTAGTCAACGCTGTCACCTTGAGGACAAAGTCCTGAAATCCGGTAGAGTCATAAATGATCTTGTTTAGATCGCTGAGTTGTTGATAGGCAACATCCCCATCTTCTATTGCAATGTTCAATACTGACCGTCGGTGTTCGTAAGTTGAAATGACATCACGCTCTCGCGCTTTGTAGCCATTGACTTGTGAAACAACAGAAGCATCATCAATTGGACATGTGATCTCGTTTTTCATTTTCTTCACCTTCATCATTGGTCATTGCTACTTTCATTATTTATGTAACGCTGGGTATCGAAAAGATGCAGAATTTTTTTAACTGGTGAAATATTCAAACTTAAGGACGATATGTAGGATTGACATCACAGATAAAAGAGTGATTTTTGAGTTGAATAAGTCATTTTATTTTATTTTTTAAGAATTCTTTTAAAGAAATTGCTGCTGTGAACGATACATAAATAGAAGATAATTAAACATACATTTCATCTTCTGGCACGATAAGTGCAAACCCAAATGTGACTACTTACATAGGTTATTTGCCCGATAACCCAACGTGACTTTTTGTCTTTTAAGATAGGGTCCGGTAAGTAGGCATCAACAGAATAGTAGAACATAATAGCCTCCTCGCTATCACCAAATTCTACTAGATGCGCATCAAAAGGCGGCTTGCCCAAGCCGCCTTTTCATTTCATATGCTTCCTTGAGACATCCCAATAACCCACAAAGCCTAGCCTGTACTCTCCCGAGATGACGACCCTCAGTTGCGAATATTTAATCGGTATGTATGGTTTTCTGGCATACACCTGCAGTGCATGCACATTTCATTGTTATTTTTAGACTGATTTTTTTGTCAGTTAACTTTCTCGAACAAACGGCAGTAAATTGGGAGTTTTATGCATCAGGCGGCTTTTATAAACATGACTTTTCTGGAATTGCTCAATTGTTGAAATACTAAGGGTTAATTTTCTTGGATTGGGCCTACTTTTTGGGTTTATGGCTTTATATTCTTGCCTATGACAGTATTTGGGAAGCACACCACGATTTATCTGAACATGATCCACCGTAAAAAATAGGCAGATCATGCTGATCAATCAACGAGTATTTATCATTACAGGAAGTTGAATAAGCTCAAACCAGATAGTCTTGCAAAAGCTTGTTGCGCTGCGGTTAAAGCCGTCTGCTCCTTCACAATATCCGTCATTGCCTCATTAAAGTCGATCTCCGCAACATTCGCTCTGGCAACCTGGTTCGTAATATTGAGCTCAGCGTTTGCTGCAAAAATACCATCCGCAACATTCATTCGACCTCCAATCGAGGATTGCGTTGCCATCACGCTATCGAGCGTATTGTCAATTTGCACCATCGCATCAGACAATTCATCTTTGAGTGCCAGTGTTTGCCCCACTTCACTTTCCAGCCGAACAATCAACTCTTCCATCGTATCGAGAATATTTTGTTTACCGGGCGTTGAAAAACTAAAACGAATTTCACCTGGCACTGCACCTGCTGTCGGTGTAATTTCCAGTCCTTGAAAGTCGATTGGTTCATCAAAGTTAAACGTTCCCGTTGTCTGAGAAACACCGCCTTTCAAAATATCGTAATTATTCGGTGCAGTCAGTACGATCCGAAAATCATTATTGGTTGCCGTGGTTTTATCAAAGTTCGCTTTATGATAATCATCAAAAACCCCTTGCTCTGCCACAAACACTGAGCCGCCCGTAATCCCTCCAGTAAACGTTGTATTTGCCGTTTTTAACCGAGAAGCAACTTCTTCAAAGACTTCCTTACCACTGTCATTACTGGCAAGTGTGACCGATGAGGAAACTTTCAACTCCTTTTGCCCTTCATCGCCTTTGTATTCATATTTTCCAGTTGCACCATTTAATACAAAAGGCTGTTTATTGGACTGAAATCCAGAGAAAATGAAGTCGCCATTAGAATCTTTCGAGTTCATCAAATCAAAGAGTTGATCTCGAATACTGCGCAACTCTTGTGCAATACTTGCTCTGTCTTTATCTGAATTTGCACCATTCCCAGCCTGAACTGCTTTCGTTCTTGCATTGAAGAGTGTTGTCTTGATGTTCTGGATCACCGACTCTTCATTTTGCAGCGCATTTTTTAACTGGATGCCATTTTGTTGAAACTGATCAACTTTTTGAATGTTCTCTGTATAACGCAGTGCAAGCGCAGCATCCGCAGGTGAATCGGCAGGAGTCAGTAAGCGCGTTTGTTTGATCATGCGCTCCGTTGCTGTGTTTAAGCGGTTCTGCGAGTTCAGGATCCCTTCTTGGACATTTAAATTAAATATCTGCTTTGTTGATAAACGCATAAATACACCTCAAAATTATCTTGCTGCCGCCAGCAAGGTATCAAATACTGTTCGCGCTGTAGAGATCACTTGAGCCGCTGCTGAATATGTCTGCTGGAACTTAATTAAATCTGCCGCTTCTTCGTCTTGGTTAACGCCAGAAACAGACTCATATCTTGCTTCTGCCTGAGACAAAATTGCACCAAATGCAGCTTCATTCGTTCTTGCTGAAGCTGTTTTTTGACCCACAAAACTGACGGTTGATGAATAAGACTCATGCATCGTGAGTCCGTTGTCAGCACCAGTTGCAGCAACGGCATTGCGTTTCATTAAATCTTTTTCCTGCATGCCAACCAGCTCCAAACCATTCCGGTTGTCATTGAATCCGCCCGTATTGTATCTCACGGTAAATAGATCATTCGTATCTGGTGTCCCAGAGATATTAAAGTCATAACCATAGTTTGCAGTTGCTGGAACATTCGACAAGATATTATTGAAGTTTGTCAGCGCCGGGGTTGTACCAATTAAAACACCCCCTGCATTAGGATCACCATTAAAGATGGAAAATTGGTTTCCGCCATCATAACGCACATATACCGGATCGACCGTCAAACTACCTGGAGCGTTAAAGTTCGAACCAGCGCCCGTATTGGTCACAGTACCAGGAGATATATCAGCACTACCTGTGTTCGTACTGACCTTTTCTGTCCGAATCGGTGAAGCAAGTGCAAGGTCCTCTGGGCGTGTTGTTGCAAGTTGCATGGAAGCAGCAGCCTGAAATGCAGGCTTCAAGACATATCGATTTCCATTTGCCAGCGGCGCTGTCGTCGTGATGGTTAAACCATATTGATTTAAGGGCGTCCCAACGGTACCAGCAACTGTTGACCCTGCAATGACATTGCCTTTTTCATCAATCGCTTCCATGTTGAACGTCGTTGCTGATGTCATCGTGATCAAAAAGTTATTTGGCGTTAAATTTGTACCACTGCCTGCTTGAACTGTCGCAGTAATTGTCCCCGCAGACGCCGTATTGGCTTGAAAACCCTGCGCACCAAAACTCGGGATCGTAAATAAGTCCCCACCGATCTCTCCATCCAAGTCCATCCCGAGACGATTTTGGGTATTAAAGGCATCTGCCAAAGCAAGACCAAGTTGACCGAGTTTATTTTGAGTCGGCTCTAATACCGTCTGCCGAAAGCTCAGAATACCACCGATTTTACCACCGACATCATCTATATCTAACTCTGTCGTGACATTGTTATTTTTTGTGTATTGTAATTGAATCGATTTAATTCTGGGGTCAGGATCACCGTTTGCTACAAGCAAATTGAATTCATTTTCTTCCATCACAAGCGCTTCACCGGAGGCCATAAAGATCAACTTTTCACCTTTAGAAGATTCAAGTACTTGAATGTCTAGTAGCTCGGAGAGTTTTCGGATCGCTTCATCGCGTTGATCTAAAGTGGTGTTCGGCATATCGCCACTCTGAGTCGCCGTTTGCCCAGCAATTTTATTATTTAATTCAGCGATTTCTTGAATGAGATCATTCGCTTCCTGTGCATGAATATCAAGTTGACCATTGACGGATTCTTCTTGTTGTAGAACTAGATCGGAAAAAGCATCGAATCGGTTGACGAGTGATTCCATTTGTCCAATGACCAATTGGCGGTTGGCTAGTACTGATGGGTTATTCGTTGCGGACTGGAGTTCTTTAAATAAATTATCAAGCTGAGTATTCAAGCTACTGCCAGCATCAGAAAACAAGACGTCAAGACGAGATGCTTCTTGCAGATAAGATTCGTGAAATTTAAAATTTGACGTATCACGCACAACTTGTCGCTGTGCGAATTCATCCAGCACACGTGATGTCGTTCCACGACCAACCGTACCATCAAATTGTGTGACATAATTCGTGCGCTGTCGCACATATCCCGTCGTATTGAGATTCGAGATATTCGTCGATGTCGTTTGTAATAACCGTGCGCTAGCACGTAAGCCTGATATTCCGATATCCAGTAATGATGCCATAGCCAAAAATCAACCTTTTTTCCAGTCACTTTAAAAGTATCGACTAAAAATCCGAGATCTTAAATCTGATCCACGGAATATTCTGATCGACATTGCGCTTCTACATGCAATCTTCTCACCAACTTTTAGAATTTTTTGGGTGAAAACATATGAAAAATTTGAAATGATTTGTCAAAAACAAAGGGATCGCAGTTTATGTCCAATCAATCTATGTCCAATCAATCTATGTCGAATCAGTCTATGTCGAACAATAAACATCAACTACGCCAAACATTAAGAGCAAGACGGAATGCAATGAATACTCAAGAGCAACAATCTGCCGCTTTCAATCTTGCCAAGCAGCTTGAGTGTCTTCCTGAGCTACACGCGGCAACAACGATCGCGGCATATCTTGCCAATGACGGAGAAATCGATCCGCAGGCATTTTTAAAGACATGCTGGGATCAACATAAAATCGTGTGCCTCCCTATCTTGCACCCGTTTTGTAAAGGTCATTTAATTTTTCAGCGATATCATCCCAAAACCCCAATGACAGTTAACCGTTACGGGATCTCCGAGCCAGCGCTTGATTGTTCACAAATCATTCCTGTTCAACATATCGAACTCGTCTTGGCACCACTTGTTGGATTTGATATCAGCGGGCACAGAATGGGAATGGGCGGAGGGTTTTATGACCGAACTTTTGCCCATCAACACCCCCCTTTAATTGGGCTTGCTCATGACTGTCAGGAAGTCCCCAACCTCAACGTCGATAGTTGGGATATTCCAATGCAAAAAATCATAACGCCAACCCGCTCTTTTCATGGGAAAGCAATAGATACGAAAACCGATTGATATTATACTGTCCCCCTCCTTTCCATCGGTTCGGTTGACACGATGACTCAAGACGAAATGAAAAAAGCAGCCGCCTGGGCTGCACTCGAATATGTAACCCCAGGTTCTATTGTCGGTGTGGGCACAGGCTCTACCGTCAATCACTTTATCGACGCTCTCGGAACAATCAAAGACGATATTGCAGGTGCCGTTTCCAGCTCAGAAGCCTCCACAGAAAAACTCCAAGCACTTGGGATTGAAGTCTTTGATTTAAACTCGGTCAGTGTCCTGGATATTTATGTCGATGGCGCTGACGAAATCAACCCTCACAATCATATGATCAAAGGCGGAGGCGCAGCACTCACCCGCGAGAAAATCGTCGCAGCTGTCGCAAAAAAGTTTATCTGTATTGTCGATGAAACTAAGCTCGTCGATTCATTAGGCGCATTTCCTCTTCCAATCGAAGTGATCCCAATGGCGCGCTCATACGTCGCGAGAGAAATCGTCAAACTAGGTGGTGATCCAGTCTACCGTCAAGGTGTTGTCACAGATAACGGCAATGTGATCTTAGACGTTGTCGGCATGCATATTACAGATGCCATTTCATTAGAAAAAAAACTCAATGCCATTGTTGGTGTTGTGACAAATGGTCTATTCGCAGCACGTGGCGCAGACGAAGTAATCATCGGCACAATGAACGGCCCACAAAAAAGATAATTCATCACAACAAGAGAGTCAGATAGATGACCAAGCAATCTCTACCCAAGGACAAAATCAAAATTCTCCTTCTTGAAGGTGTACACGCCAGTGCGATGGAGACGTTAAAAGCAAACGGATATACGCAAATTGAATACCTCAAGACATCCTTAAGTGACGAAGCGCTGTCAGAGAAACTTCGGGATGTTCACTTCCTTGGGATCCGTTCCCGAACACAAATCACAAAAGACGTTTTAAAGCATGCCAATAAACTCGCAGCGGTTGGCTGTTTTTGTATCGGTACAAACCAAGTTGATTTGAAGTCAACGGAAGCACTCGGTATCCCCGTCTTCAATGCCCCCTTTTCGAATACGCGCTCCGTCGCAGAACTTGTTCTTGGTGAAATTCTACTGCTCTTACGAAATATTCCAGAAAAAAACAAAGCAGCCCATCAAGGTGGCTGGTTAAAAACTGCGGTTGGCTCGGTAGAAGCACGAGGCAAAACGCTTGGGATCATCGGCTACGGTCATATCGGGACACAGCTTGGTATTTTAGCGGAAACAATCGGAATGAACGTCGTTTATTTTGATATCGAAAACAAACTTCCCTTGGGCAATGCAAGCCCAATGCGCAGCTTGACGGAGTTATTAAAATACGCAGATGTCATCTCACTGCATGTGCCAGAAACCAAAGCAACGCATATGATGATTGACGAAGCCCAGCTGGATGTCATGAAGCCAAATTCAATTTTGATTAATGCGTCACGTGGCCATGTTGTCAACATTGATGCTTTAGCTGATGCGTTAAAAGCAGGTCGTATCCGCGGTGCTGCGATCGATGTGTTCCCAGTAGAACCAAAAGGCAACGACGAAGCGTTCGTGTCTCCTTTGCAAGGTATGGATAATGTGATCCTGACCCCACATATCGGTGGCTCGACGCAGGAAGCACAAGAAAATATCGGGGTTGAAGTCGCTGGCAAGCTCGTGAAATACAGTGATAACGGCTCTACACTCTCAGCGGTCAACTTTCCTGAAGTATCACTACCTGAACATACCAATTGCAGTCGCCTTCTGCACATCCACCAAAACGTGCCTGGTATTCTGACCAAGATCAACATGGCTTTTGCGGAGCAAAATATCAACATTGCAGCTCAGTACCTGCAAACCACCGAATCCATCGGTTATGTTGTCATTGATGTCGATACAGATGATAGCGTCCTCGCCCTTCAAGAACTCAAGCAAATCGAGGGTACCATTCGCGCTCGTCTGATCCATTCTTAAGGCATTTATTTCAAAGGCTCACCTTCCGTGAGCCTTTCATCAGCTCAAATCAATGTTGGTTCCCTGAAGCAGTAACCAGCGCCATAAATAGACTGGATCACTTCATATTCATCATGAATACACTCTAATTTTTTACGTATTTTCTTGATATGGCTATCGACTGTACGATCATTGACAATTCGGTGGTCATCATAGATTGCTTCCATTAATTGCTGACGATTGAAGACACGATCAGGTTGAGAGGCCATGACATGCAACAGTTTAAATTCGATTGCTGTGAGTGGGACATATTGTTCACAAAATCGAACTTTGAAGGTTTCAGGGTACAGTTGAAATATTTGATTTGGTTGAGCGACCTCAGGCACAGGTTGCAAACGGCGTAGGATTGCTTTGACCCGCGCGACGACCTCTCGAGGGCTATAAGGTTTACAGACATAATCATCTGCACCTAGCTCCAGCCCGAGAAGACGATCAATTTCTTCGACACGTGCAGTCACAATCATAATAGGGACTTGAGAAAACTGGCGGATCGCTTTACAAATTTCTAAACCATCCATCCCAGGGATCATTAAATCAAGTAAAATCATCGCTGGCTCATTTTCTTTGACCCACGCAACAACGTGATTTCCTTCATGTATCATTTCTGATTGAAAACCTGCATGTTCGATGTAATCAGCCAAAAGTTGGGCGAGTTTTACTTCATCTTCAACGATCAAAACTTGTTGTTTCATTCAGTCTCCATTGGAAGTCGGATCCGTAATTTTAAGCCTCCTAACTGAGAGTGTTCTGCATGAATAGAACCACCATGACGCTCGACAATCGCTTTCACTATTGATAATCCAAGCCCTGATCCTCCTGTCGTTCTTTGCCGGGAACTATCTACGCGATATAACCTTTCAAATAATAAAGTTAGGGATGCTTCTGGCACAGATGGTGCTGAGTCTTCCCAAGCAATCTCAAGCCATTGTTGATTTCGACTCAACGTGACACATAATTGACCATCATGGTCCGTGTATTTCATTGAGTTCGACAGTAGGTTGGTTAGAAGCTGGTGAATGCGATCTTGGTCAAGTTGAACCCAAGCTTTGCCATCAAGCTTGTTATCCAATGTTACTTTTATTTTTTGTTGTATAAATTGCTGCTGATATCGTTCAATCGATGAACGAATCAGTAGAACAATATCATATGAAGAGAATTGATAGTGTTGTGCGCCAATATCTTCAAGTGCTAAATGATGTAGATCCTTTACCACATGGGTTAATCGATCCAAATCTGACTTTAAAGAATGAATGCGTTCATGAGTGAGCGGACGGATACCATCTTCAATCGCTTCTAACTCAGCCTGAAGAACACTGATAGGTGTGCGTAATTCATGAGCAATATCTGCAAGCCACTGTTTCCGAAGCTGCTCTTGTTGACTTAATAATGTTCGTAATCGATTAAAATCGCTTGCAAGCAGCCCAAGTTCATCTTTTTGTTGACTCGGCAGTGGCTCTTGGGGTTGGTTTTTCGCTAACTGCGCCATAGCAAAGCGAAGACGTTGAATGGGCCTCACAAGCGAACTTGCAAGTGGTAAAGCCAATGATGCCATTCCAAGGATAACAATTCCTGTCACAATGAATAAGAAGTGTTGCTGAGACTTGGCAAACGCAATATCGTTATACTCTGTCAACGCTTCTCGACGAATCAGCCCAACATAGCCAACGACTTCTTCCCCCACTTGTATTGGACGAAAATGTGGTGTTTTTTCATCAAGCGTTAAACCGATAAGTTGCTTTTTTTGTGTATCAAAAAGCTGGATTCGATGTGTCAATTCTTGAGTATGCGTGTCGTATTGAGAACGTTTCCTCACGTATTGATTTAATGGTAATGATTTCATGACAACCTGAGTCCACATCAAAGGTTGTTCAACGAATAGCTGCCAACTTTGGTGTTTCTGGTAGAAATGGGATAGTTCTGGGACTAACTTTTCAAGCTGAGCATTATCCCGCTGGTTGAGATAACTCAAAAAACCACGATCGAAGCTCCATTGCATCAAGCCATAGATGCTCAAAGCAACACAACTTGCGATCACAACAACAAAAATGTATAGCTTCCAACGAATACTCAAAAAGAAGTTTGATGTCTGAACATCTTTAGTTAAATCACGCATACCCCATGGTAACCGCCACCCAAACTCAACCGCAAATAAATATTGCGTTGATTTTGCCTGTTTCACATTTCTTCCACATTTCGTCCGCTATCTTTGCACATTTCCTCCTTAGTCTTCACATCAACGAAATATTATCGGCAAACCAGAGGAGAAACTCATGCCTATCTTTCGAATTATATTGTTTCTGTTTATCGCAACATTCTCACAATTGAACTTTGCAAACATTCGAACGGTTCAGTTTGCAACACCACCGCACCAGAGTATTGTGAACACTGGCGATGTGAAGGTCATTACAGGTGATCACTTCCGGTTCCATGTATTAAAAGATAGTGGCGCGTATACAGCAACCATTGTTGAAAGCGCAGCAGGCAGTATTTTAATTGATACGGGTACAGGGAAAAACCCGGCGTTTGGGAAGAATATCCATACCTACTTAACATCAATTGGCAAACCCGTGAGTGTGATCATTACTCATGATCATTCCGACCACTATGGAAATTTAAATGCAATTCTGGGTATCCAATCTATTTATGCACAAACCTCTGTAGCAAAATCACTGAACCAAAATAAAAAGTTTCAAAAATTGACCAATATAAAAGTGACTGATATCCAAGGCAGCGCAAATTTATATGGATTAATTTATGATTTTCATACTATCGATCATGCTGAGGCTGATCATAATAGTTATATTGCCATAGATAGTGCAAAAGGGTTATTTGTTGGTGACTTATTGTATGTTGATGCATACAACTATATCCGTGAATACACACCGCTTGATGAAACTGATGAGCTTGATAACTGGATTTCTGCCATCAAACATTTGAAACAAAAATATGCTGACTATGATTATGTATTTGTTGGTCACAATGGCTTTAGTGAAGATATTCCAATGCTTGTAGATAAAAATGTACATTATTTATCAACTGCACAAGCACTGATTAAAGGTACTCAAAAGCTGCCTACAAATAAAGCAGCAACGAGCGTAGTTGAAGTCGTAAACGAAATGAAGCGCCGTTTTCCAAACTACAAAGGTAAAGGACTTGGATTTGCACTCCCAGGGTCATTTTGGCCGGAAGATCCGGGTGCAAAATGGTTTTAACCCATCATGTATTCTCCATCAATATTCCACACAAATCATCGCTGAGCACTCAGCGGTGACTTACAATCAATAAGAATCAAATAAATCTAGGAAGACATGACCTGCCCGCTATACTTAATAGTTATAGATGTTATTGCTATTCAAGTAATCCAAATGACTGACTACTCGACCCCCACTTCTGAGCATGAGCTTGTTCCTGATGATAGTTATATCCCAAAAACGTATAGCTACTTGAGCATGTGTATTATTGCGATGATGGTTACAGGCATGTTTGCTTACTATACATTCCCAGAAGCACTGTTTATGCCCGTATTAATTGCAGATGCTGTCATTTGGATTGCATGTGGCTGGTTTGGTTGGCGAAACCCGATTACCTTGGTTTTACCCTTGTTTACCGTGATCACTGGGATGACACTTGGTCTACTTGGCAAAGTCTATACTGATATTGGGCTTGGCCAAATCTTTATTCAAGCTGGTATTTTAACAACGGTCATGTTCGTTTCGCTCACTGCGTATGTCTTGATTTCAAAACAAAATTTTCAATGGTTATGGGGATTCTTGTTTGCTTCCTTCTGGATCCTCCTTGTTGGATTTCTCATCTCTTTTATTTTTGATTTCCCTATGTTAGAACTTGGTCTCAGTATCTTTGGTGTCATCGTTTTCTTGTGTTGGATACTCTATGACACGAGTCAGATTGTGCATCGCTGGGATCCTGACATGACGCCTGCTATCAGTGCATTAGAGCTATTTATGGACATTATTGGCCTATTCCATTATTTGCTCAATGTGCTGACCCACTTTGCGGATGACGATTGACCAGACAATGAAACTTCCCACGCACTGCTTTACTACTGATTCGATACAGCTAGATTGTGTTGAAGATAGAGGGACTTCATTTTTGGTGATCACAACACATCCAAGTGGCAATGCCATGATGAATCGTTTTGATTTAGCAAAGAGTAAAGTCACGTCCAATTTACCACTTGGAGATAGACAAATCACAGAGACGATTTATTGGAAAATTAAACAGGGTTCTAAAAGCATTCGGCTCAAAGGTAAACACAGTGATGGCATGTTTAAGGGCAGTATTTTCATTGCTGTATTTGTTTTTTTTCTGCTTATTGGTCTCTCGTCAAATTTAAATCAAAACACATCGATTTACTTGCTGAAATCAGAGAAAATTAATTGATAAAGAAAAAAATAGAACAGTTCGCCTCAAGCAGAGAGTCCCCCGCGACCGCCAAATTACACTGACAATTCTTTACAAAAAAACTGTTCAATACCTTTGATAAGATCATTTTATTAACACAAAATCAACTTAATGTCCTATGATCGCTTGTAGACATTGTCGTTATTTAACGAGTGTTCGAAAGGATGTACCGCGAAGATATAAGGAGCAAATAATGAAACCCTTGATCCATTTTCTTTTATTTTGCAGTACTTTATTCTTCTCTTATATGACCTTTGCTGTGACTTTTGAGATTGAAACCAATGCGCTTGATGCGCCAACACCAAACCGAATAAAGTATGAGAAATTAACACCACAGATCCTCGCTGAGTTTGGTCAACCTAGCTCTATCCACATGTTGACCATTCTTAAATTGGATGAACAAGACCGCCTGATTGGTATTGAGCAAATCACGAACCCGCTTGCCATTCGTGCTGAGTCCTTCCATCCAGAAACAGGCGAAATAGAAGAGACAAATGATTTTCTGCAAGAAAAAGCTTTACTAAATATCTCACTCAAACATCAAACAAACGTCAAAAAAGTGCTTGTCTTCTTACCGCAAGTCGATGAAAACTCGGCAACATGGTTATTCTTAAAAGCATTTCCGATTCATCCAGACCCTGTAGTAGGTGGCCCTTTTCCTTCCTCTGATGTGATCAAAGTCATTGATAATGGACACTCGGAGAATCGTGTCGATCTTGTCTTTGTCGCCGAAGGTTACACGACTTCTGAGATAAAACGATTTGAAGAAGACTTATCTGGGATTATTGAAGGTTTTTTTCGTGCACCACCGCTTAGCACTTACCAAAAGCACTTTAATGTGTGGGGGGTAAAATCAATTAGTAACCAATCAGGCGCAGGTAATGGTTCCCCCATTGATACAGCATTTGGCGCACATTTCGGATGTTACGGAATCGACCGCCTACTTTGTGTTGAAACCCGTAAAGTTCAACAATATGTGGGGCAAAAACTCAATGAAGAAGAGCATGATGTCATTGTGGTTGTCGTGAATACTACAAAATACGGCGGGGCGGGCGGTGCCGTTGCTACCATGTCTCTCCATTCTTCCGCAGTTGACTTAGCATTGCATGAAGTCGGCCATACATTTGCATTGCTGGCAGATGAATATGATTATGGCACGTGCAATGCTGGGCCCGCGAGCGAAGCAAATGTGACGAATCAAAGGTCTGGTCAAAAATGGTCCCATTGGTTTGATCATGCCGACAACGTCGATTCTTTTGAGGGCGCAAAATACTGCAAACAAGGCATGTTTCGCCCAACCGAAAACTCCATGATGCGTACACTCGCTCAGCCTTTTTATGCCGTGAATACTGAACAAATCATTCGTCGAATTTACAAATACACCTCTCCGATTGATCAAGTTACGCCCGAAGCGAAAGCCATTACACTTGAAAAAGGCCGATCGATTCGATTTTCTTCAAAACTGCTCCAACCATCCGATCAAACAGTCACCGCCTATTGGGAATTAGATGGGAGCATCGTTAGTCAATCACTGGATTACACTTTTGATGGCACAAGAATGAATGAAGGTCGATATCAACTCAAGTTAATCGCCAAAGACACAACACCAAGTGTGATTCAAGACAACAACCAGGTGCTCAAAAGAACGAAATCATGGACGATTATTCATGGCAATGATGATGGCGATCCAGGCGACCCCGATGATCCAGATAACCCAGGTTGCACAGTACCCAATAAACCTGACGGACTAACATTCAGTCAGGTCACATCGAGCGGATTTGTCTTAAGTTGGAATGCGAAACAGCATGCCGTTCGCTACGACATGATACGTTATGATTGGGGACAAAAAGCTTGGGTGAGCATTGGTTCAACAGAAAATACACAGCTTGAGGTCTCAGGTTTACATAGTGGGCAATATGTCTATGTCAGTGGCCGTTCGTTCAACCGCTGTGGTAAAGCAAGCGACTATGCAGAAATGCAACGGGTTTGGCTTCCCCGAAATTAGAAGACGCAAACATGCAATGATCGCTGAAAAACATCAATCATCACGCGAGGCGAGACCTTTGGTCATTCCAAATGAACGATGAGCAAAATAAGAGTGAGATTTTTTCAGCGCTTTCTCTGTCTATATGTTTAAGGTATGTTGGCCTTCGGGCAAGGGGTTGAACTCTTGCCCATTTTCGATAGAGTACTGCTTTTAAAATCATATCGATGACGACTCGATGAAAAAAGTTATCTGTTATTGCCTGGTGTTTTTTGGACTGAATTGCATGGCTGAAGAATGGCAAACCTTTGAATCTGATGAGCTTGTTTCTATTTACTATCGAGACATAGCTGAAGATTTGACCGAATTTAAGGCGCTCACATCTGTTCAAGTTTCTCCGAGTGCTCTATTTAATCTCCTTGAAGACATTGTGAATGTCCCAAATTGGATGCATAACGTAGAGCAAGTTATGATCATCAAAGATATTTCTCCAGAAGAAAAAATTGTGCATACAAAATTTACAGGGTTTTGGCCTGTTTCCCCGCGAGAGATGGTCACTTATTCTGAGATCCGCCAAGAAAAGAAAGCATCCCGAATAACGATGCATATCAAGGACATTCAACACCCAGAAGTCTTATCCCAAGATAGGATCCTGATGACCGACGTCAAAGCAGCCTGGCATGTTTCTAAAGATAATGAAGGGCAGAGCAGGATAGAATATCAAGGCTATGCAAGGCCAAATGGCTCGCTACCCCACTTCCTCTATCGTCAAGCAGCACTCAGTGCTTTACAAGTCTCTTTTTATCGCCTCAGAGATGAAGTGATCAAATCTAAATATCAAATACCTCACCCAGCAATCCCGAATGATTGAATATAATATAACTCATACATTACAACCTAAAAACAACCTCCTTGATAAGCAACAATGAAACAACAATTTAATCCTATTCAATGCTTGGAATTGACGATAGAATAAAGGCCTTAAGTGCGCTAATCCATAAAATCATGTCGAGGAAGTCATGTGGTATTGTATTTACGGCACTGATGTCGAAAACAGTCAAGAATTACGCCTGCAAGCACGTCCAGAGCACCTCAAACGCCTTGAGGCGCTAAAAGCCGAGGGACGCTTGTTTGCTGCGGGGCCTTTTCCCGCTATTGATTCAGAAAACCCAGGTGAGATGGGTTTTACCGGATCGCTTATTGTTGCAGACTTTCCCACCTTGGAGGCAGCAAAGTCTTGGGCGGATGATGATCCGTATGTCCATGCAGGCGTTTATGCCAACGTGAAAATCACCCCATTTAAGCGTGTACTGGTATAGCCAAGGTATCGAATGAAGTTATTCGCCTGTTCCGTTGTTGTCACCCTCTTCCTTGTAGCTTGCAGTAAGGATGAAGCGGTTCGCCAACTTTCAGGAATACGCGCTCCAGATCACATCGTCAATGAAGTCACAAAACACTATCGATATCTTTTTCGCAGTTATGATTGGCAATTGACCGAGGTCTTCCCTGGTCGCGCTGGTGCAATCGATACGTACATTCAAGTGCCAAGCTTAACGATGAATGAAGAACAAACGATCAATTATGTACGGCAGCGCATATGCCCACAAAAAATAGAAAAAGATTTGTGGCAATTACTCTCCCCATACCAACTTGAAATTCATGTTTATCAACGTTCAAAACGTCATGCAATTACAACCCATTGCGTCAATCCACTCACCGATCCGGATTATCAGGTCGCAGAAGCCTCACAGGCCAAGCGACTCCAACATATGTAATCAATGGCAGGTGTGATCAAAAGCAGCTGTATTCAAAGTCAAGGGAGTAAAAAAGTGGGATCAAAAAAATTTCTCATGAAATCTAACGACGATTCAGCTTCCATTCAGTGACTCCGATCTATGCTCAAGTTATCGTAATAAGGAGGTAGAACAATGAAAGCCACAGCAGTTTCTATTTTAACCGTCTGCTCGATGTTTACGGCTTCCGCCATGGCAAGATACGATAACACGGTCAGCTATGATTATGGTTATGTTGTTTCAGCAGAGCCTGTCTATCAATCAAGGCAGATTTCAAGGCCACAGACTTCTTGCTACACAACACATCGTACTGTCAGCTCCCATAACTCTGGAACCAGTACTGTCGTGGGGGCAATTATTGGTGGCGCAATTGGTCATGCTATTGGTCATAACAAATCGAATAAACGTGTCGGTATGGTCGCAGGTGCAGCACTCGGTGGTGCAATTGGTCATGATGTCGGCCGTGAATCAAGTCGAACGGTTACAGACCACGATTGCTATACGACTCATCATCAAGTTGAACATGTAACTCACATCGATGGCTACGATGTGTCTTATAGTTATAATGGTCGGATTTACAAAACGTTTACGCCAAATCATCCAGGTAAACGAATTAAAATCCGCGTCAGCGTTGAACCAACTTGGTAAAATTTGGTTTGCGTGAGAGGTCCCTTGGGATTTAAAATAGCAGGGTTAAATAACGTCGGTGAATTTTATGTTAGTGAAAGCAAATAGTCTTATACGTTTGTTTATCCTGCTCGTAACTTTTTATTCTGGTGCAGTTCTGGCTGATATTGATAAAACTGAAGCAGTCAAGAAAGTATCCCAAGCATATCCAGGTAAAATCGTCAGAGTTCAATCAACAGGTGATGGCTTTCGTATTCGTATTATACAGAAAGATGGACGAGTCATTACATTATTTGTGGATAAGAAAACTGGCGCAATTCAGAAGGATGAATAATGCGTATTATATTCATTGAAGACGAGCATGCGCTTCGTGAAAACACGACAAAAGCGCTTGAAGAAAATGGTTACAGTGTTGATGCTGTCGACAATGGTGAAGATGGATTATTCCACACGCTGGAGTACCCAAGTGACCTTGTCATTGTTGACTTAGGTCTTCCCAAACTTGATGGTATTCAATTGATCCGCAAAGCAAGGGCTGAAGGGATCAATACACCAATCCTCATATTGACAGCTCGTGATCGCTGGCAGGAGAAAGTAGAAGGTCTTGATGCGGGTGCAGATGACTATTTAACAAAGCCATTTCATACCGAAGAACTTTTAGCGAGATGTAATGCATTGATCCGCCGCTCCGTTGGGCAGGATACACCAGAAATCTCAGCTGGCCCAATCACGATCAACACGAGGACTCAACAAGTCCGAGTCAATGGTAAGGCACTCGATCTCACCGCTTACGAATACAAAGTCATTGAATATTTATTACTCAACCCAGAAAAAGTAATTTCAAAAACTGAGCTTACGGAACATATTTACGATCAGGACTTTGAACTGGATAGTAATGTGATTGAAGTATTCGTAGGGCGTTTACGTAAGAAAATCGACCCTGATGGTACATTAAAACCAATCCAAACGCTCCGGGGCAGAGGCTACAGACTCGCACTAGAAGTTTCATGAATAACTACCCTATTTCACTAAAGTCGAGGCTGATCTTTATGGTCTCGTCTTTAGTCTGTTTAATTCTCCCGCTGCTCTATATTGCCATCGATAGTGCCTTCCACAAGCAATTACTGGAATCAGTCCAGGAACAGCTCGAAGTCTATAGCTTTGACATCATTGCTGGGATTGAATATAAAGATGTCCCAAATAATGTTGATGAGTTTGACCTCGAATATCAAGATGGCGGATTAAGGATGCCGGAGCAGCTCACGATCCCCAAACTCAATCAGCTCAATTCCGGTGTCTATGCCACAATCACCAGTAAAACAGGGATCACGGTCTGGCGCTCAACTTCTGCATTAGAGATTACATTACCTTTTGCACCTGAAGTAAAAAAGCAAGGTGAAGCACAGTTCAAGCCCATCCTCGATGAAGGCTTTGCAGGATACGTATACTCTTACCAGCTCGAGTTCGAAACGAAAAATGGTTGGGTTCCGCTTGCTGTTCATCTCTATTTGGATCAAGACAAACTCCGTCCAAGAGAACAAAAATTTAGAAAAACTTTGCTCTTATGGCTCGGGATCTTGGTTGGCTTGATCTTTATTCAGTTAATTATTTGGCTGATATGGCTGCTTAGGCCATTAAAAACTCTCGATCAAAATATCAAAGAAGTAGAACAAGGAAAGAGAAGTCATATCGAAGGTGCATTTCCAATCGAGTTGGACCGATTAAGAGACGATCTTAATCTTCTTCTCGCCAGTATCGAACGCCAGAAAAAGCGCTACCGTGATTATCTAAGTGACATGGCACACGCTTTGAAAACGCCGTTAGCCGTTTTAAAAACTTCAGAACACTGTAACGAACCAGCAATGCAAGAACCGATTGACCGTATTCAATCGATTATTGAACACCAGCTGAAGCGCGCTGGAAGTGGCGGCTTTGAGGTCTGGCGAAAAAATGTTGAAGTTGAGCCAATTACACGAAAAATTACCAACGCCATGGATAAAATTTACCGTGATAAAGGCATTGATTTGCAAGTCGATATTCCAGAAAAGACGCTGTTCCGTGGAGATGATAGTGATTTGATGGAAATTCTGGGCAACCTGATTGATAACGCATGTAAAGCCTGCAAATCACAAGTGCGAGTATCCGCTAAACAAAACAACAAACTCGTGATTATTGTTGAAGACGATGGCCCTGGTGTAAGCTCAGATAAGGTTCAACGCTTGTTTGAACGTGGCAAACGCCTAGACACCTATGAAGAAGGACATGGTGTTGGACTTTCTATTGTTCATGACCTCGTACACTCCTATAATGGAAACATACATGTGAGTGCTTCCGAGTCTCTCCAAGGCGCACAGTTTGAGATTACTTTATGATCAACAAAGATAAGTTCACCAAAACTAAGGTGACACATACTTTCAAACCAGTTGTATTCATTCAAACACTGGTTTTGTGTATCTATTTCTTTAGCTTTCAAGCCACAGCCTCAAATACCAGTATTTATATCGAAGAATGCAAAACACGTTCAAAAGTCACTGTTAATTACCTCCGTTGCTTAGACGAAAAGATCAACCTTGTTCAAGATATCATTGAGCGTTGGAATAAAGACGTGACTTTTAAACTGGAAGAAGCATCCAAAGAGTCTGGAAGTACAAGCGCACTCAATATGTTCAAACAAAGCCAGACCGACTTTGGTTCCTACATGGAGTCCAGCTGTCGCTGGCTTTACCTTCGCGCCCTACCGGATACACGCTCTGGTGCAATCGCATTCAAAGAATGCGCCATTTACGTTTTGGAAAATCAGTTGAGCTTATTAAAGCGGATTTAATCGTTTCCTTTTTCAGTACCAGTCGCTTTCCATGAGTTAAACAATAGGTGCTGCGATAGCACCTATCATGTTTCTCTAATAGTTTACTGTCCTTCCACAGCTTCCTCTGCAATTTTTGGCTCTTGTGCATCACCAGAGAGCAATACACCAATCCACCGGGTCTCTTCACTGGCTTCTAAGGCAATTTTGACAATCATTGTGAGTGGTACAGAAAGCAACATGCCCACAGTACCCAATAGCCACCCCCAAAATACAAGGGATAGGAAGACAACTAATGTCGATAAACCTAAGCCACGCCCCATGAGCTTCGGTTCAACGACATTGCCAACAACTGTATTAATCGCGATATAGCCAGCAGCAGTGATACCTGCAATCAGCGGACCATGCAAAACGAGCCCAAGGAGTACGGCTGGCACAGCAGCCACAATCGAGCCAATGTTCGGCACGTAATTAAATAAGAAAGCCACAACACCCCACAGCAGGAAATAATCGATATCCAAGATCCAGAGCATCAAACTCACAATCCCGCCTGTCACAATACTCACAACCGTTTTAATTGCCAGGTAGCTATTCACAGACTCCAAGAATTTATCGATATGCATCATTTTCATATCCGGATCAGCCAAAGCAACATGCACCTTCTGACGCATTCCACCTGACTCCAATAACATAAAGATCACAGTCAGAAGAATAAAAAATACATTCGCCATCACTGAACTAAAGTTACTCAGCATCGTGGCAGCCAAACTCATTGCTTCACCCGGATCAAAGTATTGAGAAAGCTGAGTAAAGTCGATATGAATGTTATATTTTTCAAGAAACTGAGTCAGACTGACAAACTGGGTTTTGAGTGTTTGTCGGTATTCAGGAATCGAGGCGGTAAAGTCGTTTAAAGAATTTCCAACGAGCTGAGCCAGCCACATGCCAAAGAGGATAATGACAATCATCACTAATGTGATTGAAATCCCCCTTGAGATCCGCCAGTTCATCAGCATCTTAATCGCAGGATTACATGAGATTGCAATGAAAATAGATAATAAAAAAGGAACAAGAATACTACTTGCTGTTTTAATTCCTGCCAGTAGAATGACAATACTTGCGAGAATGATCAGCAACCGACTTGTTGCGGTGTGTTCTATATTCAGTCGCATACGCCCCTCGTTGAGCCAAAAGATGATTGATTTCTATGTAAAAATAAGAGAAGGCCCTATTGTAAAACTATGAAGATAAGCCAAGCCAGCATTAATATCAAAAACTTACGCCTTCGTACCTATATTGGAATAAAGGACGAAGAAATCAAAAATAAACAGGATATTATTGTCAATGTCCGGATCAATTATGACGCAGAACAAGCACTCCATTCTGATAAAATGGATGATGCGCTAAACTACCGTACTATCACCAAAAAAATCATTCAACGTGTTGAGTCTGAGCGATTCTCCCTTCTCGAATACCTGACATCGGAGATCCTATCTATTGCTTCTGAGCATGCTTGGGTTCAATCAGCCGAAGTGGAAGTCGATAAGCCGCATGCTTTACGGTTTGCTGATTCTGTTTCAATGACCCTCTCTGTCCAGAAATAAAATAAGGGCCTCATCGGCCCATTGTTTGAATGATCATTATCTGAAGATTTTCTCCTATCCTTTGAATAAACCTTTCTGCATTATGAACCCTATGAAACATTTCTTATTGACTGGTGGTACTGGATTTATTGGTAAACACTTGATCAAAGCGTTAGAGCTGGATCATAAAGTCACCGTACTCACCCGAAAAGATCCCCAGAAGTTCCCACGCTCCCCAAATGTAACCTATGTGGATTCTGTCGTTGATATTAACTTTGATAATATTGGTGTTGTCATCAATCTCGCTGGTGAACCAATTGCGAATAAACGATGGAGTGAGCAGCAAAAAAAAGAAATTTGTGATAGTCGATGGGAAATGACCGAGATGCTCATTGACGCAATTGCAGATGCAAAAGTTAGACCCCAACTCCTGATCAATGCCTCAGCGATTGGTTTCTATGGTAGACAAAATGAACTGCCCATTGATGAGACATTTACCAATATTCATGATGAGTTCTCGCATAAAGTCTGTAAACGCTGGGAAGAAATCGCATTACAAGCGAAAGACTTTAATGTCAGAACCTGTATCACACGATTTGGTATTGTTATTGGCCCCAAAGGAGGGGCACTCGCCAAAATGCTTCCTGCATATTATCTCTGTCTTGGTGGACCGATGGGCAATGGAAAGCAATACATGTCGTGGATCCATATTGATGATGTTGTGGGGGGGATTTTACACCTTGTTGAAAATCAATCACTGGAAGGAATATTTAATTTTACGGCGCCAGGTGCTGTTTCGAATCAAGAATTCAGTCAAATCCTTGCCGATACATTAAATCGGCCAAATTTCATGAAAATGCCCGCATTCGTTTTGAAAACGCTCTTTGGAGAAATGTCCGAACTATTTTTGTATGGTCAAAATGTCACACCAAAGCGACTCATTGATTCAGGGTATCAATTTCAATACCCTCAACTTGGAGATGGCTTGGCGAATGCTACTTCACCTTAAACCAAGGAGCAAGTAATGGCCTACGCTTATTCAATTCGTTACAGTAGTCTCATATTCAGTTTAGTTGCTAGCTTCATGACTCAGAGTATCGAACTCAACATCTTATGTTGGGAAGGATACGCGGTGAGAAAACATATCCAAAGCTTTCAATCTATCGTCGAGAAAAAACACAATTTACGCGTTCGTATTAGCGTCCAAGATGTCTCTGACCCACAAGAGTTTTTTGACGGTATCCGTTCTCGAAAAGCAGATATCATCAGCCCCGCGCACAATATCCCTAAATCTCATCGATGGCCGATGATCCAGTCCAATATTGTTCTCCCAATCGACCTCAAGCATGTACCAAATTACCAAAAATTGATCCCAGCGCTTAAACTCAATCGTTTTGTGGGGCAAGATGAAAAAGTCTATGGTATTCCCATTGTTTATGGTTACTACGGGCTTGTTTATAACAAAAGCCTTGTAAAGAAGCCCCCAGATAGCTGGAAAGTCCTTTGGGATAGGCGAAACAAATACCAATTTACGGTCAGTGCAGATTACCATGAAGCAAACATTTACGCAGTCGCGTTGTCTTTAGGGTATGTTAGAAATGAAATTTTCAATTATGACCTGATTATGCAAAATAAGCTGCTCCGCGAGCGAACAAATGCCATGGCAAAATTTGCAAAATCTCTATGGGTTGGTGTGGATAAACCGGATGATCTTCGTGGTCTCAAATACGGTGTTGTTTGGGGGTTTGCATTAAACGCATTGAAAGAACAAGGTGAAGAATGGGCATTTGCGGCACCAAAAGAAGGTGCGACTGGCTGGGTCGATCACTGGCTGATTGGATATAGCTTAGCCAATGATCCAATCAAAAAAATGATTGCTGAAGAATGGATCAATTACACACTCAGTGAAGAAGTACAACTTTTTTACCATCAACATCTTGGCCAACAACCAGTCGTGAATCACCTTGGCCGTTCATCAGAAAACATCCAAAAGACAATTCCAACGATTAATGATGATAAATTTGTAGAAAACGAACTTATTCTATGGGAGATACTGTCAAGACGAGAACAGAACGGATTTATTGGGCTTTGGAATCAAGCGATTAAAAAACGAGAAAGTGAATAGGAGCCTTGTCAGGCTCCTATATATTATTTTACGTATTCAGTTGTACACTTTTATCCGCATACTCTTGTGCACATTTAGGATGATACTTTTCCATGATCACCGCACATGCTGCATCACCTGTGATGTTCAATGCCGTTCTAAGCATGTCAAACAAACGATCCAATGCAAATAGCAGCGGTAAGCCTTCAATTGGAATACCAGAAGACATCAAGACTGCAACAACTAAGAATGTTGGTCCTGGGACACCTGCCTGACCAATTGCACCAAGCGTTGAAGCGAGAATGATCGCCATATATGCAGAGGCATCCAAATCAACACCAAATACTTGAGCGAAAAACACCGCAACACAGCCATAATAAATTGCAGTACCACTCATATTGATGGTCGCACCAAGTGGTAATACGAATGAAGATGTTGCTTTAGAAACCTTGAGCTCGTTTTCACACGTTTCCATCGTTACAGGCAATGTAGCCATAGAAGAAGATGTAGATAACGCAACTGCTTGTGGTTTCTTCATTACATTTAGGAATTCTTTTCCAGAAATATTGGAGAAGAAATGAACCAGAATTGGGAAAAATACCAAGCCGTAAATGATAATTGCACCTGCGTAAACCGCAAATAACAACATGACATTTTCAAGGAGGTCAAAGCCAAAGTTACCAATTGCGTTAGCCATTAAGCCGAAGACACCAATGGGCGCAATGCACATCACTTTGTTGATCATCCAAACCAATGCATCAATCAATGTATTCAATCCATCAAGAAGCGGTTTTGCACGTTGTTGATCAACTTTGGAAAGCGCAACACCAAAGAACAAACAGAAAACAAGGATCTGAATAATATTTGAACTGGTTAATGACTGGAAGATATTGGTTGGGATCATACCCACAATGGTTGCAGCAACACCAGGCACACCACCTTTATCCGCATATTCATTGGAGAACATGCCTTTCACACCTGTGAGATCTAGTCCGATACCCGGTTGAAAAATATCACACAGTGCAATTGAGAATAAAACAGCGAGTGTTGATGTGCCTAAAAAGAACCCAAAAGTTCCGATACTAATCTTACCTGCAGAAGGTGTACTCCCGAGGTTGGCAGCACCTGCAATAATGGATAGTGCGACAATTGGCACAACCAGCATTTTCACTGCATTAATAAAAATATCTCCAAGGATCGCAAACATGGCAGCATCTTGACCCATAAAAGCGCCAACTGCTGTCCCTAGTACCATTGCAATCATGACTTGGAAGCCAATGTTGCCCTTCAAACTTGATAGCTTTGAACTCACAAAAACCTCTTTACATCTTTTGTGCTCTTAAAAGCGAATTATTGTATTGACTCGTTGAACGAGCCGAGAGTAAAGGCAAAAAATTGTTACCAATACAAAAGTAGGCCGATGATACTACTGAAGATGGCGGTGGTGTAAAGAAAAATTCATGAAAAAACCAACTGGACTGACCTGTTAAAAAGAGTAAAGCATGAACTTTTTTTGCACTAAACCAACAATTTAAACATCCATCTAATTGATTTTTATAGCAATTAATAAAATAATCATCATCTATATAATTCGTAAAAAAATTACCAGTTCATTCATCGTAAAAATTGATTACTTATCGCACTTTTTGATTCATTCTCAACATGAACATACCTTTTAGGTACGCACTTCAATCTTTTTTCTTATGAACGCCTAAGAAAGCGCCGCAAAAAAAGCCTCAATCGCGGCGCGAGGAGAGAAGTTTGGTGCCTTCCAAATAAACAACGAGCAACAAAGAGTAACTCCCTTCTTGAAAGCGCCGCTGAAAAAGCCTCAATCGCGGCGCGAGGAGAGAAGTTTGGTGCCTTCCAAATAAACAACGAGCAACAAAGAGTAACTCCCTTCTTGAAAGCGCCGCTGAAAAAGCCTCAATCGCGGCGCGAGGAGAGAAGTTTGGTGCCTTCCAAATAAACAACGAGCAACAAAGAGTGACTCCCTTCTTGAAAGCACCGCTGAAAAAGCCTCAATCGCGGCGCGAGGAGAGAAGTTTGGTGCCTTCCAAATAAACAACGAGCAACAAAGAGTGACTCCCTCTTGAAAGCACCGCTGAAAAAGCCTCAATCGCGGCGCGAGGAGAGAAGTTTGGTGCCTTCCAAATGAACGACGAGCAACAAAGAGTGAGGCTTTTTCAGCCTCAACTGAATACTTTGCGCATTTCGAGGGCGACATTATTGATGGTGAGTCGATGTGTCGCTAGATAGCCTAAGAGGCCCACAATAGTCATCCCTGTCGTTGGTCCTATCAACCAAATCATCGGATGAAACATCGGCTGAATATTAAAAATGAAGTTTTGCAATAGAAAGAGGGACAACTCTGCTGAAAATGAAGCGACACCACCCGCTGCTGCGCCGATTAACATAAACTCTAAAACAACACTTCTACGTAATAAACTTGCTTGTGCACCCAATGTTCTAAGGATCACCAACGTTGCTTTTCGTTCTTCGAACGATGCTTGTATTTGTGCTAACAGCACAAGGCCTGCTGCTATCACAACGATAATAAATACAAATTGAATTGCAATCGAGACATGATCAATCACCTGTCTCAGTTCATGGACTAATTGGTCTACATCAATCAAAGTTACTGACGGATATTCAGTATAGAGATAAGTAAGCACTGACTTCTTTTCTGCCGATAAATGGAATGAAGTCAGGTAGGTCGCCGCAAAGTCTTTGAGCAAATCAGGGCTTAAGACCATGTAAAAATTCGGCTGCATTCGGTTCCAGTCGACAAAGCGAATGTTCGATATTTCCGCTTCGATTCGTTGATCCCCGATCAAGAACTCTAAACGATCCCCAAGCTGAACGTCCAAACGTTTCGCCACATTTTTTTCAACAGATACCTGGTGGGTCAAACCAGGCTGCCACCACTGGCCTTCGATAACTTCATTGTGGGGGATCATGGTATCCGACCAAGTCAGATTCAGTTCCCGCCCCACCCCAACTCTGGCACCTTCCCGCTTTTTCTGCTCT
Organism: Algicola sagamiensis DSM 14643; assembly: GCF_000374485.1. Classification (GTDB taxonomy): domain Bacteria; phylum Pseudomonadota; class Gammaproteobacteria; order Enterobacterales; family Alteromonadaceae; genus Algicola; species Algicola sagamiensis. The sequence continues at coordinate 693,500 of NZ_KB894491.1, forward strand.
CGCTTTTCTTTGGTGGGTTCATCCACGACTTTTTGGCCATTAATGCCGGTTAATCGGCCGCGAACAACAGGATAAAATGGTGGACTTTCATATCCTTGTGACTCAATCCATGCTTTCACCGATGATTTTTCTTCTTCTGCGACATTGGCGAGGAAGTAATTCGGTGCTTGTTCTGGTAATTGTGCTTGCCAATCAGCAATTAAGCGGTATTGTAGAACGAATATGACGAGCACAAGATTGATCGCCATCGCAAAACTAATAAACTGAAGTGCCGATGACTTTGCACGGCGCCGAATTGATGCCAAGGCGAGATGCCAAGGAGATGCTGTGGAAAATGTTTGGCTTTTGCCTAGTTTGAATAAAACCCAGCTCATTCCCCCCAATAGCGCAACAAGCACAAGCCCAGCGCCATACACTGCGAGCGTAAACAGTAAATCACCAGAATAAATCAGCATCAGCAGAAAAATCGTGATCAACGATACACTCACATGAATCACATCAATCTGTCCCGTTTCATCTTCTGATTTGCGCAGCACTAGAATTGGCTGAATTTGAAATAGCTGTAATAAAGGGCGCAATGAGAACAATAACGCACAGATGATCCCTGTCATCAGTGCCAATAAGGTTGGCTTCCAGTCCACTTCTGGTAATTCAACAACCAAGAAGTTCTGGATCAATTCTCCAACCCAACCTTGAAGAAACCAACCACATATCACCCCAAGTGAGATAGAAAATACAGAAACGAAGAGTAAATGCATGAGGAATATGAATCGAACCTGCTGCACATTCGCACCCAAGGTTTTAATTATCGCAACGGTACTTCCATGGCGTTTGCAATAACGTTGTGCAGCAACAGCCACAGCAGTCGCAGCAAGCACAATCCCCAGTAGACCCGATAAAATCAAAAATCGCTCCGCACGCAAAACAGACTCAGATAAAAAGCTCTCGCTATCTTTGACAGAACGCCATTGTTGATTTTCTTTCAGCTGTGGTTTTAACCACTTTCCAAAAGACAATAATTGGGACGTCTCCCCAGCAAATAAGAAGTTATAACTTAAGCGACTCCCTGGTTGGATCACATTTGTTTTCGCCACATCCAAATCACGCATGATCACTCGGGGCGCACTGGCAAACACAGACAATGAACCATCTGGCTCTTTTTCCAATATCGCTGAGACTTGAAGTTGGGCATCACCAATTTCAATCTTATCACCTAACTTGATTTGTAGGAGGGATAATAATCTTGGTTCCACCCAAATCGTGCCAGGCTCAGGAGCATTCGCTTGTCGGCTCCCTGTTTGGTCAGAAATGATTAATTCACCACGAAGGGGGTATTTCTCAGAAACCGCTTTGACCCGGGCCAGCTGCAACCCCCCATTTGAGAAAACCATGGAACGAAAATATAAAACTTCAGCATGCGCTAAGCCTTGTTTCTCCGCTTCCTTCAGCCATTTCTTATCGAGTGGATGTGCACTAAAGAGCAAACGATCTGCGGCTAAAAAGGATGCACTGCGTACTTCTAAAGCACCTGAGATCCGATCTGCAACGGAGCTTAACGTATACACAGAAAAGACAGCGAGAAAAACAGCCCCTGCGATAATCGTCAGCTCCCCTCGTCGCAGCTCCCTTAAAAACAGACGTAAAGCGATATTAAACAACATCAGCATGCCGGGCCTCCGGTGCAATGATTTCCCCACCATGTAAAGTGATCATGCGATCGCATTTTTCTGCCAGCTCCTCATCATGGGTGACCAGAATCAACGTGGTTCCATTTTCTCGATTGAGTTCAAATAAAAGGGATTCAATAATATGGCCAGTGTGGGTATCCAAATTTGCAGAAGGTTCATCAGCAAACAAGACTTCTGGATGTGTGATAAATGCTCTTGCAATGGCAACCCGTTGTTGTTCTCCCCCTGAGAGCTGATTCGGGTAATGATCTGCACGATTGGCAAGTCCGACTTTTTCTAACCACTGCTGCGCCAATTGCTTGGCATTTTTTTCGCCTTTCAGCTCTGCAGGTAACATCACGTTTTCTAGCGCAGTTAAACTCGGCACAAGGAGGAATGACTGAAAAATGAAACCAATCATGTCTTTTCTCAAATTGGCCCGTTGTTCCTCATTGAGGTTTTTCAAACCAACACCACCAAGCTTGACATCCCCTTCTGAAGGTTTATCCAACCCAGCCATAATCCCTAACAAGGTTGATTTACCAGAACCGGACGCACCAACAATCGCGATTGTCTCCCCTCGCTTGACATTCAGGTTGATGTTATTAAGTATTGAAAGCGTTTCATCGTTCACAACGACATTTTTTGAGAGGTTACACACTTCAATGATTGCTAATTCCTTCATACGCGTATTTTTGCCCCTATTTCTTATCTTTATCGTAGCTCTGAGTCAGACTGCTTTTGCAAAAGAGCGTTCATCCGCACAGACCATTGTCATCTTAGGCGACAGCTTAAGTGCCGGATATGGCTTATTGGAAAAGGAAAGTTGGCCGCATCTGTTGCAGCAATCTTTTGCGCTTGACAATAAGCCTTACAAAATTATTAATGCCAGTGTCAGTGGTGAAACAACACGTGGCGGTCTTCTCAGACTCCAAGGGATTATCTCAACACATAAACCTGACTGGGTGCTGATTGAACTTGGCGGCAATGATGGCTTACGTGGATTTAATCCATCTATTCCAAGAAAAAATCTACGCAATATTCTGCTCATGCTCAGAAAAGAGAAAGTCAAAGCTGCCCTTGTTCAAATTCGCCTTCCAAGAAATTATGGTAATCGCTACCTTCGACTATTTGAAGACATATATCCAGCACTGGCAAAAGAATTTTCTGTTCCACTCATTCCATTTTTTATGGATGGGGTTGCACAAAATGCCGACCTGATGCAACAGGACGGCATTCATCCGAATAAAAAAGCACAACCCGTGATCCAAAAGTTTATGAAGAAAGAGATTGAGAAGCTCTTTGCGATGTAACTTTTGGCTGCTCCCGAATACCAATCGTCAATAAACCAGAAGCAATGGAAAGGCTAATGCCAACAATATAAATGGAGTAAAACGGTTCGTCCAAAAACAGGACGAGCCAAATCACAGCAAGTACTGGACTTAAATAAACCAAAGGCGCTAATCGAGACGCATCTGTTTTACTGAGCGCGATGATCCATAGAATGTAGGATAGCCCGTTAATCAGCGCACCATTCACACACAATACAAATAAAGATCTGGTATCCGGCAACACAAATTCACTCCATATACACATCGCTATGAATGAATAGATGCTGGCCCAAACAAAGTACAACGTTGTACTTTGCATTGGTGGCAGCGTTTCTTTCTTTGAGAGCACAGAAAACAACGCAAATGAAGCTGCACCGATTAAAACTACAAGTAACGGCTGCTGATTATCTAGTGAAAACTGAGACCAATCTCCTTTCGTAACCACAACAAGCATGGCAAGAAACCCAAGAAAGACGCTCAGACCTTTTCTTTTGCACATCCGCTCGCCAAGTAACATCACTGCAAATAATGCAATCAGTGCTGGCCAAGAATATTGCACGATCAAGACTTCAACCCCTGAGGCTGTTGCATAGCCGTAATACAGCAACAAGTAATATAGGAAGCAACCGAGAAACCCGAGCAAAGCTGTAAAACCTAACTGTGCGAATGTGGGTTTTACTCGTTCAGACGTTTTGGGAGTAAAAAGAAAGTAGCAAATACCTACAACGATGGACGACAAAACATTTGACCAAAATAGAAATTGAAAGTGATCAAGATTTGATTGTGCCAACTTGGCAACAACCGCAAGAAAGCTCCAGGCAACAATACAGGCAAGAGCGAGAAATATTGGATGACTCATAAACTTCCGTACTGATTTAATGAAGAAAAATTGATTGTAGTTGGTGGGTATGTTGACCCCGAATGGTTACAATTGATAAGGAACCACTACAGCGACAAAAGCTATCAGATCCCCTTTTACCTGTCGACTCAATATTCGTTTCTTTGCTCAAAATGAACCCAGATGACATGGGTTTGCGTAAATCTATTGTAAATCCTGGAACTTAAGTGCGAGGACTATGTATAGCTCTATGCCTTAAATAAAATAGAGAAATAAAATGTTGGCCTACACAACTCATATCAAAAGCACAACTGCGAAGATAAAAAGAATAACACTCTGGATTGTCATTTATTTTATTCTACTCACGATTTGTCGAGTAGCCACCGCAGAATCAACCATCCTTTACCAAGAAAACGACCCAAAAACCGGCCAATTACTCGGCACATTGTATGAAAATGGAACATTCATCCCAAGTGAAACACTGACGGATCAAATTGTCCTCGAGCGTCTTGGCTATCGTCCTACAGTTGGATTGCTCACTGAGCAACAGGAAAAGCCCGTGATTGGGAAAACTCTCCGCGAAATCGCTGAACTTTATTACCAAGAATTTCCCATAGAATTTGCAGAAGCAATGCTCGAAGCAGCCTTTCTCGGTATTGGGCTTGATACCCACTACCCCTATGGTAGTCATGCACATATTCAGGCAAGTATTGCGTTACAAACACACATTGCACAGCTCACACCAAACCGCTCAGCAATGGACGGTGGATCACTTTTGTATGACTACGATAAGCTCCAACCCGTAACGATTGAATTCGATGATGGCTCAAAACAGTTGATCACGCCTTTAAAGCTTGCCGCATGGTTATTGATAGAAATACACTTTCCTGATGCACTTGAAAACTCAGTTGCAGAAGCACTCTTTTCTGACGGGCAATCCATTCAACGGCAAACCGCCCATGGTTTTACCTATTTAACCAATGCATCAGGGATGAGCCGACAAGAGATGGCGCGTCAGATATTCGGACAGGCGAATGATATCACTGTCTATGCCACCCAGTTGGCATTTAATGAACTCGGATTAGATAATAACTTTCTCTATGGCTCGATTTATCATGCCCAGGCAACCATCGCAAAACGGTTCTTACTATCCACAGATACGGATTTATCCCAATATACACCTGAGGTTTACTTGGCAACTTTCCACGATTTGCAAAAAAACCATGAAGAGAAAAAAGCGACATCTCCCTCTCCAAAGGAGCAAGCGGCGACTCTCTTTGCATTGATGCAGGAAAAAATACAATCTCAAATTGAGCAAGCATCATATCGTACAACATTCTACACGCTCCATCGTGACTTGGCTGATTGGTATACACAATCCGAAATCTCCGCGTTATATAACGCAGAAGGACAACTACTCATTCCATCACGAAAAGACCTAGCGAAGGAGATCCTGCAAAATCTAGGCGTTTTGCAGCAGTTAAAAACAGAACAAGCTCGCAAGAGCCTTCTCAATCAGTTTTTAGAAGCAGGTCAAGCAACAGTAAAAGGCAAGCAACTTGAAATTGAAAAGAAACCATCCATCTTTTTTAAGATACTTTTGCCAATCACCAACCTGTTTCCAAAACCAAAATCGATCTTTCGTATTCTTAATGTGAGCCAAAACCAATACACCAACGACAAAGGGGAAATTAAACTCAACGATTTATGGAGCAATGCATACAACACACTCGCTGACAAAATCACTGAAAATGACTTAAGAACCATTCGACTCAATATTTTCGAAACCTTGGGTGAATCAGCATTAAACGATTACGATCAGAAAAAATACTATCGATGGGACACGGTTCAGCGTTTCTATTCTCTAAGACAGATCATCTGGGATATGGATAAACCAACTTACATTGGGTTTGAACCGGGTGAACTCACCAATAATGGCGTTGCGTTTAAAGTCAATGTACAAACTAAATCTGTCTCATTGTGGGATGGCACAGCGCTCAGTTTAAACCCCGACAACGCTGAATATCAAAAGTATGCGGATACATTAGTTCTTGGTCCATGCAAACTTCCCCATCACCCAGAAATCGAAGGTGCCCGATATGATATGGATGAATTGATTTGTAATGCCTCCTCGCGTGACACCTCTGCGACTTTGTATCGGCTTTACCTCAAACAGCAATTTGTAAAAAGTAAAAGCACTTATCAAGACTTAACAACAACACAAATTGTTGAAAGCGTTGTCCTTGGCATGATCCCTGGCTATGGGACGGTTGAATCGATCATCAATGCTAGCAATGATGCCTACGCAGACCAAATGGCGATTTTTACTAACCTTGTTGGTGATGCTATATCTATCGTTCCAAGTGCTGGTCCAGCAGCAAAAGGTGCTGGGGCTGCATCCAAAATCATTTGGGGCACGGTCAGTGCACTTCGCAAAGGAGCCGTCAAAAAGGGACTCGTTGGTCTTTCTAAAGCAACGCAAGCCATCGGAAAAGGCGCCGCAAAATCCATAGTGAAGTTGATTAGGGATGCTTCCAATATTGACTTGGCTATTGGGAGTGGCCACCTCCTTCAAAAAGGAGCCAATAAAGTTGGTGTAGCTTTATTAAAGCGACATGGAGAAAACCTGAGTGTCGTTTTGCGTGGTATTGGCAAGCAATCGGATGAAATAACTCAAGCTGCGCAAAAGATTCAAAGTGTACGGATCCGCGCTCAACATATCACCCAGAGGTTGATACATAAATATCAAGTTCATTCTCCGTCACAACATGTGGGAGAAGCCGTTGATGGCTCTGAAAAGTTATTCCAATATCTGGATCCCCAAGGCCGTCCTGTTCAAAATCAATTTGCACTTCAATTAGAAGATGGGCGTTATATTTCATTGATTCGTGATGGTTCTGAGTCGTTGACAGAAGCCACCTTCTATCCAGGGTATGCTGTTGAAACGATGAATCAAAACTGGAAGTATCAATTCACAAACGGTGACCATTGGCGGCTGACAAATTCAGCCCTTGAGACAGCTACATCAGCTAAAGCAGGTTATTACTTTGCACCATTTGCGACTGAAGATATTGTGAATATGCTTGTCAGCGATAATGCTTCTCGTATTTTAAGAGGAAAATCCCCTTACGAAGTCATTGTAGAAAGCAGCGCCTATCGTGACAAAATGCTGGAGAGCTTTCAAAAGTGGTCCAGGCTAGAGCAAAACCAAATCCACTTTGCTGCAACAGAATACCTGCAATATACCGCCGACTTTAAAGGCATTCAACCTAGTAATGGTGCCACATTCACTGATCTTGAGATTCAGCAGATCCTGACAGATAGCTCTTTTGAAAACACGCAAGCATTCATCAAACATTATCGAATTGTCCAGTCATACGACTGGACACTCGCGCATATCTTGGATAACAAAAAGACAAAGATACTGAGCCGTTTAGATGAACGCAGTAAACTGTATGTTCAAGGCCATGGTGCCCCTGGCGAAAACCGCGTGTCGACCAAACCTTTTGGTGCAAAAAGCACTGAAGACTTAGTGAGAACATTTGAAAGTGGCGGTCTATCAAAAGATTTTCAAGATATTCGGATCACCTCCTGTTGGAGTGCAGATACCTGTCAAATCACAACCTTTAAAGCCAGCACACTTGCACATTCCATGAAAGGCAATACGAAGTGGAAGCAACGGATCCTCCCAAACCTCATAATCGGATCGAAAAGGAAAACGCATCCGCTCGCACGACAAATGGCAGATGTGTTGAAGAAAAAAGGCTATTCACAAATCCAAGTCACTGGCTACCATGGTGCAGGGGTGACGAATAGTTATGAATTTGATACGCATACCTTGCGAGTCGTGTTTGCAAAGCATGGAAAAACGAAGTTCCGCCGCCAGAGTCAGTTGAAGCAAGTATTCCAATAACCCTTGCAAAAAATTATTCAGGCCATGATTTTCAGCTCATGGTCTGAGTTATTCTGCTTTCAACGATACAGCAATACGCAATCATTCCCAGCCAAAGCCCGATGGATAAATTTAAAAAATGCAGAAGATAAAAAAGAAATTCACTGACTAGTGTGAAGGAAATTTTATTGAGAAGAGAATGATATTTTGAATCGCTTGATGACACACAATTCTAGAAAAAGAAATGGCGTCCCCTAGGGGATTCGAACCCCTGTTGCCGCCGTGAAAGGGCGGAGTCCTAGGCCTCTAGACGAAGGGGACGCTGATAAGGCGTCTTTGATATATCTTGATGACACATACTTCTTCAAGAGAAGTGGCGTCCCCTAGGGGATTCGAACCCCTGTTGCCGCCGTGAAAGGGCGGAGTCCTAGGCCTCTAGACGAAGGGGACGCTGATAATGCGTCTCGATATATCTTGATGATTATGTACTTCTACAAGAGAAGTGGCGTCCCCTAGGGGATTCGAACCCCTGTTGCCGCCGTGAAAGGGCGGAGTCCTAGGCCTCTAGACGAAGGGGACGCTGTATACGTCATCATCATGCAAAACTAAAGTATAACGCGTCTTCGAAGAAGAAGTGGCGTCCCCTAGGGGATTCGAACCCCTGTTGCCGCCGTGAAAGGGCGGAGTCCTAGGCCTCTAGACGAAGGGGACGCAGCGCGTTGTTTTGCATTTTAATCATTTGTCGGATACCCACATAAAGTATGGCGTCCCCTAGGGGATTCGAACCCCTGTTGCCGCCGTGAAAGGGCGGAGTCCTAGGCCTCTAGACGAAGGGGACAAGGACAAATGATTGTAGGTTGATTTAACTTGCATGGCCTATGCAATGGTAAGAAGTGGCGTCCCCTAGGGGATTCGAACCCCTGTTGCCGCCGTGAAAGGGCGGAGTCCTAGGCCTCTAGACGAAGGGGACGCTGATATAATTCTTACTACAAAATTAACCTGGTGGAGCTAACCGGGATCGAACCGGTGACCTCTTGCATGCCATGCAAGCGCTCTCCCAGCTGAGCTATAGCCCCGCAATTTCATCGATTTCTTACATGTAAGCTTCGCTGAATTGCGGAGCGCATTCTATGCAGAGGACCGTTCTATGTCAACAGTTTTTTCGAAGGAAATCATCGTTCGCTCCTTTTTTGGACGAGTTGGCCCAAAATACATCATTCTCATGTGACTTTTTATCGAAAATTAAAAAATAGGGACTGAAAACCTATCATCTAAAATCAGTTCAAGGTCATCACAAAACTGATAGCCAGATGAAGATTTTTGAAGTCAAAGATCGCCAGCCTGCACGTTTATGGCTGCTTTTCTTTCTCGTTCCTTTAACGGTCATAAGTCTAAACGTGGATATTGCTGACTTTATGGCCGGGAAATATACATCCTCTCAGTTTTTCACAGATTTTCTTCAATATATCGGACTTGTTGGCGTTTACTTTTATACCTTCGGAATTCGATGTTTGCACCAATACTTCTGGCGAATTATCTTTATCTTCGACTTCCTCGACCATGTGCATGATATTTTTGATACCAGTACAGGCTATTATGTAGAAAACCCGATTGAATATCTTTATCTATTTTGCATATTCTTCATGATTATTTTCTATTACTTCTTACTTTGGCGCTATGCTTTTTCATCACCACAAATTTGGCAGGTTGAAAACCCGCAAGATATAGTTGATAAATGAGTCAACCTCAACCATGCTCTTTCTAATCTGCAAAGCATTGTAATAGACTTATGTTGAGAGTCGTCCCCATCTTCCCCCTACTCTATTTTCTCGCTTCCACTGCAACTGTTGTCCATGCAGAACAAACTGTGAGCATTGCAACAGGTGAATGGGCAACGTTTTCTGGAGAAGCACTCCCAGAAAAAGGCTTAGCCATGCAAGTCATCAAAGAAGCCTACGCACTCCAGAACATAAAAGTCGAATTTGAATTTCTTCCCTGGGCCAGAGCATTTCAATCCGCTGTTAGAGGATCAGTCCATGCTTCTGCAACTTGGTCCTACAATAGTGAGCGCGCAGAAAAAGTGCATTATACGGATGCCGTGATCACCAATACGGATCATTATTTCTATTTAAAGGAAACACCGCTGTATTGGAATACCGTTGAAGACCTCAAAAATAAAACGGTTGGGGCGTGTATCGGTTACTTCTACGGAGATGCTTTTCATTTGCTGGAGACTGGCAAATTCTTCCATGTCTCCCGCGTCCCTGATGACCAACAGAACTTTCCAAGACTCGTCAATAAACGGGTCGAAATCATTATCGCCAATATCCACGTGGGCCAGTACATCATCAACACATTTCTCCCTAGAGCAGACCGGGCAAAAGTCACACACCACCCAAAACCTTGGTACTCAACAACTGCTCATATGGTTTTCAGTAAACGAAGAGATGAAAGCCCAATGCTAGTCAAGATTTTTAACAAGGGCATCAAGCAACTCCAAAAAACGGTCGCTACAAACAGCTCATGGATACTTATATGGATGGGTTGATCCCGCAAGGAGATTCGGAAGCTCGTGTAGATTGAGCTACAATAGAAGTAGCGTGTTCATATTATCATTCTCGGATAAAAAGGTTTCTAGATGCCGTATGTTGTCGAAGCAATCCTCATATCCATCATTTTTATTCTCGGCCATGTGGGAATTTATTATTTCTTCATCTTCATGGCAAATCGAAATAAAAAGAAGCAATAGTGAGCTGACTGATGCAAAGAAAAACCCCGGCTAGCCGGGGTTTGAGTAGATAAAGAGTTTATCGTTTTAAAATTGATGTTTTTCCAGAGAACAGATCATACTGAATCTGTCTATCTTTCAAACGAATCAGAATTTTCTCTTCCTCATAAGTCACTGACTCTTTTGTAAATGAGTTTGAATCGATTTGTCCAAATGGAACTAAGACCTCATGGTAGTTTCCACTACGAAGCGACTCCATCGTAAAGCGAACCAACACGCCAGATTTCAATACAGTATATATCGCTTGTTGGCGCTCAGAATAATAAACGGGATAGTCAAAATAGATACTCGTTTGCTTATTCGATGTACTATTCCAGAAGTTAATTCCTTCAATACCGTATTGTTCATGATTTCGAAAATACAAAGCATTACCTTGATCATTCTGTATTTGAAGAGTCTGCCTTTTGTATTCATCATCCGCAGGGTTTTCTTCCGATTCTCTCACGTAGTAATCTATGGGTTGAGCTACTTCTTTTAATTCAAATTCAAAAACCTCAACCTGATCCCCATATTGACGAACTTGTACAACTTTTCCATGATCAAATGCAGTGCTAACATCCCTAGCGTCCACCTCAGACATACAATGCCCATCTGAACTACAAAAGCCACCCTGAACTTGCTCAAAATTAGAGTTGAATAACTGGTAACGAGGAGCACCTTTGAACTGAGCTAAAAAGTAGTCTTTTCCAAAAATGATATTCTCAATGTCATCTCCCAAAAATGCTCTCGTAGAAAAGTCGTCTGCACGATAGACAATACCAGATTTGGATATGAGGTAATTACGATCAGGACTAACAAAGAAAGACTCTAAGTCTTCTAAAATCAATCGTGCCGCACGCTGTTGACGAGGATCTGGATATAAAACATAATCACTACTCAATATAGTTTCTAGCTGATCTTGACCTGAATTCCAATGAAAACGAGGTCGTTGATGATCATGATGGTACCACTCTCTCCCTGAAATACACGTTGTAAAGTTTTCTCGATTTTCTTTTACCACTATTTGAAAGTATTGATCATGATAAGAATAATCAGAATATTGTTCTTCTAGAGAAATCTCTTTGGCGTTATTGTCTCGATTGTTGTAGTCAAAGACAGTACCGTCACAGTTAATTTTTGTTCCTTTAATCGGATACCTATCAAAAAATAACGTTCTCCCAGTTTCCGGTTGATATAAGTGTTTGTCAGAGACGACTTGAATCGTATGCCAGCTTCCTAAGTTAACTGTATAGCCATCCACAAGCATCAAATTATCAAATATCTCAAAGTACTGAATTGGCTTTGAATAATGATGACCATTGGGGGGGCATAAACAAATTCAAAAGACGAATCATCTTTCAACAATGATCGTTTTACAATGCGATCGCCGACGGATACATAAAGTTCGTCGTCAACTATCTGCAATGAGTATGGGACTGTATCTAGTTCCCAAGATGGTAGCGCTGCTTTTTCTTTTAAATCAAAGCGGTCTATCTTATGACTAAATCTACCATGATGTTCAGAACCTATCCGATAGAAAACTCCATTATGTATCAATGACTTTTGCTGCCTAGGTGAATATTCTGAGGGAGATGAATGTATCGGCTGTCTATCTTTGTGCTTTGGATATAGGTCTTCGCTATTGATAATGCCATCATTATCATCATCATTCCCGTAACTAGCAGATACTTGATAAGTGTCATTTCGGGTACTGCTCATATACCGACTTGGGTCAAAGGGAAAACGATCATACTGATTCCTTACCCCATCTTTATCCCAATCATTCGAGTCTAAATCAAAACCAAAAAACTGGTGCTGGCTTACTTGCCAACCCCAAAGTTGATTTCCAAGAACCATTAATTCAGCGGGTAAATCGATATTTTTTCTATTCCACTCAAAATCATTAGTATTCGGATCTAATTTAGATAAAGTTTTATTAGAAGGGTCGTATGAGAAAACATTCTTTTTAGTAAAAATAAGGCCATGTAGACTGACCGAGTAATATTCAGGCACAGCAAGCTTTTGATAGCTTGGTAATTCGCCTTCATTATCATTTTTAATTCTTTTATAAACCCCATTGTCAGTATAAATGTCACCAGTCCAAGGATTCATGTTCGCATCTGAGCTTAAAATTTTAGCACGAGCTTCCTGATCAATGTCAGTTCCCTTTCCATCAATACGGGATAAGATCCCTTCAGAGGATAATTGAAGAATTTCATAGTCAAGCCATAAGGTTTGACTCATAGAGTCAAAATAGATATTTTGCGAACTTTCACTTGTTACAAATCTCGAAACTCTATTACCTTCGTGATCAAATACAATGATTTCCCCTGCATTCTTTGAAATGAAATATCGCTCATTGAAGGCAATACCTCTGACGGAATGATAACCAGCTGTTGGCTGATGAATTGCAAAAGCCTGCTCTTGATATTGCCCTTGAGCATTCGGGGCTATTTTATAAATCGCGCCACACTTCAATTTTATATATAGCGCGGAATCAACCCTTACATAGTGTTGAATATCATGTTCTATATTCCAATCAATCTTATTTACTTCTTTTGAATAAAGAAGCTTACTCGTTTGAATATCAAAAATTTGGATATGATTTCTATCAATTTAAAACAAAGTGCTGTTATTAAACAGAGGATTAAATGAAATTTGGCGGTTGAAGTGATGATGATTGCGATCATTAATACGGTTACTCGAATTCGATCTATCCACAAATTCAATCTTATCCGACAATTCAATCTTATCCGACAATTCATCAACACTACTCATCACCACAGGTGTTGGTTGTGGTCCATGATCATAAGAAAATGCAGAATAGCTGGAGGTTAAAAGAACACTACTAACAAGAAGTGAAAGACGAGATTTAATCATTTTTTACCTTTTTATTTTTCCGTAAACAGGTTGAATATTTTACATTAAAACTCAGTTTAAATCTATAAAAACAAATATTCACAAAAATAATAATTCATTTAAAAACAATTGGTTATTAATAGATTTATTCATTGGAATTAGAGTTTTATAAATCATGTAACAACATTTCACCAAGACGATTGTTTATTGAACTTTTCACATATAAAAAACATCTAATTTTAATCAGAAACCTCTCCTTTATCCCAAAGATGAAAGACGTCTGTTCAACTCAAAATCACCCTCATTCTATCCAGTTATCTACGAATCGTTTATTCAGTCATTTTTTCAAAGAGAAGGTTCTGAAATATTCAAGGTCTGGATCGACACAATAGGCAAATTAAGTCTACACTTATCACTAAGTTAACTTTTGTCACTACATCTTTTGATCATGATCCCATATGGAAGGCAGAGTATTGACCAGCAGGATATTGATGCGGTTGTTTCTGTATTGAAATCAGACTGGCTTACTCAGGGACCTTTAGTTCCCAAGTTTGAATCCGCCATTGCCGATACATGCCAGGCCAATTATGCAGTTGCTACTAATAGTGCAACGTCAGCATTACATCTCGCTTATCTTGCACTTGGATTATCGCAAGGTGACTTGTTATGGACCACACCAATCACCTATGTTGCAACGTCAAACGCTGCCTTGTATTGTCACGCACATGTTGAATTTGTCGATATAGAGCCCGAAACCGGACTGATGTGCCCTAACACATTGGAAAAGAAACTTGCTGTTGCTAATCAACAAGGACGACTACCAAAGATCATCACCGTTGTTCATCTTGCTGGCCAATCCTGTGATATGGAAAGGATCCATAAAATCTGCCAACCCTATCAAATTGCTATTGTTGAAGATGCCAGCCATGCCATTGGGGCAAGCTATCAAGATAAACCTGTGGGTGCGTGTACTTATTCGGATATCTGCGTTTTTAGCTTTCATCCAGTCAAGATTATGACAACAGCCGAAGGCGGTATGGCACTGACCAATCAAAAAGAGCTGGCTGATTTCATGTCATATTTACGTAGTCATGGTGTGACTCGAGACCCTGAGCTGTTCACCGAAGAAAGCCATGGAGATTGGTACTATCAACAATTAGCATTGGGCTATAACTACCGAATGACAGATATTCAAGCTGCGCTCGGTATCTCTCAAAGCCAAAAGCTCAGAGAATTCATCGCTCGTCGAAATGTTTTGGCTGAGCGGTACCAGAGTGCATTTGAGAATACCCCCGTGATCCCGTTAGCCCAACAGCAAGGGACGAACGCCTATCACTTATATATTGTTCGCTTACCAAATCATGCAAAACAGAGAAAAGTGATCTTTTCCGTCTTAAGAGAGGCTGGTATTGGCGTCAATATCCACTATATTCCAGTGCATTTACAGCCCTATTATCAGCATCTAGGATTTAGAAAGGGCACATTACCTAATGCCGAAAGGTTTTATCAGGAAATCATGAGTCTTCCCCTATTTCCAGCACTTGATGAAGCTGATCAAGATTACATCATTGAACAACTGGTGCGCTTATTATGAAACTAGCTCTGGGCACAGCACAACTTGGTATGGACTATGGGATCTCAAATACGCAAGGTCAACCAGACTTTGATGTCGCAAAACGGATCTTGCAAGCCGCATCTACATCAGGAATTGATTTAATTGATACCGCTGCTGCGTATGGCAATAGTGAGTCGGTCATCGGGCAATGTCATGATAGCGAGATCCCCGCACTCGTTATGACAAAGCTCTACCCTGGAAGCGATACCGAAGACAAAGTGCTGACTTCTTGTACACAAAGTCTCATGGCACTGAATGAAGCAGCCTACTGCTACTCTGTCTTGTTTCATAATTCGCATGATATGAATGAGCAGACCTACAAAACGATGAAAGGACTTCAGGAAGATGGCAAGTTCAAGAAGCTCGGCGTATCCGTTTACGCCCCAGAAGAGCTAGACCATGTACTTGCCCATTTTGATGTCGACTTGATCCAGCTGCCTCTCAACCTGTTTGATCAACGCTTTTTACATACAAACCAAATTCAACGAATGAAAGAAAAAGGCATCGAAGTCCACGCAAGGAGTCTTTTTTTACAAGGATTGCTCTTGATGCCACCTGAACAGAGACCCCAATTTACCCATGAGTTTAGCGAGTACTTTTCTGTCTTGGATGCAGTGCATGAGCAAACACACCTTCACCATTTAACACTATGTTTGACATTACTCCATCAGGTCAACGAAATTGACCGCTTTATCGTTGGTATCAACTCTGTTTCCGAGTTGGAACAAATCCTGACCCATTACAAGCTTGCAAAAGAAATTAAAGTCAACCTCGGCTTGTTCCGTTGTGATGAGCTACACCTGATCACGCCGAGCCTTTGGCCTGAAGAGTAACGACCACCATGATTATCGGTGTGATCCAGGCACGAATGACATCGACCCGCCTACCAGGAAAGGTGCTCAAGCCATTTCTAGATAAACCAATGCTGTGCTGGCAGGTCGAAAGAATTCAGCAATCCAAAAAGCTAGATAAAATCGTTATTGCAACCAGTCATGAGGCCAGTGATGATGCGATTGCAGAACTTTGCCAGGAAAAAAGTTGGCTCTATTTCCGCGGTTCATTGGATGATGTGTTATCTCGTTTTTACCTCTGTGCATCTCACTATCAGGCAACCCATATCGTGCGGCTCACAGCCGATTGTCCACTCAGTGATCCTGTCCTCATTGATCAGGTGATATCGCTGCATTTGGACCAAGGAAATGACTACACAAGTAATTGCTATCCCCATACTTTTCCAGATGGTGTTGATGTTGAAGTCATGACATTTCATGCTTTAGAACAAACCAATCATCATGCATCAACTATTGATGAATGTGAGCATGTCACACTCTATCTGAGGCAGCCTGAACATGGATTTACCATTGGTGCACTCCATGCACCTGAAGATTATTCAGGTTTACGTTGGACAGTAGATTACCCAGAAGATTTCGAAGTTGCATCGTTCATCTTCGAGCAACTAGCTGACCAAGGATGTTTTGGTTATCAGGACGTCATACAACTAGAACAAAAATATCCCGAGGTTTTCTCAAGGAATAAACATTATGTCGTCAAAGCCGAGTCCTGACTTCACATGTTCAGCCACTTGGCATGCAAGAGCCAGCCAGTGTATCCCATTAGCATCACAGACATTTAGCAAGAGCAGCTATACTTACCCGTTTGGCGCTTCACCACAATTTGCAGCCCATGCGAATGGTTCGACTCTCGTTGATATCGACGGGAATACCTATTTAGACTTTGTGAGTGGCCTGCTTTGTATCAGCCTTGGCTACGCCGATCCGGATGTGAACCAAGCCGTAAAATCTCAACTCGATGATGGCAGTATTTACTCACTACCACATCAACTGGAAACGGAAGTTGCAGAACGTCTGATCCAATATATTCCCTGTGCAGAAATGGTACGTTTTGGTAAGAATGGTTCCGATGCAACATCCGCTGCAATCCGCTTAGCCCGTGCATTTACCGGGCGAGATCATATCCTCGTCTGTGGCTATCATGGCTGGCATGATTGGTATATTGGTACAACGGTCCGTGACTTAGGCGTTCCACAAGCAACTCAAGCTTTAAGCCATACATTTCCATACAATGACATCAATGCAGTTTCCCAGCTTTTCGATACATATCAAGGCAAAGTTGCGGCAATCATTATGGAGCCGATGAACTTGGAATGGCCAATCGATGGCTATCTTCAATCCATACGGACGCTTTGTGATCAGCACCAAGCATTGTTGATTTTTGATGAAACCATTACAGGATTTCGATTTCATATGGGGGGCGCTCAAAGCTTTTTTGATGTCACCCCAGATTTGGCGACGTTCGGTAAAGGGATGGCAAACGGATTCCCTTTATCAGCCATTGTAGGGAAAAAACATTTGATGTCTTTGATGGAAGATATCTTTTTTTCGGGGACTTTTGGGGGGGACACGATTGCTTTAGCTGCGGCCAAAGCAACAATTGACAAACTGGTTTCCAGCAAAGCGCTTGCCCATATTCAGCAAATAGGTGAATACCTGATCGAACAATTAAATGCCCTCATTATAAGCAATCATCTATCCTCATTATTTCAAGTCAAAGGTCATCCAAGCTGGAGCTTTTTAAGTATTCAAGAAGGAAACAACTATCCAATGATGACCATCAAGACCTATATTTTACAAGAATTATGTTCTCGAGGAATATTGAGTAATGGAAGCCATAATTTAATGTATGCGCACACCAAGAGTGATATTGAAAACTTGCTGAATGCCTATCAGGAAATCTTGCCATTGGCTTATCAGCACGATCAAAATCAAACCTTGTTGGATGCACTACATTGTGCGCCTCTCGAGCCAGTATTTAAGGTACGCGGATGAATATTATCTTTCGTGTTGATGCATCAGCAGAGATCGGTGGTGGACATTTTTTTCGCTGCTTGGGGATCGCCGATGTACTTAAATCTCAAGGCAATACCTGTATCTTTATGTCTCAATCACTTTCAAAAGATATGGAAGAATTATTAAATCAAAAAGAACACGGGTTATTGCAGCTTGATGCGAAAACAGAGAAAGAAGAGATCAAGCTTTGCCGACTATTGCTTTATCGTTGGATGCAACAACATGGTGAAATTCACACCATTATCATTGACCACTATCAACGGTCTCATCAATGGGAAAGTGCATTTTATCCAATTTGTAAGCGCTTCGTTGTCATTGATGATCTAGCAAACCGCCCTCATATGGCTGATATTCTGTTGGATAGTTCACTCGGTAGAAAGCCTATAGACTATGAGAAATTACTTCCGGAGCATTGCCAAGTTCTTGCTGGTGCAGAGTTTACCCCATTACGCTATGAGTTTTCCAAGTGCCCACCGACGGAAAAAATTATCCAGCATCGACAGCACCCTAAAAATAAAGTGCTGATTGCCATGAGTGCAACTGACCCAGAAAACATGACAGAAACAGTTCTTTCTATCCTAGAAGATTGGAAACATGGGCCAAAATTCCAGTTTTCCGTTGTCCTCACCTCTGGTGCAAAGTATTTGGCGAATGTCGCCAACAAAGTGAAAAAGTCCCCTTTGAATATCACACTCCATCGCGATGTTTCGAACATGAGAGAGCTGTATTTTAAACACGATCTCGCTATCGGTGCTGCTGGGACAAGTGCGATGGAACGTTGTGTGTGTGGCCTGCCGAGTGTCGCCATTGGCATCGTTGATAACCAGATGTTCAACATTCAACAATTTATGAAAGCCAATGCACTGCTCGCGGCTTTAGATAGACACGAACTTGAAGAAAAGCTGGTGTCTTCAATTGAGAAATCTGCTTCAAATAAGCAATACTATCAAGAAGTTGTTAAAAATGGGCTCGCATTGTGTGATGGGAAAGGAATCTTAAGGACTGCCAATGCATTCCAAGCAGAGTTACCCGCATATCGGATTTGGTTTCGCGCTGTCAATGCGATGGATGTGAAAGTCATGTACGAATGGCAATGTCATCCTGATACCCGAAAGTACAGCAGAAATCCTGAGCCACCTTCGTTCGAAGAACATCAACTTTGGGTCGAACGCAATTTGCTTAGCAGTCAAAACCAACTCTGGATGCTCTGTCATCAAGAAGCAGGGACTAAAGAAGAAAAGCTTGGTGTGATCCGCATTTCGCCAAACTCAGAACGAGAACACAATGAAGTCTCTATTTACCTGAATCCAGCAATGTATGGACAAGGTATCGCTACACGCGCATTAACATTGCTGCTTGGCATTTATCAAGAGCAAAAACTGGAAGCTTACATCCAGCCTGATAATAAAGCCTCGGTAAAATCTTTTCTCAAGGCTGGTTTCCGTCCAACAAAACAAGACTGGTATATCGCAACTTATGAATCCAAAATTTGAGCCCACAATTACAATTGATGATCGAACGATTGGATTTGGGCAGAAACCCTACATTATTGCGGAGTTATCTGGGAACCACAACGGTGATATCAACCGAGCCAGACAGCTCATTCATCATGCATCAAAAGCTGGGGCAGATGCTGTCAAATTACAGACATACACAGCAGATACCATGACTATCGATTCCAGTTTACCTGATTTTCAAATTAAGGGCGGTTTATGGGATGGGAAATCTTTGTATCAATTATATGAAGAAGCGCATACACCTTGGGAATGGCATCAGGAACTGTTCGATTATGGCAGACAGTGCGGGATCAGCGTATTTTCAAGCCCCTTCGATGAAAGCGCTGTCGAATTTTTAGAGTCATTGAATACACCTGCATATAAAGTTGCCTCGTTTGAGCTCACCGATCATTGCCTGCTTCGTGCAATGGCTGAAACCCAGAAACCCTTGATCATTTCGACAGGTATGGCCAATTTGGAAGAAATTCAGGAAGCACTTTCTGTCATTGATCAGGCAGGGAACCATCAAGTGATCCTGCTTCACTGCATCAGTGGTTACCCCACCCCACTGGACCAATGTCACCTAGCAACGATACCCGATCTGGTGAGCCAAACAGGAATTGCCGTTGGTTTATCAGATCATACGCTTGGCCATCTTGCCAGTAGCGCAGCCATTGCGCTTGGTGCTTGTGTGATTGAAAAGCATGTCACACTACGAAGAGAAGATGGCGGCCCTGATGCTGCATTTTCTCTTGAGCCAGAAGAACTATGCGAACTTGTGATTGCCTGTCAAAAAACCTACAAAACGGTTGGTTCACCCTGTTATGAACTCAAAAAAGCAGAAGAATCAAACCGAACATTTCGCCGCTCGATTTATGTTGTGAAAGACTTGAAGAAAGGCGATGTCCTTTCAGAGAGAAACATTCGTCGTATCCGACCCGGATTTGGGCTAGCACCCAAATATTACGATGAATTACTGGGTAAAGAAGTCAACCAGGATATCTCTATTGGTACCCCATTGAATTGGAAGTTTATTGATCAGGAAGATATTTAGAGAGAAACAAAAAAAAGTCTAAAAACACTGGCGCGCTCGGGAGGACTCGAACCTCCAACCGCCTGGTTCGTAGCCAGGTACTCTATCCAGTTGAGCTACGAGCGCGTTGTTTTAAAAATGGCGGAGAGAGAGGGATTCGAACCCTCGATAGGGCTACAAACCCTATACTCCCTTAGCAGGGGAGCGCCTTCAGCCTCTCGGCCATCTCTCCGTCTTGTGGGCGTGTATATTAGAGGATTCAGAAAATAAGTCAAACAGTTTTTTTGCCCTTTTTATTTGTTTGCTTTCATTTTATCCAAACTGCTATAAAATCAGCCTCAACGTCTGTTTTTTAATGAATTTTTAGCCAATTTTGACTTTAATAAGAGGTTTTACCGGCTTCATCAAGGAAAATAGACCCGTGCAATGATCAAGGATATCCATGTTTGCATAAGCAGATATCATTGGGTTGCACATTTGTCAGTCGTTCATCAACTTGAGTAAACCTTTGCAAACCTTCGCCCCAATTCAGCTTTCATTCATCTGGCAACTCTATAGTTCTTATCTGCCGTTCATCTATATCAAAGGTCTTTAAACAATAACGATGTTGTATTTTCGTGACTTGTCTTCTTTTCTCCTGCTTGGGTGCATTGGCTGTCAGCCTCAACTCCCCACACACCTTGAAGGCCATTGGCAGCCCGATATCAAACAAACACGCGCATCCTTAGAGGTTCGCTTAGCAAGCTGGGAAGAACAGCGGCACTTTATTGAAGATATCGGTTTAGGTCAGCAACACTTAACCTTTATGCCTCAAGGCCTCAAAGTTTACTTTGCAGGTGAAGACTTGCAAACAATCCCGTGGAGTCACTACCAGGTCCAGTCCATCTCAATGTCCGATATTTGGCTCGAAGTAAAACACCCCTGGGATTTGCATAGCGAAATCTGGCACATCCACCATACGAGAACAGAACCATGCTTATATATCCAAAAAGATACTTGGCATATCAAAGAATACTATTGTCGAATAGATAATAAGCGTGAGTTGAGCGTCGCTAAAAATAAGCCGTTTTCTTTTCGATTTTGAAGTACTCAGAGAATACGTTGATGAGAAACATGAAGCGAGCAGGTTACATGTGCGGAATAGAAATATCTAAAAGTGGAATATCTAAAAAGAAGTCTTTTGGAAAAAGGAACGTGAAAAGAAGGAATTTAAAGAGAATAAATGTAAAAAAAGATAACGCCAGCCAGGATAACTCCAGACTGGCAGTCTATCTTTATGCTTCTTCGTCCTGCTCAGAAGTATTCTTCTCAGCTTGAATTCGCATATAGATTTCCTCACGGTGTACAGAAACTTCTTTAGGTGCATTCACACCAATTCGAACCTGATTTCCCTTTACACCTAAAACAGTGACAGTTACATCGTCACCAATCATCAAAGTTTCGCCAACACGACGAGTTAAGATAAGCATTCGCTTCTCCTTTAGAGTCTAAAACTTCCATCAAATCGCTAAACCCCTGTATTTTACCCCAGAGATAACCACTTTGGAAACTACTAATCAACGCCTTACTGAGCTTTTCCCACAATTCCAACCAAATTTATTAATTAATATGGGTCCTAGGGCGCATATATTCACATAATCCATGCTAAAAAATGAATGAATACCCAGTTACAATTAAAGTACTTATTTCTTAAATTTGGGAAATATATCATGTTTTTTCAGTTTTATGAGGAGTAAAGGGCCAGTCAAGATTATGCAAACTATTTTGCAAATACTTAGCAATTGCGTGATCATGGATATCGTCGTCTGATAAATCTTTGAGTTCTTTCAGGATTGAGATGGGCTGCTCCACCCCTACGATTTTTTGATATTGCTCATCCTTGCAAAGCATATAAAACTCACCCACATGGACATAGTCAACAGAAGGCACCTCAGGAACAGGATCGCCTTCATTGACCTGACGAAAGTAACGACCTGCAATAACCAGATCAACCCAACGCTGAAAAGCCTTGTTTCCGACTCTAGGCTGTCCGTAATTGATGATTTGTGTAAAATCTTTTAACTCGTCAATCATCAAGACCGACAGCAATGCTTGCGCAGCACCTAAACTATGCCCAGTCACATACAAAGGCTGTTGTTGCCGAAGCTGCTGCATATCTTGTCGAATAGAACTAGCCATTGAAAGGACTGAATGATAGAAGCCGTCGTGGACTCGTCCAAACTGAGCCTCGTTTCCTTCGAAAGGCACGTGCTTGACTTCAATATCTGTGACCCAGTTCATAAGATTATCTGTGCCACGAAACACCAAAATGGTATAGGTCTGGCTGGATAAAATCAGGTAACGATACTTCAGCGAATACTCAGGAAAGTCTCTCAATTGAAACTGCAAAGATGGATCCACACGCTGCCATTGCTGAATCGTCGCTGTGATCGTTGACTCTGATGCATAGGCAAGCTGTGATAAGCGAGCCAGCATTACATTATTTTTTGGCTGATAAGTCGCAATGGGCTTAAAGTCGAATGCTTCATCGCAGATGAGAGGCGGCTCTGTTGTTTCATTGGTCATCATATATCCTCCTTTGACAACCATAGACGCCAAAAAAGAATCCGCCATATGGAATATCTTCCTCCTGAAATTTTATCATTTTTATTCATTTTATTTGACAAATATCATACGTTCTACTAATAGCCTTCTGGGATAATTTCGGCAACTATGACGGCTCATCCTGATTGCATGAGGAGAAAAAAATGACGAGTGAACTCTCAAAAGAGGAACTGGTAGAATATATTGCTGCCTTGGAGTACATGCTTGCACAAGCGATGGCCCTTGCAGTCCGCCATGATAAAGATCCTGAAGGTAGTCTTGTCAGTATGCAGGCAAGCTTCTCTGACGTTGCTGCGAGAAAAGGGGTATTTGCCGGGATGGACAATATGGGGTATCAAGCGGCTGAGCGTATTTATACCTCAGTCAAGTCGAGCCTATAAAAACGAAAAACAAATCGATAATTATCAATCTATAAAAAGCTCTCCAGCTTTTGTCGAGACCTATGGTTTAACCATAGGTCCGATAGAGTTGACGATGTGCATCAAGTTCTAAAACATGGTATCCCTCAGGCGGTACTTCTAAACTCTGCTTTGTCATTCCTTCAAAAGTTTGCATAAATAAATCAAATTCTTTTTTATTCTCATAAAAATGAGATCGAGTTTGCTCTTCCTGTTGCCAACGCCATTGCTTCACCATCTCCCAGCTCGGCGCTTTTAAAAATATCCCTAAGTCTATTTCCTGAAATAACTTCTGATAATCACCAGCTAAATGTTGATGAATAAACAACCGCCATTCTTTCTCATTCCGCAGCATTTCATCTGGTTTATGCTGATATAACCCGCTTTGATTTGGAAACGCATCAAGATGATTTACCGAAAAACCAAGGCACCACCCTTCAATGAGTAATATATCTGCTTTTGACACAGGAACTTTTTTCACGTCTGGCTCATCAGACTTTTTATCAAAACAAGGTAATTCGAAAGGTTGCCCAGCACGAAAATTATGAATGATATGGCGTAAGTCTTGAACATGATGTGTTCCCGGTACACCTCGGTATCGAAGCAATGGATGAATCCGCAGAGCAAGCACTTCCCTTTCTTTTCTACTCAAATAAAAGTCATCTAAAGAGCAGCTCACCAACTGGATATTACGTGTTGTAAATGTTTCTGATAATTGCCGACTCAGTGTTGTCTTCCCCATACCTTGAGCACCGCTTAGTCCAACGACGACTTTACGAGCATGACTCTGTTGCTGACACGTCATCCACGATTGCTGAATCAGTGTCATCACATGATGATTCAGTCCCATTTCTCTCTCAAAATATCTTCTCACTCAAACAATTTTAGCCAGCAATTTCAAAACCTTTGTCTACACTTAGCGTTGGGCTAACGCTGACCATTGACGATAATCAACAATAATAATGGGAATATAAACGGTGAATACGACCCTTTCTTCTATTTTTTATTGCTTCTGTTCAAGCTTACTCATTTTTTCTCACTCAATCATCGCTGCCCCATTAGATCGGCTTCAATCCTTGATCCGTGATAAACAATTCGCGGATGCAGAGTTAGAAGCAGAACGCTGGTACGATGATTTCGCAGGTACTCCAAAATTCGACTTTCTTTTGGGTCAGCTGTATATCTCACAACAGAAAAATCAACGTGCCGTTTTTGCCTTAGAACGCGCAGTCACAGAGATACCAGAATGGGGTGTCGCAAAGCTCTATCTTGCACATGCCTATTTCCAATCAGAAAACCTGCAACTCGCCAGAGAACAGGTAAGCTCACTCTTAAAAGACAAACAAACAGTGGCGGCCCTGAAAGACCAAGCATCTAAAATGCTGGAGCTCATCAATAAAAAAGAACTGGCCAGGAAAGAAATCACCCGACAAACATTTTCGATTGCCTTTACGAATGATTCCAATGCCACCAGTGGTTCAGAAGATAACGAGGTGAGTATTCCTAGAATCGGTGTGATCCCAAATCCCGCAAAAGATGAGCGCGATGCGTTTTTTAATACGACCTATCGTATCCTTTACCAAAAACCGATTACAAACTTAAAGAGTTTTCAATTTTCCAGTGGTCACTCATTTGTTCGATATGATGATCTGAATACACTGAATCGTTATCAAGCTGATATTGGTGTTGCTTATCTCGATACAATGTTTGACATGAACTTCAGCTTTGGGATCACCTACCGCCCGATGCAACTCCAAAAAAGCTGGTATCGAAATGACTGGGAAGGCGCGATTAGCCTCAATGGCTCTTTCACTGAAAACCTAAGCTGGAATGCACAAGTTTCTTATACCGATGCGAATAATGTACAAAACGATCAGTTGGATATGGACATTATTCGTGGTGCTATTGGACTCTCATTAAAACTCGGTGACCACCGATTTATGATCAATTATTCCCAGACAGAAGAAGAAACGGATTTAGAAGAAGGTAAGCATAATGGCCGCGAAACAATGCAGGTTGGCCTTTTTTACTTCTGGCTGCTCAACAATCAATGGTTGCTCACTGGAAACACAAGTTTCCAAGAAGCTGATTACAATGGCAAGCATAATCTATTCGGCATTGTTCGTGATGAAGAGCTGCGCACCACAGGAGTTGGCCTCACATATACGGCCAATGCTGCCAATCAGCTTATCTTACAAGCAAAACATACGGATAAATCATCCAATATCAAAATGTTTTCGTACAAAAAAATTGAATTTGGCCTTACCTGGCGTCATCACTTTTAGGAGAAAGTCATGTCTGCAAGCAAAAAGTATGCTGTTGTTCATGTCATCCGTCCATCAGCCTTGCTGGTGATTTCGGTCTTAGGGAGTTATGCCTTTTCTTCTCAAGCAGCCGTCGTTGCGGGGAAAACGTTGATGGCAAAAGGGCGTGTCAATGCTGTCGACACAATTACCAAAAAGGCGAGAAAACTCAAAAGACGAATTCCTGTATACGGCACTGATGTGATTGAAACATCGAAAAAAAGCCGGACACAAATGCGCATGGTCGATGGCGGTTTGCTTGCACTCAGTGAAGATTCGAAAGTGGTGATTGCAGAATATAAATTTGACCCGAGTTCAGAAAAAGCATCAGCTGTCATTGAGCTGGTTAAAGGTGGTTTACGCTCCGTCACTGGTGCGATTAAAGAAAAAGGCGGAGACTATACCATCAAAACACCCGTCGGTTCGATCGGGGTCCGAGGAACACATTTCGAAGTGGAAATCATCGACGGAGATATGTTTCTGGCAGTTTGGGATGGGGCAATCGATTTAACTGTTGATACTGGAACAGGTGTAGATACCGTTTCTTTCGGAGAAGGTGAAGACTTTAGTTTTGGTATCGTATCGGAAGAAGGTGAAGTCACAGAACTATTGGAACCTCCAGAGACCTTCGGTGAAAGCAGAACCGCTGTTTCAGATGAAGAAGACAGCGAAGGTGGTGACGAAGAAGAGTCGGATGAAGACAGTGGAGAGTCCGATGAAGGCAGCGGAGAGTCCGATGGAGGCAGCGGAGAGTCCGATGAAGGTAGCGGAGAGTCCGATGAAGGTAGCGGAGAGTCCGACGAAGATAGTGGAGAGTCAGACGAAGGCGGAGAAAAGGAAGAAGCCAGTACAGACAGTGGCCAACAAGAGTCATCTGAGGGATCTTCCGAAGGCGAAGCTGAGCAAGCAGACAGTACAGAAACGGCTGTCGCATCAAATAATCAACCTGCCCAGGGAAATACACCAACTCAAACGACATCTACTCAATCAACAGCCCCCGTATCATCAAATGCACCTGCCGATGTTGGCCCAATTGATACAGCAGCCGTTACGCCTGACGCCATTGAAACCATTGCTGTTGCCAATGATCCATCTGTGGATTCAATCATTGAGTCCGAAGTCCCAGATATTTCCGTTGGTATTGGAGGCGATCTAGAGGGTGATCTCACACGAGAAGAATTTAACGCCATTGAAGCTCCTCCCAGTCAGGCTGAACTCATTCAACAGCTCAACCTAAGAAATGATGAGTTTACTTTCTCAAATGTGATCGCTTCAAACGGGTTAGAAAACCTGCAAGTGAATATGACGGTCAACTTCAGTAGCGAAACGGTTACAACAAGCGGCTCCCTTTCATTTGATGATGCAGGTGGGGAATGGTTTGCAGCATTTACAGGGGCATTGCCACAAAATTCAACTGAATTACAGATGAACGTGAATTTTGCCTCCCATGGAAATAATGAGGCAATCGGAAATATCAATGCCCAGTTTTTTAACCCAAACACATTACAAGGTGCTGTCAACCTGCAAGAAATTAATAACCCAAGTGTCACAGCTGGGGGCACGTTTACGGTGGAATAAGCGATGACTCAAAATCAACAAGAAAAATACCAGCTTACAAACATAACCCGTCCATGTCGATATATTGCCATTCTTATCGTAGGGATGATGCTATCTGCATGTGGTAAAAGTGGTGGTGAAGAGCAAATCGCCGTTTCACAACCGCAAACGGATGACGGAATCAAGGTTCAAAAAGAAGTGACAGTCACACCGGACATGCTTCGTGAATTTCCTCTCGGACAACTTGTCAAAGGGAAACCATTGAGAGGGAACGCCAGTGTTTCTTCCCGTTTCTTAGCACCGACAGGTTCATTAACCTTTCCACTTGGAACAAGCTTCAACGAAAATCTGACCATGGATGTCATCGCCGCAGATCCAATTGAGTCGTTATCCGGTGTTTTTGTTCGTGTCAATCAATTTCCAGCAAGTGTACCACTTTGCCAAGGTGATTGTGGTAACGACTTCCGTGCCGTGATCTCAAACTTTAATCCAGGTTGGACAGGTGCTCAACCAGGACAAATCACATTATCTCTCTTTGGACAAACACCGAGTGGCGACCAAATTGAATTGGCAAAAGGTGACGTCATCTGGCAACCTGCGTCTTTTGGCAACATCACTCAAGATAGAACTGAAACGAGTATGTCATTGACATGGTCACCCATACCGGGTGCATTGCGGTACAATGTTTATGTCAGTGATACAGAATTCCCAGAAAGACGTTTCCTTGGATCACACGCAAATATTTTCAAGACCTTAGCTTTACCGGCAACGACTGCTTCATTCGATCTTCCAACACCAGATGCTGTGCTATTTGCATTCGTCACCGCCGTCTCTCCTTCTGGTGAGAGTAGCATTAGCCCACCACTCAAACTTGGTCTGGTAGCAGAAGAGCCTCATGTTGATCCCGTTGCAAATGACGATACATTTACGATGATAGAGGATTCAACAACACCACTCTCAGGTAATCTATTAAGTAACGATACCGATGCTGATGGCGATTTGATCCAATTACAAACAGTCCCGATTCAACCACCTCAAAAAGGCACCGTGACTCTGCAGCAGGATGGGACATTTAATTACACTGTCAATCCGAATGAAAGCGGGGTTGATACATTTGTGTATGCAATCACCGATGATTTCAGCCAAGCGCTCATTCAAGGGAACGTCACAATCAATATCACCGATATTAATGATCCTCCAGATGCACAAAATGACAATTACACGTTGAATGTATTCCAAGATACTTTCACCGTTCCTGCGGAAAATGGGCTACTCGCAAACGATAAAGACTTTGAAGGCCAACCGATAACACTCAACCCAAACCTAATTGAGCCACCAGGGAAAGGTCAAGTTACGATAAATGAAGATGGGAGCTTTTCCTACGAGGTCACACCAACGACTGATTTTGGAGAGTCGGATAAATTTATTTACGAAATATCAGATCCTGAAGGATTAACAGCACAGGCGACTGTGACCATTTTCCCACCCTCAACCGATGGTAATTCCCCCCCCATCGCAGTGAATGATAGTTACACCGTGGAAGAAGATGGCAAGTTAGAAGTTTCCATTTTTGACTCTGTACTCTCAAATGATTCAGACCCGAATGGCGATCCTCTTGAAGCAAGTTTACTTGACCCAGAAAACTCAACCACCGATGGTGAATTGGCGTTTGCTGATGACTCTTCTTTTACATACACCCCAGATCCAAACTTCAACGGAACAGATCAATTTACATATATCGTGACAGATGGAAAACAAATTGCACAAGCTGTGGTGAATATCACGGTTGTTCCTGTGAACGATGCACCTGTTGCGGCAGCCGACTCTTATGAGATTATTCCAAATTCGGCTTTGAATATCGCAGCAACAAATGGTGTTCTCATCAATGATGGTGATGAAGATGAAGATCCCCTCACAGCGGTCTTAATTTCTCCACCGGGACAAGGAACACTGACACTCAACACTGATGGCAGCTTTACTTATACGCCAATTGAAAACCAGGCTGACAGCACGAATTTCACTTATGCAGCCTCTGATGGAACAGCACAATCAATTCCCGTAACCGTGACACTGACCCTCAATAATGTGCCTCCTGTCGCCGTCAATGATAACTTTACAACGCCTGAAAATGTGCCATTAACCAATGGCAATATTTTAGCGAATGACTCCGATCCAAATGGCGATACGATAACGGTCAACACAACACCAATTACAGGGCCAGCAAATGGCACGATATCGCTGAACGCGAACGGTACCTTCACCTATACGCCCAACCAAAACTTCTTTGGCACAGATACATTCACCTATCAAATTACAGATGCTGTTGGACAAGCAGATACTGCAACCGCAACGATTACGGTCACAGATGTTAACTTCGCGCCAGTTGCGAACCCAGATACATTCACGATCCAAGAAGATACCACGCTCAATGGTAGCAGTATTATTCAGAATGATGTCGACTCCGACGGTGATACTTTATCTTTGATCACAACCCCCTCTTCACTACCAAGTAATGGGACAGTCACTCTCACTTCCAATGGTATATTCACCTATATACCAAACCAAAACTTCAATGGGACAGATAGTTTTGGCTATCAAGTCACTGACGGAGTCGAGACCGCCAGTGGTACCGTGACTGTGACTGTGACTCCAGTCAATGATAACCCAGATGCAGTGAATGATACGTTTACGATTAATGAAGATACATCGTTGACTGGACAGAACCTCTTGACGAACGATATCGATGTCGATGGCAATACAATCAATGTGCTAGTGACCCCAACAAGTTCACCAAGTAATGGTGCTTTGACGATCAACGCAGATGGTACCTTTACCTATATCCCAAATGCTAACTTCGCCGGAGTCGACTCATTTAGCTACGGGATTACGGATAATAATGGTGGAACAGATACAGCGACGGTAACGATGAACATCACGGCTGTGAATGATCCCCCTGTTGTTGCAGACAGAACAATCAGTATTGCAGAAAATACCGGTGCAGGTGTCCAAATTGACACTGTTGGTGTCACAGATGTCGATAATACGTCTTTTACCTACTCGATTACGGCTGGAAACAACGACGGTATCTTCTCTGTGAATTCAAGTGGCGGTTTTTTGGTATCCAATACTACAAACCTCGACTACGAAACCACAACACAATATGTGATCACAGTTTCAGTATCCGATGGTACTACCTCAAGTTCCGGCACTTTCACGATCAATATTACAAATATTGAGGAGCCAGGAAGCTTTGTGAGCGATGCAGCAAAAAGAACAATCGTAGAACTACATGCAGATAATCAACAAGATATCACGAACAAAGTATTCCAACTCTCCAGTGGTAAATATCTCATGATGGCGGATACTTTGGATTTAGTCTCTGTTGTCGCAAAAGGCGCTCTGGTCCGTTTTAATGCGGACGGGACACTTGACCGAACATTTGGGTTTGATGGGATACAACTCTTCAATGGGATCACACCCAGTTTTCAATTAAGGGATATGATTGTTGAAAATGACGGTAGTACTTGGCTCATTGGGACCTCCTATACAGCAACAAATCAGTTGATTATTCTCAGAACGACAGCTTCCGGTGCATTAGATACAAGCTTTGATTCTGACGGCTACTGGGAATCTAGTTTTGGGTCACACACCTCGGCACATCGCGCCCTCAAAGATAGTAGTGGTAACTTGATCATTTTTGGTCTGCAAGAGGTAAGTACCCAAGACGATTTCGCATTGTTTAAATATGATATTAGTGGATCTTCTCCGAGCCTATCCAATTCAATCACAGTGGACTTTTTTGGTCTGAGTGATGTTGCATCAGAGCTTCTCATCGACTCGAGCCAAAACTTCATTCTTGTCGGTCAAGCCTCCAATAGTGGTGGAAATGAAATCGGAGTCGCGAAGGTAAATGTGAGTTTTAATCTCGATACTGGTTATGGTGCAAGTGGTAAATTTACCCATAAAGTAAGTACAAGTACAAATAGTGACTTCCCTCTTGCTGGCATCCTTGACTCGTCTGATAGACTCTTTGTCGGTGGTGGCGCAACGTTTGCGGGAGGCTTTGATGGATTCTTACACGCAGTCACAAATGCAGGTGTCACAGACACATCATTTGCCAGTTCCGGGACTTTACAGATAGATGCCGATGGTGTGAATGGCTCCAGTAACAATTCTGATGTATTGGATCTTGCATTTGACGGGACGAGTCTGCTTGTCACTGGCGCATACTTTGACACCGCATCGAATGTTCAGACCTATATGCGAAAGTACAATGTTTCTTCAGGAACATTAGATACCTCTTTTGGAACCAGTGGGCAATTTAATATGACCCATACAGATACTGGTTCTCATCCACATCATGTCATCGTCCAATCTGACAATAAATATGTCATCGTTGGGGATACTTTACGCGTCGCAGAAGCCAGTCGTGAAGAATTATTTATTGCACGTTTATCCAATACAGGCGTTCAAGATACAAGCCTGAGTACGGATGGCATTAACACAACCAACATTGGCTTTGGTGACGATGTGATTGAAGACCTGATTGAGTTAAAAAATGGGACTCATGCCGGAAAATTTATTGTCGTTGGTAATGTAAATAAAAGCTCCGATAGCCAGATCATCGTTGCACGGTATCTTGCAAATGGTGGGATTGATGAAACCTTTGGACAAAACGGCCGCGTAACGTTTCTTTATGCAAGTTATGGCACGGTTCATGGGGTGACCGAAATGAGCGATGGAAAGTTGCTCTTATTTGGAAAAACAGCCACGAACCGAGCAACGATCATCAAACTTTTAGACACTGGCACTTTTGATGGAACTTTTGCATCCTCTGGCGTGTTTACAGAATCAACGATTGTCTCAATGACATCAGAATTTCGTGCTGTAAAAGAATTGTCGGGTGGGAAATTACTCCTTTCAGGCTTTGGTAAAAGCAGTACGTATAACAACCCAATGATTGTTAGGCTCAATAGCTCAGGGACCTTTGATACCAGTTTCAATACAACTGGATATTATTTTCAATCGCTATCCGGCTTGGATGAGCAGCAAATCTATCATGCAGCAACGACTTCATCTGAAGACAAATATGTTTTTGTTGGCCAGGCGAATAATGAATTACCAATCGTCATGATGTTAACCAGCTCCGGCGCATTAGATACATCATTTAATAGTACTGGTTTTGATACATCCACACCAACAGGGCTGACTGTTGATCGATTTACGCAAGTTGGGCTTGATTCTAACAATATTATCTATGCCGCAGGAGATGGAACTGAAGATACAGGATCAACTAACAGAATGATGGTCGTTTCCTATAACTTAAACGGCACAAAGAATAATAGTTTTAGTAGTGATGGCGCGAACAGCTATGATGTCAGTGCATCCAATACAAATCCGTTAACTGTGAAAAAAATGATTGTCGAAGCCAATGGTGGTCTGATTATCGCTGGTAATACACATAACGCTTCAAGCGCACAAGTCATTTATTTCACCCATATTCATACAACCGGCACAAACAATGGTGACTTAGATACACAGCTGAATAACACAGGCATACAAAGGGTCGACCTCGTCACCCGTGAGTCGTGGCCGACACAAGCCATTAGTTTGGGTGGATTTACCTTTAGTGAAACCCCGCCCAACAAACAGATCGTCTTTGGTGTTAGTGCTGATACTTCGAATGCTGCGGGTCGAACAGATAAAGATTTTGCGCTTTTCTGGACAGACTTTAAGGAACAACAAATCTCAAATGATTAGAATGAATTATGATTGTTGAATTTTACGGTGTCCGAGGATCTGCCCCTACGCCGGGGCAGCAAACGGTGAAATACGGTGGCAACACACCTTGCACCTATATCGAGTCAAGTAAAGGTGATACTTTGGTGCTTGACTCTGGCACAGGTATTGTAGGGCTTGGTCAACGCTTGATTAAAGAAGAAAAAGATATTTATATCCTGTTGACCCATAATCATTGGGATCATATTCAGGGCTTTCCATTTTTCGCACCGATTTACCAATTCAACCGGAATATTCATATATACGTTCCACCAACCGATCCGCCTCTTTACGAGGCAATCCTTAAACAAATGGAGCATCCATTCTTTCCTGTTCCGCATGATGAATTACACGCGAATGTGAAAATCCATGGATTGGTCGATCATGAGCCAACCATGAAGTTATGCAACTTTTCTATCGCAACAAAGCGATTAAACCATCCTAATGGCGGCTATGCCTACCGTATTGAGAATAAAGAAGGCTCAATTGGTTATATTGTTGATAACGAGTTGGATCCCCCCTACGAAAAAGCCACAACCTGGGAAGAATGGGTTGATTTCCTTCAAGGTGTGGACATCATGATCCATGACGCTCAATACACTCAAGATGAAATGCCCCATAAACATGGCTGGGGACATTCTTTGATTGAAGACGTAGTGCAACTTGCGAAAGAAGCAAGAGTCGGTACTTTGATTTTATTCAGCCACGACCCTGCACGTAGCGATGAGCAAGTCGATGAACTAGTCAGAAATTTACGTAAACGAACCTATGACTTTCGGATCATTGCTGCTCGGGAAGGCATGTGTCTGAGCCAGCCTTAGTCCTCTACTTTCGACACCATACCTGGGCAATCCTTTCAGGCATTGGCATCATGCTTTTGATGGTTCTGCTTCAGTTTAGCCCTTTGGAAATCACTCAGCGTTTGCTGGCTCGGTTTGACGGGATCATTTATGACAACAAAATGCGCCATCTCATTCCAGCAAAACTTTATGACAATGTTTCGATTGTGATCATTGATATTGATGAAAAAAGCATTAAAGAAGAAGGCCGATTTCCTTGGAGCCGCCGTAAAGTTGCTCAGTTAATCAACCAGCTTTCAGAAGCTGGGGTGATCATGACTGCATTCGATGTGTTATTTTCCGAATCCGAGCGGCACCCGCTTGATGAAATCAATACGGTACTTCAAGAAAAGTCACAGCAGATCC
This sequence comes from Algicola sagamiensis DSM 14643, assembly GCF_000374485.1. Taxonomy (GTDB): domain Bacteria; phylum Pseudomonadota; class Gammaproteobacteria; order Enterobacterales; family Alteromonadaceae; genus Algicola; species Algicola sagamiensis. The sequence goes on from NZ_KB894491.1 coordinate 727,710, forward strand.
CAGAAAATTTATTACCTTTGCGACCCGTATTAGATGCGGATTTAGCAATGACAGAAGCGATGACCGAGCATGAGGTTATCCTGGGAACTATTTTTCAACAGGATGAAATGGTTCGGATTAATCAACTCCCGCAAAACACCAGCTTGGTTTTTCAAACGCCAGAGCACGCATCAAGTATCAAGCATTTAACCTACACCGGATTTACCACCAGCCTACCTGCATTGAATGATGTCTCTGCTGGTTTTGGGTTTATCAATGCGATTAATGATCCCGATGGCTTTATTCGCAAAGGTGCACTCCTCATTGAGCATGGGGGCAAGTTTTACCCCAGCCTTTCAGTCGAAATGGCCAGACTGTATATGTTGCTAGATGAAACCATCATCTTGACCAATGAACATGGAGAACAGCCCGTGATCTCTGGATTAAAGCTTGGAGAGTTAGACATTTCGACAGACGCACGAGGACAAGTATTGATCCCCTATGTCGGACCACAACGGAGCTTTCCATATATATCAGCCACAGATGTCTTAAAAGGAACTGTTGATCCGGATATTCTCAGCGAAAGCCTAGCGATTGTCGGAACCTCTGCTGTTGGGCTAAGTGATTTAAGAACGACGCCAGTCGGTGTCCTCTATCCTGGTGTTGAAGTTCACGCGAATTTACTCAATGCACTCATTCACCCAGAAAATATGATTGCCCGACCCGACTGGTGGCAAGGTGCAACCCTGCTGATTTTACTGATCATCGGCCTCCTCATGGCATTTATTTATCCAATGTTAGGGCCATTGGTGATGCTCGCCTGTTCGCTATTTATCTTAATGGGGCTCATTGGTAGTAACTTGTACTTATGGCAAAAGGCTCATCTCGATCTGCCCTTAGCATCCTCTTTATATCTATTGGTTTTTGGCACTTTATTTTACTTCCTGCGTGGCTTTTTGATGGAAGCATCATCTCGCCGACAAATCAAAGGAATATTCGACCAATACGTGCCACCTGCCCATATCGATGAAATGCTGGAACACCCAGAGATGGCAACGCTGGAAGGTGAACGGAGAGAAATGACTGTCCTATTTTCTGATATTCGCAGCTTTACGTCGATTTCGGAAAAACTCAGTGCAAATGAACTCAAAAATATGCTCAACCGTTACTTTTCACCCATCACAAAGATCATTTTTGAAAATCAAGGCACCATTGATAAATACGTGGGTGACATGGTCATGGCATTTTGGAATGCCCCGCTCACCGATCCAAAGCATGCCGAAAACTGTGTCATTGCAGCCTTTGAGATGCAACGGCAAACTGCGCTCCTTCGAGATGAATTCTGGAAAGACCATTTGCCCCAGGTTTATGTTGGCATCGGCATTAACACCGGTTTTATGAATGTCGGTGACATGGGATCCGAATACCGCAGAGCTTATACCGTCCTCGGGGATGCAGTGAATTTAGGCTCACGTTTGGAAGGACTTACAAAATTTTATGGTGTCGAGATTTTGATAAGCGAATCAACCAAAGCGTTATGCCCCAAAATTCTATGTAAAACGGTCGATAAAGTGAAGGTCAAAGGAAAGGACGAAGCGGTAACTATTTACGAACCCATCGATACTGAAAGTGAAGAATCCCCAGATAAAGAAGAAGTAACCCTTCATGAACAAGGGTTCAATGCCTATTTAGAGCAAAATTGGGAAAAGGCATTATTCATTTTCAACGATCTCCACAAGCGAAGTAAAAACACCCAGTTATACTCAATGTATATCGAACGTATTGATGCGTTGAAAAGTCAGCAGCTCCCAGCAGATTGGGATGGCTCATTTACGCATACGAGCAAGTAGGACTTCTTATCGTGGCGAATGGTTATTCTGAAAAAGATGCGCTTGAGTATCTCATCAAACTCGGTATTGAGCTTTCCAGTGAGTCAGATACAACGCTGTTACTCGAACATATTTTGCTGGGTGCGAAGAACATTTGTAATGCGGATGGCGGAACGATTTATTCGGTCACTCCACAAAAAACCTTAAAATTCGAAACACTGCTCAATGATACTTTAGGGATGCATATGGGGGGATCAACTGGGAAAGAAATACCTTTCCCAGAAATCCCACTCTATGTGGATAACGAACCGAATGCGAATGCACTTGTTGCTTATGCAGTTGCCACCGACCAGATCATCAATATTCCTGATGTGTATGCCTGCACAATCTATAACTTAAGCGCTGCTCGAGAAATGGACAAAAAGACGGGCTATCATACACAATCTGTTCTCACGATTCCCCTCAAGAATCACGAAGATGAAATCATCTCCGTGATCCAGCTCATCAACTCTCAGCGTAATCATGAAATTGTGCCTTTTCATGCCGATATCGTTGAGCTGATCCGTTCACTGGCCTCACTTGCTGCCGTTGCACTCACCAATAGACAGCTCATTGAAGGCATGGCAGAACTATTCGAATCATTCACAAAAATGATCGCTAAAGCCATCGACGAAAAGTCCCCATATACGGGGGGGCACTGCCGACGCGTCCCTGTATTGACCATGATGATTGCCGAAGCTGTGCACAACACCGAAGATGGTCCGATGGCTGAGTTTCGAATGACAGAAAAAGATCGCTACGAACTGAGCACTGCCGGATGGATGCATGACTGTGGCAAAATTGCCATCCCAGAATATGTTATGGATAAGGCAGCGAAGCTAAGTACTGTATTTGATCGCATTGAACTGGTTGATGCCAAAATAGAAATTGCGCTCAGAGATCTGGAGTTAAAATACAAAGAAGATGCGCTGGAGCTGTTATCCCAAGGCAGCTCTGACTTTTCTGCCATTAAAGCTGAATTTGATAAAGCACATGCACAACTGGAAGATGACCGGGATTTTCTGCGTAAAGCCAATATTGGTGGTGAGTTTATGACGGAAGAAGATCAACAGCGGGTGTATGATATTGCGAAGCGGAATAAGATCTCGATTGATTATCAGGAACAACCGCTGTTAACCGATGAAGAGATCTATAATCTCAAAATCGCCAGAGGCACACTCACCCCGGAAGAGCGAACCATCATTAATCATCACATGGATATCACCATTGAAATGCTCGAATCTCTTCCCTTCCCGAAGCACCTCCGCAATGTGCCTGAATATGCAGGGGGTCACCATGAAAAAATGGACGGCACGGGTTACCCTAAAGGACTTAAACGAGATGAAATGTCTGTCCCTGCGCGAATGATGGCAATCGCAGATATTTTTGAAGCGCTGACCGCTGCTGACCGACCCTACAAGCCTGCCAAACCAGTATCTGAATGCTTGTTTATCATGGGTAAAATGAAACAGGGTGATCATATAGATCCAGATCTATTCGATATATTTATCGACCAAGAGGTTTACCTCCAGTACGCCAATGCACACTTAAAAGAAGAACAAATGGACGAAATTGACCTGAACAAAATCCCGGGATATATTCCAAAAGATCAACGCTCTTGATCATACGCATGATAAGCTGATTCCAAAGCTTCAACATCACTCGCTGTGATGAGATGCTGTAAAGCTGAGAATTTATCTTCGGACATCTCGTAAAGCTTTAACTTCAGCAGGCGCTCGATGATTTCTGGCTCAAAGCGATACTGAATCAGTTTTGCTGGATTACCGCCAACGATTGAATAGGGTGGTACATCATTCGCAACAACAGAGTTTGCAGCAATCACAGCACCTTCTCTGATACGAACACCTGGCATGATCATCGCCCGCATACCTATCCAGGCTCCATCGTCAATGACGGTATCCCCTTTTCCTTCATATGATGCCACTAAAGTCTCTAAGAATGGATAGCATGAGAACCAGTCCAGCCGGTGGGTATGATTTCCACCCATTAAAATGACAGCTTCCGCGGCAATGCAGACAAAGTTTCCAATGTAGAGCTGATCAATTTCCCACTGTGGATCCCAGTTTTGGGAGCTAAATTCATCACCATACAGATAACGGACAACACTTTCTTCAAAGCTCCCTGTCCACGCATCGCTGTAATAACTTCGAGTGCCTTTGATATGAATATTGGGATTCTTCACTGTCTCGTGCAGGTATTCAACTTTGGACCAATGTTTCATGAGTTTTCCAAAAAAGAAGGAATTGTATTGATAAAGTGCTGAATAGAGCATGAACACGAGATACTGTGAAAGAATGCATCAGCTGTTTTTGTGGGTTAAATCTCAACTGTGTTTATTGATGTTCTGGTGTCGTATAATAACCTTCACCCTGGATCGTCACCACAATCCTTCTTGGCCCACCATGATTTCGATGTTCTCCCAAATAAATGCCTTGCCACGTCCCCAAGTTCAATCGTCCCTGAGTCACTGGAACCGTCACGCTATTCCCAAGTAAACTGGCTTTGATATGGGCAGGCATATCATCTTCGCCCTCATAGTCATGGGTATACAGGAAAATATCTTCTGGCACAGAGCGTGTCATATGTGATTCCATATCAGCACGCACGGTGGGATCTGCATTCTCATTAATCGTCAATGATGCGGATGTATGTTGAATAAAGATATGTGCCAGTCCAATAGAAAACTCTTTTAGCTCAGGAACGGCCGCGATCACCTCATCCGTGATCAAGTGAAAACCACGAGCCCGTGCTTTGAGTTGAATTGGTTTTTGAAAAAACATCGTTATGAATAAATAATCTGCGTCTTATTTGTATGGTATTGTGATCGTATTCAAGCAAAAAGTCATTGTTTGTGAAAACGTTAAAATGAAAAACAAAATCACCTCTCAAGGACTGTAACAAAGTCAGACATCCGATGTAAATCAGTGAAACACCTTATCAAACTTAAGCCATAAAAAACAATTAACCTTCTGAGTTAAATCAGCTTTATTTCTTTTTTTGAATTCAAAACTGTCATTCGCCCTTCACAGGAATCGTCGCTCTCGTTAGTATTTATTTTAGGTACATATGGTGAGCTTTTTTGATCTCCCACATCATTGTTCCCCCCAACCTCTGACATACTCGAATTGAGGAAGCAAAATGAAAAAATTATCAATATCACTTCTTGCTGGACTAACCATCACAGCATTCAATGTTGCAGCAAATGAATCTGGTGTACAACTTGCCGTTGATTGCACCTATGAATCATGCGCTTGTGAAGCAAAACAAGGTGAGCAAGGTAAAATTTTGGAGCAATACGGATCCGTGTTCCACATTCAATTGAATGAACAAAAAGATTGTTTAATCCCAGCAGAGAGCCTCATAATGACAGCGTCTGATGTTAAGCTTTCACCAGAATACAGTACAGAGAGTTCAAATCCCGCATTCCATGATGTTCTTGCCAGTAGTCCAAATATGGCAAATTACCTTTATAGCAATCAGATACAGCAAGAATCAAAAGTCGATGGCGATGTGATTTACACAAGACAACACCCAGGTGCAAAAGTCGAAGCCGGCTTTGGCGAAGTACTCGCTGCCACAATGCCAAAATTTGATGCACGGTTTAGCCAAGGGATCAGCCCGTATTGGACTTTCCAAATTCGGCTCGCACGAGTCAATAGCGGCTCTAAGTGGCACAATTATGCGAAAAATCTACCGACAGGTATTCAAACCATTAAACGCCGTGCACCAACACGCTGGATGAGTGAACGTGTAACAGCTTGGTCTTCTGTCAGAGAGTTCAAAGTGATCGTTTATTAAATAAGGACACCTCCAACGCAATCGGTTTCAACAAAAGCCATTTGTATCAATGAGTGGCTTTTTTATTCGACTCTCACAAATGAGTTTCAATCACTTGGTAAATTACTTCCCAACATTGTTTGGGATTCGATTGAAGCAGAAAGTGACCACCATCAATGCTCTCATGGTGGACGATAGAAAACACCGATTCAAAGTCCGATATTGGAGCATGTACAAGACAATCATGTTTCGCACTCATTACTGTACATGGAATACTTACCTTTAATGTCGGTGGGGAAAGTTGAGCAACCTCATTCAGCCTGATATTTATTGTACTCACCTCGACCATACCTAAGGCTCGATATAATAATGAAACAAGTTCAGGTGTCCAATGATGAAATAGCAATGGCCCAATAAACCTATCAGGAAGAAGTCGCTTTTTTACTAAACCTAAAGGGAGATAATTCGCTAACCTTGCTAACTGTGAAGAACATCGTAAAAAACTAGCCACAAAAATCACATGCTTAATTTTCAATGCTCCATTTTGACATAGCAGGTAACCAAGCATTCCAGAATAAGATTCTACCAATAGTATTACTTCTTTCTCACCAATTTCATCTGCTATATGAACGACTTGTTGCAGATAATTCAATTGCGCGTGAAGTGGGATCACCTGAAAAGGGATATTTGCAGGCAATTCTTTCAAAAATGGCGCAAACAGCTCACCTGTACCATCCATCCCCGGTAACATAATCAACATTTTTCTAAGCACCTTTTTGTACTATGCATACAATTATCTGCGAATAAGGATGAAGTCAAAAGTAGGATACTGAATTTATCTTTTTTCCTAGCCCTCTTGTGTACTCATCCACACAAAAATTCACAATATTGCGCGATTGTATCGTAAAAATAAGGGGTAATAACGAATAACCCATCCTTTTATCGCTCATTCAAAACAATGACCTTTCATTATTCTGTCAGATAAACGTTATCATTCTGAAATAGATAAAACAGTAAAAAATATGAATATAATCAATACGAAAGGTCGGTGAAATCTCTTTATAAATCGTTGAAAATACATTCGATTTAAAACGTGTGTTTGAACTTCTCGTTGACACATCGTTTTATGTTCTAACCATTTATCCTAAGATGACAAAGGAAAAACAAATGAGCGCTACACTCAAAACGATTGGTGTTACTGCACTGGCTTCATTGATTCTATCCCCCCTCGCTTCTGCGGATACTTATAAAATCTCGGCCGATAGCGGATTAACAGATATTTACAGCTCTACTATCAATAAAACAATCAATGTCAATCCAAACCCTTCAGGCGTTGAGTCAGGCACCATTGAAATTGATATCAACACAAGTACCGGCGCAATTACAATGGGTGGTGAAGATGATATTGTATTGGGTGACTTTAACGCATCTGTGAACTTTCTTGGTCTCACTACTTGGCATGCAGTTGCGACAGGCGTTTCTTTCAATCAATCAGCAACAGGCACTTTAGATGCAATGGGCAAGGCAACACTCACTTCTGGTGATGGTGACCCAGCTATTTATGTCAATACAGACTTCCAAGGATGCTCTGGTCTTGCTTGTCGTGTCATCATGAATGCTGATTTAGATGCAAAAAACTATACAGTTGAGATTGACTTTAGCGATGATTATTCTTCGTTCACATCAACCGCTGTCGGCTACACCAGCAATGGAACAAAAATGACGCTTGTATTGAATGGCGTTAAACAATAAATCAACTTGATTCCTTCTTTTCAGCGCCTACCCATAGGCGCTTATTTCTCTCATTATGACGATCCTCCTACTCCTCGTGAAATAAGCTATTGTTTATTAGGGTCTGTTAATCTTTCAGAAATGCACGCTGTTACCGCTGAAAAAGCATCAATTACGGCGCGAGGAGAGAAGTTTGGTCATTCCAAATGAACGACGAGCAACAAAGAGTGAGGCTTTTTCAGCCGTAACCCTTCGGGCTGGGGCTATTTTTACGCGCTATTGCGTTGTCAGTCGCTCATGTAGAGTGACTACTCTACGCTCCATCCAGCCTTATATCGCGAAAAAATAGCCGCCAGCAGCGACATTAATGAAAGATTAACAGACCCTTACCTTTAAATTTTATGGATGAAGATCACAGTGACTGATATTACAGAAGAACAAGATAAATCTTTTTATGGGCACCCCGCAGGGCTGACCACATTATTTTTTACCGAAATGTGGGAAAGAATGAGCTACTACGGGATGCGTGCATTGCTCGTCCTCTTTATGACTGAATCATTGCAAGATGGTGGGCTTGGCATGACCGTTGCCATCGCGACAGCCATTTACGGATTGTACACAGGTTCCGTTTATTTTATGGCATTACCAGGTGGCTGGCTCTCTGACAGACTCATTGGGGGTCAACGTGCCGTTTGGTATGGCGGTATCATCATCATGTCTGGTCATATCGTACTTGCAATTCCCAATGATAAAACTTTCTTTATTGGTTTGATCCTTGTGATCCTCGGCACAGGTTTACTGAAACCCAATATCGGCGCCATGGTCGGGCAACTATACAAGCCTGGCGATGAGCGCATTGATGGAGGCTATGCACTGTATTATATGGGAATTAATATTGGTGCTTTTGTTGGCTACCTTGTTTGTGGTTATTTGGCCGAACATGTTGGCTGGCACTATGCTTTCGGGGCAGCAGCGATCGGTATGGGATTTGGACTTGCCCAATATCGTATGACACTGGCAAAACTGAACAACGTCGGAAGCGAACCTGAGTCCAAGTTAAGCCCCAAAGCGGCCAAATTGACTTGGGTGGGTGTATTCGCATTCTTAGGACTTCTGACTTTCGTCACAGCGATGATTTATATAGGCGTGTTGCAGATCAACCCAATCGCTATAGCCGAATATACAGCGATCGCATTCACTATAATTTTCTGCCTTTACTATGCCTCTGTTTACTTCCTTGGTGAGCTGACCTCTAACGAAAAAAAACGTCTAGGCGCTCTTTTTTTAGTGTGCATTGCATCTGCTTGTTTCTGGTCCGGATTTGAACAAGCAGGCTCTTCGCTCAATTTATTTGCCAGGGATTATACCGATAGGATGATTAACGAATTTTCGATTCCAACAGCATGGTTTCAATTTACCAATTCATTATTCATCATCATTCTGTCTCCTTTTTTTGCGGCGATGTGGATCAACCTTGGTAAGAGCATGTGGAACCCGACTTATGGCATGAAGTGTGCCATTGGTCTGATCATCATGGCCAGTGGCTTTATTGTGATGTTCTTCGCAGCACAATTCGCAGCTTCTGGTTTAAAAGTTGCGCCGTATTGGCTCGTGACAACTTATTTTCTGCACACCGTTGGAGAGTTGTGCCTCAGTCCTGTTGCCCTCAGTGCTGTCAGTCGCTTGTCACCCAAGCGTTTTAATGGACAAATGATGGGGGTATTTGTCCTGACTTACTCAATTGGCAGCATCATTGCAGGTTTATTGGCAGGCAACTTCGACCCAGAAAATGTCGAAGAGATGCCCAATTTATTTGGACAAATCACCGTATTTAGTATTGGCATTGCGCTGGTTATATTGTTGTTAAGCTTTAAAACCAAAGCGTGGGAAAAACTCGCGGAAGAGCCCGATCCAGAGTCAACCTCTGAAGAATCTACAGAACAAAGGACTTGACAACGGACTATGCTTTCTGTTCTAGTGTAGGCTCAATTATAGTATTAAGAATATAATTTATGACTCCAACGCAATTGTTCAAAATCTCACAAACACAGCAGTTCACTGTTGTAGCAATGCGTTGGTGGTGGTCCGTCTCGTAACGGGCTTTTGCGTACAAAATTTTTAAAAGCCCGTACTCTTTGAGTCGGGCTTTTTTTATACCCGAAATTCACCAAAATAGGTACTTTATTGATTTTTATGCAACCTGGCACATCAAGTACGTTACTAAAAAAGGGGCAAAACCCAGCTATGGCATCATTATTCAATGATTCAAAAAATGGTTTGTAAAAGGCTTGAAGGATATGATTTTCAGTCACATTGATACAACTCCCGGTGAAGTGAGCAGCATCTCACTTGCCACAAAATACCCAGAAAACCTAGTCGATGTCTTTCGTCAGGTCTGCACTGGGTCGCATCATCTGCTACTTGAATCTTCAGAGATAGACAGTAAGTGCGATTTAAAAAGCATGCTGCTCATCGATGCAGCACTTCGAATGGAATGCTTGGGAAACACCGTTCAAATCGAAGCACACTCTGAAAATGGCGAAACACTGCTTCGCTATCTCATAGAGCAGCTTCAGCCGAAGGCCAATATTCACTTTCCTCATCAAAGGCTGTGCTCTGTCACTTTTACTGCTTCTGATCAGGTTACAGATGAAGATTCAAGACTAAAAGCTGATAATGCATTCACGGTTCTTCGCGATCTAATCCACAGCATCCAGTCTCCACAAGAGAATCCTTTTTCATTATTTATTGGCGGAGTCTTTGCCTATGACATGCTAGCAAATTTTGAGAATCTGCCAGATGTTCCTATGGGGGACAATACTTGTCCAGATTATGTATTTTACGTTGCTGAAACACTGCTAGTCGTTGATCATACAGATCGCAGCGCAACATTGACTGGCAATATTTTCAACGGCAAAGATGCCTTCGCGAATTGTTTTGCGGTTGGTCGGCGCCTAGAAGAGCTACAAAAACAAATTAACGCATTCACCGCTCAACCATCACAACCTCAATCGACAGAAAATTCAACACCTGCAAAGCCTCAAGTGAGTGTCAGTGACGAAGCATTCTGCCAACAGGTTGAGTCTCTCAAGAAACACATTGTTGATGGAGATATTTTTCAGGTTGTGCCTTCGCGTAGTTTTTTACTTCCCTGTCACGATGCGCTCAAAGCCTATAGCCACTTAAAGTCCATTAACCCAAGTCCATATATGTTCTTTATGAAGGATAAGGACTTTGAATTATTTGGAGCCTCCCCTGAGTCTGCATTGAAGTTTGAATCAAATACACGTGATGTAGAAGTCTACCCAATTGCAGGAACACGTAAGCGAGGTGAAACGCCTGATATTGATAGCAGAATTGAACTTGAACTCAGAGAGGATACCAAAGAAAAATCAGAGCACCTGATGCTTGTTGATCTGGCCAGAAATGACATCGCCAGAATCTCTGAACCAGGCTCTCGACATGTGCCCGTTTTAATGAAAGTTGACCGTTATTCCCACGTCATGCATCTGATATCAAGAGTGAAAGGCACACTGCGCAAGGACTTAGATGCGCTGCATGCTTACCAAGCGTGCATGAATATGGGGACACTTGTTGGCGCACCAAAAATCAGCGCTGCACAACTGATCCGTCAAGTAGAGAAAACTCGTCGTGGCAGTTACGGCGGTGCCGTTGGCTACTTAAATGGAAATGGTGATATGGATAGTTGTATCGTGATACGCAGCGCATTTGTGAGAAATAAAACCGCATACATTCAAGCAGGCGCTGGTGTTGTATTTGACTCTGATCCACAAGCAGAAGCCGATGAGAGCCGCAATAAAGCACAAGCAGTGATCAATGCAGTCCATGCAGCGATGGCTGACGCACAAACAGGTAAGGAGTAATCGATGACACATCTTATCATGATCGACAATTATGACTCTTTCACCTATAACTTGGTCGATGAAATCCGTAGTATGGGATATCCTCTCACGATTTTTCGTAATGATGTTCCTGTAGAAACAATCGCGGCACATATCGAAAAAATTGGCGCAGGCAATGTAATTTTGCTTTTATCACCAGGCCCTGGAAAACCAAGTGAAGCTGGCAATATGCCTGTTCTGTTGAAGACATATGCAGGACAACTCCCAATTCTTGGTATCTGCCTGGGACATCAAGCGATTGTTGAACATTATGGAGGAATTGTCGGGCATGCTGGTGAAACTATTCATGGAAAAACTTCCTCCTTATCTATGAATGAACACCCGATTTTTGAAGGGTTACCGCAACAGGCTTCGATCGCAAGGTACCACTCATTAGTTGCGACCCAAGTCCCTGAATGCTTAAACATTATCGCAACAGTGGGGGATATTCCAATGGCAGTCACTCATCACTCAGATCCTGTCATTGGCTTTCAATTTCACCCAGAATCCATACTCACAACCCATGGAGCACGCTTGCTCAAGCAAACATTGACCCACTTACTTGGAGCTGATGACCATGTCTAATCCACAATCAATACTTGATAAACTCTACGCTGGAACTTCCCTTTCAACGGTGGAAAGCCAGGGTTTTTTCTCCCAAGTCGCGTCAGGCAACATCGATCCACTTATTTTATCTTCAGCCTTAACTGCGCTTAAAATCAAAGGCGAAACACCAGAAGAAATTGCAGGCGCTGCATTTGCGTTTCGCCAGCATGCGACACCTTTCCCTGAGCTAGACTTCCCAGTTGGCGATAGTTGTGGAACAGGCGGAGATGGAACAAACACATTCAACGTCTCCTCAACAGTCGCAATCGTTGCCGCAGCGGCAGGACTTAAAATAGCAAAGCATGGCAACCGCAGTATTTCTTCAAAATCAGGCTCTGCTGATCTGATGGAAACATTAGGGATCACACTCGATATTTCGCCAGATAAAGCAGCAGAATCTCTACGTGAGACAGGAATGGCCTTCTTGTTCGCACCACAATATCACAGTGGAGTTCGGCATGCTGTTCCTGTTAGAAATGCCCTGAAAACAAGAACGATTTTTAATATCCTTGGCCCATTGCTGAACCCAGCAAAGCCTAGCTATCAACTCCTTGGCGTGTACGATCCATCCCTATGCTTGCCCATCGCCAAAACACTCCAATATTTAGGAGTGGAACGCGCCATGGTTGTGCATGGGTCTGGGACTGATGAAATCGCATTGCATGGTGAAACGACAGTCGTAGAAATCAATGGTGATACACTCTTGGAAAAAACGCTTCGTCCTGAAGATTTTGGTGCTCAGCAACACCCATTATCGGCATTAGAAGGTGGAGAACCTGAACAAAATGCACAGATCACCCGTGATTTGTTAGAAGGTCGTGGCACACCAGCACAAAGGGATGCAATCGCAGTGAATGTTGCAGCACTTCTTTATCTCGCAGGCAAAGCAGATACCTTAAAAGAAGGTTATCGCACTTGTCAGGAAATTTTAGACTCCAACTATGGAATGCAAACTTTAGCACGCATTATTGAGGTGGTCCGTGGCTAATGTATTGGAACGAATTATTGAACAAAAACGCTTGGACGTCGAAGCACTCTATCAACGCTTCCCTGAAAGCGATATTCAACATGAATTGGGCAAAAGCGATCGGGATTTTGATCACGCACTCCGTACAAATACGCCTTCGTTCATCTTTGAATGCAAAAAGGCATCACCTTCAAAAGGGCTGATCCGGGCCGACTTCGATCCTGTCGAAATTGCACAAACCTATGCAAAATACGCCTCTTGTATCTCGGTTTTGACGGATGAACACTTTTTTCAAGGCCGCTTTGACTTCCTGCCCCTAGTTAGGAATAACGCTCCGCAACCCGTGCTTTGTAAAGATTTCTTTATCGATCCACATCAGGTTCGTGTTGCGCGTTACTTTGGTGCCGACGCCATCTTACTCATGCTAAGCGTCTTAGACGATGAAACCTACAAGACACTTCATTCAATTGCTGATGAATATGCGATGGATGTTCTGACAGAAGTGAGTACGGAAGAAGAAATGCACCGAGCACTCGCATTAAACGCGAAAATCATCGGAATTAATAACCGAAACCTACGCGATTTATCTACGGATATTGACCGAACAAAAGAACTCCGCCAGCTGGCTCCAGCCGATCAGTTAATCATTTCTGAGTCTGGTATTTACACACGTGAACAAATTACAGAGCTGAACGCTCATGCAGACGGCTACCTTGTTGGCAGTTCACTCATGTCACAAGACAACTTAGATGAATCTTGCCGCCAGTTAAAGTTTGGCCTCAACAAAGTCTGTGGCCTGACACGAGAAAAAGATGTGCAATTAGCTTATCAAGCAGGTGCACTTTATGGTGGATTAATTTTTGTTGCGGCCTCCCCAAGATGCATCACTCTGGATCAAGCAAAAGCACTCGTACAAGCTGCCCCACTCAAATTTGTCGGTGTGTTTCGTGATGATTCCCCAGAACATGTTGCGACTTATGCAGAAACACTTTCACTCGATGCAGTTCAACTCCATGGTCAAGAAACTCTCGAATATATGGCCCAGCTACGCCCACTTCTCCCAGAAGGTTGTGCAATCTGGAAAGCCTACGGTATTGAAGGTGATCACCTTCCCGAAATGAGCTCACTGGCAGATAAATGGGTCTTGGACACACAAAAGAAAGGCCAGTCTGGCGGCACAGGAGAATCATTCAACTGGCAACTACTGAACCATGTCGATCGGAAACGCGTAGTCCTCGCTGGCGGACTCAATGCTGACAATATTCAGGATGCAGTACGCATCAACACATATGCACTTGATATCAACTCTGGTGTAGAGGATGCACCAGGACAAAAATCGGAAGAAAAACTCATGCAGACTTTTAATCGTATCCGTGAGGTGAGTCATGTCTAAGCTCTCAGCTTATTTTGGAGAATTCGGCGGGATGTTCGTCCCTGAACTACTTGTCCCTGCCCTCAAACAATTAGAAGCGGCATTCTCGGATGCCATGGTCGACCCTAGTTTTCAAGATGAGTTTCAAACATTATTGAACGAATATGCAGGCAGGCCAACCCCATTGACCTTGTGCAGAAACCTAGGGACTGGCAATAACAAAATCTATCTCAAAAGAGAAGATCTATTGCACGGTGGTGCACATAAAACCAATCAGGTTCTTGGCCAAGCGCTATTGACCAAGCGCATGGGTAAATCGCAAGTGATCGCAGAAACTGGTGCAGGCCAACACGGTGTTGCAACTGCACTCGCGTGTGCATTACTTGGACTACAATGCCGCGTTTATATGGGAGCAAAGGACGTCGAGCGTCAACAACCGAATGTCTTTCGTATGAAGCTGATGGGCGCAGAAGTGATCCCCGTTCATGCAGGTTCAGGGACGCTCAAAGATGCAGTAAATGAAGCCATGCGTGACTGGTCAGCCACATACGAGGACAGTCACTATCTATTGGGTACCGCAGCAGGGCCACACCCATTCCCGTCTCTTGTTCGCGAGTTCCAAAAAATGATTGGTGAAGAAGCCAAAGCACAAGTGTTGGAAAACGAAGGGCGTTTGCCAGATACTGTTATCGCTTGTGTTGGTGGTGGTTCCAACGCAATAGGCATGTTTGCTGATTTTATCGATGAAGAAAGTGTTGCCCTTGTTGGCGTGGAGCCAGCCGGGAAAGGACTGCAAACATCAGAACATGGAGCGGCCATCAATAAAGGAACAAAAGGGATATTACACGGTGCGCATACGTTCATTATGCAAGATAAAGTTGGTCAGATTGAAGAATCATACTCAGTCTCGGCCGGCCTTGATTACCCGGCCGTTGGTCCGCAACATGCTCACTTGGCAGAAACAGGACGTGCAACTTACGAAGCCGTTACAGATGATGAGGCACTTGATGCATTCCAAGCACTTGCAAAACATGAAGGGATCATCCCAGCACTTGAGTCGTCCCATGCACTCGCTTATGCCTTGAAACTAGACAAAGAAGTCAATAACCAGATCATCTGCATTAATCTTTCTGGCCGTGGAGATAAAGACTTAGCTCATGTTTATAACATCATCGGAAGCAATAACTTAGGGAGCGATGCATCATGATCTCTCGTTACGATAGCTTATTTCAACAACTGTCAGAAAAAAATGAAGGTGCATTCGTCCCTTTTGTCACCTTGGGCGATCCTGACTTAGACACCTCATTTGAGATCGTCAAAACACTGATCGACAATGGTGCTGACGCGCTAGAGCTTGGCTTTCCATTTTCTGATCCGATTGCCGATGGTCCAACCATTCAAGCTGCCAATATTCGTGCTTTAGAACATCAAGTGACGCCAGAAGATTGCCTAGCACTCATTCAACGAATTCGCAATTATGATCAGAATATTCCAATCGGACTATTGCTCTATAGCAATCTTGTCATGGCAAAAGGGATCACTCCGTTTTATCAGGATTGTGCAAAAGCAGGTATTGATTCCGTCCTCATTGCTGATGTACCTGTACATGAAAGTAAACCGTTCCGTATTGCCGCAGTTGAAGCAGGTGTCAGCCCAATCTTCGTCTCCCCACCGAATGCAGATGATGATACCGTGCGTGAGATTGCAACACGCACACGTGGCTATACATACCTCCTCAGCCGAGCAGGTGTCACAGGCACGGAAACACAGGCCGCATTGCCGCAAAACAAGCTGATTGAAACATTAAAACTCTACCATGCAGCCCCGGCATTATTGGGATTTGGTATTTCTCAACCGCTGCATGTCAAACAAGCAATTGCAGCTGGTGCTGCGGGTGCAATTTGTGGTTCAGCCATCGTGAAAATTATCGAAAATCACTTAGATGATAAACAAGCTTTATATTCGCACTTGGGTGAGTTCGTTAAAGAGATGAAAGCGGCGACACGGTTTTCTGATTAAACGATGAAAAGAATGGCTCGGTGACAATTGAGTCATTCTCGATTGTACGCTCATCAGTAGATGAGGATATGTTGCGTTCCGTTCGAATACACAGAAAAGTTGAAGAAATATAGCAATCTATCGTAGTAAAAAAGGCTTCCGAAGAAGCCTTTAAGTTGTGAATTATGAGCGTCTTCTCATTTGAAGAAGACCAAATAGACCTGCAATCAAGTAGAAGATTGCACCGCCACCATCGCCACCAGAAGATTTTGCTTTTGGCTTTGTCTCCGTTTTTGGCGGTGTAGATACTTCTGGCTCCGTAGAATCTGGAGTTGTATCAGGTTCAGTTGTCCCCGGTGTTGTTGTGTCTGTTCCGGTTGTTGGCTTAGCTTTATTCGTAATTTCCACATTAAAAGTTTTTTCTGTTTTCATTCCGAAATTGTTTTCTGCAACAACTTTAAATTTTACCATTGTGTCTTTTGATACATCAGGCGCGGTAAATGAAAGCTCTTTTTCATCATTCTTGAAATTAATTACAAGCCCATTTGCTTGAACTAATGACCATTGATATGTTGTCTCGCCTTCTGACAGCGTATTATTGTATACCTTAGGAGTAAAAGATAACTCTTCATTTTCAACAACTTTTAATGGATTTATTGCATCATGAATGATTGGCTTTGCAGGGCAAATATATGACGAAACAGTATCGATCCTCGAAGACGCAACACCGTACATTTTTTCCTGCTTTGTCTCCCATATGATTTGGAAGCCTTCACCAAACTCCAAATGATTTAATTTCGATGCAAATACTTTTCTTTGTTGCTCGTTCATTGGAAACGCCATTGAGAGCTTTCCAGCTGATAATGGAATATCATCCTCTAGTCGATCAAGTAATACAATATTTTCACCCGTCGGTGTTCTCAATGTTACTTTTAGCCCTTTTATCGATTTTGGACGGGATTTAGATCCATCAGCAGCTTCTACCCATCCTACTCTTAAGTTTGCTGTGATTTCTGGCTCAAAAAGTTTTTGCTTACTCAATACTCCAAAATCATCCGTAATCATTTTAGTGCCCATCCAACCATCATTTGTTATGCCCAGCTGAATAGGATCAGGAAAACCTATGTAACGGGTGATTTCTTCTTCAATTACATGTTTTTTGCCATCAATCAGTCCACTAGCTGTCAAATCAATCTTGATCGGCTCCACTTCGCCTGGCAACCCACAAACATAATCTTCCGGGATTTTTAATTTTAACACTTCAGCTGCTTTGCCTTCAGATTTAGGTGCAACATCTGCCACCATAACTGAAGTTTGGGTAAGTTCAACATTACCTGTTGCGTCCAATTGAACATCACCATTCGTAAGGCTCTTATCAGATTCATTCACAAAACCAGGTAGGACAACAATTTTACTTCCAGGATAAACTGGTAACCGGATGTTTCGAAGCTCCTTTGAGTATGGGGATTGAGTTCCAATTTTATATTTAAACCCAATTGGAGATCCATCAGGCTGTACAACTTTTGATTCTGGCTTAATGCTATCAGCATAAACACCAAAACAAGATAATCCTATTGTTGTTGCCAAAACAGTTTTGTGTAACTTTTTCATACTTTACTCACTTCAAAAAAAGACTTCTAATTCAAAAACTGAAATGAATTGTAAACAAACGTAAATGAACGCAAGCTGAATTCTGAACAAAAAATAACCAAAAATTACCCCCAATAATCTTAATCACGTAAATCACGGAATTTCACTTTACTAGAAATATCAATCGCACCCCCTTATAGTTTATTGATAAGCAATTGATATTATTTTTTTATTTTTCCAAACACAACCATTCGGTTGGCCCGTTCCATGTCAAAAATGCTCTGAATCAAACAATCATGAAGTCGATGGTTTTAAAAGAATATGACTGAAGAATCTAAAGCTACACTTGAGCATCGTTTTTCCGTACCAACCTCAGCAAGTTCCGTGATAATGAAAAGCACTCATCGTGCTCTTTCAGAGCTATAGTCAAATCTGGTGTATGACATGATCATGCAGCATCCTGTTGATCATCCGACGTTACTTTTTCTCCATCCTTGAATTCGATCCCTGCAATGACATCCGCTAGAAGGCGGTAGCCTCTCAATCGACGCCATTTATTTTGTGCGGTTACCAGCAGCTTATAAGCCATCGCCAGTGTCGTTTTTCGACTGCCACCATGCTTACTTTTCGTGGTTCTTAAACGAACCGTCGCAAACACGGACTCGATTGGATTTGTCGTTCG
>NZ_KB894492.1:0-22407 GCF_000374485.1 Algicola sagamiensis DSM 14643
CCTCTGTGATTCAAAGTCAAGGATTAAATTTAACGTTTCTTATCAACATTTAATTTGAACCTTAACCTTCTAAAATCTCGCTTTGAATCGTTTTCCTAAGCGAGGCGGCCATTTTACGATGTTTTCTTTCGAAGTCAACCTTTATTTTGAAAGTTAATTTCGAAGAACCTCTTCTCAACAACCTCACCTTCAGTCGCCGGCTTGTTTGCCCTGCCCCCTGTTGGTGTGGGAGCGCATTATAGAGATTTCACAAATCTCCGCAACCCCTTTTTTCACTTTTTTTGTAATTTTCTTTCTCTTTGGTGATTAACAAATCAAATTGCATGTTTTATCCTCTAATATCTACATTATTCAGGGAGAGGACTGTATTAATGATACAAATTAGGGCATTTCATGAAGCTGATGTGAAATCGCTTTGGGAGCTTTTTCATCACACCATCCATGATGTGAATCGTAAAGATTATTCCCAGGCACAACTCGATGCATGGTCTCCCCATCAATTCGATAAAGAATTATGGGCAGAACGTTATCAAAAGATACAGCCAATGATCGCTTATATAGATGATCCAGAATCAGGCATGACGATTGTTGGTTATGCGGACTTACAAAAAGACGGACTGATCGATCATTTCTTTTGCCATCACCAATATCAAGGACAAGGCGTCGGTCGAACGTTAATGCATGAAATACTGCATTTTGCGCAACACGGTCAATTACCAAGGCTGTACTCTCATGTCAGCTTGACTGCTAAACCCTTTTTTGAGCATTATGGTTTTCGTGTTGTGAAAAAAAGCAGGTCAACCTACATGGAGTCTTGCTCACAAACTTCCTCATGGAATACACAGTCAAAAAGTGAAACTCCATTATTCTTTTCTATATGCTTTCATTCTGGAGCCAAAGCCATGCCCCACCTCATTATAGAACTGGACAAGCAAACCGCTGATCAACATGATTTGCAGCACCTATGCGAGCGCTTCCATCATCAGTTATGTAAAACGGAGTTATTTCGCCCAGAACAAATCAAAGTTCGGGTCTACCTTATGGAAGCAAATACAAAGAATGGCCTGCAATCAAATGTTGCCCACTTAACCTTAAAAATTCTCGCTGGACGGACAACTGAGCAGAAACAGTCAGCTGCAAAAATACTTATTCAAACATTATCAGAATATTTTCCCGCTGCTGAAAAAACTGTAGAGATCATGGATATCTCAGAAATCTACCTGAAATCACCTGCCCCATAGTTGCTATCTCATAGTTGTTTTATAGCTGCTAAACTCATTCATACATATTTTATTCCAACACTTGTGGCCGAATGTTCTTACGCAGCTTCATATTTTTGATTTGTTTCACCACAGCTTATGCAACAGCGAGTGAGTTTGGCCTGGAGCTTGCGCATGATCCATACCCACCTTATGTCATTGAAGGAGCGGATAATCAAGGTCTAGTGTGCGATATCGTGCAGGGAATTTTCGCTGATATTGGTATACCCGTTCAATTTCATATCATCCCTTGGACACGCGCCCTCGAATTTGCCCGCCAAGGCAAATATGACGGGCTTATTAGTGCTTGGCACTCCGCAGAACGGGCTCAATTTGTTCATTTCAGTTATCCCTATATAACCAATCGGGTCCGTCTGTTATATAAAAAGGATAAGTATTCCAGAGTTGTGAACTTAAAAGACATCACACTTTCAAGAATCGGAACAATGCGAAATTATGCCTACGGGCCTCTTCTCGAATCCGTCAGTAATTACTATCTTATTCCCGCAGAGAAGTTTGAATCGAATATCAAGCTTATTTCAAATGACCGAGTTGACTTAGTCGCAGAAGATGAAGCTGTCGCAACTTATTATTTAAATCAAAAAATGCCAGGATGGCAAAAGAACTATCGCTTTTCTGAACTCATCATCGTAGAAAAAACGATGCAACTTGCATTAAGCCAGAAATTGAAGGACCACAAGGAGATCACAGAGCGTTTCAATCAACAGCTCCTCATTTGGAAAAAGTCAGGAAAGTTAAAAGCACTCTACGAGGAGCACAAAATCCCCGCGTCTCTTATTCCTGAAGGAATCATTCCAAAGTAAGCCTCCTTTTGTATGAACGCTTTCTTGATTTACTCATCAATTTGTGTACAATTTTCCGACTCATTTTTTGGTATCGTTGTCATGAATCAATCAATCCAGTCCCAACATTATGATCATTTCCTTGATGCAAAAGGCCTCCGTTGCCCTGAGCCAGTCATGATGGTCCGTGGACAAGTTCGTAAAATGGGATCTGGCGAGCATTTGCTCGTTGAGGCCGATGACCCATCAACAACACGAGACATCCCATCTTTTTGCCGTTTTATGGATCATGAATTGGTTCATGCGCAAACAAATGAACAACCTTATCAATATCTCATACGAAAAGGCTAGTCACGTTTCTCTTTTTTTAGATAAGCCCTCTAAACTTAGAAAGTATCTTTTCTAATCACTGATGATGGTTTATGCAACTGAAGTCCCGAGACTGGTGGCGACATTTTTTAGAAGTTGATATTAGCCGAAATATAGAAGAAAAACGCAAGACTCTCGTGCTTTTGTTCTTCAGCTATGTGTGCACCGCCGTGCTATTTATGTTTGGTCTTAGGCATTTATTTGAACCCAATGGTTTTATGATTGCTTTAATATTCCCAACTGTTGTTCTCGCGATTGGTAATATTTTATATTTTCATTGGAAAAAAGAACTCTCTCATTGCTGTCGAATGGCTTCATTCATTGTCAGTTTTCTCATGATAATTCTTGTTTATAGCGGTGGTCATAATAATACGGCTCTGTACTGGGTATATCCTTTTCCATTGGCCGTGATGATTTTACTTGGAGTCCGACATGGAATATTGGTTAGCTTCTTTATGTATGCAGTTTTCGTTTTTCTCCTTTACGAACCCAATATCATTATTGCGGAATATCGAAGTGAAGAAAAAACTCGATTCTTAGCTTCATTATTCACTGTCATGGCGATGAGCTTTATCAGTGAATACTTTCGGGAAAAAAGTCATCAGGAAATGGCTTCGTTTTCCTTTGATAACCAACAACAAGCCAATATGGACCCACTCACCCAACTCCCTAACCGCCGTTTTGTTGATACTTATTACCTCAGTACCAGTGCTGCTGCTGTCGTTCATTATCCGATGGGGGTTCTTGTCGCTGATATTGATCACTTCAAATCAATTAATGACAGCTATGGCCATGACGCCGGTGATATCGTCTTAAAAGAAGTCGCACAAACGTTGAAGAAGGATTTAAGATTGACTGATGTTGTCGCGCGAATGGGTGGAGAAGAGTTCTTGATCCTCCTTCCGAATACACAACTTACCTATACCTATACAATTGCAGAGAAAATTCGAAAAACAATTGATGAACTCATCGTAACCATCACAGATGAGCAAGAAGTCGATGTAACAATTAGCATTGGAGTAAGCAGCGCTTTAACAACAAGAGATATCAGCGCCAGCTTAAAAGAAGCTGACGCCAGGCTTTATGAAGCAAAAAATACCGGAAGAAATCGTGTTTGCTAAGTTTTAGGGCGCTTCACATAAACTTTTGGGTTATTTGGATCGCGTTTATCCAAAAAGAATGAGTACGAACCTTCTGCTTCAGCAGTAAAGATGAAGTTTTCAAAGAGTGCGGAGCAATTCGCTTCTACAGTCTTCCCTACCATCACCTTACGATCTTTTTTCGTTTTATAGCCACAATTGATCCCTTTCGACCAATCTTTGTCTGCAAAACGGAATGAGAGCTGCTGTTGGCTTTTTAAAGATAAATTAGCACGATATATACGATGCTCTACCTCTTGAAGGCGTGCAGATTCTGCAACCTGCCACAAATCCAAATCAGTTCGCAAATATACAGCTTTTCCGTTTAACTCAGCGGGTTTAGGGTACGCACCGCTAGTCGTAGTAGTTGCGGTCTTCTCAGGTTCGGAAGGACTCTCTGATGAGGTTAAACCACATCCAGTCACCAAAATACCACTGACAAGAACAGCTGAAATGACGCTCAGACGCATCGTCGCTCCTTACAACTTTTTGTTTGTTTTCATTCGTGTTTGTAGGCCAGAGCACCATGCACTTTATGGTGCACCTCACATTATGGTGCGAAATACGAGGAATTGTAAATAGAATCACAGGGATTTTGCAAAAAACCCCTGTGATTTTACAAGACTATGATTGGAGAAGAGAAATATCAGCGATTTGAACGAAAAGTTTTCTCAATTGAGACAACATGGTCAGACGATTTACTTTCACGGCTTCATCTTCAGCCATCACCATGACATGATCGAAGAATGCATCGATTGCTTCTTTTAACTCAGATAAAGCAGTCAGTGCATGCTGATAATCACCAGTACCCATCATGGGTTCAACACGCTCTTTCATCGCATCAATTTGAGATGCTAATGCTTGCTCCTGAACTTCACTAAGCAAAGATGCATCCACTTGCTCTGGCAACTCACCGGAATACTTAGCAAGGATATTTCCTACACGTTTATTGGCAGCAGCTAAACTTTCAGCGGATGGTAATGTTCTAAAGTGATTTACAGCTTTAATCCGTTTGTCAAAGTCAGCAGGCTCTGTTGGGCGTTTTGCCAAAACTGCCTGGATAACATCAACTGCAACACCTTCATCTTGATACCAGCTACGAAAACGGCCCAACATGAAGTCCACAACATCAGCAACAACTTTGTCGTTTGTAAGACGCCCCTGATATTGTGACACAGCCTGCAATGCTAATCTTTCGATATCAAGCGGTAACTCTTTTTCGACAATAATACGCAAAGCACCAATCGCAGCTCTACGAAGTGCAAATGGATCTTTATCTCCTTTTGGTACCTGCCCAATACCAAATATACCAATTAAGGTATCCATCTTATCAGCAAGCGCGACGGCGCAACTTTCCATAGACTGTGGCAAGACATCACCAGAGAAGCGTGGTAAATACTGCTCATAAAGCGCATTTGCAACAACCTTGTCCTCACCATCATGCTGGGCATAGTATTTACCCATCACTCCCTGTACTTCAGGGAACTCCATGACCATTTCCGTCATCAAGTCTGTCTTACTCAATAAACCTGCGCGACGGG
This sequence comes from Algicola sagamiensis DSM 14643, assembly GCF_000374485.1. Lineage (GTDB taxonomy): Bacteria > Pseudomonadota > Gammaproteobacteria > Enterobacterales > Alteromonadaceae > Algicola > Algicola sagamiensis. The sequence goes on from NZ_KB894492.1 coordinate 5,112, forward strand.
CAAGCAACGTATTCGCATGAAGCGATTCAGCGATGCATTCGGCTAAGGCGCCAATCCGCTCAGATTTTTCTTTCAAAGTGCCGAGCTGCTTTTGGAACAAGACGTTGCCCAATGAGATGATTCGGCTTTCCAATGTTTGCTTTTTATCTGTCTGGAAGAAAAACTCAGCATCTGCAAGTCGAGGGCGGATCACTTTTTCATTTCCAGAGATGACTTGTGAAGGATCTTTACTCTCTATATTGGAAACAAATATAAATTGGTTCGTCAGCTTGCCTGCTTGATCAAAAACAGGGAAGTATTTCTGATTGTCTTTCATGGAATAAGACAGCGCTTCTGCTGGCACATCGAGAAACTTTTCTTCGAAAGTACCAACTAGGGTCACAGGCCATTCAACCAACGCTGTAACTTCATCTAATAAGCTGTCATCATCTTCAACGTGACCACCCAGCTTCGTCGCTTCCGCTTCGATTTGTTTTTTAATTATTGATTTCCGTTCATCAAAACAGGCGATAACATAACCAGACTTCAATGTTTCTTCATAACTAGACGCATCCGAAATTTCTAACATGCCCGGATGGTGAAAACGGTGCCCTTGAGACTGACGTGCAGAACTCAGCCCAAGAACCGTACCTTCAATCAACATATCTCCATATAGCATTGTCAGTGTTTTTACTGGACGAATAAACTGTACTGAAGAACGACCCCAACGCATTGGTTTTGGAATCGGAAGCTTTTTCAATGCAGTTGCAACGATCTCAGGCATGATCTGTGTGACCGTTTTTCCTTTCACCTCTGCTTTATGAAGAAGCCATGCACCTTTTTCTGTTTCAAGACGCTCCGCCTGATCAACAGTGATCCCATTAGAACGCGCCCAGCCTTCAGCTGCTTTCGTCGGTTGACCTTCTGCATCGAACGCAGCCTGTAAACTAGGGCCTCGCTTCTCAACAACCTTATCTTTTTGCTGTGCAACCAATGCCTTTATACGAATCGCTAATCGACGTGGTGAAGCAAAATAAACAACATCTTCAAAATCGAGGTCTGCTTGTTTCAGTTCATCTTGAATGTTATCTGCGAATGCAGTCGCGAGACGACGCAGAGATTTTGGTGGCAATTCTTCTGTGCCAAGTTCAACTAAAAAATCTTGTGTACTCATGCCTTATCTCCTACGCCACATCTTCACTATTATCTGTTTTCGATTCAGTTGTATTACATAGCGGGAAACCAAGCTTTTCTCGTGATTCATAGAAGGCTTCCGCAATTGCTTTGGATAAAGTTCTCACGCGAAGAATATAGCGTTGACGTTCTGTCACAGAAATCGCATGACGTGCATCAAGCATATTGAAAGCATGTGATGCTTTCATCACTTGCTCATAAGCTGGTAATGGAAGGCCTTGCTCAATCAAATGCTCACAATCCTTTTCACATTGATCAAATGTTCTAAACAGTGACTCGACATCTGCATGTTCGAAATTATATGTGGATTGCTCAACTTCATTTTGATGGAATACATCACCATATGTGACACGACCAAGAGGACCGTCAGCCCAAACGAGGTCATAAATACTATCTACACCCTGGATATACATCGCCAAGCGCTCTAGGCCATATGTGATCTCACCAGAGATTGGCGAGCATTCCAAGCCACCGCATTGTTGGAAGTACGTAAACTGAGTCACTTCCATGCCATTGAGCCATACTTCCCAGCCCAGCCCCCAGGCTCCCAGTGTTGGTGACTCCCAATTGTCTTCCACAAATCGTATATCATGAACCAAAGTATCAATACCAAGTTCACGCAAAGAACCAAGATAGAGCTCCTGAATATCACCAGGAGATGGCTTGAGGATCACCTGAAATTGATAGTATTGTTGAAGGCGATTTGGGTTCTCACCATATCGACCATCCGTAGGTCGACGACATGGTTGTACATAAGCAAAGTTTGCAGGCTCGGGACCAATAGCTTTCAAAAAAGTCATCGGATGGAATGTCCCTGCGCCGACTTCCATATCTAAGGGTTGTATGATCACGCACCCTTGACGTGCCCAATAATCTTGTAATGCCAGGATAAGTCCCTGGAATGTCTTTAAATTATAATTCGCCATAATTCTATCTAGAGTTCTTACTGTCAATGCGCTTGAAGAAAATACCGCCAAGTATACCCGCTGTCGCAACCAATATGTAGCGTAATTCATACCATCTCCAAAGGAGGTGGGTTATCAATCATAATAAAAAGCTCCAGCACATGACCAGAGCTTTTGAAAAAAGAAGGTGTGAGTGAACGAGGAATTTGAGAAAACTAAGATCGATTTTAAAACACTAGCTTGCTGATTGAGGTAGCTCGTCAGGTGAATAAATAACCAACAATAACCCCATAATAATGATTACCATTCCTATAATCATTGTCCAAGTAATCGTTTCGCCTAAAATCATTGCCGATAGTATCAGCGAGGTGATTGGCATGATAACCGTAAATACACCAGCAACCGTCGCATCAACTTTATCAACACCACTAAACCATAAGATAAAGGAAATGATATTCACAAATACAGCAGTATAAAGAATTGGGATCCAATCCGTACTTGTTGTACTCAATAAGTCAAAATTCTGGAGGTCATATATTCCAAAAGGTAAAAAAAGCACCGAACCAATGACGCATAAATAAAAATTGGAGGTAATCGGGTTCAATGACTCATAGGTCAGCTTTTTACGAAAAACAGTAAACATCGCTTCACATATCATAGCCAGTAGAATTAACCCTACCCCCGCAAGAACCCACCAATTACGACTAAGCATCAGCTCTGATGATTGGCAAATAGCAACACCAATCATACAGAACAAGATCCCAGCCATCACACTTGGACTCACTTTTTCGCGTAAGATGCACATCGAAAGCAGCGCAATCACGACAGGTGTTAAAGCGATCAAAATGCCAGCCATCGAAGCCGATGACCAGTAAAGGCCATACAGAAAAAATACTCGAAATAAAACAACACCAAATAATGTCTGCAAGCCTATTAATTTCAACTGTGAAAAGTTCAACTTAGGGACATGTCCCACCATCACCCTATGAACAAAATACATCCCTATTGACGCTAACATCAAAGCAATTAAACTCGAGAGCATCACGGGAAAAACTTCAATCACTTTTTTTCCAACTACAGACAAGCTGCCTACGATCACCATCGCAAAAGTTAATTCTATATAAGCAACATTTTTTTGATTCATCCTCAAGCTCCTCAATCAGTGTTACGTACTTGTTCAATCAATTCTTGAACTTTCACGATAGACTTGATACCTACTTGTTTTTCTTTTTCAACACCAGAACACACATCAACGACTGAAGGACTTAAAAGTTGAATATGTTGCTTCACATTCGCAGGGGTTAATCCCCCAGCCAACCACGTATCCGCCAATTGTGTTTGCGGCAATTCGGTTACATAACTTTGCCAGTCAAAGGTGTCCCCGTTTCCCGCTCCTGGATCGATAAGATGATTAAGGAAATTATCAGGCTTGTTAGACTGAGGCCCCTTTAACCAATCCAGCGGATGAATACGCTGGATCACCGGACAATTAATTTGTGCTAAGAATTCAGAAGGCTCATTACCATGTAACTGGACAATATTTGCAGGGAATACGTCCAGTACAGATTGAATGAACGACAACGATTGATTCATAAATACTGCGACTGATTGACTTGTTTTCGGCATATGTCGAAGCAGGTTGGCACAAGATTGAGCTGTTAACTGCCTTTTGGACCCCTCCACAAAGATAAAACCGATGTAATCTACGCCAAGCTCTCCAAGAGAGACAACATCCTGTTGTTGTGTCACTCCACACACCTTAATACGGGTATCATTCATAATGAGAAACCTCACGCATGAATATTGCCGCATTATCTATGGCAGATTGAGGCTCCTTTAATTCTTCAATGAGCGCGCTACCAATGATGACACCATCAACTTCTTGAGCGGCTTGGGAGACTTGCTCTGCACTGCCAATACCAAAGCCTAGTGCTATTGGTGTTTGCGTGTATTCTCTGATTTTCGAGCATAATGGTCCTAAATTCACGGGTAATTGTTTACGCTTACCCGTGACGCCAGTAACAGAGATTAAGTAAATAAAACCAGATGCTTGTTTGGCGATTTTCTCAAGACGTTGTTCGGAAATATTAGGGGGGACAAAGTGAATGAGATGAACTTGATATTCATCCAGCAAACCTTTGAGCATTTTGCTCTCTTCTAACGGAAGATCGGGTACGACAATCCCGGTGACACCGACATCCCGACACTGTCGGACAAAATTCTCAAGGCCCTGTTGCAACAAAATATTATAGTAAGTCATGATCACCAGCGTTGCAGAGTGTTTCTTTTCTGCATAAGCCGCGAGAATATCGAACACTTTTTCAGGAGTTGTGCCATTCTCTAGTGATATTTGCGAAGATGCTTGTATGACTGGACCATCTGCGACTGGATCACTATAGGGTATGCCAACTTCTATAATATCAGCGCCGTTTTCAGAAAGCGTTTCTAGCAGTGGTAATGATAACTGCTGGCTGGGATAACCCATCGTTAAAAATGGCATCAGTGCCGCCCGGTTACGTGCCTTTGCGTCGATAAACTTCTTATCCAGCTTGTTTGTGAATTGATTCTTCATCATTTATCCTTTTTTTTACTACGCTCAAAAATAGCCATCATGTCCTTGTCTCCACGACCGCTTATATTCACTATCACTCTATCCCCTTGAAGGAATGTATCTTTGAGCTTCACTAAACCCGCAATTGCATGCGCACTTTCTAGGGCCGGAATAATACCCTCAGTCCTCGTTAACAGTTTTAACCCTTCCAGAGCTTCTTCATCTTTCACACTGTGATATTCTGCCCGTTTTTGTTGCCAGAGTTGCGCATGCTCTGGGCCAACCATTGCATAATCCAATCCTGGAGCGATACTATGCGTCTCCTCAACTTGTCCATCACTATTTTGCATTAAAAATGAGTAACAACCTTGAAGAACACCAGCTTTGGGATCAACGCTAGAAGCAAGGCGCACTGAATGTCGTCCACTCTGGATACCATCCCCCTCAGCCTCAATACCAATTAACCTTACCGATGGGTCATGAATGAAGGTATGAAATAGCCCGATGGCGTTGGAACCACCACCTACACAGGCAACAACGGCAGTTGGGAGTTCACCTGGAAACTTAGACTGGAAAGCTTGTTTTGCTTCGATTCCTATTACTTTTTGAAACTCTCGAACAACCACTGGATAAGGATGAGGGCCTAAAGCAGATCCAAGCAAATAATAGGTATCATCAACATGGGTTACCCAATCTCTGATTGCTTCATTAATTGCATCTTTCAGGGTCTTTGTTCCGTTATCGACCTCAACAACCGTTGCACCTAGCATTTCCATTCTAAATACGTTCAGTTGTTGCCGAGCGACATCTACGGCACCCATATAAATCGTGCAATCCAAACCTAACAAAGCACAAACTGTTGCAGTTGCCACTCCGTGTTGGCCAGCCCCTGTTTCGGCAATAATACGTCGCTTCCCCATTCGCTTTGCGAGCAAAGCCTGACCCAGTGCATTATTAATTTTATGCGCTCCAGTATGGGCAAGATCTTCCCTTTTCAGCCAAATTTCGAACCCTAGTTCTTGTGATAGGTTTTTTGCATAAGTTAAGGGTGTGGGTCGACCAACATATTCTTCAAGCAAACCGCGTAGTTCACTGCGAAAACCTTCATCACGGGTTATCTCATCAATTTGGTTCACGATCCCTTCGATAGCTGGCATAAGAGTTTCCGGTACAAAGCAACCACCATAAGCACCATAATAAGAAGCCATATCACTAAAGTTGGCATAGAATGTCTCATCCATGGTATCCAGCTGACTATTCATATTTCACTCCAATATTTTGTAAATTTGCCACTGCTTGCTCTATCCCCTTGAATGTCTCGTCCTTGCTCACTCCCGGGACCTGACATCCTAATAGCCATACGTTTTTTGTCTCTTCATGAATAGCTTGGGTTTGACTATCACGCACTGAAAACAATGAAAGCACCTTTTCTTGATCGCTCAGTACAAGTAGATTGCGCTCTAACTCAACATGTTTATCAGACCCAATTCCCTGAAATAACTCTCCACCTTCACTGAAGTTAAGCTGTAAATTTCCTTCTACATGCGCTGCGTCAAACACACCAAGCGATACTTCTGTTTGCAGTGCCGCTATATTCACTGCATCAACCACCGGATGGATACGAGGAAATCGAATGGTATCTTTCGTGAAACCACGAGTGATGAGATTCGCGACTGAAGGAGGCTGCTTCTTTATGTTCAACCCTAAAGACTTCATAAAATCAACATAAGGTTTTTGTCCTTGGGAACTCATCACCTCAGAGCGACTTTTTCCATTCCACTTCAAGTGAATTTGTTGGATTTCCTCCTCCCATGTTTCTTCAACCATTGCGTTGATCGATAATTGAATCGCCCATACATGAACACCTGGTAATGCTTTCTTTACTGCTTCTGATTTTATGATTTCTTCAATGTTTTTTGAGACGACCCTCGTCATATTCATATGATTATTATTCATCTACATTCCCTATTGGTTCATGCTATTTATCCGCAGCATTGATAAATGTAAAAGTATCGAGTAGAGACAAATTCAGGTCTGTTGCAGAAATCAACTGCTCTGATTCAATGAGAATATTGTAATGATTAGGAAAATGGCATTCATCAAAACCAACAACAGTGCCAAGTTGTTCTTCGTTCGCCAAAACAAGATCACCCTTCTCAATCACACCTGCATTATGGATTTCTACAAAACCGATAAACCCAACGTCGTTCACACGATCACCTGCCTCAAGATTGCGCTGAGTTGTTGTAACTAACTCATGGACTTCACCGCGTCGAACACATCGGGATTCAAATTCGATCAGTGTCATGCCGCGATCCCTTTGCTTATGAAACAGCTTCTTGACGAGCAGGCTTTTAACAGGGATCTTCACGTCTGTGCTCAGATCACAGTGAGGATACGTTTCGTTCGAGATCATGCTGCTCTTCTACCTCTAGTGCATAACAGTGCTTCACAAGTTTGACGGCTGAAAGACCTTCTTCTCCAGCCCCACGACGTTCGGTAATATGCAAAACAAAATCATCAATCACTCGTGCATATTCATGAAAGAGTGACGACTTAAATGCCACACTGCCACGCAACATATCGCTGCTCAGGACTCGACCATCTTTCATGGTAAAAACAACTCGCTTATCTTCCCCCTTTTGATACGCCCAATCTAAATAGGTTGTAGCCGTTAAACCTTGATGATTTTCCAAATTAACCACTGCTTCGATATCCATTCCCTTATCATCACGAGCAATCTCAACCTTTTTCACAGCCAAAGGTCCTATGAGCCACTCCAGAGTATCAAATGCATTCGGCCCATTATCTGCGATACAACCACCACCACACTTTTCAGGATCGAGATACCAGGTATCATTCCCAGCATGCTCTTCTATTTTTTCCAGGTAATAAATATCAACGTGACTCACCTCATCCAGCGAAGATACTTGCTGCTTTAATTCGATAAGAGGCTGGTTATAACGGCGATGAAAAGCAGTAAACAACGTCAACTCTGTCCGTTGAGCGACCTGTTTTAGCTTTTTTGCTTCATCGACATTTAAAGTTAAAGGCTTCTCACAACATACATGCTTTCCATATGCCAAGGCATCCTGACAAGCTTTGAAATGCAAATCATTCGGTAAATTGATAACCACAGCATCAATTGATGGATCTTTCAGGAGTTCAAGATAATCTGAGTACGTACAAACATCAGTGTCTAAATATGGCTCGGTCTTCGAATCATCTAGATCACACACAGCCTTCAGCTTTGCTGTCATCGATTGAGGGAAAGCGGCCAAATAATACTGTGCAATCACACCAAGCCCAATAATACCGATATGAATCATCATATTACCTCTAACTGTTCAATATTGTTTTCTAAGGCATAGCCGTTTAATTCCTCGAGGACTACGCATGGAATAGGAATCCCCCCTGCTTCACGCTGAGTTCGTAAGTGCGCATCAGGTAACCCAGCGTATTGTAAGGAGTCAAACCCATCAAAAGTCGGTTCTGATAAATAACCATCTAACATTTGAGCCATACGCTGCTTGAATAATGCTGGAGGCAGGAAATTACCAATGTTAATCGCTAAAAAGAAATGGCCGACTTCATTTTGTTTTCCTTGCTGGGCTGTTGTTGGTAAATCCGCACCAGATAAGACGCCCGATAAGATTTCAACCATCAAGTTCAGGCCAAAGCCTTTATGTCCACCCGACGACTTCTCCCATCCGCCTAAACCTGGTAAAAACGCATGATTTGCAAAATATGCATCCGCATCTGTCACAGGATCACCTTGAGCGTCATAGAGCCAATGTGCTGATACCTCAGACTGCTTTGCTTTTGCTTGCTTGATTTTTCCACTTGCACAAACGCTTGTGCTCATATCCAATACAAAATCAGGCATATTGTTGACTGGGGCAGCAAGTGCAATAGGATTGGTTCCAATGACTGGACGCTGGCTACCCATGACATGTGCAACTGGCTTCGAACCGAGATTCGTCATTGATATTGCGAGCATATTGTCTCTCAATGCGAATTGAGAATAATAACCTGCCGCACCAAAATGGGTACTATTCCGAACACAGGCAATACCAACACCAAACTTTTTCGCTTTCTCGATGGCCAACTCAATCGCCTTTTGACCAGCATTCAAACCAAGCATTCGATTCGCATTAAGCGACACGGTAGCTGCTGTATCTTGGATCACTGACATTTCTGCGTGAGGATAGATTTCCCCACTACGAATTCCATTCACATAGATCGAAATAAGATTCAGCACACCGTGTGTATCTAATCCAGCCATGTCGGCGTACACAAGCGTTTCTGCTGCTTGTTTTGCCAAACATTGTGCAACACCTTCATTTAAAAATACTTTTTCAATAAACTGCTTGAGTTGATTAAACTCGACTAAAAAATCCTTCATCACTCTTCCTTAAGCCTTAGCCTTCATCGGTTGAAATATTTCTTTGCTGTGATTCTGCGCAGACTGTTCACTAAACTGGTTTAAAAGATTGAAAATAGACTGGCTATAGGTCTCTAAATCCTGAATAAATATCTCTTCCTGGTCTGTATGGGCACCATTTAACTCAAGCGAACCAGGTCCATACATAATGGAATAACAATCATGACGTTGTCCCCACATCGCATCACAAGTAAAAGTTCTCTCGCTATTTAGGTGCCTTTCGACACCTGCATGCGATAGCATTCGCTCATATGTTTCGCTGCGGTTACTGAGTACAGGAAGCCCCTTTTTCAACCATCGAAATGATAAAACTTCATCTAGCTCTTCTGCTGATAACTTAAACAAGTTGAGCGATTTAAATTCGTCTTTAAAATCGAGTCTTGCTTGCTCAAAAGCCTCAGAAAATAATTGTTCAACTTTTCTTCCTGCCACTTGAGAATGATATGCAAAGTTAATCAGCAATCTTCCTGTTCCATACACTCGATTGTGCATCTCTCCCGTATGTAGCCCAGAGATTGTCATTTTGACATCGATAGCATCCATTCGTGGTGCAAGTGTTTTACTTAATGAGACCACCATGGAAGATAATATTGCGGTCGCATTATGAGCAGAAGCGGGGGAATCATCCGTCGAACCTTGGCCATCGACAGACACTTCTACTGTCATGGATGTGGTCGAACAGTCAAAATATCGACCTTCGGATGGGATAACAAATAGGTTCAATGCGCCGTAAAACCCTTGCTCAAAAAGCAGTTTGGTTCCATAGGTCCCCATCGCACCGCCTTCTTCCCCCCCAACAACCTGAATCAGGACACCTGTATTATCACTATCTGGTCGGTTTTTTAACCACTGTGCGACTGCAGCAAGGACAGCAACGCCAGGTCCTTTATTATCAATCACTCCTCTCCCTTTGAGCTTCCCATCTTGCTCACTGACTGGTAATACTGGCCCAACGGTATCCATATGGAAGTTAAACATGATGGTTTGCTCACGGTTACACCACTCGCCAAAACCAAGCACAATTGAGGGTTGATTTCTAAAGAAGTCTTCAGGGCAAGTGCCGTATTTGGATTTGACCGAAAGGGGTAAGCTGTCATTATCTTCCCCAATGACTCGTGCTACCTGCTGAAACCCTAATTCAGCAGCAGAGCGGGCAAAAAGCTCATGGGCTTGTTCAAGGTTCGAAAGAACGCCCCCTTCCATGGGCGTAACCGTGTCAATTTCCAGTAGTTGATGAAGTAAGGTCTGATACTTCTTATGAAACAACATATTCGATTGAGTCACCCTACCACCTCACACGTTCTGTGAGTGTTAGACACGGTAGACTGCGACTCTTTTAAAAGGTCTAGTGCAATCACACCATAACGAATGTAGCGCTCACTCATATCTGAGTAACTAAGTTGGTTAGCCCCTTCATGAACGATCATTTCAATATGAGGTTCTATGGAAAACAACCCCTGATAACCTTTCTTCATCAAGGTTTTTAATTGATGACTTAGCGAAGCTTTCCCTTGTCCGGGATAGGTGTAACGGACATGTCCACCCTCTTTCACAATGCCATCTTTTATATGAACATGTACAATTGAATCAAAACATTGCTCAAGAAAGTCACTTGGTTTATTTTTATAAGCCAGCCCATTCCCCAAATCTAAAAGGAGTTTTAATGCAGGAGATGAAATTGATTGAAGAAGATACTGCGTATTATCAGCATTGACCCCAGCCCAACCACTACAATTTTCATGGACAAGTATCACGCCACCTTTCTCTGCCATTTCGACCAGCTTATGAATTCGTGTAATAGAACGATCTCGCCATTCTTTTTCGCCATACCCGCTGTTCAAGTAAGACATAATACGAATATAGCGATTCCCAGTAAGCTGGCTAAACTCGATCAGCCGTTCTAACTCGCATTGCTCTGTGTCCATGTCAAAATCAACAGTGCGTTGCCAGTTACCAATACGCGATGCCAAGCAATTGACTTGTAAACCCGCAGTTGAAAGTTGATTTGCTACTGCCACTGCTTCTTTACTAGTTAATGTATCGACTGGCTTTCCCATAATATTTCGTAGCTCAATGTACTTCCAACCAAGTCGTTGATGCGCTTTCATCTGAGAGGATAAACTTTGCCCTGCCTCATCAGAAACACCTGAAATTCGTTCAATCATTATCCCTCCGAACAAATGCGCTTAAAGCTTCTCTTACTTCAAGAAGAGCCGCATCACTCAGTTCAGGGTAAGTTGGCAATGCAACTGCCTGCTGGGCGATTTTATTGGCATGGGCAAAACTATCAACATTCTCTACCCATGGTAAAAATGCTGGTTGAGCGGTCAACGCCAAAGGAAAACCTTGTTTTGCTTCTATATCGTGATCTTGAAGAAATTCAATGAGTTCCTTTGGTTTGTCACATAGGAATACATAACTATAGGGAACCTCAGTAACGACTGATGTTGGCATCAATGACTTTTGTCGAATCCAGCCCAACTCATCAATTACTTTATCGTAGAATTCTGCTATCTCTCTGCGGCGAGCATTGTGATTATCAAGGTGTGAGAGCTTATATTGCAAAAAGGCTGCATTAATATCATCCATTCTACTGTTATAACCCAGCAAGAAATGTGTAAAACGAACTTGACCATCCTGACCATGATTACGGTACATATTGCACTTTCGATGGAGTTTTTTGTCTTTGGTCACAATAATCCCTGCATCTCCTAAGCCACCTAATGGCTTGGCGGGAAAAAATGAATATACACCAATATCTCCAGTTAAACCGGCTGGGACACCATCGATGACACCACCTAGACAGGTTGCACTATCTTCCAATATAGAAATATGTTTTGGTAATGCTGACTTTAATGCCGCAACATCCATGAGTCGACGGTATAAATGAACTGCTATCACTGCTTTTGTTCGTGCAGTCATTTTTTCGATGACAGCTTCCGGACACAACATGAACGTCTTTGGCTCAACATCGACAAAAACCGGTGTTGCACCGACAGAAACAATCGCACTCGCTGTAGAAACATAAGAATAAGCAGGCGTGATCACCTCATCTCCAGGACCAATACCCAACGCCTTAAGCGCAATGGTCATTCCCATTGATGCAGAGCTGACGCCAGAACAATACACATTGGTATGCATTGTCATTTTATCCTGCAAAAACTGAGATAATGCGTTCTCAAACGATAAGACAGATTCTTTCAGAATAAATTGGCCTGAAGCACAATGCGCTTCAATCAAAGTTGGTAATCGTTCAGGAAGATCCTTGAATCGCTCAGAATAATTAAAAAATGAAATTGCCATAACGATTTATCCTTGGAAGAATTCACGAATACTATGGATGATTTTGTCTAGTTGTTCTTGCTTCATCTCGGCAAACATCGGTAAAGCAATAGCTTGAGAAGCACTCTTTTCTGCCACAGGAAAATCACCCCGCATATACCCTAAACGACGACAAATTGGCTGAAGATGAAGCGGAGTTGGATAATATGTTTCTGTCACGATCCCCCCTTTGGCTAAATAGTGAGAAAGTGCATCCCGATCTTCAACCTCAATCAAGTACACATAATCCACTCGGTTAGATACATAATCACGCCCGATAAATGTTGGGGTTCGTATCACTTGTGGGATTTTCTGTAGATGGCTCGTTAAATAGTCAGTATGTGCAGCTCTTCTCTGAATATTCTCTTCTAATTGCGTCAAACGAGCGCGCAATATCATGGCTTGCCATTCATCCATTCGGCTATTAAAGCCAATGCACTGTGCAATACCTGATTCATTTCGCCCTAGATTTCTAAGCATCCTGCAATTTGTCGCAAAATCATCATCGTTACTCAGGAGCATTCCGGCATCACCAAGTGCGCCAAGCGTTTTCGTCGGGAAAAATGACAATACCCCCCCGATACCAAAGCCTCCTGCATGAGTTTGCTGTTGGAACATACTGATAGCCTCTGCACTATCTTCAAAAATTATTAATTCATACTTTTCAGCTATTCGCTGAATACGAGGCATATCAGCCATTTGACAGAAAAGATGCACTGGCATAATGGCTTTTGTCTTGTCGGTAATCGCTTCTTCGATTAAGTCAGCATCAATGGCATACGTTTCAGGTTCGATATCAACAAATACTGGGGTAGCACCAACATGAAGAATGCTTGATACCGAGGCAAAAAAGGAATAACAAGGAACAATAACCTCATCTCCAGGACCAATTCCTGCTGCAGTGAGGCCAATGATCAGACCATCGGTGCCATTACCAACAGCGACCGCGTGCTTAATATTTGTCAGGTTTTCAATTTCTCTTTCAAAATGTTCAACTTGCTGACCATTGACTAATTGGTTCTGCTCAATCAGTTTAACTAATTCAGGTGACCAATTACGCATGAGTGTATTTATTTCATTTTGGTTGTCATAAAACGGTACTGGCATTGACTGTTGCTCCATGATTTTTCAAAGTCGTTCCTTGAAAGCCGATTTCGGTTTTCGTCGTGGATGCGAGGCGTTTCGCTTGTTCTAAAATCTCGACTTTATATTCATTAAAACTTAAATCCATCCCCAGCGGTTTGTCTGTATCTGGAGATTGCTGACTGCGAATAAAATATTGATAAGCATTGATAAAACAGAGTGTTAAGGGGTCATCAAATAGCAATTTGTTAGCAATATCATGACCAAGAGGGGATGTAATCAAAAGGCGGGAATAACTATCATCTCCCCCAGAAGGAAATGCTGCTCTTATTTTATAACCAAGCTCAGTAACGACTTCTAGATAACGCTCACGAGCAGTATGAACTAGACTTGAGCGCAATTCAGATTTCACCCCATTGACATGGGAAAGAGTGAGATCACCAATCCCTAAGTTCGGAATCGCTTTATCTGGCATAATCATGTCTTCAACTCTAGCTTCCTCAAGCTCTGCAGGACCTCCTAGAAATAATGCAAGCGCTACCTGATGAGGCATTTCAATATCAAATACATGCTCACCACTGCGTTGCCGAGAGCGCATAAAGCGAGACTTGTTCTGCACAACAGTAATTTGTTTTAAATTTCCATATTCTTGTGATTCCAACAGACGAACTACTTCTGTTACAGCAGCACTACTTACCCAATTTGCTACGACCAGTATTTTTGCTTCGTAAAAGCGTTCCAATGCAATCAGCTGACGTAATTCCTCTTGTGTAGAAACCGCTGGCTTTTCAACAATAATTTGTCGATAACCGCACTCTAAAGCAGTTTTGATATTGTCGAAGTGGTATTGCGGTGGGGAGCAAACATGTAATACACGATAATCAGCCTGCTCATTGGGAATTGGTGTTAACTCAGTTTGGCATATAACATCCACATCAGTGATATTCGCCAGTAAAGACTGCTTATCAATCGCGACAACACCTGGTTTAAGAACATTATTCCAACCTAGCTGAAGCATTTTGGACAGACATCGATGATGTAAACTCCGCCCTGCAAATCCGTACCCCATAATTATTACTCTTAGCATAATCCCTGCCTTTTCCATCAATTATGAACTAAAGGTTGTGCTTTTAAGAAAACCACAACCGAATAACATTACGACTCTAATTAAGAGATTTCCTTTAGCTTAAGAGCTCGTTTATTTTCGCGGGTATGTCACTATGTTTAACGATGGACTCGCCAACAAGAATTGCATCAAATCCAAGAGACTCCATCAATTGGACATCTTCTCTAGTATGAATGCCACTTTCGCTGACAGTAATAATATGTTCAGGAATGAAGGAAATGAGCTTTTTGGTTTTCTCAAAATCCGTTTCAAATGTTTCTAGATCTCGGTTGTTGATCCCAATAATTTCAGCACCAGCCTCAAGTGCTCTTTTTATATCACTCTCATCAAAAGTCTCGACCAATGCTGACATACCGAGTTCTTTCGTTTTTTGGATCAGACTACAGAGCGTCGATTGGTCTAATATTCTAACAATGAGTAGAACTGCATCAGCATTTGATGCTCTTGCTTCATATAGCTGGTATTCAGATGAGATAAAATCCTTAAACATTACCGGAAGTGTAATGTCAGAATCGCTAGCAATTTTTCTTACAATATCCGCCCCACCCCCAAAAAAGTGCTCATCACCGAGTACAGAAATTACAGAAGCGCCTGACCTAGCATATTCTTTGGCTATTTCAAGGTGATTAAAATCAGGTTTCAAAGTGCCTTTAGATGGGGATTTTTTCTTAACTTCTGAAATGAGGGAAATGGTGCCTTCTGATAAGGCCAATTTAAAATCTCTAGGTTTTCTAGCTGATGCTACTCGTTCTATTAACTCTTCTACCGAGGTGTTTTTCTTTTTACTTTCTGTTTCATGCTTCTTATAAGCAACAATATCTTCCAACATCAGAAACTTTCCTTTACAAGTAAAAAACAATTACTACATTAATATTCACTCTACATTCAATGACATACGCATTGTTGATTAATTAAATGACAAAATCAATATAAATCATCATTATTCGTTTATAAAAAAGGAACTGCTTAAAAATGCCAAATTTTAAATAATAATTTATTATGATTTACTGTTTTTTATGCACTTAGAGCTTCCAGTTTATCCCTAAAATCATTACTCTTGTCCAGAATGTTCTTAATTTTTGATATCTTTTTGCTAAAAACCGGATTATATCGAACGTAAAGATTTAAGCCTTTTTATTAGGTTTTTCTTAGGATCTTATCTATGAGGGAATATAAAATGAGCATTATGCATGATAAAGTAGTGTCAGTTATTGGACTAGGTTATGTTGGACTGCCAGTGGCAGTTGCCTTTGGAAAACAAAAGAAATGTA
Source organism: Algicola sagamiensis DSM 14643 (assembly GCF_000374485.1). Classification (GTDB taxonomy): domain Bacteria; phylum Pseudomonadota; class Gammaproteobacteria; order Enterobacterales; family Alteromonadaceae; genus Algicola; species Algicola sagamiensis. The sequence continues at coordinate 20,986 of NZ_KB894492.1, forward strand.
TTGGCTTTGATATAAACAAACAGCGCATTGAAGAGTTAAAGTCGGGAATTGACTCAACCAATGAGATCACTTCAGAGGAACTTCAATCATCAAATATCACTTTTACGACCAACCCTTCAGACATTGCTAAAGCCGATTTTCATATTATTAGTGTGCCAACACCAATTAATTCATCAAAACAACCTGATTTAACCCCCCTACTAAAAGCTTCAGAAACAATTGCTCCACACTTAAAAAAAGGGGACATAATTGTCTATGAGTCAACGGTTTACCCTGGAACAACAGAGGAAGATTGCGTACCCATACTTGAAGAGGTTTCTGGGCTCAAGTGTGGTCAAGACTTCCATGTTGGCTACTCGCCAGAGAGAATCAATCCTGGGGATAAAGAACGAAGTTTCACAACCATTTTAAAGATTGTTGCAGCACAGACACCCGCCACCTTAGATGTGATTTCGGAAGTATATGGGTCGGTCGTGAAGGCTGGGGTTCACCGAGTTGATAGCATTAAAGTTGCTGAAGCTGCAAAAGTGATAGAGAACACTCAGCGTGATCTTAACATTGCTTTGATGAATGAGCTGGCTATTATCTTTAACCATATGGGCATTGATACAACTAAAGTACTGGAAGCAGCAGGAACAAAGTGGAATTTTATCAAGTTTACACCTGGTCTAGTTGGTGGACATTGTATCGGTGTTGACCCTTATTACCTTACCTATAAGGCTAAACAACTCGGCTACCAGCCCGATGTGATCCTTGCAGGACGAAAGATTAATGATGGAATGGGAGATTACCTATCGACTTTAGTCATTAAAAAAATGACTCAGCAAGGTTTGATGGTGAATGGTTCCAGAGTTGCAATTTTAGGCTTAACGTTTAAGGAAAATTGTCCCGACATTCGTAATACAAAAGTAACAGATATCATTGAAGGATTAAACTCATGGGGGTGCAACATATTTGTTCATGACCCATATGCAAATGCTGATGAGGTCAAACAAGAATATAATATTAATTTGATATCTATGAATGATTTAACAGATATGGATGCCATCATTATTGCAGTTGCACATGACTATTATCAGGAAATGTCTGTTAGTGAGTATGAAAAACTGTCTAACAAGAATACTATTATTTTTGATATAAAAGGAGTTACTCGTAGTGATGATTTCGATGATAGCTCCCTAAATATATGGCGTATGTAATATCCGTCTTACACTGATGCATTATTTAGAGTTGCTTGAGATATGACAGACCAGTTTTTTGGTCATTCTAACTCTGAACTACTCTCCCTTATGCATTTCTTTGCCCCACTCAAAGTAAACTCCACGTACATGCGCGTGTGCCATCGAAATCAGCATGGCCTTTGATAACTAGACGAATACCATCATCAGTATCAGTATCAGTATCAGTATCAGTATCAGTATC
>NZ_KB894492.1:22507-457130 GCF_000374485.1 Algicola sagamiensis DSM 14643
ATCAGTATCAGTATCAGTATCAGTATCAGTATCAGTATCTAGTGAGCTTGAAACAAAAAGGCCACTTTCAAGTGGCCTACGTATTTCATGATTGATGAGAACTCACACAGAGATTACACGTCTAGGTTCATCACCTTCAGAGCATTCTTTTCAATAAAATCACGCCGTGGTTCAACTTGATCGCCCATCAATGTCGTAAATAATTGATCGGCTGCAATCGCATCTTCAATCGTGACACGCATCATACGACGTGCTTCAGGGTCCATTGTTGTTTCCCAGAGCTGGCCTGGGTTCATTTCTCCCAATCCTTTATAACGCTGGAAGTTTAGGCCTCTTTCGCTTTCCTTCATCAACCACGTCAAAGCATCGGAAAACTTCTCGACCTTGAAAACTCTTTCCCCACGTTTCACATAACCATCTTCTTCAATCAATCCATGTACTGCATCGCTTAGAGATGTGATTTTTGCATAGTCCGTTGAAGTAATGAAATCATGATTGAATATATAGTCAGAATCGACACCATGTTGGCGCATCGTGATTTGTGGCAAGTGCAAGTGTCGCTCTTTATCCTCAACAACCTTCCCTGAGAATATCGCGCCGGTCGCATTATTCGCTTCTAGCAACCCTATAAATGTATCTACCCACTTTTGAACTGTTGCTGCATCTTTGCAAAGTTCATCAGATAATTTATCCGTGTAGATCAGTTGCTCAAGGATCCCAGATGGAATCCGGCGAGATAAACGATCAATGACTCTAAATGTATCCCGATATTGAAGTACAAGCGCTTCTAATTGTTCACCTTGAATACATGGTGCTTGCGCATTCACATGAAGAGAAGCATTATCCAGTGCAATACTGGTCAGGTGTCTTGTCAATGCCTCATCATCTTTGATATAGGTTTCCTGCTTACCACGTTTTACTTTATAAAGTGGCGGCTGGGCAATATATACAAATCCTTTTTCAATGATTTCAGGCATTTGACGATAAAAGAAAGTTAAAAGAAGCGTTCGAATATGTGAACCATCGACATCCGCATCGGTCATGATAATGATACTGTGGTAGCGAAGTTTTTCTGGGTTGTATTCATCACGGCCAATACCACAACCAAGCGCAGTAATGAGCGTCGCAACCTCTTGAGAAGAAAGCATTTTATCAAATCTCGCCTTCTCAACATTCAAGATCTTACCCTTTAGCGGTAGAATAGCCTGATTCTTACGATTTCGACCTTGTTTCGCACTTCCACCCGCAGAGTCGCCCTCCACTATGTAGATTTCTGAAAGCGCAGGATCTTTTTCTTGGCAATCCGCAAGCTTACCAGGAAGGCCCGCGAGTTCCATTGCGCCTTTACGGCGTGTCATTTCTCTTGCCTTACGTGCAGCTTCACGTGCTCTAGCAGCGTCAATAATTTTATTTGTTATGACTTTTGCATCGCCTGGACACTCCAGAAGAAAATCTGCTAGGTGCGTATTCATCGCGCTTTCAACAGCTGGCTTAATTTCTGAAGAAACAAGCTTATCTTTCGTTTGAGAGGAAAACTTTGGATCTGGTACTTTCACTGAAATCACGGCCGTTAAACCCTCACGTGCATCATCACCAGATGTGTTCGCTTTTTCTTTTTTCAGTAGCCCTTCTTTTTCCATGTAAGAATTGATCGTTCTCGTCAATGCTCCACGGAACCCTGCCAAGTGTGTTCCACCATCTTTTTGTGGAATATTGTTGGTAAAGCAGAAAATGTTTTCCTGGAATGAGTCATTCCATTGCATCGCAACTTCAACACTCACCCCATCATCTCTATCAAATGAGAAATGGAAAACTTTTTGATGGATTGGGGTTTTCTTTTGATTCAAGAACTCAACAAACGCTTGAATACCACCTTCATATTTAAAATGATCACGCTTATCTTCTTCGCGCTCATCAATGAGGTTAATCGAAACACCTGAGTTCAAGAAAGAAAGCTCACGAAGACGTTTCGCTAAAATGTCATAGTGAAAGTTGATATCGCTAAATGTATCTGGAGATGGCCAAAAACGAATTTCGGTACCTGTTGTTTCTGATTCTCCAACCACTGTCAGCGGCTGCTTTGGTTCACCTAAATGATATTCTTGCTCGTGGATTTGGCCATTTCTGCGGATAGTCAGCTTCAACTTATCAGACAACGCATTTACAACAGAAACACCAACACCATGCAAACCACCAGATACTTTATATGAATTATCATCAAATTTACCGCCAGCATGAAGGACGGTCATGATGACTTCTGCTGCTGACACCCCTTCTTCTGGGTGAATATCTGTTGGGATACCTCGACCATTATCTCGAACAGAAACCGAATTATCTGCGTGAATCGTAATAAAGATATCACTACAGTAGCCAGCCAAAGCTTCATCAATTGAGTTATCGACAACCTCAAATACCATATGATGAAGACCAGAACCATCGTCTGTGTCACCAATATACATTCCTGGACGTTTTCTTACCGCATCCAGACCTTTCAAGACTTTAATGCTTGATGAATCGTAGTTTTGTTCCGCCATACAGGATGTCCACCACTTTTTATAAGTTTTCCATTGAGAAGCCTAATAACAATATTTGTTATACAGCCTGCTCTAAATCTTGTTCTTGCGTTATCTCACCATGTTTCACGTGAAACATCTGAACGCTTTTGAAATTTGAAAGTATTTTATCACAGCCTGGCAATTGAATCGCAGTGATAAATTTTTGCCCACCTGCTTTTGCAAGTTCATCAAAAATAATACCTAGAGTTTTATTATCTAGTTCAGAGGGAATATCATCCACCAAAAGCACAGGCACTGTTTGTGTTGCTTTTGCTAGGAGTCGATTCTGAGCCAACTTTAAACAATAGATCAGTAACTTTAGCTGACCTCTTGATAAATAATCTTCAACCGATGAGTCACCAGATTTGATGACTAAGTCAAACTTATGTGCTCCGATCGTGCTATAGCCATATCGAAAATCTGCTTGCTCTACATTTTTTAAATGGGATGCAAGCCCAATATCCTCATTCCATCCAGGCTTATAATGCAGAGCAAGATTCATAGCCTGGAACAATTGAGCATAATGTTCTTCAAACACCTGATTCAATCGCTCAACATAATTTCGACGAAATTGGTTTAGAACCTCAGATAGTCGAACAAACTCATCATTCCAATACTTCAATTCACTTCTTTGATTTACACCCAGCTTAATTTGCTTTAAGAGTGCATTTCGATGTTTCAACACACGAGAAAAGCTGAGCCAATGTTGATGAAATTGATGTTCCACGTGGAACACACCAAGATCGACAAATTTACGCCTTTCTTTTGCACCACCGATAAATAACTTAAAGGTCTCTGGTGTTATCAGCTGTAAAGGTAAAAATCGAGCAATCTCTGAAAACCCACGTGCCGGTTGTCCTGATATACGAGAAACAACTTCCCCAGCACGTGTCCGTTGGCTTCCTAGAACTGTCTTCTGTCCTTGTTCATCAAGTAACTCTGCTGTTACGAAAAAATGTGGTTGCTCATGTTGCAACAGTCTGTTTTTCTGCTGAGTACGAAAAGAGCGGCCACAACTGAGATAATATATGGCTTCGAGAAGGCTTGTTTTACCACTGCCATTCTCACCAAGGAAGATATTACAATCAGATGCTAAGGTAAGACTGTTCGTCGTTAGGTTACGAAACTGCTCAACAACCAATTCTTGAATACACAGTCCCATTGGGTGTCTAGAGCCTCATTGGCATCACAACATACATTGCTTGTGATTCGTCCATTGACTCAATCAACGCACTACTATTTGAGTCACTCAGTGTAAGTTTTACCTCATCTGCTCGGATCGTATTGAGAACATCCAAAAGATAACCCACATTAAATCCAACCTCTAACTCGCCTCCTACATACTGAACTAACTCAACAACATCTTCCGCCTGCTCTTGCTCTGGGTTGTTTGCTGTGATCGTGAGTTCATGAATACCAGAATTTAAGTTGAGTCGGACACCACGGAATTTTTCATTCGATAGGATAGAAGCGCGAACAAAAGCACTTTTGAGAAGTTCGCGAGATGCAACCACTTCCTTATCCCCTTGTCTTGGCAAGACACGACGATAATCAGGAAAACGGCCATCAACTAACTTACTTGTGAAGATAAAAGATGTGTCGACGATACGAATGTGCCCTTTTCCGATTTGAAACTGAACTTGCTCATCGTCAGACTCAAGTAAGCGAAGTACTTCTAAGACACCTTTTCTTGGCACGATGATCTGTTTATTCGAAGATGCTGTTTGGCTCATCGTCAGCTCATCCAAAGCAAGTCTGTGCCCATCTGTTGCTACAGTTCGAAGCGTACTTCCTTCTACTTCGAAGAACAAACCATTCAGGTAATATCTAACATCCTGATTTGCCATGGAAAATTGTGTGCTTTCAATGAGCTGGCGTAAACTTAAACGAGATAAAGAGAATTCAAACTCTGCAGACCAGTCATCTAGGTTTGGATAATTTTCTGCGGGTAAGCTGGACAACGAAAAGCGACTACGACCACTACGAATCACAGCAGACTCAGCCTGTAATTCAAATTGAATATCACAGCCTTCAGGTAGGCTTTTGATGATATCAAGTAGCTTTTTCGCTGGTACAGTCACTTGACCCGGCGCTTCTATTTGGGAAAGAACAGCTGAGGCAACAAGCTCTATTTCTAAATCTGTACCTGTGAGTTGCAAGGTTCCATCCTGAGCTTTGAGCAGCACATTCGACAAAATCGGTTGCGTACTTTTCCGCTCAACTGCACCACAGACCATATTGAGGGGTTTTAAGAAATCATCTCTAAGGATCGTAAATTTCATGGTTCAGTTCTTCTTCTCATTATGAAGACAATGTGCGGATCAAGTTTTGATAATCTTCTTTAATTTCGTGGCTTTCTTCCTTGAGCGCATCCACTTTACGGCAAGCATGCAAAACCGTTGTATGATCACGGCCACCAAATGCATCACCGATTTCAGGCAAACTATGGTTTGTGAGTTCTTTCGCCAATGCCATTGCAATTTGCCGCGGTCTTGCAACAGAACGACTTCTGCGCTTTGAGAGCAAGTCAGCAACACGGATTTTGAAGTACTCAGCAACCGTTTTTTGGATATTTTCAATCGTGACCAGCTTTTCCTGAAGCGCTAATAAATCACGCAAAGCCTCTTTCACAAAATCAATTGTAATCGGACGCCCAGTAAAGTTTGCATTTGCAATGACACGATTGAGTGCTCCTTCCAATTCACGAACATTGGACCGCAAACGCTTCGCAATAAAGAATGCGACTTCTTCTGGTAAACGGATATTACTCTCCTCTGCTTTACGCATGAGAATCGCAACACGGGTTTCCAACTCTGGAGGTTCAATGGCAATGGTCAATCCCCAGCCGAATCGACTCTTCAAACGATCTTCAACCCCATCTATTTCTTTGGGGTAACGATCAGAGGTCAAAATGATTTGCTGGTTGCCTTCCAGTAATGCATTAAATGTATGGAAGAATTCCTCTTGAGAGCGCTCTTTATTTGCAAAGAACTGAATGTCATCAATCAAAAGTGCATCAACAGAGCGGTAATAGCGCTTGAACTCTTCAATCGCATTATTCTGCAAGGCCTTGACCATATCCTGAACAAAACGCTCTGAGTGCATATAGATCACTTTCGCGTCTTTTTTCTTCATGAGGATCCCGTTACCCACTGCATGTAACAGGTGCGTCTTACCCAAACCAGTCCCACCATAAAGAAATAGCGGATTATACGCACCACCAGGATTATCAGAAACCTGAGTTGCAGCAGCACGAGCCAATTGGTTCGACTTACCCTCAACGAAATTTTCAAACTGATAGTTCGCCCGGATATTGCTTTGTGTGATCTGTTTTGGTGCAGGTTCTGGTGCCGCATTGGTTTGCGAAAGAAAAGATGCAGATGCTGGACGCTGTGTCGACTTTTGCTCTTCCTGCATTCTATCAGCCATTAAGCTGGGCTTACTTCCCACATCGAAACGCAGGCTCGGACTTTCATCCCCACAGTGCTGGCGGATCAACTCATTAATCCGATTTAGATATTTATCGCGTACCCAGTCTAAAACGAAACGATTTGGTGCATAAAGCGTGAGTGTATTATCCGAAGATTCGATCTGAAGCGGTCGGATCCACATACTGAATTGCTGAGAAGGCAGTTCATCCTGTAATGTATTCAGGCAGGATTGCCAAACGGATTGATACACGCGGAAAGCTCCTAAGTCCACAAAAAATAACAGAAAGTTCTGACAAGGATCCTCGTGAAGGATCTCTTCTTAATTCATAAAAGCCTCCCATTATCCTATCTCTTTATCCACAAGTGCAATCTTGATTTTTATTGAAACTATGCTCCTAGTGGATAAATTACATATCAAGTTGATTTATAATGATTTTATTTTGTGAATTTTTTTCGATCTTTTTTGTGATCCCATAAAGGATCCACACTTGATCATTCAAATTTATAATCTATACACCGCATAATCAGAATTTATCCTCACCTTTGTGGACAACTTGCGATCCTGGCATAAGATCATTATGATCGCATGGCGAATAAAAACTTTTGTATTATTTCGCTCTATTTTTCGCCGTCACAGTTGACATTGTGCTCCGGCTTAATTAGAATTCGCGCTCTTTTAATCATGCAGTAATTGCGTCGATTAAAATTACGTACGTAAAACAACAACCGACCGGACGGAAAGAGCTATGAAAAGAACTTTTCAACCATCAAACTTAAAGCGTAAGCGTACACACGGTTTCCGTGCTCGTATGGCTACGAAAAACGGTCGCAAAATTTTAGCGCGTCGCCGTGCTAAAGGCCGTGCTCGCTTGTCAGCTTAAGATCTCTTGAGAAGCAAGTGAAAGCAAATACCTTTCCTAGGGAGTTACGTTTGCTAACTCCCTCTGAATTCACCCCCTTATTTAAAGATCCTATCCGGGCTGCATCTCCCTGCTTTACTGTTTTGGCAAAACCAAATCAACTGGGCCACCCACGTATTGGTTTGACGGTCGCCAAGAAAAAAGTAAAGAAGGCTTATGCAAGAAATCGCGTTAAGCGACTTGCAAGAGAGAGTTTTCGCCTCCATCAACATCAAATACCTGCGATGGATATGGTTATCATCGCCAAGCATGGTATCGATCAGGTGGATAATGCAGAAGTCTTTGCCCAGTTGGAGCAGCTATGGCGACGCATCGCTCACCGTTACAAAAAGTCTCAATCTTAATTATCCGAGGCTATCAGCGCTTTATCAGCCCCATTCTTGGGCCAAGTTGTCGTTTCTCGCCAACTTGTTCTCAATATGGGATTGAAGCAATAAAAACGCATGGAACGGTCATTGGGTGTTGGTTGACACTCAAACGTCTATTAAAATGTCATCCTTTACACCAAGGCGGATACGATCCAGTCCCTCAACCAAAACAAGGTGAGAAGTAAATAATTATGATGGAATCGCAACGTTCATTTTTTGTTATTGGGTTACTCTTAGTAACCTTCCTGCTATTTCAGGAGTGGCAGAGAGAGCATGCTCCACAACCCGCTCCTTCATCAGCGCCGGAAATTAGCCAAATTGCAGATACACCAACCGCGTCAACTTCGGGTGCAGTCTCCGATGATGTGCCTGTGAGTACTGCTGGCGCGATTGTAGGACAAGAAAAAACGATTGAAGTCAAAACAGATGTGCTGGATATCCTGATCAACACACGTGGTGGTGATATCATTTCAGCAAAGCTCAATGACTATAAAGAAAAATTGGGCAAAGACACACCTGTTCAACTCCTTCAACAATCTCGAGATTTTACTTATATCGCGCAAAGTGGCCTGATTGGTCAACATGGACCGGATGCAAGTAAGAAAGGACGTCCTGTTTATCACGCAGACCAAAGCTTCTTTGAGATGAAAGATGGAAAAGATGAACTCGTCGTTACCCTAGCTTACGAGCAAAACAATCTCCTATTCCATAAGAAGTTTTCATTCAAAAGAGGCTCTTACGCTGTTGATGTCACTTATGATGTCCTGAATAACACCTCAGAAATTGCACAAGTTCAACTTTACGGACAATTGAAACAGTCTGTGAATGCGCCAGAATCTGGCAATGCGATGATGACGATTTATCGTGGACCTGCATACTCTACAACTGATGAGCCATATGAAAAGTACGACTTTGATGATGTGATGGAACGTGATCTGAAGGCTTCGACGCCAGGTGGTTGGGTTGCGATGCTTGAGCATTATTTTGTCTCAGCTTGGGTTGCACCAAAAGATGAGAAAAATACGATTTTTACGCGTGCAAGCAGTGGTGGCAACGGGATCATCGGATTCACGAGTCAAGCACTACAAATTGAGCCAGGGAAACATGGTCAAACTTCTGCAACGCTTTATGTTGGTCCAAAAGACCAAGATGCGATGGCAAAACTCTCAGATACCCTTGATTTAACGATTGACTACGGTTTCCTATGGCCAATCAGTAAAGCATTATTCTGGCTTCTCGGTTTGATCCAGTCCGTCGTTGTGAACTGGGGTCTTGCGATTATCGCCATTACAATTTTTGTAAAAACACTTCTTTACCCACTCACGAAGAAGCAATACGTTTCTATGGCGAAGATGCGCAATCTGCAACCTAAGATGACTGCGCTACGTGAACGCTATGGTGATGATCGTCAACGTATGGGTCAAGCGATGATGGAGTTATACGCAAAGGAAAAGGTCAACCCGATGGGTGGCTGTCTGCCAATGTTGCTTCAGATGCCAATTTTCCTTGCGCTTTACTGGGTATTCTTAGAAAGTGTCGAGCTTCGTCATGCTGAGTTCTTCCTTTGGATCACGGATCTTTCCGCAAAAGACCCTTACTATGTCTTACCTGTTCTCTTCGGTGCAAGTATGTGGTTGATGCAAAAGCTAACACCAGCGCAAACAACGGACCCGATGCAACAGAAAATGATGCAGATGATGCCAATCATCTTCTCTATATTCTTTATCATCTTCCCGTTCCCATCAGGCCTCGTGTTATACTGGTTAGTGAGCAACCTGATTTCAATTGCGCAGATGCTTTACATTTATCGCTCGATGGAAAAGAGCGGTATTTCAGTCAAAAGCAGTTAGCATATTCGTGAAGAAGGCGGTTAAAATAGCCGCCTTCTTTTTAGGGAGGTTACATTGCATCGTTTGTTTGTATTGGTGTTTGGCCTCACTTTATTCTGGACACATTCGCTATTCGCGTTGACACTACAGCAATACATACACGGTCAATGGATTTGTGAAAGCACAGAACATTTTGGCGACAATAATAAACTCACCGTAAAACTTACTTCCTATGAACGATATGACGTCTATCAAAATCGATTTTACCTCTACCTCATAGAATCCATTCAGGCACATCAGATTTTACCATTATCAAAACTTGAAGTTCGAGGTGAAGGAACATTCAAGATTGAAAGTGGCCTCCAAAAAATCAAGCTCGAATCCGTCCAAGTCGGAGTGACCTATGATACAGTCCAGTTCTACAAAGAAGATTATTTAAAACAATTAGAGCAGCGGCTACTCAATATGGATCACCCCTTAAAAACTGTATCCATCAATGCGTACCGCTGGGTGAGTATCGATCCTAAAAATCAGGAAAAAGAAATCTGTTACCGCCCCAAGAAACATCAGAGGAAACAATGAATCAAACAATGGATACGATCGTCGCACAGGCAACAGCGCCAGGTCGTGGTGGCGTTGGGATCATTCGTATCTCAGGACCAAAAACAAAAGCAATTGCATCGCATGTTATCGGAAAACTGCCGAAACCTCGATATGCCGATTACCTCAAGTTCCATGATGCACAAAAATCAGTCATCGATGAAGGGATTGCCCTGTTCTTTGAAGGACCCAACTCTTTTACTGGTGAAGATGTGCTTGAGCTACAAGGTCATGGTGGCCCTGTCATCATTGATTTACTGATTCAGTCTGTTCTCTCTACAGGCCTTGCTCGCGTAGCACGCCCAGGTGAGTTTTCTGAGCGCGCTTTTTTGAATGACAAAATGGATCTGACGCAAGCTGAAGCCATTGCAGATCTCATCGAAAGTACTTCTGAACAAGCAGCTCGATCTGCCCTTCACAGCCTTCAAGGAGAGTTTTCCAAAAAAATCCGGACGCTTGTTGATGCCGTGATCCATCTTCGTATGTATGTCGAAGCCGCCATTGATTTTCCGGATGAAGAAATCGACTTTTTGAGTGACGGTAAAGTTGCCACGGATTTGCAAAATATCCAAGAGAAGCTCAAAGAAATTCTGGGGGAAGCCAGACAAGGGGCGATTATGCGTGAAGGGATGAAAGTCGTCATTGCAGGCCGTCCCAATGCAGGAAAATCTAGTTTACTGAATGCACTGGCTGGTCGAGAAGCTGCCATCGTCACAGACATTGCAGGCACAACGCGTGATGTACTGAGAGAACACATTCATATCGATGGTATGCCGCTTCATATAATTGATACGGCAGGCCTACGAGAAAGCCCGGATAAAGTTGAGCAAATAGGGATTGAACGGGCCTGGGATGAAATCCGCCAAGCTGATCGTGTCTTATTGGTTGTCGACAGCATAACAACCGATGATATTCACCCACACCAGATCTGGCCTGAATTTGTTGACCCGCTCCCAGAGAATATCGGTTTGACGGTCATTCGAAACAAAGCAGACCTCTCTGGTGAGTCGATTGGTATTACAGAGACTGAAGGCTATTCGGTGTACCACTTAAGTGCATCGAATCAGGATGGCATTGATATGCTACGTCAGCACTTAAAAACCTGTATGGGCTTCACAGGCACAACCGAAGGCGGCTTTATGGCACGAAGAAGGCACTTAGAAGCCCTCGAGCAGGCATCGGCACATGTTGACACTGGTCAAGAACAACTCACCTCATACATCGCCGGGGAAATCCTTGCAGAAGAACTAAGGCTCGCCCAGCAACACCTCAACGAGATCACGGGAGAGTTTACTTCTGATGACTTATTAGGGAAGATTTTTTCTTCGTTCTGTATTGGTAAATAGTTTTCAATGCCCGATCACCTTCTCGATCGGGTTGCGCTAACCTCAAATACAAATGACAATAGAGTAAAGTTGTAGAATAAGAGAATTCGAAGTATGAGTGAACCAACCCCACCTTGCCCAGAATGCAAATCTATTTACGCCTACGAAGACAGAGAGCAACTTGTCTGCCCTGAGTGTGGTCATGAATGGGTACCTGGAGAAGCAAGCGAAGAACAGGATATATTGATCGTCAAAGATGCAAATGGCAATCGCCTGCAAGATGGCGATTTCGTGACTCTTATTAAAGATTTGAAAGTGAAAGGCTCCTCTTCAGTGGCTAAAGTTGGTACAAAGGTCAAGATCAACCGACTCGTTGAAGGTGATCACGATATCGATTGTAAAATTGAAGGCATAGGACCAATGATGCTCAAATCAGAGTTTGTCAAAAAAGCTTGATTGAATCATGAAAATTGAAGGTGTTCGAGCACCTTCAATCACATTCATCGAAAGGCAAACAAAGTACAAAACTCGATAAACGCTTTGCTTCATTCTCGGACAGATCCAGTGGCAGTGTCAGTTCTACTTCCATATTTTCCCTTAGATTAAAACGATGGACACGCATTTCAACAAATTCCTGAGTCTGCCCATCAAAAGACTGTGGGTAAAACTCTAAGATGGGTTCTTCCCCGGTAGAAAATCGCGCGATATGCAATGCATTAATATCCCACTCAAATCTTGCCTTATGGCCAATTCGCCCTCGAATATACTGGCCACATTCAAGCTCATCCAGTTTTTCAAACATCTCAACAACGTCTTTTCTGGAAACTTTAGGCTCAGTGCGACTGACCACACTGACCGTCGACTCCACTGTTGAGACTTTCACATTCTTGGTTTTCGAGGATAGAAAATCGAAGAAGATTTTTGCAGTGGTATTGGTATTGTATAAACTCCTCAGCGCTTCACTCTTCATTTGGACTCCAACTTTATCTAATTGAATACCCTTTCAGGATAGACCGAGACGCTCCATCTTTTTAATCAAACCCTGCCTTGAAATACCGAGTTGGATCGCAGCCTGAGACTTGTTCCCTTCCTTCATGACCAATGCTTCTTGAATTAAACGCTTTTCCAATAACTCAATTTGCTCATCCAAACGCATTGAACCAGACTCAGTAGCCTGAAGTCGCGTTTCGGGAAAGATGAAATGGATATCCTCCAAACGAATCATTTGCCCCTGACATATGGCGGCAACACTGAGGACTGCATGACGTAGCTCTCGCACATTTCCCCGCCAAGACTGAGATACAAACCATTGTTTAGCATCTTGGCTCACCGAAAGTGAATACTTACATTCATTTTCATATTCAGAAAGGAAAGATTGGATCAACACAGGAATATCTTCTTTTCGATCAGCCAGGGCCAATGTCTGTAATGTTACGCCTTTAATGCGATAGTAGAAGTCTTCTCGAAAGCTACCTTCCGTGATCATCTGAGGAAGTTGTCGATGCGTGGCACTGACGATTCGAACATCAATCCGTTCCAACACTCTACCACCAACAGGGTAATAACTGCCTTCCTGTAATACGCGAAGGAGCTTCACTTGCATCGTCAGTGGCATTTCTCCAATTTCATCCAGATATAGGGTCCCACCATCCGCCATTTTTAGCAAACCATCTTTATCTGAATCTGCGCCTGTAAATGCGCCTTTCTTATACCCAAAAAGTTCACTTTCTAATAGCTCATTTGGAATCGCCCCACAATGTACGGAGATAAAGGGCTGAGCATGGCGACGGCTTTTCTGGTGAACAGCTTTTGCAACAAGCTCTTTCCCGGTCCCACTTGGTCCTGCTATCAGTACGGGAACATCCGTTGGTCCAACACGTTGTATGAGTTCTCTGAGTTGTTGTAGGTGATTGCTCACCCCTTCTAACCCTAAGTTTTCCTTTGCATGCTGCGCTTGAACTCGAGCAAGCTCTTTTGCGAGAGATTGCTTTTGCAGCGCACGGTTGACTACAACTGCCAGCATGTCTGGGTCAACAGGCTTGTTGAGAAAATCCCATGCCCCAAGTGATAATGCTTCTAAAGCGAGTTCTCGCTCAGCATGACCCGTCAACACGATCACAGGCACATGTTGGAATTCAGGCAGAAGCGATAAACCTTCTTTAGGCGTAAAGCTTGGGGGCATGGCCAAGTCTAATAAAACCAAGTCAAATGGCTGCACAAGAAAAGCCATTTTTCCATCTTCAGGTAAGTTTGCAGTCACGACTTCATAACCAGCTTGTCTAAGCCACAAAGCACTGAGTTCACAAAAAGCAGGTTCATCATCAATGATTAAGATCCGAAACGTCGTCATAGGACCTCCTTAGGAAATCGAACAATAAAACTGACAGGCCACCCTAAATCGTGCCTGTAAGAAACGTCTCCATCATGCGCATCCATGATGCGTCGAACAATGGCGAGACCCAGACCACTTCCACCTAGGCGTTTACTGATAAATGGCTTAAATAAGTTTGAGGTCATCTCAGCTTCAATCTCTGGCCCATTATTATGAATCCCGACCTCATACACCTCTGGGTATTCTTTAGCAGTGACACAAACACACCCATTTGAGGAGAGCGCAGCAAATGAAAATGCATTATCCAGCAAGTTCGTCAGCACTTGTTGTAATTTATAAGGATCAGCAAATACAGTATGTGCCTCATTTGGCAGCACAACTTTGATATCATTTTTCTGTAGCGCACAAATGGATTCCAGCATTGGGTTTAACGGTGTTGGCTTGGGAGAAATATTCAGTACTCTGGCATAAGACAAAAGATCTTGGATCAAGTGATCGGCACGATGAACTTGCTCTTGAATATAAACTTTCACTTGTGGATCACATTGTGCAGAAGCCATAGAAATGATGTTTAATGGGTTCCGAATTTCATGAGCCATTGCCGCAGAGAGCGATCCAATTTCAACAAGGCGTAACTCTTCTTGTCGCTGCCGCTCTGCTTTTGCTAAAGATAATGACTTCTCAAGCAGCTTTGCATGGGCCACCATCAAATTTGAAAAAACCTCAGCAACATGCCGAAGCGCTGGTGTTGTATTTTCCCATCCATTTAGTTGGTAAAACCAATCATGCTGATGGTGGAGTTCAACGACCAGTCCCGACTGTGAATCTTGACCAAGCACTACTCGCACAGGCTCTTTGAGGTGATCGGAAATCAATACGGCACCTTTTTCACAAAGAGAAGCATGATCCTGGCATGCATTTAATGCTGTTCCCCAGAGGTTCATCGTTTCAACTGAAAGCTGAGAACCTGGGAATATTAATTGCGTCGCCAACCAACGAGCAGGCCGGTAAAATGCGATGGAAACAAGCGTAGTCATAAAAGAAAAAAACCATAACGAGCTTAACTTCACTTCGGAAAGTGCTTCCCAGCCAACCCAAATCGCAAAAGCGCTCACCAAAGCAACAAGCATAAACACGACGAGTAAAAGCAAAATGAAGAAAATCGTCTTCACTGCCCATTGGTTCACTTCCAATATATGATACCGAACGACAGCAAAAACGAGGACCAACACGTATGTTGGGATAAAGCAGAACAAATAGGGAAAGATATCCAGATCCAGCGAAGGAAAAATAAAACTAGAGGCAAGAACGAACCCCCACCCTCCGGCAAAAAACATCGCAATGACTGATCGTCGCACATTCCCTCTGGTTTTCATCCCGGCATAAGCCAGCAACCCATGAGCAATCACCCCAATCACAACGGTATAAGCTAAATTGATCCAACCACTCCAACCGAAATAGATGGCATGTGGCAGATAACTTGTCGCAACAATATGATTATCTGTAAAATAAAGGGAAAGCAGCCAGATAAAAATCGAGCAAAAATAGGGAATCGGAAGAATAGATTGAACCAAACGCTTCATCCCTGAATCATCCAGTGCTTCTGCCGTAAAAACCAAAGCAAAATGCAAAAAAGCTGTCGGAAGAAGTGGGTTTGCCAGCACTAAAAGCTCACCGAGAAACGTGTATTCCGTCAGTAAAAATAAATGCCCAGAACACCAAATCGCCATTAACCCACAGAACAAAGCTAATGGCTTTGCCCCTAAAGCATTATTTTTATGACGAAATAGCCAAATAGCAGCAACACTACCCAGGCAAACGGTTACCCATAATGAGAGTTGGAAAACTGATAAATGCATCGCGCTGTAAACCTTGTTTACAAGTCAGACTATTATACTGTAAACAAAGTTTACATCCAAAAAAGTACTCAAAAAATAAAAGTGCCTAAAATCAATATATTATTGAAAAAAACAAGTTGGTACATGATTTGTATCAACAAATTGTATTTTTTATTCCATGAAGAGGTGTCCTATGGAGATCATTTGGCAAATCCTACAAGTCTCATTTGTCGTACTTATCGCTACTGTGCCTAGCCTGCTCCAATGGTTTAAACAAAAAAGGAGAAAATGATGGATGCAGCTATCCTCTCACGTGCACAATTTGCGTTCACAGTGAGTTACCATATCTTATTTCCTACACTGACCATCGGATTAGCACTCTATATTGCAATTATGGAAGGCGCTTGGTTGAAAACACGTAAACAAATCTACCTTCAACAGGCAAAGTTCTGGCTCAAACCATTCGCGATCACCTTTGGTATGGGTGTTGTGTCTGGGATTGTTCTTTCCTATGAATTCGGAACTAATTTCAGTAAGTTCTCAGAACAAGCAGGTGCTGTCATTGGTCCACTCATGAGCTATGAAGTTTTGTCTGCTTTCTTTTTGGAAGCCGGTTTTTTGGGGATCATGCTCTTTGGTTGGGATAAAGTGAGTGAACGCGTTCACTTTGCAGCAACTGCGACGGTCGCTGTTGGAACGATGATCTCCGCATTTTGGATCCTCTCCGCCAACTCTTGGATGCAAACTCCTCAAGGTGTTGAGTGGACAGCAACCGGACCAGTTGTCCTGAGCTGGTGGGAAGTGATCTTTAACCCATCATTCCCCTACCGTCTTACACATATGTTGATGGCCAGTTTTATTACGACAGGCTTTGTCATCGCTGGTGTTAGCGCATACCTCACTATCAAACATCGAGAGTTTAGCTTTTTTAGCTTAAAGTTTGCGATTATCGCGCTTGCTTTTTTAACCCCACTTCAAGCATATATTGGAGATCTGCATGGTTTAAATGTGAAAGAGCACCAACCCATTAAAGTTGCAGCAATGGAAGGGATCTGGGAGACAGAAAAAGGCGCAGGCCTACGACTGTTTGCGATTCCGGATCAAGAAAAGGAAATGAATCACTTTGAAATCAAGATCCCGCATTTAGCCAGCTTGATCTTAACTCACAAATTAGATGGTGAAATACAAGGGTTAAAATCAGTACCTAAGGAAGATCGCCCACCTGTCGCTGTTGTTTTTTATTCTTTCCGCATCATGGTAGGCTTAGGAATATTGATGATCCTTACTGCTTGGATAAGTTTATGGTTTATCCGTAAAAAAGATACGCAGCTACCCAAACGACTGAGACAATGGCTGATGCTGATGATCCCAAGCGGCTTTATCGCAACACTTGCAGGCTGGTGGGTTGTTGAAGTCGGTCGTCAACCCTTCTTGGTTTACGGACATATCAGAACACACGATGTTATCTCTGATTTGCCGCCCTCTCATGTGGCATTCACACTCTTCTTATTTATCACTGTATACACGCTACTTTTCGGTGTGTACTTATACTTTATGCGCAAAGTGATCCGCAAAGGCCCAAGTCAACTGGCTGAAGATCAAATAAAAGTTTCTCTACAACATTTGGCAATGAAAGGAGACCAAGCATGACAGATCCATTATTCTGGTTCGGGTTACTCTGCTTCGCAGTCATTATGTATGTGGTTTTAGATGGCTTTGACTTGGGTCTTGGGATCCTCTATCCCTGGTTTGAAGACGAAAAGGAACGCGGCCGGATCATGTCCTCCGTCGCCCATGTTTGGGATGGCAATGAAACTTGGCTAGTCTTTGGAGGTGTGATCTTATTCGCTGCATTTCCTGGTGCTTATGCTACTTTCCTCTCCGGGCTTTATTTGCCTTTATGCCTCATGTTGGTCGCGCTAATCTTTCGTGGGGTGGCATTCGAATATCGATTTAAAGCTGAAACAAGCACACTTTGGTGGGATCGTGCTTTTGGTATCGGTTCAACCGTTGCAGCGATTTGTCAGGGAATTGTCCTTGGCAATATCGTCCAAGGCAACGTCGGTGTCGAAGCAAGTACTTGGCTCACACCATTTGCACTCTTCACTGGATTTTCTGTTGCTGTCGGCTATGCACTTTTGGGGTGTGGTTGGATGCTCATCAAAGGGAATGCTCGGATACGCAAAAAAGTCGCCCACCTTGCACAATACTTAGTCGTCCTATTACTGATCTGCTTAGCAATCGTAAGCATATGGACATTGATGACACAACCATTGGTTTCAGAACGATGGACATCTTTGGAAAACTTGCTTCCGCTGCTCCCGATTCCACTTCTGTCGACTTTCATTGGCTGGCAGATTTGGAATATTTGTCGCAAGTCATATCAACACAACTATCGCGTTTTGATTCTTACCATTGCCTTATTTTTCTTAGGGTTCATTGGACTTTGGGCCGGAATGCATCCTTATTTCATCCCTGGAAAAATGACTTTCTATGATGTGATCGCACCAGACTCATCTTTAGAATTCACTTTCTGGGGTGTGATCATTCTCGTTCCTATCATTCTTGGTTATACCGCTTTCAACTATAAGGTATTTGCTGGAATGGCACCTGAAAAACCAGGAGGGTATGACTAGCAATGGATAATAAGGCGCTTTTCCCAAAAAATAAGTCTCAAAAGAAACTCGGTTGGGCAGTTGGATTATATATTGCGGGGATATTAGCGACATTACTCCTTGCGATGTCAGTCAAAGGCCTGTTGTACTTTTTAGCGTAATAAATCTGAGGCTCAGTTGAACTGAGCCTCAGAGTACGATTTTAGTTTCTTGGAATAACAAGTGGTCTTAGGTCAACACTTGCATTTGCACTTGCACCCATACGTCCACGGTACTCTTTGCCTTTCTGAATGGTATAAAGCACATCAACATAGTCGTCATCATTTGAGAACCAATGATTTGGCATCGCAGAAATCAACTTGCTTGTCATTTGTGTAATCGTACCGGCTTGTGGTTCACCAACCATTGTGATCACTTGTGAAGCAATATCAAACAGGTTGACAACAAGATCTTGATAGTTGGTGTTATCATCTTGCTCCATCAGAATCATATCAGCCGCCTGATAACGATAGCGATCCCAAATCACAACAGTCTGTGATGGATAGTAATCACGGGCAGACGTGTCCAGATAAGGCATATCTAAAACGTCTAGGTTTGGTTCTTTGCGCTCAGAGTCAATTCCCACAACGATACTGTAAACATCTGCATCACCAGAGACCCATGGTTCTTTATCATCTTTAAGGCTGATCCGATCCAAAACGGTTGTTGACAAACCTGTCTCTGCTTCATCTGTAGGCGCAGAAGACTCAGACATTAAGCGCGCACCTTTTTTGTCAAAAGATGAAAGCTTTTCTTGCATCAAACGAATACCAGCAGTTAAAGATTTGCGACCGTTAATATCGACAACGATAACTGGTCTTTTTGGTGCTTCACTCACGTCAAGTAAATGAACATTGCCTTCAGCGTCAAATGCTTCAATATGTGTCCACGTTTCTTCATCACCCGCTGGCTCATAAGCAAAAAGAACATCTTGTGAATTCGCTTTTAAACCAGGTAACATGGATTCTTTTGCTAAGCGTAACTGAACGATCGAATCTGTGTAAGTGTCGATTCCTTTTGCGCTTCTTAAGGTTTGGTCAAACTGCGAAAGTTTTGCTTTCTCTTTATAAGATAGTGCAGAGGATTCTAAAATCTCATTCAATTCAATAGATTGCTTTTCCCAAGAGATTTTGTTTTTGAGTAATTTTGTGATGGAATCTGAATGAGTTGCAACAAACTGAGCCATTTCACGTTTTTCATCAGAAATAACGATAGCCGTTTTTTTGTAATTTGATTCAAATTGACTTTTATCGATAGCATTCAGTTTTTCTAAATCCAAAGCTGCATCTTCAAGGCTAATTTCTAGTGAATTTGCAAATACCTGAGCGCTCATCGCAATTGTAAGAGAGGTTAATGCTGTTGCTAGTTTTTTCATCTGTTCTATCCCTCGTTGTCATGGTAGGTAGAAATTTTTGCTGAAATCTTCTACGGATTTCATGCTTTTTTTATCGAATATAAAGGGTTTATATTGCGCTTGTGTTTTATTTCTATAACAGATTAGAGACGATGTGAAGCTTTTATTTACCTTTTTTAAATAAAAACGAAGTAAGTTTGAGCAACATTGTGATTTTTTTCATGATTAAATATGAGTAATTGGTGATCTATGCAAAAAGTGAGCATTTTAGTGGGCAGTCAAATGGGCGGTGTCGAATATCTCGCCGATCAAATAGCTATCCACCCACAGCTTTCCAGCTTGGATTTTCAGATTTTTGAACAACCTGATCTCAATGAGATACCACGTCAATCCTTATGGCTTATTTGCACTTCAACCTATGGTGCAGGGGATTACCCAGAGAATATAATTCCATTTATCGAGCAACTTCACTCACAAAAACCAGATCTTTGTGACCTGAAATATGCCATCATTGGT
This sequence comes from Algicola sagamiensis DSM 14643, assembly GCF_000374485.1. Lineage (GTDB taxonomy): Bacteria > Pseudomonadota > Gammaproteobacteria > Enterobacterales > Alteromonadaceae > Algicola > Algicola sagamiensis. The sequence goes on from NZ_KB894492.1 coordinate 42,230, forward strand.
GTTGGAGATTCCAGCTACGATACATTCTGTGAAGCGGCAAAAAACATTGATAATTTATTCAATCACCTTGGCGCTCAGAGAATTTTCGACAGGTTAGAAATTGATATTTTGCAGGAAGATCTGCCTGAAGATACTGCCATTCAATGGATGATTAATCATTTTGCTAATTTCGTTTAGGAAAACTGCGTTTTTCCGCATACATCCGTTCATCAGCCAGTTTTATCATTGCTTCGGTATCTCCTTGGACTTCCCATAGACCACAGCAACCTAAACTGGCATCGATATCCTTAAACCCCTCTTCCTGAACACTACAGATCGAATCCTGTACGCGTTGCTGGAGCACTTTAAAAAAGCGCATATTACAGCCTTGCATAATAATCGCGAATTCATCACCACCGATTCGATACACATTATCATTGCTGCGAAAATGGTGAGAAAGGTGAAAAGAAAAACGTTTGAGCAGAAGATCGCCTTGCTGGTGGCCTAGACGATCATTGATCCCCTTAAATCCATCTAGATCAATGATCCCAAACAAAACTTCGAGTGACTGAAGCATTTCAGATCTTAAATAAGACAGATCCTGTTCAAATGCACGACGATTCAACAAGCCGGTCAATACATCTCGTCTTGACAGATCCTTTGCCTGTTTTAAGTGTTCGATATTTTCATGCAGTTCAAGCTGAGCTCCGATATAACTTGCAGCAAGGTTCAGGACATCCGTCGCAACATCGACATTGTCACTCGCTTCTCGATTTGCCAAAAAAATATGCCCCACCTGCTCACCAGAAGCATCGCGATAAGGTATCCCAATATAATCTTGAATATTCTCTTGTTGTAAGTGAGCGTCATCAGGAAATAATTTGGATGTATTTCGAAACACCACAGCCTGACCATCTGTCGCAATTTTTTCACATGGTGTTCCCTTCAGATCATATGAAAAATCTGAACCGACATTCCCATCAGACCAAAACACCATAAAAGTAGCCTGACGATGTGGGCACTCTTGATCATACCTTGACACACCAACAATCGGCCACTGTGTTGCATCCGAAATCACACCAGCAATATCAGTTAAAGTTGCCTTCTCCCCCGTCACCGCTTGTGCAGCAAGAAAATTTGCCAGTTTATCGAGTGCAGCGACTTTCGCTGGTTGCTGGGAAACAAACACATAATACACATCACCATCACGGCGACTTTCCAGTGTGAGCTGACGGTGACCTTGTGGTTCATCATAAATAAATGATTCTGAGCGTATTTCTTGAAATCGACCGAGAAGTTCAGTGCCAGATAATTGAATGGAGTCAATGAAAACATCATTGCGAAATTGAAAATTGCCTTGCAGATCAATTACAGCAACACCAAAAGGGAGATGAATCAGAATCTCATGTTCAATTTCATGCTGATCCAAACGATCTGCTCCTACAACATCAAGCAACAATCTAAAGTGTAGCTAAGATCCAAGCAAGCAGTTAATTTGGTAAAAATAGAAATGGAATAAAAAGAGGAGTTGCCTCCTCTTTCATAGGAGATAGTTAACAATTCAACAAACCTCTAACCAAAGCCAAATATAAAGCAAGGCAATTCATTATTTGTTGAAGTTAATCATACTACGAGAAAAACCACACATAATCAACAAAATAAAAACAATTAATATACATACATCACAAAAAACAAGTTATTCACAATTTGCTACCACGATAAACATAGTTTGTGGATAATATGAGATTTATCCCATGAATAAGCCTTGATCTTAACTTGTATAGTTTTATCGTTCGATAGCCATGTGGATAACTAGGCTATTTGATCTCAGCTTTTACCGCGATAGATCCAGAAAGATCACAAAAAAAGATCGCATCTAACTTCATGATCTATCTTATAAAGACAACATTACCCACAGAGATCGGGGTCTCTAATAAAAAAGATCAATAAAAAGATCTTTCTTTAAATAGATCTTATATGATCTACTATCTGCGATCTTTTGATGATCAATTTATCCTTTCCTAATCGAAACGAAACAAGTTAAAATGAACGGCTTTTTCGTTGATCGAATCAGATCTTTTTGTATTGATAGAGGTGAAAAGAGGTCAAAATGCTCTACCATGAAGCATTCGATGTTATTGTGATCGGTGGCGGTCATGCAGGCACAGAAGCTGCTTTAGCTGCTGCTAGAATGGGAATGAATACCCTGTTGCTGACACATAATGTAGACACCCTTGGACAAATGTCCTGTAATCCTGCAATTGGTGGGATTGGTAAAGGTCATCTTGTGAAAGAAATCGATGCACTTGGTGGAGAGATGGCCCGAGCGATAGATCATGCAGGGATCCAATTTAGAACTTTAAATGCTTCAAAAGGTCCAGCTGTTCGCGCAACGAGAGCACAAGCAGATCGCCAACTTTACAAAGCAGCGATCCGTACAAAACTTGAAAATCAACAAAACTTGAAGATCTTTCAGCAATCTTGCGATGATCTGATCGTTGAACAGGATCGTGTTGTTGGTGTCGTTACTCAAATGGGACTTCGGTTTCAAGCAAAGACAGTTGTGTTAACTGTAGGAACATTTCTTGGAGGTCAGATTCATATTGGCCTTGAAAACTTTTCTGGTGGCCGCGCAGGCGATCCGCCATCCATTGCTTTAGCGAACCGATTAAGAGAATTGCCTTTCCGAGTTGATCGTTTAAAAACTGGCACCCCACCAAGAATTGATGCGAAATCAATTCGTTTTGATAAGATGCAAGCGCAGCCAGGTGACACTCCAACACCTGTATTTTCTTTCATTGGATCGTCAAAAGATCATCCGCAACAAATACCGTGCTATATCACTTATACGAATGATAAAACCCATGAAGTGATCCGCAATAACTTAGATCGTTCTCCGATGTATGCGGGGGTGATTGAAGGAATTGGTCCTCGATATTGTCCTTCTATTGAGGATAAAATCATGCGGTTTGCAGATAAAGATCGCCATCAGATCTTTGTTGAACCAGAAGGGTTAACGACGCATGAAGTATACCCAAATGGCATCTCCACAAGCTTACCATTTGATGTGCAATTAGACATTGTTCGTTCAATCGAAGGGTTTGAAGAAGCACATATCACAAGGCCTGGTTATGCGATTGAATATGACTTTTTTGATCCCCGTGATCTAAAGTCATCATTAGAAACAAAATTTATACACGGCTTGTTTTTTGCAGGGCAAATCAACGGAACAACAGGTTACGAAGAAGCCGGTGCACAAGGTTTAATTGCCGGTATGAATGCCGCGTTGCAAGCGCAAGGCAAAGAATCTTGGTCTCCACGTCGAGATGAGGCCTACATCGGTGTTTTAATCGATGATCTATCGACTTTGGGTACGAAAGAACCATACCGAATGTTTACAAGTCGAGCGGAATATCGTCTTCTACTTCGCGAAGATAACGCTGATATTCGATTGACAGAAAAGGGTCGTGAACTCGGTTTAGTTGATGATCATCGCTGGCAGATCTTCAATGAAAAAATGGAAGCGATCGAACGGGAGCATCAGCGTATGCGTGAAAGCTGGATCCATCAAAAACACCCAGCATTGGATCAGATCAATACGTTGTTGAAATCGCCCTTAACGCGTGAAGCGAGTTTGGCAGATCTCGTCAGACGCCCAGAAGTTCGGTATAACGATTTAATGCAAATTGATGGTGTTGGTCCTGCCCACACAAATCAGCAGGCTGCTGAGCAAGTAGAGATCCAGATCAAGTACGCAGGTTATATTGATCGTCAAAAAGATGAAATTGCGAAACAACAACGTCATGAACTGACACGACTTCCTGCTGACTTCGATTATGCGATAGTCAGTGGTTTATCGAATGAAGTGATCGCGAAACTCAATGACACCAAACCAGAAACGATCGGCCAAGCTTCTCGAATTTCAGGGATCACTCCTGCTGCGATCTCTCTTCTGCTGGTTTATCTCAAAAAACAAGGTTTACTTCGTAAAACCGCTTAAGGTGACTCGTGAAAGAATCGTTCATTTCTTTATTGGATCAGACAGGTTTATCCCTGTCTGAACAACAAATTCAACAACTCCTCGATTATGTTGCTTTGCTTGATAAGTGGAATCAAGCCTATAATTTAACTTCTGTGCGAGATCCAGAAGAGATGCTGACAAAGCATATTCTAGACAGTCTGGTTGTTTCATCTCACTTGAATCCAGGGCATTATATTGATGTTGGTACTGGCCCCGGGCTTCCTGGTGTGCCATTGGCGATAGCCCGTCCTGATTGCCAGTTTGTTCTACTGGATAGCCTTGGCAAACGGATCCGATTTTTAAAGCAGGTGAAACATCAACTGAAATTGGAGAATATTGAACCTGTTCAGTCACGGGTTGAGCAATATAGCCCAGATGTCACTTTACAGGGTGTACTCAGCCGTGCATTTGCTTCTCTTTCAGATATGGTAAACTGGTGCGCTCATTTAATTAAGCCAGGCCAGGAATTTTTGGCACTCAAAGGTGTCGCATCACAAGAAGAAATTGATCAGCTGCCTGATATTGTTGAAATGAAAGAAATCATTCCTTTGGATGTACCAGGCCTCAATGCTGAGCGTCACTTAATCAAAATAACAAAGCGCGGATAGGATCCATTAGGGGACATTGTGGCAAAAATAATTGCGATCGCGAATCAAAAAGGCGGTGTTGGTAAAACAACCACATCTGTCAACCTCGCTGCATCAATGGCAGCGACAAAACGGAAAGTTTTATTGATCGATCTTGATCCCCAAGGCAATGCGACAATGGGATCTGGTGTTGATAAGTATGACGAGCCTGCGACTTGTTATGAACTTCTCGTTGAAGAATCCCCTTTTGAAGAGGTTGTGATCCAAGAAACTTCTGGCCATTACCACCTCATTGCTGCTAATTCCGATGTTACTGCATGTGAAGTCAAGCTGATGGAAATGTTTGCGAGAGAAGTTCGTCTTCGCAATGCGCTTTCCAAAATTCGAGATCGTTATGACTATATCTTTATCGACTGTCCGCCTTCACTGAATATGCTCACCGTCAATGCCATGGCTGCCGCTGATTCAATTTTGGTTCCAATGCAATGTGAATACTATGCACTTGAAGGCGTCACTGCCTTACTCGATACGATAGAAAAATTAGCCGCAGTGGTAAATCCGGCTTTGCAGGTAGAAGGCGTACTTAGGACAATGTATGACCCGCGTAATCGATTGGCGAACGATGTTTCTGAACAACTGAAACGTCATTTTGGGGATAAAGTATACCGTACGGTCATCCCAAGAAATGTCCGTCTGGCCGAAGCGCCAAGTTATGGTGTTCCTGCCATGCATTATGATAAGAGTTCTGCTGGTGCTAAAGCTTATTTGGCGCTGGCAGGAGAAATGATCCGCAGAGAAGAAAACAAGCGACAAGCACCAAAAGAGGCTGTTGCTGAAGTTTAAAGCGAGAATGACTATGTCTAAGAGAAACAGAGGCTTGGGTCGAGGTTTAGATGCGCTGTTGACTTCTTCACACCCGCCAAAATCCACAACAAATGAACTCAAAGTTGAAGCTGAAAATACAGTACCATCAGATGGTGCTTTAAAAACTATTCCCGTTGAATTTCTAGAGCCCGGAGCTTATCAGCCTCGAAAGGATATGTCCGCAGAGGCGTTGGATGAACTTGCTGGCTCAATTCAAGCACAAGGGATCATTCAACCAATCGTTGTTCGACAGTTAGCAAATGAGAAGTACGAGATCATCGCTGGTGAACGCCGCTGGAGAGCATCTCAAATGGCTGGTTTGGACGAAGTACCCTGTTTGATCCGAGAAGTTGCTGATCATGCTGCGATTGCAATTGCACTCATTGAGAATATTCAGCGTGAAGATCTCAATGCAATGGAAGAAGCTGTTGCACTCTCTCGTTTAATGAATGAGTTTTCTCTTACGCATCAGCAGGTTGCAGAATCTGTTGGAAAGTCTCGAACGACAGTCACCAATTTATTGCGTCTCAATCAACTTAATGAAGACGTCAAAAAGCTGTTAGAACATGGCGACTTAGAAATGGGTCATGCAAGAGCGTTGTTATCCCTTGAAGGTCCATTACAATCTGAAGCTGCGGCTCAGGTCGTCGCCAAAGCGCTGACGGTTCGAGAAACAGAAAAGTTGGTAAAACGCCTTCAACAACCATTAAAAGAAGTCGTAGAGAAAATAAAAGACCCTGATGTACAGCTTCTCGAGCAACAATTATCCGAATCAATCGGGTCAAACGTCCGTATTCAGTACAATGACTCAGGAAAAGGTAAACTCGTGATTTCTTACGCTTCTTTGGATGAATTGGACGGAATTGTTTCTCGGATAAATCCGCTAGAATCTGAAGACATCCCCGCTTAGAGCGAAATAGGATGTAAAACCATCTCTTTTCTTTTGCAGATCGCTTGCAAAAAAGTGCTGACAAGGTATACTTTCGCCAGTTTTTTGTGTCCAGATTTTGGACTGAAAAGAGAGGTTATCAGCAAGTGACCGCTGTTCTAGCCAGACCAAGGCGAAATGCTGCGTTAAAAGTTGTTTTTTGCCAGAGCCTGGTCACAGTGTTCGTCACTGTGATAACAACATTTGGATGGGGGATGCCGAGTGGCCTGTCTGCCCTTTGGGGTGGCGTATGTGCAACTTTCCCTCATTTCGTGTTTGTTTTATTCGCATTTCGATATAGTGGTGCCCGTTCTTCAAAACTGGTTGCACAATCGTTTTTTCGAGGGCAAACACTAAAACTGCTTTTGACAGCTGTGTTATTCACTATGGCATTTAAAATGCAGGATGCAATCCCAGAGCCTCTTTTTTTGAGCTTCATTGCTGCGCTAGTAACACAGTGGTCCGCACCAGTTTTCTTTCAACTACAAAAATTAGGATAAACAATGGCTGCAGGTGGAGAACTGACAAGCACAGGTTATATCAAGCACCACTTGACCAACTGGTCTGTTGGTGAGGGATTTTGGACTTGGCATGTCGATACTTTAGCATGGTCAATTGGTTTAGGTATTTTGTTTATCAGCCTATTTCGCTACGTTGGGGTGAGAGCAACGACTGGGGTTCCCGGAAAGTTGCAATGCTTCATCGAGATGATAGTGGAATTCGTGGATGATAACGTCAAAAGCACCTTCCATGGCCGGAATCCTATTATCGCACCCCTCGCGTTAACCATCTTCGTATGGGTTTTCTTAATGAACCTCATGGATTTGGTCCCTGTTGACTTCATTCCTGTGCTTGCGCAACAAATTGGCGCTGCAATGGGATATGATCCGCACCACGTGTACATGAAAATTGTACCGACAACGGATCTAAACATGACAGTTGCATTGGCGCTTGGTGTATTCACCCTGATGATTTATTACTCGATTAAAATCAAAGGTGTGGGTGGTTTTGTTAAGGAATTAACAATGCATCCGTTCAATCACCCGGCATTTATTCCAGTGAACTTCATTTTGGAGACCGTGACGTTGCTCGCGAAGCCACTTTCATTGGCATTGCGTCTATTCGGTAACCTGTATGCGGGTGAGCTTATCTTCATTCTTATTGCTCTTCTTGGTTTGTACCAGCTGCCACTCCACTTCCCGTGGGCGGTATTCCATATTCTGGTCATCGTGTTACAAGCCTTTATTTTCATGATGTTAACCATCGTGTACTTGAGCATGGCTCACGAAGATCATTAATAAAAAGATTTCATTTTAACTTTAACTTTAAAAATTACATTTGGAGATTCTGATGCTAGAACTTAAATTTGTTGCTGTGGCAATCCTTATCGGTCTATGTGCACTTGGCCCTGCGATTGGCTTCGGTATTCTTGGTGGAAAATTCCTTGAGTCTGCTGCTCGTCAACCTGAACTTGCACCACAACTTCAAGTTAAAATGTTCATCGTTGCTGGTCTTATCGATGCGATCGCAATGATCGGTGTTGCGATTGCTCTTTACATGTTGTTCGTTCTTTAATTTGTCGAAAATCCAACTTAGGTTAACGAACAATAATATAAAGGAGGAGCGGTCGTGAGTATCAACGCCACTCTCATTGGGGAATTGATTGCCTTTATCGTATTCGTATGGTTCTGCATGAAATATGTATGGCCACCATTGAATACAGCAATTGAAGATCGCCAGAAAAAAATTGAAGAAGGTCTAAAGCAAGCTGATTTGGCAGAAGAAGACCTGAGGCATGCTCGCGAAAAAGCGAAAGAGCAGCTGAAGGAAGCTAAAGCACAAGCAGCTGAGCTTATTGAGCAAGCGAAGAAGCGTGCGTCGCAGATCCTTGATGAGGAAACGCAAAAAGCGCATGAAGAACGTGAAAAAATCATTGCTCAGGGCCACTCGGAAATCGAATCTGAACGTAATCGTGCTCGTGAAGAGCTACGTAAACAAGTTGCTGTTCTAGCGATGACCGGTGCCGAGAAAATTCTTGAGCGTCAAATCGACGAAACTGCGCACAGCGATATCGTTGATAAATTAATAGCTGAGCTGTAAGCCGGGAGGGCATTATGTCGGAAATGACTACCATCGCTCGCCCATATGCTAAAGCAGCTTTCGAGTTTGCTGTTGAAAAAGGCACAGTAGACGAATGGGCGGAAATGCTGTTCTTTGCTGGTGAAGTCACGAAAAATGAGACGATGAAATCGTTTCTTTCGGGATCCGCTTCTGCAGAGAATGCAGCAGAGCTTTTTGTGAAAGTCTGCGGCGAACAACTCAACGAATATGGCCAGAATCTTGTCAAGATCATGGCTGAAAACGGACGCTTGCCAGCAATGTCAGCTGTCGCTGAACTCTATGCTGAATTCCGAGCTGAATACGCGAAAGAAATGACAGTTGATGTGATTTCTGCAACGACGCTTCCAGAAGCGCAAGTTGAAAAAATTCGTACAGCGTTGGAAAAACGTCTCGCGCGCAAAGTTAAGCTGAATTGCAGTGTTGATATCAATGTTGTCGGTGGTTTGGTGATCAAAGCGGGTGACACAGTCATCGATGGATCACTCCGCGGCAAACTCGATCGTCTTTCAACAGCATTGCAATCTTAATTGGGGAATAGAGCATGCAACTAAATTCCACTGAAATTTCTGAACTGATCAAATCACGTATTGAGCAGTTTGAAGTCGTCAGTGAAGCTCGTAACGAAGGTACTATCGTATCTGTTACTGACGGGATCATCCGTATTCACGGTCTTGCTGAATGTATGCAAGGTGAAATGATCGAGCTTCCAGGTAATCGTTATGCAATCGCATTGAACCTTGAGCGTGACTCAGTGGGTGCGGTTGTCATGGGTCCTTATGCGGATCTAAAAGAGGGTACAAAAGTAAAATCAACGGGTCGTATCCTAGAAGTCCCAGTTGGTCGTAATCTTCTTGGTCGTGTAGTAAACACACTGGGTGAGCCAATCGACGGTAAAGGCCCGATTGAAGCGGAAGGTTTTGAGCCGATTGAAAAAATCGCACCTGGCGTTATCGATCGTCAATCTGTTGATGAGCCACTACAAACTGGTTATAAGTCAATTGACTCCATGATCCCAATCGGTCGTGGCCAGCGTGAGCTAGTGATCGGTGACCGTCAGACGGGTAAAACTGCTTTGGCAATCGATGCGATCATCAACCAGAAAGATACAGGTATTAAATGTATCTACGTTTCAATCGGTCAGAAAGCTTCTACCCTTGCGAACGTTGTTCGTAAACTAGAAGAACATGGCGCGATGGATCACACGATTGTTGTTGCTGCAAACGCATCTGAGTCTGCTGCACTTCAGTACTTGTCTGCATATGCAGGTTGTACGATGGGTGAATTCTTCCGTGATCGTGGTGAAGACGCATTGATCGTTTATGATGATCTGTCTAAGCAAGCAGTTGCTTACCGTCAGGTTTCTCTACTTCTTCGTCGTCCACCTGGACGTGAAGCATACCCTGGTGACGTTTTCTATCTTCACTCTCGCCTTCTTGAGCGTGCTGCGCGAGTCAACACTGACTATGTTGAGCGTTACACTGATGGTGCTGTGAAAGGCCAAACGGGTTCATTGACTGCATTGCCAATCATTGAAACACAAGCGGGTGACGTTTCTGCATTCGTACCAACCAACGTGATCTCAATCACAGATGGTCAGATCTTCCTAGAAACTGATTTATTCAACTCTGGTATCCGTCCTGCGGTTAATGCGGGTATCTCGGTATCTCGAGTTGGTGGTGCAGCGCAGACGAAAATCATCAAGAAACTTGGTGGTGGTATCCGTCTTGCACTTGCTCAGTATCGTGAATTGGCAGCGTTCTCTCAGTTTGCATCAGATCTTGACGAAGCGACACGTGCTCAGCTTGAACATGGTCAGCGTGTCACAGAGCTGATGAAGCAGAAGCAGTTTGCACCAATGTCTGTTGGTGAAATGGCTGTTTCTATTTTTGCTGCTGAGAAAGGTTTCTTGAACGATATCGATGTGAGTAAAGTCATCGACTTCGAAGATTCATTGTTGTCTTTCATGAACAGCGAATACGCTGACTTGATGGCGAATATCAATGCATCGGGTAACTACGACAAAGAAATCGAAGCAACTTTAACCGAAGCGCTTGAGAAATTTAAAGCGACTCAAACTTGGTAAGGTTGCAGGTGGCCTCGAGCCACCTTTCGTTGAACTCGATTCGGAGATAAAGCCATGTCTGGCGGAAAAGAGATAAAAACGAAGATCGGGAGTATCAAGAATACTCAGAAGATCACAAGTGCGATGGAGATGGTCGCTGCGTCGAAAATGAAAAAGGCGCAAGATCGTATGGCCTCCAGTCGTCCTTACGCAGAAAATATGCGTAAAGTGATCGGTCATATCGCAAAAGGTAGCCTCGAATTTAAGCATTCCTATTTGGAAGAGCGCGAGGTGAAGCGAGTTGGCTACATCGTTGTTTCCACCGACCGAGGTCTTTGTGGCGGCTTGAACGCAAATGCATTCAAAGCAGTAACCAAAGATGTCGAAAAATGGCGCAACCAAGGTGCAGAAGTTAGCTTCGCAGCCCTTGGAAGTAAAGCATCTGCGTTATTTAGTAAGTTCGGTGGCGATTTAGTGGCACAAGCATCTGCCTTTGGTGACAAGCCTCATTTGCAGGATGTCATTGGTCCAGTCAAAGTCATGTTGGATATGTATGATCAAGGCAAAATAGATCGCTTATTCGTGGTGTACAACAAATTTGTCAACACGATGTCACAAACGCCAATGATCGATCAGTTATTACCTTTGCCAGCTTCAGATGAAGAAGAGCTAGGACACCGTTGGGACTACATTTATGAGCCGGATCCGAAAGTGCTGCTTGAAGCATTGATGGTGCGCTATGTGGAGTCACAAGTCTATCAAGGTGTTGTAGAAAATATTGCTTGTGAGCAAGCTGCGCGTATGGTTGCAATGAAAGCTGCAACAGACAACGCCGGTAACCTCATCGACGAGCTGCAGCTTGTGTTCAACAAAGCACGTCAGGCAGCTATTACACAAGAGCTATCTGAAATCGTGTCTGGTGCACAAGCGGTTTAGCAAAGGTAAACCAGAGAAAGAATTAGAGGAATGATCATGAGTCAAGGTAAGGTCGTCCAAATTATCGGTGCGGTTGTGGATATCGAATTTCCACAAGATGCTGTACCTCAGGTTTACGACGCGTTGAAGGTCACCGACGGTGAACTAACGGGTCTAACCCTTGAAGTACAACAACAAATTGGTGGTGGTGTTGTACGTACCATCGCTCTAGGTACTACTGACGGTCTTCGTCGTGGTATCGGTGTAGAAAATACTGGGAAAGCAATCCAGGTTCCAGTGGGTACGAAAACACTTGGTCGTATCATGGACGTGTTGGGTAACCCAATTGATGAAGCAGGCCCAATCGGTGAAGAAGAGCGTATGTCAATTCACCGTGAAGCACCAAGCTACGAAGATCAGTCAAATGCATCTGAGCTTCTAGAAACTGGGATCAAAGTTATCGACTTGATCTGTCCATTTGCGAAAGGTGGTAAAGTCGGCCTATTCGGTGGTGCAGGTGTTGGTAAAACCGTCAATATGATGGAATTGATCCGTAATATCGCAATCGAGCACAGCGGTTACTCTGTATTCGCAGGTGTTGGTGAGCGTACGCGTGAAGGTAACGATTTCTATCACGAAATGAACGAATCTAAGGTACTTGATAAAGTAGCCCTAGTTTACGGTCAGATGAACGAGCCACCAGGAAACCGTCTGCGTGTTGCATTGACGGGGCTTACAATGGCTGAAAAATTCCGTGATGAAGGCCGTGACGTCCTATTCTTCGTTGATAACATCTACCGTTATACACTCGCGGGTACAGAAGTATCAGCACTTCTAGGTCGTATGCCATCTGCGGTAGGTTACCAGCCGACGCTTGCAGAGGAAATGGGTGTTCTTCAGGAACGTATCACGTCCACAAAGACAGGCTCAATCACTTCAATCCAGGCGGTTTACGTTCCTGCGGATGACTTGACTGATCCATCTCCAGCAACAACGTTCGCGCACTTGGATGCAACGGTTGTACTTTCTCGTGACATTGCGTCACTTGGTATCTACCCTGCAGTTGATCCACTGGATTCAACTTCTCGTCAGCTTGATCCGCTTGTTGTTGGTCAAGAGCACTATGAAGTTGCACGTGGCGTTCAGAACGTTCTTCAGCGTTATAAAGAGCTGAAAGACATCATCGCGATCCTTGGGATGGACGAGCTATCTGACGAAGATAAGCAAGTCGTATCACGTGCTCGTAAAATCCAGCGTTTCCTATCTCAGCCGTTCTTCGTTGCTGAGGTCTTTACAGGAGCCTCTGGTAAGTACGTTTCTTTGAAAGACACGATTAGTGGCTTCAAAGGTATCCTTGAAGGTGAATTTGATGAGCTGCCTGAGCAGGCCTTCTACATGGTTGGTTCTATTGACGAAGCGGTTGAAAAAGCCAAAGATATGTAATCAGACCTTAGGAGGGTGACATGGCAGCTATGACTGTACATCTGGATGTCGTCAGCGCAGAGAATATGATGTTCTCTGGGCGTGTAGAATCTATCCAGGTGACGGGTAGTGAAGGTGACCTAGGTATCTACCCTGGTCATGCACCTTTACTGACCGCCATAAAGCCTGGAATGGTTCGTATTGTCAAACAACATGGACATGAAGAAATCATGTATGTTGCCGGCGGAATGCTTGAAGTACAGCCACATAATGTGACTGTACTTGCTGATACAGCAATTCGTGGTGAAGACCTAGATGAGCAGGCCGCTGAAGCTGCGAAGAAGCAAGCTGAAGAGGCAATCGCAAATCCTGGTGCTGACTTTAATTATGCAGAAGCTGCTGCAGAACTTGCGAACGCAATTGCTCAGCTTCGTGTCATTAAGACGATGCGTAAATAACGGACGACGGATAATCGAATCGAAAAAACCCTCGCATCGGCGAGGGTTTTTTAATGGCGGGCCCCAAACAATCCCTGAAGACGAAAAGCAATCCCATATTCTCTGCGAAAATCTCTTTCCCTTGGAAAATCCACAAATGGTTCAATCTCATAGTAAAGCCATTTACGAATAGACACCTGACGCCATCGAAAGAAGATATTGTAATTGTTTTCGCGATAATCCGGCTCATAATCCCCAGAAGCTTGAAACCCTTGTACAATCGCTGCATCATCCCCGATGGGACGAAGGTAATATAGACCTTGTCGCCACTCGCCATTATCAAATGACTGGCGATCAATCAGCCCATAGCTCCATCGTATCTCAGCCCTTCTACCGACTCCCCATGCTGAGTCAAAAACAACCCTGTGTCCAAACCCCTGGCCAATATAGTATTCAACAGCAGGTGAGATTTGAATACTCCAAAAGTCATCGATGAGTGGTTTTCGCCAGCGGTAAGACATTCGGCTATACACAGTACCATCCCCCAAGCCGATACGAGTCGAGAGATAATGTTCTTGACTTGAGCTATGAATAAATCGAATTGCCAAGTGATAATCTTCACTACTTTCTTTCTCATCGATTGGGTGGGTTTTATCCAGGGGTAATCGTTGAAAGTCTTCTTCCTCTGTATCTGAAATGATTAAATCAATACGATTCTGTAAACTTGGGAGACGGACCTTGATTCTAAATTTAACGGGGAAATAGCCCCAATTTCCAGTTCTTGGCTGCCACCCAATCGTGATTTTCCCCCAGGCTTTTGCTGACTCATCTATGGTTTCATCATCTTGAAAAGCACTATCCATCCAAGAAGCAGTGGAGAGTAATGATTCTGAGATTGTTTTTTCCAGTTCATCAAACCACTCGTCATTAATCTGATTCTGCACACAAAAGGCAGGGCCTGCCCAAAATAGAATTGTAAAGGCGAGAATATGTAACCATTTAAAAATCAATGAGATAAATGTAAGAAAACGTTTTAGGAACATTCGTCACTCTTTATCAGGTGATATTTCCATATATCTTCGTATAATAGAGCAAATTCTCTTACTATGGAGATGAAATTATGGGAATCGGTGGTGTCAGTATTTGGCAACTTTTAATTATTTTGGCAATTGTCTTATTACTTTTTGGTTCGAAAAAACTAAGAGGTCTGGGCGGTGACCTTGGCTCTGCTGTCAAGGGATTTAAAAACGCTGTGAAAGATGGAGAACAACCAGAAGAAAAACCGGCTGAGCAACAAAAAGCGGAAGAGATCACAGATCAGAAACGTGAATCTGTAGAATCAAGTGTGTCACAAAAGGATAAAGCTTAATGGGATTTTGGGAGCTTGTCGTCATTGCAGTGATAGGCCTTGTTGTACTCGGTCCTGAGCGGCTTCCTGTCGCGATAAGAACAATATCGCGCTGGGTTACGACGGTTCGTCAGTTTTCCAACGTTGTGAAGGCAGAAATTAACAATGAGCTCCGGATCCAGGAGCTTCATAAAAATTTAAAAGAAGCAGAGCAAAAAGGTATGAAGGATCTATCGCCTGAACTCCAAGCTTCTGTTGATGAATTAAAATCTGCTGCGGAAGACCTCCAGCAGCCGTATGCGAAAAAACCATCAGGAACGGTGCCTGATGCGTCTCAAAAGGCAAAGCATGACGCAAACGACTGAAACATCCCATTCATTTATCGATCACTTAATTGAGTTGAGAGGCCGATTGCTTAAAGCAGTCGTTTTTGTGATTTTGGTTTTTGCATGTCTCGCCTATTTTGCAAATGATATTTATCTTTGGCTCGCAACACCGATCATGCAGGCAATCCCTCAAGGGGCTACGATGATTGCAACGGATGTTGCTTCACCATTTTTTACGCCTTTTAAATTGACATTTGTTGTGTCAATTTTTGTTGCTATTCCTTATATTTTGCATCAAATTTGGGCGTTTATTGCACCTGGTTTGTACCAGCATGAAAAGCGACTCGTATTCCCATTACTTGTCTCCAGTACCCTGCTCTTTTATGCAGGAATTGCTTTTGCTTACTATGTTGTTTTCCCGATTGTTTTCCCATTTTTCGCTGGCACAGCATTGTCTGAAGTTCAATTAGCGCCAGATATCACCAGTTACCTTGATTTTACTTTGAAGATGTTTTTTGGTTTTGGTCTTGCGTTTGAGATCCCTGTTGCTATTTTGCTGATGATACTGACCGGGATGACGACGGTTGAGAGTATGCGGGAAAAAAGACCGTATATTGTTGTAAGTTTATTTGTGATTGCAATGTTTTTGACGCCGCCGGATGTTATCTCTCAGGTGTTGCTTGCGGTGCCGATGTGGTTGATGTTTGAAAGTGCGTTATTGATCGCAGTATTTTATCAATCACGCTCAAAGGAGGAGGAAATTCAAAATGAGAGCGAGTAATCCTATTTTTCTAGTGATTTATTCACTGTTGTGGACTTCAACTGCCAATGCAACAGAAGCAATTGAAAATTGCCAAAATATAAAAGACCCAGAGCACAGACTTGCTTGTTATGACCGGGCTGTTTCAAAGAAGCAAAAGCGTGAATCATCAGTGAAACAAGCACAACCTTCATCCCAATCACAACATCCCCCAATTCAATCTCTCTCCGCAAATATTCTTTCTGCAAAAAAACGTAAGCGTGGAGAATGGGAATTGCTATTGGATAATGGACAAAGATGGCTGCAAATTGACACTGATTATATTCAATTGAAAGCTGGCCAAGTTGTAACGATTCAAGCGGGTGCGTATGCCGGATATTACTTGAAAGTCGAAGGTGCTAACCGACAAGTTTCAGTCAAACGAATTTAATCGTTCTTAATCTATTGTAAGAGAAATAAAGGAGAGTCGCATGACGCAAGTATCTGCAGGCTTGTATCCATTTACGCGTATGAGACGCGCCCGGAGCAGTGAATTTTCGCGTCGCCTGATTGCGGAAAACCGTTTGTCCGTCGATGATTTGATTTACCCTGTTTTTGTATTGGAAGGGAAGCAAAGGCGTGAAACCGTCGAATCAATGCCAGGGGTTGAACGTCTCTCTATCGATAATTTACTTAAAGAAGCGGAAGAGCTTGTAGAGCTTGGGATCCCAGCTGTTGCTCTATTTCCTGTGACACCACAGGAGAAAAAGTCTTTGCTCGCAGAGGAAGCTTTCCATGAAGATGGACTTGCTCAAAAAGCAATCCGTGCTTTAAAGGAAGCATTTCCTCAACTTGGTGTGATTTCTGATGTTGCACTGGATCCATTCACAACGCATGGTCAAGATGGCATCATCGATGAAGATGGCTATGTTGTGAATGATGCTACGGTCGACACATTGATTAAGCAGGCAATCTCCCATGCGAAAGCTGGTGCTGATGTTGTTGCTCCTTCAGATATGATGGATGGTCGTGTTGGCCTTATCCGTGATGCTTTGGAAGAAGAAGGTTATGTGAATACGCAAATTATGGCGTATTCCGCGAAATATGCCTCAAGTTACTATGGCCCTTTCCGGGATGCGGTTGGTAGCGCAAATAACCTGTCAAAAGGCAATAAGAAAAGTTATCAGATGGACCCTGCCAATAGTGACGAAGCACTTCGCGAAATCGCGCTTGATCTGGAAGAAGGTGCGGATATGGTGATGGTGAAGCCAGGAATGCCTTATTTGGATATTGTTCGTCGAGTTAAAGAGACTTTTCAGGTACCCACATTTGCTTATCAGGTGAGTGGTGAATATGCAATGCATATGGCTGCGATTCAGCAGGGATGGTTAGATGAAGAAGCCGTGATTATGGAGTCCCTGATTGCTTTTAAGCGTGCAGGGGCTGACGGTATTCTGACTTACTTTGCGAAGCATGCAGCACGATATATCCGTCAACAAGGTTGATTTTTAGTTTGTCTGAGGGGGCGTTGCGTCCCTTCATTCCAGGTATTTAAAACCGTTGCCTCAAAAAGACGTACGCATATGCGTGATGCTGATATTTATTTTTTCTCATCTTATCTGCGATGCGACATTCATACTCCTCATAGATTTCTGATGCGTGATCTTTGACGCTTTCTAAAGCTTCATCCTGTGTGACCTTGTCTTTAATTTCATCGTGTTCGATCAGCTTTTTTGTGATTGCGAATGTTTGTTCTGCCAGCTCTTTTTTTACCTCTATTTTTATCTGCTCAACTTTTTTCTTTTCAAAAATCTTATAGGTGAAACGAACTTGAATAAAACTGACAACCATGATCAAAACTATAAATAGCATTAGCATGGGTTAAACCCTTTTAAATACTTTTGTAGTGGTTTTGCTGCGAAGACATAGAAAACAGAATATAACAGACAAAAAGTGACACAAAGATCGAGCACGAAGACACTATATTGATAAATCTCTGGCAGAATGTTTGTTTTAAAGATAACGCGATCGCACAGTCTGGCGACTTGCATAATTGTGAAAACAAGGTATATAACGGCGATAAAGCATGTCGTTCCTGATACTTGAGTTTGACTGACCAAGTGAAGTTGATAAAGGCAGTACGTTGCGGACATATTAATGAAGGATAATGTGATATACCAAAGGAAAATAGAAACTTTTTTATAGTGTGTTGCGAGTTCAATCAGATGATAACTGGCAAGTTGCATCATTACCGTTGCGGCAAAAACAATCCCTGATGTAATCAGTAGTGAACGGGATTGATGGCGCCAATTTAAAATCAGAAAAAAGAGTCCTCCCTGGATGATGACATTCATATTTCCAAAAGTAAAAAGCGACTTTTCAATTTCCTCCATTCCACTCCTCTTTGGAAATATATTCAGGCACTGAATACTTCTTTTGAACAGTATTCTGTGGAACGACTTTGATACTCGGCGTGGGTGATTGATCATATATCATTGCTTTTTCTCTTCCTTGGAGTTGGAATGATAAAGAGTATCGTTTTCTGCTCAATAGGTTACTTCTCTGATTAAACCCTCATCGAGGATGTCGTTAATCTTTTCCCTCATGCTTTTTTCCATTTTCT
The DNA here is from genome assembly GCF_000374485.1 of Algicola sagamiensis DSM 14643. Lineage (GTDB taxonomy): Bacteria > Pseudomonadota > Gammaproteobacteria > Enterobacterales > Alteromonadaceae > Algicola > Algicola sagamiensis. Next base: position 60,602 of record NZ_KB894492.1, read on the forward strand.
ATGCGTATTTTAGGGGATCCATTCATCTCACTCATCAAACTAAAGGATGTTTTTAGCGGTAGTTTAAAACCCATACCTTACAGCTTAAGCTCTTGATTTAAATGATATTAAAATATGAAAGTAAAAGCTTTTTGAACTCGGAAGTTAATACTATATGATTAAATCGAGAGAAATGTAGTATGAGCCTAGCCCCATACTACTTTATTGGATGGAAGAAGCATTAAGATGATGACTGAGTCAAATGCTTCTTCGGAGTGTGACAGGATGCGTCCATTCGAAGAAGCCAACCGCAGTTTTTTTGGTACTGAATTTCTTGTTCTAATTCAGCCTTGGTCAGCGGGTGTTGTTCAAGCCAGTCAGGATCAATGCTGACGGTGAGTTCATCATCTATCACTGATAACTTAGCTTTCGGAAGTACTTCATCTTGGCGTCTAAGAGAAAGCAGAACTGCGAGCCTTAAGATCCGTGTTAACCGACCAGCGAGCAATGGTGAAGTCATGGTTTGTCGGTCGACAATTTCTCTTGCAATATCCTGTCGATGGTTATGAACAAGTGCGATCAGTAGTTTATGTTGTGCTCGTGTAAATCCAGGCATATCCGTATTTTCGAGAATATATGCAGCATGGTGCTGATGCTTCTTATAATGGATCAACAAGCCTAATTCATGGAGTTGTGCAGATGCACTTAATACGTCAATCCCATCAAAATCTGACAGCGCCCACTGCGCATTCACCTGATAAGCGAGTTGGCAAGCAAGATTCGAAACCCGCTTAGCTTGATGCTTGTCCAGATGGTAACGGATCAGAAGACTGCTGAGCGTTCTTTCTCGGATATTCCGCTGCTGAAGTTTAGGAAGCATGCTATAGAGGAGACCTTCTCGAAGTGCGCCTCCTGACAATGTCATTCCCTGAATATTTAAGCGCTCAAAAATTGCAATGAGGATCGCGAGGCCGCTTGCAAAAACAAGTTTTCTTTCTTCAGACAGCCCTTGGATATTAAGCCTGTCGATATGCCCGCAAGCAATCGCCTGTTCTTTGATTAAGTGAAGGCGCTCAAGGGTGATGACTTCATCGAATCCTTGTGCAATGAGGATTTCTTGAAGTGCCTGAACACTTCCGGAAGCACCGACAGCACTGGACCATCCTGCATCCACAAATTCATCGACATAAGGTGAAAGGACTTCCCTTGCCGCTTGTGTTGCTTCTGAAAAAGCTTGCTCTGTCAGTTTGTGATCTGGAAAGAACTTCTCAAGGAAAGTGACACAGCCAATATCTAAGCTTTGTAGTGCGAGAGGCTCGAACTTGTAACCAACAATCACTTCAGTACTTGCGCCACCAATATCGACGACAATGCGATTATCAGCAGAAGAAGATGTATGCGCGACACCAAGATAAATTGTTTTCGCTTCATCTTCACCAGTGATGATTTGAATGGGGTGCTTGAGGATTGACTCTGCTTTTTTGAGAAATACGGAGACATTTTCTGCAAGTCGTAATGTTGCAGTCCCAACAATCACGATATTTTCTGAAGGAATATCCTGTAGTTGCTCAGAAAATAAAGAAAGGCACTCCCACCCTCTTTCCATTGCGACTTGGCTGAGTTGATTGTGAGCATCGAGGCCGGAAGCCAGGCGTACTTTTCGCTTGACACGACTGATCACCTGAACGCTGCCAGCGACAATTTTCACCATTTTCATATGAAAAGAGTTGGAGCCTAAATCAATGACTGCGTAAATATCTTGATGTAGCCTTTTTCGATTCACCGTATTTTACCTATCTTTGACGTTTACGGTGTCGATTTTGTGAGTTGGGGTGACGGCGATTTTGATCGACGCGGCGTTTTGTTCGCGCTGTTCGATGGCGTTGAAAGTTTGGTGGTTCAATATCATCGAGTAATGCGTCTCGATCATATCCCATTGCTGGGATTGCATGCCCAATGTACTCTTCGATTGCTGGTAAGTTATAGACATAACTCTCACAGGCAAAACTGATTGCTAATCCACTTTGCCCAGCGCGTCCTGTCCGCCCGATACGGTGAACATAGTCTTCAGGATCGTCCGGTAAGTCATAGTTAAAGACGTGCGTCACTTTTGGAATATGAAGTCCACGTGCGGCAACATCTGTTGCAACGAGAATGTCTAAGTGACCCGCGGTGAATTGCTCTAGAATGCGAATACGTTTCTTTTGTGGAACGTCACCAGTCAGTAGTCCGACACGGTGCTTATCAGAGATCAGCCACTGGTAGACTTCTTCACATGCATGTTTTGTGTTTGTAAAAACAATGGCTTTTTCAGGCCACTCCTCTTCCATTAATGTGAGTAGCAAAGGCATTTTATCATCCGCTGAAGGATGAAAAATTTCTTCTAAAATGCGTTTGTTTGTCATGCTCTGTGGTTCGATATGAACATGTTCTGGTTGATTCATATGCTCGTAAGCAAGCTCCTGCACACGTAATGATAAAGTTGCAGAATAAAGCATGTTCAATCGCTGCTCAGGCGGTGGCATTCTTCTGAAAATATAACGAATGTCTTTGATGAAACCCAAATCAAACATCCGATCGGCTTCATCAAGGACGACAACTTCGATGTGATTCAGTGAGTAAGCTTTTTGCTTGTAGAAGTCGATGAGACGCCCGGTTGTACCAATAAGAATATCAATTGAATTTTCCTGGAGCTTTCGGCGTTGATCTTCGTAATTTTCGCCCCCATATACCAGTCCTAATTCGATCCCTGTTGCTTGAGAAAGCTGTTTTGCGTCATTATATATCTGAATAGCCAACTCACGCGTTGGTGCCATGATAAGTGCTCTTGGGCCATTCGTCGCAGCAGCTTTTTGAGTTAATAGTTGATGGAACGTTGCGGTAAGAAACGCAATGGTTTTACCTGTTCCTGTTTGTGCTTGCCCTGCAACATCACGCCCATCTAAGGCATGAGGCAGGCTAAGCGCCTGAATTGGAGTACATTTATCAAACCCCATTGCCTGAAGGCCCGATATCACTTGTGGTGAAATTGGGAGTTCGGCAAACTTTTTGTCGGTTAAGTGTGTTTCGCTCATGGGGCTAAGGATAACTTGTAAACTTGCAATAAGGAACAGGATCACGTAAATACCCTTATATTAGTGTGCATAAAATGAGATTATGCCGTTCGGAGAATGAAGATGAGCGATAAAATAGTTGAGCTAAGCGATGACCGCTTTGAAGCTGATGTACTCAGTGCAGATAAACCAGTTTTAGTTGATTTTTGGGCCCCTTGGTGTGGACCTTGTAAGCTAATTGCTCCACTTCTTGATGAAGTTGCTGAAGAGTTTGCAGATAAATTAACGATCGGAAAACTCAATATCGATGATAACAATGCAACACCTGCAAAGTTTGGTGTTCGTGGTATTCCGACACTGGTTCTATTTAAAAATGGTGAGGCTGCAGCAACGAAAGTTGGTGCAATGTCGAAAAATCAATTGGTTGATTTTCTAAACGAGAACCTATAATCTCCCCCCCAAGGAAATCAGGAATGGTGTATTTTTCACCTTTCCTGACATTAAATCTGGACGGACTCGTGGTTAGCTGCTAACTTATAGCTCGAATGACCGTTCTGTTTTGCTGTTCACGAAGTCAATTTCCCTAACCTTTTTCGAGATAATCTCTACCGCAAGAAATATTTAAGACCCACCGTTATGCATTTAAGAGAACTGAAGAATAAAACGATTAATGAGTTGGTCAGCTTGGCCGAAAAAATGGGCCTTGAGAATGTTGCCCGCTTACGCAAACAAGATATAATTTTCGCAATTCTAAAAGCCCACGCTAAAAGTGGTGAAGACATCTATGGTGATGGCGTTTTAGAAATTTTGCAGGATGGATTTGGTTTCCTTCGTTCATCTGACTCTTCTTATCTTGCAGGCCCTGATGACATATACGTTTCTCCCAGCCAGATCAGGAGATTTAGCCTGCGAACGGGTGATACGATTTCTGGTATCATTCGTCCACCAAAAGAAGGTGAACGTTATTTTGCACTATTGAAAGTCAACGAAGTCAACTTCGGTAAGCCGGAAAGTGCAAGAACCAAAATTCTGTTTGAAAACCTAACACCACTGCATGCCAATGATCGCCTCGTTATGGAACGCGGCAATGGCAGTACAGAAGACATCACTGCGCGTGTCCTTGACCTTGCTTCACCAATTGGTAAAGGTCAACGTGCATTGCTTGTTGCACCGCCAAAAGCGGGTAAGACGATGTTGCTGCAAAATATTGCGCAATCCATCGCTGCCAACCATCCAGAATGTCAGCTTATGGTACTTCTGATTGACGAGCGTCCAGAAGAAGTCACCGAGATGCAACGTCTTGTATCTGGTGAAGTTATCGCATCTACATTTGATGAACCAGCAAGCCGTCACGTACAAGTTGCTGAAATGGTCATTGAAAAGGCGAAGCGACTTGTTGAGCATAAAAAGGATGTTGTCATCCTTCTTGACTCAATTACGCGTCTTGCTCGTGCGTACAACACCGTGATCCCATCTTCAGGTAAAGTCCTGACTGGTGGTGTTGATGCAAATGCGCTACATAAACCAAAGCGCTTTTTCGGTGCGGCACGGAATGTTGAAGAAGGTGGTAGCTTGACGATTATCGCAACAGCGCTGATCGATACAGGTTCGAAGATGGATGAAGTTATCTACGAAGAGTTCAAAGGAACAGGTAACCTTGAGTTACACCTGAATCGTAAGATTGCTGAAAAGCGCGTCTTCCCTGCAATTGACTTCAACCGCTCTGGTACGCGTCGTGAGGAGCTTTTGACTTCTAGTGAAGAGCTTCAGAAGATGTGGATCCTGAGAAAGATTGTCCATGATATGGGCGAAATCGATGCAATGGAATTTTTGATTGATAAATTGGCGATGACCAAAACCAATGATGAATTCTTTGAAGCGATGAAGCGCCAAAAAGGCGGCTAAATGGCTGATGAACCAGCATGCCCTTAGAGCTGCATGCTGGTTTTCCCTCCCTTCTCACCGTATAATGCAGGCTTCTTTTTCCAATCAATTCAGGCGGGAACGCTTGTACCATGAAATACAAAGATCTCCGGGACTTCATTAAACAGCTGGAAAAAAAGAAACAGCTGACACGGATCAAACAGCCCATCGATCCAGACCTCCAGATGACAGAAATCGCTGATCGGACTTTAAAAATGTCTGGCCCGGCGTTGTTATTTGAAAATCCGAAAGGTTATCGCATTCCTGTTCTTGCTAATTTATTCGGCACACCTGATCGTGTGGCGATGGGAATGGGGCAGCAGTCGGTCGAGGCACTTCGTGAAGTGGGTCAACTTCTGGCAATGCTGAAAGAACCTGAGCCACCAAAAGGATTTAAGGATGCATGGGATAAATTGCCGATATACAAGAAAGTCTTATCCATGTCTCCAAAGGTAGTGAAAGATGCACCTTGTCAGGAAGTCGTTTTCCAAGGCGATGAGATTGACTTAACGCAACTCCCGATTATGCGCTGCTGGCCTGGTGATATAGCGCCGCTGATCACCTGGGGGTTGACGGTAACAAAAGGGCCGCACAAAGAAAGGCAAAACCTTGGAATTTACCGTCAGCAACTGCTTGGAAAAAACAAACTGATCATGCGTTGGCTCTCACACCGTGGCGGTGCGATTGATTTTCAAGAGTTTCAGAAACAGCATCCTGGCGAAAGGTTTCCAGTTGCTGTCGCGCTGGGTGCAGATCCGGCCACAATTCTTGGTGCAGTGACGCCTGTCCCAGATACTTTGTCAGAATACGCATTTGCGGGGTTACTTCGAGATGATAAGACGCATGTCGTCAAATGCATCAGTAATGACTTGCAAGTGCCTGCTAGTGCAGAATTTGTGTTAGAAGGCTATTTAGAGCCTGGTGAAATGGCAGAAGAAGGCCCCTATGGCGATCATACGGGCTATTACAACGAAGTAGACTCTTTCCCTGTTTTTACTGTGACGCATCTCACCCACCGCAAGGACCCGATTTATCATAGTACTTATACAGGCAGGCCGCCGGATGAGCCTGCAATTCTAGGTGTCGCCTTAAACGAAGTCTTTGTACCTATTCTCCAAAAGCAGTTTCCCGAAATCGTCGATTTCTATTTGCCACCAGAAGGCTGTTCCTATCGAATGGCGGTTGTGACAATGAAGAAGCAGTATCCTGGGCATGCAAAGCGAGTCATGATGGGAGTCTGGTCATTCTTAAGGCAGTTCATGTATACCAAATTTGTCATTGTTTGTGATGATGACGTCAATGCCAGAGATTGGAACGATGTGATTTGGGCCATGACCACTCGGATGGATCCTGCGCGGGATACATTGATGGTTGAAAATACGCCGATTGATTATCTGGATTTTGCATCTCCTGTATCTGGGTTGGGATCAAAAATGGGCATGGATGCAACCAATAAATGGCCAGGAGAGACAGATCGTGAATGGGGTGAGCCCATCGTGATGGATGAAGAAGTGATCCAGGAAGTTGACGCGATATGGACATCACTGAACATTCATCCAGTGAAAAAATAAGCTGTATATCTTTAGTGAAAACATGTGGTGCCGATAAAGAAGAAGACCGATAGTCTCTCGCGATCCGAGCATATCGGTGCCAGAATTATTGAGTATACGCATCTGTTGCGTGTGATGTGAGAATAAAGGAATCACCATGGGATCCATTCAGTGTGTCGTAAAAAGCATTGAGCCATTAACTGATTATGTGTATCGCGTGCTATTGGAAGCACCACAGCCAGCTGAGTTCAAAGCAGGGCAGTATTTGCAGCTTGTCTTGTCTGATTCGGATAAGCGCCCTTTTTCGATAGCTAACGCGCCTGGCGCCGCTGAGTTAGAACTTCATATTGGCGCATCGGGTGAAGATTCATTTGCGATGGGTGCAATTGAGCATTTGAAATCGAATACCCAGGTCAGCATTGAGTACGGATTAGGTGAAGCTTATTTTCGTGAAGAAAGCATGAACCCAATTGTATTGATTGCTGGTGGAACAGGCTTTTCTTATATCAACTCTATTGCACAATATCTCGCAACACAACAAACAAAACGTCCTGTGTTTTTATATTGGGGTGTGAAGCATGAGAGCGCACTTTACGCGCTACAGAACATGCAACAGTGGGCTGATAGGCGTGCAAATTTCCAGTTTATTCCCGTTGTTGAAACGCCATTAGATGATTGGTCAGGTAAAACAGGCCGCGTCCATGAAGCGGTCATGGCAGATATTGTGAGTCTTGAGCCTTATGACATCTATATGGCTGGTCGTTTTGAAATGATTGGGCTTGCGAGGGATGAATTTATTCAGCATGGTGCGCTTTTAGAGAATATGTACGCGGATGCATTTGCTTATATTTAGTAAAGAATGGAAGAGCTGACGGGTGGGTTTCTTACAGCTCTTCTTTTATTTTTCTTGAAAAACGTGTGTATAAATATAACAGTGCGTCAATGCATATAAATGCGCTACAGATCAGGTTTGCTAAAAATATCCCATAAGAGTATATCGGGCCAAATTTGATTGAATTTACACCGAATAATGTTCTTTCCATTAGCATAATTAAATGTAAGAAAATGAATGCTAGGATTAGAATTGCGACGATTATAGCACTTGGTGCTGTATTGAGTTCGTACTTTCTATGGAGCCTGTATAAAACAAAGAGTCCGAATAGAGAGGAAATAATATATGAAAGGTGAAACAGGACAATGTCCGTTAAGACCGGGTTCCATAAAGACTCTTTAATATATTTAGCGAAAAATTTATCAAAAAGGATGAGATATAAATAGGTTCCGATCGCAAATAAAAAACTATTTACTTTCTTGTCATTCACTTGGCAGATAAATACAAATGAAATGAGGGTAAGAGTTACGGCATCACTGTAAGATATTACCTGTGATACAAAGCCATAAAAACCAGAATCCATTTTTTTTATTTTTTTACGGGAGGCATATCTCCGCCTCCTCCAGCATTTGGTGATAATGCATTTTCACTATTTTTTGTCATAGTTTTTTCTTCAGGAGCTTTATCTTCAATATTCCAATCTTCAAGTTGATTGTGGGATTGGTTTTCCTCTGGCGTGATTTTATGCATCGTAAGTCTCCATATCATATATGCTTCAAAGCGACATAGCATACCCTACAAAGATTAATGAATTCAAACGAAAAATACCGGATCTGATAGTCCACAAAAAAATAAGTTGAATTGATAATAAAGGTCGTAGATGAGTAAAAAGAATTACTTTTATTTCAAATGTCTGTCATTTTATTTCAATTAAATTGTATTCCTTTTCTTTCAAGTGTTACATACACGGCGGCCGACTCGAATAATCGGTCGGTCATTTGTACAAATTGATTCATAACATAGAGGCAATAAGATGTACAAACGTAAAATAATGAAGATTTTATTTGCTGTTTCTTGTGCCATGACGGCTCAGCAATCCAATGCAGAAGAAAACTGGGGTTATCAAGGGGAGAAAGCAGCGAAACATTGGGCCGATCTCGATCCTGCTTTTACAACCTGTAAAACGGGTGTCAATCAATCACCGATTGATATTCGGAACTCAAAAGCAATCAACGCAAATCTCATCCCAATCAATATTCAGTATCACCAAAACAGCAAATCAATTGAAAACAAAGGTACAACGGTTCAAGTGAACTTTGAACCAGGAAGCCAAATCACCGCAGAAGGCAAAACATTCCAATTACTTCAAGTCCACTTTCACCACCCTTCTGAAAACTACATAGATGGGCAGGAATACCCTCTGAGTGGTCATTTCGTTCATCAAAATGAGAATGGTGAGCTGGCTGTATTAAATGTGATGTTTGAGGAAGGACCTGAAAATCCAGCACTTGCAAAGATCTGGAAGAAAATACCGAAAAAGAATCATAAAGTTGATTTTACCAATGTATTTTCTGGAACCGAGTTATTACCAAAAACAAAAATGTATTATCGGTTTAATGGTTCTTTGACGACACCACCGTGCTCGGAAGGCGTCCGTTGGTATGTATTGAAAACACCTGTTGTTGCAAGTAAAGCTCAAATTGATCAATTTGAAAAAGCGATTGGTGTGAACCATCGTCCACTTCAGTTTGTGAATGCAAGAACCATCTTAAAATAACAGCTTAATTTCGAAGTGAACTGAGCGCGCAAAAGTTGTGCGCTCATTTTGCGGGGAAGCTAATTTAAGAGTCCCCGCCTTTTCCCTGCTCTTTTACGAACAGAAGCGGCTTGACTGTCCAACATGCCTGCTGCCTTTCCTGCATCAATCGCCAGTTGAACTGGAACACCTTCCTTTGCTAGATAAATGGCATACATCATGCCGGTCCGGCTACCGGTATTACAGTGCAACAATACAGTCCCCCGTTTTGGATCTTTCATTGCTTTCATAAAAGCTGTAACGGCTTCTTGGCTGGGCGCGCCTTTATCAATTGGAATATGAATGTAGTTAAAGCCAGCTCTTTTAGCGGCTTGTGCTTCTTGCCCTGCTCCTTCCCGAGCGAGGCGGAAATCAATAATTGTCTGAAAACCAATATCTTTGAGGCGGTTGAGCCGACTCAATGAAATGTTACCGCCTGTTGCTATTTTATCGGAAGCGCGGTTATAGCTTTTGACAATTCCACCAATCTTGTCTGCAAAAGGCGTCTCTGCAGCCTGTACAATTGTTGCTGTAAAGAATGATGCACATAAAATAGAAACGATACTAAATCTCATGTGAAACCTACTAACTTATTGAAACAACTTAAGTTACTCGTGTTTATCGCATGTTTCCATATTATGAGAACATGTGTGATTGTGGTACAATCCATGAGTTTCCTTCTTGTTCAAATCCTGATGTGGATCACGCACATCGAACTTCGAACTTCGAGAATCGTAAACACGCCTTCTTTAAAAAATATCGCTGTCGTGAGGTAAGTATGTCATCTACATGGAAATCCGCCATACCCGTGATTGCAATCGTTTCTGCGATCAACTTTATCAATATGGTTGCATTTGTTTTGGTCATGCCAATGGGGCCTGACTTTTCAAATGCGCTCGATATGCCGATCGAAATGATCGGGATCGTTGCCGGAATTTTTACTTTAACTTCAAGTATTACCTCATTAATGACAGCGCCAATCCTTGACCGATTTGTCAAACATGAACTCCTTTTTTACCTTGTCCTTGGCTTTTCGGTAGCGATGATGTTAACAGGTTTTGCATGGAATGTGAACTCATTGCTCTTTTTTCGAGCCTTGGCAGGTGTATTCGGTGGACCCATGTCTGCGATAGCAATTGCCTACTTAACAGATGCAACGCCGGAGTATTTCCGGGGGAGAGCCTTTGCAATTGTGATGGCTATGTTTTCTATTGCATCCATTGTCGGTGTACCCATTGGATTAGAATTGGCACTACGATATACATGGTCGACCCCATTCTTTGTGATTGGTGCTTGTGGGGTATTTGTAGCTGTACTTACGTTCATTGTTGGACGTTATTACGCGAGGCAACACATTAAAACTCAGATAAAAAATCCTCGATTTGGTTATCAAATGGCCTTTCAAAATTGTGTCTATCGATTAGCATTTATGGGGAATTTTCTGGTGTTCTTTGCTGCTTTCCTTTTGATCCCGCATATTTCTTCATACATGCAATTGATGTTGAATGTTCCAAGAGAAGAGATCAGTATGTTGTACTTTTGGGCAGGTCTTGTGACTTTATTCTCAATTAATTTAACTGGATGGCTCATCGATAAGCTCAGCGTGATACCGATTCTAACCTTTGCATCAATACTACTGTCTTTCACCGTATACTCTGGGTATGCACGCACAGACTTATGGTCTCCACTCATGCTGTTTATTGCGACAATGGTGCTGATGTCAATTCGATCGATTTCAGCGCAAACATTCTCTTCCGTGATCCCACAACCAGACCACCGTTCCGGTTTTATGGCAATTAATACAGCCATGCAGCATTTCTCAGTTGCAGTAGGTGCCGCCATGTCTTCTTGGATTTTATCTAAATCAACGGATGAAAAAATGGTTGGCATGCCTGAGCTTTCTTATTTATCGATGGTCTTGATGCTGTGTATTCCTCCTTTATTCACTCTGATCCAATGGCGACATCAACGGATGAAACTACAGATCAATCGCGAGAAGGCGGAAGGCATCAAACCATAGATCTTGCTCTATCTCTTATTCAGTGATTCAGGCACTTTTCTTCCCAGAGGTGTAAACAATTGAATGCATAGCAATACTGTGGATATAAGATGAAAATGTGAATGAAAATCCCTAGTGGGGCAATGATGAAATAGTGTTGCCCCATTGAGAACATGAGCTCAATGCTATACCAGCTAAATTCGATGACCGCGACCATTGCACAAATACAAAATGTGACAACAGCCAGCCAGTGAGGACCGATTGCTCGTTGATAAGCGTATCCATATAACGGGATGAGGGCGAATAGAATTAATCCTAATGACGTGTAAACGAGTGGACCGACTCCACTAATGATAAATGTGCCCCCAAGGACAGCTAAAAAGCCGATTAAGTAAACCCAAAATATTCGACGCCATTGATCAGATCTCACGTTGTGTAACCTCTTCACGGATTTTACCACGGGCAAAATTTGTCCCAATAAAGGGAGTAACCAACGCGAAGGAAAAGTTGCAAAAAACTTTGTAAAAACTATATTCTTTTTATTTTTTGCCAACTTAAGTTGTATTTTGCGAGGTAATTTTTGAGTCGGGCTGTATCATTCGAAGAGCTTTTCTTTAGACGGCTGAATTGAAATAAGTTCCGGCTAGCTGAAGCCGCTGTCGGATGAGCCTGGCAACGTTCGATGACAAAGCGCAGTTGCCCTTGGTCAAACAAGTCCATTTCCTCCAAAAGAGAATCCTCAATAAAATCGGAAAGATCCGTCTGTTTATGTTGCGTCTGATGTCCTTGGTGTCTCCAGCTTTCTTGTAAGCGTTTGATTTCCTGTTGAACAATATCAAGTCGGATCCGTTGGTGGCCCGCAAGTGTTGCCATTCTATAAATACTGGCATTTAAATCTCTGAAGTTATGTACCCAGGGTGTGTTGGGAGAGCGGGCAAACTCGTCGTATTTTTCCCATGCCTCTGCATTAAAACGCACCGGTGTGCCGTGATGTTCAGTATATTTTTTGCATTCGTAGCGGATATTCGGTTCAATATCTTCGATTCTTTCACTGAGGCTTGGCAGGTGATAAGTCCAAATATTGATCCTCGCAAGTAGATCATCTCGAAACTGACGCTGTTCAGCCGCCTGACTGAGATCTTTGTTTGTTCCGGCAATAAGCAAAAAGCGACTTTGGCGGATAGTATCACTTCCCACTGGGTAAAAACTTTTTTCTTCTATTGCATGTAAAAGCATGGCTTGTTCATCTAAACCAAGTTCTCCAATTTCATCGAGAAATAGGATGCCGCCATCAGCTGCTTTCAAAAAACCATCTCTTGATTGTTGTGCACCTGTGAAAGCACCTTTCGCATGACCGAATAAAGCTGACATCGCTTGATCGCCTCTTAATGTGGCACAGTTCACATTGATAAATTGGCCTTGAACATGACCGCGTTGTTTTTTTAGCGCATAAATCCGCTTTGCCAGTTGTGATTTCCCTGCGCCAGTGGGGCCGGTCAGGAGGATTGGTGCTGTACTTCGTATTGCGACAGTTTCTAGCTGGCGGATCATGGCATTGAACTGGGCGTTCTGCGTCTGTATACCGTCTTTGAGAAAGTCCTCTCCTTCTAATGCATCTGCTTTGAAGCGTGCAGCGATTTGATCATACTTTTCAAGATTTAAATCGATAAGCTGATAACTCCCTTTCGTCCGCTCATCATTCTTACCTGGTGAGACTTGGATCAAGCGCCCTGGGAAGTGGCGACTTTCAGTGAGTAAAAACCAGCAGATTTGAACAACATGGGTGCCCGTCGTGACATTGATAAAGTAATCATTCGTTTCTGAAAATTGTTGTGTCGATAAAAATTGATGGAGCTTGGCATACACTTCTTCAAAGTCCCAAGGGTCTGCAAATGGTATTTTTTGAAAAGTTACATGTGTATCGGGTGAAACGGTGCGGATATCTTCACAGACCTGCTTCACTAAAGCACGATCTTGCTCTTGGTATATCAATACCAGCTCATTAATGAGCAGGTCATCCTGCATACATAAAGAAATGTTCGGCCGCCATTTATGCCAGCGGTTTTCTGATTTTCCTGCATAATCTAATTGGGTACCGAGAAGCGAATAACAGACAGTTTTCATATAGAAGATATAATAATTTATAGAATTGATATAAATGATATGTAGCACTGCTCATTTGTGCAAAAGAATAAAGTGATTGAAAATCAATAATTAAATAATTTTTATCAATATTGTGGAAGGTTGGCACGTTATTTTCTATGTCGATGTTTATGAATAATGAAACAAACCATTGTATGAAAGGAGAAGTCTCATGCAGTACACAACAATAGAAACGAATGTCGGAAAGCCAATTAAAGCATGGGTCAACGATGTACCATTTGACCCAGCTGCACAACAACAACTCAAGAATATTTCATCGCTGCCATTTATCCACCAGCATGTTGCTGTGATGCCAGATGTGCACTTAGGGAAAGGCGCAACAATCGGAAGTGTTATCCCGACTCTTGGTGCGGTGATCCCTGCTGCGGTGGGCGTCGATCTTGGGTGTGGTATGCAGGCGGTCAAGACATCTCTAAAGGCGACTCAGCTTCCAGATCATCTATACGGATTACGTTGTGCATTTGAAAAAGCGGTACCCCATGGGCGAACAGGTGGGAAAAGAGGTGCGAGAGATAAAGGCGCTTGGCACGATATTCCTGAACAAGTCGGGAAACAATGGGGGTTGTTGGAGCCTCAGTTTAAAGCGATTTGTGAGAAACACCCATTGATTGAAAAGTCAAATCATGTGAAGCACCTAGGGACAATGGGGACAGGAAATCACTTTTTGGAATTATGTTTGGATGAAAACCAAGATGTATGGCTGATGTTGCACTCAGGGTCTCGTGGTGTCGGGAATCGGATTGGTAACTACTTTATTGAGTTAGCGAAGAAAGACATGGCTCGTTTGGATAGGCAGCTGCCTGATCAAGACTTAGCATACCTTTCTGAAGGAACGGATTACTTTGATGACTATGTTGAGGCGGTTGAATGGGCGCAAAATTATGCACGTATGAACCGAGAAATCATGATGCAAAATGCATTGTTCGCGATGCGGGATACGCTGGGCATTCCCTTTACGGTCGATGAGATGGCGGTCAATTGTCATCATAATTACATCAGCAGAGAGCATCACTTCGGGGAAGATGTGATCTTAACCCGCAAAGGAGCAGTGAGTGCGAAGAAAGGAGAACTTGGGATCATCCCGGGGTCGATGGGCGCAAGAAGTTATATTGTGCGAGGGAAAGGCAATGCAGATTCATTCTGTAGCTGTTCACATGGTGCTGGTCGTGTGATGTCACGGACGAAAGCAAAAAAGGCATTTACAGTTGAAGATCAGGTCGCTGCGACACAAGGTGTTGAATGCCGAAAGGACAAAGATGTCATTGATGAGATCCCGCAAGCCTATAAGGATATTGATAAGGTGATCGCGGCACAAAGCGATTTAATCGAAGTTGTCCACACATTAAAACAAATTGTTTGTGTAAAAGGGTAAGTTGATGGAACAGAAAGACTATATCGATATTGATGGTTCACATGGTGAAGGAGGTGGTCAAATATTACGGACTGCTTTGGCGCTTTCCATGATCAAGGGCCAGCCCATCCATCTCTACAATATCCGTGGGAAACGTCCAAAGCCTGGGCTTATGCGGCAACACTTGACGTCAGTGTTGGCAGCCGCAACGGTTTGTGACGCTGACGTTCGGGGAGCGGAACTTGGGAGTCAAGAGTTTTGGTTTGAGCCAAATGAGATACAGAATGGCGATTTTCACTTTTCCATCGGCAGTGCAGGAAGCACGTCGTTGGTTTGTCAGACAATCCTGCCGGCCTTGTTGAGTGCTGAGGGACCTTCTTCTGTGACTTTTGAAGGAGGGACCCATAATGGAATGTCACCTTCACTGGATTTTTTGGAGTCCGCTTTCTTTCCCATGTTAGCCAAAATGGGAGTGGAATATGGTATTGAGCGTGATCAAGTCGGGTTTTATCCTGTTGGCGGTGGAAAATGGACACTACGTATTTGGCCAATTCAAACGTTCAAGCCAATTCACTTAACCGAAAAACCAATCTGGCATACATGGGAAGGGCGCTCCCTGATTGAAAAGTCGTTACCTCGCAAAATCGCAACGCGGGAGTTGGAGCGTTTGCAGAGAGAGATGACACCATTGTCACTTGTGACAGAAATTGAGCATGTTCAAGCAAAAGGCCCTGGGAATACACTGCACTTACTCAGTAAAAGTGATACGCATCAGATCATGATCGAAAATACTGGGAAAGTGAAAAAGTCGGCAGAAAAGGTCGCAGATGAAGTGGCAAACCGATATCAGCACCTGCTGAAAAGTGGGGCAACCATTGATCCTTATCTTGCAGATCAATTGCTTATATATCTTGCACTTGCAGGCGATGGTACATATACGACAAATTCTGTAACCCTACACACCCAAACAAATATTGAAACAATCGCCTTGTTTATTGGCAGTCGATTTCGGATAGCCGACCTACAAGATAGCTGTTACAGGATCAGCTACATGCCATAGTTTATTAAGAAAAAGAATAAGACTGAAAAAGAGTGCGTTAGTCCGGATTTTCGGTCGTCCCACCAAGTTTTGCTTGCCATGTTTTGAGCAAGACGGTAAAAAAGAAAGGTTTACATAAATAGAACTGAAATGAGAATAATTATGGGTCGAACGCACAATCCAGGGGAGTTCATGGGGCATCCCAAGGGACTTTTCCTCTTATTTGGCACGGAGATGTGGGAGCGATTTAGCTACTACGGTATGCGCGCCATCCTCACGCTTTACCTCATCGCAGCAGTTGATAAAGGGGGCTTTGGTTGGACAAAGCCGGAAGCTCTTCAACTTTATGCATATTTCACAATGTCAGTCTACCTCACACCACTCATTGGTGGTTGGTTAGCTGATAACTTTTTAGGACAACGGAAAAGTATCATCATTGGTGGTATTTTGATGGCCGCAGGCCAGTTTACCTTAGGTTTACCAAAAGCATATATACCAGGTATGGAAGAACAAGTATTCTTCTTAGGATTGATTTTATTGATTGCTGGTAATGGTTTCTTTAAACCAAATATCTCAACGATGGTTGGTGATCTGTATGGTGAAGGCGATCATCGTCGTGATGGTGCATTTACGATCTTCTACATGGGGATTAATTTAGGTGCATTTATGTCACCGCTAATTGTTGGTTATGTTGCTGAAACGATTGATTGGCAATATGGCTTTATCATCGCAGGTGTGGGGATGTTATGTAGCTTGGCAATGCAAATCGCGCTTGCAGAAAAATACCTGGGTGATATTGGTAAAGAGCCAGCAGCAAAACGAAAAGTTGCTGGAGAAGAAACAGCTTCATCTCGTCCGCTGACCAAAGAAGAGAAAGATCGAACAAAAGTGATCCTGATCATGAGTATTTTCTCTATCATCTTCTGGGCTGGTTTTGAACAAGCTGGTGGTCTATTCAATATTTATGCGCAAGATTTTACAGACAGAATGTTGTTTGGTTTTGAAATTCCTGCTTCTTGGTTCCAGTCCGTGAACGCGTTATTTATTATTATCTTCGCACCTATGGTAGCGTCATTCTGGATCCGATTAGATACAAAAGAACCAACCTCCCCCATCAAATTTGCTTTGGCAATGATTTTCTTAGCGTTAGGTTTCTTAGTCATGGTTGGTGCAACAATGGCACAGGGTGGGGATACAACGGTGAAAGTCAGCATGATGTATCTTATCATGGCTTATTTATTCCATACCTTAGGTGAGCTTTGCTTGTCTCCAATTGGTCTTTCTATGGTTTCGAAGTTAGCACCACTACGTTTTGCTTCATTGCTCATGGGAGCTTGGTTCCTTTGTACAGCAGCTGCTAACTTCCTTGCAGGTTTCATCGGTAGCTTTATCGGTGAAGGCGAAGAGCAAGTTGAAAATGCACTTTCCATTTTCGCTGGTTTTGGTATCTCAGGTATCTTGATTGCCGTTGTTCTTTACTTCATTTCCGATAAGCTTGTTGACTGGATGCATGGTGCAGAAGGTGAGCATCATACGGAAGAAGAAATCATCGAAGAAGAACTTGAGACGTCTGCAAGTCGATAATATGGTTTGCTTGAAAAGGGGAAGGGTTTTCCCCTTTTCAATGCGGATAATGATTTGTTTTTAAAAATTTTAAAGCATCATTGGATTTCAGTGGCTTTGAATATAGATAGCCTTGATGTTCATAACAGTGGAGCTTGCTCAACAACTCTTTTTGCTCTTCGGTTTCAACCCCTTCTGCAAGGACATGCACGCCTAGATCCTGCCCTAGATGGACGATCATTGTTGCGATACTGAGTGCACCAGGATCAGAGGCTATTTTTTCAATAAACGCTTTATCAATTTTCATGCGATCCATTGGAATGCTCTGGATATAACTCAGAGACGAATAACCTGTCCCAAAGTCATCAATGGCAATCATAAAGCCCATGCTTTTCAACTTATTGAATATCTCTAAGGTATAATCAAAGTTTTCCATCAGCAATGATTCTGTGATTTCCAACTCAATCCATTTTGGATCGACGCCGGTTTCATCAATCAGGTGCTGTAGATCCTTTAAGAAGTCCCCATGTTGTATTTGTTGAACAGAAACATTAATGGCGAGCATCACCTTGTCTATACCATGTGATTGAAGCTCTTTCGCATATAGGAATGTTTCTTTAAAGATATGCTGGCCCAACTCGATGATAAGACCAGAATCCTCAGCAGCGCCAATGAACTCATCCGGGAAGTGCAGTACTGTCCCATCAGACGCGCACCAACGGACTAAGCATTCCATTCCAAAGAACTCGCCTGTTTTCGAATTAAACTGTGGCTGGTAGTGCATTTGTATTTCGTCTGGATCTTCTTTGAGTGTCACACTTAATTCATGGATCACTTGTAGGTGTTGGGCAATCTTACAACTCTGTTCTTCCTGACTAATGTAAAATTGACGTTTTCCTTTTTCTTTGGAAACCTTACAGGCCATTTGTGCTTCATTGATGGCTTGCTCTGCGTGAGGAATGGTTGAAAGGAAAACAGCACCAAATGAGAAGCCCACGGTGACATGGTGATCCATATCATTCAGCTCGATTAAACAGTCTTTGCAGGCTGCCAGTAAAAACGCCTCCAGTTCTTCAGCTTTGCTGTAAGGCATCACTATCGCAAAAGTATCCGCAGATAAACGAGCAATAATACCGTGTCCTTTGAAGTACTCTGAAATTTTCTCCTTCGCTAGCATCAGGATCTGGTTGCCGACTTCATACCCTAACCCGGAATTAATTTTATGAAAACTATCAATATCAGCCACAATCAATGCACGATGGCTTTGGCTACGCTCGCGTAGATATTCAATTAACTTTTGACGTGTTGCCAAATTCGTTAATGAGTCGGTGAATGCCATATGTTCCATTTCTTCAAACATCAATGTATTGGCAAAACTTGAAGAAACATTCGCACAGAAAATATCCAACAGAGCTTGTTCGATGTCAGACAAATGCCTGGAGATGTAGCAATGTATGAGCAATAATTCTTGCGGATTACATTCAACCGCTAAGACAAGATGATTATCATCATAGACATTTTTCTTTGTTTTCATGGCATGCATGATATTTTCATGTCGTTGTGAATCTGTATCTTTGTCGTATTGAACCTCTTCGTTGTTTCTACCACCATTATTCTTCGCTAATCGATAAATCCAGCTATGGGCATAATCCATTTGTGTTAATGCAGCCTCATTTTGTGAGCGCTCCTCATCGATGGTCATATCATTATTACTGAGACGGAATAAACTGATCATGGGGTGCTCTGCACCGAGTAAATCGCATAGTTCACGGATTAAAGCATGTACATATTGCGTGACATCGTGGTAACGAACCAGCTCAGATGAGGCTTTAATGATCTTGTTCAGCCCCTTACGAGACGTTTCAATGGTTGTGATATGTGAGTATGAACGTAATGCGGTCGTGATGGATGCCATCAGTTTTGCTTTCGTGAGTTCAGTCTTATCACGATAATCATCGATTTCGTAATTTTTAATGACCTGCTCTTCTGGGGCATGTCCCGGCTGGCCTGTTCTCAAAATAATTCGCGAGTCTGTAATTTTCAGATCTTCACGAATGGATTGAACCAGTCTGAGTCCGGCATCGTCCGTTTCCATGACGACATCTATCAGCATACATGCGAAGTTACGATCATTTTTTAGATGATCGAGCGCTTCTTGGGCACTATAACAGCTCACCATTTCAAGTGAGCGGCCAGCAAAAGAAAACCCTTGCATGACTAAATTGGTTGCCTGATGAATTTGTGGCTCATCATCAACCATCAAGATCCGCCAAGGCTCTTCTTTGGAAGATTCTTCCTCTGCTGGCTCATCTGACTCCTCAGCGAAGATCATGAGATCATCTTCAGGGGGATCTGTTGGAGGTTGACCCATCGTCATACATCACTCTCCTTATCTTTGACCTTATACGCACTCGATATTTCATAGTGAGCTATGTCTTCAGGTGCGCGTTTTGGTATTGAGAGTTCAAAGTGGACACCAATCTCAGATGGACACAGCTGAATTGTGCCGCCGAGAGATTCGCGTAATATATTTTGAATAATATGCATTCCTAGCCCAGAGCCTCCTTTACCTGATTTTGTGGTAAAGAATGGTTCAAAAACCTTATCTCTGAATTCCTGTGGGATCCCTGCCCCATTGTCCTGAAAATGAATTAAGACAGTGTTATCTTTATCTTCTACATCAATAGTAATGCAGCCTTGCTCCATGTTTGTAAATGCATGCTTTGCCGAATTGTCCATCAAATTCGTAAATACCTGATGAAGTGGCCCAGGGAAACTGTCGAAAGTCAGCCCTTGAGGGCAATGAATTTCTGTTCTCACGCCCTGTTGTTTCAAACAAGGTTTTTGAATCATCATTAATTCTTCAAAGAAACGATCTAGATTGAATGGACGCCGATTTCCTGAGACCTGGTCAGCTGCAGATTGGTTGAAGCTGTTGACCATATCAGAAGCACGATCAAGTGCTCCAGAAAGTAGTTCGTAGGATTGATTCATATCTTGAATAAATTGATTGAGGTCAGAGCGTCTGAGCTGATTATTGTCAATGGCATGACTCATTTGTCTCACTTTCTCTGCAATATGAGAGGCAATTGTGCGAGAGTTGCCAATGGGGGTTTTGAGTTCATGGGCTATTCCCGCAACGACGCTACCAAGTGATGCCAGCTTTTCTGCTGCTAGAAGCTCGTTTTGAGTCACCTGTAGCTGATGAAGTGCTGATTCTGCTGCACACTTTGATTCTTCTAATGCGTGTTGCTGTTTAACGCGTTGAGTCACATCATCAATGGCCCAGACAGCGGAGGTACCCGCTTCCAGGTAGCGCATTTCAATCACCAGCTTTTCGCCATTAGGGTGTTGTATTTCACGATGAACAGGATTGAAATGTAAGGGGGCTTTATGCCAAGTCATCAACTGTTGTTGAAGTAGAGCATAGGTTTCATCCCGATAATACAAGTCAGGAAATAACCGCTTCATCCATTCAGAAATATTATATTGCACTTCTTCAATGGGGATACCAAGGTGCTCTTTCAGATAGCGGTTATAAAATGAAATATTTCCATTTTGTTCAGTCACCATGATACCAAGCGGCATGTTTTCGAAAGCAAGATAAAAGTCCTGTGTGAGGTTGCTTTCCCCAAAATCAAACTCAATCCAATCTTGGGATACATTGTCCATCAGGTGGTAAGGTTGAGCGATGACCAAAAACTGTGACTCGTTCATGGCAATCGTGAATAGTAAGGCTGTGTTGAGTTCAGAGGCATCAAAAGGCATAACATGGAGTTGCTTTAAACGGGTCCAGTTTTCTACAAAACCATCGCCAAGATCAGTCAGCTGTTTTATCTCAGTTGCGGGCTTCTCAACATGGACTGCTTTCAAAAATAGATCGTTGCAATAAAGCACATCTTTATCATCAGCCACAACCATATAACCAAAACAATCATCCAGTAGGGTTGGGTCTGGTTGCTCAAGTTGATATGAGTGAAGGTACAGCACCGATCATTCAGCCTTTCTAATTGCCTCCTATAAAATATAGATGCTCTCGATAAAATTCTTAAATTTTCGACTCTGATGAAGCTCATTTCTAGTAAAAATTAGCAATAAAAATGAATTTATATGCGATACCCAGGTGTGTTTGTGGTATCCCCAGCCTCAAAATTTGGGTAAGAATGAGGTTTTTTTGTATTTAAAATGTTAATGGATATTTGTTTTCTCAGTTTTTCGTCTGATATTTGTTCAAATAGTGATGCAAAGGGACGAATAACATTGTGATCCAAGTTGCTCGCATTATAATCGAGCGTGAAAATAAGGCATGTCGATTATTTATGAATAACGGACATTTTCCACAAATGAGCATGTCTAGTACTTGTCAAAAATACTGAATAAGAAGTCTTATGAAAAAATTAAGTTGTATCTCATTGGCGCTCCTTTCGACGGGCGCGATGTCAGCGGGATTCCAAGCAAACGAGCATGGAGCAGCTGGTTTAGGGCGTGCTTTTGCAGGGGAAGCGGCTGTTGCAGATAATGCATCAGTACTTGCAAGAAACTCAGCAGCAATGTCTGTCTTTGACCGTACAGTTATATCTGGTGGTTTAAGCTATGTGAACCCAGAAGTAGAAGTTCGTGGAACTTCCACATTAACGAGAAAAGAAGTGTTAGGTTTACTTCAAGGAGCAAATTCGAAATACGGGATCCCTATCGCGATTGAGCAGCTGGAATATAATGCGAATGCAAATGATATCGCCCCTGATCAGATTGTTCCGAATTTTTATATCATCCACCCAGTGAGTGATAAAATTGCAGTTGGTTTCGCTGCAAATACTTACTATGGTTTGGCGACCAGCTATGACTCAAACTTTAACGCCAGTGATTTAGCTGATGAAGCGGACATTAAGTCAATCAACTTAAGCCCAAACATCAGCTATAAGGTGACACCAGAATTCAGTATTGGTGGCGGATTAAATATCGTTCAACTTGAAGGTGAGTTTCAGGTCACATCACCTTGGTATGCTGGTCAAAAAGGTCAGATTCTTAAAAACTATATTGGAAACTGTAAAGCGCGCAGTAAAAATGTTGATTTGATCGGGTGCCTGAAATTCAATCAAAAGGCAGGCGCTGCATTAGGAAATTCTTCGCTTACAAAGCTTCTTGATAAAAATGCAAATATGCTGAGCGTAAAAGGAGATGATATTTCCCTAGGCTGGAATATTGGCCTGATTTATCAAACAACGGAAGCGCTTCGCCTTGGTGCGAGCTATCGCAGTGATGTTGATTTCACCTTGAAAGGTGAAGCAAAATCTGAGCTGCCGAATCTACAAGGCACTGGCTCGCTCGATATTACATTACCAGCAATGGCTGAATTCTCAGCTTATCATGAGGTGACTCAAAGCTGGGCGTGGTCTGCAAGTGCAGTTTGGACAAATTGGTCAGAGTTCGACAAATTGACCATGGTCTACAATGACAAGTCCAAAGGAGCAAGAGGGAATGGTCGTCAGCTGCTTCAAGAGAACAAGTGGAAAGATGCATGGCGTTATTCGATTGGCCTGACACACCAACTAAATTCTGATATCACGCTAAGAACTGGTGTTGCACTCGATAAGTCTCCTGTAGACGATAAATATCGTAACCTTTCAATCCCTGACTCTGATCGGACTTGGTACTCTTTTGGTGGTACTTATCAAATTGATCCAGATATGAGTGTTGATGTTGGTTATACCTTTGTTGATGGTGATAAAGAGAAAATCAAACAAACCAAGAGCAGTGCGTTTAGTACTTTTGAAGGCACAGCAGAAGGTGATGCGCATATCTTCGCTGCATCATTCAACTATCGCTTCTAAATTGTGTAAGAGACTGTTATCAGTCAATACATATCTACAAAAGGAGGGACTATTCCCTCCTTTCTTTTTATATCGGTACGATAGACAACCAGCAGCATCATGCATAAGATAACGCCCAGTCTGATTTTATAAGGACGTTTGTATGCAGTTATCGATTAATTTTCGTGATGTTGTTTCAGCCAAACGACGGATTGAGCAGCATATCAAGAAAACCCCGATCATGACTTCGAGCCGACTGAATCATTGGTTAGGTCATGAAATATTGTTCAAGATGGAATGTTTGCAACATGTCGGTGCATTTAAAGCACGAGGTGCGATGAATGCAATACAGTCCTATCTTGAGTCCCAAGAACCACCAAAGAAAATCATCACGGTTAGCTCTGGCAATCATGCGCAGGCAATCGCTTGGGCTTGTGATCGCTTGCGTATTCCGGCTGATGTGTATATGGATAAAGCGGCCTCTTCCGTCAAGAAGAATGCGACGAGAAGTTATGGGGCGACGGTGATCGAATGCGAGACAAGGCTGGAAGCGCAAGAGCGCGTCGCAGAAGCTGCTGAAACATCAGATATTTTGATGATTCCGCCCTACAACCACAGAGATGTGATTGCGGGTCAAGGTACCTGCATGTTGGAAGTCTTTGATGAAATCAATCAACCGATTGATGCAGTATTTGCACCATGTGGAGGCGGTGGTTTAATTTCTGGCTGTTACGTGGCCACAAAGGCACTTTCACCAGAGACGAAGGTGATGGGCGCTGAACCGGTTCAAGCAAACGATGCAGCCCAATCGATTCGACTCGGCCGTATTGTCCACTTAAAAGACACGCCCAATACAATTGCGGATGGCGTGAAGACTTTATCTGTAGGTGATCTGACATTCCCTCAGATTCAACAGCTTGATGGTTTTTATGAAGTCCCGGAAGATGATATCTGCTACTGGACACAATGGCTTCAGCATTTATTAAAAGTACATGTAGAACCAACAAGTGCGATGTCAATGTCTGGCGTGCTGGTTTATCTCAAAGCTCAGTCAACACCACAGCGAGTTATGGTGGTTATCACTGGTGGGAACATTGCTTCGGAGACAATGCTGAAAATATGGCAGGACGATCACCTGGCTGAAGTCCCTAGACTGAGTGAATGATGATTTCTTATCAATACCAAACGCAGGCGCAGCCAAAAAACGAAATGATTCAGTTATCGAATATTGCAGATTTACAATTGCAAACATGTCCTGCGGATGAGGTACATGCAGGGATGCTGAATGACTTTTATGTCCGTAATAAAACCCATTTGTCACCTTGGGAACCACACAGAGAGGATACGTTTTTCCAAGAAGCCTCTGCTCTGGCCCGTTTGCAACACCAACAAAAAGAAATGCGCTTTGGCAGGCAGTATTCGTTTTATCTCATTGATATGAAAAAAGGCGCTATTCATGGGCAATGCACCCTTTCAAATATTGTTCGCGGCCACTTTCAAGCCTGTCACCTAGGTTATGCACTGGATCAGGCAATGGTTGGCCGTGGTTTGATGCACGATACTTGCCGTCATGTGATCGAATATGCGTTTGATGTACTCCATTTGCATCGCATCATGGCAAATTATCTTGCTGAGAACCATCGAAGCGCCAAATTACTTGAAAATTTAGGCTTTGTTCAAGAGGGGATTGCGAAGGACTATTTGTTGATTCAGGGCCAATGGCAAGACCATATTTTAACTTCATTGATCAATCAAAACTGGAAAAAAGAATGAGTAAAAAAAGAGATTTCACGCCTTCGGTGAATCAAATTCAGCGTTAAACTATGCTAACACAATAAAGGACTATCTATTTTTGTTCACAGGAGCAATCGGTTGCCGTCGGATCAAAAATAAATGCGTAAAAGGATATGCAACATGACGCTAAACGACATGATAGAGCAACTTCCTCAATTCCCACCTGATTACTCATTTGGGGAAGATATTGATCAAGCACATCAAAGTTTGTTCTCCATACCTTATCCAGAAGGAGTTGAGGAAAGCTTGAGAGCTTGGGCGAGTCGTTTTCAGCCCTGCGTGTTTGGAAAACTAGCCAGTAAACAACTCAAAAAACTCGACTATCACCTGACAATCGTTGATGTGAAGCAACTGGAGGGCGATGTATTCCAATTATTCGAGTATCTCCAAAAGGAGCGAAGGTGCTTTAAAGATAGAGCGCTCAAAGGTGAAGTCAGCGCACACTTAATCTACTTCATTCATGAGAAACTCGCCTTTGCCAAGCCCTCTTCAGCCCTTGTCAGTATTCAGCAACAATTTGCCGCATTAATTTACCCAGAAGCGCTGCCGATTCAATGCGATATGATTTACACTGAAGCAGTGCCATTGCTGCATCAATCCGGACAATTCCATGTTTATAAAGGTGGAATTAATGTGTTTTATACAGGTGCGCACCTGACACATAACCATGACCGACGCGTTCCCGGAGGCATTCTGTTTTCTGTGAATGCACCAGGTCATTATTTACAATGCGGCTTGATGAAAGGGCTTTTTAAGGAAATCTATGATGGTTTGATGATGATTAAAAAGCTCAGCATCCAATCGATAGGTGCAGGAGGCACAGCTCATCCAAAGAAGCACTCGACGACATGGCACTCAGAAACGCCAAAAGACCGGTTTGGGTGTCCATTCCATGGTAACGTTCAGCAAAGCGCCTATTATTCTGGGTATTATCATACGGATGTCCTGATCCCGTCACAGATCACCAAACACGCGAAAGTGCTTCTTACAAAAAACGTTCAAGATCCGATTCAATTTGACTGGAATGTGTTGTTTTATATCTCCTTAGAGGAATTTACTCCAGATCATGTCTACTACGGTGAGTTTATCGGAATGCCGATTGAAGAAGAAGCGTTGTATCACAACCCATTTTTTCCAAGACGACCAAATGAAGGGCCGTTGGAGACGATGAAAGAGGAAAAATCATGCCACTCTTAACTGGGGTGTTTTTTGCATTCTTAGCCGCCTTATGTTGGGCTTGTGCGCTCTTAATGAGCAAATCATCATTGGCGCAGATCCATTCCAATCAATTGTTTCTGATGCAATTAAGTGCAGCGTTGTCTGTTGCCTGGATAGCGTGTTGGGTAAAGAAAGAAAAGGTCCGCTGGACAAAAGAGACTCGGGTCCCCTTTTGTTTAGGTTTGTTTGAACCATTTCTTGCCTATGGCATTTCTCTTTACGGCCTAATGTTTATTTCTGCGGGGATTGCGTCTGTCTTGATTTCCACTGAGTCGATGATGATTTTGGCGCTTTCGGTCCTTCTTCTCAAACAGTCAATGAATAAACCGCTATGGATCAGTGGACTGATGCTGATCACGCTTGTCGGTGTGATTGCGATTTCTTGGCCTGATCTTCATCAAGGCAGACAGAGTCAGCTACTGGGTTATAGTTTGATTTTACTGGGGGTTTTCTTTGCCGCCTTGTATGTCGTTTTATCTTCTAAATATGTGTGTAAATACTCTCCTTCTATTTTACTCACAGGCCAGTTGACGGTTGCATGGGTGGCAACGGTGATTTGCTTTGTACCAATGGCAACATTTGTTTCCTTGTCTATACAAGAGTTGACCATTGTCTTGGTCTCTGGCGTGTTACAGTACTATCTTGCGTTCTATTTCTATCTCTTTGCGCTGAAACACATCAAGGTGTATTTAGCTGGCGCTATGCTGAATTTAATCCCAGTCTTTGCGATGTTGGGCGCGTTCACCTTACTGAATGAATCAATGGAGATGATACAAGTCATTGGATGTGGGATGATTTTAATTGCTGTAGCTTCTTTGCATTATTTAACTGAAAGAGAAGAAAGCCAAGAGGAATCCTTGGCTAAACATTAGGGAATTAAGACGCATTGGCATCTTGATAAAATCGAATCGCAGAATGCTGATCGTTATTTGCCGCACATGCATCGGCTAAGCGTTGGAAATCATCCGCATCCGGTGCGAGCTTCACAGTTTTTTGTAACGCCTTTTGTGATAAATCATATTCCTTTGCATGATAGGCGACATGACCAAGTGCGCTTAATAGCTGTGTATTGTTCTCGTCTTTTTTTAAAGCCTGTTGGATTTGCTTCAAAAATACGTTGGCATTCGACAAAGAATAGTGCTTCAAAAACTCATGCCAAATCTGTAGCTGATTGAGGTTGAAGTATTCCGCCAACATCTGGCTGCCGAGCTCTACCTCTGCGTTTTCAAATAGGTATCGGATAAATACTTGTTGTGCCCATGTATGTCTTCTCAGCTTACCTGAAAGTTGTTGCCAAAAATGACGGAGATCATCCCTACCCTTTTGCTCTTTCAATTGTTCTTGGAGGGAACAAATGAATAAAGCGCGAAGGTCATCATTCCAAGCGTTGTACTTTTCAAGACGAGGAAGTTGAGTATACAATTGCCCCCAGTCTCGTTGAGAATATAAAGCGCGTACATAAGTTTGGATCAATTGAACCTGATTTTTCTTCCGCCAAGGTTTGAGTGTTGTCAGTGCTTTTTCGGGGCGATCTAGCCTGAGGTAACAATTCGCAATGAAGATTGCTTGTTCTATCGTTTTAGCATCTAGTTTTTCTAACAACTGAATGGAGTCATCGATGATTTCTGCCTTTGAAAGCAAGTCTGCAAGAAGCCATTGTTGATCGGATTGTGGAGCGCGTAATTTTTTCAGGTGTTCGAGTGCTTTATCAGGCGTGCCATTCAAGTATGCGAGAATCGCTTTTTCACTTAAGGCATCAGGGGAATGGCTTTGACGTAACCAGCGAAATGGCATGGCCACACCAGAGAAAAACAGACAGAACACCCATTTCAAGACAACCCACACGAAACACAATGCAAGCAGGAATATGGCGATATTCATTAAGGTCGTTTCCAGCATGAAATCCCCTGCAGAGATTACGACATATCCTTTTTGTTCAATCAAGTGGCTGCCGCCAAGCATGGCAACCAGGAACAAGAATAAAATGAGGATCTTTTTCATTGAATGGTATCCTCTTGCTGTATGTCACCCGCTTGCTTCATTTCACCGAGTGTAAGTCGGCCTTGGGTGCGGCGTGTGACCGCATCATCAATCAGTGCTTCACTTTCAATCTGGGCAGGAAGTGTTGTTTTCACTGGGCGTTTTGCCAGAGTTTGTACTTCACCGAGCATGGACTGTACTTGCTCAGCTTTTGGTTCAAAGTATGCTTCAACCCATGTCGCGACTTGATTCAGTGAGGCAGCATAAGCTTTTGGTTCTTTGAGTAAAGCGGCTTGTTGCGCTTCGATGAGTGCCATTTTGATCTGGGATTTGATAAACCAAGATTGTTCTGGTGAGACGACAGGCAGTTGACCTTGGTCGACACGCCGGATTTTAACGAAATCATCTAAGAATGTTTGGAAAGATGAAGAGAGGTTTTGCCAAACATCATCAACATTTTCGCTCAGTTGTAACCCCTTCACTTCCTCGGATTTTGGTAGATATCGCTGGCGGAGTGTTAAGCCATCCACACGAACCAATAACCCAGAAAGCTCAGCGTGAATACCAACGGTATCAACAACCGGTAACTCTTTTAAACGAGCAATATCCTGGTGGAGTGCTGTACGTAACTCAGTGATACTTTCCTCACGGAGGCCACCGAGCCGATCATCTGCATTGATCAACAATGTTTTCGCTGTATCAAAATCTTGCTCAAGATAGAGCTTTCTGCTTGCGAGCTTCACCAGGTACTGTGCTTCTGCCAATATCCAGTCACTGCTGCGTCTACCTGACAATAGCTGGTAGCCTTCTTTTAGTTGCTTGATTTCTTGCTGGAGTAAATGATCAAGTTTTGCGACTTGTTGTTGGATCGGTTTGGATTGGGCATCGACATGGGATTGAATTTGTTGATCCAAAGATTGCTGAATTGATTTTTCCAATCCGGAGATCTGTTGCTTTTGCTGCTGGATGACCCCTTCATAATGGATTTGCTGCTGTTGTTGCTGCCACCAGACAAATCCAGCTGATGCCACTGAGATGATCGCGAGTCCTAAAGCAATTGCTGCAATACCACGCCCAGATTTTGGTTGTTCGGAAATGTGAGTGACTGGCTCTGAGGCTGGTTGAGGAGAGGACGTTGTTTTTGGGAGCGTTTCCGTCTCAGTTGCGGGTTTGTTTTCTTGAACTTCGTTTGGAACGGCGTCGCCTTGCGGCGTATCCTTTTCGTGATCAGACATGATGATTCTCAAGTTAAACGTTTTATACTGTGTATCAATGCGCGATTTGATGCACCTTCTGCGAGCTCAATCTGTGACTCAGGCACCCCTAAATCTTTAGCAATTGTAAGCAATCGAGCGCTGATTACCACCCATTGACAGGAAATCAGCCACTTCTGCATATGAGATGGCGCAGATTGAAATAGGTGTTG
The DNA here is from genome assembly GCF_000374485.1 of Algicola sagamiensis DSM 14643. Lineage (GTDB taxonomy): Bacteria > Pseudomonadota > Gammaproteobacteria > Enterobacterales > Alteromonadaceae > Algicola > Algicola sagamiensis. Next base: position 90,077 of record NZ_KB894492.1, read on the forward strand.
GAGCATTTCTCCACTGGTGATTACGATACAGTTTATTCCAGCGTTTTTCCACTGGTCGTACTTGTTTGTGTCTTGTAACTCAACAAGTTGACGGTGGTAAACAGCGCAAGTTGTGACATTTGCACCAGCGCCTTTCAGTGTCTCAGCGACTAAGGTTCGCCCAGATTGACCGCTGATAATGAACCAATTCTGTCCTTTTACATCCGTTAAATCAATGAGGGAAAGCACCCCTTCGCTATCAGCGTGTTTGCTCGGGTATTTGACTGGCTTTTTGGTAAAATCAGAAAGCGCATTTGCTGTAGAGGGACCAACAGCGATGAGCTGCTGAAACTGTTCAAGTTGTTGCTCTGGATTTGTAAGCGACTTCACAAAATATTGAACAGCGGCTTCACTGACGAAAAAAGCACCTTGATAATGAGAATGGTGTTGTAAATCGAAAGTACCAAAGTCGCGTCCTTCGGCATATTCAATGAGTGGGTAGACGACAGACGTGAAACCACTTTCTTGGCAAAGGGTTGCTAATTCAGTTCCTTTCGGTTCTGGTCTTAAGATAAGAGCATAGATTGTTTTCTGCAAAGAATTACTCTCAGAAATACGCTTTACATGCATTGTAAGCGAAGGAGGAACAGTGACAAAGCATTAATTTCTGTTGATTGGAAGTGTGATATGAAGGTCTGCCAGCCCAACGGATGATTGAGCCAGCGAGAACAAACCTATGATTGATATACAGCTTTTAAAATATCTCCAGCGCCTTGAGAAACAAGCTTATCCGCCAATGCTTGCCCAAGTTGCTTTGCCTCAGAGGAAGCACCTTGTATTTGATCATAAATGATGGTTTTTCCATCTGGTGACCCAACAAGACCCTTGAGGGTGATCTGATCGTCTTGGAGCTCTGCATAAGCACCAATCGGGACCTGGCAGCCACCTTGTAGAGCTGTATTCATCGCTCGTTCTGCATCAACACGAAGGCGTGTTTCCGGGTGTTCTAATGTGTCTAGCAATGACTTCACCCATGCATCATCAACGCGGCACTCGATGCCAACAGCGCCTTGGCCATTTGCTGGTAGTGATTGTTCAATAGAAATGAGTGTACGAATACGCTCTGGCATTTCAAGGCGGATTAAGCCAGCAGCGGCAAGAATAATTGCGTCATAATCACCATTATCGAGCTTGACGAGACGTGTATTCACGTTACCGCGCAGATCGTTGACAATGAGATCCGGCCTAAGTGCGCGTAATTGGCATTGACGGCGTAAACTGGATGTTCCGACAACTGCACCTTCAGGGAGCGCATTGATGTTGTCATATTGGTTTGAAACAAAAGCATCCCTGGGTTCTTCTCGCTCACAAATCGTATAGAGTTCAAGACCCTCAGGGAATTCAACCGGGACATCTTTCATCGAATGAACAGCGATATCAGCACGGTCTTCCAACATTGCAACTTCAAGTTCTTTGACGAATAAGCCTTTTCCACCAACTTTCGCAAGCGGTGTGTCCAATATCCGATCTCCTTTCGTGGTCATCGGCACAAGCACGACTTCCAGTTCAGGAAAGTTTTGCTCTAATCGGGCTTTGACATATTCAGCTTGCCAGAGGGCAAGCGCACTTTTTCGTGTTGCAATACGGACTTGTCTGTTCATTTAACCATTTGCTTTTTGATAAGAAAATTTATGCTGATGGAGGACGTTACCTGTGCTGTCTACAACATCGACATGCCAGTCTCCAAGCCATGTTTTTGTCAGACGTTTACTGGAGTAAACTCTCCAACGATCTCCACCAATATAAAATTTTACATGTGCCTTTGGATGGCCTTTAAAATACCAGATATGTCGCACAGTTTCGCCTTTCATTTGGCGAATATCTGTAAATAGGTACAGCTTTTCTTCTTTCCCTTGATCAGCTTCGACTGTATGGCCCAAATCATCAACAGGCTCGCGGGCGTGAATATTTGTCGTCAATACAGAGCGAGCAACAGCAGGTATCACATCAGTCTTTGTCACTATATCGGCTGCATGAGAGACTTTTGTTGATACTTGAGTTTTTGTATCTGGCTCTTTAGTTGTATTTTTAGAGGCGACAGAATCGTCTGCAAAAGCTGCCATACTGACAGTCAGGCAAGAGATTAGGCCAAATGTTTTGATAAAAGAATTGCTTGCTTTTGAGTTGAAAGTTACTGCGGTCATGTGTTAACGCTTAATATAGTTATTTGTGACATTATTTTAACTTACTCTGTAGCCATAGTGCGATATCTTTTATCTGATTTACACACAATTCGTGGCCCATTTCATACTTTTTCCATAGGATGTCAGGACTTAAGGCTGATAATTTTTGAAATGCATCCTGCCCAAGTGTATAAGGAACGACCGGATCTTGGGTGCCATGCATCATTTGGATTGATATTTTTTGGTTCGCTGGGTGAATTTCCTGTACAAAAGATGCAGGATCAGCCAGGTAGCCCGACAATGCGAGAATACCACCTAATGGTTTGGGATATCTTAGCCCACTGTAAAGCGCCATCACTGCGCCTTGAGAAAATCCGGCCAAGATCACATCGTTGGATTGGAGATCTTCTCGTTCTATGAGTTCATCCAACATTTGGTGGATTTTTGTACAGGAGTCCTTCACATCACTGATGTTAGCGCGCTCATCGGCATTAAATGAAGGAATGTCATACCAAGATTGCATGATCATGCCTTGATTAATCGTGACGGGTCGTTCTGGCGCATTGGGGAACACAAAATGTGCGCCTAGAGATTTCGGAAGTTGTAATGCTTCAGCAACGGGATAAAACCCTTGTGCTGAGTCTCCAAGGCCATGCATCCAGACGATAAGCTTCTTGGCAGGTCCTTGTTTCGGTGTTTCTAGGCAATTTAGCATCAGGCACGCCCCAGTTGTACAGTTTGGCCTGATTGTTTGCTGGCAGCATCATCTAATAAATCCCAGAGTTCCATCCCTGAGCGATTATCAATCCACTGACTATCTTTCCAGTCAAAATGGTGACCATTAAATTTTGTTGCTACCCAAATTTGGTGAATTGGTGCTTGTTTATTGATAATGATGCGCGTGTCATTTTGAAAAATCACTTCCAACATACCATCAGTTGTTTCATAGTCCAGATCGATATCCAAGGCTTCAACGGCTTCTTCGATCGCCAATAAAGTTTTTTCTGCGAGCTGGTGGTATTCGGTATCATTCATTTTCTGTGAACTCCTCAACTTGATTCTGAATAGGCGAAGAATTGAAAGGACAATTTCTTTATCCGAATGGTATCAGAAAGCGTCCGTGATTGTTTATTCGTATTATATTTTGAATTCGAGGGGATTGGCTATTGCATTTCATCGCGAAGCAATGAATAGTTAGGCTAATTTATTCTCTGACGGTTGTACACTATGAAACTTCTCGGGTTTGCGTTAGCAAGTTTATTCTTTCTCTTAACAGGATGTGGTCAGACTGGTCCACTACAATTACCTGAATACCATACAGATATTCAGAAAAAACAAGAATCTGTGGCATCGAAGCCCGCGAAGCCGCAAAACAAACAAGCTGAACAGCAAGAAGAATCACCGTCGTCGGAGTAATACCTATGGATCATTTTCAATACCAAAACGATCAGCTGTTTGCTGAGTCTGTATCGGCAGCACAGATTGCCCAAATTTATGGGACACCGACTTATGTTTATTCCAGAGCAACCATCGAGCGTCACTACCGTGCTTATACGGATGCTCTAGGGCAACATCCGCATTTAATTTGTTATGCGGTCAAAGCGAACAGTAATCTTGCTGTGCTCAATGTGCTTGCACGACTCGGTGCTGGATTCGATATTGTTTCTGGTGGGGAACTTGCTCGTGTACTTAAGGCTGGTGGTGACCCAAAGAAAGTCGTCTTCTCAGGTGTGGGCAAAACGGAACCAGAGATCCACGCAGCGTTAGATGCAGGGATCAAGTGCTTTAATGTTGAGTCTGAACCAGAACTCTATCGGATTGAAAAGGTTTGCAAAGATAGAAACCAGCATGCACCGATTTCTATACGTGTAAACCCAGATATCAACCCAAAAACACACCCGTATATTTCTACTGGCATGAAGGACAACAAGTTTGGTGTGTCTATTCCGCTTGCAAAGCAGATGTATCAATATGCACAACAGTCTGAGCTATTGGATATTCATGGAATTGATTGTCACATTGGTTCTCAATTGACAGAAATTCAACCCTTTTTGGATGCGCTTGAACGCGTGATGGCACTTGTCTCAGAATTGATGGCAACCGGGATAACATTCCAACACGTTGATGTTGGCGGTGGTTTGGGCGTGACTTATCAAGATGAGACGCCACCACATCCAAGAGAATATTCTGCCGCGATCGTGCAAAAAATGCAGAATTATCCTGAGATGGAACTGATTTTTGAGCCGGGCCGCGCAATTATGGCAAATGCGGGGATTTTGCTGACACAGGTGGAATTTATCAAACCCCATGAAGGAAAGAACTTTGCAATTGTTGATGCCGCAATGAATGACTTACTTCGTCCTTCTCTATATCAGGCTTGGCAAAATATTGTTGAAGTAAAGAAAACCGATCAGCCAAAAGCCTTGTTCGATATCGTTGGGCCAGTCTGTGAAACCGGGGACTTTCTTGGAAAAGAACGTGAATTGTCGATTTGCGAAGGTGACTTGCTCGCAGTCAGAACGGCTGGAGCGTATGGGTTTACCATGAGTTCGAATTATAATTCTCGTGGTCGTGCTGCTGAAGTGATGGTTGATGATGCTCAGATTCATTTAATTCGGGAGCGGGAAACCCACGAACAATTGTGGCAAGGCGAGTCGGTTTTACCGGAATAACAACAGTCGATTTTTTGGGGTCTGCCGACGTTGAGTCGGCATCTGGGGACATAGAGATACATGTATCTAAACTTTTCGAAAATGCATGGGTTGGGGAATGATTTTGTTGTGGTTGATAATGTCACGCAAAATATTTTTCTGTCCAAAGAACAAATTAGAAAGCTTTCGGATCGAAACTTTGGGGTAGGATTTGATCAGTTACTCGTTGTTGAGCCACCTTATGATCCCGATTTGGATTTTCACTATCGTATTTTTAATGCAGATGGAAGCGAAGTACAGCAATGTGGCAATGGCGCGCGTTGTTTTGCGCGCTTTGTTCGTTTAAAAGGACTGACAAATAAATCAAAAATCCGTGTGAGCACCCAAAAGGGAAACATTACACTCTATACTGAAAAAGACGGCCTCGTGACAGTCAACATGGGGATCCCAGAGTTGGCACCCAATAAGATCCCGTTTCGAGCAAACAAAGCTGAAGGTACTTATATTCTTCGTGCAGAAGAACATACAGTATTATGCGGTGTTGCTTCTATGGGAAATCCACATTGTGTTTTAACCGTGGATGATATTGAAACTGCACCTGTTGAGGCGCTTGGTCCGCTACTGGAGTCCCACGAGCGATTTCCAGAAAAAGCAAATATCGGATTTATGCAGATTGTTTCACCGCAACATATCAAATTGCGCGTATTTGAGCGAGGCGCTGGTGAAACATTGGCATGTGGTAGTGGTGCTTGTGCCGCAGTGGTCATTGGCCACCTTCAGAAAAAATTAGGCCGTCAGGTGGATGTTGAACTACCCGGTGGAAAATTAACCATTCGGTGGAAAGGGCCAAATCATCCAGTCAAAATGACTGGTCCTGCAACCCATGTATATGATGGACAAATTTCACTATGAGGCAATCTGATCCACAGCAATTGGATGTGATTGATGAGCAAGCTGTTGCTGCTTATCTAAAACATAACCCGGACTTTTTTTCACGTCATACAGAGTTGATGGATCAGTTGGCGATCCCACATCAAGAATCTGGCGCTCTGTCTTTATTAGAGTTTCGCCAACAGATGCAACGTCAGAAAATTCAGCAGTTGCAACAGGATATTCAGCAATTGATGCAGATTGCCAGACAAAATGAACGGATTTTCCACGCCTTAAGTGAGATCTTTGAACTTTCTCTTCAGGCAACGCAGCTGGATGATGTGACATTGCTGTTTGAACAAATTCTCAGAGATCGATTGGGGCTTTCCCATGTGTCGATTCGATCGTTTCATTGTGAGCAGGTTGTCTCATGTTTGACGAAGGAGCGATTTCAAGAAATGTTTTGTCATCGCCTTCAACCAAAACGTTTCTACCTCGGTCGTATCACTAAAGCAGAACAAAACCTTCTTTTTGGTGAAAATGCAGAAGTCGGCTCAGTAGCTTTGGCATTGATTGGAGAGCAAAATCATCCGATGGGTGTTGTCGCCTTTGCAAGCCCAGAAGATGAACATTTTCAGCCGGATATGGATACTTTATTTTTGGAATCCATCGTCAACTTGATCACATTGATGATGGAAAAAAGAAAATGAGTTTGGATAAGCCTTATGCGGCTCTATAAGCGATTCGACCTTTGTCGGTTACAAGTCATTAGTTTCGATCTGGATGACACATTGTATGACAATGTGCCTGTGATCCTGAATGCAGAGTCAGCACAACTTGCTTTCTTACAGCGTAAAGTTCCTCGTCTTCAAAATGACGATCGTGATAGCTGGATTGCTCAACGGTTTGATTTTGCCAAAGAAAATCAGATGCTTTGTCAAGATGTCAGTCAGTTGCGGCTGATTGCGACAACCGAGAAGCTCAAGAAACTTGGCATTCCTGTTGAAGAAGCGCAAGCGTTGTCCAAAGCTTCATTTGATGTATTTTTAGCGGCTAGAAATCAAATTGACATCCCCACTGCTCATCTTGATACGCTCAATCAGTTAAAGGCGCATTATCGTTTGATTGCGGTGACGAATGGGAATGCAGATATTAAAGCCATTGGGCTTGGTGAATTCTTCGAGTCATCATTGAGTCCGACTTTGAATGAAGTGAACATGAAACCCGCTCCCGATCTCCTTCATCTTGCAGCGGAATCTTGTGGGGTACCTGCAGATGCAATTTTGCATGTAGGGGATAGCCTATATTCTGATGTTGGTGCTGCGAATGCGAGCGGTGCTATCGGCTGTTGGTTGAATCCACAGCGTTCACGTTTATCAAATCAAGCCGCCCTGCCCCATCTTGAGATCACAAAATTGTCTGAACTGCTTGCGCTTGGTTCTTCTTTGAAGGGTGTTCTCTGATATACTAGCCGCATTTTTAACAAGCCAAAGTCATACCGATGGATGTTTCCGAAATTCTGGACCAATTGAATGATAAGCAACGTGATGCTGTTGCTGCTCCAATACAAAATATGCTTGTTCTGGCAGGTGCCGGAAGCGGAAAAACCCGTGTTCTTGTCCACCGGATTGCTTGGTTGATGCAAGTCGAGCAGGCCTCGCCGTTTAGCATCTTGGCGGTTACATTCACGAATAAAGCCGCAGCAGAAATGCGTCAACGCGTGGAACACATGCTCACTCATCCTGCAAGCGGTATGTGGATTGGTACTTTCCATGGTTTAGCGCACCGCCTTCTTCGTTCACATTACCAAGAAGCGAACCTGCCAGACAGTTTCCAGATCATTGATTCTGATGATCAATATCGCCTGATCCGTCGTATTTTAAAAGCTTTGAACCTGGATGAAAAACGTTGGCCAGCAAAAGAGATGCAGTGGTACATCAATCATCAAAAAGATGAAGGGCTACGCCCAAATCATATTGAAGCCCAAGACTTCAATGAGCAAACTCGCGTGACGATTTATGATGCGTATCAAGATGCATGTGATCGTGCTGGCTTGGTCGATTTTGCAGAGATTTTACTGCGAGCCCACGAGGTTTTATTGAATCATCCTGAAGTATTAGCGCATTACCGCCGTCGCTTTCAGCATATACTCGTCGATGAATTTCAGGATACGAACACGATCCAATACGCTTGGCTGAAGCTGCTCACAGGTGATGACAATCATATGATGATTGTCGGAGATGACGATCAGTCGATTTATGGTTGGCGCGGTGCAAGGATTGAAAACATTCAACGATTTCCTTTGGATTATCGCCAAGTCGAAACCATTCGTTTAGAGCAGAACTATCGTTCAACAGCCAATATCTTGAATGCCGCGAATGCGTTGATCACAAATAATGGTGAACGCCTGGGGAAAACCCTTTGGACAGATACGGGAAATGGCGATCCAATTTCTGTGTATGCAGCATTTAATGAGCTGGATGAAGCACGATTCTGTGTTGGACGGATCAAACAATGGCTTGATGAAGGCAACCGTCTCTCAGATACGGCGATCCTCTATCGCAGTAATGCTCAGTCTCGGGTATTGGAAGATGCGATGCGCATGGGTCAGTTAAAGTACCGAATTTATGGCTCTGTTCGCTTCTTCGAGCGTCAAGAAATTAAAGATGCTTTGGGGTATATGCGACTCATTCAAAATCGTCGAGATGATGCAGCATTTGAGCGGGTGATCAACACCCCTGCGCGAGGGATTGGAGATAGAACCGTCAGCTTGTTACGTGATGCTGCCCGTGAACAAGAGATGACGTTATGGCATGCAGCAAATTTGCTCTTGGAGCAGGGGCAGCTCGGCGGTCGAGCAGCAAAATCAGTGCAAGCATTTGTAGAGCTTATCAATCAGCTTGAAATGGGTATCGCAGACATAAATTTGGATGAGCAAGCTGATCATGTCATTAAGCAAAGTGGTTTGATGGCGATGTATCAAGCTGAAAAAGGTGAAAAGGCGAAGACGAGGGTCGAGAACTTGGAAGAGCTGGTGACCGCATGTTCGCAATTTTCTCCGGATGAAGATGAAACCCAAGACATGACACCGCTCGCGGCTTTCCTATCCCATTGTGCGCTGGAGTCAGGTGATGCACAGGCTGATGAATACGAAGATGCGGTGCAAATGATGACGCTGCATTCGGCAAAAGGTTTAGAGTTTCCAATGGTGTTTATCGTTGGGATGGAAGAAGGCATGTTTCCATCTCAACAATCCGCAGAAGACGCGACACGGCTAGAAGAAGAGCGCCGCCTTTGCTATGTTGGGATCACCCGCGCCAAACAGCAATTGTATATGACACACGCTGAATCACGTCGGATGTATGGTCAGGAACAATTGCACCGCCCTTCCCGCTTTTATCGTGAAATTCCGGATGAATATAAACATGAGATCCGGATGAAGACGCAAATCAGCCAGCCTTCGGGTGGTCGGTTTAGTCCGGCTGCATCCCATGTTGCGTTTGAATCTACAGGGTTTTCTTTGGGGCAACGCGTTCTTCATCCAAAGTTTGGAGAAGGGACAGTCTTAAATTATGAAGGCAGTGGGAATCAATCTCGCATTCAGGTGAACTTCGATGGCTATGGAAGCAAGTGGCTGGTGACCGCCTATGCAAGGCTTGAAGGCGCGTCGTCTTGAGCATTGCGGATTGGGCAAAACAACAACGAAAAACTGCAAAAGCGCATGGCTTTCGATTTGCTTTTGTCCTCTCTGGTGAGCATGGTTGGTGTTTGACACAAGCTGGTGCAAGTGTGAGTGGTGAAACAAATCAAGTTGTTTGGTTTGGCAGCTCTGCACCTTCGCGGATTCAGGCGACTGCGCTCTCAGAATATCGTCACCAGCTCGGACGGGAAGTTGAAGTCTTAGTCATTGATGCCCATGAAGCGTTTTCTGCCAATGCATTTGGTGCACTAGCTGGGGCTGTGTGTGCGGGTGGGATGCTGATTTTGCTCACTCCAGAGATGTCAAAGTGGCCTTCTTGGGTTGATGATGAGCGCAAAAAAATGCTCACTGCGGTTCATACTCCAGAACCATTTGAAAGCTTTTTTACCCACCACATAGTATCTTGTCTGAAGCAACAACAAGCGATTCCTGTGATTCGGCCCTGTTCAACATTAGCTGACATCCAATGGCCATGCGTTGACCTTGATGTCAGTGCACATGTCGAGCAAAAAGCCGCTATTGAAAAGATTGTAAAAGTTGCACAGGGACATCGACATCGACCGCTTGTTCTGACAGCTGATCGGGGTCGAGGGAAAACCAGTGCGCTTGGTCTAGCAGCTGCGCAATTGATGCAAGCTGGAAAACAAGTGCTGATTACAGCGCCGAGGCCACAACAGGTTGCGGCGGCATTTCTCCATGCAGCTGCATTCCTTGAAATTGAATACCACCCGCAATCTCTAGAGAGTGAGAATGGCACACTCTCTTATGCTGCTTTGGACTCGGTCGAAGAGTCTGATGCAGATATTTTGCTCGTTGATGAAGCCGCCGCGATTCCAAATACTTTTTTAAAATCTTGGCTAGATAAATTTTCGCGTATTGTTTTTTCTACAACACAACATGGCTATGAAGGGACAGGTCAAGGATTTCAGATCCGGTTTATGCAACATTTACGACAACGTCGGCCCAATCTGCAAAGTATGCATTTATCCGCCCCATGGCGTTGGCGCTCAAGCGATCCGCTAGAATTACTTCTCAATGATGCACTGATTTTAAAAGTTGAACTTCCGCCAGGCCCTGACAAGCTTGTTTCACCAGCGTTTTTGGAAGTCACGGCAAGGCAGTTGTCAGAAAACCCTCAAATGCTGCGTGATTGCTTCGCTTTACTCGTCAATGCCCATTATCAAACCGCCCCGTCGGATCTAGAACAACTATTGGACAACCCGTCTCACCGAACATTTGTACTCAAACAAGGAGAACATATTCTGGGGGTGATATTGCTCGCGATGGAAGGCGCGCTTTCACAGAGCTATATCGAGGATTTTATGGCTGGGAAGCGTCGGTTGCGAGGGCATTTGCTGCCACAGTCATTTGCTCAAATTGGCTGGAGTGATGCACTAAGGCATCAATTTGCACGCGTGATCCGGATTGCTGTTCACCCGGAATTTCAGCGTCAAGGATTTGGAGCGAATATGCTTGGGCAGCTTGAGTCACAATTGCAGCATGAAAATGTGTCTTACCTAGGTGCAAGTTTTGCCGCGACAGATGATGTGGCACAATTTTGGATTGAAACTGATTTTCGACCCGTTAAACTGGGGATGCGAGCAGATCCTGCGAGTGGTGCTTTTGCGCTCACGGTTGTGAAACCAATCAAGCCGTGTGATGAGCAGGCGCTGTTTTCAATGCAGGCGCTTTTGTGTGCACAGCTTCCGCATCGATTACGCGATCTTTGGGCTCGAGTGGATTTATCACTGCTGGACACCCTCTTACAGTCGCTTTCCAGTCATCAAAAGTCTTCAAAACTCCCCTATCAAGATTCTTTCTTAAGGAATCATATGGATATTGCACAATTCCAACCTTACATAAGTGAGTATATCTGTCGACACTATGCAAATATGCAGTTTTCGATTGACGAGAAGCACCTGCTATTGGATGTATTTTTAAAGCAACGTGACTTGGCTGATATCTGTAAAGAACACAGATTAGCAGGTAAAAAAGAACTAAATGCTCGCCTAAAAGAGATTGTGTTTCACATCTAAGAATTTTGCCATTGTTCATCTTCCATTCAGCTTGACTTCGTTATCCTTCTCTTAAATAAAGAGAGAATCTTTGAGGAGGTCGTATGAAATATTTGGCACTAGCATTTTTATTTACATCGTTTTGTATTTCATTACTTGGATTAGCGTCGCACTTTCCTGTGGCTTCTGAAAGTGCTCCTGTGAAAGTCCAAGAGATGACTCCAGAGGAAGAAACAAGACCTAAACCACATCAGCGTAATGGAAACAATGAGGAAGTTCCGTCCATTCACGGTATCAATCGCCGTTGATTCTTCTCTTTCTGTGAATTCTCCAAGGACTGGTAAATAACATTCACTGTTGTTCCCACCAATCTTTTCTATATTTCTTTTTCACCCACTTGTTGTTTGACCCAATTTCCATTCTTTTTTTCGATTGAAATACAATATATACGCAGAAATTTTGTTAAAACAATAAAAAAGGTTGAAACTATTTTGAACAATTTTGTACATACTCCTTGTCAGCATTGTTCATGGTGTAAACGAAATCAAATAAACCATACTGATAAGTCACTGTAGCATGCTGATATTTATGTAATTGAAATTTTGATCAAAAAATAAATTTCGGTACTCATGGGTAGAGGAGTTATGGTGTGGACCAGCATCAATATGTCATATCAATAGTGAATCAAGTTCTGAGCAATCATGATCTGCCACTAGTGGATACGCAGAGCCAAGCGATTAGTTTGCAAGATCAGCATAACCGATTCTGGATGATAGAATTTGATAGTCACAGTGACTTACTGTTAATCCATACCCCCTTACATAGCGATAGTCTAGTTGATGCTGAAGTGGCCGATATTTTATTAGCTTGCTTACATCTGAATACACAAACATCTTTGATGCAAGGCGCTTGGATTGGCGCGACACAAGGTGATGATCAGCTATACCTTTGTGCGCAACAATCGATAGAGTCTTTAACATCAATGTCTCTACAAAATATGATCACAAGACTAATTTCACTTGCCAGTGATGTAGAGAATCAGTTGGAACAGATGCTCCACTTTGGAGGCCGTGTATGATAGATAAGATTCAAACCAATACCACTGCGCCTGCACATCAAGTAGAAAACAACATCGTTCCACGTGAGATTTCAAGCGTGAAAACAGCAGATGTGCTCATGAGCCATGATGCCCAGAGTCTGTCCAGTGCAACAAGCAAGAAGGCACAGCTTTCTGTTCCCGCAACTCCGCTGTTGAAGGATTCATCAAAAGTTTCCCATGCTTTGGCAGATATCATTCAGCAATATGTTGATGTATCACCTGAAAGAAATGCAACCAAGTTATCCGAGACTGTCAAAAAACTGGGCCGTGCGCATGAGTTACAGATTTCTGATGGACGCGTTCATATTCCGCAAAAAGAAACGTTGCAGGAATATGGGGATCTTTTGAACGGGTTAATGTTAGGGCTTGGGATAAAAAGCCATCTGGCAAAGCGTTTGCGAGAAGGTGTACCTGCACACCCTGATCTGAAAGAAGTATTTAAAACGGATGGGATCATTTCAAAGAAATTCTGTGTTCATTCACAGGTCTTTGCGAATGATACGACGCAGAAAATCTATGAAAGCGAAATTGAAGCCGTAGCGAAGGACTTGAATGCAGCAATCAAGAGTTATATTGCTGCTTCACCAGAAAAGCATACTGGCTACCTTTACGCCTATGCTGAAGACGACAAGCTTACGAATTACCTCAGAACATACGAAAAGTTTGGTCAGGATCATATCCAGTTTGAAAGACTGCCAATGCAAGCAGATAAACTGTGTGAATTATTAAATCATATTCTGAAAGGCCATAGTAAATCTGGCTCTCTCTATCACTCGATTTCGGAAAAGTTAACACCCGATCACGCGCTTGGCCGTTTGTTCAAAAAAGACGGTGTTTTCTCTCCACATTTAACCGTGAGAGACACACCGTTACCAAAGCCTGTGATGTTGGAAAAGACACCAGAGCCTGAGGTTAAAAAAACACAAACAAAGCAAATTGATCCAGAAAAAATGAAGCGCTTGCTCCAAGAGCAAAAAGATCGGATTTCTTACGCTTTATCCGTCAGAAGTGAGTTGTTGACGAAAGTACAAATCAGTGATGCCATTGCTTCATTTCAAATTATGGTCGATAACTCTTGGCAGAAAAAACCGTTTGAGAAGACGGTTGTAGCACCCTTCCAATCGATGATTTTACAGAGTCAGGACCTGACAGCGGTCAAACGTGCTGCGGATCGATTGGAGGTCGAAAATCAAGGGTTAATTACAGAAATTGATGGAAACCTGGACCCTTTACCGACCAGTTTCGATAAGGATATGAAGCCACTGAAATCAGGTGCATCTGAAACCATTCAAACGGCGCTATCGACATTAAAAAATGAGACATTGAGCTTCAAGGACCGGGTTTTCAGGTTCTTTATGCCGTCACAATATGCACATCAGCAGTCCCAGAAAAATCAACTGATTGCTCAGTTGAATACAGTGGAGCACCTGCGCAAGGAAATGATCCAACAAAATGGATGGGAGAATTTTGACCAGGCATTATGGTTTCAGGAACAGGTTCGCGAAATCCTTCAACAAGGAACACCGGATACCTATCAAATTGGTCGATTTAAGTTAGAAAGTTCTTTTTATCAAAATTGGAATATACAACTGAACGAGATGTAGCAAGCCAAGCTCAGTGCTTGCTACTGAGACGTTAAAAAACAGTCGTTAAAAAGCGGTCGCAAAAAGTCAGTCGAAAAAAACAGTCAGCAAGTTGGTGACTCAAAGCGAGCAATTCATGACGAGGCTTAAATCGTATTTTGCTGAATATAGCGCGTCACTTCCTGTTCCAGTACAGGCAAAGGGACGGAGCCGTTTCTTAAGATCACATCGTGAAACTCTCGAATGTCAAAGCGTAAACCCAGCTGTTGCTGCGCTTTTTCTCGCAAAGACTTAATTGTCATTTCACCTAATTTATAGCTGACAGCTTGTCCTGGCCAGACGATATAGCGATCAACTTCGATACGAATATTGTGCATCGAAAGCGCACTGTTTTCTGCAATGAAGTCAATGGCTTGTTGTCTAGACCAACCTTTGGCATGGATCCCGGTATCGACAACTAGTCGACATGCTCGCCACATTTCATAACTGAGTCTGCCAAATTCACTATAAGGATCCTGATAGAAGCCAGCTTCTTTGCCCAGCCACTCGCTATAAAGTCCCCAGCCTTCTCCAAATGCCGAAAGATAAGTACGGCGGCGGTATTCCGGAACATGTTCCAACTCCGCTGCGAGTGAGATCTGTAAGTGATGACCAGGTACAGCTTCGTGAAGTGTCAATGCTTCAAGAACATAGAGTGGACGCTCTTTCAGCTTGGATGTGTTAACCCAATAGTAGCCCGGTTGGTCGTTCCGACTTGGAGGAATATATCTCCCCGTTGTGTAGCTTGGTGCAATTTCATCAGGCACAGGTGCTACACCGTATGGCCTTCTTGGCAGATTTTTAAAGAACTTCGGAAGTGATGCGTCCATTTTTTTCGCAAGATAGGAAGCTTGTTTGATGAGATCCAGTTTCGTACGAGCATAAAACTTTGGATGTGTTCTCAAGTGCTTGAGAAATGATTTGAAATTTCCCTGAAAGTCAGACATTCTGATGATTTCGTGCATTTCCTCCCGGATCCGTTTCACCTCAGATAAACCAATATGATGAATATCATCTGCGGTATGATTGAGAGTTGAGTAATGAGAAATTCTGTTTGCGTACAATTCGCGGCCTTGGGGTAATGCATGTGCGCCAATCATCGTTCTTGTCTTTGGCTGATATGTTTTTTCCATAAAATGAATGAAGCACTTAAAGGCTGGCTGTACTTGTGTTTGAAGCATTGACTCCGCCTTTTCCTTGGCTGCTTTTACTTCTGAGGATGACCAAGATGGTGGAAGTGACACAAAAGGTTGATAAAGGGGATTATCTTTTACAGGCTTAATAAACGTTGAACGTAGTCGCGTTACATAATCCTTAATCGTAATGCGTGGTTGGGTCATTCCAATCGAAAGACCATGCTCAAAGAGAGCTTGTTGTTGTTGTAATAACTTAGGGATTGCAGCTAAGCGAGTTTGATAGTCGAGATAGTCTTGCTTCGTTTTGAATGTATGTTGGTTCGGTAAAAAGGCGAGAGAGCCAATGCGATCCGCACTGGCATTCATCGGGAGTAAATAAAGCATATATTGGAACAAATCAATATTGTTTTGCAGGCGATGCTGGATCACTGAATAGTTAATCTGGTGTTCATGAGAAAGCTTTTTGACCGAGATTTGATTGAGCTGTTTGGCAAACTGAGTGTATGCATCATGTCTAATTTCGTATGCTCGTTGAGATAAATCGGTCAGTTGATCCAAGCGCGTGTTGTCACTGGGGTTCGCAATCATGGGGTCATGTTTTAGTTCATAATGCCAGATTTGATTGGCGAGTTGTTGGAACTCTAAATCCAGTGACGATTGTTTTTCTGTAGAAGCACAGCCAGCAAGCATGAAAATAGATACAATGCAGACGGTCATTTGGTGATACAGCGCACGTTTCATATTCACTCATGATCTCCATGAAAATTTAATGGGGAGAACATCATAGCGAAAATGTTGTTTCACAGCACAAAGAATTCAAGAAAGTAGACTTTTTAGACTCCAAAGCGTTGTTTTTTTCTTCTCTTTTTCTTCCAACGCGCTTTGCCATAAATGGCGTAATGCATCTCTGGCTTCATGAGAAAAATCAGGCATCAGTATAGACAAGCTGGGTTGCAGCAAGACTGCACGAATAGAGGGATGGGGATTCGATTGTTGCCAGATCCCTAATAGAATAGCGTAGGAACGAACGAGATAAGTGACCCACTCATCGGCTGTTCTTTCTTCAGCAATTTGGCTGAGGTGTTGTTGCAAAAACTCTCCAAGCTTTTTAAATCGGGTCAGACAATGGGATTTATAAGCGATCAGGTCGGCTTTATCAATATTTTGCTCAATTACTGTACCGCTCATACTGGCCAAGTGAAAGAATTGTGGTTCTTGCTCAATATAGCTACAAAGGGACTCGACGACAATTTCAATACTTAAGCCGGGGTTTTGTTCTAAATGAGAACGGACTCGTTCCAACCATTTTGTTTGATGCTGCTCAAGCAGGCACAAAAAAATCTCTTCCTTACTTTTGAAATAAAGGTAAACTGTCCCTTTTGCGATACCAGCTGTTTTGGCAATTTTGTCCGCAGTTGGCAATTGCGGCGCATCGGCACTGAACAGTTGAGAAGCAACATGTAGGATATGATTTCTTCTTGCTTCTTTTTCTTTTGGGGCACGAGCCCGCTTAGCACGACAGTCTCCAGTATTCATTCAGATTTTCACGCAGATAGTGTCATTATATTTAGTTTCGAAAGAACTATGAAACATACCAGATCTTAGAAGTTTAAACATAGCACATCATTTTTTCTTTTGATTAAAGACTTGCTGTATATTTTAACTTGTTGCCATTGTACGGAGAGGTCTGAATAAAATCTATATAAATCAATGTTATATAATATAAAAGTTTGATAATTTAGTTTGTACTGAAAAAATCAGTCAGTAAAATAGCTCACTTAGATAAATTCTCGGCCGTGGTGGGAAGGGTAAAACGGTTGTCAGAGTCCTTATGGAGTAAGGAAAAAATTTAACTTCCCTGTTCAGAAGTAGGGTTTGAATATGAAATTCAATAGTTCCTTGGAAAAGTCGCACGAAATCTCAAAAGCAACGATTGCTTTCCTACATGAGCATCAACTTCCGACCGATCCGGTGCATTATACCGTTGCATACCGCTACATCAGTGGTGATAACGTTGAACTACAAAACTTGATACAGCAGCGTCTTGAATATGATCTACCCATTGATTATTACTTTATTCAGGAGTTATACCATCGATTTTGCCAATCACCGCAAAAGGCAGAAACATCGTTTTTTGAAGAGATCTACGATGATACGAGTGGGTTGGGAACAGAAGTTGAACTTCGAAAGGAAGAGCTGGCACATTATTTAGATGCGCTGGACAAAGGGCTTATCGGTCTTGATGAAAATCATATGGAAACCAGTCGAGAAGTGATTTCACACCTCATTGATGAAACACTTGTTGTGAAAGAAAGCCAGAGAATGTACCGTGATCGCTTGTCTCAATCAGGCCTGTTTTATCAGGACTTTCTTTCTCAGATTGACGCCATCAAGCAGAAAGAATTGATGGATCCCCTCACTGGGCTTTATAATTCGAATGCCATGGAAATCTATGTCAAAGAATGGCTTGAGGAAGATCCTCATCGTCAAATTTGCGCGATCAGCTTGGATATTCAAGACTTGTATTCATTCTCAAAACGCTATGGTACTTCTGTGGGTGAGGTGATCCTCAATAGTATCGCAAATAAAATCAGGGACTACGTGAAAGATAGTGGCTTTCCTGTGAGAATGGGTGGTAAAGAATTCATTATACTCCTTCCTGATGTTTCTGTTGAATCGGGTCTGGAAATTGCGGATTTGATTCAAAGAGGTGTTGGAAAGCTTCGCTTTATCAGTTCCAAAACTCGAAAGCATTTACCGCGTGTTCAAGTGACGATAGGGTTTTCGGTTTATCAACAGGAAGAAAACCTTTACCAATTTGTGCAACGCGCGAATCGTGAGAGAATCAGCGAAAAACGATTGCAGATGAGCTATACCTCGCACTAAGGTTTCGTTAGAATAAACCGTTAATTTTTGGGGATCCCATAATGAGTCAAGAAAAAGAGACGGTTGATTTCGGCTACAAGAAGGTGTCATCTGACGAGAAAGTTCATCTTGTTGCAGATGTGTTTCATTCTGTCGCGTCAAAGTACGACATCATGAATGACCTTTTATCCCTTGGCATCCACCGATTTTGGAAGATGTTCACGATCGATTGCTCAGGTGTTCGTGCTGGGCAGAAAGTACTCGACCTAGCTGGAGGCACCGGGGATCTTACCGCGAAATTCTCAAAGAAAGTCGGCCCAAGTGGTAAAGTGATCCTCGCGGATATTAATGCTTCCATGATGCAAGTTGGACGAGAAAAGCTGCGGAATGATGGCTATGTTGGAAATATTGACTTCGTCCAAGCAAACGCAGAAGTATTACCTTTCCCTGATCATACTTTCGATGTCGTTTCCATTGGGTTTGGCCTACGTAATGTGACTGATAAAGATAAAGCGCTTCGAGAAATGTACCGAGTATTAAAGCCCGGTGGACGCTTGCTTGTATTAGAATTTTCGAAACCAACATCCGAAGTGCTAGGTAAAATCTACGATACTTATTCATTCTCTGTTCTACCAAAGATTGGAAAAGTCATTGCCAATGACAGTGAGAGTTATCAGTATCTCGCTGAGTCGATTCGTATGCATCCTGATCAAGAAACCTTGAAAGGTATGATGATCGAAGCTGGGTTTGAGCAAACGAACTACTACAATCTCTCAGGTGGCATTGTTGCATTACACCGAGGATATAAATTGTAGTGAATACTTTCTTTTTGACGCCGTTGCTCAATCAGATTGGGCAGAAAATAGCAGATAAGGTAGCAGGTCTTGATCCGGGTTATCAATCCGCATTAACTCGCTTGGAAGGCCAATCATTGTGTGTTGTTCTTGAAGAGCTGCCCAGCCCATTATACCTCAGTGTTGAGCATGGCCGGCTGATTGTGGCGTTTAAAGAAAAAGAAGCAAGCGCTGCAATTCAAACCCGGATCCCAGTCTTAAAGTCCCTCGAAGACGCAAGTCAATTTACGCAGTTACTGAAGGATGAGAAAATCATTCTTCAAGGCGATTTAAGTGTTGCTCAGTCATTTAGTGAAACGCTGAAACAAGTGAATATCGATTGGGAAGAACACCTTTCTCATTATGTTGGTGACGGCATGGCTGCGCGTATTGGGATGAAATTTGCGCAACTACAGCAATTTTTACAGCAGACGACGCAAAGCTTGTTTCATATGGGCGATACGCTCATTCAGGATGAATTACAGCTTTTAGCATCAACCCATGAGATCCAGCACTTTGAAGGACAATTGACAACTTTGTCTGATGATCTCGAAAAATTATCCCGTAAAATTTCAAAACTTGAACAACAGCGGTAATTACAGGGGATCACGTGCATATTTCTCGCCTTTATAAAATCATGAAAACCTTGTTGCAGTATGGCTTGGATGACTTAATTCCAGAGCGTTGGCAACCATGGTATGCACAATGGACGCGAAAAAGTATATTCTGGATCAAGAATAAGCATCCTGATAAGCCCGTAGAAGCTCGGATCCGACTTGCACTACAAGATTTAGGTCCGGTGTGGGTTAAATTTGGTCAAATGCTGTCAACGCGTCGTGATCTACTCCCCATTGAGATTGCGCAAGAACTGGCTTTACTTCAAGACAAGGTGTCGCCATTTGATGGTGAACACGCACAAAAGATGATTGAGAAGGCTCTGGGACTTGAGCATATCTCGGATGTGTTTGACTCATTTGATAAGACACCAATTGCATCTGCATCAAT
Source organism: Algicola sagamiensis DSM 14643 (assembly GCF_000374485.1). Classification (GTDB taxonomy): domain Bacteria; phylum Pseudomonadota; class Gammaproteobacteria; order Enterobacterales; family Alteromonadaceae; genus Algicola; species Algicola sagamiensis. Next base: position 110,035 of record NZ_KB894492.1, read on the forward strand.
TGCTCAAGTCCATGGCGCACGATTAAAAGCGTTTGACCATGCGGATGTTGTGATTAAGGTGATCCGTCCGAATATTCGCAAAACAATCATGGCTGATGTCACTTTAATGTCTGCATTGGCTGATGTGATTTATCGTTTTATCCCACAAGGGCGGCGATTACGTCCAGTTGAAGTGGTTCGAGAATATGAGAAAACCCTCATTGATGAGCTAGATCTGCAGCGCGAAGCCGCGAATGCCATCCAGCTGAGAAGAAACTTTATTGATTCTGACTCGCTGTATATTCCGGAAGTTTATAGTGACTTTTGTGCGGAAAGTGTTCTGGTGATGGAGCGAATTGATGGTATCCCTGTGAATGATATGGACGCTTTGCAAGAACAGAATACTGACTTAGAAAAGCTTGCAGAACGCGGTGTTGAGGTGTTTTTTACGCAGGTCTTTCGGGATAGTTTTTTCCATGCAGATATGCATCCTGGGAATATTTTTGTCTCTAGAGAAACACCTTCCAATCCAAAATACATTGGAATTGATTGTGGAATTGTTGGGACGTTAAACAAAGAAGATAAGCGCTATCTGGCGGAAAACTTTATTGCGTTTTTCAACCGTGATTATCGTAAAGTTGCAGAGTTACACTTGGATTCGGGTTGGGTACCCGCAGATACAAATGTGGAAGAATTTGAGTTTGCGATCAGAACGGTATGCGAGCCTATTTTTCAAAAACCTCTCGCAGAAATTTCTTTTGGCCATGTCTTGTTAAACCTTTTCAATACAGCACGCCGATTTAATATGGAAGTTCAACCTCAACTTGTGTTGTTACAAAAGACGCTTTTGTATATCGAAGGTTTGGGGAGGCAGCTATATCCGCAGCTGGACCTTTGGAAAACGGCGAAACCATTTTTGGAAGCATGGCTCAAGCAACAAATTGGTCCAAAAGCCGTGATCCGCCATATTAAGGATAACTTACCGTTTTGGGGCGAGAAATTACCTGAATTGCCAGATCTGATATACGATAACCTGAAGCTGACAAAGCGTGCGCAAAAGGAAAATGAGGCCTTAAAGCAGCTGCTTGTTCAGCAAAATAAGCGAAGTAAACAGCAAAATTTCATGATCCTGGGGTCCAGTTTCGCTATCTGTGGCGCCGTTCTCTATATTGGGCAGGATTATTATCTTTCAGCAACGAGTATGGGTGTTGCACTGCTGGTTTGGTTCTGCTCCATGCGAGTTCGCTAGGAATAGAACCAATTCTTGCATGACGAATAACTGTCAAAAAAATTTACAATTCCTCTCCAGCTCCCGCAATCTCTAGACTTTCTGTTAACATTATTAACAATATCATATCAATATCACTTTTTTATTAAGACTTTACCACATGCTCTGCAACCTTAGAAGGAGCTTGGCCGAGCGACAACACTTAATGGCGATATCAGTTTACCGTTTGAAGAGTCTTTGAAATGACCCAGTCATTTGTTATCTCAGCGTGTGTGATGTAAAGCCTGAAAACCCGTAGAAACATAGGGAAAGTGATTGAAAAAATGATGGAAGGTGTTTTGTTTTCAGATCGGATGTTCACATGCAAAGACTCTTGTTTTGAGCTGGTTCGCTTTTGCAGGATTTCGTTTTTGTTTTTCATTTGCTTGAAGGACAAAGGCTGAAGCCCCCTGCTTTTTAGCACACCTCTAAAAAACAATTGAAAGGAAGGATGAAGTGATATGAAAACTCGATATTCACTTGTCGCTTGTTCCATCATGGGACTTTTAGGAGCTTCTGCTCACGCAGCAAATATTGTGAAGCTCAACCATGATCAAATGTCGGATCCTCAATCGACGGAATCTATCTCTGCAGCAGCTAATTTAAATGAAGCACTCAACTTGAACCAAGCACATCAGTTTGTTGAAAAACAAGCAATGACTTTTAACAGCGGTATCACTAAAAAACGTTTCCAACAGTATTATCAAGGCCTAGAAGTTTTTGGGCATACAGTCACTGCCGCCCAAAGTGAAATGGGCGTTTTCAATGATTTTGATGGCTCCTTTGTGAATCAGATTGAAAATGATCTTCAATCGATCACACCAAATCTGAGCTTAAAGTCAGCATTGCAAGCTGCTGGGATTCAAGCTCAAAAAGCGATTGAAAATGAAGAGCAGCAGCTTTTGATTTTCATTGATAAGGACGCGAAAGCGCACCTAGCTTACTACTACTCTTTCGTCACACACTCTGATGAAGGCCCCTCGCGTCCGACTTATTATATTGATGCCAACAGCGGCAAGATATTGGATACGTGGGATAATATACAATTCAAAATGGCTGGTGGCCCAGGCGGGAATGAAAAAGCTGGCAAGTATGAGTACAACCCTGTGAATACGGATCAGGATTACCCAGGGTTTGAAGTCACAGATGACTGTAAGATGGAAAATGAGAACGTGAAAACCATCAACCTAAACCACTCTCGTTCTGGTGGTTCTGTCCATCAGTTTGATTGTGGTGATGCCGATGAAGGTTATCCAAGAAATACACATAAAGAAATTAATGGTGCCTATTCGCCGCTGAATGATGCACATTACTATGGCGGTGAAGTGTTCCGAATGTTTAAGAGTTATATGAATGCGAGTCCTCTGACATTCCAGCTCACACTTCGTGTTCATTATGGGAACAGCTATGAAAATGCATTTTGGGACGGAAGCCAAATGACATTTGGTGATGGTGCATCTCGATTTTATCCTTTGGTGAGCCTCGATGTTGTTGCCCATGAGGTGAGTCATGGCTATACCCAGCAAAATTCAAACCTGAAATACAGGAATCAACCCGGTGGTATCAACGAGTCATTCTCTGATATCTCAGGTGAAGCTGCCGAATATCATATGCTCGGAACAAACGACTTCCTCGTTGGTGGTACCATTTTTAAAGGCGCAGATGGAAAGGCGTTGCGTTATTTTGAAGACCCAACAAAAGACGGTCGTAGTATCGGTCATGCGAGTGATTATAATGACAGTATGAATGTCCATTATAGCTCCGGTGTATTTAACCGAGCGTTTTATAACCTTGCGACAACCACGTCACAGTCAGGTGAGCAGGACTGGGATGTGAAAATGGCCTTCATCGCTTTTGCAACAGCCAATAAATTACATTGGGGTGTTGAAACGAAATTTGATGAAGGTGGCTGTGGGGTGAAAAAAGCAGCTAAATCACTTGGGTATAGCGAAGCGGATGTCGTTGCTGCATTTGAAATTGTTGGTGTAAATGCTTCTTGTGGTGACGATCCGGGTGATCCAGGAGATCCGGATCCAGGTCCAAAACTAGAAAATGGTAAGGAGAAAACTGGACTGAAAGGTGAGCGCAGCAGCGAAAGCTTCTATTACATGGATGTGCCCGCAGGTGCGACGAATCTGAAGTTTGAAATCTATGATGGCTCTGGTGATGCGGATATCTACGTGAAGTTTGGTGATAAGCCAAGCAGAGTCAGCTATGACTGCCGTCCATACCGTTGGGGCAATAAAGAGGCATGCTCTATCTCGAATGTGCAGGAAGGACGCTACCATGTCATGGTTCGCGGTTACTACAGTTATCGTGATCTGAAGTTAAAAGGCTCCTATGAGGATGGGCGTAGCTCAGAGTAATTTCATCCAAGAATGATTGATTAATCATTGATGAGGCCACTTGTTTGCAGGTGGCCTTTTTCAGTTGTGATAGAAAGGAAACAGCCAATGCGCGCCAGTAAAGAACTTTGTTACAATATTGCAGTCTATAGCAAACGAAAATCAAAGTGAGCAAAGGAAGAATGAAGCACATTCTTATAATTCTAATCAGTTTATCTGTTTTAAGTGCCTGCCAATCAACAGCAACTCGTTCTGCATTCCAAGAGGATATACCGTTGGCCTCACTCAAAGATATTGAGCCTAAGCGTGCGGAATTCCGCGGATTACTCGCGCTGCAAAAAATTCATGCAGCTGAGCAGGCGCAAAATGTCTTGTACAAGGCGAAGGTCAATATGCAAGAAGCCGGGATCAAAGGCTGGGTGACAGATATTTCACCGACTAAAGGCGCACTGGTTTACTTCATGAAGGGCAGTGGCCGCTCACCGACCATCGTATATACCGTGTATATTCCACCAAAAGGTGTGCCTCAAATTCAAAAAACCGATCAAAGTGCGCCAGAAAAGCTCGCTGCTATGTACGATGCTCGCATGACCGCCATGTGGTCTATTGATGAGCCTTGCACACCAGACTATGAAATAGCTGTCCTGAAAGAGGGAGATAAGCTGATTGCCATTGCGATGGCGTCCAGCCAGAAAAGAAACCGGATTGTTGCTGGAGGTCATTACCGTTTTACCTATGATTTAAACTCTCGAGACATGATCAGCAAAGAGCGTTTCTCAAAAGGGTGTTTGTTGCTGGATAAGACGAGATCAACCTATTTATCGCATTACGCAAGTAAGGAACCAGGAGAAGCACATGTCATTTTGAGCTTACGTCATGGGCCACTCTTCGTAAAATCAGGTACAGGTTTTTGGGAAATTAGAAAAGGTAAGATCCAAAAAAGAGCATCAATTGAAACAACGAAATAAGCTCAAAAATACGAGTGAACGAATATTAATGATTTAGTTGTATTCTGATGGTTACATTTGAAAGCGACTGAAATGATAGTACCGAATCATCGGGAGTCTGTTCATCGGATCATTCCGCAACGAATGTGTTGACTTTATGATTTACTTATTCCAATAAATCAATGTATTGGACGGTATGAAAAATCTCGTTACAAATTGACAAATATGTTCAACAATTAATTTGTTAATGTTCATCATGAGTTCAGTTCTAACGGCGTAAAATCTGGAACTTTATGGTTATCAAACCAATTATCATTTACCGAAGCTAACAGAGAGATATTAGGAAGCAATCATGTCAGGAAGAAAACGTCAGATTTTTCTACCAATCATTATTATTATCTTGGGGGCAGGAGGGGCTTTTTTCCTGTCAAACTTAAAAAAGCCGCCCGAGAAAAAGGATGAGAAAACAGAAGTTCCTGTTGTGAATGTTCAAACAGTGCAATTAAAACCTGTTCAACTTCAAGTTGGTTCTTACGGGGTTGTTGAACCAAAGTATGAGACAAGTATTGTTCCACAAGTTTCTGGTGAGGTTTCTTACCTTTCTAAAAAGTTTGTTATTGGCGGGTTTGTTCAAAAGGGAGAACTACTGGCACAAATTGATAGCAGTGACTACGAAGCAGCACTGTTATTGGCGGAGGCAAATCTTGCGGACGCACAGGCATCTCTTGAGAATGAAATCGCACAAGCCAAAGTTGCAAAACAGCAATGGTCTGAATTATCAAATTCTCCAACTCAGCTTGCTTTACGCAAACCTCAGCTTGCAAAAGCAAAAGCGCGTGTCAAAGCTATGGGTGCTGAAGTACAAAAAGCACAAAGAAGCTTAGAAAGAACAAGAATTGTTGCGCCTTATAATGCCATTATCGTTGAGCGTGGTGTTGGTCTAGGAGGTTTTGTTAGCAGTGGTGGTAAGCCCATTGCTGTATTACAAAATACTGAAGTTGCAAAAGTGAGATTACCTGTCGCCAATAGTAAACTTCAATACTTACATAGAGATGGTGAGTTTGCATTAGTCGAGTTGACAGCGGATAGGGCCGGTCAGCCGCATACGTGGCCAGCGAAAATCATGCGGACAGAAGGTGTAGTTGATAAGAAAAATCGAATGACATACCTTGTCGCGGAAATTACAGATCCATATGGATTAAGCACTGAAAAAGCACCGCTGAAATATGGCACTTATGTGACAGCGAGTATCTCTGGCATCAGCGTGCAAAATGCAATTCGAATTCCTCGGAAGCTAGTAGAAAATCAGAACGTAGCGGTTTTAGACTCACAGGAAAAGCTCACATTAAAAACAGTCACAGTCCTTCGCTATGAGGACAAAGATGCCATTATTTCATCTGGTTTACATCAAGGAGATAGAATCATTGTTTCTGCTTTGGCAAATCGAGCTGAAGGTGAGCAATTATCGCTTATGAAAGTGAAGCCGAAGAAATCTCCAAATATTGATAAAAGCGACACACAACTCGCATTACAAGGAGAGTAGTCCATGCAGTCGTCTCAAAAAGGGGTGATCGCATGGTTTGCCCACAATCCTATTGCTGCGAATTTACTCATGTTGTTTATTATCGTGGCAGGCCTATTTAGTGCATTGAGTATTCAAAAACGCCTCCTACCACCTTTTGAATTAAAAATGGTATCTATTTCAGCAAATTATCCAGGGGCAGCGTCTAAAGAAGTTGAAGAAGGTATTGCGAAGCCAATCGAGAATGCCTTAGAAAATGTCAAAGGGATCAAAAACATCAGAACGACTTCAAGTCGTGGTTCTCTTTCAGCAACTGTTGAGCTTGAGCACAATCAGGACTTGGTTGAAATGACGAATGAAATCAAGGCGAAAGTTGATGCAATTACCAACTTCCCCAAAGGGATGGAAAAACCAACAGTCACGCGTGTTGAGTTTCATGAAATGGTGATGATGCTGACGGTTTCTGGAGATGTAGACTTTAAGCTACTGAAAGATACAGGCAAACAAGTATCTGATGACATCCGCCAAATGACAGGTGCAAGTGTCCAGTTTTGGGGGGGGCCTGCTTACGAAATTTCTATCGAAATAGATAAAGAAAAATTACGAGAATACAACTTATCCTTATCTGATATAGCTGACAAAATTCGTCGATTTTCTACAAATACTTCAGCGGGGTCCATCAAGACAGATAATGGTTATGTCAATGTAAGAATGGAGAACATGGCAAAAGAAGGTGCCGATTACGGTGCTTTGCCTGTATTAACTGCAGAAGATGGGAGTCAAATCCAGCTCAAAGATATTGCATCTATTTCGGATGGCTTTGAAGAACATTTACATTTCTTTAATTATGATAATCATAATAGTGTAGGTATGGCTGTCCGCGCTTACAATGATCAAAACTCAGTCACTATTGCGGATCAGGTAAAAAAATATTTAGCCGAAAATGAAGATAAATTACCAGATGGTATTTCAATATCACCTGTTGTTGATACGACTTTTTATCTTCAAGGACGGCTTGATCTCATGCTTGAGAATATGGTGAGTGGTGCGTTACTTGTGTTTGTTATCCTCTCTTTATTCTTGAGAGTACGGCTTGCTTTTTGGGTCATCATGGGACTTCCGATTAGTTTTCTAGGAACCATGATGCTGTTACCAACAGAATGGGTCAGTATTTCTTTAAATATGCTGAGCTTGTTTGGTTTCATTCTCGTGCTGGGTATTGTTGTCGATGATGCGATTGTTATCGGTGAGAGCGCCGCATCAGAAATAGAGAAACATGGGCAAGGTGTCGATCGAGTGATCCAGGGTGTCAAAAGGGTTGCTGTACCGACCATTTTTGGGGTTTTAACAACCGTCGTTGCATTTTTACCCATGATGTTTTCGGATGGCCAAATGAGTGCATTTGGAAAGTCAGTGGCATCTGTTGTTGTCTTATGTTTGCTGTTCTCTTTGGTTGAATCAAAATTTATTCTTCCTGCCCATTTAGCGCACATGAAAGTCAGGCCTGAAAACCCGCAGAATTTTCTATTTAAGATCCGAACCTTTATTGATAATGGCTTGAAGCAATTTATTGCGAATATCTATCAGCCATTTTTGGAAAGATTAATCTATGCACGTTATTCTGTCATGGCATCATTTGTGGTTATTTTAATGTGTGCAGCAGGGATTTTCTTAGGGGATACAATGCGTTTTGTGGGTATGCCTAAGATACCAGAAGATTTCCCAAATATCGTTGTCACGATGCAAGAAAAATCCTCTGAAGAAGATACGATTAAAGCAATTAAACGGGTTGAGAAAGCGATTGAACAGGTGGATATAGGTCTTCAAAAAGAATTTGGGGATGGTGTGATCGCATCGAAAATGACCTATTTGCAAGGCAGGACAAGTGCACAAATCACTGTAAAATTAAAGCCACATGATACCTATCCAATCGATGTCTTTGCAGTAACGTCAAGATGGAGAGATGCATTTCCTAGCATCCCCGGCGTCAAATCTATCGAGGTGCATGACACGATGTTTGGTGGTAATGGCCAAGGTGGAAGTGACTTGTACTTTATGCTTATGAGTGATAACGAGCAGCAGCTCATGGATGCGACGAATGTCTTTAAGAAACAGCTTGCTTCATATAAAGGAATTGGAGATATCAAAGACAGTTTAACTTCGGCTGCAGACGAAGTGATGGTTGAGTTAAAGCCATTAGCAGAGAGTATGGGAATGACCAATGAAAGTATTGCTGCACAAATGGGTGGTAGCTTTTATGGTATCGAAGTGCAACGCATCTTGAGAGCGGGTGATGAGATCAAAGTGATGCTTCGCTATCCAAAGTCACAGCGAGAGTCGCTCAGTCAAATCGACGACATTGTGATTAACACCCCATCCTCTGGATTAGTGCCTCTTTCTGATCTTGTTGAGCTACATTCTCAGTCTGGTATTGGGTCCATTCATCGTGAACAAAACCATCGCATTGTATCTATTCAAGCCTCAATAGATAAAACCCAGGCTGATGCGTTTAAGCTAATCGATGAAGTTCAAACGGATTATATACCTCAACTACTGGCGCAATTTCCGGAAGTCAAAACATCACTCAAAGGGAAAATACAAGATGAGCAAAAGGAGCTCATGAAAACATTAAAGCAACTCCTGATGGTGATTTTGATGATCTATGCACTTTTAGCAATCCCGTTAAAGTCATATTCACAGCCATTTATTGTTATGTCCGCGATACCTTTTGGTGTTGTTGGTGCCATGATGGGGCATTTATTCTTAGGGATGGATATGAGCCTATTCTCATTGTTTGGCGTTGTTGCTGCTGTGGGGGTTGTTGTCAATGACTCTTTGGTATTGGTTGATTATGTGAATCAATCATTGAAAGAAGGCAAAACGATGAAATTTGCAGTGATCGAAGCTGGTGGAGCGAGATTTAGAGCGATTATTTTGACATCGTTGACGACTTTCTTAGGTTTAGTACCAATTATTTTTGAGACGAGTGTGCAAGCACAGATGGTCATTCCTATGGCTGTTTCTCTTGCATTTGGTATCTTGTTTTCAACTTTTGTGACATTGATACTCATACCCTGTTTATACATGATATTGGCAGACATAAAGGGACTTTTTGCTAGAAAGGAACGACATGAAGGGACAGGGCAAGTCCTCAATGTTTAAGTTAAATTTCAGAAAGGGCGCGTTAAGCGCCCTTTTCTTTATGTTTGTTTTGGATTAATTTTATTTGTCTAATTCACTCTGAGGAAGCCTTGATGCAAGATACATCGAAAGGAATCATCGCCTGGTTTGCACGTAATCCTGTCGCAGCGAACTTATTGATGATATTTATTATCGTCTCTGGTCTTGCAACCTCCTTCACAATTCAAAAAAGGTCGTTTCCGCCCGCAACGGAAAAGAAGATTGAAATTGAGGTAAATTATCCGGGGGCTTCACCACAAGAGATCGAAGAAGGAATTATCAAGAAGTTTGAAAGTGCTTTGGAGAGTGTCAAAGGCTTGGAACGTGTGGTGGCTTTTACGCGTCGTGGTTGGGTGTGGTTCAACATTACTGTGGAGCAAGACCAAGATCTTACGGAAGTAACGAATGAAGTGAAAGCACAAATTGATGCGATTTCAAACCTGCCTGATGGGATGGAAAAGCCTGAAATTACTCAAATTAAGCATATGGAAGATGTCATCGATATTGCTGTGCATGGAAATGCCGATTTTCGTACGTTGAAGAAAACAGGCCAAAAAATTGTTGATGATTTGAGGCAATTAACTGGAGCGCCTATTTCCTACTGGAGTGGGCCGGATTATGAGATAAGTATTGAGATCCAAAAGGATAAGCTTCGTGAGTATGGTTTAACCTTCTCCCAAGTTGCACAAGCGATTCGAAACTTTTCAACGAATGCATCCGCGGGAAATGTGAAAACTGACAATGGTTATGTCAATGTTCGCATAGAAAACTTAGCCATGGATCAGCAGACCTTTGAGATGATCCCGGCTCTTAGCCGAGAAGATGGGAGTCAGATCCTGCTCAGTGATGTTGCGACCGTTGTGGATGGCTTCGAAGACTGGAAGCATTTTGTTCGGTTTGATGGAGAAAATGCGGTCAGCATTTCTGTCAATGGTTATGAAGATCAAGATTCTGTCAAAATCGCTGATCAGGTAAAGCAATACCTTGAAACGCATCAGCATGAACTGCCTGAAGGGGTAAAAGCCACACAATGGTTAGATATCACGTATTACCTCAAAGGTCGTCTGGATATGATGATGGAGAACCTGCTTTCTGGTGCGGTTCTGGTTTTTCTTATCTTGGCTCTCTTTCTTCGTGTGCGACTTGCCTTTTGGGTGATGATGGGACTTCCGATTTGCTTTTTCGGGACACTCATGTTGATGCCAACCAGTTGGATCAGTGTGACGGTGAATCTCACCAGCTTATTTGGTTTTATTTTGGTGCTTGGGATCGTCGTTGATGATGCTATTGTGATTGGGGAAAGTGCAGCATCAGAAATCGAAAAGTCAGGTTACGGTACACAACCAGTGATCAGAGGGGTGAAGCGGGTTGCTGTACCGACCGTATTTGGGATATTAACGACTGTTGTGGCTTTTTTCCCGATGCTTTTTGGGGATGGCCCTGACTCTAGCATGCAATATTCGATTTCTGTGGTCGTTGTCCTCTGCCTATTGTTTTCATTGGTTGAGTCTAAGCTGATCCTTCCTGCACATTTGGCACAAATGAAAGCACGTAAAGAGGACCCCAATCATCCGCTTGTTCGTATGCGCAGTAAATTTGATCAACATTTAAAAAACTTGATCCAAAAACGCTATCAGCCTTTTTTAGCCCTTGCAATTGAGTATCGATATGCTGTTTTCTCATTTTTTGGGGTGATGATCATGCTATGTATGGCCTTATATTTTGGTGGCTTATTGCGATTTGTTGGCATGCCGAAGATTCCACATGACTTTCCAAGCATCGTGCTGAGCATGAAGGAGGAGGCAACCGATGAAGCAACAATAGACGCCATTCTTGCAATAGAAAATGTGATCCTCAAGGTTGAAAAAGATCTGGTTGAGGAGTTTGGCTATAGTCCAATCAAGTCTTATTTCTATTATAAACGTGGGCGCAATGGTGCAAAATTTAGGATCCAACTCAATAACATCAATACATACCCCATTGATACCTTTGTCATCGCGAGCCGGTGGCGGGATGAGATGCCAGTAATCCCGGGTATGCAGTCGATTCAAGTGATTGATAGCGTGATGGGGGGAGAGGGAAGACGAAAAGATATTGGATTCCGGCTTGTGAGTGATAATGAGTTGCAGCTTGCCCAGGCAACGGTGCTCTTAAAGCAAGCACTTGGTGAATATCAGGGGGTTGGTGATTTGGAAGACAGTCTTAGTCGCAATACACAAGAAGTGCAAATTGATTTAAAGCCTTTTGCGAATAGTGTTGGACTCACAGAGCGAGACATTGCGCGACAAATGAGTGCCAGTTTTTATGGGATGGAAGCACAGCGGATATTACGTGACGGAGAGGAAGTTAAAGTCATGCTTCGCTATCCAAAGCAGGAGCGTGATGCCATCAGCAAGCTGGATGATATGGTGATCCGAGTACCTAATGGCGAGCAAGTCCCACTCTCCGAGCTAGCTGAGCTGACGCTAAAACCGGGTATCGGTCGGATCCGTCGAGAAGCCGGCAAGCGAACCGTTTATATTTCTGCATCTGTGGATAAAACGCAGCAGGAACCATTTAAACTCGCTCAGGATATTCGCTCTCAGGTGATCCCGAAACTGCTCAAGCAGTTTCCTGATGTTGCAACAAAAGTAGATGGAAAATTGAAAGACGAACAGGAAGAGTTGCTGCGTAGCCTGCGTAATATGTTGATGGTCTTTCTCGCTATTTATGCGTTACTTGCCATCCCATTGAAGTCGTATAGTCAACCGTTGATCGTGATGTCTGCGATTCCGTTTGGTGTTGTAGGTGCAATCTTGGGACACCTAATTCTTGGGATGGATCTGAGTATGTTCTCGATTTTTGGGATCATCGCTGCGATTGGCGTTGTTGTGAATGATTCCTTGGTATTGGTGGATTATGTGAATCAACGTCGTGCAGAAGGACTTGCGATCCGTGATGCTGTGATTGAAGCGGGCGGCGCCCGATTCAGGGCAATTATATTGACATCTTTGACAACGTTTATCGGATTAGCCCCTATCATGATGGAAACAAGTCTTCAGGCGAAATTTGTGATCCCAATGGCAGTTTCATTGGCATTCGGTATTCTATTTTCCACGGTGATCACGCTGGTATTGATCCCATGTCTGTATTTGCTATTGGATGATATTCGTCAACTTGGACGACGATTATTTGTATCGCAGCACACAGAGGTTGCTTCTTGAGCAACGTATTGATGAAAGAGAAGCCAACGTTTTCCCTGTGAACATCAGTCTCAAGCGCATTGGACTTGTCCTTCGAACGTTGGATTCTTGCAATGCACGTATCGAGAAGGTGTAGCCCAATGCTGCAGCTAGAAGAAGGAGCTGCTTTGAAAAATCAACTGTTTCGTAAAATAACAGCCCGCTAGTGTTTCTGCATATTCTCAAAATTCCCAAGCAGTGTACTCAGTGCTTGGGTATCAATGGCAGCGAGAATACTCTGCATACGTTGCCACCGAGGTAACCAGTCTCGACGCCAGTTACTTTCTTTGACAGAGAGCAGCTCTCTAATTTTGGCTGGCTTATATTTTGGTTTGCCGCGGTTTTTGAGATATTTATAGTCCTGTACACAGAGATAGGCGAGGCCCTTCAGTTTTTCTCTTGTTTTCTGCTGTATCCGTTGCTTTTTTGATGAATAGATTTTCCAAAGTGATCGCACAATGCTGACTTCATCTTCCCAGGTGAAGTCGCTTGTATACGCATAACGGATCCAGCATTGTTGTTCACAAGGGAGATGGTAGACCCATTGTGAAACCTTCTTATCCTCAAAAGCCTGAAGAGAAATTGGCAGTGTACTCCTTTGAAAGTGTTTTTCTTTTATATGTAACTGGCGATGTGTGCCGTTTATTTTGGATGATGGTGAGTAACATACATTGAGCCTCGAGCTTGGATCAGACAACCATGTTCGATAAGTTGAAGAAATACGAAAAGCTTGTAGTACCCGCTCTCGTACCCACTCTAATTGATGTTCGTGATAACTTTCAGTTTTCATATGCAATCCATTTCATGTAGAAACCTAAAGTCCCGTGTGACAAGTTGAAAACTTTCCACGTGAATTACCCATTACCTATCTGTACCGAACTTAATAGACAAATAGATAGGCAAATTCTGCATATAATAAGATTTAGATGCAAGAAATAATTCAAGGTGTTGGTAAAATGATCATGTTATACGGTTGGTTAACTAGCTGTTTACGGAGGTTGCTCAAATAAGCATTCTTACTATATGCAGATTTTTAATTGACTTCCTGACCCGGGGTTTGTTATGGTTTCTGCATCATACGACAACTATTTCTTGAGTTGTCCTCTCGATAACCACGCTTGCATTAAACCAATCACTCAGCATTTGAATCATCAATTACTTTTTCTTGTAGACGACTCGATATTGTCGTCAAAAACGTATGGGTTAAAAGCTATGGATCTCAATACACTGATCGCATTACTGACCCTCATAGTCATTGTTGTAGGAGGTATCCTGTCCATGTTATGGAATAAAGTTCATTCTCTTACCGCTCAGGTTGCAGATGAGCGGGTTGTTGCAGCGGAAAAATATCTCACGAAACAAGAAATGGATCGTAGGTTGGAGCAAACCATTGCACCATTAGAGAGAATGCTTGAAAGGCTTGAGACACAAAATACACAAATCTTTCAGTTGTTAAACCAACAACACACGAAAGACATCCCATCATAACGAACAACAAAGGAGAACGTATCAATGGATATTGGATCACCCCACGAAATACTTTCCTTGATGCAACAGTATCTTCAGGAAAAGCTGGAAGAAGAATGTTCGGTTATTATTTCTCCAGCATTATTTGATTTCAATAGCCGCAAGCCCATGTTGTCGATTGTGCACCAAACCAGCTATCGAGCGGGAGTGAATTGGGATGGCCGTGAGCGCTGGGCTTTCGGGTTCCAGCTAGCGCTGATCCAAAATCGTGAGGTGCCGAGAGCAGCACAAAACCTGCGACGGCTCATTCAACAGATTTCTGGTGAATTGATTCATCAAGACTGGGGGTTATCACAGGATCTTTGCTGTCTCCCAGAGTGCATCAATTATGGACGTCACGAAGTGTTGCCCGGATTTGAAGGGATGCTTTTACGATTTGAACAGTCGTTCCATATTGGCCCACCAATGCTCGATCAAGAAGACAATCTAGACGATGTTTGGCTTGCAATTCGACCATCAGATCCAGATGATGCTAGCCTTTATCGGAGGCTTAGACATGGATGAATTTTTTCAGCGTTATCTTCAGGAAGCGCTCTTACCTTATCAAGATTTGATCACCCAACTCACTGAGCAAATCGAAGCCATTCAACGCTGTCAGCGAAGCCTCATTCGAGCAGGCTACTGCCATGCAGTTGATGTTACTCAAGCGAAAGTACGAGTTCAGCATGGCGCCAATCGGACGCCTTGGATCCACTGGTTTGCGCCAAGTGCAGGGGAAATCAGAGAGTTTCGTTGTCCGAGTCAGGGAGAACGCTGCCTGATCCTGAATTTTGCAGGAGGAGATAACAGTTGTCAGTCAGTCGCACTATTCGGGATCTTCAGCGAGACTTATCCACCGGAGCAAATCGGTCAGCATTTACATCGGCGGATCTATCCAGATGGATCGACAGTCACTTATGATCATCAACAGCATCGGCTACAGCTTCATGTTCCACAAGGTGAAATTGTCATGTCTGGTGCAAAGCACATTCATTTAGATGCGCCAAAGATAACTTGCTCCGGCACAATTCAAGCTGAAAAAGACGTATTTGATCAAAAACGTTCAATGGCGATGGATAGAACAATTTTTGAGTCACATCAACATGGCGGTGTTTATCCGGGCACAGCGACAACACCACCACCCATGAGCCAATAGGAAGAAACAGGATGATAGGGATTGATCGTCAAACGGGACACACAATTGATGGGCTGACTCAGCTCGTATCAAGGATCCAGCAAGTACTGACAACAACACGAGGGAGTCGGGAAAAACGACGCTGCTTCGGGAGCAATTTACCTGCATCGTTAGGGAAAAACCAGAATGCACAGCAATGTATCGATATACAATCGTCGATCATCGCCGCATTTTATGAACCACAAAATGGCCTACTGGACTTTTTTCCACTGCGTTGTCAGGCAACAAGGCATATGCATGGTTTCCATCTGCGTATTGAAGGGAAGTGGCACGCAAGAATCTATTCTCTGGAGGTGGATCTATGAATGCAAAGATGAACCAATTACCACCCCCAGAGGCTATTTCCATTCTCCCATTCGAATCTCAACTCAATCACTTTAAAGAAACATTAATTGGTCATATTGCTGAGACTGAGCCATCCATTGCCCAGGCTGTTCAAGAAACTCTTGAGAATGAAGCTGAAGTACTGACCAAGCTTATCGAAACTTGTGTTGTGTTGATGCAATCCCATCAAAGGGAAGTGAACAGAAATGCAGCGCAAATGTTTGCGAATTGGGCGAACGGCCCATTTCTGGATATGAAAGCAGCCGAGTTTGGTTTGGAAAGGCAGGTGGTTCAGTCTGGTGATCCCGATGTAACACCCCCGATTGAGCCAGTGATGGAATCAGATGATCAGCTCAGGGAGCGTTATTTTCTGGCCCCGTATCAAATGAGTCAGGCAGGACCTGCACAAAGTTATCGTTATCATGCGCTGACTCTGGGTGTACGACCGGATATTTCAGTGACTTCACCTGACGCAAACACAGTCGTGATCACCCACTCGTTTCCTGAGAAGAGTATGGCAGCGAAAATCAAAGATGCAGCAGTCATGCAATCAGGACCGGGTGAAGTCGCGATTACGCTTTTGGCTAATTCGGGTAACGGTATACCCGATCCAACACTACTGAATCAAGCGCAGATGTATTTTTCACAGGAAGATATCGGGCCACTCACCGATAAAGTGATCATTCGCGAACCTGAGATTATTTCGTATCAAATCCAAGCCGTCATGTATGTTGTAAAAGGACCGGATAAATCGATCCTTTACGAGCGGGCAATTAAGAAATTAAAAGCTTATGCAGCAGCGCAACATCAACTCGGTGGCTGTATCGAACTGGGTATGCTATATCACGTCTTGCATGAGTCAGGGGCGAAGCGTGTCATACTGATCTCACCTGCGAACGGGCTTAAGGCGACACATCAACAAGCACTATGGTGTGACTCCATTCAATTGGAGGTTCGAGATGATCCATAAATATAGCGTTTTGCCTGATAACCACAGCCCACTTGAACGTGCTATCGAACTGGCATTTTACGACATGCTTCAAGATGATAAACATCCTTACCCCAGATTGCTTTCACCGCAACAAACTGCCACGCGATTATTGCCCTACCTTGCCCAGGATCGCGGAGGGTTGTTATGGGAAGACGGTTTAAATGAGGAAGTAATGCGCGAGCGAATTGCAATCGCATGGGCACTTCCCCGGATTGCTGGTACAAAAAGGAGCATTCGCTGGATCTTTGATGCATTTGGTTATTTTGTTCACATGATACCTTGGTATGAGATGAAGCCAGAAGGGCGCCCCTTTCATTGTGAACTCATTGCCTGGTCAAAGCAAAATGAACCTTTACAAAGCGCTGAAGCTGCGAAACATATCCATCAGCAACTTTTTCAGCACATTCAAGAAATCAAAAGTGAGCGAGATGTATTTGAACTCAATTTCGCATTGGGTGCTTCTTCTGTATTGCATGTCGCAGGGAGCTGCCATCCAGCCGTTGTGGAAAGTGAGTTGCGTTTAAGCGTGTGTTTCCCAACACCGAACTTCGATTGTTCAGCGCTTGTCACTGCTGCGGCACATTGTATTTCAATTCATGACCTTCCATAGGAGACTCAAGGATGACAGAACCAACCATGATCTGGACCCATGCGGGCCTGGCGGCTGTACTCAGTGCTAAAAACGCAGGGTTCAAGGCTGCATTCACCCATATTGGTGCTGGATGTCAAAGTTACCTTCCCCATGCTGACCAAACGCGGTTACGAGATGAACAACAACGGGTTGCGATTGTGGATTATGAGCAGCTGAGTGCAACACAAATCCGATTGGGTGCGAAGTTCTCAGGCGATCAGGCGTATGAAGTTCGAGAGATCGGAATCTATCTTGATTCCGGTATTTTAGTCGCGGTTTACTCTGCGCCAGATACACTGTTTACCTATAAATCAGCGCACAGTAGCTGGATACAAAAACTGACATTAGATATATCTGCCCTTCCCACTGATAGCGTGACTATCACGCTTGGAACTGAAAATCTCAACCTGATGCTGACCCATGAATTGGCGACATTAGCACAAACGCATATTGCACAAATGCATCGCCAGCTTGTCATGTTTCAGCGTCTTCAACAATTGGAAAATATCGTATTCAAGGAGAAACAATGACGATAGAGCAACGACTTGCGGAAGTGATCCAAAGCTGTGAAAGCCTCACTGCGACTGTTGAGCAGACCATTGATAAAATCAACGCTCGAGTTTTGTTGGCAGAAACAGAATTTCAAAACTTCCAAACACAAGCAAATCGAAAGTATCTTGGTACATTATCAAAGCCGGATAAGGTGGTCACTGCACATGATCAGGAAGATGTATATGACAAGCTGGTGGAGGCTTATCGTTCCGGTCATCAATTTGTACAACTGGAGATCCCCGAAAATACCACCTGTTATTTAAACAAAGTAGTCTCCATTCCCGCTGGCTGTGGCCTTATGATACAAGGTGCTGATATACAAAGCTCAGTCTTTGAAGCAAAGCGTAAGACGAATTACCAAGATGGCGATCGGGGTGTCATGATCAATACATTCTATATTCGTGCTGGCTCAAGTATTGTTTGTAACTCCGTTCAACTGAAGCAAAAGCCCTTAGGCGGCTTTGCTGCACCTTATGGGCATGGGATATTTTTGATTGATGAAAACTCGGATGAGCCGGGGTCGACTGCGATAAAGTTGAGAGAATGCAAAGCTGATATTTATGACTGTTTGGTCTATTTCCAAGGTAATCGTTTGGGGATGGTCAATATTCAAGCACAGAAGTGTGATTTCAATCTTGTGGATAATCAGCAATGGTTTCAATCATCGAAAAGCGCTGGCTTGATTGGGTTGCGGTCATGGTCAGATCAAGGCGCCATCATGAGCTTTGTTGGGAATGATAATTCATTTGATAAAAGCAGTGACACTGAAAAAGTGTGCCATTTTATCGAGGCATTCAATAGCGGGAAAGATTTAACGTCTACATTACTTGCAACACCTGCTTCAGAAGATCGCATGATTCTAGTTGTATAAACAAGGAAGAAAGACCATATGATTGAACAACTTACATACAATGGACGTATTTATCAAAACTGCTCCATCAGTTATCTAAAAGAATGTGGATTGCCAGATACAGTCATTCAACAAGCGATTCAAGCCAAGCAGCTTCGAGAGATTAGGGCAAAGCGAGATCAACTGATTGCAATGACAGATTGGCAACTGTTGCCGGATTCACCTTTATCTGAAGCACAAAAGTCGCAAGTCATCACTTACCGACAACAACTCAGGCAAGTTCCCCAATGTTATCAGGAAGACCCAGAAGGATTTGCCTGGCCAACACGAGTTGATACGGATCCATCGTATCAATGAAGGAAACGACACAGCAAAAAAGGAATAAGGTATGTCAGACATTGCCCAATTTGAACACAATGGGATCACGATAACAACAGAGGAAGGTCCGACACCCTTAGGACCTCCAGGCGAGCATGTGATTGCTTGGGTCGTGACCGCACCAGGAAAAGACGCAAGTATTGTATTGAATACACCATTTCTGGTTCGTAATATGGCTGATGCTGCGCTGTTGTTTAAAACAGGAAGTACATCAGGTACTGGATACCCTGCAGCACTACAAACTTTGAAGCAAACTCAGATACCGCAGTACTTTATTGTTGTTGATGAAGGGGGTGGCACTACAAATGAAAATACAACCAGCAGTGGCGATACAGATGATGGAGCAGGCACAGATCAGTCTGCAAATACAACATTAGACAATATTATCGGCAAAGTGGATAGCACAGGGAAAAGAACAGGGATTGAAGCCATTGTTGAATGTGCACAAACACCTACATTAATTGCAGTGCCAGGATATAGCCATCACAAAGAAGTGCTGGATAAGTTGGTCAGCATAGCGAAGCGTCTTCGTTGTCGGGTCATTGCGGATGCACCGGATGAGGATCCAATTCACTATACAACTCAGTTTGATGTGTCGGATCCAGGCTATGACCGTGTATATCTTGTTGCACCAAAGCCTTACCTTTCATCCAATTCGGAAGAACAAGCTGATGTTTATCCATCCACAATTGCCACGGGTACTGTTGCGAGCGTGTCCCCTTGGGTTTCTCCAGGGAATCAAAGTGTCCCGATCCAAGGTGTTTCCCGAGTTGTTGAATACAATATTCTCGACAAGAATACAGAAGGGCATCAGTTCAACCAGCATGGTGTCAGTTATTTTGCCAAGACAAATATGGGAGGATTTCGCCTCATTGGGAACCGAAGCATGTCTGGGAAGTTTATCTCTTTTGTTGGCTTAGAGGATGCCATTGCCAGAAAGTTGGAGTGGGTCAGCCAGCAGGTGATGTCCCAGCAACTCACGAAACGATTTATGGAACAGGAAATCCGAAAGATTAACCTGTTTTTACAAGATCTTGTTGCTGCTGAAGTCATTCCTGATGGTGAAGTTTATCTTCACCCAACTTTAAACACATCAGAAAGGTATAAAAATGGCTCGTGGTATATCGTCATTGATTATGGTCGCTATTCACCCAATGAGCACATGGTTTTCCATATCAATGCATCGGACAAACAAATTGATGATCTCATGGAGGAGGTTTTGTAATGGCTGGACAGCGTCAACGAAAGTTACTCACCGCAACAGTGAATCAATATCCTCTGATGGCTGAGGTTGAAGAGTTCACCCCACCGGAAGTGAAAAAAACAATGGCTGTGGCAAGAGGAGGAAAATTTATTCCTGATGAAGTCATGGTTGGAATGGAAAAACTGACTTATTCACTCAAGGTGAAAGGTGCCACTGCTGGGTTGCTCGCTGCATATGGTTTGCAACAAGGGGAAGTGTGCCAGGTGGATATAAAAACGTCTGAGCAAGACAAAGATGGTCAGATTTATGCGATCCATTACAGCTTATCAGGTGAGATCACCAGCATGAAGGAAGATGTCGTCAAGATGGGAAATCAACCTGCGCTCACCTTGGCGGGTTCTTTGATGGCTTATCTCAAAACAGAAAATGGCAGTGTCATTTATGATATCAACACAAAAACGCAGAAAATAGATTTAGGTCAGGGGGACCTTATGGCTGCGCATCGGCGCAATGTTGGACTCGCTTAATTTTCAAATCAAGCAAGCCGTCATCGACGGCTTTTTTTTTAAGGAAAAATCGAATGTATACACCGGAAGTTTATCAACTCCACTGGCCAATTACAGGGGAAGATGGTCAGAAAAAATCAGCGGTTACCCTGCACTTAATCTCCCATGGAGAGCATGCTAAAGCAGTGGCTGATGAGCCCGATGAGCGGACTGCATTTGCTCGTTTCGCGCAACTGTCATGTGGACTCAATGAGAAAGAAGTACAGCAGCTGAAAGTACCGGATTGGAATTATCTGTGCCAACAACTCTCTTCAATGGTGACAAAAGAGAGTGCCTATTTCTTTGCGAAACTTGATACCGCTTATGAGCCAGACATTCCCCAATTGTTATTACCGATTTTAGGAGATAATGGCCAGACAATCTCGTCAATCCAACTGACGATGCCAACGGTCGCAACCACAGATGTGATGCTAGCTCAAACGGATGATGAGCAGAAAAGTCGATTCATTACTGCGAGTTGCTCTGGTCTCAGTCCCAGTGAACTGGATAGGTTAAGCGCACCAGACTGGAATGCACTTCAGGGACGGATCCATGATTTTTTGCACAAAACGGCGGATTATTTTCGCCCACAGATATTGAGCAACTCACCGATGTGATCCCACTGGTTTATCATGTGACAGAGCAAGAAATTCTTTCTTGGCGTATGGATAAAGCGTTGCGGCGTTATGAAATAGCTATGCGTTGGTTAACACAAGGAACAAAGTGATGGTGGTATTTCAATATACATACCCCCCTTTTCATTTACAGTCTCCGCATTGGCATGGATCAACTGCTTCACTGTTAAAGCCGATGGATCTGGCATTATCTCATCAGAGACAAGGCGTTTGGAAACCCTATCAACTCAATCGAACGTTGAACAAGCAGCTGGATGAGCTCGTACATATTCGGCACATATTGAAAGGGTGGATATCGCGTAATGAAGATACGAAAAGTTTACTTATTACACGTACTTTGCTTGCTCGGAATGAATATTCGTCTCCATGGAGCCAGAGATATACGCATCAACAGGATCGTAATTGGTCTGGCTCAAATCTGAAATCCAGGCTGTCATTCAAGGCAGAAAAAGGTGCGGAAATACTTTATCAATCATCAGGCTATCTTGGGTTGTTCAACGCAGGGCTTGATATTTTACCTACGCAATCCCGTTTGAAAAAAGTTGGTCGTGTGAGTAAACCGATGGAGTATCTCATGAAAATCGGTGCTTTGATAAAGGCATTTGAAACGAAAGACTACCCAACAACGGGGCGAGTATTCGGTGATTTGGTAGGTGGATCATTCGTCCAGTTTTTAACGAGAGGTCGAGCTGGCCATTTGCAAGTGTTGGCTTCCGCTGGTGGTGCTGCACTGGGTGGTCAAATAGGAGAAATGATAGGTCGTTTGGTGCCTCAACCTGTTCAACATCAAGCTGGATTTACTGTCCAGCCAGAGCCAAGCTTTATCTCTATATGTGAAAGAGAACAGGTGCAATATCCATCAATGCAATTAGCATTGAAACATCACATGAGTCATAAAGAATCACACCGCATCACTCAAGTGCTATCCATTGGTAGGGAAGAGACAGCACGAGCAGCTCAGGCTTTCAATGCTTCTTTTCAATCCTTGGAAATTGGGAAAAAAATCGTGAAATTGAAAGACAAATTTGCTCATCGTGAGTTTGCGAAAGTGACGAAGCTGGCGGGTAGTTTGGCTGGTTTATTTGTTGGAGGGATCCATGGTGTACGCAACGGCCCAATGATGGCTATTGCAGGTGCTAGAGTGGGGAGCCAGTTGGGTGAATGGATGAGTGAACAAGCCAGCCAGCAATGGCAATCAGTCAGGCGTGATCGTCAATGGCGTATTTTTCCAAACTATATTTCAACGCTATTTGAAAAAAGAAAGCAGGTTGAAAACAAGGACATTATTGATCATAAAAATGAGGCGTCTGGTTTGAATCGTCCACCTTTGCGTCATTCAACGCAACGCGATAGAACAATACCTAAACTTGATGCAGCACAGTTATCACGAATTCACGCTCAGTCTCAGTGGGTGTTTAGCCCGCAAATCACAATCCAATCTGAAGCATCTTACGATCAGGTGCCAGACAAGTTTGTTGATTTACTCCTTCATCGCATGCAACAGGAGTTATTCCCAGCTTTTGCAAACGAACAACTTGCTGTCCGGTTAGATGCCTCACTATATGATCGAATGGAGACACGATGAATAAGCAGTTGAACTACGGTGGATTTACATTTGGCCTTGCTGAAAATAGTGCTTATGAACAGTTGGAACGTCAAAGGGAAAGCGGGTGGCGACAATTGGAAACACTTCAGCAACGGCCGGTCTCATTTTATGCAGGCCACCCCTTGGAAGTGATGACCTTACGTGGACAGCTCTTTGGTGAAAAGGGTCTAGAAGCGATGCAAATACTGCGGCATTTTCAACAAGAAGGTATGCCAAAGGTTCTATCGGACAGTTTAGGGCATAATTTGGGTCGCTGGAAGATCCTGTGCCTTCGAGAGACACATCAGAACATCATTGATGATGGAACACCGTTGATGATCCAATTTTCAATAACCTTGGAAGAATACCCCGATGAAATACATCACCACAATCGCCGGAGAAACACCCAACAAGATCCTGTATCGGGCGTTGGGATCAGACGATGATGCATTTGAATCTGCCTTATATCACCTCAATCCTGATATGCCTTCTTATGGGCCGATCCTTCCGGATGGTCTTAGGCTCAAAATACCGGATGAGCCCTTCTTGGTTGCAACAAAAGTCATGAGGATATGGGACGAATGAATCGAACAACGTGTACGATCCGTGGACCAAAAGATAATTCATTGGATACATCACTGCTCCGGTGGGAGTTGATTGATGTTAGTGGGCTTCAAGCAGATCAGCTGACGCTCACCTTCAGTCGTATGCACCTGACTTGGGTGCCAAAACAGGGAGAAGTACTGATTTTTGAAACCTGTATGCCCCCTGCGTATCGACCTGTTCACCGTGGACATTTCATCATTAACCGAGTGCAATGGAGGTTGACGCCGCCTGTCGTCACTGTAGTTGCCAGTGCTGCGCCTTTTCAAACAACTCAAAAGAATGTCTTAAAGGAAAAGCGTTCACGGAGTTTTAGTCAGATCACGTTTGGTGATCTATTTCGTCAGGTGGTCACTGCGCATGGTTTTACGCCACGTGTTGCTGACCAATTTGATGCGGTTTATCTGATCCATATTGATCAAAACGCAGAAACGGATATGAGTTTCCTGTCGCGTCTGGCAAGTATATATGATGCAATCGCCAAACCTGTTGATACCTATTATGTGCTTGCACCTCGTGGCCAAGTACGATGTTTTTCTGGAGAAGAGCTGCCTATTTTGTATGCGAGCTTAAAGCTGGAGCATAGTCAGTTGAAGATACTCAATGCAGAAGTAACGGATACAGGAAGAACGCAGTTTAACGGCGTTGCTGCCATGTTTTGGCAGGGTGAAACAGGTTGTCTCTCTGAGTTGCAACAGGGGAGTGCGCCCTTCAAGCGACTCCCTCAGTCCTATGAAAATGAAGATTTAGCTCAATTGGCTATACAACAGGAACATCGTCGATTGAAGCGAACAAAAAAATGTTTGCGATTGCAAACGGTAGGGCATCCGCTATTGGTAGCTGAAGGGATACTTAAGCTCGATCATACTTTCCCAACCGTGATGCAAGGCGCATGGTCGATTGATCGTGTGATCACATCAGCACGACCGAGCGATGGGTGTCGTAGCTTCGTAGAAGCGACACTCCCTGCGACGATGCCAACAAAGGAAAGCCAGCGCGCTATGTAGCCAGAACAGACTGCTGCTATTGACGTGGACCTGGGCACCGTTTGATACAATAATTCGGATTTTTGCATCATCCATTTCCCCGTCTTCATCCCGAATTTGATATGTCATATTTTCTTCCCCGACAAATCCGCTGGGTGGAGTATAGACAAGTTGTTTCCCAGAAATTTTCACCTGACCTTGGCCTGTGGTCGTGACATCGATAATTTTAACGGAAGTGCCGCTTTCTAATCCAGTGTCATTGTCCAGTACATCCAGCATGTTGTCTTTTGAGTCCTTTTCAATCCGAAACTCATCATCATTGGCGACAGGTATGTCATTTACATTATGCACGATGATTTTCGTCATATAAGGGGGGCTGAAAATCTCACCATTGGATAAGGTCACAGGAACCATCATTTCTCCATACTGATCTGGATCGGGAATAAAGGTATGACCATTCACATGGTAGTCTCCTTGGACACCAAGAAGGATTTCGATGTTCTGCTCACCACGTGCCCGGGAAGTAAATTGAAAGTCAGACAATGAGAAAGTATAGGATGTGTCCTCATTGATCTGGATTGGGCGAATGGTCTGAATGGATAGCTGTTGACGGGATTGGTCCTGGGATGATGCGACCACGAAAGGGCCGGGGTTCACCGCATAGAAGATACCATCTGAACACTGGATCATGAGTCGCGCTGAAAAGGTTGTGTCTCTTGGAATCGGGATTGTTGCAACACCTGTATTGGGTAAATTGTCGGCAAGTATAGTTGCATTGTTGATATCACCGTTTTTTGCCCAAAGAATATCGACTCGTTTACAGTTGATGGGGGGGTGATCGGTTCTTGCGACATCCCATTTGATGAGCTGCTGATCGCGCTGCCATAGTTCTTTGTGCCCTGGCGCACGGATTTGAAATGGCCCTGCTTTATCAGTCACATGAATATTCAGGCTATCAATACTAATACCACCCTGACCATCCCGTGCTGTGAATTTGAACTGGAGTGTTCTGCTTTGCAAGGGTAACAACTCCCCAAAAGAGACTTGTTCTGATAACAGGTCTGTCATTGAAGGGAAGTAGCGTGTCGGTGTTGCATTAGGTGCCCTGGAGCGAAAGAGTGGACCGCTTATCGATTGGTTTAAGCGGGATAAATCATTTAATGGATCACCTAAATCGGTCTGCTCCCATGTATAGCTCAAAATATCGCCTATATTTTCGTCCTGTGCGTGTCCTTTTAAGTGAAAAGGGGTATTTACAGGGATTGTTTGCTCATTTCCAGTGGATACAACTGGCGCAATATTATCGCTGTCTATGGGGATACCACACCCTGATCCGGCAATGCTTCTGACGAACGAACGGATTTCTTGAATCGAATTGGCATGAAAGTAGGCATCTGCTTGCCCTTGCAGATTCAACGGACCACATAGCCCTGGGTAACCCATGATAGTTGTGCCACTACCGGGCTCAACAGCACTGCTTGGATGTCGATTTCCGTTGCAGGCACCCTGTGTGCCATTAAATGAGTGATGTGCGCCAAATTGATGACCGATTTCATGCGCAACGTAATCAATGTTAAAAATATCGCCAATGGGTTCACCAATTCCGGTCAACGCACCCGCCTTATCACTTTGGCAAACAGAGCTTAAATTTGCGATACCGCCACCGGATGTATTGAAGACATGACCGAGATCATAATCATCACTATCGAGGTGACTTTTTTGTACCCCTATATTCCGGCCCATATCATCAACATTGTTATGGAATGGATCGTTGCCAGGATCCAGAAAAATGACTTTGTCACTGCCGTTGGCGATTTGTAATTTGATCCCGGTATCTCGTTCAAAAATCTGATTGATCCGTTGAACAGTTGATGAAATGGCCCCGAGGACCGCTGATTTTGTGCCGCCATGAAACTGAGCATATTCACCTGATGTTGATATGGCTATCCTGAATATTCTTAACTGATCGTCGGAAAATGAACGACGTGGTTCATCCGGTCGATGTTCCCCACGATAGAATGGGAAAAGGGGAATCGACTCTTGAAAATGTATCATTGGTCGCTTTAGTGCATGCCGAAATATACTACCATGCGTTGTAGAGTTCACACCGCGAGGAAGTCGAGTCTGAGTCAAATGATGGATGGGACGAATGTAGATGCGTGTATTTCCTTGATAGATATCAGCAACCAACCCTTGTGATGAAAAGGTAAGTTTGAGTGTACGACTATGTTCTTGCGAGGCAAATCCTGAAAATGTTCTGATTTGTGGATATTTTGCAGCAAGTGATTTTGGCAAAATTGGGTCTGGCTTGACGGTAAATGTTTGAAAAGTGCCGTTTGGCATGGGGAGTTGTATTGTTTGAGCGCCCACGACATTCATGTCCAACATGTTGAGCGCTTTTTCCGTATTCAGATGACGAATATGGATTTGCGATTCCGGCTGGAGTATTGATGAATGTTCAAACTTAAGTCTGTAACTTGATGCTTCCTCCCAAAAACTTTGTTCAGCTTTGGTGTGTATACTCCAGAAAAACAGGAGGAAAAACAGCAGGATCCAATTTGTTTTAGTCATTGGATTTCCATTATATTTTTAGCTGTCGTACATTTCAGTCTAGACAAAATTAAAAAATAGGTACGGATTTGCGATTGTTGAAGACTGCTCCTTTTTTATTGGTTTTAAGAAATTGATTACAACGATTGTGATAACGATGATTTCTTGAGCAAGATGAGTGACAAAGATCAGGCAATAGCGTGAAATAAAAAAGGTAAATTTAATAAATTCGATCGATACATCAATAATTTATTTACAAGGAGGTGGTTATTTTTATATTCAATAATTCTATTTGCTTATTTTGCAGGATAATTATTCATTCGAAATAGCTAAAAACTCTCAGTTGTTCCTTATGGTGGTTCATATAAACTAGCTCTCGATGCAAACTTTTGCATCAAAAATAGTTTGGAATTAGTACTTTATAACTATATTTGAATGGAGTATCGACAATGAGAGCACTTAAAACAATCGCTTTAGCTGGACTAATGGCATTATCTGTAAATGTGATGGCAGCAGACCGTGGACCAATTCACGTTCCACCACTTGAGACTTACGAAACGCCAGAAGAAGCGATGCGTTTTCATGAGAATTTATCCCGTGTCAAAGAGATGCTGGAAGAGAAGGGTTATGAAGAAAAAGAGTGTAGCCTGAATACAATCAATTATTTTGCACCACCCACTTCGACTGTTTACAAAAGTCACGAAGTCCGTTGTACATTTATCCAGGCACCAATGAATAACTCTTTGGTTCGTCACTACGCACAAGTATCTGCGGACATCCGTTACCATCAAAAATGGGATGTATACCTAGGCGGTCATGTCAACGTTGAGTACTCAATTGTTCACTAAAAAGCATCCGCTTTGCGTGTTTCAAATGGGTGGATTGATTCCACCCATTTTGACCAAACCTCTCTCTTTACACTGTACTTAATGCTTTTCAGCGGTAACAGCGTGGATTTTCGAAAGAGAAACAGACCCCATACTTAATGTACAAATTTTTACTTTGATATGTTGTCGTAATATTATGCACTTCAATGTTTTGGTCATCATGGTGAGGGGATCTTGGATGCTTATTCCCTCTACAGCTCAAAATTATTTCAGCTAAGTCTGAAGGTGAGATTTACCCTGTAGGGAGTAAATTTTTAACATCAATGTTATCTCTCGCTTCATGATCGAAGTTTCCTTCTTCTAAGCATGATATCACTAATTTTTTAGCCTCTCGAAAATTCATCCTTGAACTTCATGTTACGACATGATGTCGTATCTTTGTAAAGTTCAAACTATTCTCATCTTACTTGTTCTCACAAAAAAATAGAAAGTGTTCCGCTCTTTCGACTTTGTTTTTCAGCAATAAGAAAACGTGTTTCGACGAGAGGAAAATACGCTCTCCTGAACTTTCTCTACATTGCAATTGCGCAAAAGGTATCTGTTTGTTAGGGTTCTGTTCACATTTGTCACAAATTTAAGAAGTGAACTCAATGAAGAAATATCTTCTCATGTTATGCATCGCATTCGTGAGTGCATCCGGTATGACTGTAGACTTCCAAGAAGGGAAGCATTATAAAAAAATACAAAGCCCTTTTGTTGGACCACGGGTTGTTGAGTACTTTTCTTTCTACTGTCCACATTGTTACCGATTTGAACCACTGATGAAACAACTGGATACGGATTTACACAAGCAAGGTCTTTCATTGACGAAAGTGCCGGTCAATTCTCCTGGTGGGACGATGGCAAGAGAGCTGCAACGTGCTTTTGCATTGGCTTGGTTGTTGGGTATGGAATCTTCGGTGAGTCAAAAAGCTTTTGCTGTGATCCATCAAGGAAAAAGGGAGCCTGCTGGACCTGCTGAAATAGAGCAATGGTTTACCCAAGCTGGTGTAACTGAAGCAGAAAGAAAAGCTCTGGAAAATAGCTTTTTACTTGAAGGGTTGTTCGGTAGCTATGATGCACAGTTTATGGCGCTGAATTTATCAAGTGTACCGGCGATTATCGTGGATAATCAGTATCAATTGCTCATGAAAGACATCAAATCGAAAGAGCAGTTTATCGAATTGGTTTCCTATCTCCTGAAAAAATAAAAGGCGAGAGATCGCCTTTTATTGTTCATGTTTGTGCCACCTCTTCATGGGGTGGTGAGTATGTTCAATCGAGTGGCAGGCTGACGATGACTGTCACACCTTCACAATCCGTTCTGTTTTCAGCACAGATTTTTCCTTTGTGAAATGTTGTGATCAATTGCGCAATATACAGACCAATGCCCAGGTGTGGTTGCTTATCCGTTTGTTTTTTACGAACAGAGACCATGGGCTCGAAGATCCGATCTTTCATTTCATCTGGCAAATAAGGCCCTTCGTTACTGATTCGGATTTTGGCTTCTTGTTGTGACTGCGATAGCCCAATACGGATAGGACACTCGGTAATTGAGAACTCCATCGCGTTTGCAACCACCTTATCAAGTAACTGCGCTATTGCATCTGGGACACCCTGCATCATGAGCCCTTCAACTTTACAATCCAAAATGATTTTGTGATCGGGATAGGCAAATTGGTACCCTTGTACGCACCCTGTAACGACTTCATCCAAAGCAAACTTGATTTTTTCTTCATCTCTTAATGATTGCTCCAATCGGGTTGCTTCACTCATATTCGTCAAAATGGTGCTTAATCGGCTGACGCCTTCTTTGGCGCGCTCCATATAAATTTTTGATTCATCATCTAGTGGTTGCATCGCCAAGTTTTCTAGTGAAGAACGAACCACAGTCACTGGCGTTCTTAATTCATGAGACAGGCGAGAAGACATGTTTTCCAAGTAATGGGTGTATTGCCACAAACGCTGCACCATATTGCTAAAACTACGGGATAAATCACCAATTTCATCTTTCGCTTTCGTCTGTTCCATTTGGCGGGTCAATCGTCCATTTTCGTCGATAATGCTTTCTGCTTCGTCTCTTAATTTCAAAATTCGATGAGAGATCCTGGAAGCAAATAAGAAAAGGATAAATGTCCCGACCAGCATGATGGCGAGAATCACGTTAAAAAGTTTTTCCAATGCTTTATTACGTAGCGTCCGGATCCCGTTTGTTGTTTCTTCAGCAATCACAGCCCCCATTACCTGATTATCGATCCAGATTGGATAAGCGGCGGATAAGATCACGGCACGGTGATCAGAAGAGAGACGCCAGGTCGATTTAGACTGTCCTTTTAATGCTGTATGAATGTGAGAGCCTTCCAAGCGTGCGGAATCGTATAACTGATCAACAAAGTCACTTGGCGGTTTGGTGAGGATTTTGTAATAGACAGGATGCAGGAGATTCGTTTCTATCCATCGCCACCAGTCAGGGCTGTTTGCTTCATCGAGCGCATTTCCCCAAACACCATTTGAGACGCGGATATCACCGCTTCTCGCAAGGACACGCTGATGTTTATCAACGACCCATATTCGGGAACTGGTGTGGCCCATTCCTTTGATGATCCGCTCGATTTCTGGTGAAGGGACGAGTACGGATCCTAATAAAGTGGCATATTGTGGATTCGATGTGCCGATCACGGCTGAGATCTGACGACGTTTTGGATCATCGACATCTGAAATGGCAAACCCCATTTGTTCACCGACCAAATTGAGCGGGATCCGTAGCTCGATGTTGTAGCCATGTTCGGTTTGTTTCCATTGTCCTTGGATCCGTTTTTCCAGCGAACTTGCGCGGAGGCTAAAGCTATCCTCTGGAAGTTCAAAAGCATTCACCCAACCCGCTTTGGGGGTGGCAATAATATATCTTTGAAATTTTTGCTCAGGGGTCATCATTGCGATTTGCAAAAAGTCATTTCTATCAACGCGCAGGCTGTTTTTTTGCCGATAAATCACTCGATCATCCGTGACCTCAAAGAAGGCATATAGATATTCGCCATATTTTCCCATCGTATGCCGAAAGCTGAGAGAAGACTCCTGATAAGGGGGGATATTTCGAATGATATGGTCCCCACCGTAGGCATAGCTGCGGCTTGTGAAATTAGGCCAATCGGTGTGATCCCCATCGAGTTGGATGGGTGTGGGTAAGGCGTAAGCGTATAGGTCACGCCCTCTCTTCACCTGTTTGAGAAAGCTTGCTTGGTGATCGAAGAGCTTCGGGCGTTCATGTAATGCGGTTGCAACAGCACGTACGGTGCCAAGTAGCGTTTTCTCCTGACCTTTCCTTAAGTACTTTTCAACTTCCCAGACATATTGATACCCTAACCAAGGTAAGCTAAACAAGAAGCTAGATAGAATGATGAATTTTGTGCGTAGCCCAAAAGGAAATTTCAACATGACCAAACCCGCTTCATTTATTGTTCTTGTTGCCAGCGATAGCCCATGCCGTAAACGGTATTAATGGCATCAAAACTTGGATCAATTTGCTGAAATTTTCGTCTGATCCGTTTGACGTGAGATGTGATGGTACTGTCATCGACAAATATTTGCGCTTCTTGCATCAAGTCATCACGACTTTTGACATGACCGATCCGCTTCGCGAGCGCGTAAACCATCCAGAATTCAGTGATTGTGAGATCAACATGACTGTCATTCCAGCTCATCGTCATACGATTGGTGTCGATTTTAAGATCACCTCGTTGGAGGAGTTGGTCAGATTGGGTTGGGACATCGAGCATAGACACGCGACGAAAGAGCGCAGCAATACGTGCAGTTAAATGGGCGAAACTGATATCTTTCGTCAGATAGTCATCGGCCCCCATCCGTAAGCCACAGACCGTATCCAGATCAGAGTCCCGAGCAGTGAGGAATATTATTGGGAGAGTGGCTGAGCGATTGCGCAAGTCCTGACAAAGATGGAAACCACCATCAATTTCATCTTCAAGACCAATATCAATAATCGCAAGGTCCGGAAGCTGGGCAGAAAAAGCATTCATCGCATCTGGACGATTGGCATAAGTCGATACTTGATATCCTTGTTTACGTAGGACATCGGCATAGTTTTCACGGATAGCGGCTTCATCTTCAACGATAGCAATATGGCGCTGCATGGGTTCTTCCTCAAACATCTCAACCCGGTGGATAATACCCCAAATGTGGCTAAATCGTTACATTTGATGTCGGATTGCCATAATTGATCATTTTTTATCGAGAATTTGTCCTTTTTTATCCATCGGGTTGCCAGAACTGCTTGCTTTAATGAGTCACAAGAAACGGGGTAACAACGCCAACGTATAACGATTCAAAATTTTAAAAAGGTACTCTCATGAAAAAGCAAGCAATCTCACTGGCCCTCATGGCAACACTATTAAGCCCAATTTCACAAGCTGCTGAAGGTAAAGACCGCCAGCCTTATCCAGAAGAAGGTGTCGGCGTTGGCGCTGGTGTTGTGATTGGCGCGCTCATTGCAGGGCCTGCAGGTGCGGTAATTGCCGGGATCACGGGGGGGTTGATTGGAAATAGTGTGGGCGCTAAAGACGAGGTTGCTTCACTGAATACGCAGTTAGATCATAAAGCGCAGCAGCTTGTGGCAATGGAATCATCTTATGAGCATCAATTGACGATTGCCAAACAGCAATTACAAGATAGTTACCGGCTCGCTCAGGTCCAGCAACCTGAATCTGGAAATGAGCAAACATTGGAAATGAATATTCAATTTAGAACGGGCTCTTCTGCAATAGAGCCGCTTTATCAAGGGCAGCTCGAAGCGATAGCAGAAGCCATGATGCAGGCAAAGGAAACGCAATTGGACTTATCTGGCTTTTCCGATCGACGGGGTGAAGCAGACTTCAATTTGCAACTGTCCCAAGAGCGCGCAGAAAATGTGAAAAACTACCTCGTTTCGCTGGGTGTCCCAGATGAGCGGATTGTCATCAATGCCTTTGGTGATGCAAAGCCTATGGAGTCGCATGAGTCGTTCGAAACCAACTTTTTTGACCGTCGGGTCACGCTGACACTGCAATCGTCCCAAAGCAACGAACAAGTTGCATCAACAGAAATCGTTGAATAACACGATACAAAAGGGTTTTCATCATGGTTCTCATGAATCGTCACCAAGGGATCCTGGGCTTTGCCCAGGCCCCTTTCTTAAAACTTTGGGCGTCTTGCCTTTGTATCGCAGCCACGATTGGCCTAGCGCCTTCATGTCACGCAAGCCCTGCTTTTCATCAGGCACAACAAGGAACTTTATTTTTTGAACTGGATGGTGACACTATCGAAGCACCAGCACTCCATACAGATGTGCATATTCAAGTGACAGGGATGGTTGCGCGTGTTCGCCTCAAGCAATCCTTTCAAAACCCCCATAATCATTGGATAAATGGTACTTATGTTTTTCCATTGCCAACCAATTCTGTTGTTGATCATCTTGATATGCTCATCGGAGAGCGGATTATTGAAGGGGAGATCCATGAAAAGGAAGAAGCGAAAAAGCGATTTGAGCGGGCCAAAGCAAACGGACAAAAAGCGAGTTTAGTTTCTCAGGAGCGACCCAACTTATATACTACTGAACTGGCAAATATTGGTCCACAAGAAGCGATCACGGTCGTGATAGAGTACCAACAAATGGTGGCTTATGATCAAGGTGATTTTTCAATTCATTTTCCTATGACGCTAACACCACGATATATCCCAGGTTCCACATTCTTCTTTAATACTCCCTCTGAAGAGGGCTTGAATGACCCAAAAGTGGTGACCGATGTCAGTCGGATCAGGCCGCCAATCAACAATACCGTCAAAAACCCGGTATCACTTACTCTCGATCTTCATACTGGTTTTGACTTATCAAAACTGCGCAGTCCTTACCATGAAGTGACTGTAAAAACATTAGGGCAGGGGCATCAACGGATCCGTCTGCTTGGTGGCAAGACGATGGCAGATAAGGACTTTGAATTGACCTGGACACCCACAGCTGCAACAAAACCGCGCGTCGTCGCCTTTCAGCAAAAATGGCAAGATGAACATTATGGTATGCTGATGGTCTTACCGCCGCAAGAATCTCTGTCTCTCAAGCGGATTTTACCAAGAGAAGTCATCTTTGTACTAGATACCTCTGGCTCGATGTATGGTGAATCAATTCGGCAAGCAAAGTCCGCTGTGAATTATGCTTTGGACCAGTTGTCGCCAAAGGATAGCTTTAACATTGTTGAATTTAACTCTGACTATTCGACCTTATCCAATGAAGTATTGGATGTAAATCCTACGAATATTGCGAAGGCGAAACAGTTTACCCATCAACTCAAAGCAGATGGTGGCACAGAGATTGCGAAGGCGCTGCATTATGTCTTCAATCAAGCACGAAAAACAGAGAAGCTGCGTCAAGTGATCTTTCTCACAGATGGTAGTGTTGGGAATGAAGCCATGCTTCTGAGCATGATCCACAATGGTTTGGGGCAATCACGGCTTTATACCATCGGGATTGGCTCAGCACCGAATCGCTATTTTATGCAGGAAGCTGCAACGAAAGGACGAGGGACATTTACCTATATCGGTAATGTCCATGAAGTCAAAGAAAAAATGTCTTCAATGTTGCAAAAGTTAAAGCACCCCGTCATGCAGGATATTCAGCTCGTCAGTGATCTGGATACACAGTGGTTCCCAAACCCAATGAAAGATCTTTATCTAGGGGAGCCAGTTATCGCGACATTTCAAGGGAACTCTCCATTGAAATCCTTCGTTGTTTCGGGAAATCTAGGACAGTCTATATGGAAAGAAACAATTCCTGTATCGGCCGTCAAAAAAGAGAGTGGACTACATGTGCTTTGGGCGCAGGACAAGGTGAAACATATTCATCAACAAGCGCAGCTGGGACAATTGGAGATGGAACAAGCGAAAGAACAGATAATTGAGCTTGGTTTAAATCACCATATTGTGACGCCATTTACCAGTCTGTTAGCGGTTGAGCAAACACCATCTCGTCCACTTGATGAAATGGCGCAAGATAAACGATTTGCAAACATGAAACCTGCAAGTAGCCATTTACAGATGCCAAAGACTGCAACGCAAAGTCAGTTTCATCTCCTGATTGGACTTTTGATGCTGTTAGTTTCAGTTTGTATTTGGTGGTTCACCCAACCGCGTTCCAACCAAAAATCAATCAAAATACAGGAGGTGTAAGTATGTCTCGAACCAAGAGTCAGCAAGTCATTCTCATCGCCACGTTACTGTTCGCTGGCTGGCATCTTGGTTCGAGCTTTTACATTGTGGCGAAAGCAAGGCTTGCTCAATATTTAATTCAACTCAGCTGGGAAAAAAGCCTCGAGACAGGCCAGCCCGTAAAGCCTTGGGAGTGGGCAGATACGTTTCCTGTTGCGAGATTGAAGCATAAAGATTCGTCTTTGTTTATCCTTGAAGGTGCATCTGGTCGAAGTTTGGCATTTGGTCCAGGGTTACACTCCGGTTTGTCGAGTTTAGCGGGTGAACAAAAGCACATCATTATTGCAGGGCATCGAGATACGCACTTTGCATTTTTAGAGCATGTCATTGTTGGTGATCAATTCGAGTTGGAAAAGCAGACGGATTCATCATCAAAAACATACCGCGTTTCAGAAATTCGCATTGTTAGTGAAGATGACAGCAGCTTATTAGCAGGTCGATTTGCTGACCAATTAACGCTCGTGACCTGTTATCCATTTCATGGATTGACACAAAATGCTGACCAGAGATATGTCGTGATCGCTCATCCTGTGTCAACTTCCTGATCAAGGTGAAACCTTAATCATCCAATGCTTCTAGCGTGATATGTTCCTGTTGGTCAATTGTGATCCATGCATGTGCGATACCAAAGTCTGGGGCCATGTTTAATTTGAGGTGATAGAGACTGGTACTGGCTGGCAGGCCACAGAGTCCAGCTTGGCATCGGTCATGGACGAGTTTAATCGATGATTGGGCTAGGTACGTACACATGAGTAGTGCTGCCTGGCGGTCAGAGGGACGATGACCAAAAGCACCTTCATAGGTTACATTGAGGTATTCTAACGGTGTATCATAAAACCAATCATCTGATAATGGCTGTTTCAGCATAAAACCGGCAATTTGTTGCTGATGAACAGGTTGCGCAAAGTCTGACTTTTGCGCAAGTTGACAGTGTGCAGCGGGTGTTTGGGCTGATAGGGAAAAGTGGGTCAACAATAATAATGTCATCAATAAGCGCATGCGAATTCCTCATGAATTTTTGGCGTTCATCGTACGTGGGATACTACTTTTCTGGAACACGGTTTTTGTATGAAAATAAAAGAAAAAAGAGAATGATTTCATCCTTTTTTACGGTTATCCAATGGATTGTCTACTTTTGTCATATCCACTTTTATCGTATCTGCGTTCTTCCACTCAGCAGTAAGAACAAAGAAGGCGTACTTTCGCACGCCTTGTCGAGTATGAAGGAAAGCATTTTCTGTGGGAGGATAGAGCGTGAGTATTAGTAAACAGTTGAGTACTCGACGATTGTGCGACCGCCGCTGTACATATTCATATTTCTTAAATAAAGGACATCACCTGTGACCCGAGCGTAGTCGGTAATAAGAGACCAGTTTCCGTGTGGTCTTGTAAACGTGCAACGCGCTTGGTGTGACAGATAGCTATCAGAGTCTGGTTCCATCACATAGTTGATTGTATTGAGAATACATTCTTGCTGGATAAATCCTGCGGCTTCAAGTTCATTGAATGTAAATTGGAGATCTTGACCTTGCTCAAAAACGTCATTTGGTGCAGGGAAGACATTCAGCAGGACATCATCACTTGCAGCAGATTGGAAAGCGATACAAGCAAAAGCAGTAGCCAGTGTTGTTTTGAAAATATTCATTTCTAAGTCCTTCTATTATTTATTTCAATCCGACAATGATAATCTGGCAACGTAACTGTATTACCAGTACGGCGATATCGCCTGAATGAGTAGACCTAAGTTACTTGACTTACGAGAGTCACGGAGGATTGTAGGTGAAAAATCCATCGGTACAATTGAAAAAAATTCCAGATTAAACATTAGAATTTCTAATGAATATAAGAGGTATGTGTAAAATCATGCTGAGAAAGTAAATTTTTAAACTCTTTTTTTATCAAGCAAGTATGAATAAATATTTATGAAAACATAAATCTGGACCGAATAAGTTACGATGATTGCAATAAACCAAAGCTTAATTTGCGTATTGCAAATCGATTTTGGGAAAGCCACTGATTTCTCTACAGATCAAAAGTGGACGAATCGATAGGTTTGTACCAAAAGTTACGATTTTGTCGCCGAGATTTCATTGCCATTGATGGTGACTTTCACAGTGACCAGACCACCTTTCCCATCTGTGATGACGAACATTCCTTGATCCTGATCAATTGGCATTTTTTGATTTGGCTTGTAGGTCAGTTGCTGTCCTAATGTTGAAAACCGACCTTGCTTTCCTTGCTGGATCACAACTGCAGAAAGGCCGTCATTGTCAGGGTCTTTTGCCTGACTTTGCAGTAGCCAATTGACTTGGATACTTGAGGGCACTTTTGATTGAGCCAGATTCAGCTGAAAGTTTTTCGCAAATGGCGATGTATTTCGACCACAAGGTTTATGTGTTGTATCAATCTCGTTCACTTGAACGGAAATCATTCGCTGGTGACCATAGCTGTCCTTAATTTGTAAGTGAGCCAGATCACTGCCACTCTGGTTTGGATACGGGTGGTAAATCAGTAGTGCACCATCAACGACGAATTCACCTTTCATGCCTTGCTGGGTGACAAATGCATCGAGCGTTTCAGAATGAAAATTCTGAACGCGAGAAGCGCTTTGCCAATTGACACTGCGGGAATAATTCCCGACGGTCACTGGAAATTCAAAATGATCAGCGAAAGGGTGGTTTTCTTCGAGGGTATTAATGCCATCAACAGCAATCGTGAGTTGTAACAACTGACCTGAACGCGTAGTTAACATAAAACGTCCTGTATCACGACCAAATTGGTTTTGTGATGGATAATATGTTGCAGAAGTTGTAGAGATTTCCCATTTCCCTTTTTCACCTTCTTTTAGAAGCGTTAAAGTGCGGATTTGGTCCTTCAGGCCTAGCTTTCGAGCAAGCAGCGGGAAAGAAAAGCTTTGTGACATATCACCCACCGCAATTGGAAGTGCGACGGCAACACGTTGTTCAGTTTGGATCTCATGATCGGACTCGTTTGAAGTTGCTGGCAAGCAAGCAGCCAGATATCCAGCAAGTGCAACAACAGCGATACTTCGGTACGGCTTAAGTATCATGAGCAATCCCCAACCTTAGTTTAAAAACCTGTTAATGAAATATTAAGTTGTGTGTAATGTACATGTTGATTAAAAAATAGTCAAATTTAATTAACAATTATTTTAATTGGTCGTTGGGATATATGTTGTTTTTAAAGTGGTGTAAGCGTTATTTTTGATTTAAATATCAGTGGCTTGGTTGGTATCATTTGTGGTTAAATAAATGTTAACATATGTGTGTTTCGATTTATTCATTTGTTCAGGGTAAATTGCTGTATTGAACATCAACAACTCCGTTTGTATGATTAGCGATGATAAATTCATATTGTGCTGAGGGTGTTAAGTATACATTTTTCAGTGGGTTGAATGAGGCATCAATATCTTTCAAAAAAGTTCAACGGTTCAAGATCTTAAAGTCAAAAGGAAATTTCGATGAAATCTTACTCTGGATCCTGTCTATGCGGGCATGTTCAGTATGTTGCTAAAGGAAAGCCTTCATTTCCACATTTATGTTCGTGTCAGATTTGCCAACGATGGGCTGGCGCTCCAACAGTCGCTTGGGTAGAGTTCCCTTTAGAGACATTTTCATGGGTAACTTCTTCGGATAAACCTGATTTTTTTGCATCTTCTGAGCATACGAAAAAAGGGCACTGCCCAAGGTGTGGTAGCTCAATTTGTGCGATTGATGAGGGATACGATAAAATTTCAATCACAATGAGCTCTCTCGATGACTCATCGAGTTTGAAATTAGGCAAACAACATAGTTATCAATCAGAACTCCCTGCGTGGGTTCCATGGAATCTAGAAACTCAAACTTAGTAAAAGCGATTCAAAAACAATTGTGAAAACGAAACTAATAACCAGAGCGGGC
Source organism: Algicola sagamiensis DSM 14643 (assembly GCF_000374485.1). Taxonomy (GTDB): domain Bacteria; phylum Pseudomonadota; class Gammaproteobacteria; order Enterobacterales; family Alteromonadaceae; genus Algicola; species Algicola sagamiensis. Next base: position 149,068 of record NZ_KB894492.1, read on the forward strand.
TATAACAAATTAAAGGAAGAGCACGACTATCTTTGGAGAAAAAAAAGGCCAGAAGTCACTAAGATTGTGTCTTGGGCTGCGAGCCTTGGTGATCGTTCAGAAAATGCTGACTACACATTTAACAAGCGTTTGTTAAGGCAAATCGATCGTCGTATCCATTTTATTCGAAAACTTCTTCCAGAATTAACAATTGTTGATTACTCTCCTCAGCAAGAAGGAAAAGTATTTTTTGGGGCTTGGATTGAAGTCGAGAATATCAATGGTGAAGTCCTGAAATTTCGGATTGTTGGACCTGAAGAAATCTACGGCGATGAAAAAGATTACATTTCAATCGACTCACCGATGGCTCGTGCACTCTTAAAAAAAGAAGTAGATGATACGGTGTATGTGAAAACCCCTGATGGGGAAAAGGAATGGGTGATCCATTCTATTTTTTATGAGAAGAACTAACCTACAGGGCTGAAATGTTTTCAGTTCTTTTTCCAGTGCATCCCAGCCTTCTCGTGTTATATAATTGGACTTCTTCATGAGGTTTGATAATTTCGCGTAATCTCAACTTTATTTTTGGCGAAAACAAACTGCCGTGACACGTTAAATTTGTATCTGTTGCTTGTATCTTCGATGAATGAGCAGCAACGGAGGTTCTCAATAATTAAGGATTGTATGTCTCATGCCTAGTATTTCTCAGCAACTCTCAAAAGAGTTGAATGCCCAAGTCTCGCAAATTGATTCAGCGGTCAAGTTGTTAGATGACGGATCGACTGTTCCATTTATTGCACGCTATCGAAAAGAAGCAACTGGCGGGCTGGATGATACACAATTGAGAACACTTGAACAGCGGCTTTCCTATTTACGAGATATGGAAGATCGCCGTCGGGTCATTTTAAAGTCGATAGAAGACCAGGGAAAACTAACTGCTGAGTTACAAAAAGATATCCTCGATGCAGATAACAAAACCCTGCTTGAAGACCTCTACCTCCCATACCGACCAAAACGAAGAACAAAAGGCCAAATCGCGATTGAAGCAGGCATCGAACCGCTGGCAGATCTGCTTTTCTCACAACCGAATACCGATCCGGAAGTTGCAGCGCAAGATTTTCTCAATCCAGAAAAGAATTTTTCAGATACCAAAGCTGTTCTGGAAGGCGCGAAATATATTCTCATGGAGCGTTTTGCTGAAGACGCAAAGCTATTGGAAAAAGTAAGAAAGCACCTCAAAAGAGAGGCTCATCTCACCAGTACGCTCGTCAAAGGTGAAGCGGAATCCGGGGCAAAATATCGAGACTATTTTGAACATAGTGAACCCGTTCGCAGTATTCCTTCACACCGTGCTTTAGCGATGTTTCGTGGTAGAAACGAAGGCGTGTTGCAACTCAATATCGATCCTGCGCCAGAGCAAGAAGAGACTTCAAAGTCCTCCGTTTGTGAGAAGATGATCGCTGACCATGTTGGTTTGTCTTTTGATGGTGCGAAAGCTGATACTTGGCTTAAGTCTGTTGTTCAATGGACATGGAAGGTGAAAGTCGCACTGCATCTGGAAACAGAAATCTTGGGCGAAATGAAAGAAAAATCTGAGCTTGAGGCAATCAACGTCTTCTCTAAGAATTTAAAAGACCTACTTATGTCTGCACCAGCAGGTGCAAGACCGACACTTGGATTGGATCCAGGATTGAGAACAGGCGTGAAAGTCGCAGTTGTTGATGACACAGGTAAACTTCAAGCGACATCGACAATTTTCCCACATGCACCACAAAACCACTGGGACAAGTCGATTCGTGTTTTGGCAAATCTCTGCAAACAGTACAAGATAGAACTGGTTGCGATTGGGAATGGAACGGCTTCCAGAGAGACCGACAAGCTTGTTGGTGAACTGATGAAAGATAACCCGGACTTACAATTGACCAAGGTGATGGTGAGTGAAGCAGGCGCATCGGTTTATTCAGCTTCTGAGTTTGCAGCAAACGAATTCCCGGATCTCGATGTTTCGTTACGTGGTGCGGTGTCTATTGCAAGAAGATTACAGGACCCATTGGCAGAATTAGTTAAAATCGAACCAAAGTCTATTGGTGTCGGCCAATACCAGCATGACGTCAACCAAAGTGATTTGGCGAAAAGTCTTGATGCGATTGTAGAGGACTGTGTGAATGCAGTCGGTGTTGATGTGAATATGGCTTCTGCACCACTACTCGCAAGAGTTTCTGGTCTCAATAAGACGCTTGCGAATAACATTGTTGCTTACCGAGATGAGCATGGGCGTTTTCAGAATCGACAGCTTTTCAAGAAAGTAACGCGTCTTGGGCCGAAAGCATTCGAGCAGGCGGCAGGTTTCTTAAAAATCTCAAATGGCGATAACCCGTTAGATGCTTCTGCTGTTCACCCCGAGTCTTATAATGTTGTGAAGCAAATTGTCGGTGATCATGATATTCAGGTTGACCAAGTGATTGGGAATTCCGAATTCTTAAGAAAACTGGATCCAAAGAGCTATGTCACCAATGATGTTGGTTTACCAACAGTGACGGATATTATCTCTGAATTAGATAAGCCTGGACGTGATCCGCGACCTGAGTTTAAAACGGCTCGCTTTGATGAAGCGGTATCGACAATTCAGGATTTAAAGCCAGGCTTGATCTTGGAAGGTGTCGTCTCGAACGTCACAAACTTTGGTGCTTTTGTTGATGTTGGGGTCCATCAGGATGGCTTAGTCCATATTTCTTCATTAACAGATAAATTTGTTTCTGATCCGCATGAAGTGGTCAAGGCAGGTGATATTGTGAAAGTGAAGGTCCTTGATGTTGACCTAGGGCGCAAGCGGATCAGCTTCACCATGCGTATGGATGAAGCGTCACAGCAAAGCTCGCCAAAGGAAGGACGTTCGTCACAGCCCAAACAGAAACAACGTTCATCACAGCAAAAGTCTAGGAAAGACAATGCGATGAATAGTGCTATGAGCAGCGCATTTGCAGAAGCCTTTGCAAAAGCGAAGAAATAGGTCAAAATACCTTCGTTTACGCGTATTGTGCTGATTGTTCAGTGACAATACACTGTGATACACCTCCATCGCGGAGGTGTTTTTATTTGTTATCAGGCTTGTTTATTATCGTGAATATGAATCGAATCTTAAATGTCGCTTTCTTGATCACTCTGCTTTTGCTTTTTGGGTGTGCAGCGAAGCTCCCTGCAGAGCCGGAAGGGACGGCACATATCGTGATCTCGAAAGAAGATCCACCAAACTATTGTAAAGAGCTTGGTCCAGTCGAGGCGCAGCATGGTTCTGGTTGTGTCGGCTTTCAGACAGGAACATATGTTGGGGCATATCGCATCCTCAAATCACAGGCGAAATCATTACAAGCCAATTATGTTCGGATGGATGCACACCAGTTTCCTGGTCAGGATGCACATTGTTCAAGTTTTGCCTATGTGATCCGTGGTGTTGCTTTTATGTGTGAAATACCAAAAGCGCAGAAAATCGAGCAACCTGTTGTGAAAACAAAAGAGAAATCCTTTCTTTTTTAATCGGTTGTTGTGTGAATGAAGAAATATTCTTAAAATTCTACATGCGCATAAAAACGATAAGGTGTACAACAAATGAAAACGTTCTTTCTTTCATCACTGCTTTTCTCATCCTTCTCTCTCCTGAGTGCGAATTATATGGTTGATATCAACGTCACAGTGGATAATAAAAATGTTTTTTCTCCAAGTTTTATTGTTCGATTAAACGAGACTGCAACGATGATAACAGGTGAAGACTTCGAAGCGTCAGTTTTGGTGAATGAGAATAAGGATGACACATTAGCGGTATCATTGGATGTCAGAGCAAATGACTTTCAATTAGCACCAAAAATTAGCGCAGAACCAGGGAAGTTGGTGACGATCCAGACTGAAGAAGGAAAGGTTTACCTCGTGGTTTCACCATATCTAGAAAAGTGATTTTACTTATCATCCGAACAGCTTCAACCTTAATCGTTTGAAGCTGCTCATGAATCAATAAAACTAGATCACCTATCCTGACTATGATTGAGCGTCTTTGAAAGCGCTATCGGATTTTTCCTGTATTTTTTTATTCTTTGGTGGAACCCCAAGCAACAATCGTAAGTTTGTATTTTTATAGTTCAGGCCGAGCTTTTCGCCTTGAACGACATCTGGGTGAACAAAAGTCCCAAATAATCGATCCCAGAATGAAAAAATAAACCCAAAGTTTTTGTCAGAAAAGCGTCGTTCAACATGGTGATGGACAAAGTGCACTCTTGGCGTCACGATGATCCATTCTAACTGGCGCTCAAACGGAAAACGAACGTTTGAATGGATCCAATGTTGGTTGAGGACACGAATGATGATCAAAATGACGATCATGGTGCCCCCTTGTGCAGTTGGAAATGCTAAGTATGAAATCACAAGCGGTAAACCCATCAAAACCACATGCAATGGCGAAGCTCTCAAACCAGCTAACCACCATAGGTGTTTCGGCGCATGATGCCATGCATGCGCATGCCAAAATAATTGGGTGTGTAATAGTCGATGTGCCCAGTAAAACAAAAAGTCTGTAAACAGGAGTTGTATCAGTCCAATGAGAATCGGTGGAATCGCTGAAATATCCGGTTGTAAGCTACTGATCCAAGGCAAATCCAGAAAAAATATAATCAATGGTGTACCAAGAAGCATCCAAAACAACGCTGAAAAAAGTGTAGCGCCAAGGACACTTGCGATATCCCATTTGTATTCTCGCGGTTGCTCTAATTTGCGAAATGGAAATTTACTGGCAAGAAATTGCAATAAAAGTCCGGTGATGATGTAGATGAGGATGACTTGTAGGTTCATAGAATTGATCCAGCTAAGGTACATGAAGCATTATTCTACCCAGCATGCTGTGCCTATAAAAGAAAATAATTTTTATTCTCATTCCGATTTAAAATAATATCAAGCATTTACCCTATTTATGACTTTATGCTTAGGTGGTAAAGTCAGAGCGAGCGCGATGAGTAGGCAGTCATGTACAGAAAATGGATAGGAATAGAAGGATGGAAAATAAGGTAATGTTAAGACAAAAAGTCAGAAAACTGGATTTTCAAGCGTTAGAAATATTTCACACGCTTTATGCTTTACATAATGTGACGGCCACCTCGGAGCTTTTATCTCTTAGCCAATCGACGGTAAGTTATAGTTTAAATCGTCTGAGAAATGTTTTTGAGGATGAGCTATTTATCCCAACGAGAAGTGGTATGATGCCGACTCAAAAGGCAAAAAGTATTGCGGATTCCGTTAAAGTAATTTTAGAAAAAATTTCTGACTGTGTGGATGAAAAGGTTATTTTCTCCCCAAAAGATGAAAAAGTCAGTTTTATCATATTTGCCCCTGAATACTTCGAGATCCTGATTTTGCCAATGCTCATGAAAGACATTATCAAACATGAGTTAAAAATTCATATTGAAATGATCAGGCCAGATGTCAAAGTGCCATTCGAGGAGATATTGAGTAAGCGTATTGACTTAGGCATCATGCCTCTTAATCGATTTGAAAATCTGCCATCCTCTCTTGAGCATGAAACAATCCTGACGGATAAATTAATCGCTGTATTTGAGGGCAAGCCCCTGAGCGATTCGACCTTAACTATTGATGAGATGCTGACTCAAAAACAGGTTTTTCCAACACCTTGGTTAAGTGGTCACTGTATGGTTGAGTCCTGGCTCAAACAAAAAGGCATCATTCGGCCAGTTGCGATTCGAGCAAATGGTTATTACGCCGGTTTAAACATGCTGAGTTCACCTGAAATAATGATGATGCTACCGGAAAAGATCTATCAAAAAGTTTCGAAGAAGTACCCGTTTCTTTATGCACGTCCAGCGCCAGAAGATTTACCTGGATTTGAGGTGGCGATGGTATGGCATACCTCACACACTCGCCAACCTGCAAATCTCTGGTTAAGAAAACAGATTTTAAAGGCGTGTACAACACTCAATTCGCATTTGCAAAGTGAAGCGGGTAGTCAACAGGCTTAAATCGCCATCCGATGAAAAGCATCATCGTGGCAATGATTGCGAGTATTAGCCATGCAACAGAAAAGCTCGAATAAGTATCTTTGATGAATCCTGCAACGAGTGGCGACATCGCGGCAATGATATAGCCAATTCCTTGAACAAATGTGGTCAACTTGCCCGTTTGTGTTGGATCATCCACATGGTCCATGGTCACAATCAAACTCATGGGGAAGAGTCCACCGATACCGATCCCTAAAAGGCTGGCCCATAACAGTGCATATGCTGTTGGAGCGATAATCAGCCCAATAAAACCAGCAATGATACTACCTAATAAGCAACTGAGTATCCAGCGGCGATCAACACTTTGGCTCGCCATGGCGGGGATAAGTAAACCAGCCAATACCTCCATGGATGTCAAAAAAGCTAAAATCAACCCAGACTCTTTATCCTGCCAGCCCAAATCAAAATAATAAGGTGGTAGCCAAGCCAAGACACAGGTATATGCGGATGTACCTAGACCAAAGAACATGCCTAATAGCCATGCACGAGGATGACGCGTGAATTGAAATGTGGATGAATGTCTATTTGATGATCTTGGGGTGAAATGATCGCTATTCTGTAAACGCTCTTTCATGGTGTGCCAAATGAGCAATGCGAACACAGCCAACCCAGCCCAAATCGACAAAGCCACCTGCCAGCTATCAAAGAATTCTGCGAGAAATGGTGCAGTAGAAGCAGATAAGGCAGCGCCTCCCATAATGGCTGTCACATAGACACCCATGAATAGCTCAATGTGTTTTGGGAAACGTGATTTAATGATTTGAGGGATGATCGATTGGATCATCGCAATCCCAATGCCGGCAATCATCGCAGTCATGAGGAGGTTTATTTCATCTTCCGCGATAAACCGGAATAAACTTGCTACTGCGATCAGTAACAAAGATAAACTCACAACACGGTGTTCCCCAGCAGCCTGTGTCATACGTAATCCGATAAACATGGCAATGCCCATCGCGAGAACGGGAAGCATTGTGAGTAATGAAATCACAGTATAACTGAGCGGTATTGTGTCACGGATTGCATTGAGCAGTGGGCCAATAGCAGCCATTGAGGGGCGTAAGTTCAGTCCTATCAAAATAAAGATGATACATAATAAGACACTCGTACTTCTGGAAGTGGTCATCATCAGTTGTTGTGCTCCATTGGATCAGTTCCATGATTACATACGGAAAATTCACGGATGAAAAATGAAAGATCCGATTGACCCATTGGATTTTTCGATAAGGGGCTCGTTATCACGGCTCAAGGAATGTAGCTATCGCTCATGCTGTTGGTAGAAAGCTTTGTCCCAATGAAATTATGAGAGTTGAGTGCTGAGCCTGAGTACCATGGATCGAAAAAGTTGCATTGAAGGATGAGGTTCTGTGCTTAAGCGACTTGGAAGAAACTCTGATCGGCCGGTGCCGTTGAACGTTGGTAGAAATTTGCGATACGGCCAGCGCGTTCATCAATTGATGGATCGCGTTGTGGTTGTTGTGGTCCTACAAAATTTTCCGAGTCTTCCTTAGAACGAACAGCGATGGACGTTGCTTCTTCACTGTTGTCGTCTGTTTCCAATCTGGCGCGAACTTCTTCTGCTTGAACTTTGGTCAGTTCAACCTGTGCATTGGCGATTTCTTGTGTGGCTTTTGCCGCAACGCGTCGATCAGCACCCGAAGGCTCAGCTGGTGCAAGTGCTGCGGCTTTGACAACTTGCATTTTTTGAATCGTTGCTTGCGGGTCATTTGGAACAGGGGAGACGTCAATTTGAACTTCTCCACCGACTGCATAATTGTTACCGTCAGGGCCTTTTTCAAATGTGTAACTTGGCGAACCTGCGTATTGACCGCCGACCGCTGCATGTGCTTGCTCGTGTGCGCGGACTTCTCGATCTCTTGCTTTTAACTTTTCTAGCCTTTGCTGGTCTTGTTGTTCCTGTTTTTGTTCGCGTTGATCTTCTTTCTGCTGGCGTTCTTGCTGATTACCATTACGCCCATCTTCATCAACATCTTGACGCTGAGCTTGCTTGCCCTCTGCCTGTTGGTTTTGAGAAGAGCCCGAACGTTCACGTTCACCCACACCTTTCTCGGGGGAATATTCATCGAGTTCGGTCGTTTGCTGGATGAGTTCGCGCTGGACATTATCGTTGCGCGCCAACTCCGTCGAAGGGTTCGCGGTAACAAGGTTGATGGTCGGATACGTCGTTACAATGTTCACGAGCTTGACTATACCGTGACGTCGATTATTGTGCCAAGGACTTCGTCGGCAGTCTCAATCGTTCTCGCATTGGCAGCTGCGTTTGTCTGTTCGGTGACAAGCTGTGTCAGACTGTTTGTCACATTGGGTGGCGCTGCTGTTTCGAGCGGTTGCTCATTTCGAATTGCTTGGTCAGCCTGCTGGACTTGCTGCTGTTGTTCCCTTTGTTGCTGCTCCACAACGGGTTGACGTGCGATATCATTGGATGCTTCAGACACACCCAAAGAGGCTCGCTGAAAACCTTGTAATCCGGCTGATAGTGCGCCGTTGATTTCTGTCATATGCTTCGCTCCCTCTGGAGATACACCACCATACGTCTAATTATTAACCTTTTCAGAGTAAATAGGAAGCCCATGATTAGAGAGAATAAGCACTAAAGTTTGAGTATTCAGTGCTTTTTGTTATACCCATAAAAGGAGCGTTTAAGCGAGTTGAGCTAAAGCTTCCACAAATTCAATAGGATGTGAGATAAACGGCGCATGAGATGCTTTTTCGAAGACGTGAGCGCGAAGGTGAGGATTGAGAGCTTGAATATTCTCTAAATTTGTCACCGGAACGAGAGTATCCAATTTACCCAAAAATAATTGGATCGGTGCGTTGAGTCCAGCGAGTGTTTGACGTAAGTCAGTGTTTGACAACAGTGTCAGTGTTGCAGCCAACGTCTCTTGGGTTGGGTAGGGGTATTGTTCGATATCGGCTTTCAGTTCACGAATATCATTGCGTAGCGTTGGGCTGCCCATCGCCTGAATTTTTAAAAAACGTTCGATCGTTTTGGGGATATCCTGACTCAATTGTAGGCCGAAGTTTTGTAAGATTTCAGGTTTGATCCCAGGCCATGATTCACAGTGGACAAATTTGGGGGAGCTGGCGACCAGGAGTAATTGACAAACCTTTTCTGGATATGTAGCAGCAAGGTGAATTGCTACAAGGCCACCAAGTGACCAGCCAAGGAGGAGGCTTTGATCAGGAATATCTTTTGCGATGATATTTGTCATGGCTTCCAGTGATTGATGATCGGTGAGATCATGTAAAGCACCAAATCCCGGCAAATCCAGTGGAAGCACGTGAAAGTGTTCGGACAGAGCAGGAATAACGCCTTGCCATACGCCTTGATTCATACCCCAACCATGAAGCAGGACCAAAGTTTGTTTTGTCATCAGTGACTCATTTCAGTAGGATGGTTTTATGGATCATACCTGAAGGAACAGGAATGCATGAACCGTTTTTTCAAAGATAAACTCGCCAACTGCGTGATCTGTCGGCAACCACTCTCGGGTGATACACAGTTAGTGTGTATCCATTGTAAACACGATCAACTGCGGATCTATTACCCTGGCTCACTTCCTTCCCTGATACATATACCAACAATTGAGGCAAATACCCATTGTAATTATGTGGATCAAGTGTTTGCAGTCGTACCCTATGTGCCGCCATATACCGACTTTATTCAAACATTGAAATTTGGCCGCCAGCTTTTATTAGGGCGTCTGATGGGAAACATGTTGGTGGATTGGCTGGACGCAAATCAAGTGACTGAGCCTTCTGGTATCTTAGTCCCCATGCCAATCCATTTCCTTCGCTTTATGCGTCGTGGTTATAACCAAAGTCAGCTGATAGCAAAAGAAGTTGCAGCCCAAAGAGGTTACCCTATTGGAGAGAATATTTTATCAAAATGTCGTTACACAAGTCCGCAAGCACAAGCGAAGCGTCAATCACGTTTTCGGATGCGGCATTCATTTGCTTCACGGAGGCTCAATGGAGAGACGATTATTTTGATTGATGATGTGATCACGACTGGGCACACGGCAAACGAAGCAGCCCGCACCCTCAAAAAAGCAGGTGCAGGTCGGGTTTGTTTATGGGTCTTCGCTTGTGCAAATGACCGCATTCATGACTATTGTTTCCGGATTTAGCTGTTTCGGTTTTTAATCTCCTGGCGTATCTAAGATATGACCAAAGAAGATTGCATTACCAAGTAACCGACTTGATCCATACCAAAAGCCTCGGAAAACAGGGTTATCCGCAAAGGCGATCACTTGCCCACGGCCTAGTTTGTGTGCCGCAAGGACGGTTTGTCCAGATAAGGCTTTTTGATATGGCTTGGCTGTAAACCCACTCAGTAGTGGTTTTTCTTGATAAGTGGCTACATTGACGGCACCGAATGCATGTGGTTTAAAGGAAAAAGTTCCCCGCTTGAATACAGGTAGCGCCTCCTCTTGTAAACCGAATCCAAGAGGATTGGATGTGTCGATTTGTGTCGCAAAGATTGCACCGGCAATACGCTTTTTCGAAGCATGATCATCTTGTTGCGCATATCGAACCGTATTTCCAGGGAACAATTTATTCAGCTCCGGCTGTCCTTTAAAGCTCATTTTGAGCAGCCCTTGTTGTGCTAGCCACTTTGCAGCTTTCCTTTGGCCCCAAAGGACACCACCTTGTTTGACCCAACGCATCACCTTTTCGGTTAAGGCTTCAGAGATCCCTTGATAGTTGCCATCGACCATGACCACATGTGTATAGTGAGAGAGTTGAATTTTGTGGAGTCGATCCAGCTCAACAATCGTTGGGGAAATGCCGAGGTGGATATCCAGATAATGCCAGACCTCACCAGCTTCATAAGGGTTCGTTTGTTTACCACCGACAATGAGTACTTTGGGCTGCTTGAGGGCATAGGCCGAAGAGCTGCCTAAATCAATGCCCTTTGAGGTTAATGCTGAAGAGATAGGCTCGATAGCAACACCATATGTTTCCATCGTTTTTATTAAAATAACATGGAGTTGATTGGTTGGTATTTTCTGTAAACCAGCAGGCAAAAATACAGTTCCAGCAGCAAAGGTTTGCTCTCCAGTTGGTGTGGTTGCTGTAAATTCTTGGCTAGCCACTTTGAGATAAAGCCTCTGGGAAAGTAGTGAGTGAACGGCTTTAGCTGCTGCGGAGTTGTTCCAGCGGATCCCGTAGGCAGCATGCTCACTATTGAACTCAGGAAATGTGTTCTTGCTTTGCGCTTCCCAAGGGTGTGCTGCAAATGAGACAGAAGCTCTCCTTTTGACAACCTCAAATGGAAAATCAAAAGCATACGGGAGCGTCCAGGCTGAAACGTCATAAAAAGAATTATCTTTGAAATTTGTTTGCGTCATAAACAACGCTTTGATCAAACGGTACTGCGCTTGTTTCAATGGAATGAAATAAGTGTTTTCTTGATGGTATGTTTTCTGCTTTCCTTCATAATCTTTTGTGAGCGGGTAAGCTTGAATCTGATGCTGCGCAAGTATACTCAAGAATGCTTGTGTTCGATAAAGATCGCCTTCTGTGTCAACAAGGTAGCCAGCCATTTTATCTTGTTCGGCCTGTTCACGGCTTTCTTCATAAAACTTGCTCTGGTAGTTGAGCAGTACGAGTCGGTTTTCAAAACTCCCTTTTAGGGTAGATAAGCTCGTGGTGATTTGATTTTGAATGGCTTGGGTAAAGGTCAAAACACCATGTTCAACTTGTTTTGCGTGTCCTCTGCTAGAGCCTTGTTCAAATAGAATACCAACACTGCCATTGATATCTGGATATGTTGAACCTTTGCCAAAATAGAAGTCGTCAAAGCTCTCTTCTGTAAAATAAAGCTGCTTTTTCTCATCAAGTGCTTTTGCATGATAGGTCGCAAGCTTTTTGGTCAACTCAACATTTTTTTGTGGTGTAAGGGGGTTCTTGCGAGATGGGATCCCTGGTTGGAAAAAGAAAGAACTGTTTGAACCCATTTCGTGGGAGTCTGTTAATACGGTTGGCTTCCATTGGTGAAATTGAGCGACACGTGCGCGAGACTCTGGGTGTTGTAATAATAACCAGTCTCGATTTAAGTCAAACCAGTAATGATTCACACGTCCGCGGATCCAGCCTTGGACATGCTCTCGGTTCACAGGATCTGGGTTTGGGACAGTACTGCGATGCATATTCACCCAGTTTGCGAATCGATCCATGCCATCAGGGTTTAAACTCGGATCGATCAAGATCACCATTTTATCCAGCCACTGAGAGACAGTTTCACTTTGAGAAGCGGCAAGATAGTAGACGAGCGGGGCGACCGCATTCGAGCCACTGGCCTCATCACCATGGACGCTATAGCCCATCCAAACTATCGCTTTGTCTTCTGTTGTTCGGAACGATGGGGACATTAATGCCTGACGGTGTTGTGCCTGAATATGGGATAATTTTGCTAGATTCCCAGCCGAGGAAACTTTAAGCAGATAAAGTGAGCGCTTTTGGTGTGTTTCACCTATTTTTTCGAGTTGTAGGCGCTCACTTCGTTCAGCAACCAAAGAAATATATCGAATCAGCTGATCATGTCGAAGGTGCCATTGACCAATCTCGACACCAATAACAGATTCTGGTGTTGGAATATTGGGATCAAATGGATGTCCTTCAGGAAAGAATTGGTGAGTTGGCAAGGCGTGAATAATTGCACTGAAAAATATAAGAAAACAACCAAATAACTGCTTCATTTGCTTTAAGTTATTAATGGATACATAAGTTATATATTAACCTGTGTCTGGCGACTTTCCTATTTCTTCGCCCAACATCATGCGATCCTTCCGCTAGATCCTAAGTATAAAGGGGAGTATCATATTGAGAAACTGAGTACTTTAGTCAAGTAATTTGGATGGCCGCAATGATTTCGATTTCTACAGAAGCACAAACACATTTTGCAAAGCTTCTTTCCAGCCAAGGCGAAGGCACGAACATCCGTGTTTTTGTTGTAAACCCAGGCACACCACAAGCGGAGTGCGGTGTTTCTTATTGCCCACCAGAATCCGTAGAACCGACGGATATTCGATTGTCTTTTGAAGGCTTCGATGCGGTGATTGACGAGGAAAGCTCTCCTTTTCTAGATGAAGCTGAAATTGACTTTGTAACAGATGCAATGGGCTCTCAACTGACACTCAAAGCACCCAATGCGAAAATGAGAAAGGTCTCTGATGACGCGCCCTTGATGGAACGAGTGCAGTATGTGATTGAGTCAGAAATTAATCCGCAGCTTGCAAATCATGGCGGTAAAGTCATGGTCATGGAGATCACAGAAGAAGGGTATGCAATCCTGCAATTTGGTGGGGGTTGTAATGGGTGTTCGATGGTTGACGTGACGCTGAAAGAAGGCATTGAAAAAGAACTGCTTGCCCGTTTCGAAGGTGAGCTATCAGGCGTCAAAGACGTCACAGAGCATCAGCACGGTGAACATTCTTATTATTAATATAAGAAGACAGATCATTGAATAAAATAATGTTGATCATTCGATTGTTGAATGTGAGATAGCAAATGCTAAAACCGCTGATTTATCGCCTCGGCGCAAACCCAAAACGCAGCCTCAAGGTTTTTTTGATTGGGCTTTTGCTTTTTGCTGTTGGTGCTGGGGCGATTGTCTACGGTTATTTTCACGAAGCCTACTGGCAATTGCTCGGGTTGATTTTACTTGTCCCGGCAATTGGTTTGGCAGCAATTGGTTATCTTGGGATTTTTGCCAATCGCTTTGCACAAGTTATGAAGCGGGTGCCGCCACGTCGCGCCAATGACGCTTAAAGAACACTCCCCCCAAAGATAACGAGCGTGTCAGCATAAAGCAATTCATGGCAAACCATAGGCCGTGATTTCCCCAATGTTGTGTGAGTGACCAAGGGAGCAGAAAACCACACATTGCAGATATCAACATCATATTTCGCATAGACTTTGTATCCATCAATCCGACAAAAACCCCATCTAATAAAAAGCACCATGTTGCAACCAAGGGCAGAACAGCTAGCCAGATCAGGTAGGGTTGGGCGGTTTGGCGAACAGAGTCCAGGTCAGTGAGGAGTGAAACCAGTGTTTTTCCTCCAAGGAAAAAAAGCAGTGTAAAAACCAAAGTAAAACAGCCAGTCCATAAGGTGGCAATGCTTAAGGATTGCTTCATTATATTGTGATCTTTTCTACCTGCTGCTTGGCCAATTTGTGCTTCAGCCGCGTAAGCGACTCCGTCTAATACAAATGAAATCAACATAAAAAAGTTCAGTAACACGGTATTCGCGGCGATGATTTCATCGCCAAGCTTTGCACCCTGCATCGTCATAAAAACAAAGCAGAGTTGTAGGGTAAGTGAGCGGATCAGGATATCGCGGTTCACCAGTATCAGGTGCTTAAAACTTGTTTGTTTTGAAAATAGACGAAAGGTCTTTGTTTTTATTTGCAGCACAATTTGTGAAATGTGATCCCTTAAGAGATAGAGTGCGATAAATAGACCTGTATATTCAGCAATGACAGAAGCCCAGGCGACACCAGCAATCTCCCAATTGAAGCCAAAAACAAATAGGACATCAAGGGACATATTGACTAGGTTTGAAATGATCAATAAGGCCATGGGGCCTTTTCCTTTTTGCAGTCCAATTAATACGCCGAGAAAAACAAGATTTAAGGTTGCAGCGGGTAATCCCCAAACACGAATGGAAAAATAGGTCTCTGCATGAGTTGTGACAATTTCACTTGCACCTGTGAGCACCCAGGTGATCTGTGCAATCGGGTATTGAAATAAGATGATAAAACCTGCCAAAATAAGCGCCATGAGTCCGCTTTGCATCAGATGACGTTGCACTTTTTTGAAATCAGATTGTCCAAAAGCCTGCGCCACAAGCCCTGTCGTTGACATTCTCATGAAGCCAAACAGCCAGATTAAGAAAGTCATCAACATATTACCAACGGCAATACCGCCTAAAAAGGCTGCATCTGGAAGGTGACCAACAACGGCTGTATCAACAAGGCCAAGAAGTGGGACAGTGATATTCGACAATATCATTGGAAAGGCAATAGATAAAAACTGGCGATGTGAGATGCGTTGCGACATTAGAACCCCGGAGAACAAAATGAAGTATTGGCTTGCCTTATTGTTACACTTTCCCCTGCTCGGGAATGCAGCCGTTATTCTACAGTATCATCATGTCAGTGATCACACCCCACAAATCACGTCTATTTCGCCGAAAAAATTCCGTGAACATATGGCGTACCTGAAATATGAAAAGTTTCAGGTGATAGCTTTACCTGAGATGCTCGATGCATTGAAAAAAAACAAACCACTGCCAAGTAAAGCGGTCGCGATTACATTTGATGATGGGTATAAGAACGTTTTTGAAAATGCACGTCCGATTCTCAATGAATATCAATTTCCTTACACTGTCTTTGTCAATCCACTCATGGTTGAAAACAAACATGGCAGCGCAATGACCTGGGGGCAGTTAAAGACGCTTCAGGACGAGGGAGTAACGATTGCAAACCACAGTCAACATCATGACTACATGGTTCGTCAGGAAAGACAGGACAGTACTCAATATTTCTCGAAAGAAATCCTCGTCGCAGAAGAAGCACTCAGAAAGCATCTGGGGACTTCATATCGTATATTTGCATACCCATATGGTGAATTTTCACCAAAGCTTCAGCAATTTTTAAGTCAACATCACTTTATTGGGATAGGGCAACACTCAGGTGCTGTTGGCCCGTCTACTGATTTCACGCGGATCCCGCGTTTTCCAGCTTCAGGCATTTATGCGGATTTGAATGCGTTGAAAACCAAGTTAAAGAGTTTAGCCTTTCATCTTAAATCGAAATTACCAGAACCCATGGTTTACGAAAAAAAGCCAAAACTATCAATAGTATTTCAAGTTCAGGACTTTAAAACAAAACAGCTCATGTGCTTTGTATCTGGACAAGGAGCTGTGCAGCCTACGATTGAAAAGATGGGTAAAAACCAAGTTCGTTTGACGATCCAGGCAAAGTCAGCATTACCGATGGGGCGCTCTCGCTATAATTGTACGGCACCTTCCATGAGCCAACCTGGTCGATTTTACTGGTTCTCACAGCCATGGCTTGTGATGAGAGAACCAAGTAAAACAGAATGATGAACGGCGATAGCGTTAAGCTTTTTTCGGTAATGCAGAGAAATGGATGATTTGATCTGCGATTTTATTGAGAGGGAGCACTTTATCTGCGGCTCCCATTTCATAGGCGACGCGAGGCATACCCCAGACAACGGATGTCTTTTCGTCTTGAACCAAGGTAATCGCACCTGCCTCCTTCATTTTGAGTAACCCCTTGGCACCATCGTTTCCCATCCCAGTTAAAATACACCCGATAGCATGTCGGCCTTTGAGTTCGGCGACTGAGTCAAAAAGAACATCGACAGCAGGGCGGTGACGATTGACTGGCGGTGTGTCTAGCAGTTGGCAGAATAAGTCGTAATTGACTTTTTTTAACACCAAATGCTGATCGCCGGGTGCGATATAGACGCATCCCTGTTTGATCTTCATCCCGTCGTGTGCCTCAAAGACACGCATCTGGCTGCATTGATCAACCCGTTTTGCGAATGAGCTGCTAAATACAGGCGGAATATGCTGTGTGATGACGACGGGAGGGAAATCCGCGGGAAGATTTGAAATGACTTCTTTCAGAGCTTCCGTCCCACCAGTTGATGCGCCAATAGCCACAAGAATGTTTGGTCGATACTGAATGTCTTTCTTGCCGATATTTTTTCCGACAGAGTGTTTTTTCACAGAAGTTGCGACAATATTTGCTTTGGATGCGACTCTCACTTTTTCTCTTAATTGATCTGTATATAGCGGTAAGTTTTCCATCAAGTTTTGTTTTGGCTTTGCAAAATAATCCACGGCACCAAGTTCGAGTGACTCCAGTGTGGTCGGTGCACCTTCTTCCGTGAGTGTCGAAACCATCACAACAGGCATTGGACGAAGTCGCATCAAGTTTTTCAAGAAAGTAACGCCATTCATTTTTGGCATCTCAACGTCCAGTGTGAGAACGTCGGGATTCAGCTCTTTAATTTTTTCTCTGGCTTCGTAGGGGTCATTCGCAGTGTCGATGACTTCGATATCATCACAAGTCAGGATTTCCGTCAGCATTGTTCTGACAAAGTGCGAATCATCGATCACGAGGACTCTAATTTTTTTTTGCATCATTTTTCCTCTGAAGATCGTGGTTAGAACAATTCAATATCGCCCGAAGATTTCTCTTCAACTTCGATATTTTGCATATATTCTTTTTCGCGGCGTTCTATTGTATCGTTATGAAGTGATTTGAGTTTCTTCACCTGCGCTTTCCCAGAGTTCGGATGAAAAAAAACTTTCCGAGGCCAAGGTCCACCGATGTCTTCGGCAACAATACTCAGTTGTTCCTTACTTAAAAATTCCTTCGCAAATTGGATATTTCCGTTGCCAATATCTGTCATCGCGTTTAGGATTTTCCCACCACCGAAAATCTTCACTCGTAGATTGCTCCTTGAGCCGCCATTTTTTAATATTTCATTGATGAGATATTCCATGGCCCAATCGCCATAACGGCATGCATAGCTTGTGTCAATTCCTGCATCTGGTGAATGTTTGTTTTGACAGGGCAGCATAAAATGATTCATCCCGCCAATACCCATAATGTCATCCCAGATACAGGCAGAAATACAAGACCCAAGTACGGTTGTGACGAGTTCATTTTCTTTTGTAACGTAAAATTCACCAGGCAAAATTTTTGCAACCACCATTCGACGGTGTTTGTCGATATATCGTTTGATGTTGTGGAAGCCATTAAGTGTTGGTTGCATGGTATGCTCTTTCTAAATCTTCTGATAAATAGTACGTCCAACAGACTTAAAATTTGGACTATCTTTGCTGAGACTTTCTGAATGACCAAGAAATAAATAACCTCCATCCGCCAACATATCCCAATAGCGCTCAAATAATCTCACTTTGGTTGGTTGGTCAAAGTAAATCACAACATTTCTGCAAAAAATGACGTCGAATGGTCCTTTCATTGGCCATTGCTGAAGTAGATTGAGCCGTTTAAACTGAATATGTTCTTGAATACCGGGTTTAACCTTGACCTGCCGATTTGCTTTTGAGCGGACAAAGCCTCGCTCCATTTTCTCGCTCGGTAATCCATCGACAGAATCCTCGGCATAAATACCATTTTTTGCTTTATAGAGCATATTGGAGTCTAAATCTGTAGCGAGGACTTTAAAGTCCCAAGGTGTTGGAAAGTGTTTTGCGAGTGTGATTGCAATACTGTATGGCTCTTCTCCAGATGAGCAGCCAGCTGACCAAATGCGGACACGTTTATCAACTGAATGACGACTTTTCATTTCTGCGAGTGCTTTATTTTCTAGGAACTCAAAGTGATGATTTTCTCGAAAGAACGACGTCAGATTGGTCGTGATTGAGTTAATGCATTCGCTCAACTCAGGACTGTTCTTTTGATTGATGAGTTCGCAGTACTCTTTGAAATCTCTTAATCCGATGCTGCGAATGCGCCTAGCAAGTCTGGAGTAAACCATTTCACGTTTGTGATCACCGAGAACGATGCCACAAGTGTTATAAACCAATTCGCAGATGAACTCGAAATCCTTATCGGTCATCGGAAACTCTTTGTCACAAAATTGACTGGGATCTTTTTGTGTCATGGATTCCATCGCCTCAGTCGTTCCTCTATTCTTCTTTGATATTTCATAGTTATCGTTGGTCAGCTTGGGAAACTAGCTGGTGGCCTGTACCGCTGAGCTTTGTGAAAACTCCATTAACCTTGGCAAATTGAGCAATACGACCATGTTCTTCTCAACATTCATAAGATTTTCGATAAATTCTGCATTCGCATGTTCAGTAATATCAGGTGCTGGCCGCATATTTTCCGCTTTGACGGTGTACACATCAGAAATCGCATCGACAACCAAACCGATGATTTTCTCATCATTGTTTTCTAAAGAGACTTTCACAACAACAACAACCGTAATAGCACCGTATTCCATGGAATCCAGACCAAATCGTTGCCGAAGATCAACAACGGGCACAATGGTTCCACGAAGGTTGATAACGCCTTTCACATAATCTGGCGCATTTGGTAACACGGTTGCTGGCTCCCAGCCCCGGATTTCTTGCACACTCAGAATATCAACACCGTATTCTTCATCGTCCATCATAAACGTGAGGAACTGGCGGCTTTCTCCAGTTGCTTCAAGTTCATGTTCTTCATGATCGTATTCAACGCTCTGTTCCTTGATGTCTTCTTCGGTTGTTGCGATATCAGTCATGCCATTTCCTGAATTAGAGAATCAATGGATAAGCCTTGCTTGCCTGGTTTTTTCAAACCTGCGAGTTTAATCAGGCCTGCAATATCAACAATAAGCGAGACTCTGCCATCTCCGAGAATGGTCGCGCCAGAGATGCCTTCAATACGTTGGTAATTATTTTCTAGACTCTTTATAACGACTTGCTGTTGGGCAAGGAGATCATCAACGAGTAGGCCAACTTTTTCATTGTCTGTTTCAACGACAACAAGTAAACCATGCTCCAACTCAGTGATTGCATTCTCATGTTTGAAAAGCTGGTAAAGTCTGAGAATTGGAATGTATTCATCGCGTAGCCTGAGCACTTCAACACTACCACCGACGTTGTTAACTTTCTCAATGTCGACCTGCAATGATTCAATGATACTGATCAGTGGAATGATATAGGTATGATCAGCAACCCGGACAAGTTGACCATCCAGAATCGCTAGGGTTAATGGCAGTCGGATACGGAATGTTGAACCTTCTCCGGCGACTGAATTGACCTCAATCGACCCATTCAGCTCCTGAATATTTCTTCTGACAACATCCATTCCGACGCCACGCCCCGAAATGTCACTCACTTCATCTGCTGTGGAGAAACCAGGGCGGAAAATCAAATCATGTACTTCAGACTCACTTAATTCTTCATTTTCTGAGATGATGTGATTCTCGATTGCTTTCGCACGGATTTTCTCCGAGTTGAGCCCTGCACCATCATCAATGATTTCGATGACAATATTACCACCTTGGTGAAAGGCATTCAGTGTGACTGAACCCGTTTCATCTTTACCAGCCGCAACACGCGCTTCTGGAGATTCAAGGCCATGATCCAACGAGTTCCGAACCAAGTGCACCATCGGGTCACTTAGCTTTTCCATGACCGTCTTATCGAGTTCCGTTTGTTCGCCGATGAGCTTTAGCTCAACTTTCTTATTAAGTTTTTGGGAAATATCCCGAACAAGGCGTGGAAAGCGGCTAAAGACAAAACTAATCGGCAGCATTCTGATCCGCATCACACTTTCTTGTAAATCACGAGTGTTATGAGAAAGTTGTGCGAGTCCTTCCTGGAGCATATTGACATTGTTTTCATCAAATTCCCGTTCAGCCAGCTGACAAAGCATCGCTTGGGTGATCACGAGTTCTCCAACCATGTTGATCAACGAGTCCACTTTATCTATTGCAACTCGAATGGAGTTTGTTTCACCTTTTTTTACAGCCGAAGGTGCTTTTGCTGCTTGAGTGGGTGTGGGTTTTGTCTCTTTTTTCTCTTCACTGACTTGAGCTGGAGGCTCTATAGATGGCTCTGACTCTTCTTTTGTATCCTCAACTTCAGCAGAGGGAGTCACTTCTCCAATTGGGTTCAGGCTGAAGTCGCAATCATCTAATACCCACTCGAAGATTTCTTCAATTTGTTCTTTCTCAATATTGCCATGGAGTTCAATGTCCCAACCAACATGACATTCATCAGGTACAAGCTTCGAAAATTCAGGAATATGAGAAAGGTCTGCGGTAATGGTTAACTTGCCGAGTGCTTCCAATTCATGCAGCATATAAAGCGGCTCGTTACCTGTTTTGAATAAATAAGGAAATGGAAAAAACTTGATTGCCCAACCAGAGGATTGTGTTGATGATGGCTTATCTTCTGATTCATTGGCAGCATATTCACCACAAACACCATCTGCCAAGATAGATTCAAAATCAGCTTTAAGCTTATTAGCGACTGCTTCATCGGGTACTTCTTCAGCTTTTAAAGCGGACAATAAATCACGTAAACAGTCGACAGACAGTAAAAGGAGATCAATATGCTGTTGTTCCAGCGCCCGGCGCCCATCTCTGATCTGATCAAGGAGGGTTTCGAGAACATGGGTAAAGTTTGAAACAACGGTGAATCCAAACGTTCCACTACCGCCTTTGATTGAGTGAGCCGCACGAAATATCGTATTAATCGTCTCAAGATCATGGGTACCAGGTGTCAGTGCTAACAACTCGGCTTCCATGATGTCAAGACCTTCAAAGCTTTCCTCAAAGAAAACTTCGAAGAATTGACTCAGATCGATGCTCATAATCGCCTCGCTAGCGAATGACTTTATTCATCACAGCTAAGAGTTGTTCTGGATTAAAAGGTTTCACAATCCAACCTGTTGCGCCTGCCTCTTTACCCTCAGTTTTTTTATCCATGCCACTTTCGGTGGTGAGCATCAGCATCGGTGTGAATTTATAATCGGGTAAACCTCTCAATTCCCTAATCAGCGTGATCCCATCCATGCCGGGCATATTCACATCAGAAATCACGGCATCAAACTGGTTCGACTTCGCAATGGTCAGAGCTTCGTTTCCATCTTTTGCTTCCGTTACATCAAACCCGGCTTTCTTTAAGGTGAAACTTACCATTTGACGCATTGATGCAGAGTCATCAACCGCGAGAATTTTTTTCATGAATTATTCCTCTTGGACGGTTAGCTCAAGATAATCTGACATTCCCAGCAGTGTTGCTGACTCGATGAGCATTTCTGATGGTGCCTGCCATTTCAATGTTTTATTCTGACTTTCAAGATGCTGTTTCAAACTGCATAGTAACTGTATAGCTGCTGTATCTGCTTTGGTTACAGCGTGCCCATCTAGGCAGAGTTCATCTGTACTTTCTTGTGCTTCAAGTAGGGACTGATATATGTCTTCAATCTCTTGAATTATAAGCTTTTCAGGAAGTTCCAACATTGGAATAAATCCTTGTTATGGCGACCTTTATTCCTCATATTGAAAAAGCATAGACCGAGATGGCAGATTGTCCATTTTCAGGGGACGTATTTTAGGAGGGATAGCGCTTTACCAATGTAAAGCGCTTTGATTATTATGCTGACCAAGCTTGGCTGATAATCGTGAAATCCTTGACGAGCTGTTGCTCATCAACGGTTGGTATTTTGCCTTTGATAAAAGCAGGTTTGAAGATAGCCTCAACCTCAGCTTTTGGATTAATTAGTACGATTGAGGCACTGTGATCAACGGAATATGAGCCTTCAGCATGTTCATCATCTACCATGACGTACATGAGACCCAGTTGTCGAGTAAAAGGGTATAGTGTTTTATGTTTGCCAGTTGCGCCAATAAACTTCGGATTAAAGTATTGGACGTATTGTGACAACTTTTCAACGCTATCTCGCCTAGGGTCGACAGAGACCATAACTATCTGGGACTCAATCGATGTTGCTTCTGTGATTGCGGGATAAATACCAGCTAGCTTGGACATGGTTGTTGGGCAAACATCCGGGCAAGAGGTAAATCCAAGAAAGATCAGGCTCCATTTTCCTTCAAGGCTTTTTTCAGTGAAGGTACCGCCACCAGATTGCTCAAGTAAGAAGGGTTGCATCACTCGCGGTGCTTCATACCAGAGTGCTTTCACATCATGACGAGAAGGAGATTGATATTTCCAAGCAAAAACACCAGAGCCAAAAGCGAGAAGACTAATGATTAAAAGTAAGTATTTACTCATTCCTTACCCCTTATTTTATGTGTACAAGCTATGGTCGATGATCAATACAATAAATAACACCGTGAGATGCAGAATAGAGAACTTGAATGTATCCCAGGCTGTTTTTTCAGCCGGGTTGTATTTTAATCGCAAGGCATAGTAAATGAAACCGAGATTGAAAGCCAGACTGAACACCAGATACAGTTCATGACTCATCCCAACAAGATATGGAAGTAAACAGACAATCAGGAGTAAAACGGTATAAAGTAGCACGAGGGTTTTCGTAAATTCGATCCCATGGGTTACAGGAAGCATAGGAATTTTCGCTTTCTCATAATCTGATTTTCGATGAATTGCGAGTGCCCAAAAATGTGGAGGTGTCCAAGTAAAGATAATCATGACAAGGAGCAAGGCGTGTGGATCGATTGTGTTTGTCATTGCTGTCCAACCCAATAAAGGGGGCATCGCACCTGCAAGCCCGCCAATGACAATATTCTGAGGGGTTGCTCGCTTCAGAAAAACTGTATAAACGATGGCGTAACCGAATAAGCATGCCAAAGTCAGCCAAGCGGTGAGCCAGTTGACAAATGTTGCGAGGAGGAAAAAGCCGCTCGTCGCGACAATCATCGCAAACGCAAGCGCCTGTCTTCTTGTTAATCGGCCTGAGGCGATTGGGCGATGCTTTGTTCTTGCCATTTTTGCATCAATTTCGTCTTCTAGAAGATGATTGATGGCTGCTGCCGCACCAGAAAGCATTCCGATACCAATGGATGCAATAAGGATTAACCCAGCTTGATCAAATGCTGTTGGCGCAAGCGCCATCCCCGCAACAGCTGTGAGAATGAGTAACAGAACCACCTTTGGCTTCGTAAGCGCAAGGAAGTCTTTCAGCCGTAACATACTTACCTGTGAGACTGTCAATGTGCTGGGGATTGATTTTGTCTGATTCATCTGAGCACTCCTTGAAATGGGGTGGAAGCTGTACGGTATAATCGATAAAGTGTGTATGTTACGCTGGCTAAAAGCAGTGCCGCGACAAGGTTATGGGCGACGGCAATGGGAAGTGGGATCAACCAGTAGATGTTTCCAATCCCCAGGGTGATCTGACATGTGAGCAAGGTCACTATCCCTAGCGCTGGCTTCTTTAGTGAATGGCATTGGCGGTAAACAGCAAAAGAAAATGCAAGCAATAGCAACGTGGTCATGATTGCTCCGAATCGATGCGTGACATGAATCGTCATTCTTGCTTCGTAGGGCTTCACACCAAATTCATAATTTTCATGTCCAGTTGGTATTGAGAAAGCATGTGGAAAATCAAGCCTTTCCTGCCAGTTTCCTTCACATATTGGCAGCTTTGTACATGCGACAGCTGCATAGTTTGCGGCAGTCCAGCCTCCCAATGCAATTTGTAAGACCAGGATACTGAATGCCGCCCAACCAAGTTTTCGGTTAAAAGTCACCGTTGAATACGATTTTGTTTGTGGTGGTATGTGTCTTTCTCTCAACTGATACCAAAGTACACAGAGCAGCACCATAATGGTAAACCCACCTAATAAGTGTCCCATGACAACCAGTGGCATGAGATTCATGGTGACCGTCCACATCCCAAGTGCAGCTTGGAATATCACAAGTGCGCACAAGAATGTTGTTAAAGGACGTTGGGCACGATATTCCTGGGATCGCCAAGAATGGACAAACAGTCCAAATATGAATAATCCTAGCGTGCCGGCAACATATCGGTGGAGCATTTCATTCCAGGCTTTATGTGGTTCCAAAGGGCGCTCTGGAAAAGCTTCATTCGCGACTTGCTGTGCTAATTCGGAACTTGGAACGACGAGTTTTCCGTAACAGCCTGGCCAGTCAGGACAACCGAGCCCTGCATCCGTCAACCGGGTATATGCACCGAGCCCAATCACAACCAATGACATGAGCCAGGCAAGAAGAACATATTTGCGCATGGTTAAAGTCTCCTGGAAAATTTGAGTAATTTCTTCATGTCTTTCAACAAATCCTTACTGGTTTGCAAAATAGCATCGCGCTCATAAGGAATGGGGTAGCGCATGAGAATGCTGCCATGAGGGTCTGCAAGATAGAGGTGGTCTGAATCTAGAGGGTTGATTGGTGCAGACATTGCGAGGGTCTCGAATCTTTCTTGGTAATCATCATGAGAAAAAGACCAAGGCATTCTCTCTTGTGAAAAAAGTACTGTAGGTGTGACTTTATGCTGCTCTTTACCGAGAGCTGAAACACTTTGGTTTGCGACATAAAGTGCTTGCTCGCAGTGGGCATCACAATCATCTTGGGCGATATAAACAATCCGCCATGGTGCTTCTGATGAATGTTTTATGGGGATGATGAACTCTTCACTCAGCCATTCCCCTTGATTGGTTGAACCCGCATCATACCAATCCATTTTTAAAAGGATTGCCGCAAGTAAAAAAGGCCCGATAAAAACGGCCCCTAGTCGTAGCATGGTTTTTTGATTATTTTGCATGAGGAATAGGACTCCTTTTATATGCCGCAGCAACATAAATAACAATTGCCGCTATCCCGATAAGCAGCCACTGGATGCTGTAGGCGTGGTGCTTTTCCGGTGGCATAACACTGGGTTGATAATGGAATACAAAGCTGAAGTCTGATGCGTTCTCTACATACCCAATCACGGGCATGATTGGTGTTTGGAGTGTTTGGCTGACTTCATTTTCGGTAAGATGAAATACTCTTTTAGGCCAATGATTGGATTGTTCATTTTTGCCAGAAATGATTGGTTCATGAAACCAATTCGCAATTGTAATACTGATGGAATGAATGGGTGATGATAAATTAACTTCAGGAAGTCTGTTGCGATCTTTCCCAGCTTTTACCCAGCCAAAATTGACGAGTATTGGTTGTTTGAGAACTGGCGCATGAATGGCAGAGAGTACATCATATCCTGCTTGACCATCAACGATACGATTGTCGAGGAGCCATGCACCTTCTCCCAATACGATGACATTTGATATTTGTATCCGTTCACCAGGTAAAAATCCGTCTCGAATATCCACTAAGGGATGGATATCTTTTGCTTGTGATTTCAGTATGATGGACTTCTGCTCCGCTCTTAGCCATTGCCAACGAGCCAGAGAAAATGTTGTGGCGACCACTGCCAAAGTGAAAAACAGCATGAATGGGCTAGAGTTAAACTTAGTCACAAAACGTTCATGCATGGCGTTACCCCCTGAATTTTGGAGTATCCATGAACATCATAAAACTTGTCCTTATTGCTTTACTGCTCATGATCATCGTGAATCTTTTTAAAGCGCTTTTGGTGTTTACCCGTAATGAAACAAAAACATCCATGTCGCAATTTCTCGGAAAGCGTGTTTTATTTTCTGCACTGGTGATTGTGATCTTGCTTCTCTCGGTTGCAAGTGGTTTGATCACACCCAACCCATCTCCGTTTTAAGGCCCTAACGGGCCAACATCTAAAAGATATAAACGAAGACAAACAGACATAACCAAACCACATCAACAAAGTGCCAATACCAGCTAGCGGCTTGAAATGCAAAGTGATTATCCGGTTGGAAATGGCCTTTCAAGACTCGAAGAAAGACAATAAACAGGATCAGTGTTCCAAGTGTGACATGCAGTCCATGGAACCCTGTTAATAAGAAAAATGTATTCCCATATATTCCTGAGTCGAGGCGAAGATCCATTTCGGTGTAAGCATGAATATATTCCTCTGCTTGTAAGAACAAGAAAATACAACCGAGTAAGATGGTCACGCCGAGAAAGCCAATCAGCTGTTTTCTTTTGTTCTGTTCCAATCCAGTATGAGCGAAGTGTATTGTGACAGAAGATGTCAAGAGGATCAGGGTGTTATACAAGGGGAGTCCTTGCCAACCCATCGCTGTTGTTTCACCGCCTCCGGGTGTTTTTACCAAAGGCCAAATGGCTTGAAAATCAGGCCATAGCACTGCATTCGTCATGACATTATTGTCAGCACCACCGAGCCAGGGTACGGAGAACATTCTAGCGTAAAAGAGGGCACCGAAAAATGCACCAAAAAACATCACTTCGGAAAAGATAAACCAGCTCATTCCCTGGCGAAAAGAGCGATCCATTTGTGGACTATATAACCCAGACATGGACTCATTGATGACATTATTAAACCACCCAACGAGCATGAAAATAATCACGCTCATTCCAGCAAGAAGTAAGTAACCGCCATAGCCACCGCCTGAAGAAAGTTCTTTGACAAAACTGCCTGCGCCAAAGGCGATGAGGAACATCCCAACTGCGCCGACGATTGGCCAAGGGCTTTGTTCCGGAACATAATATTTTTGGTATTCCTGTGTCATGATGATTCTCCATTTGTTAGAGAAGTCGCAGCAATTTGATTGCTGATATCAAACATTGTGTATGAAAGCGTGAGTGTGGTGAACTTTGCGGGTAAAGCTGGATCGACATAAAAAATAAGTGGCATATCAACGGTTTCACCTGCTTTAACAGGCTGTTGGTTGAAACAAAAGCACTCAATCTTATGGAAATAGTTTGCAGCAAGACCCGGGGATACAGATGGAATCGCTTGACCAACCATATCATCATTGGATCGGTTTGATGCACGAAAAAAAACCTTTGTCACTTTGCCAGGGTGGACTTTGATCTTCTTCAGTGTTGGCTGGAACTCCCAAGGCATGGCACCTTGGGTTCTAGACCAAAACTCCACCGTTACTTCGCGCGATTCGTCTATCAGGCTGGTTGGCGCTTGTGCGGCTGTATCTGAGGTTTTTCCATTGAGACCCGTGACATCACAAAATACGTCATATAAAGGGACCAACATAAACCCAAAGCCAAACATCGCTAATGTAATTAAAACGAGACGTTTGACTAGAGCAGTATTATCTAAGCGTTGACTATCCATCCTTCACCTCGTCACTATCGAATTAAAGGTGGTTTTTCAAACGTATGATATGGTGCTGGTGATGGTACTTCCCACTCTAAGCCATCTGCGCCTTCCCATACTTTTGCAGGAACCTGATGATTCTCCCGAATACACTTGATGAGTAAGTACAAGAAAATCAATTGAGAAAACCCGAATGCAAATGCGCCAACACTAATCAGTGCATTAAAGTCAGCAAACTGAATGGCATAATCTGGTATCCGGCGAGGCATTCCTGCGAGTCCTACAAAGTGCATTGGGAAGAATAAGACATTGACGGAAATCAGAGAACACCAGAAGTGAAGCTTTGCTAACCCTTCATCGTACATATTTCCTGTCCACTTCGGTAACCAGTAATACACCGCCGCAATGATGGAAAATATAGCGCCAGTGACTAACACATAATGGAAGTGTGCGACAACAAAGTAAGTATCGTGGTATTGAAAATCAGCAGGAGTAATGGCCAACATCAACCCTGAGAACCCACCGATAGTAAACAATATGATAAAGGCAATAGAGAACATCATCGGTATTTCAAATGTCATGGCACCCCGCCACATCGTCGCGACCCAGTTAAATACTTTGACCCCCGTCGGAACCGAGATCAACATGGTGCAATACATGAAGAACAACTCTCCGAAGAGCGGCATTCCTGTTGTAAACATATGGTGCGCCCAAACAACAAACGATAACAATGCGATGGATGCAGTCGCATAGACCATCGAGCTATAGCCAAATAGTCGCTTTCTGGAGAATGTTGGGACTATCGTGGACACAATACCAAATGCCGGGAGGATCATGATGTAAACCTCAGGGTGACCGAAGAACCAGAAAATATGCTGGAACATCACAGGGTCGCCGCCACCTGCAGCATTGAAGAAGCTGGTACCGAAATATTTATCCGTCAATACCATTGTGACTGCACCGGCAAGCACAGGCATAACAGCAATAAGGAGAAAAGCGGTAATCAACCAAGTCCAGACGAACAACGGCATTTTCATGAGAGTCATACCTGGTGCACGGAGGTTGAAAATCGTGACGATGACGTTGATGGCACCCATGATGGAAGACATACCCATGATATGCACTGAGAAGACAAACAAAGCCGTACTGTCATTACTGTAAGTCGTTGATAGCGGTGCATAGAATGTCCACCCAAAGTTTGGGCCACCACCTTCCATGAATAATGACATCAGTAGGATGAAAAATGCAAAGGGTAGGATCCAGAAGCTCCAGTTATTCATCCGAGGAAGTGCCATGTCTGGTGCGCCAATCATCATGGGTACCATCCAGTTTGCGAGTCCGGTAAATGCAGGCATGACCGCACCAAAAACCATGATGAGGCCATGCACGGTAGTCATTTGGTTAAAGAAGTCAGGGTCAACGATTTGTAATCCTGGCTGAAACAGTTCTGCACGGATAACCAGTGCCATGCAGCCGCCAATAAGGAACATAATAAAAGCAAACCAGAGATAAAGTGTGCCAATATCTTTATGGTTTGTTGTATAGAGCCAGCGTTTAATACCACCAGAAGGATGGTGGTGATCGTGATGCTCATGATGGTCTTGTTCGATTACTTTACTCATCTTCATGCTCCTATTTCTGCATCACTTCATAGA
Organism: Algicola sagamiensis DSM 14643; assembly: GCF_000374485.1. Taxonomy (GTDB): domain Bacteria; phylum Pseudomonadota; class Gammaproteobacteria; order Enterobacterales; family Alteromonadaceae; genus Algicola; species Algicola sagamiensis. The sequence goes on from NZ_KB894492.1 coordinate 178,445, forward strand.
CTTCTTTCGGCTGAACAATATCTCCGGTGTTATTCCCCCAAGCATTTCGCTCGTAGGTGATGACAGCAGCCATTTCTTTTAAACCGATTTGTTTCCCAAATGCCTGCATTGCTGTTCCATTGACGCCATTGATAACGACATCAATGTGCGCTTCTTGATCTTGGGTCACCATATGGTTACCTTGAAGTCCGGGGAATACTCCTGGGATGCCTTGGCCATTTGGCTGGTGACAGGCTGCACATCTGGCAAGGTAAACTTTTTCACCGAGTGTCATCAATTCATCCATTTCCATATTCATTCCAAGCAGTTCTTTTTCCTTTTCTTTTGCTTGACGTTGCTCGGCTTCTTGCTCGGCCATCCAAGTGTCAAACTCATCAGGTGCTTTTGCAATCACGACAACGGGCATAAAACCATGATCTTTCCCGCATAGTTCAGCACATTGCCCACGATAGATACCTGGCTCATTGACTTTCGTCCATGCTTCATTAATAAAACCCGGATTAGCATCTTTTTTGACCGCAAATTCAGGAACCCACCAAGAGTGAATCACATCATCTGAGGTAATGAGGAAGCGAACCTTTTTACCTGTTGGGATCACGAGAGGACGATCAACTTCCAAGAGGTAGTTTTCCTCTTTTTTGAAGCGATTATTGATTTGGGACATTGGCGTTGCCAACAGGCTGAAATACTCAAGGTTGTAATCAAAGTATTTGTAGTGCCATTTCCACTGAGAGCCTGTGATCTGGACGGTGAGATCGGCTTCAGTGGTGTCTTCCATCGCAATCAAAGTTTTTGTGGCAGGGATTGCCATACCGATGAGAATCAAAAAGGGGATGGTGGTCCAAATGATTTCCACCTTCGTACTTTCATGAAACTGGGCTGGCTTATGACCGCGAGATTTGCGGTGCAGGATCATTGCAGCAAACATCGCACCAAATACGAGGGCACCGATGATGCAGCAGATATAAAAGATTGTCATATGCAGGTCATAGACCTGCTCACTAATGTCTGTTACTCCTCGGGGCATATTGAGCGGCAGATCTTTGGCACTTGCCGAACCTATGCCAAGTCCCCAGGCAAACAGGATACACGCTGTTCGATACACGTGACATCTCCTCTGTCAATTGCTACTTACTGCAACTTCCAGCTTGATGACACCTCAGTACAACTTAGCTCTAGTCAAGTTACTGGTTATGATGTTGTTGTTATTCCCAGTGTTGATGGATTGTATTGTCCATTGCTAAATGAACGGGAACTTTTTGTGACGTTGCCATTCAAATCAACTGTGTGTCCAATCCAATTTTGCCATCCACTTGGGTTGTTTTTACATCCATAATTTTTTATGGAATGCTTGGTCATGACTTTCTGAAAAATCAAGCCGCTATTAGGATTGTATAAATTTGAATTTTCGTCTACTCAAAAAAAGGATGAAAATCAAAGAAAAGCCTTTTTTTTATTTTCATTTCCATCCATTTAGTTGATTGATTTACATCCATTCAGTATTTCTAACGATGCCAACTGCCCGACCTTCGATACAGAACGATTGATGTTCAAGGTCGACTGTAATGGTGTCAAATTCTTCGTTTTCTGCGTGAAGAAAAATTTGATGGTCTTTCTTTTCGAATCGCTTCACGGTGACATCATCGTCCACTCGAGCAACAACCACTTGTCCATTTTCCGCAGTATTCGTTTTATGAACAGCAAGCAGGTCACCGTCCATAATTCCGATATCCTGCATACTGCTGCCATTGACACGAAGCAAGAAGTCGGCATGCGGGCGGAAGAGAGCAGGATCAACTTGGTAGTGATGCTCGATGTGCTCTTGGGCAAGAATTGGCTCCCCTGCTGCGACACGACCAATGAGCGGTAATCCAGCTGCTTCCTCGACAGGCTGAGTGAGTCGGATCCCTCTCGAAGTTCCAGGGAGCATTTCAATTGCGCCTTTTTTAGCGAGGGCTTTGAGATGCTCTTCAGCAGCATTAGGTGACTTAAAGCCCAAAATACGAGCTATCTCTGCGCGTGTTGGTGGCATTCCCGTCGCGCTAATGTTATCTTTGATAAGTTGTAGAATTTCTGCTTGCCGCGGTGTAAGTGGTTTCATAACCTGTCTTTCTATACAGTGCCAAATTACTGTCAGTATATACAGCAGGCCCAGGATAGCAACAAAAAAATATGTTTGTGAAACAATAGGTTTGTTGATAAATTGTACAAGTCGTAACCGAGTCCAGGTATCCACAGAATATGTCGAGACTAACACTACCTTTAGCGAAAATTTTAAAGTGGCCGATCCGGTTTCTCGTAAAAACCAAACTTTTGCCTGAAAACCCCGTTGAATCTCTTTCCATCAATACAAAGCAGCCCGTGGTTTATGTACTCAAAACTGAGTCTTCAACCGATCTTCAGGTTGTTGCTGCACTTTCAGAAATGATGGGGCTTCCTTCGCCATTTGAGCCACTTTATGTTGATGGTGAGCAATTGCCAAGATTCATTGCATTACAGCGTGCCCGAGTATTTGGTAGTTCGAAAGATCTAACCTCGGATGCGATTCAAGCAGGCTTACGCCTACTTTCACTGCATCAAAAAAAGTCTACCATCGATGTTCAGCTTGTTCCGATCACCATTTGTTGGGGCCGTGATCCGGGACATGAAAGCGCCAGAATACGTGACTTGATCAGCAATACGGAAACGCCAAGTATGTTTCGCAAGATACTCTCGGTCTTTCTGTCAGGGCGAGATAATCTTGTTCGGGTCAGCCGACCGGTTTCAATCCGCTATATGGCGAATGAGCATGGTGTGGATCAGACAACAGCCCATAAACTGATCCGAGTTGCACGGATCCACTTCCAGCGTCAGCGTCTCTCTGCAACGGGGCCTCGTTTACCAAATCGAGCTCAAATGTTTACCTCTTTGATGGCCTCGCCAGGGCTTCGCAAAGCAATCGATGATGAAGCACGAACTAAGAAAATTTCTTTAGTGGAAGCCAAGCAGAATGCACGTAAATTGATGCATGAAATTGCTGCGGATTATTCCAATGTGCTCATCAAAATGAGTGACAACTTCCTCAGTTGGCTTTGGAATAAACTATACAACGGATTGGAAGTCACGAACGGTCAAGCGGTACGTGAGTTGTCTGATCAAGGGTATGAGATCGTTTACCTTCCTTGCCATCGCAGCCATATGGATTATCTTTTGTTGTCGTATGCGATATACCATCAAGGAATGGTTCCGCCGCATATTGCAGCAGGAATCAACCTCAACTTTTGGCCGGTTGGTTCTATTTTCAGAAAAGGCGGAGCATTCTTCATGCGTCGCAGCTTTAAGGGAAATAAGCTTTATTCCTCCGTTTTTCGTGAGTACCTTTCTCTTCTCTTTAACCGTGGTTACTCGGTGAAGTTTTTCACTGAAGGGGGACGGAGTCGAACAGGGCGACTTCTACCACCAAAAACGGGCATGCTCGCTATGACAGTGCAAACGGCTCTTCGAGGTTGTGAACGGCCAATAGCACTAGTACCTGTCTATCTTGGTTATGAGCATGTAATGGAAGTAAGTACTTACACAACTGAGCTAAAAGGAAATACTAAGAAAAAAGAATCTGTAGGTAGTGTTTTTAAAGCAATCCGAAATCTTCGAGATTATGGTCATGGGTATGTGAACTTTGGTGAGCCGATTCTACTTGGGCAATTTTTAACATCACACGTGCCAGACTGGCGGAATTCTGTTTCGCAAGAAGAAGGTCCAAAACCACAGTGGCTTACGCCAACAGTCAATAAACTGGCTGATGAAGTGATGGTTCGGATTAACTCTGCTGCTGCACTAAACAGTGTTTCACTCGCAGGCATGTGTTTGCTTAATGCTGACAAATATGCGATGACGCGACAAGAACTGGAAGTACAAATGGATTTTTATGTTGCCCTACAACGTGAGGCGCCGTATTCAGCAGAAAAAGTGATCCTAAAGATGACGGGGAAAGAGATGGTTGATCACTTGGTTCAATTAAATAAAGTGAAGAGCCATACAGATACATTTGGTGAGATCATCTCACTCGAACAAAAAGATGCGATTCTGATGACTTATTATCGGAATAACATTCTCCATTTGTATATTCTGCCAAGTTTAGTCGCTTCTATTTTAATTTCTCATGAGGTACTAGATAAGCAATCATTGATCAAGAAGATCAAGATGTTTTACCCGTTAATCAAAAATGAACTGTTCTTAAGAGAGCTAGATATTGAAGCTTATGTCGAGGCTATTCTGCAAGCACTCGAGACACAAGGGGCGGTGAATATTGAAGGTGAATCGGTGAAAGCGCTTGGGCACGAAACAGCTGGCTTTTTCCAATTACAGCTTCTTGAGCGTCTCAGTAACGATACGCTACAGCGCTTTGCAATTGTCTTACGTCTCCTTGAAAAGCAGGATTCGATGAGTCGTAGTGAGCTTGAGAAGAAAAGCCAGCAAGCAGCACAACGATTGTCTGAGCTGAATGGTATCAATTCTCCTGAGTTCTTTGATAAGAAAGTATTGGCTAGCTTTATCGCTGCATTACGTGAGGAAGGCTTGGTAACGTTGGATGATTCAAGTAGCCTCGAGACAACATCAGAAGTCAAAGCGCTAGGTCAAGAGATCACATTCTTGTTACGTAGCGAAGTGATACAGAGTATTCATTCTTTAACCTAATTGTTTTAAAGGGGAAATGTCTTTTCCCCTTTCTTCCTCTTACCTACTTTCTACTATTTCTTGCGTTGACGCATGACGCCTTCTTGAATGGTGGAGGCAACGAGTCGTCCTTTTCTATCAAAAAACTGTCCTCTGACAAGCCCACGCCCATGTGAAGCACTTGGGCTATCTACTGCATAGAGTAACCAATCATCCATTTGGAAAGAGTGATGGAACCACATCGCATGATCAATGGTTGCAACTTGCATGTCTGGTGACATGAATGAAGCCCTGTGAGGCTGCAATGCAGTGGGTAAAAAAGAAAAGTCTGAAGCGTAGGCTAACAGGTAATTGTGGATCCTTTGGTCAGTCGGCATTTCACCATTGGCTTTGAACCAGATGTAACGGGTTGGTTCAGAGATGATGGGCTTGAAAGGGTTAATATCACCCACTGGACGGATTTCGATGGGCTTTTCACATATAAATTTACTACGAATTTTTTCAGGTATTAAGTCTGCGTGGCGTTGATAGATCTCATTCTCTGACACGAGATTTTCAGGGCCTGGGACATTGGGCATTTGAGCTTGATGCTCAAAGCCCGTTTCTAATAATTGGAATGAGCCGGTGAGATAAAAAATAGGCTTGCCGAATTGAACAGCCTTCACGCGGCGAGTACTGATACTTTTACCATCACGAATATTCTCAACATCGTAAACAATTGGCTTGGATGCGTCTCCTGGCCTGAGAAAATATGAATGAAAAGAATGGAGCTTGCGAGCTTCATCCACAGTTTCTTTTGCTGCTGAAAGAGCTTGTCCAAGAACTTGGCCACCAAAGACTGCACCAAATCCCAAGTCCTGACTCTGTCCTCGATAAATGCCTTGCTCGATGGTCTCTAGCTCTAAGAGAGAAAGTAAATCCTGTAAAACCTGGCTCATATTGTCTGTTCGTCTTGTTCTATTCTCTTTAGAATGATGTAGGCATTTCTCATAAAAACAAGTCTTAAGTATGGAGTTTCGAAAATGGCAGTGTGGTTATTTAAGTCTGAACCAGATGCATTTAGCATTGATGATTTAGCAAAGAGTCCAGAACAAAAAACAATTTGGGATGGGGTTAGAAACTATCAAGCCAGAAACTTTCTTCGGGATGACGTGAAAGTTGGAGACACGATTTTATATTATCACTCAAGCTGTAAGGTACCAGGTATTGTTGGGCTGGCAGAGGTTACGAGAGGGCCAATTGTAGATCCTTCTCAGTTTGATAACAGTAGCCCTTACTTTGATGCGAAATCAGAAAAAGCGTCTCCTCGTTGGATCACTGTTGAAATCGAATTCAAAGAGAAACTGGATCAAATCATTCCACTCACTGTTTTAAAGAACAGCGAAGCGTTACAAGGTTTTCCGTTGGTAAAAAAAGGTAACAGATTGTCGATTATCCCAGTCTCACCGAGTGAGTACCAGACTATCTTGGAATTTATTAAATAATATTGATCTTGAACTAAACATTTTTAGACAACTACTCATGTTTTCGTGATCTGGTGTAGAATTAAGTAAATAGCGAGTGCTTTTTGAGCAATATTCTTACCATTCAATGGAACATCTTGAAGGAGGTTCTATGGCCGAAGAAAGTAGTGTTGTTGAGCGGCGCCACGATTCCGCAGATTATGAACATTCCTGGGAAAGTTTGAATATGATGCAGAAAGTGGCGATGTCGGAGTTGAATCACTATGGCTATCAGCTTGTCTTCACGAGAAAAACAAATGAAGGTGTTCTCGCTGTTGCGCTTTGTGATCAAAAAGTCGCAACGATTTCAAATGATGGAGAAATCGATATGCATCCCGGTATCAAGACCAGGATTTAGCAAAAGCGTCTTAGACCGCTGGAAGACCAGCGGTTTTTTTATGCGGTAATTGCCAGCCAGTCAATTTCATGGCTGAATATGCGCTCTTTACATATATAGTGGAGCGTCATGCCGTGCTGTATCAGATGATCTCCTGGTGGATTTAAGTGTATTCCTTCTCCAAATCGATTCTTAGCAACAGCTAAAATGGTCATATTGTGCCTATCTTTTAAATGGTAAAATACACTTGAAAACTTAAGCCCTTCGTTTGGAACTTCTTCCGGTACAACAAGGCTAAACTGTGTATGTCCATGTAATGTTGATAAGAGTTGCTCATGAACAAGGCTGGAACCTGGGTCTTGCATTGATCGAACGAGTATTTCTGCGGTCTTGGAAGAAGTGCATTCTACATTTCGGCAGTGCTGTTTTAGCATCTCAACTTTTGTTTCGTCTTGAAAGTGTGCACTGATATGGCATTCATCAGCCACTAAAGTGGAGACACGTAAGGCGGTTGTAAACGTTTGATCATCATCACGACCATCAATAATGATTCGCGCAGCTTTTGTTACAGCAATGCGGTCGAGGCACTTCTGATCGGTAAATGTTTCTAATTTCGCAAAGCTGACACTGGGTTGGTCAATGAGCGGGTGGGTCATATCATCAGTCACACAAAGGAGGATCCGACGTTGTTCCCGTTTACTATCGCCAAGAATATGCTCGATGATCCGCCTTGTTCTCACATTATGCCAACCAAAAATAAGAATGTGATCTTCGTAATGTTGATAGTCTTTTTCGCCAGTCATATTTCGCCTTAATAAATGTGTTATTGCTTGTCCTGTTTTCCCTAAAAAAGCACCAAAAATGGCAAGGCCTAATGGAATCTGCCAAAGCGAAACCACCAATCGTCCTTCTGGGGACTGTGGGCTGAAGTCACCAAATCCAACCGTACTTGTTGTCACAATGTAGTAATACAAAAATGTGATGGGTTCAAGTATTGCAGTTTCTTGAGCACTGAAGAGTAATCCCCAGGTGGACAGTGCATGAAAGAGTACAATCATGATCAGCGCAGGCCAAGTCACCTGATTGAGATGCAATCGCATCGCCAGCAGGAATTTCCGAAGAATATTCATGTGTTCCTTTTAACTTCCTCTAACTCTTTTTTCTTGGATATCGAGCAGTATTTTACATGTAAAGAAGTATTCGGAAACAGAATTCTTTTGCCAGTGCCGGAGGACTTGCCCATCTTGCTGTTCAAGAAACTTAGCAAAACTATCCCATGAAATCGACGTCGATTTCTTAAGATATTCCTTATAAGCTTCATGGACTGATTTGTGGCCAAGTGCCGCATCACTGATGACAGTACCGCAACCCTTGATGAGAGATTCCAACATGGGTTCGGTATCCGGTGGAATTGCTCCATATTGTCGCAAGCTATCAAATCGCTCACGGAAGAGAAGCTCTTGCTCAGAAGCAAGAGTAATGATGATCTCGCCGAGATAATCAGATTCTGACTTTGCACCATTGAGCTCTCTTCGATATCGCATGAGCTCTTTATTAAGATTTTGGCTTCTATACCAAAAAAACAATGATAAAAATGAGAAAAAGGCAATGATTCCATAGGTGTACATGTAAGCGAGCTCCAAAAGTAAGCAACATACAACGCAGAAAAACTAACAAGCCACGGAAAACTTTCTATATATTTAGTCGGGTTATTCGACGTATGATTTCATTGACCTTGCGTTCCTTAAGCATATATCAAAAAAAGAAGTTGAGATGATCAAGACGGCGGCCCACTTTTTACCCTCGCCACGCGGTCTTATTTACCAGCCCCTTTTACATTGACAATTGGATTCACAGTAATTGTTTTCTCTTTAGTGTAAAGATGATGGGATGTTGTACGGTTGCTTTGAGAGTTTCTGGCCTGATATTCAGTCTTGGGATATTATTTTGCTCTATTTTTGAACTAATTGTATTAAATTACCACATTGACGCTTGCAAAAAGGTTAATAGAATGTTTTAATTCGTAACCTGTTTGATATGAACATAAGGTTCAAATCAATCTTGTCGTGCACAGCCAGATTGCAACTATCACGACATAGCTAGTTGCGAGATGGTTTCACACAAACGCAATGACAACCCGATTGACGTAATGTCAATGAAGCGGGGGCATTGGGTTGGCGGGGTGATTTGTTGTGTTGTTGTATTTCATCATTGTTTTGTACCTTGTGTTCTATCAGCATTTTCTTTGTTTTTCGTTTCTTTTCCTTCTCGCAATACGCTTGTTTTCTTTTTAAGAACAATCTTTAATTATTTTGAACATAAGAATATGGAGATCGATGCCATGTTTGTTGCTGTTTATGAATTTGAAGTGAAACCGGGATTTGAATCTGACTTTCAAAAATACTGGCTGGAGTTTACCAAAGGTATATATCGGCAATGTGGAAGTTTAGGCTCTCGTTTACATCAAGTGAGTGAGCATTTCTATGTTGGTTATGCCCAGTGGCCAGATCGTATGACTTGGAACGAGGCAAAAAATATCGAATTGGGCGAAGAATACCAAAGTGCTGGAGATGCAATGCGAGCATGTTTGGTTCGTTCGAACACCCGCTTCGAAATGGAAGTGGTCAGTGATTATCTTCAACAAGAAGAGGCTTTGCTTGAAGATTTGTCTGGTTGAGTAATGGGCGTCATCAGAAGGATAGCGCCCGAGATTTTTTAATTTGGTTGACGGAGCTGTTGAAGCAGGCTCTCAAGTGCTTCTTTTTCGAATCGATATGATGAATTGCAATATTCGCAATGCATGTCAACCTGTTCTTGCTCGTCAATAATGTGTTCGAGTTCTTCAGCACCAAGGCTGATTAATGCGCTTTCACATCTTTCTTTGGAACACCCACAAACAAAACGGACAGGCTGGGGTGCAAACATTTGCGGATTTTCCTGATGATAAAGTCTGATCAATAACTCTTCTGCTGGCAGCTGAAGCATTTCTTCAGATTTAACAGTATCTGTGAGGATTTCAAGATGATCGAAGTCTGTGACAGCTTTATCTTTATCGACAGGAAGGACCTGTAGCAGCATGCCTGATACGCTTTTAAATTCGTCATCAATCGCAAACCACAGACGCGTTTTGAGCTGTTCTGATTGCTGGAAGTAGCTCTCAAGACATTTGGCGACTGTCGGCTCAGAGAGGGGAACAACACCTTGATAACGTTCACCTTGATTTGGTGTGACTGTGATCACCAATGCACCTTGACCAAATAATTCTTGTAATGAGTATATATCATCTTGAATTACTTGATCATAGCGTGCAATACCACGCAGCTCTTGCTGGTGATTCGCATTAATAACAGCCACTTTGACCGGGCCATTGCCTTGGAGCTGTACCGTAATTTCACCTTCGAATTTTAAGGTGGCGGTGAGGAGCGAAGTAGCTGCCATGAGTTCACCCAAGACCTTCTTAATTGGTGCTGGGTAGTCGTGATTTTCAATAATTTGCTGGTAACTTTCTCTTAATTGAACCAACTCACCACGGACATGATGATCTTCAAAAACGTATCGCGATAATTGATCGAATGACTGCATGACGACTACTCACCTAATTTAACTTTCAAAATCTGTCTGCGCTGCTTTTTGTCTGGCTTTGAATCAGGGTGTGGTGCGAATAAAGTATTATTTTTACGTGCTAACGCATTTTTTTCGCGTTTTTCGATACTTTCTTCAGTTTCCGTATAAAGAGTCTGTGCTTCAGGTGCACCACGACGCTGGTCTGATAAAGCTTTGACAATTACCTCTTTTTCATCCGATCCTTGTCTTAATGTGATGACAGCACCAACCTCAACAATTTTACTCGGTTTCGATCGTTGATGGTTATATTGAACTTTTCTGCTTTGGACCATGTCTCTAGCTAGGGCACGGTTTTTATAGAAGCGGGCAGCCCAGAGCCATTTGTCCAATCGGACGGCTACATCTGTTGACTCATTTTGCTGATTTGCTTTTTTCATAAGAAAAACTTAGCGATGAAAAAGTGGGCGAAACTTAACATAAACCTAAGCTGAAAGCTACTTAAGCGTGGTGAAGTACAGCCATTCATATTTTGGGATTGGCTAAAATACTGTAATAAGGGTATGATCGGGGCTAATTTTGGTTAAAAATTATTGGAAAATGGACTGGTACGGGCGCATTACAGAACAATTCGCTAAATATCCATGGTTCAATCAGATTTTCCTCAGCAAATGCGCTGTGGTCATCTTGTCATTGATGCTGATTTCCATGGCTGCGGATTTAACTTGGCGGATAATTCCCCAAGGGAACAGGATACAACCGCTAAATCTTATCTACACTGATAAGGGCGGGGCAGATGCATCATCTTCTGTTGATGTGACAACCATCGTGTCGAGACACCTTTTTGGCAAGTTTGAAAAGAAACCAGAAAAGGTGATCGAAATTGAGCAACCGATAGCAAACGATGTACCAGAAACATCACTCAATGTTCGTCTAACTGGTGTGGTTGCTATTGGAGAGAAAGCCACACAAGGCGCTGCCATTATCGAAAGCATGAGTAAACAGGCGACCTATGTCGTTAATGATACGATTGCAGGCACACAAGCCGTCTTAAAGAAGATTTTTTCTGATCGCGTCATTTTGCAATACCGAGGTCGTTTTGAAACCCTGATGTTGGATGGGATTGATTATCACGAAGCAAAACGAAATCGCCAACAGCAGGTAAAAAAAACAGCTTCAAAGCCTAAGCCGAAAAAGAAAAGTGGAAAGGCGAAGGTGGACAAGCGGCATGACAAGGCGTTGATTAAAGAATTAAAAGCGCAACGTGAAGCCTTCATGAAGGAACCGAAAAAGATTTTTGATTATATTCGAATTTCACCGGTTCGGCGTGATGGTTCATTGGCAGGATATCGCCTCAGACCAGGCAAGGATCCTTCTTTGTTCAAGAAAACAGGTTTGAAGTCCGGTGATATGGCTGTCGAAATTAATGGTTATGACCTGAAAGATATGCAACAGGCGATGACAGTGCTTCGAGAATTACGTCAAATGACAGAAGCAAGTATCGTTGTGGAGCGTGGTGATCAGCAGGTCGAAGTTTTATTTGGTTTGGAATAATAATAAGTCGGAGTTAGGGCTAATGAGAAGCAAGTTGCGCCCAGGAATGAGTCGTGTGATTAAGCCACTATCGGTAGCGTGTTTATCCGTTGCCTTGACATTTGGCGCAGGTGCCAGGGCTGTTGAATATTCCCCGAACTTTAAAGGGACGGACATTAATGAATTTATCAACATCGTTGGAAAGAACCTAAAGAAAACCATCATAATCGACCCGAATGTCAGAGGGAAGATTAATGTCCGTAGCTATGAGATGCTCACGGAAAAACAGTACTATCAATTTTTCCTGAATGTTCTACAGGTTTATGGTTATGCAGTTGTCGAAATGGACAACGGTATTATCAAAATCGTCCGTAACAAGGATGGGAAGCATTCTGCAATTCCGGTTGTTAGCGAGCGCAATCCAGGCCAGGGTGATGAAATGGTCACCCGAGTTGTTGAAGTGAAAAACGTTTCTGTAAGAGAGCTTTCTCCACTACTTCGTCAGTTCAGTAACCAGACTCAGGGCGGCCATGTCGTTCACTACGACCCTTCGAATGTCATCATGATGACGGGTAATGCCGCAGTCGTGAATCGCCTTGTTGAAATTATTCGCCGTGTTGACCATGCTGGCGACCGTTCTGTTGATATTATTCCACTCAAACATGCTTCAGCGTCTGAGATTGTTCGTGTTGTTGAAAAAATCACGAAGGAATCAGGCGGAAAACGATCACAACCAACTTTCCTTATTCCAAAAGTTGTCGCCGATGAGCGGACCAACAGCGTGATAGTCAGCGGTGAACCACAAGCAAGAAAGCGTGTGAAAGAGCTTGTCCAACAACTCGATAGTGAGTTGAAAACCAGTGGTAACACGCGTGTTTTCTATCTCAAATACGCCAAAGCAGAAGATTTGGTTAAGGTTCTCAAAGGCGTCAGTGACTCGATTTCCAAAGAACAAGATAAAGGGAAGAAGGGGTCTAAAGCATCTGGTGGTCGTAATATCAGCATCGAAGCACACAAGGAAAACAATGCCCTTGTGATCACAGCTCAACCAGACATGATGCGCTCTTTGCAAGATGTGATCCGACAGCTAGATGTTAAACGTCTGCAAGTTCTTGTTGAAGCGATTATTGTTGAAGTCTTCGATAGTGATGGTGTTGATTTAGGTGTCCAGTGGGCAAGTCGAGACTTCGGTTTGATGCAGTTTAATAATGGGAAGACAGTCCCAATCGGATCATTGGCTGTTGCTGGTATTCAGGCGAAAGACACCACAAATAAGACAACAGAAACAAGACGTGTAAATGGCACTGATCAACCTGTTCAAGTAGAGACAACAGAACGTGGTGACTATAGTGGTCTTGCTTCATTGCTAGGTGGCTTTAATGGTGTCCTTACTGGTGTCGTGAAAGATGACTGGGGTGCTCTGGTGAACTTTGTATCAACCAATACCAAGTCAAATCTACTTTCCACACCAAGTATTATGACGATGGACAACGAAGAGGCATACTTCATCGTTGGTTCTGAAGTGCCAATTATTTCTCAATCACAAACAACCGGGACCAACACGAACCCACTACAGTCGGTTGAACGTAAAGAAGTTGGTATCAAACTGAAAGTCACACCACAGATCAACGAAGGTTCTGGCATTCAGATGAAGATTGAACAGGAAGTTTCAAAGGTTGAAGGGGCAACAGCGGTAGATATCACGATTGCAAAGCGTGAGATCAAAACAACCGTGATGGTTGAAGATGGTGCCGTAATCTCCTTAGGTGGACTCATCGATGATGATGTGCAAGAAAGTGTCTCGAAAGTCCCATTACTCGGTGATATTCCAATCCTTGGGCACCTGTTTAAATCAACGAGTACGACAAAACGTAAGCGTAATTTGATGGTCTTTATTCGTCCAACGATTGTCAAAGACAGTACGAAGATGAATGAAATCAGTTACCGCAAGTATAATTTCATGCGTGCGAAAGAGTTGATGCATGATGAAGACGGGATTGATTTAATGCCATTCACCAAAGGGCCAATGCTTCCTGAATGGGAATCCCCGTTAGAAGTGCCGCCTCATTTTGAACAGTACATGGAAGGCGACGGTGTTTTCAAAGATGACGTTCAGGTAGCACCACAAGAGGTTGCTCCAGCTCAAACAGATGATAATGAACATGTTGAAGAAGACGCTCAAATGGAAGAGGTAGCGCCAGAAGTTGAGTTGGCGCCAGAAGCTGAATCGGCAACAGAAGAGGATGCCCAAGAGCAGGAGCCGCAGTAATGGTAGAAGAGTCTAACGTAGAAGCTCAACCGGAAGTGGTTGAGCAACCCGTGACGACCCGATTGCCGTTCGGCTTCGCCAAACGCCACGGTGTCCTGATCAGCCGGGAAGAAGATGGCCTGTATGTCGTGACGAAACCGGGTAGCGATTTATCCGCAGTGGTTGAAGTCCGTCGTCATTTGAGCGAAAGCTTTAAGATTAAAAAGCTCTCCGAAGGGGAATTTGATAGTTTGCTTGAAGCAAGCTATCAAAAAGACTCCTCTGAGACGCGTCAAATCATGGAAGATTTAGGTAATGAGATGGATTTGGCCTCTCTTGCTGAAGAATTACCTCAATCAGAAGACCTTTTAGAAAGTGAAGATGACGCGCCGATCATCAAATTGATTAATGCAATGCTCAGTGAAGCAATCAAAGAAGGTGCATCAGATATTCATATTGAAACCTTCGAAAATGCATTGGTGATCCGATTCCGTGTCGATGGTGTTCTACGAGAAGTCTTAAAACCAAATCGTAAACTTGCTTCATTACTTGTGTCGCGTATCAAAGTCATGTCCGAATTGGATATTGCGGAAAAACGTGTACCACAGGATGGTCGTATTTCTTTGCGTATCGCAGGGCGTGCTGTTGATGTCCGGGTTTCAACGATGCCAAGTAAGCATGGTGAGCGAGTTGTACTCCGTCTCCTGGATAAGAATACTGCACGACTGAATTTGATTGATCTTGGGATGACCAAGCATATTGAAGAAAAGGTCGCTGCGTTAGTCCGTAAACCACATGGGATCATTTTGGTGACCGGTCCAACGGGTTCAGGTAAGAGTACGACCCTGTATGCTGGTTTGACCGACATTAATACCAAAGACCGAAATATCCTCACCGTTGAAGACCCGATTGAATATGAATTAGAAGGCATTGGACAGACCCAGGTAAACCCAAAAGTCGATATGACCTTCGCTCGTGGTCTGCGAGCCATTCTCCGTCAGGATCCTGATGTGGTCATGGTTGGTGAGATCCGGGATTTAGAGACTTCTCAAATGGCTGTTCAGGCCAGTTTGACAGGTCACTTAGTTTTATCCACGCTTCACACGAATACGGCTGCGGGTGCGATCACCCGGATGGAAGATATGGGCGTTGAGCCTTTCTTATTATCCTCAAGTCTTCTCGGTGTGCTTGCTCAGCGACTGATCCGAACATTATGTGAAGAGTGTAAAACGCCACATACTCCAGATGCAGAAGAGCGACGTATTCTGGGCATTTCGGAAAACGACAGTAGTATCATTTATCGTGCAGTTGGTTGTGAGCATTGTAACCAACGAGGTTATCGCGGTCGAACCGGTATTCACGAATTATTGATCGTTGATGATACGGTGCGTGAACTCATTCATGATGGTCAGGGCGAGCAGTCTGTTGAGCGCTATATCCGAGAACACACACCAAGCATTCGTCAGGATGGTTGTTATAAGGTGCTGGCAGGTCAAACAACTTTAGAAGAAGTTTTGAGAGTCACGCGAGAGGAAAGCTAAGTGGCTGCATTTGAATATAAAGCGCTCAACGCGAAAGGCAAACAGAAAAAAGGGATCATCGAGGCAGATACAGCGCGTCAGGTGAGAACTCAGTTACGTGAGCAAGGACTCATGCCGCTTGAAGTCGAAGTCGCGAATGAAAAAGCGACAACGGCTGAGGTCGGGGGCTTCTCATTTAGTTTTGCCCGTGATATTCCTGTGTCAGACAAGGCTTTGATCACGCGTCAGGTGGCGACTTTGATTGAATCCGGTCTTCCGATTGAAGCTTCACTCCTTGCCGTTGCGGAACAGTGCGAAAATCCGCGCCTCAAGAAAATGATGATGACGGTGCGAAGCAAAGTTGTTGAGGGTTTTTCCTTTGCAGATGGCCTTGCTGAGTTTCCACATGTCTTTGACCACTTGTATCGCTCAATGGTAGCGGCAGGTGAAAAATCGGGTCACTTAGAAGCGGTTCTCAACCGATTGGCAGACTATACGGAACAACGTGCGCATATGCGAAGTCAAATGATGCAGGCGATGATTTATCCGATCGTTTTGATTGTGATCGCGTGTGCTGTGACTTACGCCCTATTGGTGACAGTCGTTCCAAAAATTGTGACGCAGTTTGTTCAGTCGGGGCAGAAATTACCAGGTTTAACCGAATTTGTGATCAATGCCAGTAACTTTGCGAGCAACTATGGTGTTGTGGTGTTGGTTGGTTTTGTTGTGTTATTTGCGAGTTGGAAACAGGTTCTGAAGAAGCCAAAAGTGCGGCTCTGGTATGATCACCGTTTGATCACAATGCCAATGATTGGAAAAGTTGCTCGAGGATTAAATACGGCGCGTTTTGCGCGAACACTCAGCATCTTAACGGCCAGCTCGGTGCCATTGTTGGAAGGAATGCGGATCGCTGGACAAGTTTTATCGAACGAATACATCAAAGGTGTTGTCGGAGAAGCAGCGTCAAAAGTTCGCGAAGGTGCGTCTTTAAAGGCAAGTTTAGAGCAGACGAAAATATTTCCACCAATGATGTTGCACATGATTGCATCGGGTGAAAAATCCGGTGAACTCGAGCAGATGCTGGATCGTGCTGCCAATAACCAGGACCGGGAGTTTGAGACCCTGGTCAATGTATCATTAAAATTGTTCGAACCATTATTGATTGTGATGATGGCAGGCGTGGTACTGACCATCGTGATGGCGATCCTATTGCCAATCATCGAAATGAATAATCTAGTCGGACTGTAATTGAGTAGAGAGTTATAAAATGCAAAGAAATCAAGGTTTTTCATTGCTTGAAGTCATGGTTGTATTGGTCATTATTGGCCTTATTCTTGGTGTTGTTGCACCAAATATCTTGGGACAGGGTGAGGCAGCAAAACTCAAAAAAGTAAAGCTGGACATTCAGCAGCTGGAAAATGCCCTGGGTATGTATAAGTTCGAAAATGGCCGTTATCCATCAACAGAGCAAGGCCTGGAAGCTCTTGTAGAAAAAACAGAAATTGATCCGCGCCCACGTAAGTTTCCTGAAGGTGGTTACGTCAGTAAGTTACCAAAGGATCCATGGCAGAATGATTACGTATTGGTCAGCCCTGGTGAATTCGGCAAGATCGATATTTTCTCTGTCGGACCAGATAGCGAAGCAGGGACCGATGATGATATCGGTAACTGGATGAGCGAAGATAACGAAGAAGAACAATAACTAAATTTTGTGAGCGCTTGTGAAGTATCCGGATATACAGAGAACCAGCCAAAGTGGATTTACCATCATCGAGGTGCTGGTTGTCATCTTTCTCATAGGAATGTTAACGTCCGTTGTTGTCTTGAGTGGCGGATTTGGACGTTCTCCAGAGAAAGATCTGGAAAAAGAAGCACAGCGCTTTCATGCTGCATTTAATTTCGCATCAGAATATGCATTGTTAAATCGATACGAAATCGGCGTCTTTATCGAAAAAAATAAGTACGAGTTTTTGGTTTTTAGTGAATCCAAATGGGTGCCACTAGATAAAGAAAAAGTATTTAAATCGAGAAAAATGCCAGAAAATGTCATGATGACATTACAACTTGAGGGACTGTCTTGGTCTCAAGATAATTTGCTGTCATCCTGGATGCAGGATGATGATAATTTATTGGATGAGATCACACTTTCTGAAAAAGAAGAAGAAAAGAAGAAGATCCCCCAGATCTATATTCTTTCCTCGGGTGAAGTCTCTCCTTTCCGGGTGAAATTTGAGTTGGATGATGATGCATCGGATGATGATCGCATTTATGCCGTCACTGGAAAGTTTGTCGCACCTGTCGAGCTCGCAGGACCTTTGGAAGAGATTGAGCTTGAGGAATAACTCATGAAGCGTGTTGTTGGTTTTACATTGCTTGAAATGATGGTGGCGATTTCCATCTTTGCCTTTGCTGGTATTGCGGTCATGAAGGTCGCAAATGAGCATCTGCATGCAATGTCGTTAATCGAAAAAAAAACATTGGCTTCCTGGGTTGCTTCCAATCGCTTGGTTGAAATTCGCCTTGAAAAAAAATGGCCCATTTCCAACAAGCGTGGAGATACTGAATTAGCTGACCTGAAATGGTACTGGTATCAGCAAAAAGAAAAGGTTGAGCACAAGGGGATTGTGAAAGTCACAGTCAAGGTGTTTGAAGATGAAGCGAATGAACATGAAATTTATCGCTTAACAACTTATTTTTCGAACCCCAAGTAAGGTTTTGATCGTGAAGCGCATAACAACATCACAAGGTTTTACACTACTTGAGGTTCTCGTCGCAGCAGTGATCTTCGGTATGATCAGTGTGGCGTCCATGTCAATTCTGAATACGGTCACAGAGTCAGACCGATTATCCAAAGAGAAGAACGCTCAAATTCAAGGCTTGCAACGCCTTATGATCATTATGGAGCAAGACTTTTTCCAGGCCAGTTATCGCCATGCTCGGATCAATGGTGAAAAAGCGCGTAAAGAAGTGATGATGGGCGAAAAGCAACTCATGGAAAGTGACGCTGACGGTATTGCTTTCGTCCATGATGGTTGGCGCAATCCGGCCATGCAAATGCCAAGAAGTGAGTTACAACCTGTTGCATATCGACTCAAAGAAGGAAAGTTGGAGCGTTTATTCTACCCATATGTTGATCCAGTGACAGGAGAAGAACCACGCATTCAGGTGATGCTGGATGGAGTAGAAGATCTGACTTTCAAATATTACCATTCTGGTAAATGGCAAGAATCATGGGTTGGCCAACGCGGATTCCCTCTGGCCGTTTCCATCAACATCAAAAATGAGCATTTAGGAGAACTGAAAAAGTTGGTTCTCATGCCTGATCCTGTCCAGACAGATCGTTCTTCACAAGAGAAAGAGGGAGAATGATGAATCGGATCCACCGCCAGTCAGGGGCTGCACTTGTTACGGTTTTACTCATTCTTGCTGTTGCGATCATTATTGCATCAGAAATGTCGAGCCGATTATTTTTTGGTTTGACACGCACGCAGATCCTCAATAACAACCAGCAGGCGATGTGGTATGCCATCGCAGCTGAGGAAACGGCAAAGCGTTATCTGATGGATAACTTTATGAAGAAAGACGTGGTTCATTTAAAGCAGCAATGGGCGACTAAGCTTGAAAAAATGCCTGTTGATGAAGGTACCCTTACCGCTGAAGTGACAGATTTACAGGCTTGCTTTAATTTAAATGCATTGAGCAAGCCGGACCCTGTGAAAAAAGCAAAGAAAAAGCAATCGGGAAGTAGTAGTAACTCTTCGAATAAGACCTCCGAGAGTGAGCGTCAGCGTGAGTCTTCTGCAAAAGAAAATGAGAGTCAGAAGAGTACTCGTAACCCAGAATCGATCAAAATGTTTAAACGCTTAATCGAATTATTGGAAATTGAGACGGAATATACAGCCGAAGATCTTGCAACGCGAATTTATGATTGGATGGATGCTGATGGTATTCCAAGAAATGGCAGTGAAGATGAAGACGATTACGCCGCTTTAGTTTATCCTTACTTACCTTCGAATACCTTAATGTCTTCGGAGAGTGAATTAAGAGCAGTCTCAGGTTTTCATCCGGCAATATATCAAAAGTTACGTCCTTATATCTGTGTGATCCCTGAGGAACCGTCTTTGTTGATTAACGTGAATACGGTTCCAGAAGACAGGCCAGAGCTGATTGCTGCAATACTTGATATTGATAAAGACGAAGCCAGTAACATCATCTCGAATCGTGGTGAAGAAGGCTATAAAGATTTTGGTTCTATTTGGTCCAATAACCCATCTGCGGTAAGTGGACAAGATAAAGAAAAATATAAAGCTTATTTTGATGTTACCAGTAAGCATTTTAAAGTGGATATCAAAACAGAATTTGATGACGGACAATTCTATCTCACGTCATATATTCAAATAACTGATGAGAAGAAAGCGAATATAATCGCACGGCGAGTTGGAGGCCCTTTGTGAGCGAAGTGTTATATATCAGGTTGGGAAGCCGGCGTGAAGACGAAGTGCATTGGCTTGTCTGGTCAGATGATGCGCAAGAAGAAGTATCATCTGGTGTTTTGCCGAGTGCTCACCCAGAACACTTATCAACATTGAGTGAACGTGCAGGCGGACGGGAAGCACGCGTCTTTGTACCTTGTATAGACGTGTCTTTACAGCAGGTAAAATTACCTGGAAAATGGAATCGTCAAATGGCGAATGCTTTGCCGTTCATGTTAGAAGATGACTTGGCGACAGACGTTGAGTCATTATTCTTTGCCGTGCATGAAAAAAGAGAAACCGATGGCGTACATTCTGCGGATGTCGCGATCGTTGGACACGATAAACTAGAGCTGTGGCTTGGTTGGTTGGCGGAAGTCGAGATTCGAACCAAGTGGATTGTGCCTGATGTACTTTGCATGCCACATCACGAGGATGGACCTTCACTGTTATCCATGGGTGATCACTGGTTGATGCGTCAAGGCGCTTGGGCTGGTGCGATTCTGGAAGAAGAGTGGTTAGAGGATTATCTCACTTGGTATAGCGAGAAGGATGAAGATGAAAGTCCGACTCTCCACTGCTATTCTCCTTGGCCTTATGCATTTCCCGATGTTGCATTAATCCCTGAAGTTCCGGAATTGCCGTTGGCATTGCTTGTAAAAAATTGGGACGCTGCGACTGGATTTAATTTGTTGCAGGGTTCCTTTAAACCGAAAAAAGAAACGTCGAAATACTGGAAAACTTGGCGTGTTGCGATTGTTTTGGCAGGCATCACAGTTGTATCGAGCCTCATTTCGAAAGGGACAGAGATTTACTCCCTAAATCAGAAGATTGCGCAAGTGAACTCAGAGATAAAATCTGAATACAAAAAAGCCTTCCCAGGTAAAAAATTGCGAATGTCTTTACTGAAGAGGACACTCTCAAAGCAGCTTGGCCAGGCTAATGCCTCTGATTCGGCAAGCTTTTTAACCATGATGGATCACCTCTCGTCCGGAATGGAGAAACATGATGGGATAAAGCCACTGAGCCTTCGTTTTGATGTGAGGAAGCAATCAATGCGTGTGCAAGCGAGCGGCAAGAGCTTTAATGATTTTGAACAGTTTAAAGCCACGATGGAAGAGAAAGGATATCAGGTGAAGCAGGGTGCCCTCAACAATGATGGTGATGCGGTAATTGGAACGATCAACTTGAGGAATAAGGCATGAAGGAAAAATGGGCACAACTGAATGCACAAGAAAAACAACTAGTCACGATTGCAGGTGTATTGCTGAGTCTGATTTTGTTTTATGCCATGATCTGGGCGCCTGTCTCGAATACAGTTGTTGAAAAACGTGTCAAACTCTTGAAGCAAAGAGAACTTCAGCAATGGGCAACGTCTGCGATTGGAAAAATCCGCGCAAGTCAAAGTCAGACTGGCAGTGGTACTTCCATGCAGAATATTGTCAACTCGAGTGTGCGTCGGTATAACATTCAAGTCAGCCGTATTCAGCCAAAAGGTGAGCAATTGGCTGTTTGGGTAGAAAATACAGGATTCGATCAACTCATGCAGTGGGTTGCAGAACTGGAAAACAATCGAGGCCTACGTGTTGTGACATTTGATGTCGTCGCTGAGGATGAAAGCGGCATGGTTAGAGTTCGTGGATTAACTTTAGAGAAAGCCTAGGATGAATTGGTTGAAACGAGCATCGCTCATTATTTTGATTTTTTTGATTTTCTTGATTTCACGTATTCCAGCTGAAACAGTGCTCAGCTGGGCTGCACCGAAGGGTGTTCGCTTAGGTGTTGTCTCAGGTACGATTTGGCACGGGAAAATTTCAGCATTTCAATATCGTCAGTACACATTTGAGAACATTCGCTGGGAGGTTCAACTTTCGCGTTTGTTGACAGGTAAGGCGGCAGCGAAAGTCCAGATTGGTAGTCAACGCAAGCCTTCAGGACTTTACGCATCTGGACTCGTTTATTATGGGTTTGGTGGCCCTGGAGCAGATGGTTTGACAGTTCGTTATCCGGCGAAAAAGATGGCCCCATTTGTTGGACGTCACTTACCATTTCCAATGAAAGTGAGTGCGACAGGTTCAGTCACGTTGAAAGTGAAAGAATATCAATTTGCGAAGCCTCTTTGCGAAACCCTGATTGGACAGGCGCGTTGGGACAATGCAACCGTTGCTGTTCCTGACATGAACTTAAATCTTGAAAAGATTGAAACAAAGCTTAAATGTGATAAAGGTGCGGTCGTTGCGAGTTTTGATGGTAAAAATAAATTAGGACTTGAAGGCGATGTGGTTGTTCAGGATCGCAAAAAATATCAAGCAAAGCTCTTCATGAAGCCCGCTTCCGATATGCCGCAAGCACTCCATCAAGGGTTGATGTTCTTTGGTAAACCAGACAGCCAGGGACGTTACGCAATTAACCTTTAATTCTCATGGAGAGCGCTTGCTCTCCATACCACTAAAAATGGTCTTATCAGCTAAATCCCCCGTATTTATCTGCGTCATTTCAAGGTATATTAATGCCATCTCTTCTCGTGCAAGGTGCAAGTTATGGACAAAAAGCAGGAACTCCCTCAGATCCACAAAGCTGAAATCGTTGCGAAAAGTCGTTTCTTTCGCGTAGAAGGCCTCCAGTTAACATTTTCAAATGGTGAAGAACGTTATTATGAGCGGATGCGTGGCTCTGGTCGTGGTGCCGTGATGGTTGTTCCCATGCGGGATGAGTACACCATGTTGCTTGTCAGAGAATATGCCGCGGGAACACATAGCTATGAGTTGGGTTTTCCAAAAGGTCTCAAAGATCAAGGAGAAACCCCAGAGGAAGCCGCAAATCGAGAGTTAAAAGAAGAAATCGGTTATGGTGCGGATCAACTCTTTCATTTAAAAGAAGTCACCACCGCGCCGGGATATTTTAATGCCCGCATGGACATACTTTTAGGCTATTCTCTGTATGAGGAGTCATTAGAAGGGGATGAACCGGAGCCACTGGAAATTGTCCCCTGGGATATTCGAAACTGGCAGGCATTATTAGCACATCCGGAGTTCTCTGAAGCCCGGTCTGTGGCTGCATTAATGCTTGCAAAAGAGCATTTGGAGCAAGGCATACGTGATTGACAGGACGACGTTATTGGAAGGGGTTCAACTTGCAGCCCGCCAAGCAGGAGAGGCAATATTAAAGCAATATCATTCCGGAGACTTTACCCAGTCTGAAAAATCAGACGAATCTCCAGTGACCAGTGCGGATTTAGCTGCAAACCAAATCGTGATTGAGCATTTGCAGCGTTTAACACCGGACATTCCCATGATATCTGAAGAGAGTCAGCATATTGCGCTTTCTGATCGCGAAAACTGGCCGCGTTATTGGCTTATTGATCCACTTGATGGGACTCAGGAGTTCATTTATCGCAGTGGTGATTTTGCTGTCAATATTGCACTCATTGAAGGACATGAGCCTATTTTTGGCCTCATCTATTGGCCTGAGAAGGATATCTATTATTATGGGATAAAAGGAGAAGGTGCGTTTAAAGAAGCAAATGGGCAAAAAGAACAGATAAAAGTTTGTGCCAGCCCATCACCTCAATTAAGAGTGGCTGTTTCTCGAAGGCAAGAAAAATCACTCGTGACTCAGTATATTTCTCAAGAGGCACAGTTAGAGTTTATCCCACTTGGCAGTTGCTCATTAAAAGCCTGTTTGATTGCAGAAGGTGGTGCTGATTGTTATTTGAGGGTTGGTCCAACAGGAGAATGGGATACGGGCGCAGCAGAAGTTGTCGTCGGTGAAGCTGGTGGTTTCATTTGTGATAGTGAATTTAACCCCCTCACGTATAATCAACGAGAATCTTTATCCAACCCAGATTTTATGGTGTTAGGCTCGAAAGAAATTTCTTGGAAAGAAATGATCCAGCCTCATCCTGCGATTCCGTATAAGTGATCCGGGCTTGCTGATGATCACGAGATATCCTCACTCCTGAATTGATCGGCAGGCAGGATATTGACAGAATCATGGAGCTCAGAATAGACAATCACGGCTGTTCCTCGTTCTAATTGCCGGTATACGTCCTGAATTTTTGTGTCCATATCTGCTTCTGATTCACCATAGTCTGTGCCTTCCCTCAGAATAAAAGATTCGATCAGGTTTTTGAGTGTATCTGGGTGAATGCTTTGATGTGGAATGATCATCGCGTTTGCTCTACTTCATTGAATTTGCGAGCGTGAAAATATACGTTTCACTTGATGAGAATGCAAGCAATGGAGAGGAGATAAGGTTGATTTTTGGTCGGACCTGCTTATGATGGAAAGTAGGGATGGGTAAAAAGAACGATGAGGATGGCGCATTCAATGGAGCGAAGACACTTTTTGGGGATTGGCATTGCAACGGGGTTTTCACTGATACTGGGTCGATGTGTCTATGATCAACATCAGGCGTTTCCTGATGTGACAATTGCACAAAAAGAAGCGGTTCTCGCCGCATGTGTTCCTATTTTCCTTGATGGTGCATTAAAGGGCAATGCAGCACAAAAGCAAAAAGCGATTCGGCGAACTGTTCAAGGGTGTATCGCATTTATCAACGACCTTCCCAAAGGAACACAGCTTGAACTTGATCAATTATTCGAACAGCTTTCTGGCCAACTCATTATCTTTGCAACACTTGGACAATGGCAATACCTGACGCATTTACCACTTTCTTATCGCGCTAAATGGGTTGAGGCACTGCGGCATCATGGGATCACACTACTCAGGCAAGCTTATGAAGGGCTGCGAGAAATGATAATCGCAGCCTATTACGTACATCCAGAGCATTGGTCCGCTTTGCAGTACCAAAAACCACAACTTGGGATCCAGGAATGATTCAAGGCCCAATCAATATTCACCCCGATTGGGAACATATTGATGGACGCCTTGTGTTCAGTCCTCAAACCTTTGAAGCAGATATTGTCATTATTGGAACAGGTGCGGGTGGTGGTGTCGCGGCTGAGGAGCTATGCAAAGCGGGACTGTCAGTACTTCTTGTCGAGATGGGGCCATTCAAAACAGCGAAGGACTTTACGATGGAGGAGCGAACTGCTTATCCGGATTTGTATCAGGAAGCCGCTGCAAGAAAGACTAAAGATAAAGCAATATCGATATTTCAGGGGCGTTGTGTCGGTGGCTCAACAACAGTGAACTGGACAACGTCAATTCGTACACCGAAGCCAACTCAGCAGTTTTGGGCAGAACGGTTTGCTGTTAAATTAGAAGGAAAAGATGATTTAACCCCTTATTTTCAAAAAGCAGAAAAACGCCTAAATATCTCACCCTGGCACGTCCCCCCAAATCCAAATAATGCAGCACTTCGAGATGGCTGTATCAAACTGGGATGGGAATATACGGTGATTGCTCGCAATGTCAAAGGGTGTGCAAATTTGGGCTACTGCGGGATGGGGTGCCCGATGAATGCAAAACAATCCATGCTTGTGACAACCATCCCTGAAGCTTTAAATTTGGGAGCGACCCTCTTATCGAGTGTATACGTAGAAAAAGCGGTCCATCAACATGGAAAAATTACATCCCTTACGTGTTATGCGATGGATCAGAATCATCAGCCTCAGTCAGACATCCCATTGAAGATCCATGCGAAGCAGTTTATCTTCGCTGCGGGTTCGATCGGTACACCTGCGATAATGCTGCGCTCAAATTTACCCGACCCATCAGGCCGCTTAGGAAAACATACCTATCTACATCCTGTTGTGATTTCAGGTGGGTTCATGAAGGATATACATGGTCACTCTGGTGCACCACAGTCCATTTACTCAGATGAATTTGTTTGGAAGCATGGGGCGGATGGTCCGATAGGCTATAAACTGGAAGTCCCACCAATTCATCCTGTCCTGATTGGGAGTAAATTGAGTGGTTATGGGCAGCCCCATGCGGACATTATGCATCGATTTAATGATCTTCAAATCATGCTGGCACTGCTAAGAGATGGCTTCCATCCCGACTCTCAGGGTGGAACAGTAAGGTTGAATGACTATGGGGAACCAATACTGGATTATCCCCTGAATGATTATTTGTGGAACGGAATACGGCGCGCATTTTTAACTATGGCTGAATTACAGTTTGCATCGGGAGCGAAAGCCGTATTTCCAGCGCATGATGATGCCAAACAAGTCAAAACATGGTCCGCGGCTCAATCGATGATTGAAGACTTATTACTGGAAGCTTATCGAACCGTGATTTGTTCAGCACATGTCATGGGCGGTTGTAATATGGGTGAAGATCCAGCAAACAGTGTCGTGAATAGTTATGGTCAACACCATCAAATTGAAAATCTGTACGTTTTTGATGGTTCTGTTTTCCCCACAAGTCTCGGCGCGAATCCTCAATTATCGATTTATGGGTTGGTGTATCGGAATGTGGCGCGTTTATTGGCTGGTTAATTGACGAGAAAAACAGGCTGGATCGGAAGTTGTACATCGGATCCAGCCTGCGCGTCGTCGTGCTTAGTGGTTTACCTATCGAACGATTGGAAACTCGATGAGGTAATGGGCAAGTGCAATTTCAGAATGGACATCACAACATCCCTTGATTCCATATTGTTGTTTTGCATCACACTTAACATCTGGGGTTCGGGAATGCTGACGTGGTTGATGGCAAATCGTCTCCCCAAATGTAGGGTTAGCATAGAGAGTTTTGCCGCATCTTGGGATGATGCAGATCAATAAATGGTCCTAAAACAGGCTGATTTCAATCGTAGCCTCTGTGACCGTTTGTCGTTCTTCCTCTGTTGTTGTCACGTTTTTCATGTCGAGATAAAGGTGCAGGTTTTCAAATGGTGCTTCACTGGGTTGAAGGTGGATGGACTGCAGCCTTGCAACAAGTGCATGCTGTTCCAGCTTTTCGAAAGCCAGTTCAAGATTCAGGCATTGTTGCTTTAATGATGTCTGATGCATGCGATCAACTAAAGATGTGTTGACGGCTCTACGAATTGCCCTTTGTGGGCCTGTTAATTCCTGATGAATGGCCTGAATGGCATCTTCTAGGGTTTGTAATTGATCGGTGGATACTTTGAGTTTTTTCTTATCAAGAACACACATCAAAAGGCATAAATTAACATTGACGTTGTAAGAATCCTGCCAATGCAACATCAATGACTGCACACCGGTGTGACTATATATAGAAACCGATGCTTGCCAGAATTGCACAGTTGAAAGCATACGCTTCTCCTGGAGGGCGTGTCGACCTTTCGGAAATCCTCGCAGTTATTGTGATTGCAAGAGCTTCAATCACAGTACGAGGTGCGAAGTTTTTATTTGTTGCTGCCTAAGCGTCACCTCGACAGGCATCAAATTCTTGTTGTAGTGCTTCAATGGACTCCTGTAATCCTAGCCACTCTTCCTCTAAATTGCCTAACTCATTTTTCAAATCAGATTGTTGTTTTAGCAGATCTTTTAACTGAGTTTTGTTCTCTTCCGTGTACAAACTGTTGTCTGCTAGTTGTTCTTCCAGCTTATTGAGTTGTTCAGTACCTTTTTCTATTTGTTTTTCCACTTTCTCAAGTGACTTTTTAAATGGAGATAACTTTTTGCGGTGCTCCGCTTCCAGTCGCTTGATCTCTTTGCGGTTTGCAGAAGGAGAAGCTTGTGCTGTGTCTTGTGTCTCAGATGCGGAGCTGTTTGATTGCATTAACCATTTCTGGTAATCCGACAGGTCGCCCTGGAAAGGTGCAATCAACCCTTGATCAACGAGGTAAAATTCATCCGTGGTGGCACTTAATAAGTGTCTGTCATGGCTGACAACAATCAATGCGCCTTCGAAAGATTGCAGGGCGATTGTCAATGCTTGACGCATTTCCAAGTCAAGGTGGTTCGTCGGTTCATCCAGCAGGAGTAAGTTTGGCTTTTGGTAGACCAATATTGCAAGGACGAGTCGTGCTTTTTCTCCCCCGGAGAATGTACCAACAGGAGTCAGCGCTTTATCACCAGAGAAAGCGAAGCCACCCAGAAAGTTTCGATGTTCTTGCTCTGTGACCGATGGATCCAAGCGCGTCATGTGTGCCAGCGGTGATTCATCTGGACGAAGTGTTTCCAATTGGTGCTGAGCAAAATAACCAATGTGTAACCCTGCATTTGGTTCATATATACCATTCATTGGGGCTAATTCACCGGAAAGTAACTTGATGAAAGTTGATTTACCAGCACCGTTTCGACCTAATAAGCCAATACGACTACCTGGAACGAGGTTCATTTTAATGGATTGTAAGATGACTTTTTCGCCATAACCAGCGCTCACATTTTCCATATGAACGAGTGGGTTTGGGAGTCGCTCTGGTGGTTGGAATGAGAAATTAAACTCAGACGTCACATGTGCGGGCATGATCTCTTCCATCTTCGCAAGTGCTTTCAAACGGCTTTGTGCTTGTTTTGCTTTACTCGCTTTGGCGCGGAAACGATCGACGAAGCTTTGCAAGTGGGCTTTTTGGACTTGCTGTTTTTCATATGCGGCTTGCTGCTGCGCCAGTTTTTCACCTCTTTGGCGTTCAAAGCTGGAATAATTTCCTGAATATAAATCAATGCTATTCTGGTGAAAATGCATGATCTCGCCGCAGATTGAATCCAAAAAATCACGATCGTGTGAAATCAGCAAAAGTGTCCCTTGGTATTGCTTGAGCCATTGTTCCAGCCAGATCACGGCGTCTAAGTCCAAGTGGTTTGTCGGCTCGTCCAGTAAGAGTAAATCAGAACGACAAATCAGCGCCTGTGCTAAGTTCAGTCGCATTCTCCACCCACCAGAAAAGTCACTGACGGGCTGTTGCAGTTGAGCTGTACTAAAGCCTAAACCATGCAGGAGTGCTCCCGCTCTTGCATGGATACTATAGCCTTGGATCGTATCGAGTTGATGATGCAGCGAAGCAATCTTTTCACCCGCGTTATCAGATTCTGCTTGGACAAGCTGATTTTGAAGAGATCGATATTCTTCATCACCATCTATGACATACTCAATCGCGGGCTTGTTTAATGCTGGTGTTTCCTGTCGGACAGAAGCGATTTGCCAATGCGTGGGGAAGCTTACTTCACCTTCATCGGCTTGAAGCTCGTTGCGGATCAGTGCAAATAAGCTTGATTTACCGCATCCATTTGGCCCAACAACACCGACTTTATGGCCAGGAAAAACCGTCAGATCAACCTGACGTAAGAGATGATGATGGCCTCTGATCAAACTCATTTTTTGCAGCTGTAACATGCAACGACACCCATGGTTAAGCAAAAAAGTGCTATTAAATCGTACCTCATCTTGAGAGCCAAGTACTTTCGGTAAAATTCGCGATATAATACGAGAAAGTACGGTTGAATATCGGCCGTTTTTTATTCGAACAATTCAATCCCTGAAGATAAGTTTATGAGTCGTCAAAAAAAACGTTTTATTGCAGGTGCAACCTGCCCATCTTGTCAGGCAATGGATACGATCGAACTTTATTTAGAAAATAATGTAGAGACGATTCACTGTGTTCAATGTCATTATAAAAAACAGCAGCCCGATGACGCTACTCAGGCAGCGACCCGACAATTTGAGCAAGTCATTGGCATCTTTAAACCCGATGCATAATGAAGGTTGATGGATAGGTATATTCATCGTCTTTGCGAATGTCGAATGTGGCCGTAGTTCAATACAGCGACAAAGACACTGCCACCAATCAGATTTCCAAGCAACGCGATACAAATTGTATAGGCAAGCGTTTGTATATCCGGGTTATCTGAAACCAGAGCAGAGACAAACAACTCAATCGATCCGGCGATAGAGTGATGGAATCCACCGAGTCCAATCAAAAAAGTAACTAAATAAATACTGACAATCTGACTGAGTGTTGAATGGGTCGCTAAAACGATCCAAGCACCTAAGGCCATCAACCATCCAGCAAGAATGGCACTGATAAGCAGAAGGAGGGGTGGGTATGCAGTGAGGTGATCTGCAAGTCGAATATAACCCTGGCTCAGATGAGATATTGGGTCGACAAGTTTGAGCAGAATTGCACCAATCATGCCACCGACTAAATTGCCGAAAATAACGATGACCCATAAGCGAATCAATGCACTCGAACGAACTTTGGTATCTAAGACTGGATAGACTGCGGTCGCTGTGTGTTCAGTGAAGAGCTGTGTTCGACTCATGATACACAAAACGAAGCCAAGTGGGT
Organism: Algicola sagamiensis DSM 14643; assembly: GCF_000374485.1. Taxonomy (GTDB): domain Bacteria; phylum Pseudomonadota; class Gammaproteobacteria; order Enterobacterales; family Alteromonadaceae; genus Algicola; species Algicola sagamiensis. Next base: position 208,432 of record NZ_KB894492.1, read on the forward strand.
AAAAGAGCGCGACAGCAATGCGTTGTAACCAAAGGTTTGGCAGAGATTCTGTGGCAAGAGTCATAACGGCGACAGCCATCACCGTAAAGCAGAGAATGAGTCCAGCAGCACAAGCTGAAAGAAACAGCGACAGCGCGGGCCTGGATAGTTGCTCCAGCCCCTCTTGAATCGCAATTTCAAGAATATCATCAGGGTGGCGGAATGATTCATCCGTTCGTTTGATGATAACGGGTTGAAACTGGCGATCTTCTTCAGCACGTTCTTCAACACGCTTGGTTTTTGCTTCGGAAGTGGTGGTGATGACATCCCCTTCCGGTGAGACGATCTTTTTGTCCGTCATACCGGATAAGCGCCAAACGATTGATTAATAGTGGGGTGGCGGGGTTTCTTCTGATAATGCTGCCACTGCGGGCGTGTGCGCATTCGTCTGTCTCTCAGCTAATAGTTTTACTTGCCTTTGCATTTTTAATAGTTGTTCCTGCTGTGCTTGTAAAGCTTCATTGAGTCGATTGATTGTATCTTCTTGAAATGCAACTTTGGATTCTAATTCAACAATTCTAGCTTCCAACACATGTGACATCTGGGTTTACTCCACTGCTTTTCTTTAATTTCACTTCGCTTTAATTTGCCAAGTTTCGACGAGACCACTGGAGCTTTCCGTGATCAGTTTCGTGTCATTTTGACTAAATGCGATGCTATATACCACAGCTGATTTCGGTCGGCTATCTTTTCTCGGTGTGACAAACCATTTTTTGATTTGTTTTCCTGTTTGAATATCCCAAATCGCTAATTTTCGAGAAGGGGACCCTGTCGCCAATAGGGTTGCGTCTTTGTTGAACCGAATCGCGCTGTATATTTGTTGACGGCTTGTATAGATTAATCTGCTCACCGATTCTCCCGTCTTTAAATCCCAAACTCGAGCTTGTTTTTGGCTATCTGCGGTAAATGCGAATCGCCCTTTCGGATCAAATGCCACCTTTGAGACCCGACTGGGGTGATTAAATCGATAAACGACCTGTCCCGAACGTGTATCCCAGAGAAAAGCGACATAATCATTTGAACCAGATAAAGCATAAAAGCCATTTGGTGACAGCGCGACGCTGTTAATTTTTTCCTGATGGCCAACAAATTCAATTCGCCTTCCTGTGTCACGATCGACATGAACGACTTTACCATTTGTTTTACCAATCAGCAGATAGCGTCCTTGGTTGGAAATGGCAATATCTCGAATTGTAGATTCACGGATTTTAATAAAGCCTTCAGATTGACCTGTTTCAATATTCCAAATGCCAAATTTTTCCTTATCAGCGGTCATGGCATAGCTATTATCAGGGGCAATTGCGGTAAGAAACGTGATATTATGCTCAGCGCCTTGATGGCTCCACTGATATTTCAGAGCATTTTTCTCTAAATCCCAGAGAGAGACGCCATGATGGATGGAAGACACAAGTGAGTATTTTCCATCATCGGAAATTGTGGCAGCATAAGAGCCTTCTACTGCATGCTCATAGGATGACTCAGGCTTTGCTGTGGGATCCTGACAGCCAATTAGAAGAAAAAATAAAGCGAATAATATAAAGCGGTTATAGGGAAACTCAGTCATGAAAACGGTTTTTCCTTAACGTTTTTGAAACATTTACGTATGATGACGGTCTGATGTATTCTATCGTACCGCTGTTCGTGTAGAATGTAGCGATCGACGATTATGTGAATAGTATTAAGACAAATTCTCGGTATATCAAATACATTGTATCTTTGAAGTGGAGAACCATATGAAAACTAAGTTCGCACTGAGCTTGATTGCGGCATCTTTGTTGACACTAACAGCTTGTAATAAAGAGCAGGCAAAACAACCTGCTGCAGACGCAAAACCAGCAGCAGAAGCTAAAGCTGAAGAGAAAAAAGTTGATGCAGCTCAGTCAGCATTTAAATCTGAAGAAGACAAACAAGCATACAGCATTGGTGCTTCTGCAGGAAACCACTTGCGTTTAAATCTTGAGCGCACAAAAGAAGAAGGCACAGAAATCAGCAAAGAAATGCTGGTGAAAGGCTTCATCGAAGCTTTAGATAACAAAGCGGCTTTCAAAGACGAAGAAATCAGAAAGAATTTGATGGCACTTGATCAGCGCCTTCGTGAAAAGCGTGATGCAAAAGCGAAGAAAGATGCTGAAGAGCAGCTAACAAAAGGCAAGACGTTCCTTGACGAGAACAAAAAGCGTAAAGAAGTGAAGACGACGGAGTCTGGCCTTCAATACGAAGTTGTTTCAACTGCGGAAGGTAAAAAGCCTGTGTCTTCTGACACTGTAAAAGTACATTACACCGGTACATTGATCGATGGCACTGAGTTTGATAGCTCTGTCTCTCGTGGCGAGCCAGCAAAATTCCGTCTTGATCGCGTGATCAAAGGTTGGACTGAAGGTCTTCAGTTGATGCCTGTTGGCTCTAAGTTCAAGTTCTATATCCCACATGAGCTTGCGTATGGTGAGCGAGCAACGGGCAAAATTCCTGCGAACTCAACGCTGATTTTCGAAGTAGAATTACTTGCGATCGAAAAAGCTGAGCAGAAAGATGACCATGGTCATGCGCACAAGCACGACAAGAAAGCTGATCTTGCAAACAAAGACAAAAAAGTCAAAGCAAGCGAGTAATTTTACCGCTTCAGAAATAAAAAATCCCGGCAACTCGCCGGGATTTTTTTATGCTTCAAAAGCTTTTTTCATAAACGGTGGCAAAGCTTGTGCACCTGCATGAACCTGTTCACTGTAATATAAAGTTTCAAATGGGCGATCTTTTGCATCAGCTTCTCGCATGATTGGCACAGACTGACCTTTGGAAGCTATCGTACAGCTCCACCACCCAGATGGATAAATCATTTGCGGGAAGAGTAAAGTTTGTAGATCGGCAAATCCTGAGTCCAACATCGCTTGGCGCATGTCTTTGAGCAGCGGCATATGAATGAGTGGGGATTCGCTTTGCTGGACCAGTAGGCCTCCTTGGCGGAGTGCTTTGACACAGCTTTGATAGAAGGCATGGTTGAACAGCCCTTCACCCGGCCCAACCGGATCCGTGGAATCGACGATGATCACATCAATGGACTCTGGCAGTGCTTCCGCCATAAACTTGATGCCATCATCAAATAAAATCGACGCACGTGGGTCGTTATTTGATTCACAAAGCTCCGGAAAGTATTCCTCGGAGAGTCGCGTGACTTGTTCATCAATATCGATCTGAGTTGCTTGCTCAATACCTGGATGCTTGAGCACTTCTTTTAAAGTGCCACAATCACCCCCACCAATGATCACAACATTCTTTGGGTTTGGGTGGGTGAATAATGCCGGGTGGCTCATCATTTCATGATAGATAAAGTTTTCCCGTGTGCTCACCATCGTGAAGCCATCTATCAACATCAGATAACCAAACTTCGTCGTTTCATAAACTTCAATGTGTTGGAAAGGGGAAGTGACTTCTTGTACTTTTTGTTTGATTTCCAGGGAAAAAGCATTTCCTGTATCATCGTTTCTTTCTGTGACCCAGTGCTTTGGGTCGAGGGATTGTCCAGCCATAATTCAAATTCATTGATACTTTTCGCTTATTTTAATCAGCGATAGTACTTCGCTCAAACGAAATTATACTGAGTCTCCATTAATTCATGGAAATTCATTCAATTTTCTTTCATTCAATATTGTGACCTCATGGTATAAAATACGCTCCTTGTTATGCTGAGATTGCTTTTGCCGGAGATGCGCTGATGAGCCACACCACAGCCCCAGACTTACAAAATACATTTGAACCTCGCAATGATGCGAAAGCTGTTTATAACGTCGATCAATGGAGTGAAGGATATTTTGGTATTAATGAAGCTGGTGAACTGGTTGCGTATCCTGATGCTGATCAGACACGTTCAGGCATCCCCCTCCCAGAAATTGCGAAACGCCTAAAGGACGAAGGACTCACGCTTCCTGTTCTCGTTCGATTTACAGATATTCTTCAACATCGCGTGGATCGATTGGTTCAAGCGTTCTCTAAAGCAAAGCAAGATTTTGGTTATCAAGGTGAATATACAGCCGTTTACCCGATTAAGGTCAATCAGCAACAGAGTGTGGTTAAAAAGCTGATAGAGCATAAGAGCGGGCATGTTGGTTTGGAAGCTGGCAGTAAACCAGAACTGATGGCGATTATGGGTGTGACCGAACACCCGATTCGGATCGTATGTAATGGATACAAGGATGCAGAATTTATTCGCCTTGCCTGTATTGGTCAGACGATGGGACATGATGTTCATTTAGTGATTGAAAAACTAAGTGAATTGAACACCTATCTAGAGACAATTCAAGACTTTGCGCATGCACCAAAAATTGGTGTGCGGATCCGGCTTCACTCTGTTGGCAAAGGCAAATGGCAGAATACAGGTGGGGAAAAGGGTAAGTTTGGTCTTACGGCTTTGCAAGTCCTTCAATTGGTGAAGCAACTTCAGGAAGTTGGGCAACTCGATCGATTACGACTGGTTCACTTCCATATTGGCTCACAAGTTGCGAATATTCGTGATATTCAGCGTGCATTGAGAGAATGTTCCCGTCATTTTGTGGCGCTCACCCAGCTCGGTGCGCCAATTGAAACTGTTGATGTGGGTGGTGGGCTTGGTGTGGATTACGAAGGTTCCGGATCAAGAAGCGCCTGTTCGATGAATTACACTATTGATGAATATGCGCGAAACGTTGTGCATGCGTTAGTCGATATTTGTGATCAAGAAGGGATCAAGCATCCAAATATCATTACTGAGTCTGGTAGAGCGATGACTGCCCACCATGCGCTTTTGATCACAGATGTCATTGATATTGAACAAGCGCCTGCAAACAATGTCAAAAAGCCAGGGCTCGATGCGCCGATGATTGTTTGCCACTTATGGCAGGTCTATTCCGAGGTATCTAAGCGCCGTGCGGTGGAGGCACATCACGATGCCGTGCATTATTTTTCGGAAGCACAAAGTGAATATGTTCACGGACTGATGTCTTTGTCGCAGTTATCTGAGGTCGAACATTTGTATTTTTCGTGTTTACGTAAAATCAGCAATGTTTTAGACCCAAGTTCTCGTTCACACCGGGAAATTTTGGATGATATCCATGAAAAACTAGCTGATAAACTCTTTGCAAATTTTAGTCTTTTTCAAAGTCTTCCAGATGCCTGGGGAATTGACCAGTTATTTCCTGTGATGCCACTCCATCATATGAACGAAAGCTTATCCCAGCGGGCAATACTACAAGATATTACCTGCGACTCTGATGGACAAATCAAACGTTATGTGGATGGCGCCGGGATAGAGGCCAGTTTACCATTACCTGCTTATCGGCAGGGAGACAATTACTTACTGGGTATCTTTATGTTGGGTGCTTATCAGGAGATCCTGGGCGATATGCATAATCTGTTTGGGGATACGGACTCGGTACATGTAACCATGACGGAGACTGGATATGTCTTGGATCAAAGTCTAAAGGGCGATTTGGTTAAAGATGTGTTACGATACGTCCATTTTGATGCGGATGAACTCATGCGTTCTTATCAGACGCAACTCGCCAAATTGGCGATTGTTCAGGAAAAGAAAGATTTGTATTTGAAGGAGCTTTCCGCAGGATTATCAGGTTATACCTATTTTGAAGGCTCTAGTGTTAGTGAGGGAAAACGACTCGATTGATTGAGGAATGAGTGCATGCTTGGATTTTTACCGGCTCCCATGCGGGGCTTCATTAGTCTGCTGTTGTATGCTTTAAATACGATATTTTGGTTTATGCCTGTGATGGCGTTAGCGATTTTTAAAGTTTTGCCGATCCAAAGCTGGCAGACTGTGATGTCATATTTGCTTGATGCATGTGCAAAAGCCTGGATCACGATGAATGGTGTCACCACTTGGTTGACGAGCAAGATCCACTGGGATATTACGGGTCTGGAAAAACTTTCTCCAAAAGAGTGGTACTTAGTCATTGCGAACCATCAATCTTGGGTTGATATTCTTGTTTTACAAAAAGTACTGAATAACCGTGTTCCATTCTTGAAATTCTTTTTGAAGAAGGAATTAATTTTCGTTCCTTTGATGGGACTTGCATGGTGGGCGTTGGACTTTCCATTTATGAAAAGATACTCACGCCAACAAATTGAAAAAAAACCTGAGTTGAAAGGAAAGGACATTGAGACGACGCGTCGTGCTTGTGAAAAATACAAACGCAAACCCGTCTCTGTGATGAACTTTCTAGAAGGTACGCGATTCACACTTGCAAAACACGAGCAGCAAAAAAGTGAATTTAAGTATCTCTTAAAGCCGAGGGCTGGTGGCATCGCTTTTGTGTTGTCAGCAATGGGTGAACATCTCAATAAGATTTTGGATGTCACGATTTACTACCCGAAAGGGATCCCGAGTTTCTGGGACTATCTATGCGGAAAGGTTCAAGAAGTAAAAATCCGAGTCAGTGTCATGCCTGTTGAGCAAAAGTTGATTGGAGATTACATGGAAGATGAAGCCTATCAACAAGAATTCCAGGATTGGGTCAATGAGCTGTGGACTCGGAAGGATCAACAGCTCGCAGAGCTTTCTCAAGAGCGGAGATTATAAGATGTTGTCCATATTACCCTCTGGGTTATTAATTATTCTCTCATTCTGCCTATATGCGGGTAATGTCGCTGTCAATGGTACGTTGATAGCGACATGTGCATTATTACAAGTAGTGGCCCCAAGTAAGACAGCCAAAGCTATGCTAGGTCGTCGCGCACATCAGTTTTATCGCTATTGGGCGATTGGAAATTACCTCATCATGAATCTCACCAACGATTTAGAGTGGGAAATCGAGATTGATGATAATTTAAGCCGTGAAAACTGGTATTTAATGATCTCGAATCATATCAGTTGGCTGGATATTTTTGTCACAGCTCATATTGCGGTTAATCGTATTCCTGAGCCGAAATTCTTCTTGAAAGAGCAACTTCGCTACATGCCGTTTGTCGGGATGGCGTGTATGGCCTTGGATATGCCCTTTATGAAGCGTTATAGCAAAGCATATCTTGAGAAGAACCCTCACTTGAAAGGCAAAGATATCGAGACTACCCGTGCATCATGCCAGAAGTTTAAAGATCGCCCGACGACCATGCTTAATTTTGTTGAAGGAACACGATTCACGGAAGAGAAACACACGAAGCAAAAATCGGTATTCAAACATTTACTTCAACCCAAAGCCGGGGGTATTGCATTTACTTTGGCAGCAATGGGAGAGCAGTTTGATGCCATACTCAATGTAACTTTGATCTATCCACATAATCAAAAGAACGTCACTTTTGATTTGCTACAAGGGAAGTTAAAGAAAGTTATCGTGAAGGTAGAAACACTACCCGTCACAGATCGTATCGTTGGTGATTACTTCGAAGATGAAGCTTTCAAAGCGCAGTTTCAGCAATGGCTAAATACTGTCTGGGAAGCAAAAGACGCGTATATCACTCAAAAATTGGAGCAAGAGTTACAAGATCATGAACGACCTGATCATCAACCTCTTAGCCCAGCTGGGCATTCATAAGGGCGAAACAGGCACCTACACCTTACTGATCCTCATCGCTTTAACACTCGTATTTGCCGCGGTCGTTTTTTTCATCGTCCGCTGGCAGAGTACATTAGTCGTTAACTTGGTCAATCAGCATTGGTGGAAACAACCATCTCATGGCTGGCACAGAGTTGCTGCGAAGGCTGCGAGGCGTTTTTCTCATCTTATAACGGCTGCATTTGTTCTGGCAGCAGGCAAGTTACTGTTTTCCGACTGGCCAAACTTTTTTGGTGTCTTCGAAAAGTTCTCGTTCGTGTATCTGTATATATCCTCGGGCTATATGGTGAGCGCCATTATTAATCTTGGTGCGATCCGCTACTCTCGGCTTGGTTTTGCACGGGACGTTCCGATTAAAAGCGTGACTCAGGTCGTCAAGCTGATGATCTTTCTGGTCACGAGCATTCTGGTACTCAGCGCCATCGTTGATAAATCGCCGACGTACTTGTTAAGTGGTATTGGTGCTTTAACTGCGGTTTTGTTACTCGTATTCAAAGATACGATCCTTGGTTTTGTGGCGAGCATTCAAATTGCTGCCCAGAAGATGGTGAAGCAGGGAGACTGGATAGAGATGACCAAGTTTGGGGCAGATGGCGAAGTGACGGAAATTAATCTGAATACGGTAAAAGTAAGAAACTGGGATAATACGATCACCACTATCCCAACTTATGCACTCTCCAGTGAGCCATTCAAAAACTGGCGCGGAATGGAGCAATCTGGTGGCCGCCGGATCAAACGCAATATCCTGATTGACGCAGATAGCATTCGACTTGATCCCAATGGTGGAACCAATATCGGGCGATACCGACGTTTCGCAGAGGCATATTTGAGAGAAAACACCAATGTGAACACGCAACTGACACATATGATCCGCCAATTACAACCGACAGCTTATGGCATACCCATCGAGATTTACTGCTTTAGTAAAGAGAAAGCATGGATTAAATATGAAGCAATCCAAGCGGAGATCATCGAATACCTGATTGCGAAGCTGCCAGATTATGATTTGAGGATATATCAACGTCCGAGTGTTTATCATCAAGTTGGGGCTGTCGTGGAGGAAGGCTCTCAGAATTAACCTTCCAACTCAAACAACAATGTCGCTAGGTCGGGTTTCCAGCCAAATTCACGGATGGAGACTCGGCGACGGTTTACGCAAACTCCTTCTTCTTGTAAACGCCCTTTTTGAAGATGAAAATGTTTCGATTCTGTGGGGAATGCAATTTCGCCAGAGCTTCTCAGCACACGATGCCAAGGTAATTGTATCTCGCTGGGGACAGCACGGAGCGCTTTCGCGACCAATCTTGCACGCCCAGGCAGGCCAGCGAGGTCAGCGACTTGCCCATAACTTGCGACATGACCTGCTGGGATCAAGGAGATCACGTGCCAGATTTTCTGATACGATGGATTTGTCATCGTACTTCTCCGTAAAATTGGTTAAAATATCGGACTTAATTCGTATCCAATATTCGAGAGTATTCATTGAAAACGACGTTTCAAGCCCTGGATCAATTCTTATATGCACATCGCGCATTTTGGCAGTTGGTGCCTTTTGAGCATCAATGCTTGCCATGGGAGCATGCGTACCCAGCGCTGTGCAAATGGCTGAAGTCAATTTCTAACGAGGAACTCTTCCGTATCGATGGTGAGCGTGCGTTATTATACACGTACCTTTCACCTTTCTTTCCAGATTTACCAACGGTTCTTCAGCTGATCGAAAACATTCCCCAGCAATCCAATGAAGCACCGGAAGTGCCAGAGCACTTCAAGCAGCATATCAAAGGCAGAAAGTGGCAACAAATAGCACAATTGGCTGCGACATTGGGTGAGAGTGAAGCTTATCTGGATTGGTGTGGTGGCAAGGGACATTTAGGACGTTTGCTCTCTTGGTATTATGAAAATCCTGTTACCGTCATCGAGCGGAATGCGGACTTGTGTGAGCAAGGGAAGGGCTTTGCATCCAAGTATGACTTGCCAATGCGCTATGTCTGTGCAGATGTACTCAACTCCTGCCAATCTCATGAATTTACCCAAAAGCACCATGCAGTGGCGCTTCACGCTTGTGGTGACTTGCATATACGTTTTATGCAAAGCGCTGCGTTAGCCAATACAGACAAGATTTCTTTATCACCTTGTTGTTATCATCTAACGGTGATGGAGAAGTACCAACCTTTGTCGATCGAAGGTCGTTTCTCCAAGTTGGTGTTGCGTAAGCATGATCTTAAATTACCCCTTCAAGAAACCATGACCAGCGGGCAGCGTATCCAGAGATTGCGTCATCAGGAAATTGAGTGGCGTCTCGGGTTTGATGTCCTTCAGCGAGAGATAACAGGAAATACGCAATACCTGCCAGTTCCTTCGATTCCAAAAAGTATGTTGAGTGATACATTCGAAGCTTTTTGCCTGTGGGCAGCGGAACAAAAGTCTATTCAAATACCGGAGCAAATCAATTTTGCGCAATATCTTGAGCAAGGCAAACAACGCCGTCAGGTGAGTGCGCGAATTGATTTGGTACGTCATGCCTTCCGCCAAGTGCTGGAGTACTGGCTGATCTTAGACCGAGCGATGTATTTAACCGATCAAGGTTATGAGGCACAAATCACGCAATTTTGTGCGCCAGAAGTCACTCCTAGAAATATTCTTATCCGAGCTCAGAAAGGCTGAGTTCCTATCTTATTTACCTGTTTCCAATCATTTGAACAAGCCAATACGCTGTGATTGATGCTTCTTCAGTTGTAACAGGGTGGATGTCCGAAAGATCAATAGACCCTAATCATTGGTATGTTTGCACTTGGAAAAATAAAGCGGCTTGGTTCACGTCTTTGGTCACCTTGCCGCTTTGTGATGGCATGTCTCGCAGGAGAAAATTTCTACCTGCGAAAGTGGATGGGCAAGATGAATGGTAATGATAATTGTTATCATTTGCAAGTAAAAAATGAAGAAAATTTTCTGCCGGATCCAGTTTTTTTATTTCATCGAGGAATCAACTGAATTTACTGTAAAAAAAATTTGGAGAATTTCTGCGCATTGCTAAATTTTGTCTATTCTTAAAACCACATGTCTTTCTAAATCACTCCCTTTTAAGCGGTAGGGCCATGTAAGCCACGGAGCAAACAATGAAAAAACTTAAGTATAAAGCGCTGTCTATCGCTGTTGCGCTATCTCTTGGAACCCTTGTCGGCTGTGGTTCTGACGACGATGATAAGGTTTCCGCAACATCCACGGTAGAATTTGACAAAGAACTCAATCTATTAGGTTCAGTCGTAAAAGGTTCAATTCGAGATGGGATGATTGTCGTTAAGACAATTAGTGATAAGGGAGAAGAAAAGAGAATTCCTTTCGTCGCCGTAGGAACTGCTGATGATAAATTGAAATCTGTAAAAACGATGCAAGTTGACAAAGGAAAAGAGTCAACCGTTGAGTCTACTCACATGGAAGAATTAATTACTGCATCTGAGGCAATTAAAACAGATGTGGATGGTGCTTATTCAATCTTGCTACCTAAGGGCACTGAAGGCGCGATTGTTGTTGAAATATCAACGGATAAAGAAAAGAAAATGGGACTTATTCGTTGTGACTCTCTTGATGAAAAAGGTTGTGGTGGTAGTTCATCTGATACAGAAAAACTGGATGAAATAAAAGATAAGGATGGTAAAGATATCAACCCTGATCCAGATGGTGTGATTGAGTTTGGCGAATGGTACTACGACACGGCTATGCTCAGATCAGTCACCATTCTTCCTGAAGCCGCAGATGACGATTCAACTGACGATTCAACTGATGATTCATCTTTCGCATCACGAGTGGCTCAGGCTGGCCCTTATCGAGCGAACTGCTCAATCTACACAGAAATGGCTACCGATAAGCTACTTAAAGATGCTCAGAAAGATGATGGAGCAGTTTCAATAAGTGCTGATGCAATAAAGAAAGTTGGAACTACTATCGTTCAACAACTCTTTAGTGGACTTCTTACCGATGTTGATAACCTAGATGATCCAGTATTGCTTGCGATGCTTGATAATATAGGTTCAGCAGCAGTGATGGATCTTGCTGCGATGGATAAAGTTGATGTTGAGATTTCGAGTGTATTCCTATCCGTAGCAATGATGTCTGCTTCACTACAGGCAATTGCTGCAGATTCAGCGAATAATAAGACGCTAGGTCAATTGATTACAGACCTTAATACGCTGGTTGTTGATGGTAGTATCAATGGTGCAAGTGGGGAAACACTTCTCGAGCAGCTAAATACTGCGGTTGCTACATCTAAAACTAACTTAGGCAATGCGTTGGGTAGTTCCCCAGCGGGGTTCTTAGCAGACATTAAAGCGCTACTTGAACAAGTACTTGCAGAGATTGAAAATTTCACGCCAGCTGACTTGGCTACTCAGAATAATGATGTTTCTACAACAGTAGGTTGCTCTGATGCAGATAGCTGTTCTGCAAATACAGATGGTATTAATAACCTCTTTGAGCCATTAATTAATGCTTTGAATGCACGGAAAGTAGTTGTCGATGGTGCTCATACGAATTTAGCTGCAGCTACTAATGCTCATCCACTTTCTTATGTGTTTAGATTAGGTCAGGTTATCAGTGATATCCCATCAGACGCAGCAGAACTCGAGAAGAGACAAGAAGCAATAAGAATTCTTGGGGATTATTTCAGTAATGAAGCTGACAATCCCTTAACACCAGTAGCTGTTCAGAAGAGTATCGTAACGGTAAATTCTGATACAGGAGCCTTCGAGCAGGCAGATGGCGTAGATGAAACGGACTCTAGAACACCTATTAATCTTACAAAAATTGTTGAAGACTTAAACAAGAAAGTCGAAACAATGATTATGCAGGTGAATATTCTAAAAGTATCTGTTACTGGTAACTCAACGTTAACTACTCTCGAGTCGAGCTTAAACACTCTCCAAACTGCGGTGAAAGCAACCATGGAAAAAGTTGCTGGTTACAAGACAACATTGGATGAATTTAAAGGTGCATCAGTTGGTATTGGTGATGGTGATCAATTAGATAATACAATTACCTTAATAGATAGCTCTGAATCATTAAATAAAGCGCTTGATACGAAGAATACAGCAGCATCAACAGCTGTGACTGAAACAGAGACGCTCAGCTCAGGTATTACGACTATCGCGGCAGCTTTGACATTTGATCAGAAGGCTACAGCTGTTAAAACAGAAGTAGATAGTGCCGTTTCAGATGCTTCAGATGCTGTGACAGCAGCAAATGCGGCGAAAGAGGCTGCGGATGCTTTACTCGCTGCTAATCCAGGAAATGAAGCAGCAACGACACTTGTTGCTGATGCTGACGCAGCCGTTACAGCAGCAAACTCAGCAGATTCAACTGCGAAAGAGAACCAAACGAAGCTTGACGCCCTACTCACCAAAGCACGTGCGGAAGTGAGTGAAGAGCAGACGAAGATTCTGAATAACACCAAGCTCTTATCACAAGGTGCGTTGCTTGAGTCGAAGAGCGTTACGGATCAGATGGTCGATGTCTTCCGTGAGGCTGCTAATGCTGGTTCCACCAATGGTGCATATGCAGACTCAACGACAGTTTCTGGTTGGGAGTACAAGTACGATGGCGCATTCAATATGGAAATGCGTGATAAAGCCAATGCAACAATTCGTAAGTTGCATATGGTTGGTGAAATCTCTGGTACTACATCACGCGCTGGACTTGCAACAACACAAGTGAACTTTGCTTTCTCAGCAACCTTAAATCCTCCAGTGGCTGACGGCGTGAAGTTTATGGTCAAAAATGAAAATGACCTAACAACTGCCGCTGGTGTCACAGCAGCGCTTGCAGAATGTAAGACTGCGATGGACGCGGTGATTGCGGATCCAACCAAGATGATTGCAGATACAGCGAAGCCGAAGGGTTCTTGTGCGGTCGTCATTTATGATGGCACCATCACCAATGCAAGTGGCATCGGCCAATCTGCCCAAGTCAAGAGCGCGAACTTCACACGCTTTGACTATGCCGACCGTGGTGATGATTCTAGTATAACTGCGACGAAGATGGTTGATGACGCTGTGGTTCAGCACCTTGGTCAAAACAACTCAGAAGCGTATGTCAGCGCGATGGGTAAAATCACAGATAAGAGTGACTCATCAAATGAGATGAGCGCGACGCTGATGATGGATGGTTGGTATAAGAAAGACGTGACGCTTTCTTCAGGTGCAGAAGGTGATATTGATAAAGGCACGATTACCATTATGGATGTTGATTCAACAACCGAAGGTGATCAAACCTTTGTCGCAGACTATATGATGGAAGAAGGTACTTCAAGAACAGTGACAGGTACAGTGAAATATCGTGACACGAGTGTGGGCACGTTTGCTGAAAGTACGACGTCTGGTAATCTTGAAATTTCATTCTCTTCAATCAGTCAGACGCTTGTGATGGCGATGGATGTATTCACCACTCGCTAAACAATCGGGTTAGAAAAAGAGGCGGCGTATGTCGCCTCTTTTTTTGCCTAAAACTCGTCGTTATTTCATAAAAAGTATCTCGAACCGAGGTCGTTCGGGCACCATCAGACTCTTTAGGGAACTCAAGGATGCGGCACATTATTTGGTCTGTTTTATGCAGTACATGCTGCGCTTCTTTTTTTACTCAGGCGCACACCTATCATGTTCGCTCATCGCTCACAGCTGAAATATACACTGAGTCTCAACCCTTCGAGGCATTTTTGGATGACTGGGATAAGCCATATGAGCCAGGAGACAGTGCATTTACCCACAACCGATTTGAATTTGGAGTAGGGTGGAATGAGCACGAAATTGGCACGATCTCTCGCTATGACTATACACTGGACTTTGATTCGGATACGGCTTTATTTACCCATACAGAAAAAAATAACCGCCCGTTTGAAGATCGAGATTATCGCTATCGCTTACGCGCTCGTAATTCGACTTCCCATGGCATGTATTACCGCTATCGATATACCATCATGGATGGACTGACGTTGACGCCAACCCTTCAACTGCTTGGCTCAAAGCATTATCAGGATGGGAATGTAGATGGCACCATTAATAATCAAAACCGAACTGGGCAGCTGAATGTCGATTACTTCTTCTCCTGGGATATTTTATTTAAAGCGCTCCCGATCCAACAACGGCCAACCGGGCGTGGCTATGCAATTGACTTGCTTGGGGAGTGGTGGATAGATTCATCCTGGAAAGTATCACTTCATTTAAAAGATTTGATCCATCGGGTGAAATTTAAATCTTCTCCTTTTGCGCAAGGGCAGACCGCAAAATCGACCGTCAGAGAAACTGAGACAGGTGGCATTGAGACATTTCCAACAATCACCTTATTTACTCATCTCAATGGCAACGAAAAAGATCATACGTTGAAGTTACCCATGCGATATGACGCAGGGGTGGAATATGTTCACTCAAAGTCACTTCGTGGACAGTTCTTTACACTGGGCTACGAGAAAGATGTATTTTTCCGTGGGTTGGGCTATTGGAAGTTCTGGCAGGAATTTGAACTGATGTTTGGCTATCAGACCAAGTCCAAAACCCTCCACATTGGCATTGAGCATCCTGTGATTTATTTGCGTTACATGACGGATGACTTTGATACTGGGAATTCTTTTCATACAGGACTTTCATTGGGCTGGAAAATCGCATGGTGACTATTATGGATAAGTTTAAAACCATCATCTTTTACTTCATCTCTTTTTGCCTTGCTGGGTGTCAGGGGGATGACAATGGATCAGGTGAATCGTCAGTGCAGACATCTCGGCAAGTCCCAAGTGTCCAGGTGTCTCTTATCCCGGAGCTGAGTGAAGCGACAGAAGCAGTGACGCTCAAGTCTTCGTCAGGGCAATCTATCTTGCTCAGTCAAGCCGACTTGCAGGTCGACGCACCACTTTATTCGCGAGCAGAACTGTCACTCGATGAAGCTGTATACTCCTTATTTTGTCCTTGGGAAGAAGGTTGTGGTACTGTCGATCAGTTCGATGTCATTGATGTGAATAACAACAGCAGAATTGACCAGTTTGAAGTGGTGAAATTTAAACTGAAGACACGCGGCTCTTTGAAGATAGTAACAGGCGAAAACCACGGAACGTTATCGATTTTGACCGAAGCACTGACACAGGTGTATGAATCGCTCAAGTTAGAATCCGAAGAGAAAGGTGAGGCATTTCCATCACTGGATGATTTGGATTATCGGTTTGGCTCCATGTGGGGGTTTGATCAAGGGCTGATGCGTTTATCTATGGATCCGACAAGACGTGCTGCAGAATTATGGCTTCATCGTGCGTTTGCCACGGCTGTGTTCCTTGCGCGTGGTGATGACTCCGCAATTGGCTTGGAAAAACTGAGCGACGCTGTCCGCGCGGCAATCATGGACAATCAAGTTGAAGGGCTACAATCGATTCAGCAAATAGCATTGGATTATCTGGCACTCTATAACCGATATGAAAATCTCACAAAGCATATGAAAGAGCCACAGTTATCGGGGTTGTCTCGTGCCAGAAACTGGCTACAAACTTCAACGCACCCTGTCAAACTGGAGATGAACCTCACCGAGCAAAAAACAACACCATTTGGTAAAGATATCTTATCTGGTATGAGAGATATTATTGGTGTGACGCAGTTGAATGCGCTGACAACAGATGTGGATCAGCGGGTTGAGCGGACCAAAAAACTACTGGATGAGAATATGGTATCGCTGGCGAGGGTTTTGGGAAATGTTCTATCCATTATCGCGAAGGATTACCCGCCTTTTACAACGGATTCTGGTGTTTATACCCAAGATCAGTTGCGTATTTCTTTTAATGCGGATCAATCCACTTGGCTTGTCACAGGGTCGCATTCCGGCACAATTGTTGATCTCTATATGCGAATGGCATCTTTTAAACTGTCTGCATCTTCAACCTCTTTTCTCAATTTTGTGATTGAGGGTACATTTGAAGAAAATGGCAGCAAAATCACACTCGATACGCAGGAAATGCTGGTTCATTTCAATTATTCTCCGATTTCGGATCCTATCGTTGATGCAAATAACTTAAAGTTCTGGCTTACAAGCGGCATCAAATTGGAAAACCAAATCGATGGCTTTGATGGTCAAATGAAGCTCTTTGGATTGACACGCGGCCAGACAGACGCTAGAGAATTTCGCTTTGATGACATAAGGCTGGATGGACAGCTAACCATGGATAGTGATTACAAAATCCAATATAGCTTGGTTGACAAAGCACTGAATAGCCAATTACCGCAACAAAGTACAACGATGGATACACGGATTGCTCTGACTTCAACATTAAAAGGGGCAAAATCAAGTACGTTCTGGTTATTCCAAAATGGTTCTCAGGACGACGCCGTATCGATTCGCACGGGCGAAACTGTGTATCGAATGAATCAACGACAAGAATTGAACAAAACACATTTTGATATTTGCACGTACCCTATGGCTTGTCTCAAGATGACTCGAGATGGTCGAAATTATAACGGCGGTTTGTATGTAGGAGATTTCAAGATTGGGGATGTGATCACCATCCGCAGGATCCCTGGAGTTGTGTTTGAAGATGGGATATTTTTATCCTTGTTTTAGGTTGGCAAAATGATGCCTCTGTGACTTGATCAGAGAGGCATCGGATCAGTTATTCATCTTGGTCGTCAGACTTTTCTTTTTTATCAAGGAGCTGCTGCTCTAACGCTTCGACTTTTTGTTCCAGTGCATGTAAATGTTCACGTGTGCGTTGAAGGACTTTGAGTTGAATGTCAAATTCTTCACGGGATACAAAATCAAGCTGTGCCAGCTTTTGTTGCAAGACTTGCTTTGTTTTTGTCTCCACATCATTCGCAGCTTGTTTGAGGCCAGAAGGTAAAGAGTCAGAAACTTGTTTGGCAATTTCTTCCAGTTTTTTGGGGTTGAGCATGGATCACTATCCTTCAGTCAAAATGAACCCGTTAAAAGGTCTGTTCTTCTTCTATTGTACGTGATTTTTTAATAGGCAGAACAGGCTTTCCAAAGAGAAAAAGATTTGGTCGTGTTCACGAGCGCGAGAATTCGTTACACTATTGCGCTGCATCATCAATTCATCAGAAGGTCGTTATGAAACTCAACCCCCGCCAAAATGAAGCTGTGACTTATGTTCAAGGCCCGTGTCTTGTATTGGCTGGTGCGGGAAGTGGAAAGACACGGGTGATCACCAACAAGATTGCGTATCTTGTTCAGCAATGTGGTATTAAAGCCAATCGGATAGCAGCGGTGACGTTCACCAATAAAGCTGCAAAGGAAATGCGTGAACGTGTTCGAGCGACGCTAGGAAGAAAAGAATGTCGTGGATTGATGGTGTCGACTTTCCATACTCTTGGGCTGAATATCATTAAGAAAGAGTATGCTGCATTAGGTATGAAGGCGAACTTTACGCTGTTTGACGATCAAGATTGTTTTAATTTGATGAAAGATCTCACGTCAGATTTGTTGAAAGAGGATAAAGACTTGATCCGTCAAGTTCAGCATCGGATTTCCAATTGGAAAAATGAGATGATCCAGCCTCAGCAAGCGGTATTCGAAGTGACCAGTGAGTTCGAGCAGATTGCAGCCCAGTGTTATCAGCGTTATGCCCAGCAATTATTGGCATATAATGCGCTGGATTTTGATGACTTGATCCGCCTGCCGACAGAACTATTACAGAAAAATGAAGCCGTCCGTGAAAAGTGGCAGGTCAAGATCCGTTATTTGTTGGTGGATGAATACCAAGATACCAATACCAGCCAATATGCACTGGTAAAATTACTTGTCGGCGATCGTGCGAAATTTACAGTGGTTGGCGATGATGACCAGTCGATTTATTCCTGGCGTGGGGCACAACCTCAAAACCTGCATTTGCTTCAACAGGATTTTCCTCAGTTACGCTTAATCAAGCTTGAGCAAAATTACCGTTCTGCGGGTCGAATTCTCAACGCTGCGAATATTCTGATCGCCAACAATCCACACTTGTTTGATAAAAAACTTTTTAGTGAACTGCCATTTGGTGTGCCGCTCCGCGTGTTGACTGCAAAAAATGAAGAATATGAAGCTGAAAAAGTCGTCGCAGAGCTGATGAGTCACAAGTTTATGAATGGCAGTTGTTATGGCGATTATGCGATTTTATATCGAAGTAACCACCAGTCTCGACTCATCGAAAAGTCCCTCATGACCAACCGGATCCCCTACGCCATCAATGGGGGACTTTCTTTCTTTGACCGCGCAGAAGTCAAAGATATCATGGCTTACTTAAGGCTTATTGTGAATCAAGATGATGATAATGCCTTCTTGCGTATCATTAATGTGCCAAAACGAGCAATTGGCATGACAACGCTCCAAAAAATTGGGGCCATTGCAAAGGCACGTGATTGTAGTTTGTTTGACGCCTGCTTTTCTCATGAACTTGCGAATCAAGTAAATGCCAAGACACTTGGGTCGATTCAGGAATTTACCCATTGGATGGTTGATATTTCTGATGAAGCAAAACGTGCAGAACCTGTAGAAGCTGTGCGCGGTTTACTCAACACGATCCAGTATGAATCTTGGATATATGAGACAAGCCCAAGCCCTAAAGCCGCAGAAATGCGTCTTAAAAATGTATCAGAACTTTTGAGTTGGGTCACAGATATGCTTCGCGGAGATGAAGAGAGAGCAGCGCTGAGTCTTGCTGATACGGTGAATAAGTTAATGTTGAGGGATATGATGGAACGTCAGGAAGATGAAGAAGAAGGCGATCAGGTACAACTGATGACGCTCCATGCGAGTAAGGGCCTGGAGTTTCCTTATGTTTACATTATTGGGATGGAAGAAGGTTTGTTACCACACCAATCCAGCATTGATGAAGATAATGTGGAAGAAGAACGTCGACTTGCTTATGTGGGGATCACGCGGGCACAGCGTGAATTAGCTTTTGTCCATACAAAGGAAAGGCGTCAATTTGGTGAGGTTATGAAGCCAGAACCAAGCCGATTCCTCTATGAGTTACCCCAAGAAGATTTGGACTGGGAACAAAAGCGAAAGCCCGATACACCACAACAGCGCATGCAAAAGGGGCAAGCGCAGATTGCAAACTTAAGAGCGATGTTGAAGGGCTAAACAGTTTCTTCCGGTTGAGACTGTTCTACGCCCAAAGGGTCGAGCTCAAAATTGGTTTTATCTGTTGGTGGTATTTTTTGCTGATAATATAACCAATCATGATCGCTCGGCGCAGAATCCGCAATTTCTGGGTGTGTCACGACCGAAAAGTGGAACTGTCCTGAGATTGCAAAAAGTGCATTCGTGAGGGCATACACTTTATCTATCGCGAGTTTGGGGTCAATGAGTACAAAGTCAATCGGGGACTGAAGCGCATAAAGTAGGTTGCCACCTGAATGTCCAAAATCAGAGATGGCACAAAAAACGCCATTCGAATGAAAGCGGTGCATCGCTTTTGTCAGTATCTTGACGTCAATACCCATAAGCTCTGGTTCATTAAAACAAAGACATAAACGGTGTTTTGGAAAGCGCCGCAGTTGTTTACATAGCCGATAAAGAGATTTTTCCTGAATTAAATGCTTCACGCTGACAGTGACAAAGTACAATGCATCGCTTTGGGCTATCCATTCTCCTCGAATTTTACTGAGTAGGAGTTTATCGAACTTCATATCTAAATGATGGCGTTGGATCATAGCCAGATCAGCAGGTTCGATATGCTCATCCCAAGTGTTTTCGATCATTTTACCAAAGACTTGACGAATCGTTGGGTCTAGAATATTAGAAGTTTTCAGCTCAGCAATTCGCTCTCGGAACTTGGTCTTCAAGGACTTGGAACGCGCCTGATGGGTATTGTTTTGATCAAAAATGACGTACCTTGAACGGCCTTGTCTTTTGGCTTGATACATCGCCTCATCCGCATCTCGCATCACATCATCATAACTGGTGTGTTGTGTCTGATAGCACGCGATGCCAATACTTGCACCGGAGTGAGCCTGTTCGTTGTCAATAAAGAATGGTTTAGACACCTGGTCGATGATCCGTTGTGCAATTTCTTCGGCTTGGGAGATATGTGCAATATCATTAAGTAATAGCACAAACTCATCTCCGCCAAATCGCGCAACGATATCCTTTCCTCGAATACAGTGGCTAATGCGTTTGGCTGCCTGAATCAAAAAAACATCGCCAGCCTGATGACCAAGTTGATCATTGATACACTTAAATCGGTCCAAATCAATAAATAGCAGTGCAAAACTTAATTCGGTTTCGTTGGCATAATAACGCATTGCGGACTCAATCCGTTGGATCAAACACGCTCGATTTGGCAGGCCTGTCAGCGGATCATGATTAGCTTCAAAGTACAGCTTTTCCTCAACTTCCTTTCGTTGTTCAATTTCGTTTAGGAGGGACTGATTCGCTTTGCGCAGGTCAAAGGTTCTTTTGCGCACTTTATCCTCAAGTAAATCATAACTTTCTCTCAGCGCTTTTTGCGACAAAAGTCTGGCGATTGCGACAGCGATATGGTGTGAGACATAAGTCAGTAGCTTGAGATCATCTTGTGTGTAACGGTGTACCGTGTAACTCTGGATCGTGATCACACCAATCACTTCATTATCAGAGAATAATGGTGCGCCTAACCAAGATGTTGTGTGTTGTTTCCGGTATTTGGTTTGGCGAACAATTTCTCCCTGATGAATCAGCTGTTTTGCACGTTCCTCATCAATGAGCTGTGCTTCTTTTGTTCGGATCACATATTCGGTGAACCCTAATCCGAGCGAACGTTTCTCACCTTTAGAGGTGTATTGATCGACATAATAAGGAAAAGTCAGCGCATTTTTACTATCAGTCATTAAAGCGATGTAGAAGTTGTCTGCTACGATGAGGGTTTTGAGGATATGATGCAGGCTTTGGTAGAAAGAATACATATCCATACCGGATGCTGTCAGTTCTGAAATTTCGAATAAAGCTTGTTGCACTTGACGGGATTGCTCGGCTTCTTGGATCCGATCGGCTAACTCGTCATAACTTTGCTGTAATTGAGAGGTTCTTTTTAAGATTTCGCGCTCAAGCCACTCTCGACGACTCACCCGCGCAATTGCATTGGATAAATGGAGCGATAAATGAGTAAAAAGTCTTAATTCTTGGAGGCTGTATATTCGATTTTCATCGTAGGTTTGAATGGCAACAACGCCAATGACCACAGAATCCCGATGCAGAGGTACTCCCATCCATTGTTCACATAAGGCACCGCGATTGATGAAAAGTCCTTGCTCGGCCATTGCCTTATATTCGTTTTTCGCGCAAAGCAGTGGGCGGTTATTTTTATAGATAAACTCGGTGATACTGTTATTGAGTTCAATGGCATCAAGTTCTTGTGCTGTAAAACTGTCATATTCATCTTCCATATAACGAATCGAAAGACGGTATCGATCTGGGTCATAAAGCGCAATATAGAAATTATCGGCGTGCAGAAGCTTTTTGAGAACTTGATGTAGCTCAATGTAGAGTTTGGATAAATCCGTGACTGAACTGGCAAGTTCTGAAATTTGAAGGAGGGCTGTTTGGACAACCTTCAAATGGCGATAGTTTTTTACCAGTTTCTGTAACTTATGAATTTTTTTGGTTTGAGGACAGTCAAAATACTTGCCACCCATCAGAATCGTCTCTAGCCGTATTGTTCTTATTATTTCTTTGGGGTTGATTGTTTACCCCATGTCCTTTGATGAAATACACAGACTGGCTTCATCATATTGCTCAGGCAAAGGCGCCCAACTCGGCTAAGTGTAGCAGAATAAAGAACAAAACCAATCACTAAGACACATCAAGAAATCGTCTTTAATAACAGAATGGAATAAAAAATATATATCTATTCTTTCATGAAATTAAAAATTACCCCTAATCTTGTCACACATGTCAGGATGGATGGGATCAAATTGCGTTATGTTTCTTCAATCAGGCGCGGCACAAGCGCTACCACTTTCAAATGAACAAGTGGATAAATTACAACAGTTTGTAAAAGAGTTATCTCCGCTACAGCAAGCTTGGGTCAGTGGATACCTAGCTGCGAGCAGCCAACAAGACAATCCAACCACTGTTGGCCAGCAAATCAATCAACCTACTTCGAGTACAGAGCTGATTGTACTCTATGGTTCGCAAACGGGTAACGGTAAAGCGATTGCTCAATCAGTTGTATCCAAGATGCAAAGTTTGGGGTGGCAGGTACACTTGAAAAGCATTGCGGATGTGAAACCAAATCAGCTAAAAAAAATCACGCATTTGGTGTTGATTATGAGCACCCATGGAGAAGGGGAACCGCCAGAGGATGCGCTAACGCTACATCGATTTATTTTTAGTAAAAAAGCACCAGATTTAAGTCACTTGAATTATGCAGTCCTTGCGTTGGGCGATAGTAGTTATGAATTTTTCTGTAAGGCTGGCGAGGATTTTGATAACCAGCTTGCCAATCTAGGGGCGACCCGTTTATTTCATCGCGTTGATTTAGATGTTGACTATGAAAGTGAAGCTACGAAGTGGGAAACACAAATACAGGAAAAACTACAGCCAATCTTTGAGCATGCTTCCAGTACTTCTAACGTCGTTCAGTTGCAACCTAAAGATCAAGTCGAAGCATTTACATCAAACTATTCCAAACAATCCCCTTATTTGGCTGAGGTACTCCAGGTGCAACGGATCACGGGCCGGGATAGTGTCAAAGAAATTCATCATATAGAGCTATCGATTGATCCCCAGGACATCCAATACCAAGTTGGCGATGCACTCGGGGTTTATTTTCAAAATGATCCAACACTGATTTCAGCGCTCCTGAATATTCTGGAGATATCCAAGGAGACATTGGTTCAGTGGAAAGAAGACACATACACAATTGCGAAGTTGCTTCAGGAAAAGCTAGAGCTTACGCAAAGTTATCCGCAATTTGTTGCAGCTTATGCCGCAGCGATTGAGAGTGAAGTTTTGGCGCAACTCGCTGAAGATAAAACCGCTTTACGCGCATTTCTCGCAGAGCGACAAATTATTGATATTGTCCAAGCCTATCCAGGAAAAATATCGGCACAAGCATTCGTGGATTGCCTGCGTCCTTTAACACCTCGTTTGTACTCGATTGCCTCCAGCCAAAAGGAAGCGGATGACGAAGTTCATTTGACGCTTGCGCTTGTTTCTTATGAAGCCTTTGGCTCTGCGCATTTCGGTGGGGCATCAGGGTTTTTGGGTAAACGAGTCGAATCGGGTGATCAACTTCCAATTTATATTGAGCCAAACAGTCATTTTCGACTGCCGCAAGATCCTGAAAGAAAAGTGATCATGATTGGACCTGGTACGGGGATTGCGCCATTTCGAGCGTTTTTGCAGGAAAAGGATGCGGGCGAATTTTCTGGTGATATGTGGTTGTTCTTTGGCAATCCGCATTTTACTCAGGATTTTTTGTATCAGGTAGAAATTCAGGATTATCTCAACCGTGGGATCCTGAATCGCATTGACTTGGCATTCTCGCGTGATCAACAAGAAAAAATCTATGTGCAACACAGACTCAAATCTCAAGCAGCAGATGTATATGCCTGGCTCCAATCTGGCGCTGCGGTTTATGTGTGTGGTGATGCGAGCAGAATGGCAAAAGATGTCCACCAAGCACTTATCGAGATTATCGTGCAAGAAGGGCAAATGAATGTAGAACAGGCGGAAGGGTTTCTGGAAACGCTTCGTGAAGAACAACGTTATTTGAGAGATGTCTACTAATGAGCCAGAAAGCAGCCAATGAAGGGATCAAAGATAGAAGTAATTATTTACGAGGCACCATTGTTGAGGGACTCAAAGATCCTATTACGGGAGCATTACCTGAAGACGATACCCAACTGACGAAATTTCATGGATTCTACCAACAGGATGATCGGGACTTACGCAAGGAGCGCAAAGATCAAAAACTCGAGCCACTTTATAGCTTTATGCTCCGAGCGCGCGTGCCGGGTGGTGTTGCAACACCGAAGCAATGGTTGGCGATTGATAAGATTGCAGATGAGCATACGGTTTATGGCTCGTTACGACTCACAACCCGGCAAACTTTCCAATATCACGGCATATTAAAAAGTGATGTAAAGCCTCTCATCCAAGGGATCAATGCGGTCATGCTTGACTCACTGGCAGCCTGTGGTGATGTAAATCGAAATGTGTTGTGTAATACCAATCCAGTGGAAAGTGAGCTTCATGCTGATGCGTATGACTGGGCCGTGAAGATTTCTGAGCACTTGCTCCCACAAACCAAAGCCTACTATGAAATATGGCTCGATGGTGAAGTTGTTGCAGGTAACCAGGATGAGCAGGAACCTGTTTATGGCAAGCACTATCTACCTCGAAAGTTCAAAACCGCAGTTGCGATCCCACCACATAATGACGTGGATGTATTTGCAAACGATCTCGGGTTTATCGCGATTGCGGAAAACGGAAAACTGATTGGATTTAACGTTACGGTCGGTGGTGGTATGGGGATGACGCATGGCGATGTCACAACTTATCCTCAGTTGGCAAAAACGCTTGGTTTTATTTCTCCAGAAGAAACGTTAAAAGTCGCTGAAGCCGTCGTGACAACCCAACGGGATTGGGGAAATCGAGAAAGCCGGAAACATGCACGATTAAAATATACGGTTGATCGCGTTGGACTAGACGCATTGAAGCAAGAAGTAGAAAAGCGAAGCGGGGTGATCTTCGGCAAAGAACGGGACTATACATTCACACAAAACTCAGATCGTTATGGATGGGTGAAGGGAATTGATAGTCGCTGGCATCTGACGCTTTATATTGAAAATGGCCGACTGGTTGATACGCCAAAACGGCAACTAAAAACTGGCTTAAGAGAAATTGCGAAGGTCCACCAAGGGGATTTTCGGATGACGGCAACACAAAACATTATTATTGCCAATGTACCAGAGTCAGAAAAAGACAAGATTGCGGCAATGGCCCGTGAATATGGGCTTTGGCGTGAAGATCTCACTCCCATCCGACAAAATGCAATGGCTTGTGTCGCATTTCCAACATGTGCACTGGCCATGGCGGAATCAGAAAGGTACTTGCCAAGTCTCATTGATAAAATCGAGTCTATCTTTGCGGCAAATGGGCTTGCACAGCAACCAGTCGTCACCCGAATGACGGGGTGCCCAAATGGATGTGCCCGCCCTTATTTGGCAGAGATCGGTTTTGTGGGCAAAGGGCCTGGAAAATACAATTTTTATTTAGGTGGCAGTCACTTGGGCTCTCGCTTGAACCAACTCTACCGTGAAAATATCGGTGAACAGGAGATCCTAGCAGCACTTGAACCACTTGTTGCGGATTTTGCCAAACAAAAGCAACGGGATGAAGCGTTCGGAGATTTCTTGGTTCGTACAGGCGTTGTGAAAGCGGTGATCGATGGGAGGGAATTTCATGGGTGATTATCATGCTATTTTATCGTTTGATGCGACCGAGCAACAGCAAGCTCTTTTACAGATCAATGAATTATTCAGTCCACTTTCTGCGCAAGAACGGATCGTATGGTCGCTAGCACATTTGCCAGCGAACCCCATTGTGTCATCCAGTTTCGGGATCCAGGCCGCAGTGATGTTGCATTTGATGACACAAACCAATCAAGAGATCCCTGTTGTTTTGACAGATACAGGCTATTTGTTTCCAGAAACATACCAATTTATTGAAAGTTTGACTGAGCGTCTGGCGTTGAATCTTCATACATATCGTGCAGTTCAGTCGCCAGCCTGGCAAGAAGCTGTCCATGGACAGCGCTGGCTTCAGGGTGAAGCCGGTATTAAAGCATACAACCAGCAAAATAAGGTGGAACCAATGCGCCGCGCTTTATCTGAGCTTGAAGCGCAAACTTGGTTCTCTGGGCTTCGTCGTAGCCAGTCTTCCACACGACAAGACAAACCATTTGTTGAAATCAGTCATGGTGCTATCAAAGTTTATCCAATTCTTGATTGGGATAATCGCGATGTGCATTACTACCTAGAAGACAATGATTTGCCTTACCATCCGCTTTGGGATCAGGGATATGTTTCTGTCGGCGATGTGCATACAACCCGAAAACTGGAAGCGGGTATGTCGGAGGAAGAGACGCGGTTCTTTGGACTACAGCGTGAATGTGGATTACATACCGACGGGGATGGGATATAAGCCGATGGAATTTTTTCCGATATTTCTCAACTTAAAAAGAAAGCCAGTGCTGGTTGTTGGTGGTGGTGAAGTCGCTTATCGTAAAGTCACAGCTTTGAAAAAGGCAGGTGCACAACTCACAGTCGTTTCACCATCTTTCCATTCCTTATTTGGGGAATTGTCAACGAATGATTCGATTCGATACATAGAAAATGAATTTCACCCGTATTACCTTGACCATCAGTACCTTGTCGTATCTGCAACGGATGATCCACAAGTCAATACGGCAGTGTATCAAGCGGCGACACAGCGACGAATTTTTGTGACGACGGTGGATGACCTCAAACGAAGTAGTGCGATTTTTCCAGCTGTTGTTGATCGTTCGCCAATCATGATTGCCATTTCCAGTGCAGGAAAAGCACCAGTGTTGGTGCGAAAAATAAAACAGCAGCTGGAAACTTGGTTACCTCAGAGTTTGGGGCAGCTGGGAACATTGGCTGGCGAATATCGCGTGAAGGTAAAAGAGAGACTTCATCATTTTTCTGCAAGACGCTGGTTTTGGGAAGATTTTTTTCAGCGTTTTTCACCTTTTCAACATCATCGTGAAGCTGATGTTCGTGTTTATCTTGAGTCAGAGTTGCAAAATCCAGCGCCAAAAAAAGGTCATGTCGCATTAGTTGGTGCTGGGCCGGGTGATCCTGAACTTCTAACACTGAAGGCCTTACAAGTGATGCAATCTGCGGATGTGATTGTGCATGACCGATTGGTTTCTGATGCCGTATTAGCTTATGCGAGAAAAGATGCTGATTATATTTCAGTTGGGAAAACAGCTGGTCATCACTGTGTACCCCAAAAAGAAATTAATCAGATCCTGGTTGATTTAGCAAAAGAAGGTAAAGTGGTTTGCCGTTTAAAAGGTGGAGATCCCTTTATTTTTGGACGAGGTGGTGAAGAAGCGGAGATCCTTCATCAACAAGGTGTCGCTTTTTCAATTGTGCCTGGGATCACCGCTGCATCTGGCTGTAGTGCCTATGCTGGGATCCCACTGACACATCGAGATCATGCACAGCATGTACATATTGTAACAGGGCACCGCAAGTATGATAGCGAAGCAACAGATTGGCAAGCCCTTGCTCAATCAAACCAGACCTTGGTGATTTATATGGGGTTGCTACATGCCGAAGTGATCCAGCAACAGCTCATTACTCATGGGCGTGCGAAGGAGACACCTGTTGCAATTGTGGAAAATGGTACTCGGGATAACCAACGTGTGATATCTGGCACCTTGAATGAATTGTCACAACTGATCCAATCCAATGAAGTCGGGTCTCCTGGGCTGATTATTGTTGGAGAGGTGGTTGCTTTACAACAGTCCCTCCAGTGGTTTAAACAAGATCAAGAAGAGAAACAATTGGAAACAATCAACGTACAAGGACAAGTGAGAGCAAGCTGATTCAATTATTTAAGAATAAAGAATTAATTTATCAGAAAGGTTTTTGAAATTGATCCAATAAAAAAGGAGCTGCAAAGCCCCTTTTTGTTGATTGATGGAAGTAATCTAAATTTAATTTTGATTTTTGGTCATTTGCCGTGTCAAATTAACGACCTGATAATATAAATGTTCTCGAGCGCGGTCATGGGGTGGTAATTTTGCAAAGCTGATAATTCTTGGATCTTGTTTCTTATGTTCGTCCTTGACTGGACCCCAGCACCAGCCTTCGAGCGCTCTTCTTTTTAGCCACTGATTATGCTTGGTCTCAGGCCCGATACTTGGGTTTTGCAGATGAAACTCAACTTGATCAATCGCTGATGTTTTATACGACTCGGAGGTACACTCCCAGAGAGGCAAAGAGAAGTCGAGCATTGATTTGCGGTAAGCTCTGTCCATCTCATGAGCCATCCTCGCTATCTCTTCGATATTCATCGTCCCTCCATTACTGCAGGCATTTACTACCATTCAAAACGGTGTCTCAATTATCAAGAATACACATATGAATCGGTTGAAGATATCAGACAAATTCATGAATCTTTTATGATTCGAAAAAAAAGTTTGTCACAGATATGAAATGACTCTATGATGGGAAAACTAGCAAAAGAAATTAAATGGAATCAATCTTTTGGATATTTCAATGAAATGTAAAATCGATCAGGAAGATACCACGATTTCTGCTGTGCTTGCACGTAACATCGATGCTTTAATGAGAGCGAAAGGTATTCGCAGTGCGACCAAGCTGAGCGAAATTATTCGGGATTATGGGTTCGACTTGAGTAAAGCGCAAATCAGTCGTCTTCTGCGTTGTTCAAGTGAGGCAACAACATCCACGTTATATAAACTGGCTGTCGGTTTGGAATTAGATGTTCGGCAGTATCACTTGTTACTCAGTCCTGAAGGGTTTGACGAATTCGGCCGACCCCAAATTGCTCAACAGAAAACAACTCAACATCAAGATCTTGAGCATGAAGCTGATATTCACCAGCGTGAATTTATAGAAATTTATGCTCAAGCATTGGATACGGCTTTTCGTTGTATCGCTCGGACGAAGTTTCCTGAAGGTGTTGATACGAGCCTCGATAAACCCGAGAATCAAGTCTTGTTTAAACGCCTTGTCCATATGTCAGCACAACACCATCTGGAAGAATATCGGCATCATCAGTCGGACTTCTCTCAATCAACAGTGGATGAATCACAATCGACGAGTGTGCCATTTCACGTCAATACCGCAAAAGCTTAACTCAGCTAAATCCGTCACAACTTCCAATGACTTAGAATGAATTCACCTTGTTATCTCGAGGAACAAGGTGTGTTAATGACATTCATTTCAACAATCGAACATTTAAATAAACCATACAATTTACATAAAATTTTTTCTTTATATAATCGGAAATCATGGACTTCTGATATGAGGAAATAACGATGTTTCCAATCCGACAGGTACTTGCCTACCAATACTCACCGCTTGTATGGGGCATTTTTACTGGTAACTTTTTTAATCGCGGTACTTACTATATGGCTTAGCCATTCTTAACCGTTATTTTGCTCAAAGAATATCAACTTCCAGCCACGGATATTGGCATAGCTCTGGGTGGGGGCACATTCATTTCAGCCATCCTTGGTTTTATTTCTGGAATTCTTGCCGATAAATACGGGTGCCGATTCATGGTACTTTTAGGGCTGGTTTTTAGTATTTTCGGATTTATCACCTTTGCATTTTTTGAGTCATATATGACTTATATCGTTGCAATTGTGCTATGCTCGGTTGGTACTGCACTTTATAGTGGGCCTAGCAAAGCACTTTTAAGTCAGGAGGTTTCCCTAGCAGAAGCAAGAGGTATGGCGTTTCAAGTTTTATATTTTCTTACAAATGTTGGCGCAGCAGTTGGACCATTGGTGTTGCAATCGGCCTTTCTGCAAAACAGGAAACGTTTCTGGTTACTGCGGCAAGCTACGTCTTGTTATTCCTCGGACTATGCTGGACTTTTTACAGCATGAAAGGAATAATCAGGTCGATTGGAAGCGAACAAGAAACCCCAGTTTATTTTTTAGATATTCTGCACGCTTTAAAGCAGGATAGTCGTTTATTGTTGATTATTCTTGGTAGTGTAATCGTCAGTTTTGTTTACTCTCAATCAGATAGCTCACTTATTCAATATTTAACGAAGGCGGATGTCTCAGATTTAACGCTCTTGATTAGTTGTATGGTTGGGTTTAATTCTCTGACGGTAGCTCTATTTCAATTTCCACTTCAGTCCGTGACTCAATCTTGGAACACGCAACAACGGATCTATCTCGGTATAGCATGACTATTTATCGCGATGTGCTTGATGGCATTGAACCCAGTTGAAGCATTTTGGGGCTGGCTGATGATTATTTGGATATTTAGCTTAGGGGAGTCGATCCTATTTCCTGCGATGAATGTACAGATTGATGAAATTGCTCCACGTCATTTACTTGGGACTTATTTTGGAGCAAGTTCATTCAATTCACTTGGCTGGGCGTCAGCACCAGTCGTTGGTGGATTTTTCATTGAATATTTGACTGGCCACATATTGTTTCTGATGTGGGCTGGATTATGTCTTGTCTCAATGGGGATGTATATGCTGGCACAATCTTGTATATCTGGTATCACAACCCATCAGATAAATTATGCTATTCACGGCTTTATTACAAAATCTCATCCTAATGAAGGATAATCATTGAGCCACACTACTTTTTGCTCAATTATTATCCTTCCCATTCAATCCTTATTCAAGAAGTTTTATAGTCGACAGTTCAACGTTCCTGAGAAACACGCCATAGGATGAAGTCCTGGTTCCTGCCGTTGTGCGTGATGATATAAGCATTGGAGACAGACCATGCCATTAGACTCATCATCATCGAATTCATCGATTGGATACGAATCCGTATCCTCAGAATATTTTAACCAGCGACAATTAAAAAAAGGGGCAGTTGGTTGGGTCCTGTTAGCAAGTTTAGGAGTCTCTTATGTGATCTCTGGTGACTTTGCAGGATGGAATTTTGGGATCGCACAAGGTGGCTTTGGAGGCATGGTCATAGCGACTTTGCTGATGGCTTGCATGTATTTATGTATGGTGTTTGGATTGGCTGAACTTTCATCATCCATTCCGACCGCTGGCGGTGGATATAGTTTTGCAAGAAGAGCGATGGGACCTTGGGGAGGATTCCTGACTGGAACCGCAATTCTTCTCGAGTATGCGATTGCACCAGCTGCGATTGCGATTTTTATCGGGGGCTACCTCAATTCACTCATTGGATTGGATGGACCAATCGTTTATGCAAGCTTTTATGCCTTATTCATAGGGTTACATCTGCTTGGTGTCGGGCAGGCTCTGAAGATTATGATGGTGATTACCTGCGTAGCAGTGTTGGCGCTGGTTGTATTTGCAACAGGGATGATCCCATTTTTTGATGTTGATAATCTCTTGACCGTCGCGGTGAATCCACAGGCCGCAGGTGCGAATACATTTTTACCAGAGGGTTGGATTGGTGTTTGGGGAGCTTTACCTTTTGCGATGTGGCTGTTTCTGGCTGTAGAAGGTGTTCCATTAGCCGCTGAGGAAAGCGAGAACCCAAGCCGAGATATGCCGATTGGGATCATCGTTGCGATGATTGTACTAATACTTTTTGCTGTATCTGTGCTTGTTCTCGTACCAGGTGTTGCTGGAGCGGATGCGATGAAAGATCATCCCGCGCCTTTGGTTGGTGCGTTGGAATCCATATATGGTGTCAATTCCAATATAGCCAACTTCGTGAATGTCATTGGGCTATTCGGCCTGATCGCAAGTTTCTTCTCAATCATCTTTGCCTATTCTCGTCAAATATTCGCGCTGTCTAGAGCGGGTTACTTGCCGCGTTTTCTTTCTGTTACTGGAAAGAAAAAGGTGCCTACGATGGCTTTAGTGGTGCCAGGTGCGATTGGCTTCATGTTGTCGCTGACAGGGGAGGGGGATTTGATGATCACGATGGCTGTGTTTGGGGCGACCATTTCCTATGCACTGATGATGCTCTCTCACATGATTCTCCGTGTTAAAGAGCCTGAGATGCACAGGCCCTATAAAACTCCAGGCGGTGTGAAGACAACAGGGCTGGCGTTCATACTCGCGATTATTGCTTTTGCCAGTACGTTTGTCGTGAGCCTGGAGGCTGCGATTTGGTCTGCGGTTTTCTACGCAATTCTGGTTGGATATTTTGCTTTTTATAGTCGGCATCACCTCGTTGCCCAAGCCCCTGAAGAAGAATTCGATACGATCCAGCGTGCGACTGATGCGCTTGATCTTGAGCAAGAGAAGTGAAGGTAAGTTATGTTGGATCCAAGAGACGTAAAAACGATCGCTGACGCGAAACAAATTGTAGATGAACGGGGCTTAAGTCACGTTAAAGTTGGATTGTTTGATATGGATGGGGTGATGCTCGGGAAATATATGAGCAAAGATAAATTCTTTTCTTCTTTAGAAAAAGGGTTTGCTTTTTGTGATGTGATCCTGGGATGGGATGTGAAAGACCAACTCTATGACAACGTCAAATATACAGGTTGGCATACGGGGTATCCGGATGCCCCTGTTCGTATTATTCCTTCCAGTTGTCGCCCATTGCCATTTGAAAACGATATGCTGTTATTCATGGCTGAGCTCGATGATCAGGCAGCGGCGCTCTGCCCACGTGGTGTGTTAAACAGCGTCATACAACGTGCAAAAGACATGGGCTTTGATGTCAATGCAGCCTTTGAATATGAGTTCTTTCTTTTTCGTGAAACGCCACAAAGTGCGCGTGATAAAGGGTTTCGTGATTTGAGTCCAATCACGCCTGACTACTTCGGTTATTCCATTCTACGAAACTCTGTTTACTCTGATTTATACCATCAAATATTGGCTCTCGGTGAATCCATGGACTTTCCAATTGAAGGGATCCATACCGAAACAGGGCCTGGTGTATTAGAAGCCGCGATCGCCGTTGATAAGGCACAAAATGCCGCAGATAAGGCGGCATTGTTTAAAACCTTTATCAAAGTGTGGGCGCAAAAGCATGACATGATGGCAACCTTTATGGCGAAGTGGTCGCCGGATTGGCCGGGGCAAAGTGGTCATATTCATATTTCCCTTAATCATCACAATGGCGGTTCTGCATTTTTTGAGGAAGAACAACCCTACCAAATGAGTGATTTGCAACGACACTTTGTTGCTGGGCAACAGAGGTTTATGCCGGAGCTCATGTCGATGATCGCCCCAACTGTGAATAGTTATAGCCGATTGATTCCTGGGTTTTGGGCGCCCACGCATGCAACATGGGGTGTTGAGAACCGGACGACAGCCTTGAGGGTGATCCCTGGCTCACCGAAATCACAACGCGTGGAGTATCGTGTTGGGGCCGCTGATGCGAATCCGTTTTTAGCATTAGCTGCGGCCCTGGCATCAGGGCTATATGGCATTGAACATCAACTGGAGCCTGAGTCTCAGGTCCGGGGCAATGCTTACGATCAATCTCATGCGGATCATTTATCACTCCCGAAAACGCTTTTTGAGGCCGCACAAAATCTGAAAAAGTCTGAAGTCGCACTTGAATACCTAGGAGAGTCATTTGTACAGCACTTTTCAGCGTCGAGAGAGTGGGAAGAGCGAGAATACCGAAAGCATATTTCCGACTGGGAATTAGATCGCTACTTCGAAATAATTTAACGCATTGATGGAACAACTGAGGTTTCGTTGTTCCTCCTTAGTCTTAGAGAAAGAAGTGATGCAAGAGACAATAAAAACAATCTCGCCTATTGATCAACAAGTATATGTTGAACGAACACTTGCGACTCAACAGCAAATTGACACCACACTTGATACATCAGTCGAAGCCCAATCTTCTTGGGGTAAAACAGAAATTTCAGAGCGTAAAAGAATCTGCCGCCAGATGGTTAAGTACATGGAAGATCATGCGCAAGAGATTGGCTTAGAAATAGCTCATATGATGGGACGTCCCATCCGCTATGCTCGAGGAGAAGTTGCAGGCTTAGCTGAACGAGCACATGCCATGATTGAAATGGCCGAGTCTGCACTTGCGCCGATACAGCTTCAAGAAAAACCAGGATTTATCCGATATATTAAGCGCGACCCCATCGGGACATGTTTTATCATCGCACCTTGGAACTATCCATATTTGACGGCAGTCAATGCGATTGTACCTGCCATCATGGCTGGAAATTCAGTGATCCTTAAACACTCAGCACAGACCCCATTGGTTGCAGAGCGCTTTGCTGCTGCTTTTGAGGTGGCGGGCTTGCCGGAAGGCGTTTTTCAATATCTGCATCTCTCCCACGAAAACACGCAGCGAATGATCCAGGATTACAGGGTTGATTATGTTGCTTTTACCGGATCGGTTCCTGGTGGTCAAATGGTTGAGGAAGCAGCAGCAGGCCGTTTTATCGGACTTGGTTTAGAACTGGGTGGTAAAGATCCTGCGTATATTCGAGAAGACGCTGACTTGGATGCAGCGGTTGAAACGGTGATTGACGGTGCTTTCTTTAATTCAGGACAATCTTGCTGTGGTATTGAGCGGATCTATGTTCATGAAAAGCAATATGAGGCGTTTTTAGAAAAAGCGACGGCATTGATTTATGAATATCGTCTTGGACGTTCAGATGATCCTGAAGTCACGCTTGGGCCTATGGTACGCGCTAGTGCTGCGGACTTTGTCAGGAAACAAATTAAAGAGGCTGTTGCACAAGGAGCCGTCACACACATTGATCCATCGCGATTCCCTTTCGACGAATCAGGGACACCCTATATGGCACCTCAGCTACTCAGTCATGTCGATCATCAAATGCGTGTGATGACAGAAGAAAGCTTTGGACCTGTTGTTGGTGTGATGAAAGTGGCAAATGACGAAGAAGCTGTTGCATTGATGAATGATTCTGAATTTGGGCTGACGGCCAGTATATTTACACGGGACATTGAGCATGGCATCCAGTTAGGGGAGAAAGTCCAGACAGGCACTTTCTTTATCAATCGGTGTGACTATCTTGATCCTGAATTGGCTTGGACGGGAGTGAAGAACTCTGGAAAAGGGTGCACTTTATCCAAGCATGGTTACGACGCCTTGACGCGCCTAAAGTCGTTTCATGTCAAGCAACCTGAGGTGAAATAATGGACGCATTTACTGCAAACTGGAATTATCCAACACAGATGAAAGTTGGTGTTGAACGGAGCAAAGATTTACCTGATATCTGCCGAATGGTTGGGATCCAAGCACCACTCTTTGTGACTGACCCAGGCTTGGCCGAGCTACCCATGACTTCAGCGCTGATTCAACGTTGTGAAAGGCAGGGTCATCGTGTTTCCTTGTTTTCCAATATTAAATCAAATCCGAACGGTGAAAATGTGATTGCGGGTGTCCAAGCTTTTCGTGCTGGTAGGCATGATGGTGTGATTGCTTTTGGGGGTGGATCTGCGCTGGATGCAGCGAAGGCGATTGCTTTGATGGTTGGTCAAGATAGAGCGCTTTGGGACTTTGAAGATGTTGGAGATAACTGGCTTCGTGTAAACGCACAGGGGATCGCACCAACAATTGCGGTCCCCACAACAGCAGGCACTGGCTCGGAGGTTGGTAGAGCATCAGTGATCACTGACGAAAAATCTCAGGTCAAACGCATTATCTTTCATCCTGACATGTTACCAAATGTCGTGATCCTCGATCCGAATCTAACGGTTGGTCTTCCACCTCATATCACCGCTGCAACAGGGATGGATGCATTGTCTCATGCACTTGAAGCATTGTGCGCACCTTTTTACCACCCAATGGCGGAAGGGATTGCCATTGAGGCGATCCGCTTAGTGAAGGAAAACTTACCGCTTGCTGTCGCGCAGGGTGATCACCTAGAGGCACGAATGAATATGCTCGTTGCTTCTTCGATGGGCGCAACAGCATTCCAGCGTGGGCTTGGGGCAATGCATGCTTTAGCGCATGCATTGGGTGCGATGTATGATAAGCACCATGGTTTGCTGAATGCCGTCCTGATGCCTTATGTCCTCAAAGCGAATCGAGTCGCAATCGAAAAACCAATTGCGCGCTTAGCCAACTATTTACAACTGAGTTCGTCAGATTTTGATGGCTTTTATGCGTGGGTGATTGAATTACGCCAGCAACTTGAGATACCACACACATTCGCTGACATTGGTCTTGACGATCAGCTAGCTAACTTAGTGGGTCAAAAAGCATATCAGGACCCATCAGCAGGTGGGAACCCTATTCAATTTTCTGAAGCCGAGTATACTAAGCTATTTCTGAATGCCCTCCATGGGGCTTAAATAATGGTGGAATTGGAATCATGAAGATTGGCGTGCTGGTCTGCGATCATATTCAAGAAAAGCTTCAAGCTGAGCACGGAGATTACCCACAGATGTTTACACGGTTTATCAAGGAGATGGATGAGTCATTTACCATCAATTTGTATGATGTAACCGAAGGTGATCTCCCTGCATATATTGATGAATGTGATGCTTATATGGCAACTGGAAGTCAGTATAGTGCTTATGAAAATCACGCCTGGATCGATCAGTTAACACTATTTGTTCGTGATCTATATACCAACAAGAAGCCTTTTGTCGGGATCTGTTTTGGACACCAGGTGATTGCAATGGCGTTGGGAGGAAATGCCGAAAAAAGCCACAAAGGTTGGGGGATCGGCGTTTCACGCGGTATGGTTCAACGAGAGTTGCCTTGGATGACACCCATGAAGGAAGAACTCAATTTGATGGTCACCCACCAAGATCAAGTCACACAGCTTCCACCTGAAGGTCACATTTTGATGGGAAATGCTTTCTGTCCAAATGCGATGATGCAAATCAGTGATCACTTTCTTGGAATTCAAGGGCATCCCGAGTTTACGAAGTCCTATTTACATGATTTGGTCCAAACGCGAGAGGGGGTGATCCCAGAGCATGTATACCGGGCCGGGTTAGATTCCCTCGACATGAAAACAGATGGACAGCTTATTGGTCAATGGATAGCCAAGTTTTATAGACAGTTTGTTTAGGCCCTGATGAGGGACCTCTATTAGAGGTCCAATTGTCAAACTACTCAATATTTAACTTTGAAACACGGATGCGATGAAAGTCTGGGTCAATCGCAACAAATGTATCGCCGAAACAGAGCTCCGTAGGTTCTTGCAGAAATGATACCCCTTTTGATTTCCATTGTTCATAAATTCGCATCAACGCGCTTGTTTCATTCACCTTAAATGAAAGCTCCGTACCACCACCCGATGTGTCTGGTTTAGAAGAGGCTGTATCAATTTGCTTTAAAGCGACTGGTATGTCCAAAGGAAAAGCAACGAATGTTGGTGAAAGGTATCGACCTTCTTCCTCAAAGACACGGCTGTAGAACGTGTAACTTTCATCAATATCTTTGACATAAAGTACAAGTGAATCAACCTTAAGCATCATAACTCCTTCAATTTATTTCTTGAATGTGGAGGCTACAATAGCCTGCATGAATGACAGTTTTTGTCAGTAGCGGAGCTCTTCTGCTTTGATCCCTTGCTGCGAGCGCCAATCTTTGAGCAGTTCACGTCGATGGCAGGGATATTTCTGATGCGTTAGGCTGTATTGCTGTATCCGGTCTAGCCGAAAATGTCGGAATGCATTCCTATTTTCACACCATGCTGTGAGAACATAACATTGTTGAAATAGCCCGATGAGTATTGGCCAAATGATTCTCGTTGTGTGCTGATCTTTCTTATCAAGGTAGGTGATTTTCGCTTTATGTTGAGATTGAATGGATTGAGTTATCTCAGATAAATGAGGACATTCCGGCACTTCCAAGATAGAAGGGATATGCATGACCTGTTCTTGATGTTTTATATTGTGGTATTCTGGTAAAACGGCAGAAATTTTTGCAATCGCATTTTGTGCAGCATCAGAAAACCGCCCTTCTGCTTGTTTCGCCATCCAATTTGCACCTAACACTAAGACTTCCAACTCTGCTGTTGTTAGCGTCAGCGGAGGAAGCGTAAAGGTTGGCTTCATGATGTATCCAAGCCCGGTTGCACCTTCAATTTCTGCGCCTTGTGCCTGCAATGTTGCTATATCTCTATAGATGGTGCGAGTGCTCACGTTAAGAGATTGTGCTAGTGATTCTGCTGGAACAGGATATTTATGACATCGTAATAATTGAAGCAGGTCGAAGAGTCGTTGACTACGTGACATATCGAGAAAAGCTATTCTAGGAAGAAGTAAGGCGTGAAACCATAACGGCTCACGCCATAAAACAGCTGGCTTTGCTTTGGAAGCAATTAAGTCCCTTGTAGCATGAACTCGATTGCTGCTTTGATCTCGTCATCAGAGCAATCCATACATGTACCTTTTGGTGGCATTGCATTGATACCATTGATTGCATTCGTGAGAAGGCTATCAAAACCTTTCTCTTTTCTTGGACCCCAGTCCGCAGCATTACCTTTAACAGGAGCACCAATCCCCGCGGTTGCGTGACAAGCAATACATGCTTTGGAGTAGACTTCCTCACCACTTCTTGTGCCACCAGCACTTGCGCTGGCTGTCGATGCAGCAGCACCAGCAACGTGAACAGAACCAATTGGCTTAAGTCGCTTGGCAATTGCTTCATCAGACATGTCATTAGACGTTGAAACGGCGTTTGCTGACGTGATTACGCACAGCATGGCTAGTGCCGCAGATACCTTCTTGATCATAATTTTCGCACTCACTCTATCTCGTCGAAATGCAATCGGGTTGAAGCCCTCAGTGATAATTGGGGATTATAGCGGTTTGCAGGTATGAAAAGGAAGACTAATCGCTTAGAAAATGCGCATCCTCTTCGAATTAATTCATTTTTCCAGTATTGGATCAAACCGAATAAGGGTGAATACAGACCAAAGGGTGAAAAACTAGGTTGGCGCTCATTTCCCAAGCAGTATTGTTATGGCAGAATGCAACGCAAACTAACGAATAGAGAGAAGTACAATATGCGCAAGTTGGGTTTTGCCTGTGTATTCTTTTTCCTCGTGTTCCGATCCTTCAATTCGATGGCGGTTCTTACAGAAAAAGAAGTGCAGACCTTTACATTAAACAATGGAATGAAAATCTTGGTTGTTGAGGATGGCTCCATTCCGAATGCCAATATGTATACCTTTTGGAAAGTAGGCTCCAGAAATGAAGCGCCAGGGACAACAGGGCTGTCGCACTTTTTCGAACATATGATGTTTAACGGCTCAAAAAAGTATGGGCCAAAGATGTTTGACCGAACGATGGAAGCGAATGGCGGCAGCAATAACGCCTATACGACTGCAGATATCACGGTATACACCAACTGGTTTCCTGCGCAGGCACTGGAAACAATTTTTGATTTGGAAGCTGATCGGATAGCGCATTTGAGTATCGGCCCTAAAATGGTCGAGAGTGAACGGGGCGTTGTTGCTTCTGAGCGCTCAACACGACTGGAAAATTCTAATTTTAGCCTTCTATATACTGAAATGTTGGGGGTTGCATTTCGAGCGCATCCTTACAGTTGGCCTGTGATTGGGCATGCTTCAGATATCGCAGCCTGGGATATGGATGATCTCAAAAGTTATTACAAAACTTATTATGCTCCCAATAATGCAGTGGTTGTAATCGCAGGTGATGTGACCCTGGAACAAGTGAAAAAACTAGCCAAGAAATACTTTGAACCGATCCCAGCACAGTCCGCGCCTAAAGCTGTTCGCACGATTGAACCAGAACAAAAAGGTGAGCGTCGATTTTATGTCCATAAAGCATCTGCTTCATCAGAAAACTTGATGATGGCTTACCACATCCCAGAAGAAAATCATACGGATACACCTGCCTTGAATGTACTGGCAGATATTTTAGGAAAGGGGAAAAGTTCCAGACTATATCAGCGCCTTATTGAGCAAGATAAAATCGCTTCATCTGTGTATGCATTTCGTAATGAATCACTCGATCCCCATCTCTTTTTTATCAGTGCAGTGGCCAATGGGGATATTTCAGCGAAGAAAATGGAATCTGTGATCCTTGAAGAAATTCAACTCATTCTAAAAGAAGGGATCACGGAGCAGGAATTACAAAAAGTGAAAAATCAACGCCTGGCTGATTATTATCGTCAAATGGCAACGATTAATGGCAAAGCCAATTTGATTGGGACTTATGAAGTCTATGTTGGCGACTACCGGACGCTATATCGTCAGCCAGAGATTGATAACGCAGTGACGGTTGATGATGTCTTACGCGTCGCGAAGCAGTATTTCAAAAAGTCGAATCAAACCGTTGGGATCCTTGGGCCAAAGGAGGATATATATGCGCAGTAAAATGCTTCTTCAAAAACTCATGACTTTCGTGACGGTAAGTCTGTTTCTTGGCCAAACTGTCAACGCATTTGAGTTGCCTGAATATGAGTATTACCAGCTTCAAAATGGTTTGTCAGTCTATTTAATGCCGCAAAAGGAAGTGCCTCTTATTGATGTGTTATTTGTGACGCGGGCGGGCTCTGCGCTTGATGGTGAGAACTATGGACTGGCGAATGTGACTGCCAAAACAATGCTATTTGGTACACAAGCGATGACCAAAGCGACTTTGGATGAGCGAATGGACTTCATTGGTGCTGATTTAAAGGGTTCGGCGTCAAAAGACAGTACTCAGATACAAATTTCCGCGATGAAGCAAAACACCATGGAAGTCTTATCCTTATTGAAAACACAAATACGTGAACCTCGTTTTGCAAAGCCAGATTTTCAACATTTTGTAGAAAAGACAAAGGAAAAGCTAAAGCAGGCTCGACAATATCCAGGTCGTGTCTTGCATGGGTATTTTGAACAATCACTCTTTGGTGAGCATCCTTATGGGAAGCCATTAAATGGCACCTTGAAGTCGCTTGAGCAGTTGGATCTTGAGAAAGTGAAAGCATTTCATCAACAGTGGTACCAACCCAATCGTTCTGCGGTCATTGTCTCGGGTGATTTTGATATAGCACAGGTGAAGAAGTTGATTCACCAATACTTTTCATCCTGGGAAGCACAAAAGCAAAAGTTGATGGTGAGAAACCATTTTCAATCCACTCAAGATAAGCAAAAAGTATTATTAGTAAATAAAGAAGATGCACATGAGACTCAAATCTTAGTCGGAGGGCCGGGAATTGCATTTGACCACCCAGATGCAACAGGTATTGCGGTGATTAATACCATCCTTGGGGGCCGATTTACTTCGTGGCTGAATGATGAACTTCGGGTGAACTCTGGGTTAACCTATGGTGCTCGCAGTCGGTGGTCAAAATATGACTTAGGTGGTTCTTTCGCCATGACCACTTTTACGAAGACGGCGACAACCTTTGAAGCATTGGATCTGATGCTCAAAACATACAATCGTCTTTTTAAAGAGGGGATTGATCAAAAAACTTTGGACTCAGCGAAGGCGTATATTCAAGGACAGTTTCCTCCAAAATATGAGACATCGACACAACTTGCGGCCCTTATCGGAAACATGTTTGTCTATGGCTTTGATAAAAGCTACATCAATGGATTTGAAAAGCGCGTTCAATCACTGAATAAAAAAGAAGTTGATCGCTTGATTCAAACGTATTTTCCAAATCAGGGATTACAGATTGTTTTAATCGGAAAAGCGGACGACTTGCGTGAGAAAACCAAGCAATATGGTGAACTGACAGAGGTCTCTATATTGCAGGAATTACTCTAAGCGAGGCAGGAGAAGTGGCAGCAGAAGCTGTCACTTCTTCGTTATACGGTAACTACAGCGATGGTCTTCGTTGATGATATGATCGACTCTAGATACATTTGCCTCAGGTAAACAAGCCTGAAAAACAGAGAGTTCGGAGCGACAAAAGTTTTGACATGCTGTTGCAGCATCACAGATTGGACAATGATGTTCGACAAGTAACAAACCACTCTCATCCGATAAGACTTCTGCCATATAACCTTCATCAGCACGCATTTTAGCAAGACATTGGACTTTTTCATCAATGCTCTGACAATTCTCCAGTGCTGCTTGATACTGGCTGAGTTGTTGCTTCTCTCTATTTTGGATCACTTGGCTTAAACCGGATTCTCCAAAGGTTGCCTTGATATTCTGGATTAATTGAATTGATAAATCGCTATGGCGGTCAGGGAATCGAGCATGACCTTGTTGTGTGAGTTGCCAAAACCGACTTGGGCGACCTCTTTTTTCAGCACGATCAAATGTTGAGATCATGCCGTCCTGCTCCAATGCCTGGAGATGTTGCCTTGCACCCATAGAGGTCATCGACAGCTGTTTGGCTATTTGCTGTGCTGTCTGTGGGCCTTGGGTCTTGAGGATATGTAATATGCGATCAACGCTTGCACCTTTCATCATGGCATTATTATCCACAAAATAACGTGTGTTGAAAATGATGTGAGGCCTGTTTTCTTTGAGGGCATTGTCAAAGCTCCGTG
The DNA here is from genome assembly GCF_000374485.1 of Algicola sagamiensis DSM 14643. Classification (GTDB taxonomy): domain Bacteria; phylum Pseudomonadota; class Gammaproteobacteria; order Enterobacterales; family Alteromonadaceae; genus Algicola; species Algicola sagamiensis. Next base: position 251,060 of record NZ_KB894492.1, read on the forward strand.
AATATTGGTATCTTTCCCTATTGTTCAACCTACAAATGCATTGAACTCCTTTGCTATCAAAGCGTCTATTGTTTCAATGGACTGGATATCGACCTTCCAACTTAAGGGTTAACTCAGTGAACCCTTCCACGCTATATCTTACAAGACGAAGTTCTATAAGATGGTGCGCAATACAGCAACGTTAAACAAGCCATTAGGTACATTATGATCAATAAAACACTGACGATTTCTTTCTTATCTTTTTTTCTGATTCTTCTTTCTGGATGCGAACAGGGGGAGCATGTTGCTCATTCTCAATCAACATCTTCGACGAAGTTCACGATTGAGGTTGCTGTACAACCAAATGGTGAGTTTCAGCAGACAAAGAACTCGAATGGGGCAACCGTTGATGTGTCTGGTATTGTTGAACCATCAGAAGGAGGCTACCTCGTCAAAATTCGTTATGAAAGACTGGACCAATCCGGTCATCCAAAGCGTCAGTTAGCAACGCGAGTCTTCGTCGAGTCAATGGCACCCATTGTTGTTGGTGGCTATTCAGATGAAGCGAAGAAGGATATTGTGCAACTTCTACTTTTGAAAAATGATAAACAAGAGCTAAGCATCAAGGTGATGGAGGAGACAAGCCTCATTCCTTCCTAACGACCAAACGATGTTTCAGTTCTCACCTTTCATCGTTCCAGTTGATGAGGCCCTTTATACGGGCCTTGATTGAGACTCTTGTTCCTTCCAAAAAAATATCGCCGCTACGAACTCTCTAGGCAGCTTAAAATGCTTATTTTAGGGCTATTTAACCCGCTGGAATATAAAAAGCTATTTGTATTGAGATTGAAAGGCGTAAGGTGCAAGCCTCAGCCTAAAAATCATCCAAAACCATCTCTCGCTGCGTTGACGCGAAATCAGAGAAGGTTTTTCATAATCTATTTCGTTAAATCTAGAACGCTGTTGACTAGCTTATCAATGCCCTTTGAAGCTTCCAAAATAGAACCAGCGAGCATATATGCGGGTGTGCTGATCACTTTGTTCTCCTCATCAATGACGATATCGTCCACTGGGCAATTGATATGGAGTGCTCCCATTTGCGTTAGCGCTGCAGCCGTATCTGCATCCGTACCAATCGTTGCTTTAATTCCTTTCTCATAGATCAGTGGGATCATTGCCGGGGCGATACAAATGTAACCGGCAGGTTTTTTCTGACTGGCAAATTCAAGACAAGCACGTTGAACATCTTTATTCACAGTGCAATCTGCGCCAGCAACAGCAAAGTCACATAGGTTTTTTGCGGCCCCGAAACCTCCAGGAACGATAAGTGCGTCGAAATCACTGGCAGATAGCTCGGTGACAGGTTGAATATTACCACGGCTGATCCTGGCCGCTTCAACCATCACATTTCTGTTTTCAGACATTTCTTCTCCAGAGAGATGGTTGATCACATGCATTTGCGGAACATCTGGCGCAAAACATTGATATTGAGCACCCGATTTTTCGATCGCAAGTAAGGTGAGGATCGATTCATGGATCTCGGATCCATCAAATACACCACACCCGCTGAGAATGACGGCTACTTTTTTCATTTTCATTTCCTATCTGTTTAAAAGGTCGTTTCTGAATCAGGTATATCAAGGCTTATATCAAATATGAATCAATAAGACCGAAAATCATTGAAAAATATTTTTATAAAAACTCGGTGGAATGTCTAACTTTGTGATAGATTAAATTCCATCCAATGAAAAATGTTCATCCAGAAAAAATGTATAAAAATAAAATTTCCACATTTGCCTTTCCCGACAAATTTTCGACGACTCAATAAATCCTGATCTTAATTATTTAAAAAATAAGGTTTTTTTGTTTTTGTTGTTTCCGTCTGAAAAGAACTGTTCGATCTGTCTATTCTTTATGAACAGAGTTATCCACAGCTTGTCCTAAAATGGTCAAGTCTTGAGTTCTATTCAGTTGCGGGGAGTTATGGCATTCTATAGCAAAATTTTTCAATGACAGAATTACAAGCTCATGATCCCTGAAAATCCACTGATTTTAGTTGATGGCTCTTCCTATCTTTTTCGTGCATATCACTCCCCACCACACCTCAGTAATTCGAAAGGTGAACCAACGGGCGCTATTTATGGTGTGATCAATATGATCAAAAGCTTGCAAAAGCAGTTTTCGCCAACAGAAATGGTTGTTGTGTTTGATGCGAAAGGCCCAACTTTCAGAAATGACATGTATGCTGAATACAAAGCAAATCGCCCACCAATGCCAGATGACTTGCGCTCTCAAATCCAACCGACACACGATATCATTCGTGCGATGGGGATCCCGTTGGTCTCAATTGAAGGTGTTGAAGCGGATGATGTCATTGGAACGCTCGCTGCGCAAGCTTGCCGTCAGGGTCGTGCAACCTTGATCAGTACTGGTGATAAGGATATGGCACAACTTGTCAGTGAAAATGTTACCCTTATCAATACGATGACCGATACGGTATTGGATCCAGCGGGTGTAACGGAAAAATTCGGGATCCCACCGGATTTGATCATTGATTATCTTGCATTGATGGGTGACTCATCAGATAACATTCCTGGTGTCCCTGGTGTAGGACAAAAGACGGCGCTTGCAATGTTACAGGGGATTGGTGGTGTCAGCACGCTTTACAAGCGAATTGATGAGATAGCAGCGCTTGGTTTCCGTGGTTCCAAAACGATGTCCAAGAAGCTTGAGGAAAACAAAGAGTTACTCGAACTATCCTACGCGCTTGCAACGATCAAAACGGATGTTGACCTACCGATTACATTGGATGATTGCCACGTTTCAGAGGCTGATCTCGACGCATTGGCGCAATTATATGGTGTTTGTGAGTTTCGTCGTTGGCTGGATGATGTGCTCAGCAAATCAACGGGAAGCGCTGCACCAGATGAGTCATCTCAAATAGAAAAGCAACCAGCTGAATATGAAACGATTCTCACGGAATCCGCTTTCGAGAAATGGCTTGAAAAGCTCAGCAAGGCGGAGCTTTTTGCACTCGATACAGAGACAACAAGCCTAGACTATATGCAGGCCAAGCTTGTCGGGTTATCCGTTTCTGTTGAATCAGGAGAAGCGGCCTATATTCCTATTGGGCATGATTATGAAGGTGCGCCTGTTCAACTATCTCAAGACTTTGTGCTCGAAAAATTAAAACCAATTTTGGAATCTGAGTCAGCAAAAAAAGTTGGTCAAAACCTCAAGTATGATATGAGCATCCTCGCACGTCATGGTATTGATTTGAAAGGCGTGCAACACGATACAATGTTAGCTTCATACGTCTTTAATAGCGTTGCAGCGCGACATGATATGGATAGTCTGGCACTCAAATACCTTTCCCATAAAAATATCAGTTTCGAAGACATTGCAGGTAAAGGGGCGAAGCAAAAAACTTTCAATCAAATTGAATTGGCTGAAGCGGCACCATATGCAGCAGAAGATGCAGATATTACGCTACAACTACATGAAAAACTTTGGCCAAGTGTGCGTGATGATAACGCGCTTAGATATGTTTATGAAAATATAGAAGTCCCATTATTATCGATTCTTTCACGTATTGAGCGTCAAGGCGTCCTCATCGACAGCGATCATCTTCATCAACTCAGTATGGAATTGGAACAGCGTTTGGGTGAGCTTGAACAACAAGCCCATGATCTCGCAGGCGAGACCTTCAATTTAGGTAGCCCAAAACAATTGCAGCAAATCCTGTTTGAAAAGCTCGGTCTCCCAGTGATCAAGAAAACGCCAAAGGGTGCTCCATCAACCGCTGAGGAAGTTCTTGTTGAGTTGGCCCATGATTATGACTTACCGCAAGTGATCATCGAGCATCGAGGATTGGCAAAACTCAAGTCCACGTATACCGATAAATTGCCGCTGATGGTGAATGGAGAAACAGGGCGCGTACACACATCTTATAACCAAGCGGTGACAGCGACAGGACGTTTATCGTCGACGGATCCTAACTTACAAAATATCCCAATTCGAAATGAACAGGGAAGACGGATCCGCCAGGCGTTTATTCCTGCTCCTGGATATCAAATACTCGCTGCGGACTATTCCCAGATTGAACTTCGGATCATGGCTCATTTATCGCAAGATGCAGGGCTATTGGATGCCTTTGCAAAAGGGAAAGATATCCACCAGGCAACGGCGGCAGAAGTTTTTGGTGTGCCACTTGAGGACGTTTCCTCTGAGCAGCGCCGGCGTGCAAAAGCCGTAAACTTTGGTTTGATCTATGGTATGTCTGCATTTGGTTTATCCCGACAGCTAGGGATCCCTCGTGGTGAAGCCCAAGAATATGTTGACTTGTATTTTGAACGTTTCCCAGGCGTGAAAACATATATGGAAAATACGCGTCAGAAAGCGGAAGAAAAAGGCTATGTTGAGACGCTCTTTGGTCGACGCTTACACCTGCCTGATATTCAAGCGAGAAATGCAATGCGTAAAAAGGCTGCTGAGCGTGCAGCGATTAATGCACCGATGCAGGGTACCGCAGCCGATATTATCAAGCTGGCAATGATCCAAATGGACGTGTGGCTGAAAGATAAAGGCGATGATGTGAAAATGATCATGCAAGTGCACGATGAGCTGGTTTTCGAGATCAAAGCCGATAAAGTGGATGCATATCGAGAAGAAATCTGTCGCGTGATGAGTGAAGCGGCATCATTGGATGTGCCACTTGTTGTTGAAGCGGGCGTAGGTGTACATTGGGATGAGGCGCATTAGGTTAAAAAAGTTTTTGAAAAAAGTTTGAACTAATCAAAATCGACAGAGTCTGACTTTATAGTTTGGTTAGTTATCTTTAATTCCGTAATCCAAAGCCCTTCCTTGTGAAGGGCTTTTTTTTGCATGTAAGACTGTTTAGAAGTTTTACACATTTCAAACCGACTTTCGTCTTTCATGTTCTTTTATTTTCAAAATGTATCTTTGCGACAAAATAAAGCCTATTTACTAAGCGAAATTGCTTAAAATGAACTTTTTTGAAAAAAAATTACAAAAAACACTTTCATAATGAAAAATCATGAGGTAGGATATGCGGCGTAGGGTACAGAGGTAAGATGTTCTATCTTTCAGACCTTTATTATTTCACGTGATTGAAATGGTCATATTCACGACCCACTAGGTCCTCCTAGTGGGTTTTTTTTTGCCTGAAATCCGTGGAACCCCCATTGATCTGATTGTTACTTCTTCATATGATGGCTGTTTGTGGTGTGCTTTGAGGTTGTTTTGAATTCCCAGCGTCTATTGTTTTGTTTGAAACTTTCACTTTTCTTAGTTTCTTCCAGCATTTTTTTACTTTCATCTTCGGTTGTATTGGCTTCGGAAATCGACTTTTTGTCTTATCACGCCAAAATTCATCCCGATATTTATAAAAAGCGCGTGAAAGGTGACGTTTTGATCCGTTTTCAGGCAAAGCAACCACTCAAGAGGCTTACACTCAAGGCCCGTGGCCACCAAGAAATATCTGTTGTTGGGAAGCATGTTCGTCATTACGAACATTTAGGAGAGCTACTTTATATCGATTTTGAGCCAGGTATGATCGCTCAAGAGCAGTTTTCTTCGATTCGCGTTCACTATAAAACCAAACCAAAGTATGGTTTGAAGTATGATTCAAGACATATGTATACCCGCTATCACACGGAGGACTGGATGGTGATCCATCCTGATATCGGAGATAAAGCTGCTTTTGATTTAAAGCTGACCCTGCCAAAGGGGCTAGAAGTTGTGGGGAATGGTAAGCATATCTCAACAACAGTTGATGGGAATCAGGAAGTGCATCACTGGCGCGAGAAACGACCGCGTCCAACGTTTACATTCGGTTTTGCTGCCGGTTATTTTCAAGAATCCATTCGTCGTATCGATGGGGTTGCTTTCCATTATTTTTATATTCGTGAAAATCGCTATGATATTGAGAAAATATTCGCCGATGTAGATGCGATGTATCGATTTTTTAAAAAGATCTCTGGGAAGCCATTATCTGAAAAACGATATACATTTGTGCTTACCGATGCAAATTCCAAGCAGGAAGCCAGTGGATTTAGCTTGATTGGACGTCGTTATGCGAATGCGGCATTAAAAGACCCTCGTGAAAGCTGGCTGATTGTTCATGAACTCGCTCATGAGTGGTGGGGCAATAGTATTTCAGCAACTGATTTCTCAAATTTTTGGCTGAACGAAGGCCTTGTTCAGTTTATGGTTGCTGCTTTCAAAGAACAGCAATATGGTCGTGATGAATATGATCGAGAAATGATCCTATTCAAACGTGCGATGATCCAGATGCAGGAAGATCAAAGAGCATTACCCCCTGTTGATCCGAAGAAACCAATTGACTTTGTTACGTTTAAAGAACAGTACCGAAGTTTGGCGTATACCAAAGGGGCTTATTTCTTTCATATGTTAAGGGATGAAGTTGGCGAAACTGCGTTTTGGCAAGGGATAAAAAATTATAGCCAGATGTTCTGGGAAGGGAATGCGACAACCGCGGGTCTGCAAAATGCGTTTGAACAAGCGGTTGGTCGGAAACTGACGCAATTTTTTATCGATTGGATCTACACACCGCAAGATATTCGCCTGACGGTGAAAACCAATTATAGACAAGGTGTTTTTACAGCAACATTTGAGCAATCTCAAAAAACAGCGAGACCATTATCTTTTTGGATGTCATTGAGCGATGGTCGGAAACGATACCATTCCAAGATCGAATTAACCCAAAAACAGCAAGCCGTTTCTGTGAAGCTAGCAAAGGCACCTATGGGTGTCTGGTTTGACACACATCACACGCTGCCCTTGGTGATCCAACAGGAGTCAGTTTCTTTTGAACAACTGAGCTTCAATTTAAAACTTGCTGAATCGACCACTGACCGATATTGGGCCTTGGAAGCGATTCGAAATAGCCGTGAATGCCGAGCAAATCGCCTCGATATGACACGCTTAATTGCTGATGCAAGGCGAAAAGATAAAAGCCGTATTATGCAGTGGGCGACTGCTTCGAAGAAGTCAGTATGTCAGATCAGAATGTAGTGTCTTGAAATATCAGTCATAAGCCCAAATCAATAGTGGAAAAGGAGTTCCATATGTAAGCTGTTACGCTGAGATCCATCACAAGAGAAAACTTTAACCAGATCGCCGATTTAGAGGTTTTACCTGATCAAGAAGATTTTGTCGCAAGCAATGTCTATTCATTGGCGGAAGCTCACTACCACCCAACCTATCAACCGCTGGCAATTTATCAAGGAGAAGAACCAGTCGGATTTTTAATGTTTGAGCAGATGATCGAGGCGGGCAAACCCCATGAATACGATCTATTTCGCTTTATGATTGATCAGAAATTCCAAAATCAAGGGATAGGTCGGCAGGCAATGCAACTTGTACTTGATGAGATTCAGCAACTGCCTCATGTGTCACGGATCACGATTTGTTATGAGCTGGAAAATACAGTTGCCATTGCTTTTTATGCCAGCTTTGGTTTTCAAGAAGTAGGCCTTGATGAGGATGGAGAGATGATCGCGGAGATTTTAACAGGAAAAGAATATCAGATGAAGATTCTGCCCTATGTTGATCGGCCCGTATCCTTCACGCCTTGGCAGCCAAAATATTTAGAAGTAGCAGGCGTTGTTTCTCAGCAGTTATCAACGGCCAATATGTCTGTGATCCATATTGGCAGTACTGCTGCCAAAGTGAGTGGAAAGGGTGTGATAGATTTATCGCTCTTGTATCAGCCTGGGGAATTTGAACAGGCGCTGGCACATGTGGATCAGTTTGGTTTTCAATCACAAACGAATGGGAAACCATTTCCTGACCGTAGACCACGTCGAGATGGTGCAATTGAGTTTAAGGGCGAAACATTTCTCTTGCATGTGCATCTCATCGAAGAAGGGTGTGAAGAGCACCAAAAGCAAATTGCGTTTCGCGATCACATGCTGAATAACCCAGCTGCAAGACAGTTTTACGAAGCACAAAAACAAACCATTTTGGATAATGGGGAGACTGAGCATCAGCACTATGGTGCACAGAAGTCACCATTTATTCAAAAGACACTTTCAAATTTATTGTGAGCGCTTCTTTGATAAATACTTTTGGTGGATGGCGTCAATCGTGCCATCCTCATGCATTTTTTTGAGATGAAGGTTAATCTCAGAAATCAGCTTCTCGCGACTGGGTATCACGGCTTTTTGCGATAAGACTAAGTAAGCATTTCTGGGCTCATTAATCGGTTTTGGCAAATCGACCACATGATCCAGTTGATTCATCTTCACCAGCGCTCGGCGTGTTTCATGGTAGTTTGCCAAAACGCCATCGACGCGATTTTTGAGTAACTTATTGATATTCGTCTCTAGGACGGCAGATTCATCAATGATGATTTTGCCTTCTTTGACGGCTAGATCAAAAGCTGCATCTGTTTTAAAGCCAGCATTTTTTGCGATAACTTTTCCAAAGAGGTCTTGGACAGAACGAAAAGAAAATTCAGATCCTTTTTTCACAAATACTTTATAGGTACTCGCGTGCAAAGGGAACTGTGTGTAATCGACAAAATGTTTCCGTTCTTCAGTGATAAAAAATGAAAAAGCACCATCACTTTTTCCGTGTTTTACTTCACTTACGACTCGCTTCCAAGGGAGATATTGAATCACACATTTCTTATGAATGCGCTCGCATAACTCTCGAACGATATCAATATCAATCCCTTGTTTGACTCCACCTTCTTGCCAGCTATAAGGCTCAAATTTATCGAGAGTCACAAGCGTCAGCGTGTTTTTCGCATGCGCAGGTGTCAGCCAGATGCTCGTGAGCACCAGTAATAAGGCTATCCATCGCTTTGATATTGGCTCTAGTTTCATTACAAAGTTTGTTGAGGACTTTTTATGATATTATCTGATGACTTTAGTCTAAGAATGATGGAAGAGCATGACCAATTGCTAAGATGAAAGGGTCTGTCTCTTTAAGGAAAGAATACTGGGATCAAGTTGGTTCTCGTTAATAATGCTGAGACTGTGATGATGAGAGTTCAACATATCCCTTGAAGGAGCAAAGTATGTTGTTTGATTTTCCTCAACTGGTAGTTTTATGTTTTTTTGTTCTCTGTAGTGTGATTGGGTTACTTGTCGTGAAGTCTCAACGAAGAAAGAGAAGGCAAAACTTCATTGAGACATATGAGTTTTCTGCACAATTTAATGAGAAGCTTCTAGAGCGGTATCCCTCTCTAACGCATGTCCAAATTCATTGGATCCATCAAGGGTTGCGGAATTTTATGCAACTATGCCTGCTTTCAGGTCGTTCAAAGATTGCCATGCCTTCGAAAGGTATCGATGTTTTATGGCATGAGTTTATTTTGTCTACCCGTGAGTACCATGAGTTCAGCCAGAAAGCTTTTGGGAGATTTTTACATCATGCACCTTCCTCAACAAGTAGCTCTCCGAAGCAACAAGAAGTATTCCTAAAAAAAGCTTGGGAATTGTCATGTGATAGAGAAAGCATTGATTCAGAAAAGCCGCACCGCATGCCTCATATTTTCTCGATTGATGAACGCTGTGGGATCCAAGATGGTTATCGTTATGATGTAATTCAAAGTAAGCTCTATCAACTGAAGATGGATGGAAGCCCGTGTTGTTCTTGTGATTTAGATAAAAAACACAGTTCTGATGGCGTTTCAGGGAATGAAAATTCAAGTTCATTGCCGGACGATAGTGGGCCTGGTTGCAGTGGTGGGTGTAGCAGTTGACGATTATCATGCATTTGGTGCATAGAACAATAAATCATGATTTCATCACAAAAAAATCTTTTGAAATACGTTCTATAAAGGGATCTTATACGCTTTATCATCTACGCTTTATTATTAAAGGTGATTGAAAACTCGTATGATCTCAGTAAAAGGAATGGCTAGTGCTTTTTTTTCGTATTTTTTTGAAATGAGCATCATTCAAAAGCGTCTTTTTGTACGACATTTCATCCCTGGCTCACTTCTATCGTTAATCAACGTAAATGCCGGGAGACATGGGCATGTTTGAACTGTGCTATGAACCAAAAAAATGGCGCACGATTCTTTCTCGATTTGAAGGTTCTGACGTTTTTCACAGTTGGGATTATCACGCAATTCATAAAGTTAGGGGAGAAGGTGTCCCGGTTCTGATTTTTAGTGAAGATGGTCCGCTAACTCCAATAGCAATCCCACTGCTTGAACGAAATGCACCAGATTCTGGTGGGAAGGAACTTGTCTCTGCATCTTATTTTGCAGGCCCCCTATTTCACCCGTCATACCATTTTGGTCGATGCTGGCAACAGCTGGTCAAAGACTTAAAAAACCGCGAGTATGTTAGCTTAACCAGTGCATTTCATCCTATTCTTATCCCGCAAAATGAAGTGAATGGTACGCCTGTAAGTGAAAAATTTGTCTTAAATGCGATTCATTTAAAGCCGAGTACCGAAGCATCTAAGACGAAGAAACGTAAAGAGTCGTTTTGTTCAAAACACATTCAAGACATACATATAGAAATCACGCAATCCCATGCGGCACTAGATGATCTTCAGTACTTATGGGCGAAGGCAGATCGCAGCTCAGCAAGATATTGTAATGAGCTGGAGCTTTGGGAAGGACTGCTGACAGCACATGATTTTGGGACATATATTTGTATTGTTAAGAAAGCGCAGCGCCCGATAGCTGGTGGGCTTTTTGTTGGAAAAGGGGACTTTTTGCATTATGTATTGGGGGGATTTCATCCAAACTTCCAAGCGTTATCCCCTTTAAGTTTAATGTTGAAGGAAATTCATAACTGGGCGAAGTTACGCGAGTTTGAATGGCTCATCCTTGGTGATGATGATGAAGCGATTCTTGAAGATATTCCTGATGTAAAGCAAGCGAAGCATACCTTTCCACTCCATATGAAAACCGAAATATTAAACCATGCTGCGTATGATGAAATCTCGACACACCACGATGGTGCCATCGGTGTGATGACAAGTAAGTCGATGCAACAATGTCTTTTCCCCAGCTATCGAGGGGGTTGTTAAAGTGTGCATCTTTAGGTAAGCATGCTTGATATCTGGCTTTGGGTAGCGTGAAGGAGAAAGGGACATGCTGGACTTGGAAGCGCTGTCGGCTCGAAGTAAACTCTGGATAGCAGTTGGTTATGATGCACTGGCACTGACAGGATCGTTTTTTTGTGCTTACTGGCTCCACTTCGGTTTTTCTTTAGAAAATATCCATAGCGAAGAAATATTTCTTTTTGTTATTGTCCTTTGTACAACGTTATTCTTCTTTCTTATCGCGGGTTTATATCAAACGATTGTTCGATATATGAGTGTGAAAGCGATTGGGATTATACTGGGTGGCCTCGCATTTTCTGCCGCCATGATGTATTTAACTGGTACGCAATTTCGAGCTGAAGTACCGAGAACTGTACCTATTGTTTTCTGGTCATTTGCATTGATCACCATTGGCGGTAGTCGTTTTGTTGTCAGACTTGTGCTCTTAAACCAATGGTTTAGTCAGAGAGAACCAGTCATCATTTATGGGGCAGATACTGCGGGAAGACAACTCGCAGCAGCACTCAGTGAAGGGAACCATTATTACCCTGTCGCGTTTATTGATGAAAAGGGTGTCTTACAAGGGCGGAGTATTACTGGGGTCCCCGTTCGCCCCAGACAAGCGATCCCCATGTTGATGTCGACTTATAATGTGAAAAAAGTGCTCATTGCAGTCAGTGGCACTTCTAAAAAGCGGCGGAAACAAATTCTTCAGAAACTCGAGCCTTATGCGCTGGAAATGCTCACAATCCCTGATATTTCAGACTCTTTGAATGGGCATAAGGAGATTGATGATCTACAACATGTTCCCATTGAAGACCTATTGGGCCGTGAGCCAATTCCACCTAAACTTGAGTTGATGTCTGCCAATACGACAAATAAGTCGGTGTTGATCACGGGGGCTGGTGGTACGATTGGACTGGCATTGTGTTATCAGATTTTTCAGCTCAGGCCGAAGCGACTCGTATTACTCGAAATTAATGAGCTATCACTGGATCAGATTCAGTATGAGCTGAAGAAAAAAATCCAACTGGAGCATATCCCAACTGAGCTGGTTTTAGTCCTTGGTTCTGTCCAAGATGGGCTTTTAATGCGGCGTATTATCGCGGAGCACAATATTCAAACGATTTATCATGCCGCAGCATATAAGCATGTGTCGATAGTGGAAGAAAATGTGATTTCTGGCGTACGGAATAATATTTTTGGGACTGCAGAAGTCGCACAAGCTGCGATGGAGCTGGATGTAGAGACATTTGTATTTATTTCAGCAGATAAAGCGGTGAGACCTGTCAATGTGATGGGCGCGACGAAGCGTTTTGCTGAATTGATGATCCGGGCGATGTCCGGTATTCAATCAAGTACACGTTTCACGATTGTCCGCTTTGGGAATGTATTGGGCTCTTCTGGCTCAGTGATACCAAGGTTTGAAGAACAGATTGAGACGGGTGGACCGTTAACCGTGACCCATCCTGAGATCATTCGCTACTTTATTCCGATTTCCGAAGCAACAGAGCTGATCCTCCAAGCAGGGGCGATCGGAGAGAATGGCGATATCCTTCTTCTTGATATGGGGGAGCCTGTGAAGATCGAGGAGCTGGGTCGGAATATGGCGCATATGATGGGCTATACCATTAAAGATATCAGCCATCCTGCAGGTGATTTAGAGATCCAGTACATTGGACTGAGAGTCGGTGAAAAGCTATACGAAGAGATTTCTTCAGGCAATGAGGTGAAAGATACCCAACATCCGAGGGTGAAGATCTCTGTTGAGTCACCTGTAAGCTGGGAGGCGATTCTTCTCCATCTTGATCATCTGAACTTTGCGATTTCAAATCAAGATTATGATGATATTATTGATACACTTCTTCAGGCTCCACTTGATTATCAACCAATTCCGCCAGACGAAGTTGGCTAACCTAGTCATTATAAAAACCATATAGAGTCCATATGATAATCTTTGACAGGAGTTCGCTTTTGAAAAAGCTGATTTTGGCAGCCTTATCTGCTGCTTTGGTTGTTGTTGCCTGCGCCTCTTATCACCCCCTCAATTATCCACTCAGTGATCATTTTGATGGCAATCAATTCTTCAACCCGCAACCTTATGAAGAAAAAAACTTTTGGAGTGTGATCAAATGGAAACTGAGTGGTGGAAAAATTGATGACTGGGAGTGGCGTGAGATCCAAGCGGATACAAACCCGAATGCTCGTATTCAACAAGGCTTGAAAGTCACCTATATCAATCATGCCACGACGCTGATTCAGATGGATGGACAGAATATACTCACCGATCCAGTCTTTACTGAGCGTGTAAGCCCAGTTGATTTCGCAGGTCCTGCAAGATTTCATGCCCCAGGGATTGCATTTGATGACTTACCCGATATTGATGTAGTACTGATTTCTCATAATCACTATGACCATATGGACCTTGAGTCTCTACAAATGTTGGAGAAGCAATTTCAACCTTTGTTTCTTGTTGGGTTAGGAGAGGAAAGCTGGTTGAAAGAAGAGGGATTGACTCATGTGAAAGAGCTTGATTGGTGGCAGGAACATCCGATTATAGATGGGGTCTCCATCACAATGACGCCCGCAAAACATTGGACAACAAGGACGTTATTTGATCGCTTCAAAACTTTATGGGGTGGGTATTGGATCCAAGGTACCAAAAGTGTTTTCTTTGCAGGAGATACAGGACTCGGTACTCATTTCGCACAAATTCAGGATAAGCTTGGTTCACCCGACCTCGCATTATTACCCATTGGTGCTTTCATGCCAGAGTGGTTTATGCATGACAACCATATGTCTCCCAAAGATGCGATAGAAGCGTATGAACATTTGGGGGCAAAGCAAGCAATGGCGATCCACTTTGGTACATTTGATCTTGGAAATGATGGACAAACCACGGCACCAGACCAATTGAAACTAGAACTAAAAACCAGACCAGAAATTATGTTTTGGGTGCCTGAGGTGGGGAAAAGCAAACGAATATAAAGTTATCGTCGTGGTACGTCGAAAACGTACCACGACTGAGATTACGGACGATACAACGTCCTTTGCGAATACAGCCAAAGTGGTTCCCAGTATTGCTTGTAAAAACTCTCTGCTGCGTCTTTATCTTCCACTATCAATCCCAATTCTGTTAAATCTGCTGGATAGAGGTTTTGCGAGCCGATGTAAAAGGCTTTTTTATCGACCATGATAGTTTTCGCATGGTTTGGAATACTGCGTCCTGAGGGATATTTATCGTTGTCATTGTATCGCAAGTGCGTGAGGTGTAGGTGATCGCGAATTTTATCTGTTCGATTATCTAATCCGTTGAGTTTTTCATAAACAACCCAGAGTTTGTCACCATAGTATGTGCCAGGTGTGTCACCGCCACCGATTCTTGCGCTCTTATTGGAAAGCGTCATGTAAATATGGACCCCACGTGCAAGGGCGTTGTTGATTTCTCTCAGCAAATCTTTGTCCCAAAAGAAATTAAATAAGGTGCTGGGCACAGGTAAAGGGCCTTGAATGGACTGAAGAGAAAAATGAATCGTTTCTTCTGCTGAGGCAATCAGCGAGAGGATTGCATGATCGCTTTGATCTCCGCCGGAAACAATATCGCCAAAGCGGCCGACGGATAAAACAGGTATGGTTGGTTGTGTCGGAACAAAGGTAGGGATGGATGTTAAACGTGGATACGCCCCTTTTTCACCATAAAGTGTGGGGCAGTCATCCAAACGGCCTGAGACAACTCTACCAAGGGAAAGTGTTGCACATTGTGCGTCAAACGTGATCCGGGGCGAAAACCAGCGCCAGTGGCTCGGCTTTTCTACATATTCCCACAAATATAAAGCAAACGCGTGGGCATGTTTTACGGCTTCTCCTTCGACTTTCATGGAAAGATCAAAAACGGGTTCGTCCCGCATATAGTGATTTTCCCAGAGATTATCGCCACCAATAATCGCTCTCTTTCCATCAACCGCGATGATCTTGGCGTGATTCCATGAGGTTAATGATGACTCAATGGCGCCAACGTGAACTTGAAATGGAATGTGTCGTTCCTGACTAATTTTTTCCAGAAATTCTGCGGCATCGACCCCTGCTGTATAGTAGTTGCCGAAGAGGATACGGATGGTTAAATCTGGGGAAGTTTCCGGATCGGCAGCAAGATCTGCAATTGCATTTTCAATCGCTGTTAAATATGCACCCGTCGCAGGAGTGAGCGTGGTGATATCAACGAATTGCTGTGCGCTGCGGATTTGTTCATACAATTCCGTCACCATCCGTGACTTATCGAATTTATCAGGATGTTCCCCAAATGTTGTTTCTGGTTTTGGAGTCGCCATCAGCCAGTTTTCTTGAAGTTGATTGAATGTAGAAAACTGCCAGGATTTACCCTTAAAACGCTCATCGTGTCCGGATACCTGGATCCCGCGATCTCCTTCTATCACAGCAGCGATCTCATCAAGAATTGGGTGTTGTGATGGCGCTTCCGAAAGCCTACGAATTGAACCAAGATGCTCAATAGGGAGATCAGACAGGTTCTTTTCTATCGGTTCATGATGCGTGTGTATGGTTGTGCATTTCCCTTCGTAAAAACGATCCGAACACAGTTGCCACTGGCCAGAAAGAACACGTATTGAAGAGGTTTTCTCATGAAAATCAAGCTTGCGGATATTGGGCTGACGAACAAGGCGCGATAAATCTGGGTTGTTTGGATGTCTGATGGCATAGCTTTCGCCGGATTGATTGTCATGGGTAAAGACTTCAACCGCTGGTGGAGTTCGTGTTGCGTAAACCTGTTCAATAGAAGAAATGGCATCATTCCACTTTAAGTCTTTGATATCGTATAAACCTGGTTGTAAGTACATATATTCCCCTGTTCCTTGGGGTCCACTCCAAGCTTTCCAGTGACCGGAAAGTACCTGAATCGCGCTGACCTGATCATCAAGTACTGGCAAAGCCTCAGTTGTTCCTTGTATTAGAATGGATTGACCGGAAAAATCGCCATGTTGGTAGAGGATTATCGTTGGTGGGGTCGCATTTGCAGTGACACTGCAAAGGAGGGTAGTCGCGAGTATATTTTTTAGCTTCATAAATTGTCCTTCTTTTTTTATTGTCTTATCCGAAGAACAGAGAACCTGAATTCACAGTGGCGAACAATCGGGCAAAGAGTGGAATAATTGATCGAATTTAAACTTTAGAATGAAAGAAAAAGTCAATTTTTTTGACTATTCTTGGGCGGTGGCGTATGAAAATCAAAGAGATAGGTGTGGAAGATGGATAGAGTAAAAGTACAAGTCTGCGATATAACGACGCTCAATGTAGATGCTATTGTGAATGCAGCAAACGAAACATTGCTCGGTGGCGGTGGTGTTGATGGGGCGATCCATAAAGCTGCAGGGCCAGAGCTACGAGAGGCCTGCAAGCAATTAGGTGGCTGTAAGGTCGGTCAGGCGAAAATGACGGATGGATTTAACTTACCTGCGAGGCATGTGATCCATACAGTCGGGCCAGTTTGGAAAGGGGGTGACAATGATGAAGCAAAATTATTGGCTTCTTGTTATCACTTTTGCTTAAGTCTTGCGGTGGAAGAAGGTATCCGTAGCATTGCTTTCCCAGCTATCAGCTGTGGTGCATATGGGTATCCGGTTGAAGAAGCAGCTAAAGTTGCGGTCACGGAAATTTCTGCATATGTAGCGCAACATTGGGATTTAGATGAGATTATTCTGGCATGCTTTGATGATCAGACGGCCAGTGCCTTTTTATTAGCACTGGATAGACTCGATCATGCAGTGGTTTAATTCTTTTTGCATAGAAAAGAAGTGGTGTGGTGAGGCGGATAGTTTTCCAACTCACCATACTTTTTAGCGTCTCAATTGAGATAAAAAGATAGTGCTTGAATGTAAGCATCCGTTGGTGAATGAATCGGAGAGAAATTATATTCCATGGCTTTTCCTTTTTTCTGCCTTATTCGTAACTTGTAAGAATATAAGGCTTTCCTTTACGAATAATGAGCGTATGCTCAAATTGAGCAGATAAGTTACCTTGCTCTGTGAGTAATGTCCATTGATCGTTTGCCGTTGTTGTCGAGCGTGACCTGAGGGATAAGAATGGCTCAATGGTGATCACAAGCCCATCTTGTAACACGCGTTTGTCATCGGCATCAAAATAGGGAGCAATAAAGTCTGGGGATTCGTGCAGCTTTTTACCAATCCCATGACTACCGAGATCTTCGATAATTTCAAAACCAAACTTTTCTGCACTCTGCTCAATCGATTTACCGATAACATTGAGTTTTCTTCCTGCTTTTGCGACCAACATAGCATTTTCTTGGGTTTGCTTTGCACATGTCACCAGTCGTTGTTGCGTTTCAGTAAATGGGGGAACAAGGAAAGTTCTGCCTGAGTCAGCAAAGTAACCAGCAAGTTCTGCGGAAACATCAATATTGACAATATCCCCTTCTCTGATCACCCGATCACCCGGGACACCATGAGCCGCTTCTTCATTAATGCTGATGCAGGTAAACCCAGGAAAATTATACATGACCTTTGGGGCGGATTGCGCGCCATGTTGCGCAAGTACTTTTGCGCCAATCTCATCCAGTTCTCCGGTTGTGATCCCTGGGGTAATTTGTTGGCGCATGGTTTCGATGGTTTGCGCAACAACGTGACCGATTTTTTTCAGCCCAACAAACTCTTCATCTGTACGAACGATCATGGCGGTTGCCTTTTTCAACACTCAGTCCCGGGAGCTTACCACAAAGGGGGATCATTGATAATGCTTCTGGTTTGCCCCAGTATGATGAAGGGTAATAATTCCACGCCAGATATCCCATGGATCATCTTCAGGATCATCATTTGGGCCACCAGTGAGTTGCATCATGAGTGACTTTATTTTTTCGCACTTTCGCCAGTTACATTTTCGTCGCTCATCACGATAAATGATTTCACCAGGAGCTGGTGATTACGGTGTATGACTGTCAAATTTAGAGGGAGATATCTTTGCTTGGGAATATGCTGCCTGCCCTTGTGCAGTAAGGGGGGTGGGAGATTTGCTACGAAGCAAATTCAGTGAATGACTCAATTTCGCATATCTTGATATATTCGTCGAGTGTACGGGTTGAGATTAAGTTATCCATAAATGTCTAGCCCGAGTTGATATTTCATACGAAAGACTGGCTAATACTAAGCGAAACCAAAAAAGGTACGAATTCTATATTATGGAGTATTTGGGGGCTTGCCAATTCACCGGATAAATCATAAATTTGGATTTATACTTTGAGCAAAATTGGAAATACATAGGAACCAATCCAATGATTCTTTGTGAGCTATCACAACTACAACTTTCAGGGCGTGGCACGAAATACCAACAACTCTATGAGGCGCTTCGCCAAGGGATTTTAGCTGGCACTGCACCAAAAGGTAGCCGCCTTCCTGGATCAAGAGAGTTGGCGAAAGAACTTGGGCTTGGGCGAAATACTGTCATGTCAGCGATTGAGCAACTCAAAGCAGAAGGATATATCCGAGCGCAACAAGGATCAGGGTATTACATTTGTTCAGAATTGCCAGAGCAACTGGCAACACCGGATTTTGTCATTGAAGAAATTGAAGAGGATTTAGAGGAGGGTACGCCTGGGAAGAGTCGGCGGAATATCGCTTTTCAACTTGGAGTACCGAAGCTCGCTGCATTTCCAGTTAAAATCTGGCAGCGAATACAAAATCGCCATCAGGGAAGGCCTGCATTAATGGGTATGGATGAAGAAGCTGGCTATCTGCCTTTTCGTGAGATTTTGGCCGAATATTTAGTGCATAGCAGGCAGGTTTCATGTCATGCAAAAAATATCATCATCACCTGTGGTGCCCAAGAAGCGTTATTTATTGCTGCACGTGCTGTGCTAAAACCGGGTGAAAAAGCATTAATAGAAGATCCTGGTTATCGTCGACTCCGCAATGCATTCCATTTGACGCATGCAAATATCGTTGGTGTTCCAGCGAATGAGGAAACCGGGCTGTGTTTAACTGCTCTAAAAACACACCCTGATGCGAAAGTCTTATATACGACGCCAGCCCATCAGTATCCTTTAGGTGGGATCATGCCTCTGGACAGTCGCGTTGAACTATTAACTTGGGCAAAAGAAAATGATGTTTGGGTCATCGAAGATGATTATGACAGCGAGTTTCAATACCGACACCGTCCTTTTGCGTCGTTGCAAGGCTTGAACCAAGGGCAACAAGTGCTATATGTTGGTTCATTCAGTAAGGTGACATTTCCTGCTTTGCGCTTGGGCTACCTTGTTGTGCCCGATGAACTCATTGATGTTTGCCGATTTATTAAGGCTTCAACGTCTGGTGAAACCCCGCTCTTGACTCAAGCTACGATGGCAGACTTTATTGAAGAAGGTCATTTTGCGAGGCATTTGAGACGAATGCGGCAACACTACCAGAAGCTACATGACAGTGTGAGACAGCAAGTTGACGAGTTACTTCCGGATTCATGCCAGCTGTTGGCAAAAGATGCCGGCATGCACCTTGTGATCACATGGTTGCATGATGTCTCTGGCTATGATGCAGCGGCTTATCTACAGAAAAAAGGGTATGGTGCAGCACCGCTGGAGTATTATTATTTAAACGAGCCAGCGATGAAGGGCCTTGTGATTGGTTTTGCAAATACGAGAGAGGATAAGATTGGATATGGATTAAATCATCTTGCTGATTTCTTGTCACAAATCTCTCACAAATAAGTCGATATGATATTCCAAGTGACTGCTTTTCGAAAACAGCGTCTTTGGTGGATCATTCCAACTTGCCCACTCTATATTGCATTTGTCGCCATGTTTTTTCTTGACCCATTATTTCTGGTCAATACTGAAAGCTTTTGGTTACAAGTTGATCATGTTTTCCAAGTTACTCAATTGTGTGTGATTACTTTTTTTATTGGTGGTATCAGTGCAGGGAAGGCCATTTTTTGGCGATACTATTTTTTTGTCGATATCATCAATTATCTAATCTCCCTTTTGTATATGCTTTATGATTCTGGGGTGGAGCTTTATGATGTCCATCCAAACTTTATTGCTTTACTCACAAGTGTTTATTTTTACTCAGTGATCTATTTGATTTTATGGTTGTATGCATTCGAATCGAAAGCGATTTGGGAAAGCTTGATGCAAGAGCCTTCATATGAGATGGATGGCTGACTCTTGAAGGATGAGAAGCGCAGCCATCCGGTTGGGTTGTTCGGCGAATGGAGAACGATGTTGAAAGGGAACTGATACACCATCTATCAATTTTGTAAATTCAATCTAAGTATGAATTTTACTGATCGATTCAACTTTTTTACTGATAAAAATTAAGCAATTTGGTTGATTAAAATATCATTTTGGTTCTTTAGAATGTTTTTTACCCAAAGCTAGCACAAATATGTGCCGAATAATTAGAAAATTAAATGAAAACGATTAACGACTCCCAAATACGACATTACTTTACCGCTTTATTTTTTCTCTTTTGTTCATTCATCGTAGAAGCTGCCTACGATCCAGAGCAACACCATTACCTTGTAAAACAACAGCTTGCTTCGTGGGTGGATGTAGAGGCTATCGATGCTGATCTCTCACCGGTGGATGCATTAAATGCCGTGAAACATCGATATGGAACTGACTTCTTAACTGCTGACTTTTATGAAAAATTAAAACAACAACGATGGCAGTTTCTCACGCTCAATCAGGCTTTGTCGTCTAGACAAATTGCTGTATTGAATGAAGCGGCTGTTTTATTTTTTAATGCGCACCATCCCAAATACATTCATCACGAACTCTCCGATTTACCGAGCCTGCGACAAAAGTTTCTGAAAGCATTGCGATACCAATTGGAGCTTTATCCGGTTGAACACAATGTAGAGCAGCATTATTTTGCAAGATATTATGGCGATGACTTTATGAAAGCATCGATATTATCCGTTGCGCTTCAACTCTATAAAGAGCGTTTTGGAGAGCAGCGTGCAATCGAAAATCTGTCTTATCAAATTGGTATCCGTAGAACTGATTCCTTTGTTCGCTGGCTAATTAACTTATTTACGCACCGCCAAACAAACAAAATTCGTGAAGCAGAGAAAGCACTTCTGGATTTTCTTGTACAGGAAATACAACGATGGGAGCTCAAGTTTGATTTAGATGGGGAAATGGTGAGCCCTGCCCACCCTTATGCGCGTGTTGCGGCTTACGCAAAAGTCCAAAAGCTTGCTTATCGTCCATTAGCGTATGCCATTGCACATCATACGGGCAATGAAGCAGTGTTACGTCTTTGGTATGACGCGCTGGAAGCATTGCCTAATTCATTACATAGTTATTCTCATCATGGTCAAACGCTGACGCTAGCACTTCGGAGAGCGATGAACCTGCCTCATCATGAGAGCCATGAATACTTAAATATTGCGTTTCTTGCGGTTGGGATTGCAACATTTCCTGAAGGTGTTGGAGAGCTGATTCTAGGGCGTATTGCACAGGAAACAGTGTTTAGCGAAGTTGCTTTGGTTGGGGCTGAAGTTGCAAGTGAAGCACATGCCTTAGCAGCGGAAGACTTGGCAGTTCTGGAGTCCATTATTGATAGTGTTGAATATACGATGGACGATGCACTCGAAGAGAGCCTGATCACGAACCCAATACTTGTTGGAGAACATATTGGTGATAACTTGTACCATTACGCAGGGGCTGATGGTGTTTCTGGGATGGATTATGTCATCGAAATGTCTGACCGCTTACACCGAATTCGCCGCTTCCCACACACCGAAGATTTTGCTTTATATCAAGGGTATGGTTCGTTCGGACAATTCCCGGTCAGACCATCAGCGGCGGGTTTATGGGGGATAACGATATCAGAGAGCTTTGAAAATTGGACGACTAGTGGTTTACACCGTCATGTATTACTTCTTGGAAAAGGAAAGCCCGCTTCGCTTTTCAAACGTTATGCTACGAGTGTTCAAACACGATATGGGATCCCAGCATCAAACTTCTACAGTGATGGGCATGCCGTTTCTGGGGAGCTTCGTCATATTTACCCCGCATTGGGCGAAAATAAACAACTCTCTCACCTGACGTTTTCGGACAGATTGGATATCGTTGCCCATGGCAATCCCTACGGGCCAGTGTCGTTTAATAGTCACCATCTCTATCAAACCCTATCGGCGCCGGAGCTTGCGAAGCAATTACACTTCTCCGGATTGCGAGAAGTGGGCGTTTTAAAATTACAATCCTGTAATGTGGGTGGCGGTTATTACGTGAAACAATTGGCACAGGCGCTCGATCGTCATGGTATCCGGGTTGGCTTTATTTCTGCGCCGAAGGGCTATTTAGTCCAGTTTCCTCGCTTACCAAGAATGGTCTTTGATCCGTTTCCAACGTTTAGCGCAGATCGCTATGAAGTTTACGCGACAGGAAAACATATCGGTTTTCCAAATACCCGATATGGTGGTTAAATCGATTGATTAAAGGGGGCGGCTGACTCTCGAAAACTCTCGATGAGAAAGCCACCCGGTTGGGTCGTTTTTAGAATGGATTCAACCAAGGAAACTTCTCATGATAGCGCTGTTCAAACTCATGGATTGCGCTGGCATGTTGTTCGGTTTGACCGATAAAATCTAATCCAGAAAGTAAACGGCGTTTCACTTCAGGGTCTATGTCAAATGCGATTGGTGCAAATCCACCACAATGGATCATTTGATTGGCTAAATCGATATCCAGCTGAACTGAAGTGATATTCGCTGTCAGTGCGAACAAATCATTGATTGTTTTCTTCGGCAGTGTGATGGGCAGCATATTGTTATTCACGCAATTGTTGAAGAAAATATCCGCAAAGCTAGGTGCAATGATCACCTCAAAACCCCATTGCTGAAGCGCCCAAGGTGCATGCTCACGGCTGGAGCCACAGCCAAAGTTTTCTTGGGTCAACAAAATAGAAGCGCGTTGATAGTCTGGGTGATTCAAGATGAAATCTGTATTTTCTGAGCCATCATCATGATAGCGCCAATCAAAAAACAGAGCTTCTGCAAATCCATCTCTATCGACAGAGGTTAAGAACTGCTTTGGAATGATCTGGTCCGTATCGACATTATTGCGATCTAAGGGTAAAACCTGGCCTGAATGAAAAAATTGCATTTGATTTTCTCCTAAGCAACGTGTGTGAAACGGCCATGAACCGCAGCAGCGGCCGCCATTTGTGGACTTACAAGGTGAGTACGTCCGCCCCGGCCTTGTCGCCCTTCAAAGTTACGATTACTGGTCGCAGCGCATCGTTGGCCTGGCTCTAAACGATCATCATTCATCGCTAAGCACATAGAACATCCTGGCTCACGCCATTCGAATCCAGCCTGAATAAAGATTTGATCCAACCCTTCTATTTCTGCTTGTCGTTTGACTCGACCTGAGCCTGGGACGGCAATTGCAGTAACACCCTGCGCAACTTGTTTACCGCGGACCTGATCAGCTGCGGCACGGAAATCTTCGATTCTTCCATTTGTACAAGAGCCGATAAAGACAATATCAACGGGGACATCGGATAGCTTCTGTCCTGCTTCCAAGCCCATATATTTTAAGGCATTCTCCATTGCTTGTTGTTTGATAAGATTTGCTTCGCTTGCAGGATCTGGAATCGGCTCATCGATTGCGATGACTTGCTCTGGACTGGTTCCCCAGGTGACATGCGGTTTGATTTGTTTGCCGTCGACTTGGATCTCCTGATCGAATACGGCATCTTCGTCT
This sequence comes from Algicola sagamiensis DSM 14643, assembly GCF_000374485.1. Lineage (GTDB taxonomy): Bacteria > Pseudomonadota > Gammaproteobacteria > Enterobacterales > Alteromonadaceae > Algicola > Algicola sagamiensis. Next base: position 274,827 of record NZ_KB894492.1, read on the forward strand.
GACTTTAGTGTTTTCCAGAACGTGACAGCTTGTTCCCAATGTTGGCCTTTTGGCGCGTGATCTTTCCCTTTTAAGTATTTGAATGTTGTTTCATCCGGTGCAACCAACGCTGCTCTTGCGCCCATTTCAATACCCATATTGCACAGCGTCATTCGTCCTTCCATCGTCAATGCGCTGATCCCAGGTCCACAGAACTCGATGACATAGCCCGTTCCACCAGCGGTACCTAGTTTTTGGATCATGTGCAAGGCGATATCTTTGGCACTCACAGATTTACTGACTGGACCAGAAACATGGATCCGCATTGTTTTGGATGGCTGTTGTTGCAGCGTTTGGGTTGCAAGGACATGCTCGACTTCAGATGTTCCGATTCCGAATGCAAGCGCACCAAAAGCCCCGTGAGTTGAGGTGTGACTATCACCACAAACGATGGTCATTCCTGGTAATGTTAACCCTTGCTCAGGACCAACAACATGCACGATCCCTTGATCCTCATGTTTTAAATCAAATAGCTGAATTTGGTTGTCGTGACAGTTATTGGTCAGCGCCATCAATTGTTTCTCAGAGACCTCGCCAATGGCATCAATTTCACGAGAGCGCGTTGAGACATTGTGATCCATGGTTGCAAACGTTTTGCTTGGGGCATGAACACGTCTGTTCTTTTGTCTTAATCCTGCAAAGGCCTGTGGAGAGGTGACTTCATGAACTAAGTGCCGATCAATGTACACAAGGTCCGTACCATGCCCTAACTGCTGGATACAATGATGCTCCCAGATTTTCTCGTACAATGTTTTTGGAAAATAGGTTTTTGATATGTGAGATTTTGAAATTTGGCTATTTGTCATGATCTTCCCTCAAGCGATGTTCGATGCAATAGCCTCAGCCATTTCCATCGTAGAGACTGAGTTTTGGGGTTGAATGTCGGGTGTCCCTAAACCTTGTGCAATAGTTGCTTCTACGGCTTGTTCGATACACTTTGCGATATCATCTCTGTTGAAGCTAAAACGGAATAACAAAGCCATACTCAAAATTTGTGCAACAGGGTTCGCAATTCCTTTTCCTTGAATATCTGGGGCAGAGCCGCCAGCGGGTTCATATAAACCAAAGCCAGATTGATTTAAACTGGCAGAAGGCAAAAGCCCCATGGAGCCAGTGATCATCGCGCACTCATCCGATAGGATATCGCCAAACAAGTTGTCACAAAGCAATACATCGAACTGCGCCGGATCCCGGATCAGCTGCATGGCTGCGTTATCAATGTACAAATGCTCTAGAGTGATTTCGGGATATTTTTTAGCAACTTCATTGACGACTTCTCGCCACAACACGCTGGTGGCCAACACATTGGCTTTATCGATGGATGTTACTTTACGATTGCGTTTGCTTGCTGCCTGGAAAGCAAGATGAGCGATGCGCTCGATCTCTGCACGGGAATAGGTTTGAACATCGGATGCAAAATCTGTTTCTCTGCGTTTTTCTCCAAAATAAATACCACCCGTTAACTCACGGACAACGGTGACATCAAAGCCTGCTTGGGAAATATCAGCCCGTAATGGTGAAGCACTGGCAAGCGCCGGGTTCAAACGTGCAGGACGTAAGTTCGCGAACAATTCAAAGTGTTTGCGAAGGGGTAATAAAGAAGCACGCTCAGGTTGTTTTTCTGGCGGTAAGTTTTGCCATTTTGGCCCCCCAACACTCCCAAATAAAATTGCCTGATTATTTTTGCAAACTTCCATCGTGTGAGGAGGTAGCGCTTCTCCATGACGATCAATGGCGATACCACCGACATCAGCAAACTCTGTGCTGACTTGAATATCAAATGTTTGCTCGACTTTTTTTAAGACACTCAGGGTCGCATCCATGACCTCAGGACCAATCCCATCTCCGGGTAATACTGCAATATTGTACTGATATGGCATGACGTTAACCTGTTTTTCTTAAATTTTGATGTTTAAATTGATGGATCTGAGCAGAACGGTGAATGTCATTCAATGCGTGGATATAAGCCTGAATGGACGCTTCAACAACATCAGTTGCTAAACCAGAACCATGAAAACGCTGATTGTCACTTTCAAGGATCAAGTCCACTTGCCCCAGTGCATCCGCGCCTTTTCCTTTAGAGTCAATGGTATAGTCGATGATGGTGAATGTCTGTCCTGTGATCCGCTCAATGGCTTGGAAAGCTGCTTCAACCGGGCCATTTCCTGTTGCGGCTTCAACCTGAACTTGTCCATCAAACTCGATAGCCACTGTCGCTGTGGCGACTTGTTCACTGCTCGCATTTGCTTGGAAATAGGACAAATCGTAGTGTTTATTTTGTGAGATCGTATTGAAGAAGACTAAAGCCTCTAGATCATAGTCGTAGACAGTACCTTTCTTATCAGCAAGTTCTAGATAGTCTGCGTAAACGCGCTCCATATCATAGTCTTCTTTGGCATAACCTAAGCTGTGCAAGCGATGTTGAATAACATGACGACCGGAGCGAGACGTTAGATTTAACTCGTTTGTGGGAACCCCGACATCTTCTGGGCGCATAATTTCATATGTATTTTCGGCCTTTAAAACACCATCTTGGTGGATGCCTGAGCTGTGCGAGAATGCGTTCTCACCGACAATGGCTTTGTTTGGTTGCACTGGCATACGACAGATTTGGCTGACGGTGCGGCTACAACGATAGATTTCGTCGGATTTAATTTGCGTGTGGGCCTTAAATTTATCCTGGCGAATTTTCAAAGCCATGACAGCTTCTTCTAAGGCTGCATTGCCTGCTCGTTCGCCAATGCCATTCATCGTACATTCAATCTGACGTGCGCCAGCTTCGATACCAGCAATACTGTTTGCAACGGCTAACCCTAAGTCATTGTGGCAATGGACGGATATGCGGGCTTCTTCGATATTTGGGACTTTTTCTTTTAATGCCCAGATGGTCTCTGCAAACTCATGAGGTAGGGTATAACCAACCGTGTCAGGGATATTGATGGTTGTCGCTCCGGCTGCAATCGCGCGTTCGACCATGTAGCACAAGTCTTCGATCGGGGTGCGGCCTGCGTCTTCACAAGAGAATTCAACGTCAGTGGTGTAGCGTCGTGCATGACGGATGGCTTCAACCGCTTGTTCTGTTGCTTCGGCCAGCGTTTTTCTTAGTTTATGTTTTAAATGAATGGGGCTGCTGGCGATAAACGTATGGATACGGCGTTTTTCAGCACCAGCTAAGGCATTTCCACAAGCATCGATATCCGCTTTTACGGCTCTTGCTAGCCCACAAATAATTGGCCCATGTACTTCATTCGCAATCCGGGAAACTGCGTTAAAATCACTTGGAGAAGAGACAGGGAACCCCACCTCCATCACATCGACATTTAGTCGTGCAATCGCTTGTGCGACTGCGACCTTTTCGACTTCAGTCAAACTTGCTTTTAGTGCTTGTTCTCCATCACGTAATGTGGTGTCGAATATCCAGATTTTATTGCCGTCATCCATCATGTCATTCTCGATTGGTTAAAAATTTGAACGCTTTCCGAACCAGTCGCGGGATGTCAGGCATAAAAAAACCCCGCGTCTTTCGGCGCGGGGTTTATCTAATCTGTGTCTATTTTATGAGTACGACAACAAATCCCGCGCGCTGTTGAGGAGCACGAGGAGGAGGAGGTTGTTTGTCATGTTGGCTGTACGCATAAAAATTATCAATTCTGTTTTCAATTTGGAATACTTTTTAATTGATATCAGGTTGTCAGGATATATGCAAGGATTTTTTGCTGCCCTCTTCTGACTCATAGGAATAAAATGTCTAGATTAAGTTGTGCTTCGAAATAAGTCAGGTGTGCTGAACAAATATGGGATTACCTTGTTACAACGAATAAGGTCCCTTTCTTCTGACAATGAATTTTTATACAATTATAAAAATTTTTAATCCAATTTTCTGTAATTATTACGATAGTAAGAAATTGAAAGGTTTTAAGGAATTGATAGAATGCAATTTGGTCATGTTGTAAGACGACTACGGAAAAATAAGGGATGGACGCTACAACGCTTGTGCGATGAAATGGGAAATATCATTCAAACTGGTCATCTTTCCAGAATCGAGAGGGATGATTTAGCACCAAATATTTTTATTGCACATGCAATCTCAGCTTCGCTAAATATTTCACTTGATCATATTCTACAGGAAGCTAATGGCGGTCCTTTGGCAGAGGCGCACACAGATCACTATCTTCGAGTTCCTCTTGTATCTTGGGCTGAGGCAGGTTATTGGATAGAATCACCTTCTTTTACTTTATCAATGGAACATGATTGTTGGGTGATCCTGCCAAGAGATAAGTCAATCCCGAACTGTTTTGCGCTTGAAGTACGTGGTGATAGTATGCAATCACCATATGGTGTCAGTTTTCCAGAAGGCAGTATTATTTTTGTTGACCCGAACGCGACGCCTAAAAATAAGTCTTTTGTTATTGCAATACAAAAAGATGCAGATTGTGCGTCTTTTAAGCAGCTTATCATCGATGGTTCAGAAAAATATCTAAAACCATTAAATCCACAATACCCTCTGATAAAAATTGAAACGGAGATACTTATCTGTGGGGTTGTATTTGATATGGTATATCACCTAAGTAACCAATAATGGGCTTTTTGGAAGAGTCTGAATTGATGTTGGTGCGAAGTTAATTCTTATGATAGTTAAATTATTTTAATTATTATATTGATAAACAACACGGCTTATACTACCCTTTTTCTAAAGTACGAGAACTCTAGGTAACACCTCGCTCAACCCTATAGCGGTTTTTATATCCCTTGTTTTTATTCTCCCTCAGCTAAGATGAACATGCTTGGCGATCCTCATTTATCAGCTCGGTTTTGATTCTTACATTACTGACGGGTGTGTGATTCACACTGATACGCGCTCTATTGATAGAACTCGATGGCGTGATGTTTGGATCAGATGATTGTTCCTTCTAAATGAACGTGAAGAAGGATGTCGCATAAAATACTTTATCTTTGAAAACTTTGTCGTCACTAGACCAAGGAGGTTCTACAATGAGCTCAATTACCCAACTGATTGCTTACGAAGAAGGTTGGCGAAGTAAGCCTTATTATTGTTCTGAAGGATATCCAACAATCGGCTTTGGCTTTCGGGTAGGCCCACAGAGCGCGCCATTGAATCAATACCAATTTACTCTACCAAGAGTCGCAGGAGAAGCCTGGCTACAGGCATACCTAGAAATGTTGAAAGACAGCATGGAAGGGTATTCTGATATTCAAGCTGCACTAGCGCAATGCAATGAAGCACGCGCATCTGTCTTGTATTCAATGGCATATCAAATGGGTGTCTCTGGCCTCACCCAATTTAAGAAGGCACTTCATGCAATTCAACGAAACCATTGGCTTGATGCAAAAAATGAAATGTTAGATAGCAGGTGGGCTAGACAAACACCAAACCGTGCGCAAAGGCATGCAGATCAAATACAAAGTGGTCTTTGGTTTTCTGGCTACTCAGATACAGTTTGATGATGATAAGGGAGGTGATTCATGTCAACCTCGCATCTAACCTCTACGAGATGGGATATACCCTTCATAAATAATCTGTGCAATGGAAGATGAATCATTTGGAAGGCACAATTGTTGCCGAAAAACGCAATGCTTCTGAATTTGATATATCGAATTCAGTTCAAGCAATGAAAATATTGCACATTTATTCGTATACAGGAAAAAGGAAAAATCGATGGAATCGATCACACTCGTTTTGAGCTTAAGCAGTATGATTGGGTTGGATAAAAAAATCACCCGCTGGGTAGGTTTAAATAATGGCAAAGCAATTGTCGACGCTGTTTTTGGAATTGCGAAAGAAGTCACGGGTGAATCAACACCAGAGCTTGCAAAAAAGAAACTAGAAGGAGATACCGAAAGCCTCATTGCATTTGAAGAGATGATGCATGACAGGGAAGCAGAAATGGAAAAAATGGCTTATCAGGGTTGGACGGATTCAATTGCTGTGCAGCAAGAAGATCGGTTTTCCAAATGGTTTATTTATCTATTTGCTATGGGCTGGAGTGTGTTCGCATTTCTTTATCTATTTTTGGTGACATTTTCTGAACTGCCTGCGCAGAATATTCGTTTTGCCGATACGGTGCTTGGTTTTTTGCTAGGAACAGTGCTCGCCGGCATTTTTGGTTTCTTTTATGGTTCTAGTGCAAGCCAAGAAAAGTGACAAAGGCAGCAAGAGTTGCTTTCATGTTCATTTTCATCTCAATGGATGTATGGTTTGGTATTGTATTAAGATAAAGAAAAGGCGACATGAGTCGCCTTTCTGATTTTGCGCTGGGGGTGTTGAAGATATCTCTAATTTTGTTGCTCTATTATTCGATCAATATCCTCAGCACTATGCCGTTCTGCCAATTGCTCCCGTTCTTCTCCCCAGGTACGATTGACAAGCCTGCCTCGTTTAACGGCTTCTCGTTGTTCTATCTCTTTTGCCCAGCGCATCACATGTGTGTAGCTGGCCACATCCAAAAACTCTGCCGCATCATACACCTTTCCTAAGACTACATTTCCATACCAAGGCCAGGTTGCCATATCTGCGATACTGTATTGCGCACCAGCGATGTATTTGTTTTTCGCAAGTTGTTTATCCAACACATCGAGTTGTCGTTTCGCTTCCATGGCATAACGGTTGATTGGGTATTCAAATTTTTCTGGCGCGTAAGCATAAAAGTGACCAAAGCCACCGCCCAGAAAAGGCGCAGATCCTTGTAGCCAGAAGAGCCAGTTCATTACCGCTGTGCGTTCTGCCCCATCTTTAGGGAGAAAATGCCCAAACTTTTCTGCCAGATAAACCAAAATTGCCCCCGATTCAAAGACATGAATTGGTGCGTCTCCACCATGATCAACCAATGCTGGAATTTTTGAATTTGGGTTGATTTCCACAAACCCGGAACCAAACTGATCTCCCTCCCCAATGTCGATGGTATAAGCATCATATTCGGCTGCATCAACACCCGCTGCCAACAACTCTTCCAACATAATGGTGACTTTTTGCCCATTTGGCGTGGCGAGCGAGTAGAGCTGCAAGTCATGCTCACCCTTCGGTAGTTGCTGTTGATGTCTTGCGCCGGAATCTGGACGATTGATCCCAGACCACTCCCCACCATTGTCTTCATCCATTGTCCAAACTTTTGGGGGAATATATTCATTTGTCATGGGGCTACCTCTTCTTGAATTGACGACGATTTAAAAGATATTTGTCCATTGAAAAAGAAAATAAAGGCAAACGATTAGAAGCTTTGGTTATGAGAAATAATGGTGGCAGAAGCTGTGGCATTTGCAAATACGTAACATCATCTGAATTTTGATTTTCAAGCTTGATGAAGCGATTCACATTCTTGTATGTTCTTCATATTTCCCATATTCTCTCCAACCAATAGGCTTATCCCTTGTTTTGTTTATCTTAAAAGGAATGTTAGTGATCCCAAATTACCAGCAATTTATGCGTCCACTTTTAGAAGCGACCTATGCATCGAAAGGTAAAGAAGTAAAACTTCGTGATATGACGCAAACACTTGCCGATAGCTTCCAATTGTCTGAGGCAGATAGAGCAGAGAAATTACCCAGTGGCAAACAAACCATCCTGGATAACAGAGTTAGCTGGGCAAAGACGTATTTAATGAAAGCAGGTTTGTTAGAATCCACCCGCCGGGCGCACTTTCAAATTACAGCTCGAGGTATTGAGGCGCTCAAAGATGATCAGGTTGTCATCGACGAAAATTATTTAAGGAAGTTTGACGAATTTGTCGCATTCAAATATCAAAAAAGTATGCCAATCAGTGAGCGACCGGAGGTTGAAGTGTCTATCCACGATGAGGCAACCCCAGATGAAGCGCTTCGAACGGCTTACCAAAAGATCAACGAGTCATTATCAGAAGAACTGCTAACCCGAACCCAAAAAGTGACACCTGATTTTTTCGAGCAACTCCTGATCGAGCTTCTCTTGGCAATGGGTTATGGCGGCACAGGTGAAGGTACAGCACATGCGCTTGGCAAAACAGGGGATAATGGTATTGATGGTGTTATTGACCAAGATCCTTTGGGTGTAGACCAGATTTATATTCAGGCCAAACGATACGACAAGAAAAACAATGTCGGTGCGAGTGACATTCGTGATTTTTTTGGCGCATTAAATCTAAAGAAAGCCCAAAAAGGCATATTTATTACTACATCCGACTTCACGGCATCCGCGACCCAAACCGCAAAAGACTTGGGCAGTCGGATTGTCCTAATCAATGGCAAAGAACTCGCGAGACTGATGCTCCGATACAACATTGGCAGCCGCGATGAACAAGTATTGTATGTGAAGAAGATTGATGAAGAATTTTTTGAGAGTTGAGTACAGCCAACAATAAAGTGAATACTCGATAGCTGATATGTAGAGAACGATACAAAGCATCAAAAGATTTTGTATCGCACTATAGTTGTGTTGCATTGAAGCGTGAATTCTTAATCCGACCGCCCACGACCCAAAATTTCCCACTGCTCAACCACTTCACCATCACGCACGCCATATAAGGTGTCGAAGTTGTTGAGTGTGGTATCACAATGGCTTGGGATGAAAGTAAGTTGTTGGCCGATTTCGAGTTGCGTGTTTGGCTCTTCTAAATGAAGGATACCGTGTTCATCACCGCCGGTTTGGTAGGTGATATCCTCTCGTCCTTCGATAATAGGCATACCGGAATCGATGGATAAACATTTCATCCCTGCATCCACAACTGCGCGAGTCGACGTTGGGTGGCTGATCACCGTGCTTAATACACTGAGTGCAGCTTGAAACTGTGTGTTTTTTTCATCATGGTGCTCATCACCGATAGCACGATAAGAGGCATCCATAAATAAATAAGAGCCGGCCTGGATTTCTGTGTAATTTAGATCTTGATACGCGGCATAAGTCCCCGTCCCACCACCGCTGATGATCTCTGGTGCAAGGCCTTTGGGCTTCAATGTTGATTCAATCAAGGTAAAAAGGTCTTGGACTGCTGCTTTTGCTTGTTTGTTACGCGCATCATAGCCTTTGATATGTTGTAAGTGCCCACTATACGCTTGGACACCTGCATAACTGACCCCTTCTGTTTGTTGGATCAGCTGAATCAGGGTAATCAGTTCATCACCCACTGCGACACCGCAACGTTGCTGACCGCTTTCCACTTCGATCATTAATTCGATAATTAAGCCTGCTTTGCTGGCTGCTATTGCGATTTGCTTCACATGCTCAATATGGTCCACGATTTGGATCAATCGACAATCTGGATAATGCTGATGTAATGTGACCAATCGTTGGATTTTTTTATCTCCGGCAATTGGTGTTGTGATCAAGATATCTTTGATCCCACCTTTTGCCATGACTTCGGCTTCACCGAGCTTGGACGTACAAATCCCCTTTGCGCCGGCTTCAATTTGCATCTGGGCAATCGCAGGAATTTTATGGGCTTTTGTGTGTGGTCGAAGCGTTAGTCCAAGAGTATTGATTCGGGTTTGCATGGTCTTTAAATTACTTTCCAGCTTATCCAGATCTACAACTAAAGCAGGTGTATCGAGTTGTGCGAGGTTCATTTGAAAAATAACTCCTTTTGATTAAAAATCGCAGCAGGTTGTCAGTACGAAATATGCTATCACAGATATGGTGCTTTCAGAGATGATATGATGAGTGGTTCTTTCTGAATTTAATCTAGGACTGATGGCATGAAAAATTATCAGAAACATCTAATACATGATGCAACGAGATGTGCTCATGCTGTAATCTCACCGAAAAATCGTAGCGGCTTCAAATGGAAATATAAGAACATAGATGCAGAAGTTATCTCCAGTTATTATTTGAAATGCAGTTTATCGCTGTAATGAAGGTAAATAAAGTTTTCAGCTTTAGGGTTTTGATTTCAAAGTATATTTTTCCTAAACGCAACTAACAAACCTGCCCAGCCGCCCACCCAGAACTCCAAGACCATTGGAAATTATATCCGCCGAGCCAACCCGTGACATCCAAAACTTCGCCGATGAAGTAGAGGCCATCTGTCGTCTTTGATTCCATTGTTTTTGAGGAAATACCATCTGTATTGACGCCACCAAGTGTCACTTCTGCTGTGCGGTAGCCTTCTGTGCCATTGGGTAAGATTTGCCATTCGTGTATTGTGTTTGCGAAGGCTTGATATTGTTTGCTACCCAGTGCGTTTAGTTTTTGTTCGTAGAATTGGTTCTGTGAAAATAGTTCATCAAGAAACCTTTTAGGAAGCAATTTTCCTAGTGCTGTCTTAACTTGCTGGTTTGGAGATTCGGCAAGGGATTGTTCTAGGTAGTCTTTGATATCTTGGTCGGGTGACCAGTTGATGATGAGCGGATCACCTGGTGTCCAAAATGATGAGATTTGAAGAATCGCCGGGCCGGACAAGCCTCTATGGGTGAACAAGGTGTTTTCTTTAAAAAAGGTTTGATTCGCACTTGCTGTTGAATATGCGCTGACGCCAGAAAGCAATTGGTACCTTTCTTTATCTTCTGCATGCCAAGTTAAAGGAACCAATGCAGCGCGAGTTGGCAGAACCTCTAAGCCAAATTGCTCTGCAACTTGATACCCGAAAGGTGTTGCTCCCAGCTTCGGCATAGAAAGACCACCGCTGGCAATCACAACAGAGTTAGCAGAAAAATCGCCATGCGAAGTTTCTAGATGAAATTGTGAGTCAATTTTATTGATATTCAGTACTTCACACTGATATTCAAATGCTGCGCCTGACTTTTGGCATTCACTCACCAACATTTCAACGATCGCTTTGGCTGAATCATCACAAAAGAGTTGGCCGAGTGTTTTTTCGTGATACGGAATTTGATATTCATTGACCAGAGCAATGAAATCCCATGGTGTATATCGGCTGAGTGCTGACTTTACAAAATGTGGGTTTTGCGACAGGTAACAGCTTGGGTCTGCGTACATATTTGTAAAGTTACAACGACCGCCTCCGCTGATGAGTATTTTTCGGCCCGGGCGTTTCCCGTGCTCAATAATGAGAACCTGACGTCCTCTTGCAGCAGCTGTTGCGGCACACATCATTCCGGCAGCACCTGCGCCAATCACGATTACATCGTACTTCTTCATGATCTCAGGTTCTCTTTTTATAATTCAATTCGCATTATGCGGATGCAGGGGTCATAATGCTGTCGCTATCAGCACTGGCCATTGCTTTCAAATCCTTATCAATAAAGAAGAGCGCTTTCCCGTCTTCTCCAACGAGCTCAATTTTATCAATGATCCCTTTAAACAGCTTTTCTTCTTCATGTTGCTCAGCAACGTACCATTGCAGAAAATTGAACGTTGAATAGTCATGAGTCGTGAAAGCAGTATGAGCGAGTTCATTGATTTTGCTCGTAACCAGACGCTCATGTTGATAAGTCTCGCGGAATAAATCTCCGAGGGATTCGAATTCATGGGGAGGGGCTGCAATCTGACCAAGGATCGGTAGAGAACCAGTTTCTGAAACATACGTAAATAAGCGATTCATATGATCCATTTCTTCAAGAGCGTGCTTACGCATGAACTCAGCAGCACCATCAAATCCTCTGTCTTCACACCATGCACTCATTTGCAGATATAAATTGGAGGAATAAAACTCTAAGTTGATCTGTTCGTTCAATTTGGAAACCATTTCGGCTGCAAGCATCGTCAGTTCTCTCATCAGAAAAAGATTAAACCGCATATGATCTTTCTTTTTGCAGCATTATTCAATCCCTGATTTGTTAAAAATTAGTATTGGAGACATATTTTTTGTCTGCCTGATGCATAATATTCATTTTTTTTGAATATGTCGAAGTGACTTTTTATGCGGTCATTGTGCATATAAACCGATATATAACTGATTTGAATAATTTATAAGTTATTGGAATTAGTGAATTTATATACGAAAAATAGTAAAAAATATACAAACTTTCTTATTGTATTTACCCAAACTTTGTGGCAATAATTGATTCACATTGTTTTTTACTTAACCAATTTGTATGATTTTTATCAAGAACTTATGGTTGAGTGTTTTGGAAATGCCGTGAATAAATTATGGGTTTCCAAATATTCAAATCAATGCATAAAATAACAACGAAATAACAAGTTAAATAATTCAATAACAAGTTAAGGGAACTAAAATAATGAAAAATTGCTTCTCCAAAACGCTGATTGCGCTCGCTGTTCCTACTGCTCTTGTTGCAACTTCTGTTTTTGCAAATGAAACCGTGCAACAGGATGTTTTTAAAAGCCGCTTTATTGTCAAATATAAACAACCTTCACCATCGATGATGAGTGCAAACTCGACTTCTCGATTGACTGCTGAATCTGCCATGCGCTCCAAAACTGCAGATATTTCCAATGATTCGTCTAAAGATGTGGAATATATTCGCGCGATGGCACTACGAGAATTTCATGTGATTGGCGTGAAAGAACAAATGAGTGAGCTTGAAAAGTCTGAGCTGATCACACAACTTGAGCAAGACCCCAATATTGAATCTGTAAAAGAGGACCGTCTTCTCCGGGCCTTCTCTGAGCCGATAGACACGCATTACAGTAAGCAATGGCACTATTTTGAAGATGCGGCAGGCCTCAACCTACCCAATGCGTGGGATAAAGCAACAGGTAATGGTATTGTCGTTGCTGTGCTTGATACAGGCTATCGTCCACATGCTGATCTTGTCGGAAATATTTTACCTGGTTACGACATGATCAGTGATAACTTCGTTGCGAATGATAGCAATGGCCGTGATGCTGATGCGAGAGATCCTGGCGATGCAATCAAAAAAGGCGCCTGTAGCAGTAGCCCGATTTACCCAGATCGGGATATTGAGAGTTCCTGGCATGGAACCCATGTTGCAGGAACAATCGCAGCAACGAAGAACGGTACGGGGGTTGTCGGTGTAGCTTATGATTCGAAGGTTGTGCCCGTTCGGGTACTAGGACGTTGTGGTGGTCTTACTTCAGATATTGCAGATGGCATTATCTGGGCCGCTGGCGGCTCTGTGCCAGGTGTTCCAGATAATCAAAACCCAGCTAAAGTAATCAACATGAGTTTGGGTGGAGAAGGAACTTGTGAGGATGAAACCCAAGCTGCAATTGACTTTGCACGTAGCAAAGGTGTCACTGTGATTGTTGCTGCGGGCAACTCGAATCGTCCTGCATCACAGTTCACGCCTGCAAACTGTAATGGTGTGGTGACTGTGGCAGCGCTTGCCCGTGATGGTTCTCGTGCAAGTTATTCAAATTTTGGAGAGACGATCGATGTTGCTGCACCTGGCGGCTCGATGACGAAAATCAATGATCCAGATGGGATATTATCAACCGTAGATGAAGGGATGGAAGGACCTGCCGGTGATGCATATGCTTTCTCACAAGGGACCTCCCAAGCTGCACCTCATGTTGCGGGTGTTGCTGCGATGATGTATCAGCTTAATCCTGCATTAACACCGACTGAAGTCGAATCAATCTTAAAAAGCACTTCACGTGCAGATAGCTGTTATAACTGTGGTGACGGTTTGGTTGATGCACATGCTGCTGTGAAGCGTGTTTCTGGCGATGATGACGATGATCAACCCTCCAGTGAGCTTGAAAATAATAAACCCGTGACCGGACTGAAAGGGAAAAAAGGCGACGAGCTTCGCTATACTTTTAAGATTCCAGCAGGCGCGAAAAATGCAGCCTTTAAGCTAACAGGTGGTCTTGGAGACGCTGATCTGTATGTTCAGAAAGCTGTTGCTGCAACGACTACGAGCTATGTGTGTAAATCTGAAAATTCCAAAACAAGTGAAAAGTGTACGCTGGCTACTCCAGAAGCAGATACTTATCATGTATTAGTTTCCGCTTACTCTGACTTTGAAGGCGCAACGCTTGTGGCGAGTTATGAGCGCTCGGGATCAGGTACGTTTAATAAGACGGTGAATGAGTTGTCTGCTTTCAAAGGAAACTGGGATGATTACACCTTAGATGTACCGGCAGGTGTTTCAGAACTCAAAGTAAAACTATCTGGTGGTGGTGGAGATGTCGATCTCTTTGTCAACTATGCGACAGAGGGGCGCAAACTCACTTACAGATGCTTATCAGAAAATGAAGGTACGTCAGAGACTTGTACGATTGTAGCTCCTGAGGAAGGTGAGTGGTTTATCAGCCTTCGGGCATTTTCGACTTACTATGGGGTGACGATGAATGTGAGCTATCAATAATCGACATGAACAACAATTCCTTGTCATGAGATAAAGAGCAAAAAAGCGCCATCTGGCGCTTTTTTGATTCACAATAGTGCGAGCATGCTTTCTGCATCGCTCACTTCAAAGGTTTTGGGTTTTTCCAGATTAAAGTGTGTCACAATGCCATCTTTGATGATCATGGCATAACGTTGACTACGGATCCCTCCGAAGTTACCAGTGTCACTCTCGACACCTAGCGCTTTGGTCATGCTTGCATCACCATCCGCCAACATCATAATTTCTTCTGCATTTTGGGATTCTCCCCATGCACTCATGACGAAAGCATCATTGACTGAAATACAAGCAATATGATCGACACCTTTTTCGATAAATTTTGGGTGGAATACAACGTAACCAGGGAGGTGTGCAGCAGAACAAGTGGGGGTGAATGCACCAGGTACAGCAAAAAGAACAACGGTTTTTCCTTCCGTGAGCGCTTGGGTTGTTATTGTTTTTGTATCGCCATTTTCACGATATGACAGCGTAGCTTCAGGAATGCGATCGCCGACTTGGATCATGATGATTTCTCCAGTTTCATGGGTTTGCACAGATATTTTTTATGTGAAGCACAACGGGCACACTTTTGACATACGACCTCTGGTGGAAGCAAGTGTTTTTGCAATTTTCCAAGACTTTGGACAATATCTTTTGCTTTCCATTCGCACAGTGTTTTTGCCATGTGTGACCTATTTATATTTTTTGACTTTATTTCCGAAAGGCAAACACACCCTTTCACCCGTTGATTCAAGGCGTCAACATGCGAGGTTTTATTGAGAAAGCGTGTGTGATTGAAGGGAAGAAAGCAATGCGCAGGATTAGCGCATTGCTGCCTGAAGCTTTTTCATTGCATTATTTTCGAGCTGACGAACACGCTCGGCAGAGACTTGATACTTATTTGCAAGCTCTTGCAGTGTCGCTTTATCTTCTGTTAACCAACGGCTTTGAATAATGTCTTGGCTACGCTCATCCAGCGTTTTTATCGCGAGCTGTAAGCGGTTTGCAGAATGATCTTCCCACTGCTTATTTTCAAAATTTGTCGCAAGATCTGAGCTGTTATCTTCAAGGTATTGAGAAGGCGAAAGCAAGTGGCTTGAGCTTTCATCATCATCACTACCGAGGTCGAACGCCATATCCTGGCTGCTCATACGTGATTCCATCTCCATGACTTCGGCTCTGGAAACACCAAGCTCTTCTGCAACAGTATTCACTTCGTCATTGGTAAACCAACCGAGGCGCTTCTTAGACTTGCGTAGATTGAAGAAAAGCTTACGCTGTGCCTTGGTGGTTGCGACTTTGACAATTCGCCAGTTTTTGAGGACGAATTCGTGAATTTCTGCTTTGACCCAGTGAACCGCGAAAGAAACCAAACGAACACCAACGGTTGGGTCGAATCGTTTGACGGCCTTCATGAGACCAATATTTCCTTCTTGAATGAGATCTGCCTGCGGTAGTCCATAACCGGAATAGCCTTTTGCGATATGGACGACGAATCTTAGGTGAGACATAATTAACTGCTTTGCTGCCATCAAGTCTCCATCCTGATGTAACCGTTCTGCTAGCGCTCGTTCTTCTTCAGCGCTAAGCATAGGAATACTGCTAACGGCTTGAATATAAGACTCAATACTGCCACCAGATGGTACTGTCAACGCCATTGACTGCATGTTTGTGCTCATCTGTCACCTCTAATCATTCAACTGTCGCCAAGTTTAGCACTGGCGCTTTCCGGATGTCAACGGAAAAATGACATTTTATGTCAATATAAAATGTATGTAAATCAATAACTTACCAAATTGGTTCTAAGCCATTTTGTCTTGTTATAACAAAGAATCCCAGTCAACATATACATGGCATTCTTTATCTATGACACAAGATAGCTGGCTGAGTTGCATAGGATAGACGAAGAAAAGTGAGTTTGGTGAAAAATAAATCAGATTTGTACTTGATAATTCGTGTGAAAACGAATGGAAGGTGTATGAGAGAAAAGCAAATGACTTTCCTCTCATCTGAGCTGTGAAGCAAGGATACAGTGAAGTGCTGTTTAACCTTTCGCACGCTCAAAAGAAGTCATAATCTCTTCTTTTGCTGCTGCTGCGTCTGCCCAGCCATCAACGCGAACCCACTTCCCTGGTTCAAGCTCTTTGTAGCGCTCGAAGAAGTGTTGGATCTGTTGTTTCAGTAGCTCAGGAAGATCATCAACGTCGTTTACGTCGTCGTAGATTTTCGTCAGCTTGCTAACGGGTACCGCAACAACTTTTGCGTCTTCACCAGATTCGTCAGTCATCTTTAATACACCAACAGGGCGACATTTGATCACTGCACCAGGAACGAGCGGGTATGGTGTTGGTACAAGTACGTCTACCGGGTCGCCGTCCAGAGAAAGCGTTTCGTTCACGAAGCCGTAGTTACACGGGTAGAACATTGGTGTTGCCATAAAACGATCAACCCAAACAGTCCCAGTATCTTTATCAACTTCGTATTTGATTGGATCTGCATTTGCAGGAATTTCAATAATGACGTTAATTTCTTCAGGCACATTTTTGCCAGCAGAAACAGCGCTTAGGCTCATTGTCTTATCCTTATTTATGTATGGCCGGATAGGCCGATTCATTCATATCAGCGCAATATTATACTGATCAGATAACAAATGACCATCTCAGGGTTTGTTTATCTTTCACAAATCAAGACTCATGTGGATAAACAAGCATCTAGGGTTGGTGATACTTTTCACAAGTGCGCACTTCGTTTTCGCTGCCGAGGATCACAGAAACACGTTGGTGTAAGCTTTCCGGCTGAATCGACATGATCCGCTCGTAGCCCGTCGAGCTAATACCACCCGCTTGTTCAACAAGATAGCTCATTGGGTTTGCCTCATATAGCAGTCTGAGTTTATATGGTTTTTCTGGGTTTTTGTGATCGGTAGGATAGGTGAATAGTCCACCACGGCTGAGCACTCGATGGACATCTGCGACCATGGCCGCAATCCAGCGCATGTTGAAGTTCTTTTCCCTTGGGCCTTCTTTACCAGCCAAAAGATCGTTGATGTACTGTTGCATGGGAGGCTCCCAGAATCGCTGATTTGATGCGTTAATCGCAAACTCTTGGGTGTCTTTCGGAATAGTGACCTGGTCATGTGTGAGTAAGAAACCACCATGCGTTTTATCCAGCGTGAAAATCTTGACGCCTTTCCCGGTTGTCAGTGCAAGCATGGTCGATGGGCCATACAAAACGTATCCAGCGCAAACTTGCGCTGAGCCTGGCTTGAGAAACTGACGATCATCATCTGCTGGGAGCTGATCATCTGCTAAATGAATGGAAAAAATAGTTCCAACTAAACTATTGATATCAATATTCGATGAACCATCTAGTGGATCATATGCAACGATATACTTCCCATTTGGATCACCAGCAACGACGTGCTCTTCTTCTTCGGAGGCAATAGAACGGACAAAGCCAGACTCCAGCAATACATCTTTAATCAACTGGTTGGAAACAATATCCAGTTTTTTCTGAGTTTCCCCTTGAATGTTTTCATTCAAAGTGGAGCCAAGCACACCGGCAAGTTCACCTTGAGTCAGGCGAAAAGAGATTTCTTTACAGGCAGCGAGGATCGTTCGGATCAAAAAAATGAGGTCGGAATTCACCCCATCGTCACGAAGTGTTGGCGCAAGTCGACGCATGGTTATTTCCTTGAAATGATTAGTAGGGTCAGATTTTTGTTGTCTATTTTAAAAGAAAACGAATCGGGTTTCAGGTTTACTTTTACTCTTTTTCATTTCTTGTAATACTCAATCCATAAAAATTGAATAAAAATAATAAGGTATTCAGATGTACAGACAAATTGTTTTTGTTTTTCTTTTCTGTGTCAGTCATCTTACCCATGCGGTTTCTTACGCTGAGCAGACTCAGAATATGCAATACGATGACGGATTTTATGCTTTTTATTATGATGAAAAATCCGACAGAGTTCTTCTGGAAATCAAACAGTTCAATCAGTCATTTTTATTGCTTCATAGTCTACCGCGAGGGCTGGGATCGAATGATGTTGGACTAGATCGTGGGCAACTTGGCGATGCTGGTAAATTAGTTCGATTCGAAAGAAGAGGCAATAAGATCCTTTTGATACAGGAAAATACAACTTACGTTGCCCACAGTGATAATCTTTTGGAACGTCAAAGTGTACAAGAAGCGTTTGCTGAGTCAGTACTTTGGGGGTTTCCTGTATTGACCACGCAATCGAGTCGAGTTTTGATTGATTACACACCTTATTTGATAGCGGATAGCCACGGTGTTGCTGCGCGTCTTTCTCAATTGAAGCAGGGTGATTATCAATTGTCGAAAGCTCGCTCTGCCGTCTTCATGCCCCGAAGTAAAGCCTTCCCGAAAAATACGGAGCTGGAAGCGAGTGTCACGTTTTTTGGTGATGGAAAAGGGAAGTGGGTACAACAGGTGGCACCCGATGCACGCGCAATCACGCTGCATTTTCATCATTCCTTGGTTGCTTTACCAGATAATCAATACAAACCACGTCAGTTTCATCCACAAAGTGGTTACTTGCCTCTCACGTTTGAGGATTATGCATCGCCATTGGATCAACCGATGACCAAACGCTTGATCCTTAGGCATCGCTTGGAAAAAAAAGAGCCTGAGAAGGCGGTTAGTGAAGCAAAAAGTCCCATTATTTATTACCTGGATCCAGGAATACCAGAGCCTGTTCGTTCTGCACTCAAAGAAGGTGCGAGTTGGTGGAATCAGGCTTTTAGTGCCATTGGCTACAAAGATGCTTTTCAAGTAAAAGAATTGCCACCCGAAGCGGATCCAATGGATGTAAGATATAACGTGATCCAATGGGTCCACCGTGCAACACGAGGCTGGTCCTACGGATACGCAATTGCAGATCCAAGAACAGGAGAAATCATCAAAGGCCACGTGACACTTGGATCGCTGCGTGTTCGCCAAGACATTAAAATCGCAAATGCTTTATTGGGGAGTCACAATAGTCAGGAAGCAATCGATATGGCGCTTGACCGGATCCGACAATTAGCTGCCCATGAAGTTGGGCATACACTTGGCATTGCGCATAACTTTGCAGCCAGCCGGAACAACCGTGCTTCAGTGATGGATTATCCGCATCCACTACTTCACCTAGCTGGGAATAAAGTTTTATTACAAGAAGCGTATGCTAGAGGTGTCGGTCTTTGGGACAAGCAGGTTATTGCTTATGGATATGCGGACATACAGGCAGCACAAGAGCAAGAATATTTGGCTCAAGTCCTTAAACAAAACTACTCACTCGATCTTGGTTTTATCTCTGATGAAGATGCTCGGGATGCGGGTAGTGCACATTTGGACGCACATCTATGGGATAATGGTCGGGATGTCATAGCAGAGTTACATAAAACACTTGTAGTGAGGAAGCATGCTCTGAGTCAGTTTGATCAGCGGGTGCTTGGTGAAGGAATGCCGTTATCTTCTTTGGATGAAGCACTTGTTCCTTTGTATTTACTGCATCGATATCAGGTTGAGGCAGTCAGTAAGCTGATTGCAGGAATGAAATATCAATATGAAACTGTCTCAAATGAGTCACCAATTGGCACTCAACCTGTGGATGATCAACGTCAAAGAGAAGCAATAGATGTACTCCTTGAAACACTCAAACCAGATACACTCCTATTACCAGAAAAATTACGTGATCTCATTCCTGCAAAGGCATATGGTTATCAAAAAACACGAGAAAGCTTCCCATCACGGACAGGTGTTACATTTGATCCACTTGGCGCAGCAGAAGTTGCATCACAGCACACGTTATCATTGATATTAAATCCAACTCGATTGTCACGACTAGAGCAGCAAACTGCGTTGGGGGGAAAGCGCCTTAATGTTGATGAACTGCTGGCGCATCTCACCAATCACCTGGTTGTTTCAACATATAAGAAACAATCACGGCAAACTCGACAGATTCGAGTTCGGGTCGCACTTCTCTATATTGAACAATTGGGCCAGCTTCTCCATCACGCTGCAACTGCGCCAGAGGTTGTTGCGAGTGTAGAGCAGTCACTGTTATCCGTTTTGAAAGTATCTAAAGAGCAGAAAGATCCTGTTTCGCAGCGGGTCAAACGGCATATACAACATTATTTTGAACATGGGAACTGGCAACCATTGATCAAACCTTTGGCAATCCCGCCTGGATCACCGATCTAGTTTGGATAAGGCAATTTGGGCTTTGTCCCATTCATTCTCGGAGAAAACAAGAACCCCGGATTGGCGTAGCCGCTGTGTTGTCAGTCCTTCTCCGGGGATGGTTTCCCCATTAAATTGCCCACTGTAGATATGATGACTGCCACAGGAAGGACTATTTTCCTTGAGGACCGCAATACGGATATTGTGTTTGAAACACAGTTGAAGCGCAGCTTCTGCACCGCGTTCAAACTCAGCAGTCACATCAAGGTGTTGGATAGTGATCACTCGCTGATCAGGCTGGCGTTCTGCTTGGGGCCTTGGGATCGGTAATCCACCAGAAACTTCCGGGCATAAAGTGATCACACGATTTTCAGACAGCCATCGTATGAGTGCCGGGTGATGAGATGGTTTTGCTTGGCCATCATATCGGACAGGCTGGCCTAGTAAGCAAGCACTTACAAACACCTTTTTCATGATGACATTCCTGCGAAAATACTTAGCTTGATGTTGTGAAGAGAAGGAAAGCCGATGAAAGGCTTTCCAGAGCGAAAATGATTAGCCTTTCTGCTTTGTTAAGAAAAGAACTACTTTTTCATAGTGCTGAAACAACTCATCCCAAGATTTTGGCTTGATCGTAAAGTTTTCTGGTGTGACTTTGTATTTACCATTCACAACGAATGCTGGAACACCAGATAAAACGCCTTGTTTGTTCAGTTTATCTTGTTCTCTAAATAAAAGGTTTGTTTTCGTTTTTACTGTAAAACTATTGATAGCTTTATCGTAGTCTTCGCCCTTTACACCATTTGCAATAAAGATATTACGAATATCCTTTGTGCTTGCGAATGTGGCACGTTGTTTATGAATGTAGTCAAAGATTGCTGCTGCAATTTTGTCTTCGACTTTGAGTTGTTCAGCAGCAACATAAGCCGTTGTGAGTGCTTGTTGAATTTCTTTTGTTGCGCCACCTAAGAAGTCGACATGGCTCTTCGTAAACTTCACATTTTCAGGCAACTTCTTCTTGAGTGACTTCACAAAGGGTTCAAAGTTATAGCAATGGCCACAATAAAATGAAAAGAACTCGGTGACACTTTGCTGTTCTGAAGCGGCTTCATTGATGACGATGTAGTCTTTTCCTTTCACAAATGTATTCGCCTGAGAGTAAAAGGCAGTTGTCATTAGCAGCATTGATGCTGCAAAAGATACTAATTTTTTCATTATGTTGGTCCCAAATATCTACAAAAGGGTGAATGATTTCAACACCACAGCTTAAAAGTTACCAGGCATTAAAGTCAACGGCTCTTCGTGCAAGGCAGCCAACTGCTCCTTGAGGATCAGGATCTGTTGTTCCCAGTATTTGTCTTGTGCAAACCAGGAAAAGTTCCTTGGAAAAGCCGGATCTTCCCAGCGTTTTGCCAGCCATCCCATATAATGCACAATTCTTAAAGCACGTAATGGCTCAATCAGCTTTAGTTCCTGCATATTGAATGGAGAGAATTCTTCGTAACTTTCAATCAATGTTTCGAGTTGTATAAGCTGTTGTTGTCGATCACCAGAAAGCATCATCCACAGATCTTGGATGGCAGGGCCGGATCGCGCATCATCCAAATCGACGAAAACTGGCGCATCATTGCACCAAAGAATATTTCCAGAGTGGCAATCGCCATGCAGTCGTTGTGACTGATAATCGACAAAGTGTGGCTCAACTGCTTGGATCACTTGTTCTAGGATTGTATAAAAAGACACTTCGAGTGTTTGTGGTACAAACGATTTCTCTAGAAGAATACGACGGGCATCATGTAAGTATTCCTGAATGGAAATTTCGGGGCGATATTGGAATGGCTTTCTTTTGGCAACGCCGTGCATACGTCCGATAAATCTTCCCATCCATTCAAGCTGATCGAGATTGTCCACTTCAAAAATTCGGCCGCCAACGCTTGGGAAAAGACAAAACCAGAAGTCTTTATGAGTAAAAAGGCTCTGTCCATCGCGTTGAATAGGTGCAACAACAGGCACTTCTTCTGACATCAGCTCAAAAGCAAAATCATGCTCTTCCTGAATTTGTGCTTGAGACCAACGCTCAGGGCGATAAAACTTAGTGACATAGCGTTGCCCATCATCGGCTTTAAACTGATAGACTCGATTCTCATAACTGTTGAGGGGAAGAAGCCCGGATTCGGGATAAATACCAACAGATTCAATCGCATCTAAGATTGTATCCGGTGATAATTGCTGAAAATGAAATGTTTGTTGTGTCATAGAAGTTGTTGCTACACCTGCGTGAGATTCACGTTTTTATATCACAAGGTGTAATTCTCTCAGGAACTCTATATTTAAACAAAAATATTTTGTGTTTAAGGATAAGAAAGGAGAACAGCCATGAGACAAATCGACCATCTTTGATAGGATAGGGGGCATTGATTGTACCCCCGTTTATTTTACCGAACCTAAATTCGGTTAAAGAAATTACTCTCTTCTTTTACCTTCACATCCGGATCGTTTTTATCTTGAACAATAAAGTGGATTTCCGTGATCCTTTCTTTGAGTAACATAGGATCTGCGGAAACAGTTACCGGAAGTGTATAAACTTCTCCAGCCTTTATGATCACCGACTTTCTACCTTGAAACTTATAGCCTTTCAAACCTTCAACACTGATGATATAAGCATGATCTTGCTGAGATTTGTTCAGAATTTTCAACGTAAATGTGTTTTCAATCCAACCTTCGAAGTTTTCTCGATACAGCGTGTTTCTGTCTCGAATGATGTCAACATCGAGCGGAATACGTGACACGATTGTGTAAGCAAATGCACTGAGCATTACAAGAAGCACAATGAAATACCCCAGCAACTTTGGTCGTATGATATGAGTTTTTTTCCCTTCTAATTGCTGTTCAGTGGTATAACTAATCAGTCCTTTTTCGTAACCCATTTTATCCATGACACCATCGCATGCATCAATACATGCACCACAGTTGATACATTCGTATTGCAAACCATTTCGGATATCGATCCCAGTCGGACAAACCTGGACACACAAGTTACAATCAATGCAGTCGCCTAATCCTAGCTCTTTTGGATCCTTCTTTCGTGGTCTTGGGCCGCGGCTTTCACCACGTTTGGGATCGTAAGAAACGGTAAAGGTCTCTTTATCAAACATCGCAGATTGAAAACGTGCGTACGGACAAATGTGCGTACACATGATTTCCCTCATCCAACCGGCGTTACCATACGTACATACAGCAAAGAATATTACCCAACCATAAATCAGTGCGGATGATTGCCCGGTAAAGAAGCCAATAAATAATTCTTCAACGGGAACAAAATAGGCGATAAAAGTCAGGGAAGTTAAGAAGGAGAACGACCACCACGCAGTATGTTTGGCGGCTTTTTTTCGAAACTTTGTCCAGCTCATTGGCATTTTATCGAGCTTTATTCGTTGGTTACGGGTCCCCTCAAATTTCTCTTCAAACCAGATAAAAATCAATGTCCAGACTGTTTGTGGGCACATGTAACCACACCAAACTCGTCCGTAAAAAGTCGTCACAAAAAACAGAGCAAAAGCAGCAATGATTAAAAGCCACGTAAATAGCGTCAGGTCTTGTGGCCATAGGGTTAACCCAAAAATATTGAATTGTCGTTCAGCAAGATCAAGTAAAATCGCTTGACGACCATTAAACTGGATCCAGGGCAGGATCATAAAGACCGCCATAAAAACCATATTCATCCTTCGTCGAAGGAGTTGATGAACCCCTTGGACTGCACGAACATAAATACGACTTCTAGGGTTATATTGACCAACCTTCGCAGTGTCCGGTTGATGAATTTCGACTTTGGCAGGAATATTTCTGACTTCTATTTTGTCACTCATCTAAAGCTACCTCAGGGCAAAGTACCCCTTTCCTTGATGATTATAATACCAAACTGAACTAATTCTTATTTCTGACTGCCAGAAAGAAGAGAAGATCAATTCGCGTGGACCATCGTATAAATAAAATGCGCTAGCGCGCAAATTCTACCATAAATATTGTGGTCTTTTAGTCTGAGTTTGATAGAAAAAACTTATGATTTCCCTTAAAAAAATGTAACCCATTCGTTGAGCACTAGAGATCTCGGAAAGACACTATTCCTATTGTAAGATTAATGAAAAATTAACATCCCCTATTCAAGTGAATTGGGATAACATACAATGAAAGTAACTGAGCGGAGTTAAGAGATTATGAAGAAAATTATTATTGGGATCATTGTATTTATTTCGATTCTGGTCGTGATCGATCATCCTTCTGTAGGCAGGATTAAAAGTGTCATTGTTGATAGTATCAATATTTTTATTTCTGATACGACAAGTATGCAATCAGATAAGTCATTAGCAGCAGAAACATTAAGAGAAGTGGAGCCTATTATTCGGGACTATACAGAAGCTGAAAGAGATTACGTAAGAGATGTACTTTCTTCTGATAGTAAAGCAGAAGGTTTTTTGAGAAATTATTGCCGTCGTGGGGATTTTAACCCCAATATTCATCCAGACCGCGCATCTGAAGTTTGCAGTGTTTTATCTCGAAATGCCCGTCGTCTGAGTAAATAATAAAAAATGAAGTCAATTATAATTGACTCGAAGAGATGACATGGGAGGACCGTATGTCGGGTTTTTTGATGGCAATTGATCAGGGAACAACTTCTTCACGTGCAATCCTGTTTGATTCCAAAGGAAATGTCCAGTGGACAGCACAGCAAGAGTTTCAGCAATTCTACCCTCAGGATGGTTGGGTTGAGCACGATCCAGAAGAGATTTGGCAAACAACACTGAACGTATGTCGTGATGTGATACAGCAAGGCGATATTTCTGCCGATAAAATTATCTCCGCCGGGATTACGAACCAGAGAGAAACAACGCTTGTCTGGGATGCTACGACAGGTGAAGCCATTTACCCAGCGATTGTCTGGCAAGACCGAAGAACGGCTGACTATTGATTGACCCTTATTTCTCAGCCACCAAGATCAAATGGATCTTGGATAATGTGCCCGGCGCAAGAGAGAAAGCTGAACAGGGCCAACTAAGGTTTGGCACAGTCGATACATTTTTGCTGTGGCGTTTAACCGATGGCAAGGTTTATAAGACGGATGCGACAAATGCATCACGTACACTCCTTTTTAATATTCATGAACAAACCTGGGATAGTGCGCTACTCGACTTATTTGAAATCCCTGCAAATATGCTCCCACAAGTAGAAGATTGTGCGCATGACTTTGGCCGAATTCATGAAAAATGGCTAGGAAAACCTGTTGCTATTGGTGCAATTGCTGGTGATCAACAAGCTGCACTTATTGGGCAAGCCTGTTTTCAGCCAGGTATGGTCAAGTCAACCTATGGGACAGGCTGCTTCATGATCCTCAACACAGGGGAACAGGTTGTCACGTCCCAAAATCGTTTGTTGACAACGATCGGCTATCGATTAAATGGGAAAGTCACTTATGCAGTTGAAGGCAGTATTTTTATTGCTGGCGCTGCGATCCAATGGCTTCGCGATGGATTGAGACTCATCCCGCATGCTTCAGTCACAGAATCTTTAGCGAATGAAGCCAAACAGTCTCACGTTTATATGGTGCCTGCTTTTACTGGGCTAGGCGCGCCTTATTGGGATCCAAATGCACGCGGTGCAATTTTTGGACTGAACCGAGACACAGGAATTGCAGATGTCGTTGCTGCTGGACTTCAGTCCGTCTGTTATCAAACCAAAGACCTACTTGAAGCGATGAAAGCAGATGGTGCAGCGACACCTTCCGCACTGAGAGTGGATGGTGGAATGGTCGTAAATCACTTTGTTGTCCAGTCATTATCAGATATTCTCGGTGTGGCTGTTGAACGGCCAGAAGTCACGGAAACAACGGCTTTGGGTGTTGCATATCTTGCTGGGCTACAAGCAGGTGTCTATCAGTCTTTGGAAGAAATTTCAAAGCTGTGGTGTCATGAAGCCAGTTTTCAACCAAGTATCTCAGAGGCACAACGAAAGACATTGTACAATGGTTGGCTCGAGGCAGTTGAACGCGTTCGAAGTAAAGTTGAGCGTTAATTGATACTGTTTCATTTTGTATGTTGAAAGGCGGTTTAAACCGCCTTTCAAATCATTCCCATTTGTGGTTTTGATGAAAGATTAATAAAGCAGCATCTTTTTTTGTGCGGTGCATTGATTTTCAACACATTGAGCAATAGGTTCGGGAATATGCTCACATGTACTGACCATCCCTTTGCGCATGTTTTTCTTCTTAATCGCATCCATCTCTGAAATGACTTTGGAAATATCGGCCTCAGAAACAGTTTGTGTAGAATAAATTTCATACCCCCACGCACCACCACATGGTTTATTGCCCAAAGAGATCACTTTACATTGTGCGGCAGTCTCACAAGGCTTTGTTGCAGTATATTCATCTAGTTTTGCCTGTAAGATTTGATAACGCTCATGATCTTTTTTCTTTTCTTTTGGATCACTCTCTTTTTTTTGCTTTTTCTCTGCTTCTTCAGCTTTTTTCTGTAGTTGCTGTAGTTCTTGCTTTAATTGGGTTTCTTCTTCTTTTGTGAGGCTTTTACTTACAGCAACCTGGCTTAAAAGCCCAAGTGTTAGAAGCGTTGCAGCGCATAAACTTAATTTTGTTCTCATCATCATACATGTCCTTCACTTCTTTAATGTTTTGGATTAGATGCATATTTTTTGAATAAGTTTCTGTATTAGCATCGCACACAATGGATTTCGGAATCAATTCATTGATAATGAAATGTTTTTATATGGTAATTAAAATGTTTTAATCCATATGGGTAGAGGTTCGTCGAAAGAAATGAATGATGAGAGAAACACCAGAATGATATAACAGTGGTTCATTCTGGTGCTTTATAGCTTAGACTTTCTGAAAATAGTCAAGAGACTCCTGAAAGGAGCCGCGTTTAATATTTTGGACATCTTGCCCCCATTCATTGTGAACAGGAACAAAGAATGCTTGATCTTTTGCAGATTGAATGAATGCTGCCATTTCGTTTTGCTCAATCACACTGATGGCACCTTGATGACCTTCAACAGTTGTCCCAAAACCATTAATAGGTTCAGGCAGAAAGAATGTTGCTGGGAAGTTTGCATCTTTGTCTGTGAACGGATTTTTATCATCTGCACCATGGTGGATAAGTTTGTTCAACTCACGATCCAGTCTGGCATTGATATCATCTCCTAGCTCTTTCACTCTCGAAGAGATAAACCCCTGTGGTGCTTTTGGCTGCGTTGTTTCTTTTGGTGCATTAAAGTTACGCAGGTGAGACTCTAAAACAGATTGGCTAGGATCGCCTTTCGCTAAATCTCCTGCCCCGTAATCAGATAAATTTGGTGCGACGAGTAACAGGTCATAATCTGCTGTAATTGGAAGCTTCGAGTTTTTATCACATAAAACATGAAATGGCTCATCGTCGAGAAATATGGAAAACTTTCCATGCTCTTTTGCAGACTCGATAGCTTGGAAAGTAAACTTTTCTCCACTGGGAGATGTGACAAATAAAGAGATTTGATTTTGACTTGTGGTGGTTGATTCTATTGAGCCAGCACTTTTGGATACGAGTTCATTAATTCGATTCTTACTAATCACGAGTTGCCCAGAAACTGCATGTTTGTCTTTTAGACAACTTTTTACCTTCTCATTTGAGTTTTCGATGGCTTGTTGCCCTTTTTCAGAGCCTTTTTTTGCTTCAAGCTTACTGAATGCCTGATCACATGGGATAAATCCAGCCATTGGGCCCCAAGTGGAACTCTTTGGTTTAATCGTTAAATCTTTCGTGGGATAGCCTTCGTCAAGGAGCGTCTTGTTCATTGCATCGACTGGCCGAATGCCAAATATGATATTTTTTTCTTGTGCGTATTGTGCCATGACTTTTAAATGACTTTCTGGGAAACCGACTTTGTCGATGTGTTGAACGTCTTGAAATTTACTGACATGTTTACTTTGTGTTGAAGTTGGACGCGCAGTTTCGACTTGATTTAATTCTTGGTGATTGAAACTCGGTTTCACATTAATCCCATGCATCTTTATAACCTCTCTATGCATCAATTTAAGAATGTGTGTCCAAAAAATCACTCATCATCTAGATGAATTGATATTCGGTTTTTGTTCGCTTTTATGTTGCTTGTATTTTGATTCTCTGTTTAGAAAATCATACTTTAGAACCATTCACTCATCTTGTAAGTCACATAAAACCGGACTTGATTGCTTTTTATACCTAGAAAAAAATCGATTGACGTGATTAAAAAAATAAATTAAAAATCTGTAAATCAGTCTTTTATGAATAATTTCAGTGGCTTATATGGAAAGTTGTTGTGAGTTGAATGGCTATATCAGAGCGTTTTCGCTAGATATTCCAATCAAAAATAAATGTTTGTCCCAAAGTCACAATTTTGGAAAATGCAAAAAAATTCAAAATAGTGCTTATCATCCTTACAAAAAACACATAAAATTCGCCCAATTTTCTGAGTTCAGAATTGAAGCAGAGGATTTAAGGAAAAACGCATTTCACGTCCAAAGAGTTGAATCAATCAGCCGGATGTAGAATGAGGGCGATGTATCAAGACCCGACTGCTCGATGAGAATGAAAGATTTCTGCAATGAGACAATGAGGATACACACGTGAAGTATTATATAAAATCTGCGCTAACCCTTGCGGTTACTTCCGCTCTATTAGCGGGTTGTGGTGGTGATGATAATAACCAAAACAACCAAGCCAAATCTGACCCAATTACTGTTACCTTCCTGCACATCAATGATCACCACTCTCACGTCAACGGCGAAGACATTACTCTCAAAATGCCGCTTGATTTATCTGATAAAGAAAAAATTACTGACGAAGATGGAAATGAAGTCGAAGTCCCTAAAAGAACAAAAGTATATGGCGAAGCTGGTGGCTTTCCTCGTTTGATCACGAAGATGAACGAGCTGACGGAAAACCGTGATAATGTATTCAAAGTCCACGCTGGTGATGCATTCAGCGGTGGTGCTTATTATACAATGTTTAAATACGAAGCTGACTTGAAAATGATGCAGCATTCTTGTTTTGACATCTTTGCTTTGGGTAATCACGAATTTGATTTGGGTGAGGAAGCGCTGAGCGGTTTTATTGGTAACTTCAATGAGGATGGATGTAAGACGGAAGTCTTAGCTGCGAATGTGAAACCAAGTGAAGATTCAGAAATCTTCAATAAGTTTAAAGGGACAACAATAAAAACACTTCCAAATGGAGAAAAAGTTGGTTTTATTGGGATTGATACGGCGAAAAAAACCAAAGGCTCGTCATTCCCCTCTGAAACAACTCAGTTTCTTGATGAAACCGAAACAGCTCAGGCAGAAATTGACACCTTGAAAAAACAAGGTGTGCATCGCATTGTTGTTGTGAGCCATTATGGCTATAAGAATGAAGTAAAATTAGCCGAATCCTTAAAGGGTGTGGATGTCATCATTGGTGGTGATTCTCATACACTGCTTGGTGAAGAATTGAAAGAGTTTGGCTTACCTGTTGAAGGTAAATATCCAACAGTTGTGAAGAATGCAGATGGCGATCAGGCTTGTGTTGTTCAGGCCTACAAGCACGGAACTGTATTGGGTGAGCTACAAGTTACCTTTGATAAAGATGGCAAGGTCACGAAATGTGATGGTACGCCACATCTTCTTTTATCTGAGGAGCTGAAGAAGAAAGTCAAAGATGCAGATGGTAATAGCAGTAAAGTCTTACTTGAAGGTCAAGAATTAGCAACTGCCAAACAAACCATTTCAGAGAACCCTGCATTGAGTTTAACCAAGAAAGATCAAGCGACAATTGATAAATTGGTACCATGGGACTCAAAAGCTGAAGAAAAATTTAAAGAGCCCCTCGGTAAAGCGGCAGATGATATTTGTTTAGCACGCGTTCCTGGCGTTCCTGAAGATGTTTCTTGCTTTAATACGAGAACTAGAGATTATGGTTCGGATATGGGGGCGATAGTAGCCAAAGCATTTCTTGAGTCAGATAGACAGTCTCATGTCGCAATCCAAAATGCAGGTGGAATTCGAAGTAGTTTCCCACAAGGGGAAATCAACCTGAAGATGGTTTATACCGCTTTAGGCTATCCTAATCAGCTTGCTCGACTCAAAATGACAGGTGCAGAGATTGAGAAAGTACTTCAAGAAGCGATTACTAACGCTGTCTCTGGCTCATCAAACGGTGCTTATCCTTATGCAGCTGGCTTACGTTGGGAGATCGAGGGTTCAAAAATCAAAGAAGGTACCTTAGAGATCAACGCTCGTCTAGCTGGTGACTGGAAGCCAATTTCATCAACAAAAGAGTACTTGGTTGTGACAAACAACTATATTGCTGGTGGACAAGATGGATATGCGACGTTTGCTGAGATTAAAAAGAAAGGTGAAGAATTTTGGGTGGATACAGGGACGCTCTACTATCAACCACTTGTTGATTATATTAAGAGCCAAGTAGATCAAACTGTTGAGTTGATTGATACTGAGAACCTTTCAACACAACAACATGACTTCAAGAAAAAAGAGCCAAAGTAAGTGAAGAGCTTGATGAGAAAAACCCTACACATTGTTGTGGGGTTTTTCTTTTTTTAATCGACTCTCACGGCAGCACTTTTCATCACTTCATTTAACCTTCATGACTGGGTCATCGGTTTTTCATTACAGTTTCTTAGCTTGGTCGTTGACTTGATCATGCATATCCTTACAGCTCCAGATTTACACTTCCTGATTGAGCATTGAGACAGGAGATCACATCTTTTGTATTTGGTCTTTGAGCATTACTGTATCTAAGTCTGTCAAGAATGACATGGAATACATGATCCACTTCTCATCTAGCGAAACACTATACTGGAGTAGCGATGTATCTGCTGTGAAAACATCCGAAGAAATTGCCTTTGTGTTCAGATCGTAAAAACGGATCTTTAGGCGGTCATTCTCAGCGACTGTACCGACGTAAAGGTGCTGATTGACGACTTGTAGCTCTTGGCCAAACTCGCCAGCGATATTTTGCAGAATAACTTCAGTTGTGCCAGTCTCGCGATTACGTTTATAGACTCGATGATCGTTTTCCAGACGATAATAAATATCGTCGGCTTTATCAGAAGGCTGCCCGGAAGTCGCATTTGCGATTTCTTGGACCACTTTTTTGTCGTTCAGATTATAACTCCAGAGTGAGACACCTTTTTTCGTTCGCATTGAGAAAAGGAGCTTATTCTCGTGGTAGAACCAAGCTGGATTTGTGATCTCCATCCCATCAATACCGAGTGTTTGAAGTTTTTTGGAATCCACATCAATAATACACAGCTTACCATCAATGATTGCTGCAACGAGTCGGCCAGAGGCTGTGAGTTCTACGTCTGTAATTTGACGATAAGATTCAAACTGTGTCAGCTGGATCGTTTTGCCGTGACGAAGCAACCAGATCTGTTGCAAACCTGTACGGCTGCTCACAATCACCATTTGCTGTCCGGATGCGCCCATGTCTGCGTAATACTCAGATCGATTAGACTGAAGCGGTGCAATGATATTTTCACTTGTATTGAGTTCTGGATGGGTCAAAGGATTGGCAGAAACATTAAAGTGATACTTCATAAAGCTGCCTGATAGCCCAATAATGAGACCATCATCAGAAGAATCGAGCGCACGCAGCTTATCTCCGAGCTTTGCGATCACTTGACGTGATTTGTCTTTGATATTGACTGACTCTACCTGGGCATTATGATTCCCAAAGTAGATTTTTTGGTTGTCATGTGACCAGGTGATATGGATCAAAGAAAAGTCTAACTCAGTAATCAATCGCTGCTCGCGCGTGTTCAGATCCATGATCCAAAGCTGAGTTTTCCGCTGCGCGTGATTTCTTAAAAATGCGAGATACTTTCCATTTGGGGAGGCTTTCACAACATAATCACCAACTCCAGAACCGGGAGGAGCGGTCATCAAGGTACGTTTCCCTGTTTTGAGCGACATGCTGTAAATTTTGTGGGTATTGTCTTCTTTGCTTTGTTCAGTGATATAGATGGTGTCGCCACCACGATCCCAACTGATCGTGGCGCCTTTGGTCAACGGATCGCATTCAATAATATCAGTGAGCTGGTAAGATCGAAAATCAAAAGAAATCCCATTCAATAACTTTAATCGGCAAGTATTATCCATCCCAAGTTCACGGATAATGATGTGCTGAGAATCAGGGCTCCAAGCTGCAGAGTAAAAGATATGACGTTCTTTTGCCTGGATTTTCATCCAATCTCGGGTTTTGATATCAATGACGACTAATGACGGTGTATCGTCGCCACTCGCACCGCCGTAGCGGAAAATCACTTTTTTGCCATCGGGGGAAATCCTTGGGTCGATTTCGTGACCTTCCAGACTCAGAAGTGGCTCGACTCGTACAAATGGGACATCTGCAGGTTGATTGTATTGGGGGATGAGAAATAATAAAGCAATCGCACTGATTAAAGCGAAAACGGTGAAAGATGATAATAGCAACAAGCGCTGATAGTTATTTTCCGATTGAGGCTGTTGTGAAGGCGACTCAATGGGAAGTAGCTCGCGATCCCCTGCTGGCATTGGTTCTTCCAATCGAACAATTTGCGGCGTTTGGATCTCAAATTCCTCTAGCTGGGTGAGTGCGATAAAGCGATATCCACGTTTTGGAAGTGTTTCGATATAGGATGGATTCTTCGCATCGTCTCCCAATGCCATTCGAAGGGCACGGATCACGCGCGTGACACGTCCGTCGGAAACGGAACTGACTCCCCAGACCTTTTCCAAAAGTTCATCCTTCGAAACGAGCTGACCTGCATGCTCCACGAGGTATTTCAGAACTTTCTGACACAAATTGTCAAGCTCCGAGACGGTGGGTTCACCAGACTCATTTTCTTTGATGAGTTTGTTTTCATCAGGTGAAAAACGCCATTCACCGATTAAATATCGAATCGCTTGTCGATGTGTCATGATGCCATGTATACCATCTCTATTGTCAAATCGTTATTCCATAATCGGTTCAAGTCTAAAACCACCCGCTTTGTTCTGGAAGACATTGTTCTTTATCGGGAAGACCTGCGACAATGGCTGGCAATTCTACCTTTTGGTGACACGCTTGGGTAGCAGGTTTTCCTGTTTTGCGGTCAAAATAAACGAGTTCGACACCCAGCGGTAATGTTCTATATCGTGGCAGCGCTTCCCACTGACCAAGAAGTGTTTCATATAGATACATAGCTCCCTGGCTTCCTGTCAACCCCATTGGTTTATTTTGATCGTTGCCAACCCAAAAAACAGTCACGATATCTTGATCAAAGCTTGTAAACCAGCTATCCCTCAAATCATTTGAAGAGCCAGTTTTACTTGCGATGCTTAAGTTTGGAAAGCGGCGGTGTAATGCTTTTGCCGTTCCTTCATCAATGACATCCATTAAAGTGTTGTTCACTAGACTAACTGCCTTTTGGTCAAACAATGTTTGAGCCTCAACCGATTTTTGCCAAATCGTACGTCCTTTCCCGTCTCCAATTGAGGTAATAGCCGTGATTCTCTCATAGATGCCCTGAGATGCAAGTGTTGCGTACATCTGAGCGACATTTTGTGCTGAAAGCATTGCGCTTCCCAAAACTAAAGAAGGAACTCTTGGCAGATCTGATATTTCTGGTTGACGCTCGATGTTGTTTGCAATTTGATCGATACCCAGTTGCATCGCTAAATTGACAGTTGGAATGTTTAACGATTGTGTCAACGCATCATGCAACAGAACCTGTTGTCGATATCGTCGATCAAAGTTTTTTGGTTCCCACATCTGACCCGATTCATTCTTTAACTGAATTGGACTGTCTTTGAGCATTGTCCCTAGGTGATAGTGATGACTATGTTCTAGGGCGGTTAAATATACCCATGGCTTAATCAGTGAACCAACGGGGCGTTTCGCATCCAAGGCACGATTAAATCCCCAGTAGGTCGGGTTTTTATCACCGACAATTGCTGCAAAACTTCCTTCTTCGAAGTTCACTGCGGCAAATGCAGCCTGAAGTTGTGGGCGATCTGGTCGGTTTTGCAAGATGGAAATGCCTTTGGGAATCGCTTTATTCGCTTTGAGTTGCAGAATGGGATCAAGTCCTGTGATCAGTTGAAGACCAGCATTTTTCGTTTCTTGTGATAACGAAATTGCTCTGAGCTCACGCTTGACGAGGTCAAGATACGCAGGAAACTGCTGACGTCGGATAAAACTATTTCTTTGAATTCCAAGAGGTTTTTTGATTGCAGTTAGGTAGTTTTGTTTTGTGATCTGATGATTTTGAAACATTAATCGAAGCACGAGATCTCTTCTCTCCTTGGCACGAACAGGATGTCGACCTGGGTTATAGAAAGATGGTCCTTTGATCAGTCCAATCAGTAATGCGTATTCATGGTGTTGAAGCTGGTACAGTTCTTTATTGAAATAGAACTGGCTGGCAAGGGCTAAGCCGTGGATCCCTTTTTGGTGATTTTGACCAAAATAGACTTCATTAATATAAGCCTCTAGAATTTGGTCTTTGCTGTATTTATGGTCCAAGATCAGTGCGATGAGCGCTTCATTGGCTTTTCGCCAGAGCGACTTTTCTCTTGTCAGATAGAAATTCTTTGCAAGCTGTTGTGTCAATGTACTCCCTCCCTGTACAGTCTTTCCTGCTTTCATATTGGCGATAAGTGCACGAAAAATACCCCTTAAAGAAACGCCAGTATGATGATAAAAGTTCTTATCTTCAACCAAAATAAGCGCATCCAGAATTGGTTCAGGAATAACTTCTAAGCCGATTACTTCCCTATCTTCATCCGTGTCATTCGTGATTCTTTCAATCAAAAGTGGTTCTATCTTAGCGTATGATACAGGTTTATTTTTATGATCCAATAATTGTGTGATTTGACCATTCTTCAGTTGGATTGATACAAATCGAGGGGGGCGATATCCATCATTAAACTGGAACTCACGTAAATAGATATCAATTTGATGCTGGCTAGCTGCATATTGACCTGGTTGTCTGGCATGGGAGACACGTTGATATCCAAGTAGATTCAATTCTTGATGGAACATTCGAACACGTATCGATTTATTTGGGTAAAGCTGAAAGGGGCGAGCATAGACTTTTGCTGGCAACTTCCAACGCTGTCCTTCAAACTTCTCAGTAATTTTGGCATCCAGATACAAACAGTAGACGGACAAAAAGGCAATACCTGCGATACTGATCTTCATTGCTGGCTTGATGAGCTTCTTTACCCACGTGTCTTGGCTCTGTATCTTACTTTTTTTCTTGACTGACTTTTTCCGCTTTGGTGAAGCTTTTTGAGATTTTTTTTGTGGCGCTGCCATACGTCAGTGTCCTAGCTGCTTTTTTGTTTTAGTTGATGCGATAGCGTTCGCGGGATCATCAGGCCAAACATGCTTTGGATATTGGCTCTTCATTTCTTTTTTGACTACATCGTAGCTGGTCTGCCAAAAGTTTTTCAGATCTGATGTGATCTGGATCACGCGATTTGCAGGTGAAAGCAAATGGAGTTGTATAGGAACATTCTGACTCATAATTGTCGGTGTTTCCTGAAGGCCGTAAACTTCTTGTATACGCAATATCATCACGGGTTGTTGTCCGATTTCATAATAGATCGAATGTGTTTTGCCCGATGGGACGGCCAGATGCTTTGGTGCCAGTTCATTTAATCTTTGCTGTAATGGATAGGGCAACAGTGCCAGCAGTATGTCATGAATTTTTAATTTCCTTAACTGCTCAACTTTCTTCACGTTGGTAAGATAAGGTGTGAGCCATTCATCTATATCTAGTAAGAGCTGTGCTTCATTTAGAGATGAAAACTCATCGATATGAGTCGCGCAAAGGTGTACTCGCGCGAACAGTTGTATTGCTTCTTCATGGTGATCAAAGAACGAGAAGCCTTTTTGTTGAATGAGAGTGAGCCAGGCCGTTTGTTGCTCTCGTTCAGAAAATTGAGTTGAGCTGCCCTGTTCCTTAATTACAACCTTACCCAATGAATGGACTATTTTGCCACGAAGCTCTGCCTTCGCTTCATCAAAATACACGATGGTTTCGGTTGTCACGTGTGGTTCGAGAACACAAGCAAACAGATCACTGGAAACTGGAAAAATACAGCGGACAAACAATCCTTGTTCCACCAATTGATCTTGAAGAATAAAAGCCCATGGTGCTTCAAGTTGATCTTCTGAGTTGTGCACCAATGCAGATTGACCATTTGCCAGTGTATATTGACGTTGTTTTTTCTGAGCAAAGCGGTCAATAAATCCGGCGGCTAAGAGTGCTGCGAGATCCTCCATGAGGACCTGACTAGGCAGTGTACATTGATATTTTTTGAGGCGTTGCTGCCATTGGTGGTGAAGCGGGTGTTTTTTTGCCTGTTCGGAGAGCAACCAATCGATACCATGATCGAAACGAGCTGATTGAATTATCCCAGAAATACGGTGCCATTCATCCAACACAATCCCAATAGTGAGTGCAAGCCCCCGCAGGTGATCCTGCGCTTGATAATAGATAACACCATCTCTGAGGGAGAGTCCCGACATAGCGACTTGGTGACCAAGCTGAGTTAAGCTCAACTTCTTATCGAGCAGTTTGAGCTGTTGGAGAAACTCGGTTGCTTCCGACCATAATGCCTCTTTGGGTGGCGTGAGCCATTGTAGTTCAGAAAAGTGCTTTACACCCCAACGTGCAAGTTCAAAGCGCAATTGGCTCAGATCGCTTCGGGTAATTTCTGGAGAATAGTGTGCTTCTTTTCTTTCCCATTGTTCTTGTGTGCCTAGCCGATAACAGGTGCCTGCCATCAATCGACCAGCACGACCTTTTCGTTGTGTTGCTGAAGCTTTTGAGATTTCCTTAAGCATTAATTGTGTTGTTTTTCGGCGAGGCTGGTATTGCGCCTGTTTTTCGTAACCACAATCAACAACGGTTGAAATTCCAGCAACTGTGAGGCTGGTTTCTGTAAGGTTTGTTGATAAAACGACTTTTCTATTTTTGCTTGGGATCAGTGCTTTCTTTTGTACTGTCAGTGGTAAAGCACCGTAGAGTTGGTGAAACTCTAGTTGTGGATAGTGAGGACTGAGCAGTGTTGTAACAGATTCAATTTCTTTCACACCGGGTAGGAAAACTAATATATCGCCATCTGTTTCTTCAATGGCACGCTTTGTGAGGTAGCTACATCGAGTAGACAGTGTTCCTTTTGCTGGACCTGCATCATATTTTTCTACGACAGGGAAAGCGGGGCATTCAACCTGAATCGAATGTGCGTTCAGTCGGCCTGTGATTTGAGAAAGGTCCAGCGTTGCAGACATCAGAATGATTTTGAGGTCGTTTCTCAGATTCTCTTGAATATCTAAGGCAAGTGTCAATCCAAGATCACAGTACAACGAACGCTCATGAAATTCATCAAAGAGAATGAGTTCAACGCCATTCAACTCTGGATCGTCCTGGATCAATTTTGTCAAAACCCCTTCAGTAATTACAAATAACCGGGTTTGTTTAGAAATCTTAATCTCCTGACGCATCATGTAGCCAACCGTTTGTCCTATCTGCTCATTGAGCTGCTCGGCTAGATATTCAGCAATATGCTTTGCAGCAATTCGCCGAGGCTCAAGTAGGATGAGTTTTTGGCCACAGCCCTTGAGCGCTTCGAGGATATATCGAGGCAATACGGTTGATTTTCCCGTTCCTGGCGGGGCACTGAGCACAATTCGGTTATGTGTCTTTAATGCTTCAAGAATGTCCGGAATAGCAGATTCGATTGGATACACAAAAAAATGACATCAAGTTGAAATAGTCTTTATTTTAACGGGGCAGGCATAATGTTTTAAGCTTTTTTTTTGAAGTGACTCACACTATGCTAGTTCAGTTGTTAGTGATAGCTCTTGTATGGGTTAAGCTTTTGAAATTTTTATGAAAGAAATCCGATGATAGCCAGAGCTGAGATTGGACCGAAAATAAGAAGAGGAACAATGATGAAGCTATATTACCATCCCCTGTCAACGTATTCACAAAAAGTATTACTGGCACTTTATGAAAAGGGTATTGAGGTAGAACGCGAAGTTGTCAATATGATGAACCCACAAAAAGTAGAAGAATATCGCAATATTTACCCACTTGGACGGATCCCATTTTTACAAGTTACGGATGATCATGTGATACCGGAATCATCCATCATCATTGAATACCTAGAAGGACATCACCAGTCTGGAACCAAGCTTATTACTGATGGCGTAGACGCATCTCGACAGGTTCGCTTTATTGATCGTATGATGGATCAATATCTATTGGATCCAATCGGTACATTATTTTTTTCAAGTATGAAGCCTGAAGAGCAACGCGATCATGAACGTCTGGATAAAATGCGCTTCTATCTTGATGTGACATATCAGCATTTGAACGAACGATTTGGAGAAAATACATGGATAATGGGTGAGCAGTTCACAATGGCAGATTGTGCTGCAATCCCTGGGCTATTTTATGCACCAAATATCTACCCATACAATGATTACCCGAATATACAAAAGTATGTGGAAAGAGCAAAAGATCGCCAGTCCCATCGACAACTCATGGAAGAAGTCAAGCCCGCTTTGGAAGCTTGGGAAAATGCTCAGAAGTAGCCAAAATATAGAGAAAAATATGCATCGAGAAGTGGCACTGTTTGCCGCTTCTTATGAAAGAGACTTTTCACTTAACTTCAACTACCTTTACAGAATCATGAAACGATAACAGTTCTCGGGTCAATGAATACGAGTATCTTATGGCGTTTCTTTATTCCTATCTTGGCTGTCTCGATTTGCATCATCATCGGGTTGATCTGGTACGTCCCAAATGAGCTGCG
The DNA here is from genome assembly GCF_000374485.1 of Algicola sagamiensis DSM 14643. Taxonomy (GTDB): domain Bacteria; phylum Pseudomonadota; class Gammaproteobacteria; order Enterobacterales; family Alteromonadaceae; genus Algicola; species Algicola sagamiensis. The sequence goes on from NZ_KB894492.1 coordinate 314,122, forward strand.
AGAAGCTGTAAGGGAACAACTTGTGAGTTCTGCTGTACAAACAACTAAACAATTTAAAATAATACGTGGTTATTACACAAAGAACGTGATTAAAAAAGCAAAAGCATCTGGAATGAAGCTTCACTATAATCATGCACCTGCGAACCATATTCCCTTACCAGCCACGATGATCCACGAAGTCAGTGAACTATTAAAAAATGAAGAGACGCAACTCGATTTGTATAGTGGCTATCCATTCCCAAATCGAGGGGATCGTAAACTTGACCAATTCCAGAAAAAGGCATGGGAATTCTTAACCAAAAATCCAAATGAAAAATTTGTCGACTTATACAGTGAATCGGGTCGGCAAGTCCTTAGAGTCGCAATTGCAGATACCATGCAGGCAAAAGCATGTGTTGACTGTCATAACACACACAAAGAATCCCCAAAAACAGACTGGAAGCTTGGTGATGTTCGAGGCATTTTGGAAGTGAAAGTCCCAATGGATAGAGGGGCATCCATAGCGATGAATATTGGATGGAAAATTATGGGGATTGTCGCGATGGGAATTGGTGTAATCCTCATTATGATCACTTTGATGTTTAAACTTCATATTTCAGATCGATTGAAGAAAATCGCGCAGTCGTTGGAAGATGTGGCTGATGGCCGTGGTGATCTATCCAAAAAACTAGCTGTAGGGGCAGGTTATGAAATCAGTCAAATCGCCCATCAATTTAATCGCTTTGAAGATAATATGCTGGGTGTTGTCAAAAACTTGGATAGTGTCGTTGGTTCTTTGCAACAAGCATCAACCGACTTGATGGACAATATTTTCAGTGTCCAAGATAAAGTGACAAATCAAACTCGAGAAGTGGAACAAATCGTGACAGCGGTCAATGAAATGACGTCAACTGTTGGAGAAATCGCACAAAATGCAAACCAAGTGGCAGACGCTGCCGATGAGGCCAAGGGTAATGTTGAGCAGGGCATGAATGAAGCTCACGGCACAGTAAACTCTATTGATGAGCTCGCCCGTGGTGTTGATAATGCGGTGCAGGATATCAATGAATTAAGTATCGAGAGTGCCAATATTGGTAGTGTTTTGGATGTGATCAAAGCAATCGCGGAACAAACGAACCTGCTCGCCTTGAATGCAGCGATTGAAGCCGCGAGAGCCGGGGAACAAGGTCGAGGTTTTGCTGTTGTTGCGGATGAAGTTCGTGCGCTTGCACATAGAACACAGGAATCCACGAAAGAAATTGAGACGATGGTTGCACGACTTCAAGATAAATCACGTCAGGCAAGTGGCGCAGTTTTATCGAGTAAAGAACATACGGATGTATGTGTATCCAGAGTCTCTAAAGTGCAGGATCACTTTAATTCTGTCCGCTCAAAAATGGAGATGGCGAGTGGGATGACAGCTTCCATTGCTGCTGCGATTGAACAGCAAAGCTCTGTCACGGGTGAAATGGACTCGAATATGGTTCGGATGGCAGAGGTTCAACATGAAGTAACTCATTATATAGAAGGGTTAGCCCTACTGGCTGAATCATTACGGCAATCCGCAGAAACGATTAAAATAGAGTTAAATAAATTTAGTATTTAATAAAAATCAGCATGTTATGATCCTTTCAAATAGTGAAGGAAGCACAATGGAATCAATTTATCAGTCCCTCTGCAAACATTGGCAGAAAATCTCACGTTTCAAATACTTGTCTGCTTTGGGGGAGTGGGACCAGGCGACAATGATGCCTACAGGTGCGAGTCAAGCTCGCGCGGAAGCAATGGCAGAGCTGCAAGTTCATGTTCATCAACTCAAAATTCAACCGCAACTCGAAGATTGGTTTGCGCTTGCAAAGCAAGAAGAGTTAAGTCATGAGGAAACCCTCAATCTGCAAGGGATGTATCGGCAATGGTTTCAAGCGACAGTCCTTCCTGAGTCACTCGTTCGAGAAAAAACTATCGTCACACAGCAATGTGAGCATGCTTGGAGAACACAAAGGAAAGAAAATGACTGGGCTGGTTTTGTAAAGAATCTAAAGCAAGTGATTGCACTTGTGCGTACAGAAGCGCAAATTAAAGCAGATGCATATAGTTGCCAACCTTATGACGCAATGATAGATGCATACGAACCAGGAATGAACTCGGCAAAGCTGGCATCGATTTTCGCGGAATTAAAAAATTGGCTCCCTGATATGATCCAACAGGTCGTGGAGAAGCAAAAGTCTGAACCACGCATGAAACCATTGGGCAAATATCCAATACAAAATCAGGAGATGTTATGCCAGTCAGTGTTATCGTTATTGCCGTTTCAACTTGAATGTGGGCGAACCGATACCAGTGTACATGCATTTAGTTGTGGGATACCGGAAGATGCACGCTTGACAACAAACTTCATCGAAGAGGATTTCAAACCAGGCCTTTCCTCACTGATCCATGAAGCAGGCCATGGTTGTTATCAACAAAATTTACCCAAGCAATGGCGAGGTTTACCGATAGGGGAAGCGATTTCTATGGGGATCCATGAAAGCCAAAGCTTGTTCTTTGAAATGCAACTGGCGAAAAGCGAGCCATTTTTGCGTCAGCTTTTGCCATTAATGAATCAACATCTACAGACGCAATTCGGTATAGATGAGCTGATCAATATCAATACGCGTGTTCAACCAGGGCATATCCGAATTTATGCAGATGAAATGACGTACCCAGCGCACATTATGCTTCGTTTTGAAATAGAAAAAAGCTTATTGGATAACTCCCTAGAAGTGGACGATATTCCAGAAGCTTGGGATCAAAAGATGCAGTCCTATTTAGGGATATCGACAAAGGGTGACTTCCAAAATGGCTGTATGCAGGATATTCACTGGACATTTGGTGAATTTGGTTACTTTCCGAGTTATTCATTAGGAGCGTTTTATGCAGCACAATTCTATGCTGCGATTGTGAAGCAGACCCCTGACCTGAGCGCGTCTATTTCAACAGGTAATTTCAATCCCGTCTTTGAATGGCTCAAAACAAACATTTGGCAGAAAGGAAGCTTAATGATGCCAGAAGCAATCATTGAGAAAGCGACAGGAGAGCCTTTCAACCTCAAGTACTTCAAACTGCATTTGGAGAGTCGGTACTTAAATTAAGTTTATTTCTTTATATTCATTGAGTTAAGCGAAAAATATCGGTGGTGCATTTTTTGCGCCATTCCGATTCCCTCACTACACTTAGGGCTGATCTAAATTGAAAATATTCACTCATTTGGTGCGTTTGCACAATTATGGTGCGCGAAATCAATGCAGCAGTTCCTGGAAATCTATAACTTGTTGTTTATAAAGGATTGTTATAATTGGCATAAGTATTGCTTTCAAATACGTATCTATGGGTGCGCATACCCTAATTAAATTCTTTAGCGTTTTGATAGTGGAGGAACACATGCCTAGTTCGGTACTTGAGCTGATTAAAGAGCACGATATTAAATTTGTTGATCTTCGATTTACAGATACGAAAGGGAAAGAGCAGCATGTAACTTTGCCGCATCATCAAGTAGATGAGGACTTCTTTGAAGATGGAAAGATGTTCGACGGTTCCTCTATTTCAGGTTGGAAGGGAATTAATGAGTCTGACATGATCCTGATGCCAGATCCGACAACAGCAGTATTGGATCCATTCGCGGAAGACACAACTTTGAATATCCGTTGCGATATCATCGAACCGACAACCATGCAGGGCTACCATCGTGATCCGCGTTCTATAGCAAAACGTGCTGAGGAGTTTTTAAAATCAACGGGCATCGCGGATGAAGTATTCTTTGGGCCTGAGCCAGAATTTTTCGTATTTGACGATATTCGCTTTAATACAGATATGTCGGGGTCCTTCTATCAGATTGACTCTGAAGAATCGGATTGGAACTCCGGTAAGCAGTATGAAGGCGGTAACATGGGTCACCGTCCTGGCGTAAAAGGTGGTTATTTCCCTGTTCCTCCGGTCGATTCTGCACATGATCTTCGTAGTGCGATGTCACTAGTGATGGAAGAAATGGGGCTGGTCGTAGAAGCACATCACCATGAAGTTGCAACAGCAGGACAAAATGAAATCGCAACACGCTTTAATACGCTTGTGAAAAAAGCGGATGAACTTCAAATCTATAAGTATGTGGTTCATAACGTTGCGCACCATTATGGAAAGACGGCGACCTTTATGCCAAAACCAGTTGTAGGCGACAACGGAACGGGGATGCACTGTCACCAATCCCTGATCAAAAATGGTGAAAATATTTTTGCAGGTGATAAGTACGGTGGCTTATCTGAAGAAGCTCTTTATTATATCGGTGGTGTTATCAAGCATGCGAAGGCAATCAATGCATTTGCGAATGCTTCTACGAACTCATACAAGCGCCTAGTGCCAGGATTTGAAGCGCCAGTCATGTTGGCATATTCAGCAAGAAACCGTTCTGCGTCCATTCGTATCCCAGTGGTTCCATCACCAAAAGCTCGTCGTATTGAAGTGCGTTTCCCAGATCCAACTGCAAATCCATATCTTGCTTTCTCTGCAATGCTGATGGCTGGACTTGACGGGATTAAGAATAAAATTCACCCGGGCGATGCAATGGACAAGGATCTCTATGACTTGCCACCAGAAGAAGCAGCAGAAATTCCAACAGTTGCAGCGTCACTCTCAGAAGCATTAGATGCGCTGGATCAAGACCGTGAATTCTTGAAAGCGGGTGGTGTGATGTGTGATGACTTAATTGATGCTTACATTGATTTGAAACGCGCAGAAGTTGAAAAATTAAATATGACGACTCACCCCATTGAGTTTGATATGTATTACAGTGTATAATTAATAAACTGGAGTTTGATAGAAGCCCACAATTAGTGGGCTTTTTTATTGATAGATATTGTAATTCTGACGTATTTTATATACTTTATGTAGTTAAACGTTACGAATTTGTTAAACCTTCTTCGAGTTTGAATAAGAGATGATGTCTAGTCGTTTGATGAAATTATTAATTATTCTGATGTCCTTTAGCTTGTCGACAGTCGCATTGGCTGCAACGGAGCAAAAAGGGACACAACAAAAAAGCAAAGCGAAATCTGCACAATCTGGCAAGAGCAAGGCGACAAAGCCGCGCAAGGTCGGAAAAGTGTATATGTATCGCAATGAGGATGGCTCATTGGTGTTTACTGATAGCCCAACGGATACATCTTCTGAAGTAAATATGAATGTGAACCCGATCACGACTCCTTCGTATGACACATCTATTCTAGATCAGGACTTGTCTAAGCCGAAACCGGCAAAGGCAACGGAAATCAGTATTGTCGATCCAGTTCAGAAATCAACGATCCGAGACAATACAGGTTCATTCTACGTTTCAGGCCGTATTACACCAAAATTCGAGCCTGGGATGCGTGTGACTTTGTTGGTCGACGGAAAACAATACGGCAAAGCACAAAGCAAAGCTCTATTCCCATTAAGAAACATTCACCGTGGTGAACACAGCTTACAATTGAAGCTGATGGATCGTTCTGGCAAGGTTATTGCTGAGAGTGAGATGATCACGATTTATATGTTTAGGAACTCGAAGCTCAACTAGTCTATTCTACTTATCTTGCACCATTTCGATAAGTTCGAGATAATGAATGCACTAGTTTGGTGCATTCATTATGACTTTCAATTTAGAAACACTCATCCATCAGCTGCGAACAGCCATTGTGGTTGTCGATGCTTCGACACATATTGTTGAGGCAAACCTTGCTTTTTCTTCTTTGGCAGGGGTCAGTACCTCACGTGCGCTTGGTAAACCTTTTTCGTCAATTTTTAGTTTTTCCACACTCTCCGTTATTTCTCTTCAGGAACAATTGCATGAACGTAGTACAGTTCGCGATAGTGATGTGCACTTTATATGTAGGGATGGCAGGACAATCACAGTTGAGCTGACAGCAAGTGAAATTGCTGAAGACATGATCCTGTTAGAAATGCAACCTATCGACTCACAACGAAAACTAACAATGGACAATTTACATGAACACCAGCATATTGCATCCAGAGAGTTGATCCGCGGGCTTGCTCACGAAATTAAAAACCCTTTAGGTGGTATCCGTGGCGCTGCGCAGTTACTTGAAGACCCTTGCACGGATGAAGAACATCAAGCGTATACCCAAATCATCATCAATCAGGTTGACCGTTTAAAAAGCCTCGTTGATCGACTCCTCGGCCCCAGTCAGAAACTGCAAAAACGAGTCCAGAATATTCATGAAGCAATTGAGACGGTGATTCGGTTAATTCAAGTCGAAGCTGAAGGGGTGACGATTATGAAAGACTATGACCCCAGTATTCCTGAATTTAGTTTTGATGCTGATCTACTTTTTCAAACAATACTCAATATCGCGCAAAATGCAGTGGAAGCTTTTGAAGATGAGACGCAGGAATCTGCTTCCTTGAGCTTTAAAACAAGAATTGAGCACCAGTTGGTTTTATTGGGGGTAAAGCATCGCCTAGTTGTTGTCATTAGTATTACTGACAATGGTCCAGGAGTACCTTCAGATCTCATGGATACGGTTTTTTACCCAATGGTAAGTGGAAAAGATAAAGGCAGTGGTTTGGGTCTTTCCATTGCACAGACATTGGTGAATCAACATGGGGGCCGAATTGACTGTGAGAGTTGTCCAGGTCACACCATGTTTTCAATTTATTTGCCCTTGTTGGAGGAAAACGAATGAGAACGGAACGGGTTTGGATTGCTGAAGATGATGATGCCATTCGTTTTATTCTGGCAAAAGCACTTCAAAAAGAAGGAATGGATGTTGAGGTTTTTTCAGATGGGGCACAGCTACTGGATAAACTCATGTCATCACAACCACAGGTTGTGATTTCAGATATTCGAATGCCGCATGTTGGGGGCTTACCTTTATTACAGCACTTTCAAGAACATCACCCTGATATCCCAATGATTATCATGACGGCCCATTCTGATTTGGAAAGTGCGATTTCTGCTTACGAAAAAGGCGCTTTTGAATACTTGCCCAAGCCATTTGATATTCAAGATGCAATTGAATTGGTGAAACGAGCATTGGCTCATCAAGCACCATCGATTCGTCAACATGAAAACCAAACAGAATCAATGGTGGGTATCATTGGCCAAGCACCTGCGATGCAGGATGTCTTTCGCGCAATTGGTCGATTGAGTCGTTCAAGTATGAGTGTGTTGATTAATGGTGAGTCTGGCACAGGGAAAGAATTGGTCGCGAATGCGCTTCACCAGCATAGCCCAAGAAAGGATGCGCTGTTTATTGCATTAAATATGGCTGCAATCCCCCATGATCTGGTTGAGTCAGAACTTTTCGGCCATGAAAAAGGTGCTTTTACTGGCGCAAATCAAATGAGAAAGGGGCGATTTGAGCAAGCGGACCGTGGGACATTATTTCTCGATGAGATTGGTGATATGCCACTCTCCGTTCAAACACGATTATTACGAGTACTTGCGGAAGGTCAGTTTTACCGTGTCGGCGGGCATATGCCTGTTCATGTGAATGTCCGGATCATTGCCGCGACGCATCAGAATTTGGAATCACTCGTTCAACAAAATAAATTTCGAGAAGATTTGTTCCATCGCTTAAATGTGATCCGGATCCAAGTACCGGCTTTGCGAGAGCGACGTGAAGATATTCCCGCATTGACAGATTTTTTCTTAAAACAAGCAACGAAAGAGCTTCAAGTCGAGCCCAAACATATTTCTGCAGGCGCAATGCGGCAACTTTGCGATTATGGCTGGCCAGGGAATGTCCGTCAGCTTGAGAATACTTGCCGATGGCTTTGTGTGATGGCAGCCAGTCATGAAGTGATGGCTGAAGACTTACCTGATGAACTACATATGAATGTCCAAGTTGTACAAACCGATATAATGAATGACTGGCAACATCAGCTAGCGTTATGGATCAGAAAGGAGCTAGAGGCTGGCCGCCAAGAGGTGTTATCAGAAGTAATGCCACAAATCGAGCGGACTTTTCTACAAGAGGCATTACGGTTTACGAACGGAAAGAAACTGGAGGCTGCTCAAGTTTTGGGCTGGGGAAGAAATACCTTAACGCGAAAACTCAAGTTATTAGAAGGTTAAGGTTAGTCTAGTGCTGATCCGCAGATAGTGAGTGCAGTTGCAGATCTTGTCTGAACGAATACATTTGAATAGACACAGTTCTATCTGCAACTGCGGAATCGGTTTATAATCGCGGGAAAAGATCTTTGCTTTTTCTCTTTTCAGCAGAAAGATACATTCTGGATTGCAGATACATGATGTAATTTGACAGAGAGTTTCTCTCAATGTGACGCCATAGTCCCATCTTACGTCTTTTGATTTCCTTTCCGTATGCTTCAGCGGCTTCTTTTGAAATGTTTTTGGTGGCCTGCTCTAATTCAGACATCCACTTTTCACATTGTTTGATTCGCTCACGAGATAATTTTTCATCGACCTGATAGAGCAGGGCGATATCTTCATCGGGTATCGCTACTCCCAGTGCTGAAAATTGTTTTTTTACGATCCGGAAGGCTGTCTGTAGCTGCGTATCTTTATAGGATTTTCTTGGCTGGTCCGGGTGCAATCGATATCTCAGTAAGGATTCTCTTAAATTGGCAAATTTTGCTTTACCCGAAATAGCTAGACGGGCCCATAAACCAAAATCTTCGGCGTAAAGTTCTTCTGCGTCATAACCACCAGCAAGCTCTAGAATTTGTGTTTTTCGCATTAAGACTGCGGGATGAGCAAAAGCACATGAGAAGAGATTTTTTGCCATGACTTCTTCATGTGTAACAGGGTTTGAAAAACCTTGGGACGGTTCCTCATACACTGTAATCGCACCACCACAAACAGTGACATCTGGATTCTCGCGCATAAACGCAACTTGCATTTCCAGTCGTTTCGGTTCAGATACATCATCCGCATCCATACGCGCAACAAGCTCACAGGAAGCTAATTTTAGTCCCTTGTTGAGTGAAAGACTGAGGCCCATATTCTGTTCATTTTCGATCACCTGAACCCGCTGATCTTTTTTAGCATATTCTTGAAGAATGGACAGGCTTTCATCAGATGAACCATCATCAATGATCAGAAATTCAAAATCAGTGAATGTTTGTGAAAGAATCGATTCGATCGCTTCACTAAGATAGTCTGCGCTGTTGTAGACAGACATAAGAACAGATACTTGTGGCATGAGCACCATTTCCAATTTACATCAGATAAACAAGGGTTGATAGAAAGGTGGGATTATAACTGCTTTCCTATTCGTTTTCTTGTTTTTTGGGGAGCTATTGTTGTGAGAATATGATCCTTCAAAACGGTAATATGGATCCGGTGATTGAGGGAGGAAACGGCGCTTTCGCGCCCTTCCCAAGAAGATTTAACTAAAGATTAAATGATAAAGAATGACAAAGACATAGAAGAAAGAGCCTTCAAGATCTTGCGTTTCCTTTTTGCCTTCTTGTGTATTCTTTTTATCATTTGGTGAGACATGATCAGAATTTTCATTCTTGCTTGTGTCATCATGAAAACTTTTATCGTTGTCTGACTGTGTATCTTTAGTGTCATTACCCTCTGATTGACTTCCTTTTGGATTTTTGACTGATTGAGAAAGCTTCAACTCAACAACAACTGGATCATGGTCAGAAGCACGGAATGGGCCAACACTGTACATCGTTTCTGCCTGTACTTGGGTTTTGAATCGTGTGCTGTAATCAAGGATGGCAGGCTCGTCTGCATTAATATGCCAATCGACAACGGATATGACTTTCTCTGCGACCGATGCTGAACCGAGAAGATGATCCAAGCTGCCCGATTCACCATCGAAAATATATGAGTAGTTTTTGTATCCATGTGCTTGAAACGGAAGGTTAATGTAACCTGCATCTTCAAAAGCAACGACCGGATCTTCTTTTGCATAAGCATTGAGATCACCAAGCACAATGACGTTTTCGGTCGGAACACCTGTCATTCCTGTGCCCAGGTTGCCAGCTAAGTACTGAGCGGCAGCTTTACGAACTGGATTCCAACAGCCTTGTCCATCACCTTGGTCTGCATTTGCACCGGAAGCACTGCTACAACGCTTTGATTTGAAGTGGTTGACGACAATGGTCATTTTTTCTTTTGAAGCAATGTATTCAAAAGTCTGAATTAATGGTTGGCGATTTTTACCATCAAAAGGCGCCTCAGAAATTGTCACCGCCTGACCAAGCTCTTTCACTGTTCTGGTGTTATAGATCATACCAACAGCGATAGCATCAGAACCAATGCGCTCGGCGTTGTTTGGCTTCACATAGGCATATTCAATGTTGAGGCTTTCAGCAACGGCCTTATTGTTCAAACCATTTAATAGATCTTGAATTGCACTCTCAGTACCAAAACCATCATTTTCTATTTCCATCAGACCAACAATATCAGCTTCCATCCCAATAATTGCATTGATCGTTTTATTCCGCTGGCGTACAAAGTCTGAGTATTTTTTTGCGCCGCGAGCTGTTGGGAAGCCACTACCATTGCCATCGCCATTGAAATAGTTCAGGACATTAAAGCTTGCAACACGCATATCACCCTCACCTGAAAGCTCAGGTTTTTCAGGACGGATATTCGAATGCACAAAATTTGGTTCTTCTGTTGGTTGAATTCGATATTGATTGAAAGAGTAATCAACAACACCAATAAGAGAAGTTACCTTGTCCCCTGCTCGAAGTGTATTTTGATAAGTCAGTCCACCTGTTGGGTAGCGAACAAACTCGGGGTTTTTCTTCGAGCTGCCATCATCTAGAAAGATTTTAGAGCGGCTGTTTTTCAGGGCAAGTGCTTTTTCTTGTTCGGTACCAGGACGATATACGTGTGTGGACTTATACAGACGTTCTGAAGAAAGAATAAGCTCTCCGTAAACACCCAAAAAGTAGTTTTGTGCGACGTTCAGGTTTTGATTAAATTGAACCAACATACCTTCGTGAGCTTCCCAATCAGAAATATCACTGACTGGTAATGTGACAGTAGCTGGTGTAACACTGTAGCCTGTATCACAAGCCGAAGCGTAAGATATATTGGTCAGCTGAGTTTTACCGAATGCTTCTTTAACAGTGCCTTGAATACGTACTAATTCGCCAACAGAAAAATCAGCTAGGTTATTTTCATCGTAAACGAACAAACCTTCTGATGTTTGTGCGTTTTCATCCTGATCAGTTTGCTCTTCTTGGACAAAGTAGCCTTTCAGGCCTGCTTTGAAATCTGCGGTAACAATTGCTTCAATGGTCACATGCTGGTTATTGAGTGGGCTGTTGCTCTCTTCCCCTTGAATTGCAGAGATGAGTGTTGCTTCTTCACCACAGACTTGAGAGCCTACAGGAATCGTTGGCGTTGTGGGTTGGCCACCTTGATTTCCTGTAGACACATTTTCTGAACCAAGGTGCTTGCCAAGATCACTAAAATCATTTTTTGCCGAACTGGTCCATTCCGCTTCCAAAGAAATTGCGTCATGCAGATCTGTATTTCCAGATTCAATAGAACGGCGGCGCAGAGTTTGATCTTTTGTGTTAATGCGGCCTTCTGTCCAGCTTTTTCCTGGATCTTCACCTACAACACCCAGCGAATCAACGACTGAATTGCCTTTTACCAAAACAATTGCATCGTCACCATTAAAGCCTAAATGTGTTTCTTTTTGAGCAAGTGACTTGAGTGTTTCGGAAGTGTCTTGGTGTTTATGGACGAGAACGTAAGTTGATTTTGAAGGAAGTTGACCGGAGAGAGGAATAATTGTTTTTGGGGAGGTGTTTCCGTTGTAGTAAATTTTTATTTGGTAATTGGCAAGGTCTATTGAATCAGGTGTTGGGTTGAAAAGCTCTAACGCTTTATTTTGCCCACTCCCTTCAACATATTCCGACAGAAAGATTTGGCTGGATGCGCTGGTCGACGCGAAGAAACCGCACGAAAGCGCGATTGCTTTTGATAGGGTACAGAGTCTATACATTGTTGTGTATCTCATATTGTTATATTTGATTAATCGCTAAGCAACTCGGCGCGGATTATAGCGATTTTTTTTAAAAAGCAAAGTCAAAAAATAATAAATTTTTATTATTTCGGTTCATTTGAATAAAAAACACTCACTTATTCTCTTTGATAAAGGTCAAAAAATAGATGGAAAAGTTAATTTTTGTTTATAACGCAGACAGTGGGTTGCTGAATTTATTGAAAGATGCTTTTCACAAATGGTTTTCACCAAAAACCTATCCCTGCTCCTTATGTGCTCTGACTTGGGGCAACTTTTCGGAAGAAGAAAAATGGCGTGATTTTTATCAATCATTGGCGATCCCTTGCCAATTTTTACATAAAGATGAATTTTATGAGGAATGGGAGTATCAAGGCCAATTTCCAGTCGTTTTCTCTGTGACAAATCAGCAGCTCAGTGTGCTGATTTCACCAGAGCAACTGAATGGATATGCAGATTTAGACTCGTTAATGGTGCATATTAAGCCCCAGATAGAAACACCACAGCAACCGTCTTGATTGACTTACTGGTTTTGGCAAGTTTTTATGATCTCATGCAATGTAAGCTCAACAGACATCACATTCAGAATCTCTTCGACACTTCCAAGTATCTCAACTAACTTGTTTATGTCTTATTCCTTGATATATCTCTTTTTTGGATAATCCTCATCGCGATGTAAATCAAGTTGGTTCCAATTATCTTATAAAAAGGAATAAAATATGTTTCCAGTTTGAAAGTTCATGACAAATATGCGAGGAAAATCATGTGCGATAAAAACCTTTTAAAAGATCCATCCAAAAGGAACCTATTGAAGTACTCTGCTGGTGCAGCAGCGTTTACAGCTTTTGGCTCCCTGCCAACACTCTCATATGCTGCTTCTTTGACAAAGGAAGCAAGAGATAAGATGACGCCTGATCAAGTGATTACGTCGCTTGCTGAGGGAAATAAGCGCTTTATTTCAAATAAGCGTATGGAGCACGATTATATTGCTCAAAAGAAAACAAGCCAACATGGGCAGTATCCTTCATCAGTTATCCTTAGTTGTATTGACTCTCGTGTGCCTGCTGAGATTGTTTTAGATGCGGGGATTGGAGATATGTTTAACAGCCGTGTTGCAGGAAATGTATCCAATGCTGATATTCTGGGAAGTATGGAATTTGCGTGTGCCGTGGCTGGTGCGAAAGTTGTTTTGGTTCTTGGGCATACCAAATGCGGTGCAGTACAAGGTGCCATAGCAAAAGTTAAAATGGGTAACCTCACAACACTACTCAATAAGATAGAACCTTCCATTGCCAAAACAAAATTTAAGGGTGAGCGCAAAGCTGAGAACTATGACTTTGTTGATGCTGTCGCAAAAACCAATGTTGAAATGACGATCCAGGAAATCCGTAAAAACAGTGAGACACTTGCAAAACTTGAGAAAGAAGGAAAGATTAAGATCGTCGGAGCGATGTACAATATTTCAAATGGAAAAGTGGATTTTTTTAATTAATCCGAAAGTTTGATATTGGAGTTTTTTTACATCTCAAAGTAATCATATGTTGAAGTTATGATTACTTTATGTTCGGTTGATTCAACGTTAGATTGCAGACCATTTTCTTAAGGCCACATGCTCTAAAAATATCTTCCTGAATTGTGTTACACACGGCATTATCCCCTACCGCTGTCAAATATAACCTTAAGATTATCGAAGAGTGCGTATGTACAGTCGACCCAATCACGCATGTGCTAGCGGTTGATTCAATGCAGGTTTGCGGTATTCATATGCTGACGTTAGAAAGTGTTTTTGCATGAGAATTTATAATCAACAAAAAAGGGTCTAAAAATAGACCCTTAAAAATTATGCATTTATTTGTGTATTCCTTAGAACGGAATATCATCATCAAAGTCAATTGGTGGCTCAGCTGGTGCATTGTTGCTCACACCGCCCATTTGGTTTTGTGGAGCGTGTTGTTGCTGCTGTGGTGCATGTTGTTGCTGTGGCTGTGACATTGGCTGCTGTTGTTGACCAAAGTTGCCTTGCGGTTGTTGCATCGGCTGTTGCTGTGAAGGTTGCTGGTTGTAACCGCCCATTTGCTGCTGTGGTTGTTGGTTCATCCGTGGTTGCTGCTGTTGCATACCGCCACCCATAGGTGCGCCCATGTTTTCACCACGACCACCAAGCATCTGTAGGTTACCACCCATATCGACGACAACTTCAGTGGAGTAGCGATCTTGACCAGATTGATCTTGCCATTTTCTAGTTTGGAGTTTTCCTTCGACGTAAACTTGTGAGCCTTTGCGTAGATACTCACCTGCAATTTCAGCAAGCTTGCCAAAAATCACGACGCGATGCCATTCCGTTTTTTCCTGCTGTTGTCCCGTATTTCTGTCCTTCCATGATTCACTTGTTGCAATACTAATATTTGCAACTGCATTACCATTCGGCATATAACGTACCTCAGGATCTTGTCCCAGGTTGCCGACCAAAATCACCTTGTTTACGCCACGCGCCATGATTTGTCTCCAAAAATATTCAAAAACTTTTAATTTACAATTGCCTGTGCGGCTTGCATGTTAAATTGAGAAGCATCGACTTTTAAATAAGTGCGCTTTTCTTCGAGCACAACAATCGCTTCCATCACGCCTTCTAGCTGGGACAACTGATGTGCCAGAGAGTCTGCTTCATCCGCATGAATGACCCTTGTTTCGATGGTAATGCGCTCAGACCGAGCTGGCATTTTCATTCCTTGCGCAATGATCCACCATATTAAACCGAGTCCTGCGGTCACCGCAAATAAGACTTGGTTTGAGAATTGTTGAACGAGTATTCCGCCCGTTGCGCCACCCGCAAAAGCACCGAGAAATTGCCCACTGGAAAAAACGCCCATCGCAGTGCCTTTCTGTCCAGCTGGTGCAATGCGAGATACGATTGCTGGCATGGATGCTTCCAGATAGTTGAATGCCACAAAAAATATCAAGAGTGCTGGAACGAGGACTGTAAAATCATTGTGGAAGAATACCAAAATTCCGAGTGTCGTGATCAACATACTAATGGCACTTTGGAAGAAAAAGGCTTCTTTTCCTTTTTTTGCACCAATGATCATCATGGGCACCATCAACACAAAGCTCAGCAAGAAGACAGGGAGGTAGACTAACCAGTGAGATGAAGATTCAATTCCTGAGTCGACCAAGAGTTTTGGCACCATGATAAAAATCGCAGTCAGCATGAAATGTAAGAAGAATACACCGAGATTTAATCGACGGAGTTGAGGGTGCAAAAAGGCGTGTTTGATCATGGCTGGAACAGCGATTGTTTCACCTTTTGGTGCCTTCTGAATAGAAGATGGGACAGAAAAAGCCATCACAAACATGCCGACAAGTGCAAGAATTGTAATGAGCCAGAAAAGGCCAGACAAACCAGCCGAAGCGGCAACGGCAGGGCCGAGTACCATGGCAACCGCGAATGCGAGTCCAATATTCGCACCGATCATCGCCATGACCTTTTGGCGTTGCGTTTCCCGGGTGAGGTCGGCTGCGAGTGCCAAAATAGCAGCCGCAATTGCCCCCGTCCCTTGAAGTGCACGGCCAGCAGTCACACCGTAAATAGAGTCGGAGAGTGCTGCAAGGATGCTACCGAGGCAGAAAACCAGCAATCCACCGATGATGACGCGTTTGCGTCCAATGTGATCAGACAACAGTCCCATTGGGATTTGGAGCACCGCTTGCGTCAGGCCATAAGCGCCAATCGCAAGTCCGAGCCAAAGTGGGGAAAATCCAGTGAGCGAAGGACCATAGATAGCAAGCACTGGCAAGAGCATAAATAGCCCCAGCATACGTAGGCCAAAAACGGCTGATAGCGCAATAGCCACACGTTTTTCTAGCGATGTAAGACGATCGGAGGAAACCATAAACCTTAAGACGTATCACTGAACGATAAAAAGTGAGCGCATTCTACCACAAACCACATCGTTCGCACTCATCTCCAGGGATTTTGTTGGAAAGTTTTTGATTCTGTGAGTATTTCAATAATTCCCCAAAAAATTACATTTGATTTCATAGTTGTTTGATGTTGTTTGTGTGCCATAAAAAAGCCTTTTTATTCAGTTTCTTAACTTGAAATTCCGTGTCCTCTTGTTTGTTTTTTCTTGTTTCTGTTTGGGGTCTATGTGACATTAGATATGACACTTTTGATTCAGGAAGATGAAGAATGATTACTGACAGAAAATTGCGGTTAATTGAGCCTCGCGACAAGCCCTATATAGTCTCAGAAGATACGAAAACGCGTGGAGAAGGGCGGTTCCAAGTGAAGGTTTACCCGTCAGGTAAAATTTCGTTCCAAATGCAATTCTTTAAGAATGGTAAAAAGCGTTTCAAGGTCTTAGGCAATTATCCTGCGTTAAGCCTTGCCGATGCGAGAGACAAATTTAGAAGGGAGTCCACCAATTTACAGAATGACAAGGACTTATCTTTTGAATTGCTCACTTACGGTAAGTTGAGAAAGTTATATTTTAAAAAAATCAAAGATTATAGAGGGTTCAAAGTTCTTTCAGGTGTTATAGAGAGAGATATTGACCCAATGTTTGATGACGATAAAGTGGTATCTGAAATTTCTATTGATGATGTCAAAGAAGTCCTTTCTAGGCCTCTTTCTAGAGGCTCGCGAGCTGCAACAAAGATTCTTAGAGGTCAATTGAGGCTGATGATTCAGTATGCGATTTACTTAGAAAACTCTCCGGATAGCCCTGTTAAAATCAGTTGTGGTATCAAACATAACGTTGTTGATATGGTCCCCTATACACACAAGCATCGCCGAATGGACAGAGTGTTGAATGAAGCTGAAGTAAAAGCAATTTGGAATAATGAAAAGTTGGGGGTTAATTATCGAAACTTTTTTAGGTTACAAATGGCGCTATCAGGTCAACGCGTAAGGCAGTTGTTGCTTGCAACCTTTGATGAGTTTGACTTGGAAGAGAAGGTTTTCATTATTCCTAAAGAGCGGATAAAGATGAAGGATTATTCAGAACATGTTGTACCCCTTTCTGAACTTGCAATTAAAATCATCAAAGAGTTGAAAAGAAGCTCATCAAACAAGTGGGTTTTTCCTTCCCCTTATGTTCATAACCAGCATTTATCTAGCAGATCACTTACATACGAGTTTAAAAGAATCGAAGGTGTTAATGAGTTTTGCCCAAGAGATTTGAGAAGGACCTGTAAAACTCTGATGACAAAAGCGGGGGTTCCAATTCATCACCGGGACCTGCTACAACAGCACCTCAAACAAGATGTTGCAACCATTCACTATGATAGGTACGATTATTTGCGTGAAAAAAGAGAAGCTATGAGTATTTGGACTGATTTTTTAGAAGATATCGTTAAATAAATTCAAACATTAGGATTATTTCAAATCAAATTTAGATGCTTTAGTTTGTTATGCGTTTAATGTTTTTGAGGGATGAAAGATGGAAGTATTGGAATTAAGCTCTGTGGAAGTTGAAAAAGTTTGCGGTGGTATACGTGGAGAGGGTGGTATTAGTGCACCCGAAGAACATCGAAGCATAAGCTTGTCAGTTTACTCAGATGTTGGAGGTGGAGGGGTTGTCAGACCTACAGATCCCGAGAAGACGTAATGCATTGCCAATTCATCACCGATGACCTGTTACAGCAGCACTTCAAATAAGGTGTCGTAACTGTTAATCATAATAGGTTCGTTTTTTTGAGGTACTAAAATGGAAATTCTAGAAGTAAGTCATAAAGAATTAGATGAAGTGTCTGGTGGCAGAGGGGGCGGCGGAGTTAGTGTCCCAGATAGAAAAGTGTCTACATCAATGAATGCTAGGAGCGTTGTTGTGAGGTATTCTCGCAGAGGTGGTGGTGGCGTTTCATTGCCGACTGACCCTGAGGGTTAGCTTGTCATATGTACTTTAAACTAGGGATTGTTACTGAGTATATCTCCGAAGCTACAGCGTTAATGTTTTTGGCTTCATTTTTGTTCAATATATTAAAGAGGAGTGACAACTTCTCTGTATGCATTACCTCTGCTGTTTTAGCGGTTTCGTATATGTTGACAACATTTGGTTATGACTTCATCAATAGCCTTGCAAATCCAATCAAGACTCAGGAAGTGTATTTGTTATGGATGAAGTTTGATGCAATCACCATTATAAGTCTGTTTCTATTGCATATGATGTTCAGGATAAAGCAAAGCGTTCAAGCTGTAATCATATATAGAATTCTTGCGATTAGCATGACTTTGCAGGTTGCAATGCATATAGATATTAATGTGCTCTCAAATCTTAGGTATTGGTTCCTGTGGACAATTTACTCATACGGAGTCAATGCGTTAGATATCATCATGGTTATCACTCTCTTTATGAAAAAAAGTTGGAGCGAGGTTTTTAGTCGTTGGAAATACTATTTCTCATTCAGCTCTGGGTAATTTCTATTCTTATAGCTCTTTTCTGTAAGAAAATAGAGCTCTATTACGAAAGCGCGGATAACCTGGAAGAGTTAGCAAGTGTTCTAATTATGGAAAGAATAAGAATCAGAAAGCTGCCTCAAGACAGTCAACTAGAGGCTATGAAAACATGGAAGTCAAAATTGGATATTTTTGAAGAGAGGCAAAACTCTCAAGCTGCTAATAACTCAAGTTACGAAATACGCAGGGTGAAATAATCACCCTGCTCTTTGTTCCTCAAGTAACTTATTTCTTTGCTCATCCTTAGCTTGACTGATGTTCTTCATTAGCATTTTGGTGAGGATATTCATCATCTGAGCATCAAGATTTGGAATGACGTCAATTTCAAATGCATCAATCAAGGTTTCTTTAATAACGCCCTCAAGAGATGAATCACTTAAAGATTCACTTGATTCTTTTCCAGTAACCAGCCAATCAAGAGATATGCCTTTTTCTTGCGATGTGTAGATACACTCTTTTATTGGGATTGTATTGATTCTTACCCAAGTATTTACCGTTGTAGAACCCACCCCAAGAATTTCGGCTAAATGCCTATTGCTCTTGGCTTCCCATACGTTTCTTAAGCGCTCGCAAATATCTCTGGTGGATACATTTGAAATTTTATCTTGCATTTTAAGATTCATTAATCTAGATTGTGAATCACATTAAGATTCATAAGCTCATATCAGCCAAATAAAGTTCTTATGAATCTCTACGAAATTTACTACAGGAGAACTATAGCATGATGCAGCAAATAAATTTAACCCTAGAAACCCCTCTCGTAACATTTGAAAAATGGGCGGAGCAAACAGGGCAGTCTGTAAGGGCTGTCAGGGAGCAAGTCAAAGCAGGAAAGTGGCCTACATACACCCCTCCATCAAAGGCAAATGAAAAACAGGGTCGTAGAAAAAAATACATCAACGTATTTGAGGTAATTACTAGCTCAGCCAAAAGCTGTGGGATGGAAGTTCAAGTCAAAATGGAAGGTGCTGCATGAATCTGCAAACAGCACAATCAATAGCTGCATCTGGACTAATTGAAAGCCTTGCAGAAGAGTTGAAAGAGATTATCAAAGAACACAACGACCGGATTATTCGCGTTAGAGAAGTTATGGAAATGGTCAACATCCGGCGCAACTCACTTTTAGATTTGGTTAACTCAGGCCATTTCCCAAAACCAATTCCTATTTCAAAAACCATCAATGGCTGGCGTTTGAGTGATGTTCAAGAGTTTATCCGCATCGGAGGAATTCACGCCTGGGCAGAGCAATACGGCAAAACCAACAATGTAAGGCTAGCAGCATGAACAACATCGTTTCATTCCAAAACAAACAGGGTTACAAAAGTGCATCTTCTATTCTTCCGCAACACCTCAAAGAACATGAAGCATTAAGTCGCAATTATCGTCATCAAGTCATCCAACTGGATCTCTCCAAACGCTGGGCGCTACTGAAAGAGCGTGACAAAAGAATGTTGTCATATCGCGCAGGGATTAATCCTGATAGTGAATTTCTGCAAACAGACTTCGAGTCCTTTCCAGATGAAATCAAATTGATGCTTAGAGAAGCAATCGTTGAAATTCTTGACTTGGCATTGGTATTTGTTGGTTTGCGAGTCATCAATAATTTGGATGATTTCTGTGACGTATGGGGGATTGAGAAATGAGTAATGATACGGATTATAGAGCGCACTGTTGCGAAGTGCATGGGCCAAAGGTTTTTAATGGAACTTGGTTTGGATGTTTAAACTGCCACAACTTATCAGTAGCGGAGGTAGGAATAACCCCATGTAGCGTATGTAGAAACCATTTATTTCCAGATGACCGTTACTTTTTTCGTGGCAAATTTTTATGTCATGAATGCCTTACAGAGGAACGTAAAAATTTGCCAACGACTCGCCTATATCACTTCCTTCTTGAAGACCACTATACCCGTAGGGATGAAGTTGAACAGGTTTCGAAGTTATACATCGAGCGCTTGACTGAAATTGCTTCATTACTTCAAAACGGTGATGCACAGGAAGCAGAGAAGCTGATAAAGCAATGGGGGATTGAATTATGAGTTTAGTTATCCGTTTCATGTTTTTTGCGCTTTTCATACTGTCATATTGCGTTCTGGGTTTCATCTTTGCAATCAGCCCGATTAGTACTGACGAATTATTGCTCAGCGCGGCTTTGATTTTGGGGTTTGTTTTATCGGTTTATGGTGCGTTTGATTTTTTGTTTTCTAGGAGAGTGGAAGAATGATTGTGAAATTAACCAGTGGCAGAGCAAAAGGGCCCTGCGAAAAGTGCGGTAAAGACGGGGTATTGGAGTGCGCATCTTGTATAGAAGGTTACTCTTGGCTTTGCTTGGATTGCTACGCTGTTGAGCACCGTGCGCAGCCAATTTCTGAATATTACAAGCGTGCCAAGATGGAGCTTAAGTCTGCATACCCTGAATATCATGCGGTTTCTGCACTTTATATTTCGAGGTTAATTTATTGTTTGAGAGCTTTTGAAAAAGGAGATGATGAAGAAGCAAATAGAGTAATGAAACTCTGGGGGGTTGAGCTATGAACTTTCGCGAGTTTCGCAATTATCCCACGTTGAGTGCGCCAGTTGAGCATGCGCTTTCGGAAATTGACGATAACGGCTCGTATAATTTTGCACAGGGTAGATTGTCAGTACTACCCCGCCTCTATCAGGGAAAAATTGCCCGAGAATATGCAAGGCTTTATCACATAAAGCGCAGGCAGCGTCTTTATCATGCAAATAAATGGCTTCGCAAAGTGACTGACTTAATGTCGAGCACATTGAATACGGCAGTAGACATGAACCGACTTGCAAATCCTGACTCCCTCAAAAAATATGCGGATGAATTGGCGCGTGAAAGCCTGCGAAAGGTTTTAGATGTTGGGGATACTATGCCGGAAGACGCAAGTTATTTTGAGCGTTTAGTGAAAGCCTTTCAAGTGTTGGTTCGGTTTGTGAATGACCACGATATGGTTCACCCACTTCAAGCCGTGAAGAAAAGAAAAATACCACAAGAAGAGATAGAAAGCGCAGTACTCAAAATGAAGTGTGAAAAATGGTGGCTCAGAAAACTTAAGCGCCTTCGCTTACATAAACTTGAGGCGCTGGAAATTGCTTTGGGAAATGTTGGGCGTGAGACGAGTGCGTATTCTAGTGAGTTTGCACAGAACGAATTTACTGCAATGCGTCAGAGTGGTCAAAAGTGGTTAGAAATGATGGACCTTGTGAATGAACACGGGGATATCATACCAATGGAAGCTGCTGCAAATGCTGGTGTGAGTAATCCTGTAAATCGTCGAAACGAGCTAATGTTGCGTATCCGAGAAACCGAAGAGATAGCAACAGAAATGGGGTATATCAGCGTTTTCTTTACCATTACCTGCCCTTCTCGAATGCATCGAAACTCTCCAAATTGGGATGGTACAACCCCTAAAGAGGCGAATAATTATCTTGTAGAGCACTGGGCGGGATGCCGCTTACATCTCAATAGTGGGCATTACAAACCAAGTGGCCGATTTGTCAGAGGTGAGCCAGTGCCATATTTTGGTGTTCGCACTGTTGAACCGCATGCGGATGGGTGTCCACACTGGCATATGCTGTTGTTTTTCCCTAAAGAACATTTAAGGCAAATTACCTCGATAATGAGGCAAAACTTTACTGTTGTTGATAGGGGAGAGCTGACAGCGCGTCGCGCACAAAAAAAGGAGCGTTTTGCAGCATACAAAAAAGCGCGGCAAATATGGGGGTTAAAGAAATCGAAAGGCATTCACACCAAAGAGCCTCGCAAGCCCAAAGATGTGTTTCGTCCTCGTTTTGATTACGAAATTATCGACCCAAACAAAGGAAGCGCAGCGGCTTATATTGCCAAGTACATTTCCAAAAATATCGACGGTCATCAACTTGAAAATCACGAAGATGAAGAAACTGGAAAAGAACTTCAACAGCAAGTGAATCCAGTGCTCGCATGGGCTTCAACGTGGAACATTCGCCAGTTTCAATTTCAAGGCTCACCAAGCGTTACTGTTTATCGTGAATTGCGACGCATCCGAGAGCCAGTAAAAGAAGAGGGATTGGAAGAAATTCGGAGTGTAGCGGATGAGGGGCAATGGAAAGAGTTCGTGAAACTCATGGGAGGGATGAATATTGGGCGGGATGCTCGATTTAAAACGCACTATGAAGTGACACCAACCGCAAATGATTACGCCGAAGCATCAAAAGAAATCAAAGGTGTGCTAGACACCGAAACGAATCAAACACTCCTCACCCGTCTTTTTTCGTGGTCTCGCCGTAGGCGCGACCACTTATCTTGGACTTGTGGAAATAACTGTAATCAGGACGAAGAGCCGCCAGAAAAGCTGAGTCGATTAGGGATAGATGCTTTCGGGTGGAAAATTCTCAAAGGTGGTGCCCGGCTCAAGACGTTTGCCGGACTTTTCAAAATCAATAATAACCAACTTATCAACGTAGGGGCTGATTATGGGTAGCAAACTAACAAGACAGCATCACAGGGTTCAATCAAAGATTGATGAAGCGAGACGCGCAAATGTACTGGATATGAAAAAAGCTGCATTGGATGCGATTGATGAAAGCAATCGACTTATCGCCATGCTCATTGATGAAGTTGAAGCGCTCAATGATGAAATCCGGAGAAAGATATGAAAACAACCCAAAACGAACATGGCTCCATCCCAGCCAGAAACAGCAAGAATCCGGTTGTGGGTGTTGTGCGCTGCCCGGGCTTCGGGTGTGACTGTGTCGCCACCGTTCACAAAGCGCAAGGCAACCGAAAGGGTTTGGTTTATCTCATCTGTGATGAGTGTGGAACGGACCAATCCGCAGGTAAATCCCGCCAAGAAAAAATAAAATCAAATATGCACTCCTGCATTGAAAGTCTGGAAAAAGCCGAAGCCAAAGGGGGAGAAAAAGAGGAGAAAAACCATCCATCTGATACGGCTTCCATTTCGGCTCCAAAACCTACCTCGAAGCCAAGTATCAATGCGGCTTCTACGGTTTCAAAAACTGACGATATTATAACCGACCAACCCGACCCAAAACAAGTACAAAAAACCAACGACACCCCAAAAACCAAACCTATTATTTGCGCCATCATTGGTGGCTTATTTGGTGCGGTTGTGGGCTTAGTGGCTTAAGAAAACGAAAACGGAGAATATGACCATGACGCAAACCGCAGAAACCGCATTAGAACTAGGCTTAGAAGCCGAAGCGCCAACCGAAAGAGACCTAGAAGCAAAAGCATTTGCAGCCACGCTAGCGGAAGACTTCGACCCGGAAGAAGTCATCAACCAACAGGAAGCCGCAAACGAGGCTGAAAAAGCCGAGCAACAGAACATAGATGAAGGCGCTGACGCCTTCGCATATATGGCAATCAACACCTATGAATCCGTACTGAAAATGGCGCACTCTGATTTTAAACTCACGAAAGAAGTGAAGGACAAAGCTGTTGAAAATTACGGCCCGGTTATCAAAAAGTATGGCCCTCAAATGATGTCACTGATGGGGCAATATCAAGCAGAAATCAGCGCAGGAATTTTCACAGCAACACTTGCCGTCCAGTCATATAAGCAACTGAAGCAACTCAAAATCGAAGACATGCAAAAAGAAGCCGCAGACGACAAACAAGAGGCAAAGCACGATGCAACCCATTAACGCCAACAATGCACTCGATGCGCTCCATACGTTGTACGTTGCCGGGACTGGAGGTGGCAAAACAACGGCGGTGAAGAAACTCGGCCCCAAAGAAAAAGACCAAGTTGTATTTTGGGACCCTCATCAAGATTATGACCAATTTCGCGGACGTCCAGTCCGCCGTTACACTTGCTTCAAGCGCTTCTTCCAAGCATTACATGAATCACGCAAATCACTGCGGGGCTTTAAAATCGCTCTAACCGTGGAAGAAACCCGTAAGAACTTCCTTAAGTTCTGTGAAATCGTCAAAACCCAGGGCGACGGAGACCACCCCAAGCGATTACATGTGGTGATTGAAGAGTTACCGCAAGTGACTGAAGGAATAGGCAAAGAAAAAGGCTCGTACGGTTGGCTCATGACAGTCGGCCGGAAGTTCGGCTTTATCGTCCACAGCATCGGACAGCGAACCACTGAGATGTCCAAAACGACCCTTTCACAAAGCCCGATTAAGTGGATTGGCATTCAAAATAGCAGGGCTGATGCAAAACGAATGGCGGATGAGGCTGATATACCGATAGAGGACATTTTGGCGTTACAGCCGTTGCAATATTTCTTAAAAAAGCCGGGGATAGGCAATTACACGAAAGGCAAGCTAAGTAGAGCAGGGTTAAGTTAGATAAAATTCAGCTTGGTAAAATTAATTAAAATACTATGAATTGGCCGCTATTTTGCTTCAGGTGTTGGTTTATTGAGCTAGATAACTCATGAGGCGTATTAGGGCCAATATAAACAGCTATTTGGTTTGCTTCTATTGAAAATGGGATGAGAAGCACTTTTTTATTAACAGATGGAATCTGAGAAACGTATAAGCATTCTTGTATTGCTAAGTCTGAAGATGATGCCACGTACACGCACGAAAGACCCTTAGGAAAAGGCTCTTTAAGGTGAAGGATTGGGTCAGATGATATAAAAGTATGGATTGAGGGGTAGAATTCGTCTTTATGAATACCAATGAAAAGCCCGTCTTTTATCTCTGTAGTGTTACCATTCTCATGGGTACTCTCCATGTGTATATATACACTTAAATGGTAATGGTTGGCCTCTTTCACCCCAATGAATGGAATATGCCCACCTGTGATACTATCAATCTGCTCAGTGCTATCCACTTTTATCCAATGAAATTTACCACCTTCTTTGCTGAACATATTTTCCACCATTATTAAAATGATATTAGATACATTAGATACTGTGAGCTCATTAGCCAAATCAGATGTTTAAACTTTTCCTACCTAGCAAAAGCCACTTACCAGAAATTAACCCATTTTACCTATATAAAAGCAATTCAATAACATGCGACGATCCTGCGTGGAATTATTTAACAAAGGAACTATGTTATGTCTGTAGATAGAAAGGCCATCATAGAAAAAAAACTACCAAAAGACTTCTTCTCAGAAACCCCCTCAGATTCAGAACTTGACCCACTTCAGTTGCAACTTGCAGCAAAAAAGATTGAGCGTGCAGTTAAGAATAACAATAAAAATCATATTTTGATTTATGAGGAGGCTGACTCTTGAGCAAGGAGCTTAAAGTGTTTTGGCATCATTACCTAACTGATGCCTTACCAAGGGAACAAGTTAAAATCCTATCCGATAAATTTAAAATGTTTATAAATACAGGGGAACTCGTCGAAGACTTTGGGAAGGACTCAGAATATACATATCCACCAAGTGTGAAAATGTCTGGCCTAAGACATATTCACTTGAGGGACAGTACTTCCTCAAAAGACTTTAATAGGATAAAAATCCTTCGGTATCGTACTAGTAATACAGCGCTGGTTTATTGTGCGGGATATTCAAACCCTAACCATTACTTGCTAATTGCGGTCATCGATGGGGCGCATGAAAGGTGCAGAGAACAGCATACTCTCTTGTTAGAATATGCTTCTGTTGCAGATAAATTTCAAAATAAACATTAAGAACTAATTATGAAGATTGATTGGGAAACTGGAACACCAGAGAGAGCAGGGTTATATTTTGTTGCTTTCAAACTTGGGCCATTAGCAGGAAATTTTGATTATCTTGATTGGGACGGTCAGCGCTGGGTTACAGAGCAAAAAGGTGATGTAATTGCCTTTGTTGATGCATACAAGTTAAGTAAGATTTTCAATATCGAGTGGCCAGAGCCGGACCCAGAAATTGACTACAAGCCAAAAGATGATGGTGAAGAAGATTCATGGGTTGAAGCTGATTAAGCTTTATATACGTAAGGAAAGCACCTCCGGGTGCTTTTTTTTATGCCTGAAAAAAGTATGAATTCACCAATTTTTTCATCAGAAAAAACTCTCAATTTAAACCTATAGGCTTCCCGAAGCCTATAGGTTTACCCCCCATTGACGGAAGCCGAAACGGTTTTGTTCAATTTCCCTCGTCAGCAACGAACCACCGCGAGGGGACAATGAAAACACATCACACATTGATTATTACACTGGTTGCCGCCCTCGGTGGATTCGTCGCTGTTCGCGCTATCAAATCAACCATCAAACAATCAGGACAATTATCGAATGAACAAAACAATGATTAAAACGGCTGGGATTGCTCTAGCTGTCGCGCTGGTCGTGGTCTGGGCTTCCAACAACGTTGACGCTGTCAAAGATATTGTGGACTAAGGGGATTTTATATGTTTCGTATGCCGAAAAAACTGAATAACTTCACGACGGCAGAATGGGGAAAGACAGCAGTTCTCCATTTGCAAACGGGTCCGGTCTATGAAGAAATTCACCTGCTTACCAATTTGAAAAAAGAAGATATCCGGGAAGTTCGCCTGTTGTTGAATGGCGACAACTTTTATCGTTTATCTGGTTTCGAACTGGACATGTTAGAGCGCTACAAATGCAACTATGTGGAAGATGGTATTTTTGTGCTGCCATTTTACGACTTAACTGCGCAATCTATCGTCGGGACACGTTATACAGGACTGGTAACCAAATCAACCGACAACCTGACACTGGAAGTAGACTTAGTCGAGCTGGCCCCGGGCAGTAACCGTGAGCAATTGCAATTAGAAGCTCACGCATTTATGGGGATGGCACAAAATGAGCGCTATTTTCTGCCACGTTTTCGGAAACATATCATGCAGGCCCATGCGTCGGGCTTAAATGAATTCACATCACTCCCTCATGGTCCGCAATTGACCGTCAAGCGGATGTATTTCAAGTGCGACAAAATCAAAAAGCTGGAAATCTACCGGGACAATCGACGGGTTTTTGAGTGCGACCAGCGCCTGAATCGTTTTCAGCAAACGCGCCTTGGACGTGCGCCCAATGACGACTATTTCATTTTTGACCCGGTTGTGTCGGGCTACGCATGGAATGAGCGTTTCACGACAGCCCATCAGAGTGAATTGAAATTCTCTGTCACGCTGGATGAGCCTGTCGGTACCATTGAAATTCTGGTTGAAGAAGTTGAGCAAGAGCGTGTCTTGCCCAAAGACCACAACCCATTTCTTTAAGGGGGCAACATGAGTTTATTAGGGGATATGTGGGAATCCATGTCTGAAGGAGGGCGAGAAGTGTTGGCGGAGCATATTTCACCAAAGGTTCATGCTGAAGAAGCTTCTGCAAATCCAGAAACCCATACGCCTGTGATAACGGGTGAAGATGCAGACGGCACGCCCGTGATGCATACCTCGGCAACACAAAGCTGGAAACATCCGGGGGTTTGGGTGGGTGCGGCTTGTATGGCGGTCATGGTCTTTTCATTGCTTGTGAGGAGGTAGCGGATGCCTCCAATGATAATTTGGCCTCTGGTCGCGGGTATCGGTGGGTTTATCACAGGTTACATGACCAGCGGTACGTCTAAGTTCCTCCTACTGGGCGTGATAGGTCTGGCACTGTGGCACGCTCTGGGAGGTCACCGCTAATGTCAGCGTTAAAAATGGGCAAGGGTAATTCCTTGAGTGCAAACAGTAGCGCCGATGGTGATAACACCTTCGGGGGGAGTTACACCAACTACAAGTCCGGCGTCAGTAGCATGACGCTATTTATGGGGCTTGGCGCTGCCATCCTATTTACTTTATGTCTCACGCGGAGGATATGAAATGGGGCTTTTTGGCGGCTCAAAACGTTCAACCACCCACAATGATAACCGGGTCATTAATGACGGTGAATTTGCGGGGAATACAGGCTCTGTTGTAGCGAATGATGGTGACTATGTTGGCGGAGATAATATTCGCTATGACGGTGAATATGCAGGCAATCGCGGCACTATCAATTTGACGGATGGTGGTGCAGTGAAAGAAGCCTTGCTGAGTTCTCGACGCGCCAGTGAATATGCATTGGACAAAGGGGAGGAGGTCACGAGTAATGCGCTTGATGGGATGCGACGAAACGCTGAAGGTGCGATGGGTTTTGCTGAGAGTGCTTTGAAAGATTATGGAAGTACCCTCGGAGACTTCGCTGAAGAGCTTGGGAAGTCATCTCGGGCAGCAATGCTAGAAAATCGGACGGTTTCCGAAACTGCACTGAAAAACAACCGTGAAAACATGACGGCTTTTACCGACAGCATCAATGAAGTGGTGAATAAAGCATCGGGTGCGGTCAGTCATATGTTTACCTCGCAAACGAGTATGAATGGCCGGACACTGGATACCATTTCACGGTTGGGAGAAACCTCCGCAACGGGTGGTCAATCCGTGATTGCCAACAGTGCAAAAAACATTGCTTATGTCGCACTTGGTTTGGCGGGTGTTGTGATTGCAATTGGCATGACGAAGGGAGGCTAAGGATGAAACACGTCATTACATTAGCTGAACTGAGCCAAAGCGAACTGTTCGTGACAGGGCAGTTTATTTATGTCAAACAAGCACAATATCCGATTAAGCTCACTGTGAATCAAAAGCAGTACTCGCTGGAGCAAGGGGAGCAGGTTCAAATCACAGAAGGATTTGAGCGTATTAAGGTCTTTAACCTTGGGGAAACGCAAGAAATCACGCTGTATTGTGGACATGGTGAGTTTCGCAGCGGTGGCAATGGGCGGAGTGTTCATATTACGAACCTCCCCGCCCAACAGCCAGTCAAGCAATTTGGGCAATGGAAAGTCCATATCAACAACCCCGTTGAAATCGCAAACATGCCAGATTTCACTTTGCCAGATATTCAAAAAGTGAAGCAGTCCGGGAGCTGGCAAGTCAGGCAGTCCGGTGAATGGTCTATCCACATCAAATCACCATCGCAGTATGCCGGAAAGCCATCGGAAACCCTCAGCAATGGGCAACACTTCATTGCGGGCAACACTAAGCGCAAGGAGCTTATCCTAAAAGCCAGTCACACCAATGAGGGGATGATATGGATTGGCTCAGCCATCAACAACGGGATACCGATGCGAGCAGGCGAAGCGCTCGTACTTACCACATCAGCAGCCGTCAAAGCATTTGCTGAAATTCCATCAGATAGATTACACATTGGGGAAATCACATCATGAGTTTTATGACACCAGGCAGTGAACTCAATCGTATTCAAGCGATTGAAGAGGTTATTCGCGCCTCTGCATTGAGCAGTATCTACGTTGACCACAAAGGGAGTGACACTTACGGCAATGGCACCCAAGACAAGCCTTACAAAACGATTGGCAAAGCGCTGTCACTCCGGCGTAACGCCAATGACCAGCAACTTACCCTCAGAATGAATATCGTCTTGGGTGAAGGTCAATATTCACTGCATCAACAAGACAGCACGACAGCGCGATTCAATGCAGGAGACGTGGTGAACTTTATGGGTGACGGTGAAATCATCATCGGTGACCAACTGACACAAGTGCAAACGGTTGTGGTGGATTGCTGGGGCTGTGAACTCACGTTCCAAGTACCAGTCACCGCCAGTCCGCAGCATGCTGTTGGTGGGATATTCAAGGCAAATAACAATGCGTCGATTGCCTTTACGCACGGCCTCACTGTAAAAGGCAACAAGGCCGTTTCTGTTGCAAAAATTGACTGGGGTGTCGGTTTCCTCAATGCCTACCGTGGTGCTTTTACGTCAGAGCATGAAATGGATATGTTCCAAGTCGCCACCTCAGCAAGAGCCATGTTCGCCGCAGGCGGTTCACTGCTGACCAACATCAACAACAATTCAAACCTTTAAGGAAGCCAAGACAATGCATGAAATAAACGAAGAAAACAGCACAGCACCGCGCTACTCGTTCACTCATGGCAATCAGTCATACGTGAGCTGCACTGAAGAAGAGTTACGCGCACACGGTTGCACAGAGGCGCAAATTAAGCAGGCCAAAAACAACTACTACAACGGTATCGCGTACCACTACATCACCAGATACTACGAAATCTGGCGACAACTGACGATTGACCGGGTGGGAAGTAATGCTGAAAAGACCAAAATGTTTACCTTTATCGACAAGGTGCGTGACTGGACGGAAAGCGACAATCCAACCCAAGAACAACTTCACGCCATTCAACCATGAAAACCCAACTCATGATTGCGGCAGGTGCCGCACTATTAGGAGCAATTATCATGACTCAAATACCAAGAAGTGTACGAAACAACAATCCATTGAACATTCGCAAAACCAATGACCAATGGGAAGGGCAAAGCCCCGTGTCACAGGACGATGCGTTTGTAACGTTCCTCAATCCAGCATATGGATTCAGAGCAGCCGCAAAGCTGATGACCAACTACAAGAACAAGTATGACCTGAATACGATTGAACAAATCGTGACGCGTTGGGCACCACCGAGTGAAAATGATACGGCCTCGTACATTCGCCAAGTGTCCAAGCGTGTTGGGAAAGCCCCAGCGGAGCCGCTGAACTTTGAACAGGATTTGCCAAAACTCCTTGCAGCAATGGCGCATCACGAGAGTGGTGGTGATTACTACTCAGAACGCATTATCAAATTAGGAGTATCACTGGCATGATGATACAAATGGTGATGAACGTTATCGGCGCAGTCATTAGCGCCTTCTTGGTCAAGTTCGTGCTGGGGTGGTGATATGGAATTCACGGGTGATTTGGTTAATTTATTATCCACGCCTGTTCTAACGGCCTTAGCTGCTGTTGTTGTGAATAAAACAGATATCAAGTGGATTAAGCAAGAGTTAAAAAAGCTGGATGAAAGATTAAAAATGCTTGAGCATAAGTAATTGATAAACGCCGATGTTTGGCGTTTTCTTAATGACACTCTATGTGATACTTCATAAAATCCTCTTTGTTTTCAAGTTGTTGATTATAAATAGAAAAGCTCTATTTTCTTTATGTTTTCCCCAAAAGTATGCGATACTAGCGGTTTTCGTTTGACGGTAGCGGGCTATGGAAAATATCGAAGTGAGAGGGGCGCGGACCCATAATTTGAAGAATGTTCACCTGACGATTCCGCGTGATAAACTGATTGTGATCACGGGGTTATCGGGCTCCGGAAAATCCTCCTTAGCGTTTGATACGCTATATGCTGAGGGGCAACGCCGTTATGTTGAGTCTTTGTCAGCTTATGCGAGGCAGTTCCTATCACTTATGGAAAAGCCAGATGTTGACCATATTGAAGGCCTATCGCCTGCGATTTCTATAGAACAAAAGTCAACGTCGCATAATCCGCGCTCAACCGTTGGCACGATTACAGAAGTATACGACTACTTGCGTTTGCTTTATGCGCGCGTTGGTGAACCTCGTTGCCCAGAACACAATATCCCACTGAATGCCCAGACAATCAGTCAGATGGTGGATAAGGTCATGGGAATTGAAGCAGGGACGAAGTTAATGTTGTTGGCCCCTGTTGTGCAAAACCGCAAAGGCGAGCATGTAAAGACGTTGGAAAACCTAGCGGCTCAGGGCTATATTCGCGCACGGATTGATGGCGAGGTCTGTGATCTTTCTGACCCACCAACATTAGAGCTCCATAAAAAACATACGATAGAAGTGGTTATCGATCGTTTTAAAGTTCGAGATGATATTCAATTACGTTTAGCTGAGTCTTTCGAAACCACATTAGAGCTCTCCGGTGGCATCGCACAAGTCGCCTACATGGATGAGCCAGAAAAAGAAGAAATCATCTTTTCAGCAAATTTTGCTTGTTCTCAGTGCGGTTATAGCATGGCTGAGCTTGAGCCACGTTTATTCTCCTTCAATAATCCTTCCGGTGCTTGTCAGACTTGTGATGGGTTGGGTAATCGCCAGTTTTTCGATCCAGAACGTGTTGTCAGTAACGATGAAGTCAGTCTTTCTGGGGGGGCGATTAGAGGCTGGGATAAACGAAGTTTTTATTATTACCAAATGCTCACATCTCTGTCGGAGCACTATGGATTCGCGATTGATACCCCGTTCAAAGATTTGGATAGTGATGCACAGAAACGCGTATTATTTGGCAGCGGTAAAGAAAAAGTTGAATTCAAATATGTGAATGACAAAGGTGACCAGACAGTCCGTTGTCATCCATTTGAAGGAATTATTCCAAACATGGAACGTCGTTACCGGGAAACGGAATCCAATGCCGTTCGCGAAGAACTGGCGAAATATTTGAATAATCAGCCATGCCCGGATTGTTCTGGCACACGACTTCGCGAAGAAGCACGCAATGTCTTTATTGAAGATACGCCTTTACCTCGGATCACCGATATGTCTATCGGAGATGCACACGATTTCTTCGAGCACATTGAATTTACCGGGCAAAAAGCAGCGATCGCGGAGAAGGTCCTCAAAGAAATCAAAGATCGTTTATCTTTCTTGATGAATGTTGGGCTGAATTACCTGACGATGGCCCGCAGTGCAGAAACTCTCTCTGGTGGCGAAGCACAGCGGATCCGACTGGCAAGTCAAATCGGGGCTGGCTTGGTTGGTGTCATGTATGTTTTGGATGAACCTTCGATTGGCCTTCATCAGCGAGATAATGATCGATTGCTGAAAACGTTAACCCATTTGCGCGATTTGGGTAATACTGTCATCGTGGTTGAACATGATGAGGATGCAATCCGTAGCGCTGATTATATTATTGATATCGGCCCAGGCGCAGGTGTCCATGGCGGTCAGGTGATTGCCTCTGGTCAGCTGGATAATATTTTGAATACGCCAGAGTCGCTCACAGGCCAGTATTTGAGTGGTGAGCAGTCCATCGCAGTACCTCAGACACGCCATGAAAACCACGATGATCGCTGGCTGACCTTGACTGGTGCGACGGGCAATAATCTCAAACATGTCACATTAAATATTCCTGTAGGCTTAATGACTTGTGTGACAGGAGTTTCCGGCTCTGGTAAATCAACACTCATTAATGACACACTGTATCCAATTGCCCATCATAGTTTAAATGGTGCAACAACGGGTGAAGCTGCGCCTCATGAGAGCCTGACAGGCCTAGAACATTTAGATAAAGTCATCGATATTGATCAAAGTCCTATTGGTCGAACGCCACGCTCAAATCCTGCGACATATACCGGAATATTCACTGGGATCCGGGAGTTATTCGCAGGGACACAAGAAGCACGTTCTCGTGGCTACAAGGTCGGTCGATTCAGCTTTAACGTCCGTGGTGGCCGTTGTGAAGCATGCCAGGGGGACGGGGTCATAAAGGTTGAAATGCACTTCTTGCCCGATGTTTATGTTCCTTGTGATGTGTGTAAAGGCAAGCGCTATAACCGTGAGACGTTGGAAATCAAATACAAAGGGAAAAGTATCCACGAAGTTCTTGATATGACAGTCGAAGATGCACGGGCATTTTTCGATAACATCCCTGCAATTGCGAGAAAACTGCAAACATTGATGGATGTGGGGCTGTCTTATATTCGCTTGGGTCAAGCTGCGACGACGCTTTCTGGTGGTGAAGCACAGCGAGTGAAATTGGCACGTGAGCTTTCGAAACGCGATACAGGTAAGACCCTTTACATTTTGGATGAGCCGACAACAGGGCTGCACTTCCACGATATTCAACAGTTATTGACGGTCTTACACCGCTTAAGAGATCACGGTAATACAATTGTTGTGATTGAACATAATCTGGATGTGATTAAGACAGCAGACTGGATTGTTGACTTAGGTCCGGAAGGCGGTTCTGGTGGTGGCACCATCCTGGTGAGTGGGACACCGGAACAAGTTGCTGAACATGAAGCATCTCATACTGGACGCTATTTGAAACCAATGCTGTGATGATGGAAGTACAGCGTGGAAAATAGACGTCCACGCTGTATGCGGTCCTGCTAGTAGCTGTAAGTATAAGGCGGACAGTGTTTACGTTAACAGCCACGTGGTGCATAAGCCGCAGTTTTTGCTTTGACACATAGTTCATGTTTGGTAGCACGTCTTGCGGAAGCACTACCAATCGCATAGTCCGGACAATCGACACTTCTATCGACTTAAATTTATAAATACTTTGTTTTTGCGATCATTCAGCGAAACGTACTTAAATCACCGTTTGAATGACTGATTGATCGAGCACATACATATCAAGGCGATTCAGGAAGTCTTCCTGAATCTATGCATCAAACTCTGATTCATTACCACTCATTGCAGCATCAAGCTAGGAATAGCTGAGGGCGTCTGAATATTGTCTTGGGCGTTTGTACCTTCAGCAATTGCAGTTTAAGCAAACATGCACAGATGTGTTGCCAATAATAATTTTTCATTGCCATTCCCTCAATCGATGTTTGCCCCAAAAAGAATGGAGGCGTTTTTTATACAGCGCTTTTCAAGCGATGGTCACTGAGAGAAAAAAAGAAAATTATACAGAAAAATCAATCTTGAGTATGAAAGCCTGCCAGTACATAGACGTCAAATCGATTCTTCTTCATTGGAAATGTGAGAGTCGGGTCTTGTCCATCAAGTGGTTCGGCATAGCTGGGTCGCTTCACTACAATACGCTTAGTTGCAAGGGTTTTAGCAATCATCAGTAGCCCATCTGCATCTGAATCGGAACCAACGAGTTCATGAAAGAGGCGCATTTCTTTTTTCACGAGTGCCGATTTCTTTTTTTCAGGGTACATCGGGTCGAGGTAAACAACATCGGGTGGGCTGATTTGGCCCTGTAAAATGTCGAGACTGTTCCAGTGCTGTAATATCATCCTCTCTTGCATCCAGGGGCCGATTTCTGGATCTGCATAAGCACGTTTTAAGCCATCTTCTAACAGTGCAGTAACAACAGGGTGGCGCTCCACAAGTGTGACCTGGCAGCCAAGTGCGGCAAGGACGAATGCATCTCTCCCGAGTCCAGCTGTCCCATCTAGCACACTGGGTGTAACACCTTTATTCAATCCAATCGCTTTTGCAATTGATTGTCCTTTACCACCACCGAATTTACGCCGATGTGCAGCGGCGCCAGTCACAAAATCGACGATGACGCCATTCAGATTTGGCTCAGTTAGGCTTTTGAGGGAAAGACCCACAGGGCTTAATTCGAGATACAAAGTTGCAGCGGATGGCAATACATCGATATATGAGAAGCCCCATTGTGTGGCGATCTCCTCTGCCTGTTTGGATAATTCAGTTTGTGTTGTGATGAGAAAGATATCTTGCATACGGCCCTCATGATTTGCTGAGCTAGTATATCGGCATTGTGTTGATCATTCCAAATGATCGATGCACAGAAACCACGAAGGCTGATTGATGCTAGAAAAAAGGTGCTAAGACAATTCTGATTTCGTTGATTCAATGAAGTAAGTATCTTGATCTTCACTCAACCACTTCGCGAGTTCATCAATCAGTTCATTTTCGAGGAGTGGTTTTACAACATAGCCATTCATTCCAGATTCCAGGCTTTTTAAACGATCTGGTTCACTGGCATTGGCAGATAGGCCGATGATTGGCAGCTCAGAATAACCAACTTCCTGGCGGATCAGGCGGGTTGCTTCTAATCCATCCATAATTGGCATATGAATATCCATTAATACGGCATCAAAGTGAGAACCAATAAAATGTTCAAGTGCGTCTTTTCCATTATTCGCAGTGATGACTTCAGCCCCATGATTCACCAGCATATCTTGGGCGACGAGGCGGTTTATTTCTTGATCTTCAACGACTAATATCCGTTTACCAACGAGGCGCATTTTCTTCATTTGCTCCTCATCGATAAAGTTAATACGAACACGAAGGACGGCCAGCATAGTTCTGACGAGTTCATTCGTTTCAAATGGTTTACTCAGTGCTGCATCGAATAGACGTCTGTCATAGCTGGATGCTTCTCCGGCTCGAAAGGCACTAACTAGGACAAATGCAGGGGGCTGTTCTTCAGCATCTTCAAGATAGTTTCGCATTTTACGGACCATCTGTTCGCCATTAATTTTTCCAAGATCCCAGTCCACAAAGATCAAATCTAATGCGTGGCCATCTTCGTAGTAGTGTTGGAAAAGCGCCATGGCTTCTTCAGCGGTTGATGCGATTTTCGCGCTAACACCCATGCAATTTAATATGGCTTTAATCAGTCGGCAGATGGCATCATCGTCATCAACAATAAGTACGTTGAGTGATTGAACGATTTCCTTAAAGTGCTCTAAAGGGATATCTTCTTCTTGTTCAACAACACGCAGTGGCAGTCGAACGGAGAAGCAAGTTCCTTTACCTTGCTCACTTTGGCAAGTCAATTGTCCCCCCATTAAATGGCAAAGGTGGTTTACGATTGCGAGTCCAAGACCAGTACCACGACTTTCAAGCGTATGGTGAGATTGGTGTTGTTCAAAAGGCTCAAGTAAGCGGGGCAAATCGTCCATCGCAATGCCTTCGCCTGTATCTTTGACTTCAAAAACAAACCAAGTTTGTTTTTCATCAATATAGTAGGAGCATGAAAGCGAAACTTCACCAACGTGAGTGAATTTTACGGCATTGGATAAAAGATTGAGCAATATTTGTTTCAGTCGATATTTGTCACCGAGAATTGATTCCGGCAGTTGTGTTTGGATATCTGCACGAAAAGTCAGGTTTTTTCGCCTAGCTTCCAGCTCGATAATGGAAATCACTGTGTCGATAGATTCAAGCAGGTTAAATTCTTTATATTCAATGGCCATCATACCAACTTCAATCTTTGAAAAATCAAGCAAGTCTTCAATGAGATGTAATAACACCTTGGCTGATGTTTGGGCCTTTTTGACATAGAAAATCTGATGTTCATTCAGGCGGGTTTTTGCGAGTAGAAGTAAGATCCCCATGACACCATTAAGTGGTGTTCTTAATTCATGGCTGATTTTGGCTAGAAACTGGTTTTTTGTCATGTTCGCCTGTTGCGCTTTTGCGAGCGCATCTTGTGCTTGAGAGCGTTGATGACTGAGTGAACTCCAAATATTCCCAATGGAAAGGATGATTGGCCGGAAAATAAACCAAGCTTCGAGAACAATGACGATTAAAACGATGAGCCAAGTGATCATGACACATTGAGAGACTTGAAGACGATAGATCTCCGTTTGCTGCTTAAAGATGGACTCCGCTTCCATGAAAGACTGATCAAGGATATCAATCGCATTGCTTTGAAAATATTTCACGACATT
Organism: Algicola sagamiensis DSM 14643; assembly: GCF_000374485.1. Lineage (GTDB taxonomy): Bacteria > Pseudomonadota > Gammaproteobacteria > Enterobacterales > Alteromonadaceae > Algicola > Algicola sagamiensis. The sequence continues at coordinate 351,643 of NZ_KB894492.1, forward strand.
GATATCGCGAAACGAGGGTGGGAGGTATGCAGCACTCAAAGCTTTTTGGCTCATTGTAATCAGCAGCTGCATCTGTTGGTAAAGGTTCTTTGTTCCGAAAAATAATGAATGAATCTCAGGAGAGTCGATGCTCTGTAACCCTAAAGCTGGATCCCCGTAGATCACGACATGGAGGGTCTTTTCTGCTTGAGCCAACAAACTTTTGAGCTGGTTTGGTTTATTTTGTAAAGATGAAAACTTTTGATTTGAAAGCAAGATATCGAGCGATTTGTGAGAAATACTTAAGTTGAGGATCCGAAGGTGAGCTGCCATTTCAACATATCGAGCGCTATCATCTTCCTTTTTGATGAAATACTGTATCGTTAGTTTTCCGATGGTTAAGATGGAGATAAGCACAAGTAACGCAAAAATGCATTTGACTGCAATTTTACGATTTGGATTACTGTTGACGTGCTGATATGCCTCCATCAAACTCACTCAAAACCTTGCATTCTGTCTACAAAGGTTAGTTTCTAAATATGAAACGCGAAAGTAGGCTTGAGATTTCTTTACTTTGTTGAAAATAGGGTTTGATAAGTGCCATTCTTTTTGATTTCAGCAAGTCCTTTGTTGAAAACTTCTAAGATCTTCTTATTCTCTTCACGCGACTTTGACAGGAGAAGAAACGAGCTATTTGCATACGTTGGCTCCGGGTGATAAGTAAATGCTTGCGAATTCACATCACCTAAAGCTGCATGGATTTCAGCAAGGCCCACTTCCTTCACCTGAATCATGATATCTGCCCGATCTTTTAAGATCATCTTGATACATTGGGGGCTTTCTGGATATCTATCCATGCGCAGCTTCCCGGCTTTGAGAAGAAAATCAATATCACTACCATAGGAGTAGCCGATAACACCGCACAAACGGTACTTTTTCAGATCGTCATGTTCTTTCCACTCGACGTTTAACGACTTTAAATGAAAAAGAACCTGCGCCTCAATCATGATGGGATCACTATAGAGAAAATGTTTTTCTCTGGCAGGCGTTTTATACCAGATAAAAGTTCCGTTGTAATGTTCACCGTGTCTTGCGAACTCATAAGCACGTTTCCATGGATAAAATTTAATTTCGATTTCATAACCTTGTGTTTTAAAGGCTGCTTTGACAGTCTGAGTTACTAGCCCGTAACCCTGAAGATCCTTTGAGGTAAAAGGCGGGTATTCACCGACAGTAAACTTGATGGGGTTAGCTGCCTTGAGTGGGAGTATGATGCTAAATAGAAAAATCATTATGTAAATTTTCATCGTTTTCATCTATTCAAGTCGTTTTGCAAACTCTCCGCTATCTTTGAGCTGTTGGAGTATCGGGTTAAATTCCTTCATAGAAGCATGGTTGAATATTTTCTTAATTTCCTGAATGTTAGATTATTTACTTGTATAAATGTATCGGTGCATCCTTCTTTACGAATCATTCTCGAGCATTGTTGACTTCATTCCTTTGTCAGGCATTTTCTCAGACATAAAAGGCGGGTATGCACCAGAAACGGGTTGAACAAGGTTTGTTGCGAACACGGGCGGAAGAATAATGACGGGTAGCCGGGTTGAGATAACAACGTGTTTCATAAGCCAATGTAAGCAATATCAGAGTATGCGCAGCATATAAAACAAGTATAGACCAGCGAAGGGGATCGCTGGTCAAGAGAAAGGGGGTTACTGAGGTTTAAGCAATCCCAGAATGGCGAAGGAGGGCATCAATTTCTGGCTCTCGACCACGGAAGGCTTTAAAGAGATCCATAGGCTCCTGACTGCCGCCTTTTTCTAAGATATTTTGCAAGAATGAGCGGCCAGTTTCTTGATTGAATATCCCTTCGTCTTCAAAGCGGGCGTACGCATCACTCGATAAAACTTCAGCCCATTTGTAGCTGTAGTAGCCAGCAGCATAGCCACCTGCAAAAATATGTGAGAAACCATGTTGGAATCGGTTAAATGCTGGTGGAATGATGACAGAAACTGATTCTCGAACTTGATCAAGAATATGTTGGATCCTGCCACCTGATGCTGGATCGTATTCATGGTGCATACGGAAATCAAAGAGTGCGAATTCTAACTGCCTAACCATAAACATGGCTGATTGGAAATTCTTGGCAGCAAGCAGTTTATCCAACATATCTTTTGGCAGGGGGTCTCCAGATTCATAATGACCCGAAATAAACGCGAGGGCTTCTTCTTCCCAGCACCAATTCTCTAAAAATTGGCTCGGCAATTCGACAGCATCCCATGCGACACCATTGATGCCTGATACAGATGGTACAGTCATTTGGGTCAGCATATGGTGGATCCCATGACCAAACTCATGGAAGAGCGTCACAACTTCGTCATGAGTGAATAGGGCAGGCTTATCCCCAATCGGTTTATTAAAGTTGCATGTGAGATAGGCAACTGGATGTTGTAGGTCGCCTTCTTGATTGATTCGGCGAACATGACATTCATCCATCCAAGCGCCACCACGCTTATGTTCACGAGCAAATAAATCCAAATAGAAGCTACCACGGTGGTTACCCTGTGCATCGGTAATATTAAAATAACGTACATCTGGGTGCCAGGTATCTACACCAGTTTGTTCAGAAATCTTTAATCCAAACAAACGATTCATGACTTCAAATAGACCAGAGACGACTCGTCTTTCGGGGAAGTAAGGACGGAGCTCTTCGTCAGAAATTGCGTATTTTTCCTGCTTCAATTTTTCGCTGTAATATGCGATATCCCAGGCTTGCAAATCCGTCATTTGGTAGTTGTCAGTTGTAAATTGCTGCAATTCAGCGAGTTCTTTTTCAGCTTGTTTTTTAGAGCGTTTTGCTAAGTTTTCAAGAAACTCTAGGACCTGCTTCGGCGATTCAGCCATTTTTGTTGCAAGCGATTTATCAGCATAAGAAGAGAAGCCGAGTAACTGTGCCAGTTCATGGCGCAATGCTAAAATTTCTTCCATGTAATTTGAATTATCAAACTCGCCTGCATTTGGTCCCTGATCGGAAGCTTTTGTTGTAAATGCTTCGTACATTTCTTTACGAAGTTCGCGGTTATCCGCATAAGTCATCACAGGCAAGTAACTTGGAAACTCTAAGGTAAAGACCCAGCCATCAAGCGACTTTTGCTCTGCTGTATGTTTTGCGGCTGCAATTGCAGACTCTGGCAAGCCACTGAGTTGTGATTCATCTTGAATGTGTTTGTGCCAAGCGAGCGTTGCATCTAAGACGTTATTAGAAAACTTCGAGCTTAGCTCAGACAAACGTGCAACAATCTCGCCATATCGCTTCTGCTGCGTTTCTGGTAGTGCAATCCCTGAGAGTTGGAAATCTCTGAGTTGGTCAGTGATCGTCTTCTGTTGCTCTTTGGAGAGCGACTTGAAGTCATCCTGTTCAGAAAGCGATTGGTAAATATCGTAGAGTCCTTTGTGTTGCCCGATAAACGTGCTGTACTCCGAAAGAAGCGGTAAACAGGACTCATAAGCGTTACGAAGCTCCGGTGAATTGACCACACTGTTCATATGAGAAACTGGGGACCAGAGGCGAGAAAAGGCATCATCAGCTTCATCCATTGGGACAATCTTATTCTGCCAGGAAATTGGGGCAGGATCGCAGAGCACATTATCAATTGTTTTTTTACAGTGTGCGATCGCTTGTTCGATGTTGCTTTTGATCTCGTCAGTTTTGATTTGTGAAAATTGAGGCAGTTTTGTCATGGGCCCTTGATTCCTCCTTCGAAGTCTTTGTGTTTATGTGAGGGTGATCCTCTCAAGTTTCAACTGATATGCAGCACTTTGATTGATTTGAAAACATGATAGACTTTGGGACAACGTATGACGAGGAATAACTCCTCTTGATTAGTGAATAAAAAATGAAACGAATTGCATTGTATCCTGGAACATTTGACCCAATCACAAAAGGGCATATCGATTTAGTGGAAAGAGCGGGGAAGCTATTTGATGAAGTGATCCTGGCGATTGCAGCAAATCCGACGAAGCAACCCTTATTTTCGCTGGATGAACGCGTTGATCTATGTGAAAAAGCGTTAACCCACATTCCAAATGTGAGCGTTATTGGGTTTTCGGGATTACTGGCGCAGTTCGCAAAAGATAAAGGTGCCAATATTCTGATCCGCGGTTTAAGAGCAGTCTCTGATTTTGAATATGAATTTCAATTAGCAAATATGAATCGTCGATTGAATCCAGATTTAGAAAGTGTGTTCTTGACGCCAGCAGAGGAATACTCATTCATTTCTTCAACCTTGGTCAAAGAAGTCGCATTGCATGGTGGGAATGTGACGGAATTTGTTTCACCTCTGATCCATGAGGCACTAAAGAAAAAGCTTGCTTAGCGAAACCGACTGAGTATTTTATCATACTCACCTTTCTTTTTGACGCGCTCAAGCGCGTCACGAAAACTATCAACAACAATTTTTGATGTTTTTGGTCCAAATGCGATATACAAATCACCTTTTGAGAATCCATCTAAATGATAGACTTTGCGAACCATATCTTTTGAGTAGCCTTTACTGCGGAGCATATGATATCCCGCAAGCTCTGAATTAGGCCAAAGGTCAACGCGCTTTTTCATCATCATCTCCATTGCATGTTCGTTGGAGGAAAGTTTTCGCATTTTTTGAAAGCCTTCTGATGTTAAAAACTGTTCCAAGGCATCTCTGAGAACCGTCGCGATCGTAAATTTCTTCGCATCATCTAATGAGTCAATACGTATATCATTTCTATCTTTTAACGCAAAAATATAAAAATTAATTGGCGCGATGACACCAACCCACTGAAAAAGACGTTCACGTTGTGGGAAACGGCTAATGGAGAATATCATGACATTTTCCTGTGCCCGAGCCATTTCATAAGCGCGTGCCCACGGGTAAATATTCATGGGCGCCTGTATCCCTACTTCTGCTAACACAGCACGGACCATATCAGCGCTAACGCCCTCAACACGCCCATCTTTCAAGTAGTTATATGGAGGATACTCTTCCGTTACCATTTGAAATTCTTTGGCGGAAGCAGGACAAGTAAGCATACAGAGGCAAGCAAGCAGCAACAGAAATTTACACTTCATTTCATAGAGGTCTTGATGATTTTTCATAAAAATATAGTGCTAAATTTATTCATCCGCTGACTTCTTGGGTGGATTAAAAGCGAAAACGACCGAAGAGGCGGTTTCGATAGAGACACCATTACATGCCAGAAAATTTGGTCGCCAGCCACAGAGCTCGCTCCAAGAAATCATTGCATTCAACAAAGAACCGCCACAGACCCCTTGCCGATTTAAGATGGGTTGTTGCGTTAAAATATCATTCGTGATGGATTCGATTGGCGCCATATCGGTGTCTTTATCAAAACAGCCGCTCAGTTCAGCACTAAATACAAATAGAACGGACTGTTGCTCAGGGATCATGCGGAACATTGCAAGCATATCTCTCACACTGACTTTACCGACCGCAATGGGAATAATCGAAAAGGACTTGAGGCAAGTTTGTAAAAAAGGCAATTGAAGCTCAATTGAGTGTTCCATCACATGCGGTAAGTCATTTGTGACAACGATAGCACTGTTGAGTAAACGTTGACGTAGAGGTTTATCAATCGGAATTTCACCCAATGGTGTTTCGAGAGCATCGTGACTGGATACTGCACAACCGACGAGTGGGTAATGATGTGCAGGTGCAAGTATAATTACTTTTGTGATGGTTTCTTTGTGTCTCTTCAATAATTTATACCCTTGTGCAGCGAGAGCGCCCTCTGTGGTAATACTGCGGTGAGGCACAAGGAGTGCTTTTGGCAAAGACATGGAGATTGCTTTGCCTTTGACTAACTCATCCATGTGTTTTTTGAGTTCCTTCTTTGATTCAGGGTAATAAATACCTGCCACAGCTGGAGGTCTGACTTTCATACAAACTTTGATCACTCACATCACCTGTCATATCTGACGTTACTTCTTGATGCGCTACTGCGAAGAGTCTTCCTCCGAAAAACCGGATTGATGTGCCCGCAAGAACGCGACGAACTCCTCTGGCGGTAAAGCTTTCTCAAATAGAAATCCTTGAGCATGGTCGCACTGCCAAGTCTGCAACCATGATAAATGTTCCTGATACTCGACTCCTTCTGCAATGACCTCAATTCCGAGGATATGTGATAACTGGATCAATGATTCAACTAAGGCGCGGTCTTGTTGTATCTCAGCCATGTCACGAATAAATGACTGATCAATTTTGACGTAATCGACCGGCTGACGACGAAGGTAATTCAGCGCGGAATAACCTGTACCAAAGTCATCAATAGCGAATCGGATCCCGTTTTCTTTGAGTAATTCAATACAGGCATCTTGGTGGGAGCCAGTTTCCATGAAGAGCGATTCAGTGATCTCAAACACTAAATGCGAGGTTGGAACTTGATAGGCCGTCATCATATCCAACCAACGTTTCGCTTGTTCCACGGAATTAAATTCAACAACGGAACGGTTGACTGAAATGGTCAACTCAAAGCCCAGTTCTTTAAAGTGGATAAAGTCCTTACAAACACGTTCCAGACACCAGTGGCCTAATTGACGGATACAACCTGTGCTTTCAGCAACTGGAATAAACTCAGCAGGCGAGACCATCCCACGTTGCGGGTGATACCAGCGTACCAAGGCTTCACATTTGGTAAATTTATTTTTCTTAATATCCAGAATCGGTTGATACATCATGATAAATTGCTCTTCTGGGATCCCGGTGAGAATTTCATGATGAATACGGACATAGAGATCAGCTTCTGAACGCATATTTGTGTTGAAAAACTGAATCGTATTTCGCCCAGCTTTTTTGGCTGCAATCATTGCTCGATCAGCATGCTGAAGAATAGAGATATTGTTATCTCCGTCATCGGGGAAGATTGCGATACCTATACTGGCGCTACTCACAAGATCATGTTCCCCGATCTTGATAGGTTTTGACAGTGATTCAATCAGCCGCTCCGCAACCAATTCTATTTGTACAGCAGCGGTAGAGTCTTTGATGACAGCAGCAAATTCATCAGCACTTAAGCGTGCGATTAAATCATTGCCACGAAATTCGCGACGTAAAGTAATCGCAACGTGTTTCAATAGCTCATCACCGACTTCATGACCACAGCTTTCATTAATCTTCTTGAAGTTATCTAGGTCGATAATCATCAGGACAAGCTGTTTATCAAAGCGCTTTGCTTCGGCAATCATATTATGAAGTCGCTGATTAAAGAGGTAACGATTGGATAGCCCAGTTAGATTATCAAATGCAGCTTGATGCTCCACTTTTCTCTGTGCTGCATCTCGGTGTACTTGCTGTATCATGCCGTAAAATACAGTCGTACCAACCAATATTGAAGCACCTATGCCAATGACGATGATAAAAAAAGATATTCTAGAGGCATATGACTGCGCATCATCATGCAAGCCAATTTGCCATTTGCCAATGGACAGATGAATGTATTCTGTTTTGGTTGAGGCTTGATGAAAAATAGATTGATCGCCAAGCTGAACACCACTTTGTTGTTGGTCAATTTCAATGGAGCGAATTGCAACCTGAGTACCTTCTGGCAGGTTATGAATACCCGCTTCATGGAACAGGGATCGATAATCGATTACCGCTGATATGACACCCCATAATTCATTGGTCCTCAGATTGGTCACTGGAACTCGAGTGATGAAAGCTTCACCACCCTGAATGAGTTGAACAGGTCCTTCCATGATTATCTTGCCTGTTTCAATGGCACGGATCACGGATTGATTTTGTTTCGGGTGCTCAAGATAATTCAAGCCAATGGCGAGCGTGTTCCCTTCCATTGGATAAACCATTTGAATGATTAAATCAGGGGCAAGCCCAATATGGCGAACATGGAGCCCTTGAGACATGAGTGCGATAGCCAGATGTTCGAAGCGAGCCTGTGAAATACCAGAATTGGCAGCGATATCTGCGCGAAGGCCATAGAGAATGGCAATATTCCGCTCAACTAAACCAGCAACTTTTGTGGATAGGGCATCGAGTCTGTTTTCAACTTCTAGCCCATAAATGACGCGTTCATGTTTGTCCTGCTCGAAATAAAGTCCAAATGTGAATAACAGGACAAATGCACTCGAAATAAATGCGTATAGAGCGGGTCGCCGCCATTGCTGAGTTTTATGCAGCTCTGTCGGATACGGAAACTTCAATACCTATACACCCAAAATATGCCAGAAACTTAATGATAAAGTATAGTTGAGCTGGGTTTAAATCGAACGACTTAGCTTGAAGTTTCCGCACCAACGGCGCAATTGAAAAATTTTTTACAAGGCTTTCAATCATCTACTGAAAGCCAAGAGAGCTTAAGATTTACGTTTTTTAGGGATCCAAGCCCATTCCATCGTGATTTCGACAGGTTGAATATCTGCCTCATCCGTGACTGTGACCCGTACAGAGATATCTCCTTTTTCCTGTGATGTGACTTGCTCAATTTGCTCTGGTGTTAATTGAGCCTGTGCTGTTAAGTTTCCACTAGAACGCTTCACATAGTTAATATGCATGGTTTTCAATAGTGGGATTTTATCGTCTGGTACGTGGTAGCCGAATGCGATACCACTCGCTGACTCTGCAAGTAAAGCCGTTGCTGCGGCATGAACAGAACCAATATGATTTTGTACCCGCTTTTTATTGTTGAGTTGGAGGTGACAACCATCATTGGAAAGGGACATGACGCGGATCCCAGCTGTACCTGCAAACTTAACCTGGCGATTGAAGAGCTGGCTCAAAAGAAAAGATTGCCACTTTTGTGGAAGTCGGCTGATAAAACTTGTTGCTTTGGCTAAGCGATTTTTTTGGCTCATAATACAGGTCCGATGAGTGAAGGTGAAGCAAGCATGCCGTGACAGAACTTTTTTTTCAAGAAGGAATTCATTCATCAGATGAAAGGAAAGCATACAAAGATTGAAATCAATGAGAAGATTCGTTTTAAGAAAGTGATTTGAGTGATGAATCTTTGGAGCGGGAAACGAGACTCGAACTCGCGACCCCAACCTTGGCAAGGTTGTGCTCTACCAACTGAGCTATTCCCGCATCGATAAGAATGATTGTACGGCTTGACGTTTGGAGCGGGAAACGAGACTCGAACTCGCGACCCCAACCTTGGCAAGGTTGTGCTCTACCAACTGAGCTATTCCCGCATCAACTGTACTGAGGTATGAATACACAGCTGTGCAAACACACACCGCCTTCCATAGGAAACTATCGAAAGCGGAGCGCATTCTACAAAATTGAGAGATGATTGCAAGCGATTTATGTAATTATTTTGGTAAATCGAAAAATAAATCGTGGTACATCTGCAGCTCTTGGATAGACTCGCGGATATCCTCTAATGCGAGGTGAGTTCCTTTTTTCTTGAAATTCTGGAGCAATTCAGGACGCCAACGTCTTGCTAACTCCTTAATCGTACTGACATCAAGATTACGGTAATGGAAATACGACTCCAACTCTTCCATGTGAAGATGTAAGAAGCGTCTGTCCTGACAAATACTGTTACCGCACATCGGAGATTTACCGGGAGAAATATACTGCTTCAGAAAGCTGATTGTTTCGTCTATTGCATATTGCTCATCGACTTTACTCTGTCGACAACGGTCTGTGAGGCCGCTCTTTCCATGCTGTTTGACGCACCACTCATCCATGTTATCCAATACTTCATCAGTTTGGTGGATGGCAATGACAGGTCCTTCAGCAAGAATGTTGAGTTCGCTATCTGTTACAATGGTCGCTATTTCAAGAATTTTATCATGACGTGGCTCTAGGCCAGTCATTTCAAGATCGATCCAGACAAGGTTATTATCGCTAAATGACATACAGTCTACGCCTTAGGTGGAAATCCCTTTTATCATTTGACTTAATTTGATATATCATATTACGCCAGAACCTTGAATGAAACCGCTTTATCCGTTACCAATATAATTTAGTTATAGAGCAAATGTGGCAAAACGAAAGAAACTAACCAAAACCCAGACCCGTCGAATACAGGCAAATCTGCAAAAATGTCTCGAAAATAGAAAACCAAAAGGCTTCATTGATGACTTATCGAACGAGCAATTTGGGCCGCAAGAACCCGGTGTTGTGATCAGCAGATTTGGCCAACATGCAGATATTCAGGGAGAAAATGGCGATATTGTTCGTTGTAACATTCGACGAGCAATCGACAACTTGGTCTGTGGTGATCATGTTGAATGGCGTCGCGCAAAAAATTTGGAATCTGAAAATGATATTGCAGGTGTTGTTGTTGCCGTTCATGAACGACAAAGTGTACTGATCCGACCAGATGCTTATGATGGGATCAAGCCAGTAGCAGCCAATATTGATCAATTATGGGTAGTATCGGCCATTTTACCTGCACTGACGCCATCCATTATCGATCGCTATATCGTCGCGGCTGAAGAAATGGGGATGCAGCCCATCCTTGTTCTGAATAAGATTGACCTGATCACACCGGATATGAAAGATATTGTCGATGAAACAATGGATGCTTATCGAGAGCTTGGCTATGAGGTTGTCTATATTTCGACGAAAACACAGGAAGGTATGGAGAATGTTACCTCAAAGTTGAAAGACAAAGTGAATTTATTTGTTGGTCAGTCTGGTGTCGGTAAATCTTCTTTGGTCAATGCAATTTATCCTGAGTCGAATATCCTGACACAAATTGTTTCCGAAAACAGTGGCCTGGGACAACACACAACGACGGTTGCACGATTACATCAATTACCGCAGGGGGGGCAACTGATCGACTCTCCTGGTGTGCGAGAGTTTTCACTTTGGCACTTGTCTCAGGATCAGATTCTAAATGGCTTTATTGAGTTTCGTGACTTGATTGGTTGTTGTCGCTTTCGTGACTGTCAACACAAAAACGATCCGGGCTGTGCGTTGATCGAAGCGGTGGACGCTGGAAAAATCAGCGAAGCACGATTTGATAGCTATCAACGGATTATCGAAAGCTTGGCGAATAAGCCCACAGGGCGAAAATTTGAGAAATAAGAGATAACACAGTGAATTTAGACAAATTTAAAATTGGTTTGCAATATGCTTTGCCTAAACATAGCCTCTCTCGTCTTGTTGGTGCTTTTGCGGGTGCGAAAGCAGGGCCCGTCACTACTGGTGTGATCAAAGCATTTATCAAAGCTTACGGGATCAACATGGAGGAAGCGAAATACTCGCAAGCTTCTCACTATCAAACCTTCAATGAGTTTTTTACCCGTCAGCTAAAAGATGGTGTTCGTCCAATTGATATGACACAAAACCATATCGTTCACCCTGTAGATGGCACTGTAAGCCAGTTGGGTGATATTGTTGATGAGCAGTTGATTCAGGCCAAGGGGCATGAATTTAGTCTTGTAGAGTTGCTTGGGGGAAGCGAAGAGCGCGCTCAAGACTTTCAGGCGGGTAAATTTGCGACAATTTATCTCGCACCAAAAGACTACCACCGAATCCATATGCCATTGGATGGAACGCTGCGTGAGATGGTGTATATTCCAGGGGATCTATTTTCTGTGAATCCGCTTACCGCAGAGAACGTGCCGAATCTTTTTGCACGAAACGAACGTGTTGTAGCGATTTTTGATTCTGAAATCGGTCCCTTCGCCATGGTATTAGTAGGTGCAACGATAGTTGCAAGTATTGAAACGGTTTGGGCAGGCACAGTAACACCACCGACTGGGCCACAAATATGTGACTGGTCGTACCCGACAGAAGGTGACAAAGCGATTCATCTGAAGAAAGGCGAGGAGATGGGACGGTTTAAACTCGGTTCCACTGTGATCCTTTGTTTTCCATCAGAAACTTTAGCGTTCCTACCTGAAAATCAATCCGGTACTGTGACAAGAATGGGTGAACACTTTGCCACATTGTCTGAGACGGACGATTGATGTTTGTGGTAACTGAATGATTGATAAGCATAAAAGCATTTTATCTCTCCATGCGTCTGTACTGTTGTTTAGCGGTACAGCGCTGTTTTCTAAGCTGATCCCACTTCCAGCCTGGGATATAACCTGTTTCCGTGCCTTTGTCGCTGCATTGGCTCTATTTTCATTTCTTATATTGGCTAAACAGCGGATCCGGTTGCATCGTATTCAGGACTATTTTATTGCGATTCTTCTCGGCTTATTGGTTGGTTTTCATTGGGTAACCTATTTCCAGGGAATGCAATTATCAACAGTTGCGATTGGGATCATTGCCTTTTTTAGCTATCCAGTGATCACGATATTACTGGAACCGCTGTTTTCAAAGCAATTGCCAAAATTCACTGACTTATTTGCAGGTTTGATTGTATTTTTTGGCATCTATTTGATGATGCCGGAGTTTAGTATCGACAATCATACGACACAGGGAATTCTTATCAGCATTCTCTCTGCGCTGCTTTTTACGCTGAGAAATATTCTGCATAAACACAAATTTTCCCAATATAGCGGCCAGCATGCGATGCTTTACCAGACAATTGTTGCCAGTGCAGTACTTGTGATTGGGTTGGAGACCTCACCAACTGAGCTGACGATGGATTCAATTCTATTATTATTATTGGTTGGTACAGTCTTCACCGCTTTGCCCCATGCGATGTTTGCAGGCGTTTTCCGCCACCTAAAAGTCAAAACAGTGAGTCTAATTTCCTGTATGCAACCTTTATATGCGACGATTCTAGCTATACTACTTCTTCAAGAAATCCCTGATTGGAAAACGGTTCTTGGTGGCATCCTCGTTGTTACGACAGCGATTATTGAGACTCGTTTGGCGACAAAACAGAGTAACTAAATATGTTGGTGATAGCTCATCGCGGTGATAGTGCTCACTTTCCGGAAAATACTTGCTTATCTTTTTGCAGTGCATTGGACAAGGGCGTTGAAGGAATTGAACTTGATGTGCAGCAAGTCGGCGATGTGCTGTATGTTTTTCATGATCGAGATCTGATGAGATTAACGGGGAATACCGGAACGCTCGCAACATGCGATAATCCATCGCAACTACGGGTCGATGGACAGAAAATTCCAACATTGGCTGAAGTATTATCACAAATTCATGGTCAGTGTTTATTGAATGTTGAAATCAAGAATGAGGTGGCTGTGACGCATTTCGTTACATTATTACGGGATGCCTGTTTAAATTTGGGTTTCAACGCCAGTCAGATCCATATTTCTTCTTTCCACCATCGCGTGCTCAAAGATGTCCATGAGGAAGCACCAGAGTTTCCAATTGGTGTTCTTTTCGAAGGTATCCCGCTAAATTTTGATCAGATATATAAAACTTTTCAACCCTATTCCATTAATTTTGCAGTTGATTATGTGACAAAATCCCTAGTTGATGAAGTACATCAACTCGGATCGAAAGTATTTGTCTATACGGTGGATAGCGCTGAGGACATTGAGCACCTCATGGAGATTGGTGTCGATGGTATTTTTTCCAATGATCCAAGCCGTGCAAAGCAACAGATTGAAAATCTTTAAACTAATTGATGCCAGTCAGTATGGATAGCTGGAAAATTACCCATTTCATGACTAAGATTGAAGCAGCTCAAACATAAAGGAACAAGGACGTGTTCAGAACGTTTCTTTACTTCTTTTTATCAATAAGCAGCTTTTTTTCATACGGTCGCGTACATTTTTCTGTACCGCTTCCTCATGATATTCAACCCATTGAAAATCAAATGATTCAGGACCAACAGGGATTCCCATGGATCTTATCTAAGGAAAGTGCTTTGCGATTTGATGGCCAACAATGGAAGAAGCTCCGTCAATTTGCTGTCAATGATTCTTTCAATCAATCTTTTAAAACATTTTATTATTACCAGCCAGACCAAATTTGGCTATTAGGAGAAGAATATCTCGAATACTATTCAATGAGGACGAATCGCTTTACAAAAGTATTACGGTTTCATCCACATGCCAATGCGAGCCAGTTTGCGATTTTACCCAATGACCACCTTGTGGTCTTATTTGAGGATCAACTGAAATATTATGATGCAAATGGACGTGTCCTTCAGAGTACAAGGCTAAATAAACAATTTTTTCCAATGAACCCTGTTGTTTCAGAAAATCAATTGGTCTGGTTTTTTGATCAAAATGGAATGGTTTTTCATTACAATCCACTTAAGAATGTGTTGCAGCGCCATCCAATTATTGATGCAAAAATAATTTTTCTTCAACCCACACAGCAGCATATTTGGGCCCTTTCAGAACAGGGGGCATGGTATAAAATCAGCCTGATCGATTTTTCGATTCAATTTGTCAAAAAATATCCTTATCCGACCCATGCTCGATCAAAGCAAGGTATTGATGGTTCTATATGGTTAGTGAATTCGAGCTTGGTGCAACATATTTACCCTGATACACAACTTCATCGTCAAATTTTTCTTAACAATAATCTGAACTCTATCGATGCAATTGTACCGAATCGTGAAGGGGGGATTTGGTTACTGAGTCAGTCAAATCTGAGTTTTGTTCATGATCAGCCAAATATTGCAGATTACTATCTGACAAAACCAAGGATTTCATCATTAAAAATACTGATGAAGGGGGATAAAAGTGAGCAGTATTTATTTAGTGAGCGTTATAACTTTTTTAAACAAATTCAACAGGCGCATATTGAGATATCAAGATTTAAACCTGCTTCAGCACGTTATCGTTTCTTGTTTTCTCCCGATATGAAGGATTGGCTTTTGGAAGGGGAAAGACCAATATCCTATCAATTTTACAATATTGCTCCGAAATCAGAACTCATCATACAGCAACAGGATGTGAATCAGCATTGGCAAAATATTTCTCGAATACAACTGAATCACATGGTATCTGGGCGAACTTTCGACTTTTCAGTACAAAAAATATTGGCACTTCTTGCCGCATTGAGCTTAATCGGTATGGTAGCGATGGTTTTTTGGCTTCGGCTCCGACAGAAACAAGCGGATGATCTTTTGCACTCATTGCTTGAGAATACGCATGAGGGTGTTTGGATTGCCAATCAAGATTTTGAGATTTCATATATTAATCAGGCATTTTCTGAGATCACAGGCTTTACTCTTGATGAAATGTGCGGTTCTCCAATGACATTATTCAGTCATGGAGGGGATCATCGTCGACTGGGTTATCTCATCGAGCAAGAGGTAAATGCATATGGTTTTTGGTCTGGTGAGGTTTGGTCTCGCCGCAAAAATGGCGATGATTTTTCGATGGATTTGTCCATTACCCGGGTTGATCAGGAAAGCACTGGTTATCGCCAGGTCCATTTCATTGGTATGTTCACCGATATCACTTTTCGGATGCAGAACGAACGAGAACTTAGAAAGCTGGCAACACGTGATTCCCTGACGAAACTACCGAATAGAACACTGTTCTTTGAGCACTTAGATAAAGCGATTTACTCTGCTTCGGAGCAATTTCCATCATTTATCGTCATGATTGTTGATATTGATAAGTTTCACAAAATTAATGATACGCTTGGATTAAAAAGTGGTGATGAGTTACTCATGCAGGTGGCACAAATTTTGGAACAAAATTTGGAGCGAGGACACATTCTTTCTCGCCTGGGAGGGGATGAATTTGCCATCATGATCCCTCCTTATCTACTTGGAGAGGCTCCGGATCTTCACGCAGAACATGTTGCAACAAGATTGAGTAATTGTTTTCGTGAGCCAATTATGATTGATGGTGTGCCAATCACAGCTACAACCTCAATTGGGATCTCATTATTTCCGATGCATGGGATGGATGCGAAGCACTTAATGCGATCTGCGGATGCAGCACTGACGCATGCGAAACAAGCAGGAAAAAACGGCTTTTGTATATTTAATCGAGAGATTGATGTCTCAACTCCAGAACAACTTCGCATTGAGTCTGAGATGTGGCAGTCTTTAAAGAGCAAAGGGTTTACGGTCTTTTACCAACCAAAAATTTCTTCTGAGAGTGGAAAAGTTGTTGGGACGGAAGCTTTAGTGAGATGGTTTCGTGATGGAGACCCAATTGGTCCTGGCGAATTTATCCCGATTGCTGAAGAAAATGGCATGATCATTCCACTGACAATGTACATTCTGGAACATTGTTGTCAGCAAGTGAAACAGTGGCAGGACCAGGGGATGCTTCGTGGGAAAGTGGCGATTAATATTTCTTCACTTCATTTCCAAAAAGACTCAATGGCTCAAGAAGTTTTTTCTCTTGTCTCGAAATATGGTGTTTCACCTGCTCAATTTGAGCTGGAAATTACAGAAACAGCGATGATGCAAGCCCCTGATTTTGCCTTACAACAAATGAGACGATTGAAAGATTATGGTTTTTCAATTGCATTGGATGACTTTGGAACTGGGCATTCATCACTGAGCTACTTAAAACGCTTTCCGATTGATAAGTTGAAAATTGATCGGTCCTTCATCTGTCACCTGGATACAGAAGAGCAAGACAGAAATATCACAGCAACCATTATTCGGCTAGCAAAATATTTGAATATGCATGTTGTTGCAGAAGGGGTTGAGTCAGCAGAGCAGGTGAAATTTCTCAGTGTGATGGGGTGTGATGAGCTTCAAGGATATTACTTTAGCAAACCGCTCCCCCCAGAAGAACTGATTCTGTGCTTAAAGGAGGAGAAGTTGCCAACCGCTCTCATCTAGTTATCCCTAACTATCGTGTTCTGCACGTTGCTCACGACCTAACAGATCCATGGCTGCTTGCTGGACATCTTTCCCTTCGTATAGGACTTGATACACCTGTTCACAGATGGGCATCTCAACACCGATACGCTTAGCGAGTATATGCACCTCTTTGGCATTTCGATATCCTTCTACAACTTGACCAATCTTCTGCATCGCATTGTCAGTTGACTCACCTTGACCAAGGGCAAGACCAAAGCGCCGATTGCGAGATTGATTGTCAGTACAGGTTAGAACGAGATCACCCAAACCAGCCATACCCATAAAGGTTTCTGGTTGCCCACCGAGTGTGGTGCCTAGTCTCGTGAGTTCAACGAGACCACGTGTAATCAACGCCGTGCGTGCATTGGCTCCGAAACCGATCCCGTCAGCCATCCCTGCACCAATTGCGATCACATTCTTGACTGCACCGCCCAGTTGCATTCCAATAAAATCTGGATTCGTATAAACACGAAATGAACGTCCACAATGGAGCCACCTTGCAATATCTTGATTGAGTTGGTCATTTGTCGAAGAAACAGAAATCGCTGTTGGTAAGCCTGCAGCCATCTCTTTTGCAAAGGTTGGTCCGGACAACACCGCAAGTGAGATTTTACTGCCAAGTATATCCCTGGCTACATCTTGAAGTAATCGGCCTGTGTCTGGCTCTAATCCTTTTGTGGCCCAAGCAATCCGAGCATTTGGTTTTAGCCAAGGCTGAATGTGTTGCAGTGTCTCACCAAATGCATGGCTAGGGACGACAACCAAGATTGTTTCACTGGATTTAACGGCTTTTTCTAAATCACTTTCTAAATGTAGTGAATCTGGAAAAGTGACCCCAGGTAGATAGCGCTCGTTGGTACGCGTTTGTTGCATTTGTTCGAAATGTGCTTTATTTCTGCCCCAAAGTGAGATTGTGTGCCCATTTCTGGCAAGGCATAAAGCAAGGGCGGTCCCATAAGAGCCCGCCCCTAAAACTGACATCACTGATTTTGTCACGTGATACCCTTTTTGATATTTGGAATTATGCGTCTAATTTTTCAGCAGCTTGTTGCTGGTTTTGCTGAAGGTATTGTGCATAAAGCGCATCAAAGTTCACTGGCGCAAGGTTGAGCGCAGGGAATGTACCGCGGTTCACGATGTTAGAAATCGCTTCTCTTGCATATGGGAATAAGATATTCGGGCAGAAAGATCCCATCATGTGAGACATCTGGTCTTCAGGCATGTTCATGATCGTGAAGATACCTGCTTGCTGAACTTCACAAAGGAATGCTGTTTCTTCTTCAACTTTCGTTGTAACCGTGATGGAAAGGATCACTTCATAAACACCTTCTTCAAGCTCAGAAGAACGCGTATCCAAATCTAGTTTGACATCTGGTTGCCATTCTTTTTTGAAGATTTCTGGTGCTTTAGGAGATTCGAATGACATATCCTTTACATAGATGCGTTGGATTGCAAATTGTGGTGCATTCTCTTCATTTACAGTATTTTCGTTTTGCTCAGCCATAGCGACTTCCTTAGTTCTATATTCTTAATTATTTCAATTGATCATTTGATTTCAATTGATCACTAATTCTCGAGTAAAGCATCGAGACGGTCAGCATGTTCAAGTGCCATCATGTCATCACAACCGCCAATATGCTGGTCATTAATGAAAATCTGTGGCACGGTGTAGCCACCGTTTGCTCTTTTAATCATTTCATCACGTCGCTGCGGCTCATTCTGAATGTTAATTTCCGTGTATTTCACAGATTTTTTATCCAGTAATGCCTTTGCTCTAACGCAATATGGACAATAAGTTTTCGTATAAATAATCACTTCAGCCACGGGATACCCCTTACTTCTTCGTGACGGGAAGGTTTGCATTGGTCCATGCATTCATGCCGCCAGATAGAATATGGACTTTCTCAAATCCAGCTTTGACCATTTTTCCAGCAGCTTGAGATGCGGAGACACCTGCTGCACAGATTACAATAATGGGGGCTTGTTTTTTGGATTCAAGCTTCCCAAAATCATTTTTCATAATCTTTTCTAATGAGACGTGCTCAGCATTCGCGATATGTGACTTTTGGTAATCTTTGTCGGGGCGGATATCGACCAGAATGGCATCTTCGCGGTTCACCATCAAGGAAAGCTCTTGAGGATTTACACCTTTAACGGGAGACATCGCACTTTTGACATAAGAATAGACGAGCGCAAGAAATAGCCCAACCCACGCTGTTGTGAGAAAGGGATGGCGCCCGAGAAACTCAATAAACTGCTCCATAAGGATCAATAACTCTTTTTATGTAAGATGATTTTGATAGAGGCAGAAGTATACACAGATTATGATAAGTTGCCAGCCGAAAGGGGCCGAAAATTAGACCAAATCGCATGGAAATGATGGGAATCAATTGTCTATCTGACCCTATTCAATCTCAATGAATTGGGATAAAATGCATTCACATTCTTCAGGCCGACAGGCTTTATTTCCCCCAAACTAGACCCCACATCCATAAGGCTAGTTTTAGTTGTTTCGAAATTTTAAAGGGAGCACATATGTCATTCGAGAAGAAACCGCTTGTCCTCATCATCATGGATGGTTGGGGATACAACGAGTCTCCAGAAAATAATGCTGTTTATCATGCAAATACACCCGTATTGGATGAACTTTGGCAAAACTGCCCGAAGACGTTGATTTCTGGTTCTGGGCTCGATGTCGGTTTACCGGATGAGCAAATGGGTAACTCTGAAGTCGGTCATATTAACCTAGGTTCTGGGCGAATTGTTTATCAAGATTTTACTCGGATCACAAAAGCGATTCGTGATGGTGACTTTTTTGAGAATTTAACCCTCATTTCTGCGATTGAAAAAGCCGCCTCTAATGGCAAAGCTGTTCATCTGATGGGGCTATTATCCCCAGGTGGTGTGCATAGCCATGAAGATCACTTCCATGCAGCTATTGATCTCGCAATTGAAAAAGGGGCTGAGAAAATCTATGTTCATGGTTTTCTTGATGGGCGTGATACACCACCACGAAGTGCTGAAGATGCCATCGCAAAAATCCAAACAAAACTGACCACAGATGGCAAAGGACGGGTTGCATCTATCATCGGGCGGTACTATGCGATGGATAGAGATAATCGTTGGGATCGTGTGGAACTTGCTTATCAATTATTGACACAGGGTAAGGCTGAATTCCAATTCACGGATCCAGTTGAAGCACTTCATAGCGCCTATGAAAGGGATGAGAATGATGAATTCGTCAAGGCGTCAGTGATCTTAGGTGAAGATGGTCAGTCTGCGACATTTGAAGATGGTGATACGGTTATTTTCATGAACTTCCGTGCAGATCGTGCCCGACAGCTATCTAGAAGCTTTACTGAGAGTGACTTTTCTAGTTTTGAGAGGACAATTCAGCCGAAGCTTTCAGAGTTTGTGATGTTGACTGAGTATGCAGCAGATATTCAAGCGCCTTGCGCATATCCACCTGAAAAACTCAGTAACGTTTTTGGGGAATGGATGGAAAAACATCAGAAAACGCAGCTGCGTATTTCAGAAACAGAAAAATACGCCCATGTGACGTTTTTCTTTAATGGTGGCCGAGAAGAGCCATTCAAAGGAGAATCTCGTGAGCTGATCCCTTCACCAAAAGTGGCGACGTATGATTTACAACCAGAGATGAATTCTGAGCTGATGACAGATAAACTTATCAGTTCGATTCTTAGCCAGCAATATGATGTCATTATTTGTAATTACCCAAATGGGGATATGGTTGGACATACTGGAAAGTTTGATGCAGCAGTTAAAGCCTGCGAAGCAGTCGATCAGAGCATAGGGCGTGTCCTGAAGTCCTTGAAAGAAGTGGGTGGCGAATGTCTGATTACCGCGGACCATGGTAATGCGGAACAGATGGTCAATAAGCAATCCGGTCAGGCCCATACCGCACACACAAGCAATCTTGTTCCATTTATTTATGTCGGTCGTCTTGCAACCCCGATGTTGGAAGGTGGCAAATTGAGTGATGTTGCACCAACGATGTTGCACTTGATGGGGATGGCTATCCCTGAGGAAATGACCGGCAAGACACTGATGACGTTGAAGTAAGCTAGGTTCTACATTTTCAATTCAAAATAATAATAAGGAGCAGAAGTGCCATATCGCGTCAGTATTTTTCAAAGCAAGCCTATCAATTCATTGACGGCCATCTGTCGCGTATGGCTTTTCAGCGCCTTAGTTGCTTTTCCTGCATTTGCTGAAACCGTGAAGGAAAAAGAAAAAACAGCCACTCAAATTGATGAAATCACGGACGAAATCAAGAAAAAAAGACTCCAAATCCAACATCACCAATCGAAACTCGATACGATCCAGCAAGATCTCAAGCAAGCAGAGAGTATTATTTCGCAGGTCGCAAAAAAGTTAAATGATACAGAAATGGATATTCAGGACTTAGATAAACAACTTAAGCAATTCCAAAAAGAAATCCGAGGCTTGAATCGTGAAAAACGAAAACACCAACAAGCGTTAAAAGGACTTATTTCCAGTGCTTATGTCAACGGCGATCATGACTATACTAAGTTACTACTCAATCAAGAAGAGCCCGGTAAGTTTGAGCGGGTGCTTGTTTACTATCAATACCTAAACAAAGCCAGATCAAGACAATTGCAACAATTGAGTCATGTCATCGATCAGATTTCGCAAACTGAAGAAAAAACTCAGGTTGCGAAATCGGATAGAATGGCACTCAAGCGTGAGCAGCTTGCGCAACAAGCAACCCTTGAGCAAGAGCAAAGAAAACGTCATGAAGTTGTCAGGAACTTAGAGCAAAACTTAAAAAATGATAAGCGCTCACTTTCGACGTTGCAGGTAAACCGAGAACAACTCACTGCAACCTTACAACAACTTCTCCAAGAGCAGGAAGCGAAAGAAATCCAGTTGAATGGCCTCAATGGAAAACGCGGAAAATTATTGTGGCCTACCAAGGGAAAACTACGCAATGCTTTTGGACAACCCCGGTTAGGCCGCTTACGTTGGAAAGGGGTGGTGATTAACAGCAGGCCAGGTAAAACCGTGAAGACAATCCATCAAGGCGTCGTTCTATTTGCTGATTGGATGAAAGGTTTTGGCTGGGTTCTGATCGTTGATCACGGCCAAGGTTATATGAGCTTATATGGACATAACCAAACATTACTGAAAAAAGTAGGTGAAAAGGTTGAAGCGGGCGAACCAATCGCGTTAGTCGGGCAAAGTGGTGGTCAGTTGGAAAGTGGCCTTTATTTTGAAATCCGTCATAAAGGCCAAGCGCTCGATCCAGTCAGTTGGTGTAATAGCTAAGTTATTTCTTTTTCAGTTTGTTGCCGGTGCTGCTGCAATTGAGCGAGCAGCACACTGAGCAGGTAAATAAGAGAACATCCAGTAATCAAATGCCATTCCATCTTGTAAGATATTCCCTTGACTTGTTTTATTCAGCGGTTAGTAAATTAAAACTTTGACAATTCAATATGAAAGCGGTTGCCTCGAAACTTTATGTTGTCGCAGCCAGGTTTGCAATCTGGCTGATTTTTCTACAAGAGTGGTCGCGATGTATATGCATCGTCCTAAAATATAACATCTCAATTGTTTATCCATTCAAACCATGCCTTGATTACTGAAATAAATCTTCCATTGTTTCATCACTTTCTTCAAGATCGAAATTAATATTTTCTGATTTTTCCTCCGCAAACTCAGTGGGCTCAGTGCCAACCTTAAAATACTCAAAACGTGTTGTATCATCTGACTTGCGGCTTAATAGGCCTGTCCCCTGATCGACTCGGATTGTGACAATATCTTCAGGCATGGATACTGGGGTAGATGGCAGGTTTTTTAGTGCTTCACGGTTATATCTGATCCAGCCTGGTAATGCAGCAATTGCACCTGCTTCACGTCCAAAGACTTGGCCTTTTTCAGCACCACGAATACGACTTGTCATGCCTAGCGATCGAGATGGATTATCAAAACCAACCCACACAGTTGTTAATAAATCATGATTAAAACCAGTAAACCATGTGTCCTTCATATCATTTGTAGTACCTGTTTTCCCTGATAGATCATTTCTTTTTAGTGAACGAGCACGCCAAGCTGTACCATTCCAACCTGTTTTCAGCCGCCAGCTACCGCCTCCAGACACAGAGCTGGTCATAGCATTTGCAACTAAGAAAGCATTTTGTTTGCTGATAATCCGTTTGGCTTCGGGGCGGAAAACAATCGCATCGTCCCGGTCTTCGTTGGAATAACGCTCATCAAGACAGAAAGAGCAGGCAATGTCAGGGTTTGCCTCATAAATAATATTCCCGTCGCTATCTTCAACACGTTCAATGAGGAAAGGACTCACTAAATAACCACCATTGGCAAATGCGCTCATACTTGTTGCAACTTCCAATGGTGTGAATGAGGATGAACCGAGCGCAATGGTTTCATTCTGTGGAATATCTGATGGGTCGAAGCCAAAATCAACCAGCCGTTCAATCACAGTATCCAGTCCGATTGCGCGGAGTAGCCTTACTGAGACAACGTTCTTTGATTTTGCCAAAGCAACACGCACACGAGTAGGTCCATCGTAAACTGGAGGGGAGTTTTTCGGACGCCACGCGGTTCCTTGTGTTCTATCCCATTTGGTAATCGGCGCATCATTGACAAGTGATGCCAATGTAAAACCATGATCAAGCGCAGCCGAATAAATGTATGGTTTAATATTCGAACCAATTTGCCGTTTGGCTTGTGTCGCTCGATTAAACTGGCTTTGATAGAAACTATACCCCCCAACTGCTGAGCGGATCGCACCAGTTTGCGGGTCTAAAGCAATGAGTGCTGAAGAAGCATCAGGATATTGTGAGAGACGCCATTCCTTATCGTTATTTTGTCGAACAAGAATAATATCACCTAATGCTAAGATTTCATGACTGGATTTCGGTGCTTTTCCTTGACGGTTGTCGTCAATAAATGGCCTAGCCCATCGCATCCCTTCCCAATGGAGGATATGATGGCTCCCATCTTTCAAACGGATAACAGCAGACTGCTCCTCGAGTTCCGTCACAACTGCATAGAAAAGACCGTCAGCGCGAGCAGGATACTTCTGAAAGCTTTCTTTGATGGCCTCATCATCCAATCTATCAGCTAATCGTATCGTTTCTACAGAGTCATTCTCAGGCGCTTCTGGAAGACTTGTCTTAGCCTCTAGAATATTGGCAAGTGCACCTCGGTAGCCATGTCTTTCATCGTATGCATGTAAATTTTCTCTAAGTGCTTGAATTGCCTGTTCCTGTAGCACCCAAGGTGTTGTTGTATAGACTTTATAACCATTGGTATAGATATCGTCTCCAAACATCTCTAGCATCTTGCTGTGGGCCATCTCGGCAATATACGGAGCTGGTGCTGTGATATTTGCCCCATGATATCGAGCTGTAACAGGCTGCTCATTGGCTTCTCGATATTCATTCTGAGAAATATAACCCACAGTCAGCATTCGACCGAGCACCACAGAACGGCGCTTTCTAGCACGCTCAGGGTGTCGAATCGGATTGAGTGAGGATGGCGCTTTAGGAAGACCTGCAATCATTGCAAGCTGAGCAAGGTTTAACTGACTGATATCTTTACCATAATAGACTTGAGCTGCAGCGCCGACTCCGAAGGCTCGATTTCCCAATTCGATTTTGTTTAGATATAACGCAAGAATTTCATCCTTTGTGAGGAGTTTTTCAATATGTAGCGCAATGAAAATCTCTTTAATTTTACGAGAATACTTCTTTTCTCGGGTGAGGAAAAAATTTCTAGCAAGCTGCATCGTAATGGTTGAAGCGCCTTGCTTTTTCTTTCCTGTGACAATCAGAGAAACGGCTGCACGCACGACTCCGATGGCATCGACACCCGGATGTTCATAGAATCTCGCATCTTCCGTTGCCAAAATAGCCTGCTTTAGTTGCTCAGGAATTTCGTCAATCGAAAGCGGAATTCTGCGTTTTTCACCAAATTGAGAGATTAATTGGCCATCTTGGCTAAAAATTCGCATTGGTGTTTGTAATTTTACATCTTTTAACGTCTCAACACTGGGTAGCTCTGAACGGACTGAAAAATAGATTGCTGCCACACTCAACGCGAAAACTAAAAAAGATACTATAATGAAAAAGAATATTTTTTTTAACCAGGCCACGGATGAATCCTAACTTTTTACTCCCAATTATTTTACAAGACTGTTAGTATAAATCTAAAGTATGCTTGTTATACTATACGGCAAATAAAAATATATTTTAACCTTGGTAAGATAGAAACAGTGGCACAGGCGATGAATGTTAAGGAATTGTTTGGCAAAAAAAGTACCATGATGCTTGGAATCGACATTGGCTCTCACGCCATAAAGGCAGTCCAGCTCAGTGGTAGCGGGTCTAAATATCGGTTGGATGCATTCGCTATCGAACCCTTACCCAAAGGTGCGATGAATGACCGGGAAATTCAAGATATTGAAGCAGTTGGTCGGGCTATCCAGAAGATACGAAGAAAGTTCAGTCGAAAGATTACGCAAGCAGCAGCTGCGGTGTCTGGATCGAGCGTGATCACCAAAATTGTATTCATGGATGCAGGCATGCGTGAAGACGAAATGGAATCACAAATTGAAATCGAAGCAGATAGCTTGATTCCATATCCTCTCAATGAAATAAGTCTAGATTTTGAGCCATTGGGGCCAAATCCAGCCGATCCGAGTAAAATAAACGTCTTATTGAGTGCTGCTCGCACTGAAACCGTTCAAACGAAAGTGGATGCTCTGGCTGGTGCACAACTAGAAGCCAAGGTGATCGATGTTGAAGGGTACGCTTTAGCTCGTGGTGCTGAATTTTGTATGTCCCAGCTTCCTTCTGACGCATCAGAAAAAAATATAGCTTTGATTGATGTCGGTGCCAACATGATGCTGTTTTCCATCATGCAAGGCGGGGAAGTGATTTATACGCGAGATCAGATTTTTGGTGGTGATCAGTATACAAAATCCATTGCTTCGTACTATAACCAACCCTATGAGGATGCGGAAGTTGCGAAGTTAAGTGGTAACTTGCCTCCTAATTATGAAATGGAAGTTCTTGCACCATTTCAAACGGCTTTGGTGCAACAGATTCGACGGGCAATTCAGATGTTTATTACATCAAGTGGTCACGAGCAGGTTGATTATTTGATGATTTCAGGGGGCACGAGTTGTATTGCTGGACTTGACAAATTGTTAGTCGAAGAGCTAGGGATTCATACAATTGTTGCAAATCCATTTGTAGAAATGGGCGCTGCTTCATCGGTGAAGAAAGAAGAGCTGGCTTTAAAAGCATCCAACCTTGTTGTTGCAACTGGTTTAGCGTTAAGGAGCTTTAGTTCATGGCATATATAAACCTACTCCCCTGGCGGGAAGTGGCTCGACAGGAGGAAAAGCAAAAGTTCCTCGTCATCGTAGGTGCAATAGTCACTGTTTGTGCTGTTATCATGTTAGGGATAAACCAATTTTACGTGATAAAAGCTGATGGTCAGCAAAAAAGAAATAGCTTTTTGAACCAGGAAATTTCAGTTTTGAAGCAGCAGATTGCCGAAATTGAAAAGCTGAAGAAAATGAAACAGGATCTGCAAAAACGAATCAATTTGATTGAACAGTTACAGGCTAGCCGAAATCTTGGTACGTTAATCATGGATGAAGTCGCACAAGTTGTTCCAGCGGGTGTTTACCTGACAACATTGGAAAAGAAAGGGGTTGGGATAAGTATTGTTGGTAAGAGTGAATCCAATAACCGATTGGCAAATATGATGCGGGAAGTTGAAGAATCTGAGTTACTTGCAGAAGCGGTTATTTCTGAGATTGTCACTGGTAAGCAAAAGCTCCGTCTACTCAGTGACTTTAAAATGAGTATGAAAATCAAAGGATATGATGCAGTACAAGGGGGAGAGAAATAGCAATGAACCTCAAAGTCGATACATCATCTATCGAGTTATCAGAACTTACCTTGGAAAATGTCGGGTCATGGCCCATTGTTGTCAAGCTTTTTGCATTTTTGTTGGCAGGCGTGATGACATTGGCTCTACTATTTTTTGTTCTGGTTGATGATACGATGACACGGTATGACTCACTTGTTCAACAAGAGCAGTCACTTCGGACGGATTACCGCAATATGTATGCCAAGGCTGCAAACCTTGATTTATATCGTCAGCAAATGAAAGATATGGAAGCGACATTCGCAACCTTGCTGAAGAAATTGCCGACAACCCATGAGACCCCAGGATTGCTGGATGATATTACCTATATTGGTACTACAACCGGACTTTCATTTCAGCAAATTAATTGGCAGCCTGAGGTAGAGAAAGAGTTCTACACGGAGTTACCTCTAAAAATACGTGTTGTTGGTCAGTATCATGACTTTGGGGAATTTGTGAGTAAAGTTGCAGCCCTGCCACGTATTGTCAGCCTGCATGACTTTAACATTAAGTCGCAGCAGGGCGATTTGTTGCTCTTCGATGTAGTCGCTAAGACATATCGTTACAAAGAGCCGAGGGGTAAGTAATGATCCGTAAATACCTACTTTTGTGCATAACGCCGTTCTTCCTGACTGCTTGTTTTGACGATATTGAAGACCTTCAAGACTATACTGAGCAAGTCAAAAGCGAAGTTACACGCCGAATTGAACCAATGCCCGAATTTAAAGAATTCGAGCATATCGCGTATACAGGACGTGATAGACGCAGTCCATTTGTAGAACCGAAGCCTGAAGCAATTCAGGATAAGCTATTACAAATTCAAGACTGTTTACACCCAAATCCCCGTCGGAAAAAAGGCCCTTTGGAGAAATTCGCTTTGGATAACCTAGCGATGAAAGGAACTTTGGGCAGTGATGAGGAGCTTTGGGCACTGATCCAGGCATCGGATGGTTCATTACACCGTGTTAAGCGCGGATTTTTTATGGGACTTTATCACGGTCAGATTGTGCGTGTGAGTCCGAATGAAGTTGAAATCGTGGAACTGATTCCGGATGGCTCTGGGTGTTGGAAAGAGCGTCCATCAGTCGTACAAATGATAGAGCCTGTACTGTAAGCAGGGTATGGATGTTAATTAGGCAAGCAATTATGATGAACTTAAGAACAACAAGACTTAACAAATTTATCAGTTGGTTAGGACTGACTTTGCTCGTCTGTTTACTATCGGGACAGGCTAATGCGGTACCTCTTTTGTATGAGCTGCGTTATAACCCTGTCATCGAAGGTCAGACTGAGCTGGAATTTATCTTTGATGAAGAACTCTATATTGAGCCGTCCATTCAGGTTTTTAATGAACCGGCCCGAATCGAAGTGTTCTTTGATGAAGCTGATTTTGATGAGAGTTTGGAAGAACTCATCATTGATAAAGCGGGCGTCAAAAATGTTAAATCGGAATTCGTGGACGAAGGCTTCCGGGTGACGATTTATCTTGAATTCTTGAAAATTTACCAAACCCGTGTATCTCAGGACCGCTTCTATCTTACAATCTCAGATAATGTTGTAACAGACGAAGCAGTCCAACAGTCACAAACGGAAGATGATGCCTATATCAATAAAATTCAGGCAATTGATTTTCGCCGCGGTGTGAAAGGTGATGGCCGATTACTTGTTTTCCTTGAAGAGAATATGGCAGCGGTCGATGTTTTAGAAAAAGCAGGTAAGATCATCATTGAGTTCCACAATACTGACATTCTAGGTGATTTGATTTACCAGTTGGATGTTGTTGACTTCGGAACTGTTGTAACAAAAATAGAGACATTCAAAGAGGCGAGTAATAGTCGACTTGTGGTTGATACCAGTGGCTCATTTAAATATGAGTATCAGCAAGTTGATAATATATTCACTTTATCCGTGATTAAAGATGAGTCTGCACGAAGTTTCCTTGATGGTGGTCGTGAATATAAAGGTGAGCCGATATCACTGAACTTCCAGGATATTCCTGTCCGAACAGTCCTTCAAATTATCGCGGATTATAATGGCTTCAACTTAGTCACCAGTGATTCAGTCCAAGGGAACATTACACTCCGTCTTGACGGGGTTCCATGGGATCAAGCCCTAGATATTGTCTTGAAAGTTCGTGGTTTGGATAAACGAATGGATGGCAATATCCTAATGGTTGCACCAGGTGAAGAACTTGCTGCTCGTGAGGCGAGAGAGCTTCAGGCAAGAAAGCAAGTACAGGAGCTGGAACCCCTTTATACCGAGTTTATTCAGGTGAATTACTCGAAAGCAGATGAGATGGCGAAATTGCTGAAAGGTGAGGGCACCTCTCTTTTGACTGAACGGGGTAATGTCAGCACGGACACGCGTACCAATGTCTTAATTGTTCGTGATACCGCTTCAACAATTGAAAGCGTGCAGCGTATGGTTAAAGTGCTTGATCGTCCGGTTGAGCAAGTTGTGATTGAATCTCGTATTGTGACCGTAAATGATACCGCCAGTGATGGTTTGGGTGTCCGGTGGGGTGTTTCAGATCAACAGAATAGCCTTGGGATTTCAGGGACGTTGGCAGGTGCGCAAACCATTCAAGGCGGCACAGTACCCGCTTCAAACCAGCGCTTAAATGTAAACCTCCCAGTCGCAGGTGCGGGTTCGATTGGTTTTCATGTTGCGAAGCTAAGGGATGGCACGATTCTAGATCTTGAATTGCAAGCAATTGAAAATGAAAACCAAGGTGAGATTATTGCAAGTCCACGTTTAACGACTGCCAATGAGCAAAAGGCACGGATTGAACAGGGTGTTGAACTTCCTTATGTTTCAGCTTCATCAAGTGGTGCAACGACGGTCACCTTCAAAAAAGCTGTACTAAGTCTTGAAGTAACGCCACACATAACACCAGATGATAAAGTCGTTCTTGATTTGAAAATCACTCAGGATACGCAAGGTGATATCGTTCAAACAGCGACAGGTCAAGCTGTGGCAATTAACACGCAGGAAATTAATACGCAGGTCCTCGTGAACAATGGTGAAACGATTGTCCTTGGTGGTGTTTATCAGAATAGTACGACAAATAGTGAAACAAAGGTGCCACTATTAGGTGACATTCCTTATTTGGGTGCTCTGTTCCGAAGCACACGTAGTGAAAACATTAAGCGAGAGCTGATGATCTTCGTTACACCAAGAATTTCCCAGCAAGCCCCGATTAATTAATAAGTTACCGCTGCCTGTCTTCCGGCGGGCAGCGACATCATATATTTTTCTTGCATTACCTATACATTTGTTGAGATAATTCCCGGCCTCGAAATGCCTTGGAGCGGTGTGTTTAATTAACTCGACATATGATTTTGTACGAGAGCTATGGCTGAAAAACGTAATATCTTTCTTGTAGGCCCTATGGGTGCCGGTAAAAGTACAATTGGACGTCATCTTGCAGATCAACTTCATCTGGATTTCTTTGACTCTGACCAGGAAATAGAGCGCCGCACAGGTGCTGATATTGGTTGGGTTTTTGATATCGAAGGTGAAGATGGTTTCAGAAAACGTGAAGAAACAGTGATCAGTGATTTGACTGAGAAGCAAGGTATTGTACTTGCGACTGGCGGTGGATCTGTGTTAAGCAGAGACGTCCGTAACAAACTCTCTGCACGTGGTATCGTTGTCTATTTAGAGACGCCAATTGATAAGCAGGTTGCGAGAACCCAACGGGATAAACGCAGACCTTTACTCCAGACGGAAGAAAATCCTCGGGATGTTCTAGTGCGCCTTTCTGAAGAGCGTAATCCACTGTATGAAGAAGTCGCGGACTTCGTCGTTCAAACCGACGAACAAAGCGCAAAGGTTGTCGCGAATCAAATTATTGATCGCTTAGACTTTTAACGAAGCGGAGCTGTGTTCATGATAGAGATGGAAGTATCCCTTGGCGAACGCAGCTATCCGATTTATATCGGACAATCACTCTTTTCTTCTTTATCTGCAAAACGCCTTATTTCGACGCAGCGTGTTGCAGTGATAAGCAATTCAACGATCTATCCACTTTATCAAACACAAATCCAAAGCTGGCTAAAAGATTTTGATGTTCTACCAGTCATCATTGATGATGGGGAGCAATATAAGAATCTTCAGACTTTTGAAGCTGTGGTCGGGCAGTTACTCTCTGCGAACTTGGGGCGTGATACAACATTGATTGCATTGGGCGGTGGTGTCGTTGGTGATCTTTGTGGGTTTGTTGCTGCATGTTATCAGCGTGGCATTCCGTTTATTCAGATCCCCACCTCATTATTGGCACAAGTTGACTCATCCGTTGGTGGAAAAACAGCAGTGAATCACTTGTTGGGTAAGAACATGATTGGTGCATTTTATCAGCCAAAACAAGTGCTGATTGATACGGACATGTTGAATACATTACCACCAAGAGAGTTCTCAGCGGGTATGGCAGAAGTGATCAAATATGGGATCTTATGGGATAGAGATTTTTTTGATTGGATTGTGAAGCATCAGTCTGACATTCTTGCCAAAGAGCCGACTGTGATCCAATCGATGATCCAGCGCTGCTGTGAAATCAAAGCGGAAGTTGTCTCCAAAGATGAAAAAGAAGAGGGGTTGAGAGCACTCCTGAATCTAGGGCATACCTTTGGGCACGCGATTGAAGCTGAGTTAGGATATGGTGACTGGCTACATGGTGAAGCCGTTGCTGCTGGTATGGTTTATGCGATGATGATTGCTCAGTTGAGAAATTGGCTTCCACAATCGGATGTTGACGCTGTAAAATCAATTTTAGCTGTATTCCAACTGCCTGTTGAGGGGCCGCAATCAATGCGAGCCAAAGACTATATTCCACATATGCAAAAGGATAAGAAGAATAAAGAAGGGACGATGCGCTTTATTCTACCTACTCAGATTGGCCGAACTGCTATATTTGATGATGTTCGATTCGATGAACTCCAAGCGATCCTCGGATAATCAACGAGTTATCATACTTTTCCCTATTCCTCCTCTATACAGCGCTCCAAATAACTTGATAAGATGCCGTCAGTGGCACACATGTTAAACAAATTCCAATGTTAGATCATGATGAACTCTTTGAACGATTAGATTTTCTGATTCGGTACACCCAGTCCGTTGTTTTTTTGATTACGCAGCCACAGCCGAGTGTTTTACCGGAGCCTGTCAACCTCGACCGCGTTGCACCAGAGGCAAATAGAGCTTTTTTGTCGGCAACACAAGAGCAAAGCTTAGACATCATCTCTCATCAACTTTTTCAACAATGGTTTCCGAATGACGAGATTGATCCTGAGCTCCCTTTGTTTGAATCTTTTGAAATATTGGCCAGCCAATCAACGGATCATTACTTAATGATGATCCAGAACTTCGATCAACTGTGGGAATCTATCCAGCGCGAGCTTGCGATACTTTTAAATTGCTCATCAAAGATTCGGGTTATTTTTATTGTGAATGAGGCTGATCGGATTACTGCACCTATTCGTCAGATGTTACCAGAGCCCGTTGAGATTTATTGCCCATCTTATACTTCACAATCCATGCTTCATGAGTTCAATCACTCACCTTCAACGCAACCTGAACAGAAGAATTTTCGACCATTATCTCGCTTTTTTTATTTGTTTGGTTTTGCAGTGACCATGGCTATCGGTGTTTTTGGAGCGCTTCGGTCTTTATACCAAATTGAGGAAAGCCCACAACAACACGCTTTATCGAAACAAAAAAATAAGCCAACTGACCACGTAGAAGCGATAGAAACAATTTCACAGACACCGTCTGTAGATCAGACTGTACTTGACCCTCAACACTTATATCAGGGCGTTGAACAAGCAAATGCATTAAAAAATCCGGCTAAGTCAGAGAATGAACTTTTGGATGAGCCCAAAAGCTATCCGGATAAAACTGTTGAGCAAGAAAGTTCTATCGGATCTGATGAAGAGAATATTGAACAAACGGTTGATACTGAGTTAGTACTCAATGAAGAGATTGTTTCTATTGAAACAGTCAAAGAACCCCCAACACCAATGGCGAATGAAGCTGGTCCCCCTCAGCTTGAGCAAACACATGAACAGATTTATTTAAATCGTTTTGATCACCAAAAGATTTTGGATTTTCCGGAAGGCACTTATATTTTACAGTTAGCAGGGCTGAGTCAGGAAAGTGTGATGAAGAAATTTATTTCAGAGTATCAGCAACTCAATGACCTGCTTGTCTATCAAACGCAGCGGCAATCCAAAGACTGGTATATTGTGTTGATGGGGCCATTCCAAAACAGAGATGATGCAAAATCACATATCTCCTCATTACCAAAATCGCTACAGAAGCAGTCACCTTGGTCGAAGCCAACAAAAGCAGTACAAGAAGAAATAAAAATAAATCAAAAAAGACTACTTCAATAGCTGAGAAACGTTTTAAAATACGCGTTTTATTTTGAAAGAAGTGCAGACGCCAGAATGGCTAAAAAAAAGTACCGAGCATTTTTAAAGTGGGCTGGCGGTAAGTACGCGTTGGTCGAAGATATTGCTGCATTTTTGCCAAAAGAAGGGCGTTTAGTTGAGCCTTTTGTTGGTGCTGGTTCTGTTTTCTTGAATACGGATTTTGAGTCGTATGTGCTCAATGATATCAACAAGGATCTCATCCATCTTTATCAGCTTTTGCAAACAAAGCATGACGTCTATATTGCTGAAGCGCGTAAGCTTTTTTCTCCTGAAAATAATCAAAAAAATCGCTATTTAGAGATCAGAGCAGCATTTAATGCCAGCCGAGATACGTTTGAGCGATCGCTGCTGTTTTTATATTTAAACCGCCACGGTTACAATGGCCTGTGTCGCTATAACTTAAAGGGTGGATTCAACGTCCCATTTGGTTCATACAAAAAACCATATTTTCCAGAAAAAGAGCTTCATTTTTTTGCAGAAAAATCGCAAAAAGCTGAGTTTACCTGCATGGATTATAAGAGTTTATTCAACAAGCTGAAAACTGGAGATATTGTTTACTGTGATCCGCCCTATGTCCCCTTAAGTAAAACAGCTTCATTTACTACTTATGCGGGGAATGGGTTTTCACTTGATGATCAAGCTGAACTTGCAAACCAAGCAGAGCAAGCATCCTTTGGAAAGGGTATACCGGTCCTGATTAGTAACCATGATACAACACTCACCCGCAAGATTTATGAACAAGCGACGGACTTA
Source organism: Algicola sagamiensis DSM 14643 (assembly GCF_000374485.1). Taxonomy (GTDB): domain Bacteria; phylum Pseudomonadota; class Gammaproteobacteria; order Enterobacterales; family Alteromonadaceae; genus Algicola; species Algicola sagamiensis. The sequence goes on from NZ_KB894492.1 coordinate 385,428, forward strand.
AAACAAAAATATGTTGGCCGAACAATCAGTCAGAAGGGGCATACACGCCAAAAGGTGAAAGAGTTATTCGCGATGTATCACCCACAGTCACATAAATAATCCATAGGTAGGCAAACCATGATCGTAGTACGCTTTTATAAGACAACTTAAAGCAATACTAATTGTACGATCCCCATCAAACTGACAAGAAAGATTATAAGAAAAAGAATACCTGCAACAGCGTAAGGCCAGAAACTTTGTTGGAAATCTTCTTCTCTTCTCCGATTACTCTGGACACCAAAAGCAGCGGCAAAGACACTTTGCACAATCATCAAAAGATTAAAACGTGTTTTTTTTGGCACAGTCTTTACGGACATATTAAGGTCCTTCATTTGCTGGTGGTTGATAACGACGCTTGGGTTGGAAGTTCATCAACTCGAATAGATCAACGAAATGAAATTGAAAAGAACGGCTGCTACCCGTAAACCAAGCAAACCAGCTTTGATTTGAAGCTTGCGCATGACAAATGTCTGTTGACACATCGGCGGAAGGCGCCAAGTGTTGTCCGTTTTTAACATGGGATTCAGTTGTCGTATCTCTTGTACACGCAGGCTCATGTTGAGATACATATAGCAAACTTAGGCTTAACGCTGATAACGCGAGTAGCGATTTCAATTTCATATTAAGAGACGCTCCATTGAATACGTTACGGTCCTATACCACATAACAACTCATTCCGATTCTATATAAAAAGTGAACTGATCTCAATCGTCGATGTTCCTTTCTTTATAACGTGAGGCGTCATTATATTCATCGGTTAGCCGAGCAGGAAAACTGCCAGTGAAGGCTTTTCACAGATTGTTGCTTGCAAAGATAATCTTTGCCATTAGACAATGGCATATTCTCATTTAAAGGCAGTGCAAAATAATGCATCTACATATTCTTGGAATCTGCGGTACATTTATGGGTGGGATCGCAGCAATTGCAAAAGAGATGGGCATCCATGTCACGGGTTCTGACCAACATGTTTACCCACCCATGAGCACACAACTGGAGTCTTTGGGGATCATATTGACCGAAGGGTATGCTCCTGCGCAATTGGAACCAGTACCCGATCTCATTTTGATTGGCAATGCGTTATCAAGAGGAAACCCGTGTGTAGAATATATTCTGGAGAAGGGCCTGCCATATATGTCAGGTGCACAGTGGCTATCAGAATATGTACTTAGAGAAAAGTGGGTGCTCGCTATTGCTGGTACACATGGAAAAACAACGACATCCAGTATCCTTGCATGGTTGCTGGAATATAACGGAATGAAACCTGGGTTTCTTATCGGTGGTGTACCAGAAAACTTTGGTGTATCTGCTCGCCTTGGGGAAATACCTTTTTTTGTCATTGAAGCAGATGAATATGACAGTGCATTTTTCGACAAACGTTCCAAGTTTATTCACTATCATCCGAAAACACTCATCCTGAATAATCTGGAGTTTGATCACGCCGATATTTTCCGTGATTTACAGGATATCCAACGTCAATTTCATCACTTGATGAAGATTGTTCCTCAGAGTGGGAAAGTCATAGCGCCTGAAGATGACGTAGCACTGGCAGAAGTTCGTGAACAAGGCATATGGTCCGAGCTGGAGTTGAGTGGCAAAGATGCTTCATGGTATGCGAAGAAAACTGAAAATGATTGCAGTACTTTTCAGATTTACTTTGAGGGGAAAGCACAAGGACAAGTTCAATGGCCTTTGATCGGTGAACATAATATGCAAAATGCACTGATGGCGATTGCCGCAGCTCGTCATGTCGGGGTTTTACCTGAGCATAGCATCGATGCTTTATCTCATTTTCAAGCGCCGAAAAGGCGACTGGAGAAACTTGGTGAGTTTGCAGGTGTTACTGTCTATGATGATTTTGCGCATCATCCAACGGCGATTCAAACAACATTGTCAGGCTTACGCGACCATGTTGGTGAAGCCAAAATTGTTGCCGTATTGGAAGCTCGCTCTAATACGATGAAAATGGGCATTCATAAGACGACATTGCTGCCATCACTGGCGAAGGCAGACCAAATCCATGTACTTCAGTCGACATCACAACAGTGGTCATTTGAGTCACTGAGTGGCGCTGAAGCAATTCAGATCCATCAAAATGTTGAAGAAATCCTTCATGCATTGCTTGAAAGCGTCGAAGATGGAGACCATATCCTCATCATGAGCAATGGCGGGTTTGATGGTTTGCATCAAAAATTGATTCAGGCTTTATCTTTGAAAGCAGAGACGCATACTTCATGAAGAAAGATCAACTCCAAGGAAAAATTACTGTTGCAATAACAGGCGCTTCTGGTGCGCCTTACGCTTTAAAGCTGATTCAGGCACTGGTGACGGCGAAGCAACAGGTTTACCTGATGGTTTCCAGTGCTGCACGTGTTGTATTGGCGACAGAGTCCGATATCCAATTTCCTTCAAAACCGGAAAAAGCGAGTGAGTTCTTTATACAACTGACAAACGCCGAACCCGGGCAAATTGAAGTGTTTGGCAAAGACCAATGGTTTTCTCCGGTTGCGTCTGGCTCTGCTGCACCCAAAAAAATGGTTGTTTGCCCATGTAGCACGGGCAGTTTGGCATCTATCGCATTGGGAACCAGTGATAATTTGATTGAACGCGCTGCTGATGTGGTATTAAAGGAGCGTGGGAAGCTGGTTATAGTACCGCGTGAAACACCCTATAACGCAATCCATCTTGAGCACATGTTGAAACTGACGCAACTCGGTGCGGTGATCATGCCTGCTTCACCCGGATTTTATCATTCACCAGAGTCAATTGATGACTTGGTTGACTTTATGGTTGCTCGAATTCTTGATCATTTAGAGGTGGAACAAATGCTTGTTCCACGATGGGGATATCAGAAGTAATGTATGCATTGGCAATTCAACAACTAGAAAAAACATATCCAAATCAGGTGAAAGCGGTTCAAGGCATCGATTTGACAGTAGAAAAAGGGGATTTCTTTGCACTGTTAGGGCCAAATGGTGCTGGAAAGTCGACAACGATTGGGGTGATCAGCTCGCTTGTCAATAAGACTGGCGGAAAAGTAGAGGTTTTTGGCTACAACTTGGAAACCCATCTCAATGAAGCGAAACGGGAAATTGGACTTGTACCACAAGAGTTTAACTTTAACCAATTTGAAACCGTAGAACAAATCGTTGTCAATCAGGCAGGATATTATGGCGTGCCGAGAAAGGAAGCGGTCAAACGTGCAGAAAAATACTTAAAGCAGCTTGATCTGTGGGATAAACGCAATAATCGAGGAAGAGAGTTATCTGGGGGAATGAAGCGTCGCCTCATGATTGCCAGAGCATTGATCCATGAGCCTAAACTCCTGATTCTGGATGAACCGACAGCAGGTGTAGATATTGAGTTACGACGCTCCATGTGGGACTTTCTTCGCCAAATTAATGCACAAGGGATCACGATCATTCTCACGACACACTACTTAGAAGAAGCAGAGATGCTTTGCCGTAACATTGCCATCATTGATAAAGGAAAAATAGTAGAAAACACATCTATGAAGTCCCTATTGGCTAAGCTCAATCAGGAAACGTTCATTCTTGATACGGATCCCATGCCATTCAAGCCGAAAATCGAAGGCCTATTCTCAACTTGGGTCGATGATCATACATTGGAAGTGGATGTTGAAAAATCGACAGCGCTCAATGATATATTTGATAAGCTTTCTGCGGCAGGGATTACGGTGAAAAGCATGCGAAATAAAGCAAATCGCTTAGAAGAATTATTTGTTCGATTGGTACAGGGGGAGCAGTAATCATGTGGCACCCAAGCTATGGAATTGCATTAAAAAGTATTATTTATCGTGAGATATCTCGTTTTATGCGGATCTGGGTGCAAACCTTGGTTCCGCCAGCCATTACAATGTCTTTGTATTTTGTTATTTTTGGTAACTTAATTGGCTCGCGTATTGGTGAAATGCAAGGCGTTGATTATATGAGTTTTATCGTTCCTGGTCTCATCATGATGTCTGTGATCACGAACAGTTACGCGAATGTCACATCATCCTTTTTTGGTGCTAAATTTCAAAACTTTATTGAAGAAATGTTGGTTGCCCCAGTTCCAAATGCTGTGATTGTTGCAGGTTATATGGTGGGAGGCATGGCGAGAGGTATACTTGTTGGTGGGATCGTTACACTGGTATCAATGGTATTCTCAGCGATCGAATTACATAACATTCCAATTATTTTTACGACGGTTGTATTAACCTCTGCCTTGTTTTCTTTAGCAGGCTTAATCAATGCCGTTTTTGCGAAGAGTTTTGATGATATTAATATTATCCCGACATTCATTTTGACACCACTGACCTATTTGGGTGGTGTTTTTTATTCAATGAGCTTATTGCCTCCTTTTTGGCAAGGCGTTAGTCAACTCAACCCAATCGTATATATGGTCAATGCCTTCCGTTACGGCTTTTTAGGGATTAGTGATGTGTCGATGTGGACGGCATATTCAGTCATGATCGGGTTTATCGCTGTATTTTTTGGGTTAGCAATGTATTTAATTTCTACAGGAAAAGGGTTACGCAGCTAAGATGTTTACAGGAAACTCGCGCGAAGTTGTATCAAATCAAGAGGGTATCCATGAACACTTGGATACCGTGGTGACAAAGCACTTAAAGACCGAATTCCAAAAGCCGTACGCTGCGCACACAGTTGCAGCTTTTGAACAGGTCAATCAACTGGTTCAGGCTCATTCTGGACGAATAATTTTGGATTCATGTTGTGGGGTGGGTGAAAGTACACAGTACATTGCGCAACGTCATCCAGATGCACTTGTGGTGGGCATTGATAAATCTTTATCTAGAATCAATCGACACGACGGTGATGTGACAGCAGAGAAGAACTATGTGCTTGTAAGAGCAGACTTAAATGACTTTTGGCGACTGGCATTAGAAGCGGGGTGGGTGATTGATATTCACTTCTTGCTGTATCCAAACCCTTGGCCAAAATCGAAACATCTCCAGCGCCGATGGCATGGCGCACCAATATTTTCAACAATTTTACAGTTGGGCGGACAGTTGTTTGTGCGCAGCAATTGGCAGACGTATATTGATGAGTTTCACCGTGCGTTGGAAATTGCAGGAATTGAAAGTCATAAGGCGCAATATATTGTTGATGAACCAATGACACCATTTGAACGCAAATACCTCCAAAGTGGCCATCAGACTTGGCAAGTTTCTTGTCAACTTTGCCAGGGTTCAGATTGAGTTTGATCGCTTTGATGGATGATGGGGTGATGACTTGGCGGGGGCTGAGTTTTTTCATCCCCTGAGAGCAAGTTTGGCACGGAAGCTGGCCGCCCAAAATAGAAGCCTTGGGCGTACTCAATGCCAATTTTTTCTAATTCACTCAGTGTTTTTCTATCCTCAACAGATTCTGCAATAACAATCATATCGGTGTCTTTCGCAAAGCGTAGTAAATAACTGATGTACAATCGAATACTGTTGTCGAGACATACTTGTTTGGTCAGATTTCCATCCAATTTAAACCCATCAAGTCCAAGTTTGATCAGGTAAGAAAAATTTGAAAAGCCTGAGCCGAAATCATCGGCAATAAATTTGATCCCAATGGCACGAAGAGACTGGATCACCTGCCTGATTTGCGAGAAAGATTCGATGGATTGGTTTAGACATAAATCAAAAGAAACCCGAGAAGGGTTGGGGTATGTGGCCAGATAATTTTTCACAAGGGTTTGAAATCCTTCATCCATAAGATCATTTAAAGTGAGATTGATGCTCCAGCTGTAATTCGTATCTTTAAAATACTCAGCGGTCTTAAGGAAGATGGATCGAGAAAGTAGATGATCGAGTCGACTTTTCTCAATGACAGTTAGGAAATCGTGTGGTTCTAGAATTGTGCCATTCGGTGTGACAATACGGGCTAAGCTTTCAAACATCAGGATCTTGCCATTTGTCAAATCCACAACGGGTTGAAAATAGGGCTCTATCTTTTCTTTACTGCAGGCCTCGCGGACATCTCTGGCGATAATCAAATTATGGATATATGAGGCTTTGATGGAATGTAGAGATTGATCAAAGGTAATAATTGGATCTCTGACGGCATGCGCTTGATTTGCGGCGATCACCGCATTTTCAATGACAATTTCTTTACTTCCAACAGCAATGCCAATTACCACAGATGCATACAAGCATGGGTAACGTAATATGGGTTGATCGAGATCCAGCTGTTTGAGTCGATCACCCAGCTCATGATCTGGCAACTTTGAAGTCCGTCGAATTGCAATCGAGTTACTATTTAATCGATACAGTCGGTAGCCAAACATGGAGAGAGATATTTTCTGCATTAAAGCAGCCATTAACTCGTTGGCGACCTGTATCCCGTAAAAACTACTGATTTGTTCCAAATCGTTCACAATAATGACTGCGACCTGATGATGGATTTCGCGATCATGTTCAAGTTGTTCAGAAAGCGCGAGATAATTCTGAAATCCAGTTGATGCATCAATAATCAAATTACGGCGCATCGTATGCCGATAAATTAATCCAGTGAGAACGAGGAGAAAGAAGAAGAAGCACCCAGTGATCAACGCATCGTGTATTGCGGTATTGAGCTGGTTGTTTAAGTCTGAAATCAGAATGTCTGCTCCAGCAAGATAAACCGTACCATCTTGACTGACCATTGGGTATAAGATGGAGCGAAAGTGTCCCCAGGGGTCGACCGACTCTTCATATACGGGTGAAATTGAGCGAAATGCAGCTTTATTTGCTTCTGTTGCCTCAGGGTAGTAGTCAAAGAAGTAAGTCATTTTATCTTCAGCGATATCGGCATCGGTATAACTTGATGAAGTAAAATAAACTTTGTTATTCCTTAAGATCATTGAGTAGATATATTGAACACCAATGCCTTTTGAAAAGTCAGATAACCGCCGAGTGATCTGGCTATATTCTTGATGTGAAATGTGAGATTTATCAATGATTCCATCATGAAAGTAGGGACCTAGAATATCCCGAACACCTAATGCTGCAGCACGCAGCTTTTCATCAGCATGTGCCATAATCGCATCATGGGTTTTTTGGTAGGAGTAATAGATGTACCCTCCCATGGATAGAATGAATATGATTAACCCAGAAAGAAAGAAGCGACTCTGTCTAAGTATCGGCATGTGATAAGTCTATGGAATCGTGCATTTTATTACTGTAACAGAGGAAAAAATAAAAACTAAATACTTTTTTCTATTTCTCCGTCACCTTTATGAACATGCATTGAAGGGAGCAAATTCTCAGTGCAAAATAGAGACTTTTCATTTCAGTTAGAGTAGAGTTACGCTCGCTTAGTGTTGTCAGCATTGATAGTTGGCAGGGTTTTGGCCTGTATTTTAAAAGTCGAAATACTTTTTACGGGTTTTAACATACTGAATATAAAGGTTATTTGAGTTATCTATGTCGGGAAAGCAACGTGCCGCTGAGGCATCCCTTGACGCAATTCTTCGGATCTTTACGGTTCCAGAAGCCCCAGATTCGAAATTAAGTCAGGTAGAACACGAAATTTCAGAGAATCTTGCAGGGTTTTTGAAAGAAAACATCGTGGCTGTTGAAAAGCCATTGCATGAAATCGAGAAAGACTTCCGCGATCCAGTCATTCCTGAAGAGCCAACTTTTGTTTCGACGTATACTCAAAATTTGCTTGAAAAAGCGGTATCTCAGTCTGTACATACAGCTTCACCGAGCTTCATTGGGCATATGACCTCAGCATTACCTTACTTTCTTCTTCCTTTATCCAAGCTGATGGTTGGTTTGAATCAAAACCTTGTCAAAATCGAAACATCAAAAGCGTTTACACCATTAGAAAGACAAGTGCTCGGCATGATGCACCGCCTTGTTTATGGTTTTGATGAAAAGTTCTACACACAGACTATGCATAGCTCGACGCTGTCATTAGGCTCATTCTGTTCTGGTGGTACAGTGGCGAATATGACAGCACTGTGGATAGCGAAAAATCGTTTATTGAAGCCTGATGGCAACTTTCGCGGCATTGCAAAGGAAGGACTGTTTCGTGCGATGCAGTATTATGGCTATCAAGGTTTAGCAATACTTGTTTCCGAAAGGGGACATTACTCTCTTGGTAAAACGGCTGACTTGCTCGGTATTGGTCGAGACATGTTGATATCCGTTGAAACAGATGCAAATAACAAGGTGAATACTTCAGCGATGCGGCAGAAAGCAAAGGAGCTGGCGTCTCAAAACATTCAGGTGATGACGATCGTTGGTGTTGCTGGAACAACAGAAACAGGAAATGTCGACCCACTGGATGAACTCGCTGATTTGGCCGAGGAGCTTGATTGTTACTTCCATGTCGATGCAGCATGGGGTGGTGCGACGTTGTTATCGAACAACTACCGTCATTTATTCAAAGGAATTGAGCGTGCTGATTCCGTGACCATTGATGCACATAAACAGATGTATATACCAATGGGAGCAGGGATGGTTGTGTTTAAAAATTCATCGAATGCAGATGCTATTGAGCACCATGCGGAGTATATCCTCCGTCGAGGTTCAAAAGATTTAGGTAGTCATACGTTGGAAGGGTCTCGTCCAGGTATGGCGATGATGGTCCACAGCAGTTTGCAAATTATTGGACGACGTGGTTACGAGCTTCTCATCGATGGCAGTATTGAAAAAGCACGGATGTTTGCTGAGATGATCAAATCGGATCCAAATTACGAACTCATCACGGCACCAGAGCTTTGTTTATTGACCTATCGATATTTGCCAGATGGTGTTCAAGCCTATTTATCAGAATGTACTGATGATGAGGCTTCTGAAATGAATGATCTGCTGAATGGGCTGACAAAATTTATCCAAAAACGTCAACGCGAAGCGGGCTTTTCGTTTGTATCCAGAACCCAATTACCCGTTGCTGCTTATTCAAGAAAGAACCTGGTCGTCTTTCGTGTGGTGCTTGCCAATCCATTGACGACAAAAGAGAACCTCAGAAATATTTTGGATGAACAAAAAGAATTGGCGCAGCAGAGTACGCGTATTTACCCAAAAATTCGTCAATTATTGGTATCCAAATTAGAAGAGGTATAAGCGGAGATAGCGCGTTAGTGCTAAGCTTGTGCGTATTTTTGTTTATTCCCGAGCCAGCGTAGAATGAGTGGTGGTGCTATTTCGGGCATGAGTTGCCAGATTTCGCCTGCGGCACGGTGAACATCTGGGATCAGATAAGCATCCCGAACCAAATCTGCGACTTTGAGTTCTGCAATACCTGTTTGGCGTGTGCCGAGGATCTCACCTGGCCCTCGGATCTCTAAATCTCGCTGTGAAATCACGAATCCGTCGTTTGTTTCTCGAAGAACACCAAGACGCTTTTGTGCGGTTTTTGATAATGGGGCTTGGTAGAGAAGCACACAGTGCGAAGCGATGGAGCCTCGTCCAACTCGGCCGCGAAGCTGGTGGAGTTGGGCTAATCCAAGGCGCTCAGGATTTTCAATGATCATGAGGCTAGCATTGGGCACATCAACCCCGACTTCAATGACGGTTGTCGCAACCAACAAGTGAATATGGCCTGCTTTGAATTCAGCCATAATGGACTGTTTTTCTTGTGCTTTCATCCGGCCATGAACAAGTCCAATTTTCAGATCCGGCAGTGCTTCGATTAATGCCGCTGCGGTATCTTCAGCAGCTTGACATTGAAGGACTTCGGATTCTTCAATCAGCGTACACACCCAATATGCTTGACGCCCTTCGTTTAAGCAGTTTGCTTCAACACGGGCAATGATATTTTCACGCCGACTATCTGGGACTGCTATGGTATTGATTGGTGTCCTTCCTGGCGGTAACTCATCAATGATTGATGTATCCATATCTGCATAAGCTGTCATCGCAAGGGTTCTGGGGATTGGTGTCGCCGTCATGACGAGCTGGTGTGGGTAAACATCGCCAGAGGCACCTTTTGCGCGTAGTTCTAAACGTTGATGGACACCAAAACGATGTTGTTCATCAATGATGACTAAAGCGAGGTTATTGAAAACCACTTGTTCTTGAAATAAAGCGTGAGTCCCCACCACCATCTGCGCATTGCCACTTGCAATCATGTCGAGCGCTGTAGCTCGTGCTTTACCTTTACTTTTACCAGCAAGCCAAGCAACTTGTATATTCAATTGTTCAAACCAATTCTGAAAGCTGATTGCATGTTGTTCTGCCAACAGTTCTGTTGGTGCCATCAGTGCGACTTGATAGCCTTGGCTAATTGCTGTGAGCGCCGATAAAGCTGCAACGAGTGTCTTTCCAGAACCAACATCTCCTTGAACAAGTCGCATCATGGGAATCGATTGCTTGAGGTCATGACGGATTTCTTGCACAACCCGATGTTGTGCATTGGTTGGAGAAAAAGGTAACAGCGATAAAAATTTGGCCTCGACGTCTTCATCTATTGTCATCGGAATGGACTGATGGCCATGATGATGCTGACGAAGTTTGAGCATACTGAGATTCTGCGCAAGTAACTCCTCAAAAATCAATCGCTGTTGAGCAGGGTGCGTGCCAGTTTCTAATTGTGTAATGGAAATATCCGGAGTTGGTCGATGGAGTGTATAGATCGCTCCTCCAAGCGACAGCTGGTTTGGTGCAAACTCCTTCGGTAATAATTCATCAAGACGGCCACTTTCTAAATAAGTAAGCGCTTGCTCGGTTAGATTGCGAAGCGATGCCTGCTTGAGGCCATCTGTTGTTGGATAAACAGGTGTTAAAACATCATCAAGTTCTGGAATAGCGTCTTCTTCAACAAACTTATATTCGGGATGAGTGATCTCATAACCACGGTGACCTCGGCGGACTTCACCATAGCAACGAATATGTGCACCCGTTGCGAATGTTTGCTTTTGGGCAGCACTAAAGTGGAAAAAGCGCAGTGTGAGACGTCCAGTACCATCATTGATATTGACGGTCATCATCCGGCGTTTGCCATTGACGATTTCCGAACGCTCGACAGTTCCTTGCACTGTCCCGTGAATTTGCGGACGCAAGTCGGCAATCGCGTAGATGTGAGTGCGGTCTTCGTAGCGCAAAGGCAGGTGAAATAGAAGATCCTGAATACTATGGATCCCGATTTTTTCTAATCGTTCCAGCATTTTCGGGCCAACACCTTTTAATTGTTGGACAGAAACTTGTGCGAGTGAACGCATCATACCTTACATCACCTGAATATTTTTCACTATTTCTTTGATTGCTGAATGCGTTGCCACCATTCTGATTCGGCAGCAATTTGTCCGTCTTCATCTAAAGGAGGATAATCTACCCCTTTTTCTCGGCAAAGTCTTGCAAAAATCGGGTGACCGCCTTCGAATAGGATCCGATGTTTTTCTTGTTCATCCATTCTAGGCTGCTCATACAATCCCGCATTTTGTCTTTGTCGTTGTGCTTCATACATCAGAATTGCCGCAGCGACGGACACATTGAGCGATTGCGCCATACCCACCATCGGAATAATGATATGCTGGTCGGCAAGTGCTAAAGCTTCCTCAGTGATCCCGTAGCGCTCCTGCCCCATCAAGAGGGCAGTAGGCTTGGTGTAATCAATGTTGCGATAATCGACAGATGTTTCGGATAAACAAGTGGCGACAACCTGCATACCCTGGGATTTTAAAGTGGAAATTGCATCCCCAATCGTCGCATGGCCAACAGTTTTGACCCAATTCTGACTCCCAGAAGCAGTCCCACGTTTTAAGCGCTTATCCTCAGAAAGCCAAACGGCATGAACCTCAGGAATACCAATAGCATCCGCAGTACGAATAATCGCAGAAAGATTATGGGTTTTATGCACCTGTTCGACACATACCGTCAAATCCGGCTGGCGTAGATCCAGCATCTCATTCATTCTCTTCCAACGCTCTGGCGTCATGAAAAAGCCTCACTCTTTGTTGCTTCGTCGTTCATTTGGCACAAACCAAACTTCTCTCCTCGCGCCTCGATTGAGGTTTGCTCTCTGAGGATGATTTTCACGCTGTATTACTTTCTCGTTCTCCCACACACTGTTCTGTTTTAAAAAGCTGAGGGGACGCCTTTTAATGGGTGGGAAGGAAAAAAAGATGAATATCAAGAACTTTAGCTCATAAAAAAGAGGCTGTCTGAAACAGCCTCTTTTTTCATTCAATAAGCAACGAGATTAGTTAACGTTGGGTACTTCCATCACGCCTTCAATTTCAATCTGAACCCCTTTTGGTAATTCAGAAACACCAACTGCTGCTCTTGCAGGGTAAGGTGTTTGAAAATGCTGGCTCATGATCTCATTGACGGTTGCAAAGTTGCTGAGGTCTGTCAGGTAGATATTCACTTTGATCATGTTATTTAATGTACCACCCGCAGCTTCACAAACTGCTGCAAGGTTTTTAAATACCTGTTGCGCCTGCTCAGCAAAGTCTTCGCTGATAACTTCCATTGTTTCTGGAACAAATGGGATCTGACCAGAAAGGTAAACAGTGTTGCCGACTTTAACCGCTTGGGAATAGGTTCCAATCGCTGCAGGAGCTTGATCAGTATTAATGATCACTTTAGACATCAGTTACTTCCTTCTATAAACGCGTTGAACGTCAGGCATAATCCGTATTTTTCGCATAATTTGTGCGAGATGAACACGATTAATGACGGTCAACTCAATGTTGATGGTATAGAGATTGCTCTCTTTTTCCTCTGTACTTAGATTTTGTATATTTGAGGCAACAGAAGCAATCACGTTTGTTAATTTTGCGAGTGCGCCCTGGTGGTTGATAATCTCCACTCGAATATCACAAGAAAAAGTCTTATCGCCTGTTTCATCCCATCTAACAGGGAAGTACTTGGCAGGCTCTCTTTCCCAACCTTTGATATTCCGGCACTCTAGACGGTGAACAGTCAGTCCTTTTCCTTGACTGACGAAAGCAAGGATCTCATCGCCAGGAATCGGTCGGCAGCATTTACCGTAACTGACTAGCATACCCTCCGCGCCGACGATTGGAATACTACCTTTTTCTTTGCTTGGTGTCTCGCTTTCTTCATCGTTAAAATTTCCTTTCAAACGACGTGCAATGGCAATACTCATGAGATTTCCGAGGCCAATTTCACGACACAAATCATCCATAGAAGGTTGTTTCAAGTCTTCAAGAACACGTTGAATATTATCTGGATCCAAGTCGCTCATCTGCATTTCACCAAGTGCGGATGCGAGGAGTCGGCGCCCGAGGTTCATTGCGGCTTCATTTTGTTGAGAGCGTAAGTAATTCCGAATGCCAAGTCTGGACTTACCTGTGACGACAAAGTTGAGCCAGTTTGCATTCGGACTGCCGCCTGGACTTGTAACAATCTCGACAGTTTGCCCACTATCAAGTGGTTTAGACAATGGATATGGTTTTCGGTCTACTTTACATCCCACACAAGTGTTGCCAACATCTGTATGGACAAAATAAGCAAAGTCGACTGCTGTTGCACCCATTGGGAGTTCAACGATCCGTCCATCCGGCGTAAAGACATAAATTTCTTCTGGGAAAAAGTCAGCTTTCACATTTTCAATAAACTCGAAAGAAGAGCCAGCGCTCTGTTGAAGCTCAAGCAGACTTTGCATCCATCGATGGGCGCGTTGTTGTGCAGTTGTTCCCTGACTTTTATCCGTATGTTTGTATGCCCAATGTGCTGCTACCCCTTTATCTGCCATCAGATCCATTTCATGGGTCCGGATTTGAATTTCCAGAGGAATACCATGAGGACCTATCAAAGAGGTATGCAACGACTGATAACCATTCGTCTTCGGGATAGCAATATAGTCTTTAAATCTTGTCTCAATTGGCTTGTAAAGGTTGTGAACAACACCCAAAACGCGATAACAAGTATCCAAGTTCTCGACGATGACACGGAATGCGTAAATGTCCATAACTTCATTGAACATTAACTCCTTATTGCGCATTTTTTTGTAAATACTGTACAGGTGTTTTTCTCGTCCAATGACATTTGTACCAATACTTGCGGCACCAAGGCGAGATTCAATTTCATTTTGAATATTTTTGATGATTTCCTTTCGATTCCCTCGGGCTTGCTTAACAGCGGCTCCCAGAGCACGATGGCGCATGGGATAAAGCGCCATAAAACCTAAGTCTTCCAACTCATTTTTTATATCATGAATACCGAGACGGTTAGCGATTGGTGCGTATATTTCTAAGGTTTCGCGGGCAATACGGCGACGTTTTTGTGGGTTTAATGAACCCAATGTGCGCATATTATGGGTTCTATCAGCCAATTTGATCAGGATCACACGAATGTCCTGAGTCATCGCCATGATCATTTTACGGTGGTTTTCTGCCTGAAACTCTTCTTTTGATTTAAATTTTAATTTATCCAGTTTACTGACACCCTCAACGAGTTCCGCCACAGTTGGACCAAAAAGCTCGGCGATATCTTCTTTGCTGTAATCTGTATCTTCAATTACATCATGGAGGAGGGCCGCCATGAGGGTTTCTTGATCCAGATTCATCTCAGCAAGAATAGAGGCGACAGCAACAGGATGTGTGATATACGGATCGCCACTAGATCGGAACTGGCCGTCATGTGCGTCTTTTGCGACGACATAAGCTTGTTTTACCGGCTCTATTTGCTCCGATGGTAAATAGGCAAGAATCTGTTTTTGTAGGCCTTCAAACAGATACACAGAATGCTCCATTAAATTCAAGTAACTAAAACAAAAGGTAAGCGTGATATAACTAAGAATATACGAGGATAGGGGAATAAAGCCAGCACTAATGTGCTGGCAGGAGGACATTCATCCGATTATTTGTTGTTACCAACAATTGCAGCCACAGCGGCGAACTCAGCTGCTTCTTGTTCTTCTTGCTCAATACGCTCTTGTTCATCCATTGAGGTATTGTTAATCAAGCCAGATTCAATTTCTCTTAAAGCGATGACAGTCGGCTTGTCATTTTCGACTTCGACTAAAGGATCTTTACCCTCTACCGCAAGCTGACGCGCACGTCGTGCTGCGACAAGGATCAAATCGAAGCGGTTACCAATTTTATCTACTGCATCTTCAACAGTTACGCGAGCCATGAGAACTCCAACACATTCAGAATTTTTTACAAGACATAATAGTGTACTAAATGACTACTGGTTAGCCAATAGTTGTTTGATCATTTCACCATATTTTTCGATCTGATAATCACGAGACTGACGATGAGCAAAAATGATCTGCTCGAGTTGTGTCAGCGTTTCTTCAAAATCGTCATTCACCAAGATGAAATCGAATTCATTGTAGTGGGAAATTTCAGACTGTGCTTCGTTCATTCTTCCTTCGATCACTTCTTCGCTATCTTGTCCACGGGAATTTAATCGGCGTCGTAACTCTTCGACTGATGGTGGAAGAATGAAGATTGTAATTGCGGTCTGATCTTTTTCTCTCACTTGACGAGCACCTTGCCAATCGATATCAAGAAATACATCCAGTCCATTGTTGCGTTGGTCGTCAATGGCCTTTTTCGAGGTACCATAGAAGTTGCCAAACACCTGTGCCCATTCATACATATTGTCGTCATCCACGAGTTGCTGGAACTGCGTTTGATCAACAAAGTGGTAATGAGTTCCGTCGACCTCTCCTTCTCTTGATGCTCTTGTGGTATGTGAAACAGACAAAGCAATATCTTGATACCGTTCAAGAAGTGCCTTAATTAGACTGGATTTCCCTGCACCACTGGGTGCGGATAGGACGAATAAATTACCTCTTGCTTGCATAGATGGTGCTGCTCAATTGATTCTGAAAATTAAAATATGGGCGTAAGTCTACCATAACAGTGCAAAATTTTATTGCGAGAGCAGATATTTCTCTTTCAGACAAATATATTTGGTGCCCTCTGTATATTGTCTTGATTCAAATAATCCAACACGATCAATATGAAAGCGAAATTGCGGCTGTACGTCCGGTTGGATGAGCTTTTTTTCTTTGCGAGAGAGCGTGATATGAGGTCGATAAGTTTTATGAATATGAGGAGAAGCATATTGATTGGCACTTTCTGCGAGCGAATGCGCAGCTTGTTTCGCTTGAATCGGAATGACGGAGGTGGTCAAACACAAAATACGGGGGCGCTTCCAATAACTGACTTCATCAAAACAGAGATCAAATGCCTCTCCTTCGAAGGTTTCCATTATTGAATACAAATCATTGAGATGTTGCTCTGAGACAGCGCCTAAAAACAATGCCGTGACATGGTAGTTTTCATATGGGATTGGGTGCGGATTTTCGCATTGTAGAGATTGTTGGCACCATCCATGAACATCTAGTTTTAAATCATCAGGTGGATTAAAGGCAAAGAAGAGTCGCTTTGTATGCATAGAATGACCTTGCTGCTTAAAATATAAGTTTAGCAAAATCGCCGCCAATCGATGCAAAAAAGCACAATTGGCGGCAGTGTTAGTGTTTAATTACTCGGCGTACTTCTTCTTTAAAACCAGCATCAGAACCATAAAGAAAATACCTCCTGCAATGTAGCCAACAAGCGCAGATCCCGTAAAGCCTAACGCGCCATAGCCGACCAAGCTGACGACTGCGATGATGAACGCGTAAGGCAACTGAGTGACAACGTGATCGATATGATGACAGCTGGCACCTGTGGATGACAGAATTGTGGTATCTGAAATGGGTGAAGCATGATCACCAAAGATAGATCCAGCTAACACCGCTGATAGCATTGGGATCATGAGTGTTGGGTCAGTCGTTGCGGCAATACTGCCCGCAATTGGAAGCATGATGCCGAACGTTCCCCAACTTGTTCCAGTCGCAAAAGCCATGATGCCGGATAGAATGAACAGGATCATCGGTAACATCGCAGGTGAGATATTTCCTTGAACAAAACTGGACAAGTATTTACCTGTTTCCATCGCTTCAATGATATTGCCAATACCCCATGCAAAAAGCAGGATATAAATGGCTGGGAGCATGGACTTTGCACCATGAAACAGGCCTTGCATTGTATTCGGCACAGAGACTTTATTCACAAGACCCATCGCGAGTGTGATGAGGACACCACAAACTGCACCGTAAAGAAGAGAGGTACCAACATCAGTGTTTTCAAGGGCACCCATCAGTGTGAGTGCTTTGCCATCAGCTGACAGTGAACTCAAACCTGTTTGGATCATGAAGAAAATGGTTGCGCCGATTAATGTGAGGATTGGAATGATAAGATCGCGAGGTTTTCCGTGATCATGCTCTGGTAAATCAGTGATAGTTCCTGCTGGAACACCTTTTTCTTTATTGAATAGCTGACCATTTGCTGCCGCTTTTTCTTCTTCAGCCATTGGACCCAGGTTGAGGTTAAACCATGCGACGAAGAGCACCATAATTAATGCGAATATGGCGTAGTAATTGAGAAATGCGACTTCCATAAAAGTACCAAGTGCTGATGCACTTTGGATTTCATGTTTTTTCAAAATATCATCGATGACTGTGATGATAAACGCACCCCAGCTGGAGAGTGGCATGATCACACACATGGATGCGGCTGTTGAATCCAGCAAATATGCGAGTTTGGCACGTGATACTTTGTAGTGGTCCGTGAGCGGGCGGCTAATGCCACCGACTGCCAAACTGTTAAAGTAATCGTCGATAAAAATAAAGATACCCAAAAATGCGGTAAGCATCATACTGGATCGTCTTGTTTGAATGCGTTTTCGTGCCCAGTTTGCGAATGCGCGTGTTGCACCACTGACCATCATCAGACTGGTCATCATGCCCAAGAGCAATAGGAATAAGAGAATAAAGACTTTCCCTGTATTCAGGCCATCCTCGCTCCAAAATAACCCTTTAAATAGATTTCCAATGTATTGGATGGTGAGGAGTGGATCATATTGATTGAGCATCAACGAACCAACCAGAATACCGCATCCGAGCGAGAGAAGGACTTTACGCGTGATGATCGCGAGTCCTAATGAAAGCACTGCCGGAAGAAGCGACAACGCAGAATCAGAAAATGTGACTTCCATGGGAGTAATACAACCTTCAATTTGTTTGATAAAGCAATATGATGCACGCATATTGCGAGACGAGTATTTATTATTTGCGACCAAAGCCGACGGAGTAGTTTACCGGAATGAGAATTGTTCTTAAATCCCGAATTGACGCTTTGCTGGTCAATTCGGGGTAACTGATTCATCTTTTTACAGATTCACCTCAATATCAATTAGTCGATGAGTTGATGAATCGGCGCAAGCGGAGAAATATCGGCATCATAGTCGACAGAAGAAATTCCAAAACCGAAAAGTTTGAGGAATTCTGCATGATAACATTCGTAATCTGTCAATGTATCAATGGTTTCTGTCGTGACTTCATTCCAAAGTGATTCAACTTTGTTTTGAACGTGGTCAGCGAGTTCTTTCCCATCCATACAGAGTCTTCCTGCCGCGTCTTTGTGTCCTTCAGCATCGGCAAGCTGTTGGAATAATCCGTGGATTTGCTCAATACATCCTTGGTGAGTGCCTTCTTCTTTCATGACACGGTAAAGCAATGAAATGTATAGAGGCATAATAGGAATCGCAGAACTTGCCTGAGTCACAAGCGCTTTGAGTGAGCATACATAGGCATGACCTTGGATATCTGATAAGCGATCTGTAATCGCTGATGCTGCACGATCAAGATCTTCTTTTGCACGTCCAATGGTTGCTTTCCCATAGATTGGCCAAGTCAGTTTTTTACCGATATAGGTGTAGGCAAGTGTCTGGCAGTTGTCTGCAAGCAAATCTTTACCTTTGAGTGCATCAAGCCACATTTCCCAATCTTCACCACCCATAACAGCAATTGTGTCCTGAATTTCTTTCTCAGAAGCAGGCTCGACGGTCATGCTTTCAATTTCGCGTTTTGAAGTGTTGAGGTTCTTCACTTCATAGGCTTGATTGATTGGCTTTAATACTGAGTTAAACGTCTCACCAGTTTTTGGGTGTGTTCTTCTTGGTGAAGCAAGGGAGTAAACAATAAGGTCAATTTTTCCCATTTCTTCGCGGATGACTTTAAGTGCTTTTTCTTTCACTTCATCAGAGAAAGCATCACCATTGATGTTCTTTGACCAAAGTCCTGCTTCTTCAGCCGCAGCTTGGAATGCTGCTGTGTTATACCAGCCAGCGGTCGCAGTTTTCTTTTCTGTGGGTGCTTTTTCGAAGAAAATACCCAATGTTTTTGCACCTGCACCAAATGCTGCGTTGATTCTAGAAGCAAGGCCATACCCAGTTGAAGAACCGATCACAAGAACATTCTTCGGACCATCTTTGAATTCACCTTGCGCTTTCACATAAGCAATTTGCTCTTGTACATTGGCAGCACAGCCAGCTGGGTGTGCATTCGTACAAATAAAACCCCTAACCTTTGGTTGAATAATCATATTGGTGGTTTTCCTGTCAAAACGGATCTGTAATTTATCAGAATTGACCGATAGTGTAGCGACTTCTGTGTGAAAAACAGATCTGATTAGATGAAAAAAAGGCGCGACTGAAAGATTATTTCTCGATAAAGAGAAATGTACCTTCAATCAGTTGGTTTATCAGACCATGTTTTGACTTCAATATTAGATTGGTTGATTAAGATGATCTTTTGAAAAGTGATAGCGAACAGTCCGACTAACCCTATAACCACGACAAAGATATTGATCCCAAAAATGCCATATTGGTAGATGTCTCTAAATATAGTGGACTGGAGTCCTATCACTGCCTTTACCATGAAGCGTATACAATGAAGAATGATGATAATGGCGTATGCATGAATCACAACCTTTCCATATATGCCGATTGTGATTTGCCGTTGTTCATGTAGTAATTGAAGTAACCCAATACCAAAGAGAACAATCAAAGCATGGCTGCCATGCCAAGCAAGTTTACTTAATATGTGTGGTTTTGAGCTTACCTCTAATAAGGAAGGAGAGACAGCAATCCCCATAAAGCTGATCAAACATAAGACAACAATCGTTGATAGAAAGCTATCATCCTTTCGGTGCAACAAGAAAGTTAAGATAAGCAAGCCAAATAAGAAGTTGTGTATCTGGTTTTCAAAAGTGAGAAAATAATCAATGCTCATATGTGTTGCTCAAGGGTCATAGCCACCACCAAAGTCATTTTCGTTTACGCTTAGTAAAGGGATTGATATAGGATGTTCATTCTGAGAACCTCCGTTGATATTAGTGCACTGTATTTCTTCAATTTCAATTAGTTCATTTGTCCTTCCTTGACTGTTTGTTGATTTCCAATAATAAGATTTTTGCATATTCATGATTGCTTCACGCATTAACAGTCTTATTCATTTTTAATTTGGTTGGACTCAAAAATAAATCGTAATAAAGGGTTATTTTGATGATTATTTTTGCCCCAACCAGTCATGTATGAGTTTCAGCCCTTTCTGTTTCTTCATGTGTCAGTGTATCTAAACAGATCAAGAAAACAGTTATTTATCCCGATTCAAATAATACTCCATCTCTGAAATGCGATGATATTCAACCGCTTTTTTCTGGAAGTCGCTGTAAGAGTCCCATACTTTTTTCATTTGTGGATCTTTGGCGACTTCTTTTTCAATGACAGCCTGCATGGTCTTTTTGAGCGTTCGGATCAATTCATCATCGAACTTCTTGAGTTTGACGTTGTGCTGTTCTACAAGTTGTTTCAAAGCATCATTGTTCCTGGCTGTGTATTCATCCAACATATCTTGGTTAGAAGCGCGTGCGGCGACTTTGACGATCATTTGAAGATCTTTCGGTAAGGATTCAAAAGCCTTTTTGTTGACGATAAGCTCAAGAACTGCACTTGGCTCGTGCCAGCCTGAGTAGTAGTAGTAATCTGCTGCTTGGTAGAAGCCAAATGCTAAATCGTTGTATGGGCCAACCCATTCTGTTGCATCTATAGCTCCAGATTGAAGCGACGCAAATAAGTCACCGCCAGCCAGTGCAACTGGGATCCCGCCTAATTCTTTAAGGACTTCGCCGCCTAAGCCAGGGATACGCATTTTGAGACCTTTGAGATCATCAACGCTGTTGATTTCTTTTTTAAACCAACCTGCAAGTTGAACACCTGTATTGCCCGCCGCCATTGGAATAAGATTGAAAGGTTCGTACAACTCTTCCCAGAGTTTCATACCGCCCCCATAATGAAGCCAGCCATTGGTTTCCTGCGCATTCATGCCAAATGGGATCCCAGTGAAAAACTGTGCTGCTGGGATTTTCCCTTTCCAATAATAAGCGGCACTGTGCCCCATTTCAGCACTGCCAGAAGAAACAGCGTCAAAGACTTCCAGCCCGGCAACTAACTCACCAGCACCGAAAATTTTGATTTTTAGACGACCGTTACTCATGGCTTCAACATTTTTAGCGAACCGTTCAGGTGCAACACCAATCCCTGGAAAGTTCTTTGGCCAACTGGTGACCATTTTCCATTGATAGGTTTTTTGTGCTTTCTGAGATTGTCCTGATTCTGTTTTTTCCTTCGAACACCCTGTAATAAAGATGCTGCAACACATCACAAAGCAGAGCAGGGAGATCAGTTGTTTTGTCATTCTTATTATCCTTATGATTTATAAATTGTATCGGGTAGCCATGTTGTCAAGATGGGCCAATAGGCCATCATTGCCATCAGTACCAGCTGTAAGAAAATAAATGGGATCACACCCTGATAAATTGCACGTGTTGGTAAAGAGTCGGGTGCAACACCCCGCAGATAAAAAAGTGCAAAGCCAAAGGGGGGCGTTAAAAATGATGTTTGCAGATTGACGGCAATCATGATCCCGAGCCAAACCGGATCCAATCCCATAGCCAGCAGTACGGGGGCAACGAGAGGCACAACGACAAAGGTGATCTCAATAAAATCTAAAATAAAACCGAGCAGAAACATGATCAGCATGACGATGAGTGTTGCGGTAATCACTCCCCCTGGCAGGTTTGCAAAGAACTGATGGATAAGCTCTTCACCACCAAAACCACGAAAAACAAGCGAGAACAAGCTTGCGCCTATCAGGATCATAAAGACCATTGCTGTAACATGGAGTGTTGAGACACAAATTTCCTGTAAAGTCTTTAGTGAGAGCTTTCGATGAAGAGCAGCAATCAGTAATGCACCCGTTGCACCGACCCCAGCGGCTTCTGTTGGTGTTGCAAACCCCGCAAGAATACTACCGAGAACTAGTACAATGAGGACAAGGGGGGGAAGTAGTGCGCTCAGCAAGGATTTGAGTGGGAATCGTGATTGTGTTTTATCCATCTCAGGTATGGATGCAGGCTTGAATGTGGCGAGTCCAAATGAATACAACATATAAAGTAAAACCAAAATCAGCCCTGGGATCACAGCACCTGCAAACAATTCACCAACAGACACAGGTTCTGGATTAAAGATACCTTGTTTCAGTTGAGCTTGTTGATAAGCACTGGAAATCACATCACCTAACAGGACGAGTGCGATTGAAGGAGGAATAATTTGTCCAAGTGTGCCTGTTGCAGCAATGATTCCGGAAGAGTACTGGGCGGAATATCCATGTTTGAGCATGGCGGGTAGGGAAAGTAATCCCATAGTGACAACTGTGGCACCGACAATTCCGGTACTGGCAGCGAGTAGCATCCCAACAAGTGTGATAGAAATACCAAGGCCAGCTTTGACTCCGGAAAAGGCTTGTGCCATTGCATCAAGGAGACGCTCTGCGACTTGTGATTTTTCTAAGACAACACCCATAAAAACAAATAATGGTACAGCCATGAGTGTTGGGTTAATCATAACGCCGTAAATTCGATTGGGCAGGAGGTGAATAAAGCTGTCATCAAATGCACCGATTGCAATACCAAGCCCTGCAAAGATAAGTGATGCCCCTGCAAGGCTAAATGCGACAGGGTATCCAAGCAACAATATCAAACATACAAATAGAAACATGATCAGCGCTAACCATTCCATGCCTTATCCTCCTTGTCGTTTGTTTCATGTTTGATGCGATAAAGGGCAAGAATACAGCCACTGAAGCTGGCAACGCCTTGAATCATGAGAAGCAAGCTCATCATAGGGACCAAACTCTTTAGAAGATAAACGAATGGGAGACCACCTGTTTCAGGGCTGCTCTCTTTGATGTGCCAAGACATCGCAACATAGTCCCAGCTAAACCACAAAATGAGAATGCTGACTGGAAATAAAAGAAAAATATGCCCAAACAGATTCACCAAATGCTTGGTTTTTGCTGAGAAACTTCGGTAAAAGATATCCACGCGGACATGCTGATCTTTTTGAAAGGCATAACTGACGCCTAACATAAACACGGCAGCATGCATATATAAAACGAGCTCTTGCAACCAGATCCAACCGAGGTTGAATCCGTAGCGCAACAGCACAATCAGGCAGGTCAGAATGACCATAATGAACGTCAACCAGGCGATGGACTGTCCAAGGACACGGATCAGTGCCTGAAGATGACGTTCAAGTACGACGAGCAACTTCATAGGGTATTCTTTATGTTTTAATTCTTATAGGAAGAGAAATAAGTAACAGAAAAAGGAACGATAGGAAAGATATAGGGACAAAAAAAGCGTCACAAGGACGCTTTCTCACGTTTAGAGCCGCCTAAGCATCTCGGGGATGGAGGTGGTTCTTCGGAATAATACTCATACCACTCTTGTGGCGTATACGTATGTAATGCCAAAGCATGAATATCTTTTTTTAACTCATCAGCCAATAGTTCATTGACTTGACGGTGGCGCTGGATCAAGCGAAGCCCGGCAAAGGCATCGGTGACAATCGTCACCTTAAAATGAGATTCAGAACCCGGAGCGACATTGTGTTTCTCGCTCTCGTTCAATACCTCCAGATGCTGGGTCTCAAAGGCTTCCAGCAATTTGCGTTCGATTTCATTCTGAATGATCATGCCAAGCCTCCTTCATGATTTTCATATTCAATACTGTAGTGTGATGCGGACATAATATCATGCTTATTCCGAAAAGTTTTTGCCATTTTTAACTAAGCTGTTGCGGGTGCAGGTTATATTTTTCCAAGACAATTTTACGGGTGAATATAACGAAAGGTAAGGTTAATTCTGCTTGACAAGACGCGTTTCATTTTAGGTACGCTATGGAGCCAAATTTCTTGTGAGTCTCCCTCCATGACCAGTAAACTTCCGGGGGTAAGTAAGCGCTCAATTCGTTCGTCTGTCTTTCGATTTTTGAGTAAAAATCGTCTTGGAGTACCCAAACTAATCGAAACAATCAGGGGACGTTCACCAAGTTCTTTTTCATTATCACGGTGCCAACCCATACTGTCTTCTCCATCACGATATAGGTTGATAAGGACGCTATTAAGCGGTTGTTGAAGATATGCTGCAAGTTCTGTTTTTAAAGCAAGTAATGTATCAGTCCAAGGATGTGGCTGATTGGTGAGACCTGAATACTGATAGGTTGCACTATCATCACCATACCACGCTTGTAAACGAGGAATGCGGACCATTTTCCCAAACATTCGAATCTGAGGTTGCTCCCAAATAATCTCTTTCTTAAGTTGTTCAAAAAGCTGACTGGCACAAACTGAGGATAGAAACTTGGGTTGCCACCAAATGTCAGCCGTCAATTGTTCCTTATTTGGTGCTAGAGTCTCGATTTCAAAGGTGCGACAATACGCCATTGCTTTTTGATGCCTGAAAATTTTCGATGAATAACCAGTTTACCATGAATGATCGTGTCTTGACCCTCGATCGATATCCGCCCCAACAAAAAAACAGGAGCCTCCTTGCATGGGATGCTGCTGATGAGTTGCTGTATGAAGAAGTGGTTCAACGAGGATTAAAGCCCGATACCCGATTGCTTTTAATCAATGATACATTTGGCGCACTCACTTGTTTATTTGCAGAGCAAAAAACGATGGTGATGACGGATTCTAAAGTGAGTCAACTTGGCATTGAACATAACTTCGGACAAAACTTCCCTGAGAAAACTCTACCACCGCTACTCAGTGCATTAGATGAAGTGAAAGCACATTTCGACTACATCTTAATCAAGTTGCCAAAACAAATTCGCTATTTAGAATATTTACTCGCGATGATGAGTGGGTGG
Organism: Algicola sagamiensis DSM 14643; assembly: GCF_000374485.1. Lineage (GTDB taxonomy): Bacteria > Pseudomonadota > Gammaproteobacteria > Enterobacterales > Alteromonadaceae > Algicola > Algicola sagamiensis. Next base: position 410,487 of record NZ_KB894492.1, read on the forward strand.
GACTTAAGCAAAACACAAGTGATCCTTTCAGGCAAAGCAAAAGACATTCCAGTTAAGCTCCTCAAACGTATGGAACTTTATTTTACGGATGTATCGACATCTCTTGCAGTGAAGAAATCTCGTCTTGTTTTTTTAGAAACAGCGAAAAAAGGTATCGATCATGGGACATTTCAAACTTATTTTGAAGTTCCTGAATATCAAATGAAACTTCACCACCATGCAAATGTCTTCTCTAATGAAAAGTTGGATCTTGGAGCGCGTGCGTTTTTGCCGCATATTTTTCCAGTTGGTGATGCACTTCGTGTGATTGATCTGGGGTGTGGTAATGGTGTCTTAGGAGTGCATTTACTCAAGTCATGCCCACAGGTTGCGCAGGTTACATTTGTTGATGAATCGCATATGGCGGTGGAATCAGCAAGGTTAAACGTTCAGGAAAACTGTATCACAAGAGAAGAAGATGCAAACTTTGTCGTTGATGATTGTCTTTCATCGCTTTCCTCTGGACAAGCGGATTTAGTGTTGTGTAATCCACCCTTCCATCAGCAAAATGCAGTGACTGATCATATTGCATGGCAGATGTTTCAAGATGCGAAGCGAGTACTTCGGTCCCGTGGTGAATTAAGGGTTGTTGGAAATCGACATTTAGGTTACCACGTGAAACTCAAAAGAATTTTTGGGAATGTCACAACAGTGGCATCGAATCATAAATTTGTTATTTTAAGTGCAACGAAACGGAGTTGATAAAATGAAAACTAAGTTCCTTCTCCCGTATTTATTTTTGGTGATCCTGTCGGGATGTTCATCCAGGATCCCGAATGTGATCATTAATCCTGTCACCACAAACACAGTGCAGCCTTACTTTTTCTCGAATATGTCTTTTCATTTTCAAGTCAATGATCACCGAGAAAATAAAGGGATTGCGGAAATCAAAGAATCCGGTGAACCCACATATTGGGTAAAAAGCACGCAGCCAGTCGCACCAAAAATTGAAAATCAACTCCGTGAATATTGGCAGTCAGGTCATGCTACGCTCAATCCAGATAGCCCAAAAACGTTGACTGTGAATATACTTAGACTTTCAACGCATGTGTTACAGAAGCCGATTGATTTTCGCCTTGAAGGGATATTAGAGTTACAAGTGGTTGTAAAATCAAATAACACTGCATTTAAGAAGACCTATGTACGTACAAGTAAATACACAAACTCGCTCAAAGTGGATGCGAATCAAATTGAAACGGAAACAAATCGTTTGATCGAAAAAGTGTTGAATGATCTGCTCAAAGATCCTGAGTTACGTTCACATCTAAAGGATGATTTTTCATGAAAAAACTTTTACTGATCAGCTTCATTCTTTTTGCTGTAAAAGCGTTTGCAGCAATTGATGGCGCGAAAGTACAAGAAGGAAACCTATTTCCTCAAGTCAAAATGACCACCAATCAAGGCGTGATCATTGTCGAGTTAAATCGCCTTCGTGCACCACTGACAGTGAATAATTTCTTATCGTATGTGTCAGACAAATCGTACGAAAACACCGTCTTTCATCGTGTCATTGAAGATTTTGTTGTTCAAGGAGGGGGGTATTCAAATGGATATGATGCGTTACCAACGAATAAGCCAGTTTTTAATGAATCAGGGAATGGCCTCAAGAACGGCACCGGGACAATTGCACTGGCGAGGCAACGAGATCCTCATTCTGGAACTCGTCAATTTTATTTTAATCTTTCGGATAATCGGAATCTGGATCCTGGCAGAAATTGGGGATACTGTGTTTTTGGAGAAGTTGTCGAAGGACAGGATGTTCTCAAAAAAATGGGGGTAGTAGAAACCGATGTTCATCCTAAATTAGGATGGCCAGATGTACCCGTTGAACCGCTTATCCTAAAAAAGGTGGAGGTAATGCCAGTCAAACCCCGAGCCAAGTAAGTTCGGTTCTTTGCTTATTCTGAAACGATCTCTCTGCTTGGGAAAAACTGGCTATACTAAAATCGTGTTTCGTCCTTTCGATCAAACATGGCATATTCGATCAGGCACAGTTTCTCGTTTGCTCGGAAGGGAAAAGAATAATAATTCCTAAGGATCTAGGAGAATAAGCTTTGAACATACATGAATTTATTGAGCTCAAAGGAAGGCAACTTGCCTATTATGTCAGTGCATTCCTCGCAAACCGGATCCCGTACTCTGAGATAAACCTATTTACTTGGGATACGCTGGAAGAGTGGTCGGTCTTGGAAATTGCCCCCAATCAGCCTTATTCTACGAAAGAAAAGGTCTTTTGGCACTTGTTACATCAAGTCAACTTCTGGTCGGAAGGGATCTTATTAGAAGATGAACAAGTCCAACATGAAATTCAAACCTGCATCCGTGTGTTGACAGGCTACAGAACGGAACTCACCGAATTTTGCGGTATTCGTCCATAAGCGAATACCGTCTCTACTATTTTTACTCGAGTCGTATCTATATGTATGCAACCATGTTTGTGAATAAACTGAAGGTTGTTTCGGAATCTATTCGGACACCTCAATTCTTTGTTTTTTTATTTCTTGGATTCGCTGCTGGTCTACCTTATATGCTGGTGTTTTCAACACTCTCGTATTGGTTAGCAGAAGCCGATATTAATCGTAAACTCATTGGCTTATTAAGCCTGGTCTCTTTGCCCTATACCTTAAAGTGGATCTGGGCACCTTTATTGGATCGCTATCGGATCAATTTCTTTGGGGCAAATTTTGGCCGTCGTCGAAGCTGGTTGATCTGCACTCAAATTGGTTTGATATTGATGATCCTATTTATGAGTTTTCAGGATCCAAATCAAAGTGTTATCGTATTGGCTGCTTGCGCGCTCTGCTTGGCATTTTTTTCTGCAACACAAGATGCACTGATTGATGGTTTCCGCATTGATGTTGCTGAACAAGATGATCAAGCACTATTAGCTGCGTCTTATTTAATCGGTTACCGCTTTGCAATGATCATGGCATCGGCTGGCGCTTTATTACTGGCTGACTTTTTTGCCAATGGAAATGAAGCGTATACTTTATCTGCTTGGCAAAGTACTTATCAGGTACTTGCTGTGATAATGATGATTGGTTTGGTGACAACCTTTTTTGCTGCTGAGCCTACAAACATTGCAAAAGAGTCGAAAACGCTATCATTTATTGAATCCTTTATCACACCATTTCGTGATTTCTTTCAACGCTTTCATTGGAAGCATGCGTTACTTATCGCTGGGATCGTTGCGACATACCGTTTGTCAGATATTGTTTTAGGTGTGATGGCCAATCCATTTTATGTGGATGTTGGTTTTACAAAAACCCAGGTTGCAGCAATTTCTAAGGTTTACGGTGTGATCATGGTCTTGGTTGGTGCGGCTGTTGGTGGCTTGCTTGCACACTATTTTGGAACACTGAAGGTCTTGTTTTTGGGCGGGCTGCTCTCAGCAGTCACAAATATACTCTTTGCTCAATTATCTGTTATCGGTCCTAATACACTTTGGTTGACTGGGGTGATCTCCATGGACAATCTGAGTGCAGGTATTGCTACGAGTTCATTTATCGCATTTTTATCAAATATCACGAATAAGGAATTTTCAGCGACACAATATGCAGTCCTTAGCTCTGTGATGCTGTTATTTCCGAAGTTTGTAGGGGGCTCGTCTGGTGTGATGGTTACGTCGCTTGGCTATGAAAAATTTTTCTATTTCACTGCGTTAATGGGCATCCCTGCTTTGGTACTCATTGTCCTACTAAGCCGAAGCCAATGGTACCAGCGACAGGATTAAATTATCCTTTTAAGACATGCTTCAATCCTTCTTGAGGATCGATTTCTAACGCTTGGCAATATCGAACAAACTCAATGACGTCGAGACGGCGTTCTTGATTTTCGATTTTGCCAACGAAAGAATGTAGTGTGCCTAAGATTTTAGCAAGACTTCGCATAGTGTGACCCTTTTCATGACGCTTTTCCTTTAGCCAAGCGGTGAGTTTGCTATTTTCGTCTGAGGAGACTGTTTTACCCATCATTACTGATTACTCCCAATTTACCCCATGTACTACGATGCCCTAAAAAGGACGGTTAAAAAATCTGCCAAAAAAGTTCTAATAAAGTGTTATCTATCTTATAAAAGGTATAGATGACAAAAATGAAATTTTACAGCGTATAAGACTAATGGGCAATGTAAAAAGTATGAGTTTTGTGCTGAAATCCAATTGTACATATTCTGGAAAAATAAAATTATTAACGCTTATTGATTAAGCCTGATGACTTGATTAAAACACCTGACTATTCGGTTGTTTCAAAGGAGAAAACCATCTTATGTTCCGATTTTTATTCTTATTACCGATCATTATGTGCTTAGCTTGGTATTGCTATCTTCGTCATAATAACTGGAGTATAAGTCAGGGAAAAAGTGGCTTTTACTTTATCATTCAGTTTAATCTTGCAATTGGATTAACTTTGATAGCACTATACTTTTTAACTCAATGAGTTATATTATTCGCCTTACCGAAAACATACAGTTAAGTTTGGGTTGTTTCCTATTTAAATACGGAAGAATATTTATAGGGACAACAAAATTAACTCAATTTCACTTTTTTACAAAATATATACTTAACACAGTTATAGGAAAATAGCATTAATTTTGTATTCAAAAAAGTCACTCTTTTTGTTGGTTGGGGTCTAAGGGTAACGATAAACAGAAATGCGTCGATGTGTTTTCCTCTGATTCGACAGTCAATGTTCCTCCCATTTTGATGGCAAGGTCGTAACAGACGGATAGACCAAGGCCGACGCCTTTGCCAATTTTCTTCGTGGTAAAAAATGGATCAAAAATCTGCTTCATGATTGATGCAGGCATCCCTGGTCCATTATCAATAACGAACAAACGGTAATACGCTTTATCCTGCTGAAGCTGGATCTCAATCGTCCTCTCATCAATGGGCTTGTCGAGCTCTTTGAGTACCTGTGCTGCATTTTTGAGTAAATTTGTCAGTATTTGCTGAACGAACCCACGATGAGCAATGATTTCGACATCTTTCTCAACATCAACTTGGACCTGACAGGCATCTTGCAGCTCGTATTTCAAAATACGAAGCGTTTCATCAACAAGCTCAAATAAGTCAAAGGAAGCAGACTCAAGTGGTACTTTGCGAGAAAATTTACTGAGATCGCTAATAATATCTCTCACACGTAATAACCCTTCTCGAGAATCATTGACGATGGCACGAATATCCTCATAGATAAAATCAATGTCACTTTCTTTTTGAAAGCTTTCAATATTTTTCTTAATTTGTTCATGCATGTCTGAGGAAGGTATCGATTTGAGTGAGGACATGAGTTGATCATGGAGTTGCAGCATCTGAACCATGGTATCAATATATTCATCCAAAGGACTGAAGTTGCTGAGGACGTAAGAAAGAGGATTATTAATTTCATGTGCTATCCCCGCTGCCATCTTCCCAACAGATGCCATCTTCTCAACATGGATCAGGTGATCTTTGGTCATCTCCAGCTCTGATAGTGTTGATTTAAGGCGTTGATATTGAGACTTCAGACGGTTTTCGGAATATCGACGCTCCATCAATACACGCAATTGTTTTGCCGCATCTTTCATGACTGAAATATTTTCTACCGTGATATTTCCCATTTTGTTCTCATCAATAAAACAAAGGATTGAACAAAGGTTTTTTCCGTAAATGACAAGCGGAAAAGCGAGGGAGGCACCAATATTCGTGCGAAGGTGCTCAGCGATATGCGGAGGGCTCGTTTCATCTGAAAAAAGATCAATATCTGGTGTCTGATACTTGAATGACTTACTGGCGTAGGTTGTGACTGCTGTTTGGACAGGTTCGGGGAATGGGAGAGGAAAGGCAATCGTATGGTTTACCAAGCATGTTTCATTGGCATCACTTTGAACAACCACAGTTGCATGAGCATGACAAAATGAATGAAGAGATTGTGAAAATGCCGCTATCAGTTCTTGCATAGGGGATCGGCTTTCAGAAAACTGGGTCACGGAAACAAGGAGGTTGGTTTGCAACTGACTTTGAACGAGTGCTTGATGATTGATCTGTATCTTATTAATGAAGCGCTCGACTTGCGTTTGTATGATTGGTGGTTCAACAGATGAAAGATCAAGCCAAAGATCAGCCCCTAAAGCTAAACAGTCCGAGATGTCCTGATTGACTGCATTGGATCCATAAAGCAAGATCCCCATCACGGGGTTCGCAAGCCCTTCTCTGATATAGCCAATGAGTGATTTTATTTCGGTTTGGGAACAATCGAGATCCATCAATAGCATGTATGTATCATCACGGCGGAGTTGTTTCTTCAGCGGTTTCACCTGATCAACCTGTGTGATAGGGTGCTGTGATGGTATATATTCGACGATCTTCTCGGGTGACTGGCTAAAATTGAGAATATGAAGTGTGAGCATAGGACTTGTTCCGGCCGATTTCTTATCCTTTTATTATCAACTATCCTTCAATAAAGTGTACCTGAAACGGGTTTTTATAATGAAGCTTGTTCGTTTAACTTATTTTAGCCGTGCGACACGTACGATGACACTTGCTGATTTAAAAGACATTTTGACTATTGCCAGAACAAATAATCAAAAGCTGGGGCTGTGTGGCATGCTGTGCTATGACAATCAGTACTTTCTACAGTCCTTGGAAGGGGAGAGAGAAACCGTCAATCAACTTTATTTGGATATTGTTGATGATCCTAGACATGATGACATCGTGATTAGCCAATATGAGTATATTGAACGTCCGATGTTTCAAGACTGGCAAATGGGTTATGCGGGGAGTTCTCCAACATTTGAATCATTATTGAATAAACTCAATCTGACCCAATTTGAGCCAGACAATATTCATCCAGAACAGGGTTTAGAAATTTTAAAGCAGCTTGCTCAACATCAGGACAATATATAACCGCTCACGGTGTATGTTGCGAGCGGTATTTGGTTTATGGTTTACAAGGTGAAGCACCTTGATCAACCCAAACATTTGTCTCCCCTGGTTGATCCCCTTTTGACCACCACTGGTTTTGCCACTTTCGATCTTGATAGTGGACTATCGATTTTTCTGGGTATGATGCTTCGCGCTTCCAAGGTTGTTGGATTTGACTCTTCAGTTGCCAACTCTCTGCGGTAAAGCTAGGCTCAGCCTTGGTCCAGTACTTTGCTGCCCAGATGAGTTGTTGATGGTTGACACGATCGACTTCTTGATAGGCTTTTCCATTCACCCAAGTAGGATAATGATCTGCATTTGGATCTGTTTGAATACAATCTAATGTGCTTTTTTGCACAATGATTTGTCCATCCGCTTTTGTGATCGATTGTCCATCACTGACTGATAGATTGTAATGAAAAGCTTGGCTTTGGGAAAGGGCAGGTGCGGTAATTTGCACTTCCTTTCCACCCTCAGGATGAACGAAAAACCCTTTTGGAAAAGACCATTCGAATGATAATGGATCTTGATCGACGTCGGTTGCTTCGACTTGGATTGTGGCAGTTTGACCACTCAATACGTTGATCTTTTCTGAAAAATTGATGATTTTTGGTGGCATATTGTCTGTGGGCTGACGCACATCTAAACGAAATGTCATCTTTTTATGCTTCGAATAAACACGATTCGTGAGTCGGTTTCTTGCGTTATAATCAATGGTTCCTTGAGCGTTTAATTCTCCGACTTGAATCGTATCGGATGTTTGATTGATTTGCTGTGCCAGTGTATCAGCCCAAATAAAGTCAGTTTCGTTATCTTGATCGATGCGGACTTTTTGGATCATTTGTTCATCCCCTTTGTGATCGAAGGCTCGTGCCCAGACCTCTTCTCCTGCTTTGGCGGATAGTCCTGGTTGAATCATTGGGGCGAGTTGGTGCCATGTTGGCTCTGTGACGTTATCTTCAAGTACAATGTCACTACAGTTATAGAAGCCTTCTCCCGCTGGATCGTTTCTTTGCCAGCGCGTATAAAGGACTGCTCGGCCTTGCCTGTTTTGTGGGATTTTGACCTTGAATCGGTAGTAAGGATTACCATCAATTGTAACCGTTGGTTGATCGGCGCGTTCAGCAATTAAATCTAAATCATCCCAATGGAGCAGATCACTCGAAGGATCAAATTCTGGTTTAGAAAGGTAAATTTGCCAAAAACTTGGATTATGCGGCGTTGCTGCGAAGAACAGTAACTCAAACTGATTGGCGTTATCTAGAATGATTTGTGTTGTTTGCCAGTTCGCGTGTGGAACATCTATACCGGATTTCTTCGCATGGCCACCTGCACACAAGGTTTGATCTGGGATCTTCGCCTTCACGGCGTTCATATTATGATAGTCGGCAACCAATGCAGCAAACTCGATTGATTGTACAAACTGATAAGTGCCTGATTTGATAAATGCAGCACGGCAGGCTGAGTTGGGGATCGCTGACCCATCTTGTGGCCACCAGTAACCACCATCTTGTTGGCAAAAGGCTTGTCTTGCTTTGGGGAAGGCGACATAGCCATGCGCAATACTTTGAGATGGGGCGAGTAGCAGGAAAAGTGTACTCAACGTGATCGACAAAAACATGATCAAGCGTGAGCAAAGTTGAAAATACAGGTTCATCTTTGAACTCCTTTTGTTGTCAGTGAAAAAGGAGGTAAAAGACAGCGTTGTCATACCTCGAGACTAAGTATGACGCATTGTTAAGTAAAAGTTAAATTTAAGTTTAATTCAGGTGTTCACAAGAGTAGAACACCCGAAAAGAAAAGGGCGAGATCAGACGCTAAATGAAGAACCACAGCCGCAAGTTGTTGTTGCATTGGGGTTATTGACCACAAAACGCGAGCCTTCAAGTCCCTCAAGGTAATCGACAGTACCACCGACGAGATATTGTAAGCTCATCGCATCAACGACCATTGTCACGCCTTCTTTTTCAATTTGCAGATCATCCGGGTTGACGTTTTCATCAAAAGTAAAACCATACTGAAAGCCTGAACAACCACCTCCAGTGATGTAGACACGCAGCTTCAGTGCTTCGTTTTCTTCTTCAGTGATTAACTGCTTCACTTTTAGTGCAGCTTTATCCGTAAATTCGACAGGCATTTGCTGTTGGACGGCTTCAGTCATCTTGCTCCTCACTTATTCAATCGAACCAGTACAATAACAAAAAACAAAGTACTGATTGTGTGAATTATCTAACACCTCGGCTCTTCCTGCAATAGGTGATGTTTCAGACAGAGGAATCGAAGACTGTTTATTTACAGCAAAAACAGCCTCAACTTATACACAAGAGGATGTATAAAGAGCGATAAGGTTGATATGAAGGAGCAATGATCACGCAGGGTATAAGTGTGCCTGCATTGTTGCTTTATGTTCGTCACTGAGTGGGACGGAGCATTTGTTCTGATGATCAAAATGCACCATAACCGTTGTGCCTGAAGCGCGCTTTTCTCCACCTTGCCAAGCTTCTTGAAAGACGTCGAAAGAAGAAGAGCCGATTCGTTTGATATAGGTGCGTAACTCAACGTCATCACCATAATGCAACTCACCGTGAAAGTCGACGTCGATTCTTGCGACGATCATATTCCATTTTTCTAGGGCCAAATCGGGGCGAAGAATTTGGAAAATCGGGGTTCTTGCTGCTTCGAACCAGACAGGGAGTACCGTGTTGTTGATATGACCAAGCGCGTCGGTTTCGACAAACCTTGGTTTAATGATTTCTTGAAACATATCAGAGTCCTAATAAACGCTAAGTCCCAGTGACTCAACCAATTGCTTGATCATTATCATACCTGCAGCTGAGTTTCCATACTCATTTAACTTTGGACTCCAGGCACAAATGACACCCTGATTTGGGATAATCGCGACAATACCACCGCCGACGCCACTTTTTGCTGGAAGACCGACTTCAAATGCAAAAGTGCCGGATTGATCATACATGCCACTGGTGGACAGTAATGCATTGATTTGTCTTGTTTGTTTGACCGTGGTAATTGTTTTCTTGGTAAATGGGCAAATGCCTTTGTTCGCAAGAAAGGCAAATGAATGCGCGAGGTCTTGAGTTGTCATTGCGACAGAGCACTGATAAAAGTATTGATCCAATACTGTCGGTACATCGGAATGCAAGTTATGGAAGCTCTTCATCAAATGAGCGAGCGCAGCATTTCTATGACCATGTTCTTTTTCGGACTGATAAACATCTCGATCGATACGAATTTTGTCATTATTCGCTAATTGTCTGACGAAAGATAAATAAGCAGTGCGACTGGCAGAGTAACGTTCAACCAAAACATCGCTGACGACAATCGCACCTGCGTTGATGAACGGGTTCCGTGGGATCCCATGTTCCCACTCCAATTGGACTATCGAGTTGAATGCTTGACCAGAAGGCTCCATCCCTACTCGTTGCCAAAGTGAATCACCCTCACGAAACATCGCAAGGATTAACGAATAGATTTTCGTAACGCTCTGTACTGAAAAAGGCGTATCCCAATCCCCAGAGGAAAACTGTTGACCATCGACTGTTGCGACAGATAATGCGATTTGATCTGGATTGACCCGCTGTAAAGCAGGAATATAGTCGGCAACTTGCCCTGGTGGGTTGAGTTTCCGGGTTTCTTCAAGGATTCGGTCTAAGACTTGCTGCATGCTTCACTTCTTTTTTCAAGCAGGATGACAATTTCGCAATCACGATAAAAATTTTCAAAATAAAACTAATCACGATAAAACTATTCACGCTAAAACTATGGCGATAGATTGTGAGTTTTGCGAGTGCGGCATTCTATACAAGAATGATCCTCTGAATCAATGATTGATCTTCAACCAGAGAAGTAAATGTTTGATTGTCAGTTTTTTCTGGTACAGCTTGCATCTTTTTGGCAAGATGCGGTATTGAACTTTTGATGGGATGGAAGCAGGATGACCGACTTTATCGAGGTGTATGAAAACGCGCTAAGCCCTGAATTTTGCACTGATTTTATTCGAAAATTTGAAAAAAGCCCGCATCAAGAGCAAGGCATTACCGGTGGTGGTGTCGATACATCGAAAAAGCTCAGTAAAGATATTTACCTCAATAAACACCAAGAGTTTGCAAATGAACTGCAACATATCTCTCATGTAACAGGACAGATGATGGCCGAGTACTTTACTAAGTATCATTTTTTACTGATTGGTCCCTTTGGACTTACAGTTCATCATCCAAAAACAGGCCAACCCGTTAAACTTACCCAGGAAAACTACGACGAAGTAGGCAAACCGCAATCGCATGTGTTGATGCAGCAGTTATTTCGTCTCGGCTATATTAATGCTCAGAAGTACGATAAAGGAAAAGGAGGTTACCCTTACTGGCATAGCGAGGTTTATCCTGAACTCAACCAGAATGAAGCCTTGCATCGTGCGTTGTTATTTATGTTTTATCTCAATGATGTCGAAGAGGGTGGTGAAACCGATTTCTTTTATCAGCAGCGTTCGATTAAACCCAAAGCGGGGAGTATGGTGATTGCACCAGCCTATTTCACCCATACTCACCGGGGTAGTATTCCAGTCTCCAATGACAAATATATTGTTACTTCATGGGTACTTTTCCAGCGCGCAGAGCAAATATACGGAGCGCCTCAATCGTGACCTAAGAACGCATCCATATAACGCCAGGCAAGGGTTCTTTTTTTATCGGTTTCGATGAAAATCTCATGTCTGGCATTTGGGATGAGCTTCAGATGTTCTTGCCATTGGCTTCCAAAACGTTTTTGACAAAACTGGTTTTGTGCTTCGTTATCAACGATTTGATCATGCTCGGCTTGCAGGATGAGTAATTCAGGTAATGTTTCATTTGCTTGAATGAGAATTTGATCCATCGCACGAATTGCCTGAAGTAGCCAATGTACGGTTACACCACCAAGTTGGATTGCCGGATTGTCTTCGTAAAGCTCCTTCAGCCAAGCATAACGTTCGTGGTCATGGGTCAGAAGATTATCTTGGAATGGCTTCGATTGATAGTTCACTTGCCCTAAAAAGTACCAGCTTTCCTCACCAATTTTTTGTTCCAGCTCCCACATACGCTGTACCATAGCTTTCGCAAAACCTTGGGGGATTGCACCGGTGTGGATCCCAAACATCGGTGCATTGAGAATCGCTTTGTAAAAGACATCGGGATATGTTTGCATATAGCGCATTCCAATGGCGGATCCCATCGAATGACCAAGCAGCAACAGGGGGCCAGAAGCGTTCGGCTGAACAAACTCAGTGATCAGCTGGTGGAGATCGTCCACATAATCATGAAATTTCTTCACATAGCCTTTGTGCAAATTTGAAAGCAGTCTGCTGGAATGGCCTTGGCCTCGGTGGTCAATGATATACACATGATAGCCACGAGCATGCAGCTCATAAGCCAGCTCCTGATATTTTTCGTAACACTCAATGCGTCCAGGGGAGACAACACAGGTTCCACGACATGGCTGTGTATTGCTCGGTTCAAATGGAATATGTGCAAATGCAATGGTTATCCCATCCGCTGTTTTGAATTCTGCTCTGTTGAGGTGCTTTTGCCAAAAGGGCTGAATATGATCCTGATATTTCTTCTTAAAACTCATGGATTTTTAGATGAGAATAGAACATGCATCTATTCTAATTCTACAATGCGTATTGCTCAATTACTCCATGAGATGAATCGGAAGATGTATTGTGATTTTTAAGCCATTCGGATGAAGGTTATCTGCGGTGATTGCGCCATGATGGATTTCAATCGCTTTTGAAGTAATTGCAAGCCCCAATCCTGCACCGCCAGTCTTTCGTTGCCTAGAGTCACTGACCCGATAAAAAGCATCAAATAATTTATCTAGATGTTCTGACGGAACTCCAGGGCCATTATCTTGAACAGCAATCATTAATTGGCGTTCCTGGTTTTGACATTCCAAACACTGAAAATCAATGGATACTGTTGTGCCATCATGCGTGTACTTGATAGCATTGCGGATCACATTTTCGATGGCACTGGCCATGAGCTGCGCATCGACGTAAAGCATCACATCAGGGATTGCTCCAGAGATAAATTTTTTACCGGCTGCATGGGCCTCAAACTTGGCATCTTCCAGTATCGGAGAGACGAGGGTTTTGAGCGGCATTTCAGCGATATCTAAATGTTGTGTTTCACTGTTCAACCTAGATAAAGTGAGTACATCTGCAATCATGGTTTCCAATTGATTGGCTTCTTTTTCGATTCGCTTAAAATATTTTTCAACATCCTCTCCTTCAGCACTTTGTGCTAAACCTAAAGCAAGTTGTAAACGCGTGAGAGGTGACCGAAGCTCATGGGAAATGTCACCCATGAGTCGCTTATGCGATAAAATCAGACGCTCAATTTGTTCTGCCATAAAATTAAAATCCTTTCCAAGTTGTCCTAGCTCGTCGTTTCGTTTTGCAACACTATGTGCCCTTGACGTCAAGTCGCCGCAGGCAAGGTGGTGGCTGGTTGTTCTGAGCTGTTTGATTGGTCTTGCGATGGAGTAGGCCAGTATATAACTGAAGAGTGCTGTTGTGAGCAGTTCAATCATTAACTTTAATTTAAGGGGGAGGCGACTGACCTGAAAGAAGAACGTCGGGGGTTTACGGTTGATGATAAATAGTAGGTATTCTCGCTGATTGAAGGTCGCTTTTTTTGGGCCAATCACAAAAAACTTCTCTTCATTCCAGCGATAACTTTGACGGCTGCTCAACATTTCATTCAACCGCTCATGTTTAAATTGATGGATCAAGTGTGGTGGGGCGTACCACATCTTGTTTTGGAGATCGTATAGGATGGCATGGTCTCCATTTCGTGGGGGACCAATCCAACGGCGGACGCGGTTTGGATGCAGATTTGATAGTCTGAAAACGCGTTTTTCTACTTGATCCAGATGACTGAGTTCAACCGAATCGGCAACTTGTGGACCTGCTTGTGAAAAGTCATGATAAGTGGTGACATAGGTCAGCACAACGGTACTGCTCATTGTCAGCCAGAAAAAAATGAAAATTTTTCCTACAAGGTAATTAAATGGATTCAGCTTGGACAGGAGAAGCGTCACGGATCCGCTTCTCCCTGTAAAAAAATGTAACCAACGCCACGCACCGTTTTAATTTTTTCATTCCTTGTAAATTTACCCAGCTTTTTGCGAATATTGCTGACATGCATGTCGATACTGCGATCAAATGGGCTGAGCTTCCTGCCAAGTGCTTCTTGACTGAGTTGATCTTTCGAAACGATTTCACCAACGCTTTCAAGCAAAACCTTCATCATTTGAAACTCTGTGCCAGTGACTGGTACCAAATTATCTTCGCAATAAATCTCCCTTGTACGCTCGACAATGCGAACACCATTATGAGCTAAATTGGGACTGATTGAAGCAGTAGAAAGATGTTCCATACGACGTGTCATCGCACGGATGCGAGCGAGCAACTCCCGATGATTAAATGGCTTTGGCAAGTAGTCATCTGCGCCTAATTCAAGGCCAAAGATTCGGTCGAAATCATCGCCCTTAGCGGTGAGCATGATGACGGGTGTCATTTTCTTTTGGCGCAGTTGTTTTAATACTTCAAAGCCGTCCATCCCCGGAAGCATGACATCCAGCAGGATCAATTGATGCTCACCGTGAATGGCGGCATTCAACCCTTCGACACCATCATTTTTTATCGTGATCTCAAGTCCTTCCGAGGTCAAATATTCACTCAAAAGATCAGTTAAGTCTTCATCATCGTCAATCAATAATACCGATGTCGATTGCATCATGAACCCTCTTCGCTATTTATCGTCATCATATCAAGTTCAAATACACCGTGATTACTTTTACAAAGACTTTACAAAACCTTAAGTTATCTTTGCATCTTTCGCACTACACTCAGATGTGTCCAGATCCAATTTTTACTGAGACACATGAGGTTATGTCTATGAAAAAGTCTTCACTTTGCTTGCTGGTTTCTCTATTGACGATGAGCTTTTCCGCATTCGCTAATGCAAAAGCACCGCCTATAAATAGGTTAGCAGAACAACTTTCTTTAACCGATTCCCAACGCGCATCAATGAAAGCGATGCGTCCCCATAAGCCGAAGACTGGAGAGGCGCCTGGTGCGGATATTCGTAAAATCAGACAAGAGATCCAACAGCTGGTTCATCGTGATCAGTTTGATGCAGCTGTTGTTCGCCAAAAGTATGAGCTCTTGTTTCAGAAAAAAATGGAACGAGCAATGAAAAGGGCTGAATTTGAGAATGCACTATGGCAGATCCTGACACCTGAACAACGCGAGAAATGGAATGGTTTAATTGCTGAACGGCATCGCAAGAAACACTGAATTCATCTTCAATAAGAAGGGCAAGCATCAGGCATGTTCCTGATGCTTGCTTGATGAGATTTACCTTGCGGTGACTCGTTCTTTTAAATTCGCAGCATGATTCATGACATGAAATATGACGTTTTGTTCGTTCGTGCCAGTGAGAAGGCTGGCACTTGGACCAGAAGCATAGATCCCGACATCTTCAGATGCATGTGTTTCTGATTTCAATGGGATGAGCGCCTCTTGATGGTAATCGAGATGCGTCACATCAATATCGGTTAGATCCTGGCGGCCAATCTGACGCGTATCGTCCCCTTTTACGTGATAGCCTTTTCCATTCATATAGCCCAGCGTTGTGTATGGCTGTCCATTGTTATCTAAGCTGGCAGTGGTTTTTGGGTTCCCTTGTTTATCGTTTTCTTTGACGAGTCCAAGGATGGGGTTGCCTCGTGTGGCATAACCGCCGATGGTCATCACATGGCTGTGATCAGCGGTGGCGATGATAAGCGTGTCCTTTTCATTGGTTTTCTCAAGTGCGACTTTGACAGCGTCAGAAAGCGCAATCGTGTCATGGAGTGCTCGGGCAGCATTGCCAGCATGGTGACCATGATCAATTCGGCCTGCTTCAACAACTAAGAAGAAGCCGTCTTTATCCTTTTTCAAGATATCAATTGCTTTGTCCGTCATTTCTGCGAGTGATGGTTCGCCACCTTTGTCGTTTGCTCGGTCTGCTTCATACGCCATATGACTGTCTTCAAAAAGCCCGAGTAAGTGATCTGTTGTTTCAGGTTTAATGGCATCAAAGCCAACTTTACTCCATACATATGCAGCGTTTTCATATTGACTGAGCCACTTTGCGGTTAAGTCCTTTCCATCTTCTCGCTTGCCTTGATCTCCCTCTTGATCGGTGACAGTTTTTGGAAGAAAGTTTCTACGACCGCCACCCAATGCAACTTCGATACCATCACCATATGGAAAATCAATAAGCTGCGAAGCAATATCTTTACAACCATTTGTTTTTGCTTCTTCTGTTAATTCGGCGTCATTTTCCCAGTCACGATCCGCTGAATTTGCATAAGTCGCAGCGGGTGTTGCATGCGTCAAACGTGCCGTTGATATAACACCCGTAGCCATACCAGACTGCTCAGCGAGTACGAGTGCAGAGGTCAGGTGTTTATCCTTCGATTGTGCACAATTACCACGAGGTACACTACTTGGAATGGAGACCAATCCTTTTCTTGTTTTCACACCGGTGATCATGGCGGTCATGGTTCCCGCTGAATCTGGTGTTTGGTAATCGGTATTATAAGTCTTGGATAGTCCTGCAAATGGCATCGTTTCGAAAGATAAGAGGTTTTCTTCGCCAAGTTTTCCTTGGTTTTGCCCTTGAAGAATACGTGCAGCAGTCACGGTCGAAATGCCCATGCCATCCCCAACAAACAAGATGACATTTTTTGCAGCACCTTTTTCGTTGTTGGACATGGTTGTCTTGGCTGCGATGATTTCAGCTTTACCTGAATCAAACCAAATGTTGACACCCTTTATGTCCTCTGGATGCGGTACTTTTGTATCCGTTTGCTTTGTATTGTCATTATCGTCAGAGCAAGCAGTTAAAGTCAGTGCGAGACAAGAAGCGATAGTCAGTGTAAGTTGTTTCATGTTCAGCTCCATTTTAATAGGTCTCGCCGCCGAGTTGGGCAGCTTCGTTGATGACGTGAAATATGACATTCTGCTCAATTACACCTTGGAATAAATGCGCGCCAGGTCCAGAGGCATGAACTGCAACATCTTCTGCTGCATGCGTTTCATAATCCATTGGGATGAGAGCTTCCTGTTTATAATCTTTTGCTTGCGTGTTGATATCCATGAGATCGCGACGACCATTGGCATTATTATCTCGATGCAGTGCGCCAGGACCATTCATATAGCCCGCTGTTGTATATGGCAGATCATCTTTTGCAAGTTTCTTATTGCCATCTTGATCTTCAACATGTCCCAAAATCGGATTGCCACGTCTTGGGTAACCAGCGAGTGTAAAAACATGGCTGTGATCCGCTGTCACAATGAGAAGCGTGTCTTTGGCGTCAGTACTTTGAATTGCTGTTTTAACCGCTTGGTGGAAAGCGACACCATCAGTGAGTGCACGGTAAGTATTTCCATCATGATGGCCATGATCGATACGGCCACTTTCGATAATCAGCACGTAGCCTTTGTCATTTTTTTCTAGGATTTCAATTGCTTTTTTCGTCATTTCAGCAAGAGAAGGTTCACTGCCTTTATCATTCGCGCGATCCGCTTCATATTGCATATGTGAGGACGCAAAAAGCCCAAGCAGTTTATTCGTTTTACTCGATTCGACTTGGTCAAAAGTGGCTTGATTCCAGACATAAGTTCCTTTTGCTTGCCACTCTTTTGTGAGATCACGCCCGTCTTTACGCTTCCCATTTTTTCCTTCAGAGTCTTGTACATCTTTCGGTAGAAAGCTTCGGCGTCCGCCACCCAATGCGACATCTATGCCATCGCCATAGGAAAAATCCAGTAGCTGTGCCGCAATATCTTTACAGCCATTTTTGCTCGCTTCTTCTGGTAAATCTGCATCGCTTTCCCAGTTTCTCTCTGGTGAGTGTGCATACGCAGCGGCTGGTGTGGCATGGGTCAGTCGTGCTGTTGTGACAATCCCCGTCGATAACCCTTTCATTTCAGCCAACTCCAAAGCAGTGGTGAGGTGTTTGCGTTTGGATGTTAAACAGTTTGCACGTTCACTGTTGGCATTCACAGAAATCATACCTGCTTTCGTTTTGACCCCAGTTACCATGGCTGTCATCGTTCCAGCTGAGTCGGGCGTTTGTTGGTTCGTGTTATAGGTTTTGACCAATGCCGAGTGTGGAAACTTTTCAAACGATAGCTGGTACTCTTCACCGCCTTGATGATTTGGCTGTTGTTGGCCTGCGTAAATACGCATCGCTGTTATCGTAGAAATACCCATACCATCCCCAACAAATAAAATCACGTTTTTGGCTTTTCCCGGTGTTGTGGACACTTTTAATTTTTCAGCAAGCGCAGCTTGTGCATTTTGATACCAAGTATCGCTTTGTTGATGATCGGGCAAATGTGCTGCACAGAGGTGCCCTGAGATGAAGGTAATTCCCAGCGCAATTGCCAACGCATGTTGTCTCATGATTTAGCTCCAGTAAGTTACATGGTTTTTTAGCCGATTATTATGAATTTAAATGCTAACTTGGGTCGGGCGGCCATTTGCCAAGTTGAGGATTTATAAGGAAAGTGACAGGCTTTCTTGGCGACGCATAATGGCGGTTAATTTTGACAAGAGCATGACCGTAATATGACAAGCTTGTGACAAAAAGCAGAATAAACTCAACTGGTTGGAGGAGTTAATTAGAGCAAAAACTCAACCCTTTTATGGAAAAATGGCCTCAATTAATAGACAAAAAGTACTTAAAATAAAAGCCTGTGTGTTTGAAAAAGATACAAAAATATGGATCCATTGCAACCATTTTGAATTTCGATTAGAGTCGACCCGAGTCATAAAAATTCATGAATCAACAAAATTTCAAACAAAAAAATAATTACTGGTTTCAATATCGACCTCCTGGTTTACGAATAAATCACACGAAGAGGTGAGTAAACCATCAGGCTGCGCTGGGGAGCACGCGCGTAGAATGCATAATCTCGCAAGCCAAGGAAGATATTGAATTTAACAACAGGGTGGTCTAAATGAGTCAATTCAAAACTGTGATCCTTGCACTATTCGTGCTGGGTCCATGGATGGCTTTTGCAAATCCGGGCGTTGTATTCGTCCATGGGACGGGAAATCCTAAAGCAGATAATGATGAATATTGGTACGATGACTTTGTTGCCAAAGTTACTCAAATAGAAGTTACAAAAGGAGGATATATTTCTTCGATTGCACCACTTTGTAACTTTGATAACTATATGTGGAAACAAGATGCTGTGGGTTGTGTAACAAGTGCAATGATGGCTTTTATTGAGTCAGAGAATATTACACGCCTCTATGTGATTACACACTCCAATGGTGGAAATGTGCTCCGTTGGATCCTTTCAAATCCAACCTATGACTCACGCTACCCAAAAATAATTCGTCGGATTAAAAACGTGACTGCAATTGCACCATCAAGCTTGGGAACAAAACTGGCAGATGATGCAATCGACGGGAATTTTTTCAAAAAAGCAATCGGCTGGGCTGTTGGTAATCGCAACAATGCAACTCGGATGCAACGTCGAGGTTCCATGCAATACCTAAATCGTGAATGGTTATATGGTACAAGTGGGCGTCCAAAGTTACCAGTTCCCTTTCGAGTGATTGTTGGTACTAATGTGAGTGCTACAAGCACTTGGTACTGCGGTGACAGCTGGACGGACATAGCGCTTGAAGGAGCACAGTACTTTATTGAAGAAAGTTGTTCAGATGGAGTCCTGAGTTGTTCTAGTCAAAAAGCCGCTGGTGAATTGTGGTTTGAGGACACAGAACGAGCAGATTGGAATTACCATCTTTCTCACGATCAAAGTCGTAGAGGTTGTTTTGGACTCGATAAAATCTTACGAGATGACGTACGGAAGGTGCTGCTATGAATAAGTTGAATACATGTGCGGCCTTGATTGCATTGGCACTTGTAGGGTGTGGTGGTAGCTCAGAAGTGCAGAATTTACCTCAATCGGTACAGGCTCAGCAAGAAAATACTGAGCAACAAGATACATCAACAGTGCCTGATAAGGATGTGCAAACACCAGTGGATCCAGAGACCCAGACAAATGGAACGATAGAGCCAAGTGGGACTGACTCTGGAGAAGGCGAAACTGGAAATGGTGAAACAACACCAGAGCCAACAACACCAGTAGACGGTGACGGCCTAGTTGATGGTGAAACGCCAGAACCACCAGTAGATGAAAATGATCAAGGTGTTGATGAAACAGTCCCGGGGACTGAGCCTGATGTATCGATCAACTACCCAGATAATGTTGCCAGCTTTAGTTATGCACTAACACAATCGATAGATTCCGCACCAGAAGAAAATAAGTCGACTTCTACTGGCTATTATGACGTCAAAACGGGATTGGAATTGAAAAAAGGGATCCGCCTGAACAAAGTCGACCCTGATGCTCAGGTCCGTATTGTCGTTGAAAAGCAAGCACCACAGGCATTGATGAGAACAGGTAGTAGTTATAGTTATGTTGCGCCATCTCCTGAACGATATGAAGTGAAGGACTTTGGGCTGAAAAAACAGTCTGGGAATGAAACAATATCAGTCTCGCAATTCATCAACAGGTCGAATGAAGAAGAGGTGGTCGAAAGCATACCAGGACATCATACTGCTGCTCTAAAACATGCTGAATCCATTGATATTCAAGATAATGATAGAGTATATATCAGTGTCGACGAACCAAATTCAGATATCTCACTTGATATCAGTTCACCAAAGCATGCCTATGTTTCAGGCGAAAAAATATATGTAAAAGCACGGATTGTGAATCAAGCGAAGATGTCTATGTCTCCTCAGTTATTTAAAGAGAACCACCCTTTAAAAGAAGTTGATGCCGAATTGATTTCACCAGTTGGGGACGTAATGGAAGTCACATTCCAGGTGAATGCAAATCATGAAATTGAGGGGGAAATTCCACTTCCGGAATATGTCTATTCGCCAAAAGATGGACTTTACGAACTGAAGATCAAGACAAAGGTTAATGCTGATTATCATATAGAAATGCAAGATGGTCAGAGGTCGCAAGTTGCGGATGTCGTCCAACGGCAAGGTAAGTTGTTATTTGCCTTAGCAAAGAAAACAGCACAGCTTCAGGGACAAGCGACGCTTCAAAATGTAGATGGTCACTGGCGTGCTGAAGTTCCTTTAGACGTTTTCGAACAAGGTCGCTTTGAAGTCTTGGTGACTTTATATGGTCAAAATGTCTCTGGTGAACAACCGATTATGATCACCCATAGTGCAGCTGACCTATTACAGGGTGAGCATGTGATGCCCGTTGCGTTTGATTCCACATTACTTCAGGCTTCTGGATTTAAGCCGCCATATCTGATTAAGCAGGTTATTTTAAAAGACCAAACCAATATGGCGAAGTTGGAAACGCGAGATTTGTAAGAGAATCCGTCATGAGATGGAATACGAAAGAGAGCGCCAAATGGTGCTCTCTTTCTTTGTATTCTTCGGCACGGTTTGTTAGCCTCTATCGGTTATTTATTTTCATAGAGACCGTATTGATGGGAAGAAGACTACTTGCGCTAGTAATACTGCTCCTTTCTCCGGTTGTCGGTGCTGTCCAATCATTGACGCTGGAGAGAATGTTTGAAGATCCTTCCTTGGAAGGAGAACCGCCACGAAAACTGGCCTTTTCCCCCGACGGTCAGCGGATCACTTACCTAAAACCAAGTCGTGAAGACTATAACCGTTACAACTTATGGCAGTATGATATCGATAAGGGCGTGCATAGCTTACTTGTCGATTCGAAAAGCTTGTTTGCTGGTGAAGAAACCCTGTCTGATGAAGAGAAAGCGCGTCGTGAGAGACAGCGGATTTTTGGTCGTGGGATTATGGAGTACAGTTGGACAAAACAATCAGATGCGTTGCTTTTTCCACTCAATGGGGACTTATACTACTATGCTCTCAAAACCCGCCAAGCAACAAAGTTAACGAATACGCTGGCCTTTGAAACAGATGCTCGGTTCTCGCCGGATGGGCGCTTTGTATCATTTATTCGTGAACAAAATATCTATATCGTCAATGTAGAAACTGGAAAGGAAACCCAACTGACCAATGATGGTAAGGGCACACTTAAAAATGGCATGGCTGAATTTGTTGCCCAAGAAGAAATGGGACGAATGACAGGGTATTGGTGGAGTCCGGATACCCGCAAAATTGCTTATCTGCAAATTGATGAATCGCCTGTTCAAGTTGCGACTAGAAATGAAATCTACGCAGAAGAAATCAAGCTATTTGAGCAGCGCTATCCATTCACAGGGACCGCTAATGTGAACTATCGTTTGATGGTGGTGGATATTTTCGATCAATCGAAAAAAATTGTGCCAGTTCGAGATAAAAAAGACAGTTATCTCGCTCGCGTAAAGTGGCAGCAGGATGGGGAAGTTCTGACTTACCAATGGCAGTCTCGAGATCAACAAAAACTGAAGTTGTTTGGCTACCACCTCAGTGACAATAAAGTCTCTCTGATCTTGGAAGAAAACTCAGACAGTTGGGTGAACCTGCATGATGATTATGTTTATTTGAAGGACAATAAGCACTTCATATGGGCGTCTGAGCGTGATGGATACAAGCACCTCTATTTTTATGAGAAATCAGGCCATCTGTTACGTCAACTCAGCAAAGGGCGCTGGGTCGTTGATAAAATTGAGCATATTGATGAGAAGCAGGGACTTGTTTATTTTACAGGTCGTAAAAAGTCGGTGACAGAGCGCCACCTATATCAATTGAATTACAAGACGGGTAATCGCATCAAGCAAATTACCAAACGTCCTGGGTATCACCAGATTTCTTTTGCGAAAGATGGCAGAACTTACATCGACAAATATTCTACGGATATGACGCCACCGCAGGTTAGTCTTCATTCAATTAACGGGAAGCGTTTGGCTTGGATGTTGCACAATGAAGTGAATAATCGACATCCGTTGTTTACTTATACAAAAGATTTTGTGAAGCCACGTTATGGTGAAATTGAAGCGAGTGATGGTCAAAAACTTCATTATCGTATTTATCAACCAAAACAAATCAAACCTGGCCAGTCCTTGCCTGTGATTATCAGTGTTTATGGTGGACCCCATGCACAGCGTGTTGTGAATCGTTGGAGCAAACGAAATTTATGGAATCAGTACTTAGTTCAACGTGGCTTTGTTGTATTCCAGCTGGATAACCGAGGCTCTTATCATCGCGGAAAAGCATTCGAATCACCGATCTATAAACACTTAGGTGAAGTTGAACTAAAAGACCAAATCAGAGGTGTAGACTATCTCAAGACACTACCGTTTGTAGACCCGGATCGTATTGGAATTTATGGTCACAGCTATGGGGGTTATATGGCTCTAATGGCGATGTTTAAAGCAAACAAAGTCTTTTCGGCGGGTGTTTCTGGTGCGCCTGTGACCGATTGGAGACTGTATGATACGCATTATACAGAACGTTACCTGGGTCACCCTGAAACAAATGCTCAGGGTTACGAAAAGAGCGCAGTTTTCCCTTATGCAAAGAAGCTCAAAGGAGACTTGCTGATTTATCATGGGATGGCTGATGATAATGTATTATTTACGCACTCAACGAAAGTTTTTAAGGTACTTCAAAATCGAGCTAAGCACTTTGAAATTATGACATATCCAGGAAGTAAGCATTCACTTCGGGGTAAAAAAGTACAATTACATATGTACAAAACGATTACGAACTTCTTTGAGCGTAAGTTACAAGATAAGTATTTGCTTCAGCTTGCAAAAGAACAGAATAAATCAATGTAGTTTCTTGTTTCGATTCATTCGTTTTTTCGTGACATGCCCCGTCATGGACGGGGCTGTTCTTCCTTCAATCATCTCTTCGTGAAGTTGTTTATTTATCAAAGAATGAATTCCATCTTTGCTCTGCAAGTTCATGATGCTTATCTTGTAGTTTTGCTTTAATGTCAGCAAAGTCACTTTTTTCCATGCCTTCGTGCCCGATGATTGCTTCAATTTGAGAGGCATCTTGCTTTCCATCTTCATCAAAGCGGATCAGATAGCTTGCTAACAATAATTCTTTACTACAATATGGCTGGACTGCATTGTAATCTTCTCCAACGACTTTCCCATCCTCATCGACGTTAAAGTACATTTCTCCCACACCGACATCAACAGAAGATTCAGTCGCAATATGTGTCATTTTAACCGTACTGCCATGCGCTGATTCTAAATCGAATTTACTTTCGTCATTGGATACCAGATCGTTCGAGACCGTCGCTAATCCATCATGATTTGGGACAATGATATCTAAATCTTCTGGCTGTCTGATCCCGCCATATAATTGTGCGGCAAGACTGCCAACAAGGATGTAAGGCAACTCTTCAAATTGCTGCTGAAAATGATTGAATGCAGCTTCTGCTTTTTCTGTCTTGCTCATTGGCAAATCAGCAGATGCATCAGAGACATTTGAGGTTGAATCATGATGTTGCAACTTCATCATCTGCATGAACTTGGCCTGCAATGCGTCTTCACGGCGATTATGGTTTTGATAGTCTGAGCCATGTTTCACCATCTTATCTTCATGACCATCGTCGGACTCTTGATAGGACTGGTAACCGAGATCATCTTCATCGACGATGGAATGCTGAGAAAAACTATGTTGATGTTGAATTGGTGAGTCCATACCATCAAAACTATCTTGATGCTGGATACCGTTGGTCGGTAATCCATTTGGCAAGTCGGCCAAATCGACACGAACATTTACATTTTGTTGATGCTGATGGTGCGGCTGTTGTATTGAATGTTGTGTGAAACTTGGTGACACTAACGGTGTTGTTGAAGCGCTACTCATTGGATACCCCCAAAACTATTTATTATTTGTTCTTAGAAAATCCATTGCAGACATTTTTAAAAGCTTATCGCCTGCATCTCATTCTTCAGTAACAACAAAACCTTGATTGTTTTTTCTGTATTTTTAATATGGTTTTATTCCGATAAATTGATTGAAAATTGATAATAAATAAGCAGTATTTTACAGAAGAAAAACTATTCAATTCTCGGATGTTTAGAATCTCATTCGAAGAAAATTGAATATTCCAAGTGATTTTGTTTGTTATTTGTTCGTTCTTTTTTATTGTATTTAAACTTTTCATAAAAAATAAATTTTTAAATAACAATGTTATAAGTTTAAAACTTCTTTCATTTGCGAGTTACTTATGGAAAAAGCATCAAAAATAAAAGCTGCTTTCTGTACGGAGATAAACAGCAAACAATAAGAATTTAAGGAGTATTTATGACTGTTCAAGACCATCCTATCAATCAATGGCTAATCGCTTTTGGCGAACAATCTGGGCAAGACTTTTCTTTGGACGAGCAAGGTCTATGCATATTAAAAACAAAACATGAAATGTATTTACAAATCTCCGTTGACCGAGAAGGGCAATATGGTTGGCTCAATATCCACTTGCATGATGTTCATGATGTATCTCGGAATAAAGTTTTGCAAAAAGCCTTAACGTTCAATTTATTTCAGTCTGATCTTCGTGGGGCAGCTATTGCGCTCAATGAAAATAAAACCGCATTATTCTTATCTCATGCTGTTTCTGTGAAGTCTTGTACAGAAAGTCTATTCGCTGAATTGGTTGAAACGATTGGAGATGCAGCGGCAAAACTTAAGCAAGAGCTTTCGCCAGGTCACACACTTGAACCTTCAGATCAGGCAGAAATAACCAGAGTAGAATCCCATGAAATGTTAGGTATGCTTCGCTGTTAATCTCTATCACTCTTTACCGTATAAGCAACGCCCTGTCAGGGCGTTGCTTATACAGAGTCGAAAGCTATTCCTATTGAGGACAGTCACCAGCGACTTCCCAGAATGGGATATTACCAACTGTTCTTTCTGGATTTGCCCCTAGGCTTGGCCAAAGCGCCTCATAAATCACACCATTGAGACTCACTTGAGCCCCGCGTCTATATAATTTATTTGGGTTCCATGTCATCGGACAGTTTTCAATAGCAGGTTGAGAAGGGCTCCCTTCACAGCCAATTTCTGCCAGATAATCGTAGGCTTTTTTCGTGTCGACTAGCCCAAAGCCGAATTGATGATCTTTACCGGGTTCACCAAGATCTTCCGCAGTTCTTTTTAAAGCCTCACGAATTTGATGGTTTGAGCACTCAGGGTAGTGGCTCCATACGAGTGCTGCGACTCCTGCAACATGTGGGCTGGCCATTGATGTGCCAGACATATAGCCATAATGGCCTGATTTCACTGTGACGCTGATCTGACCGGACATTTGCTCTTTTAAACGAATCCCATCTGCACGTGTAATGCTCATTGAAGGGATCGATAATCCATGATCAGGACCAAGTGTGCCATTGACGATACCATCATCCCCTTCTTTGTTGTAGATCACGGTGGCAAGACCACCGCCATCTTCACAATTTTTTGTTTTTTCAGCGAACGTTGCTTCACCGCGCTCGATGAGGCATACCTTTTCAGCAGCATCAGTACAAGCTGTTAAGCCAAGTCCGCAATCTACATATTCCGCTTCAACTTCGCCTTCTGGAGAGTATTCCATTGGAATAGAAGTCAGTGGGCGATCATCAATAGCCATCGATGCTTGAATGGATGTACCTTCAGGGTAGGTCGAAAAAATTGCGACACCTGGGGCAGCAAGTTCCACTTGATCATTGTACTGAGAAAAGTCCGCTTTGTTCTTCTCCGCATCAACAGCTGCAACAGAGACGACAGATGGATAGCTTGCAGGGTAGAGCTTGCTGTCATTACCACCGTTACCTGCGGCGGCTACGACGAGTACGCCTTTTTCATTTGCTCGCCTTGCAGAATAGGCGACTAACTTAGAAGGAAAGCCGCTTCCTAAACTCATATTGATGACATGAGAGCCATTATCTACACAGGTGTCGATCGCTGTCGCAAGTGTTGAAGAATAGCCCCAACCAGCGGCGTTAAATACTTTAATAATATGTAGTTTTACTTGGCCTCCGGGCAGAACCCCAACGACGCCTTTGTCATTATTGAGCGCTGCAATTGTCCCTGCGACATGCGTCCCGTGTGGCCCGCCATGTTGCCACCAGTTGCCTGTACCAGGATCATTGGTTCCAGTCACATTTGCATCGACAAAGTCTTCATGAGGAAGATCTAAGCCACTATCAATCACGCAGACCGT
Source organism: Algicola sagamiensis DSM 14643 (assembly GCF_000374485.1). Lineage (GTDB taxonomy): Bacteria > Pseudomonadota > Gammaproteobacteria > Enterobacterales > Alteromonadaceae > Algicola > Algicola sagamiensis. The sequence continues at coordinate 437,649 of NZ_KB894492.1, forward strand.
TCGGTTTGCTGAAGCGGTATCTGGTACTTCCATCGACTTCACCATTTTGATCCCATAAGGAACTTCTTGTGAGGATTGTGGATATACCTTGTAATCTTCTTCAATGAATTCAATATTCTTTTGTGAGCTGAGTAACTTCAGTTCGGATGCTTTCAGAGATGCTGTATAGGTATTTTCTTTATGATGGATGAGGGTTTTATTTTCACTGAAAAGAGAAAATGACTCAGCGGAAATTCCGGGCTTCATTTGGATAATATATCGCGTAGCTTTGTCGTGATCCTGGGCGAAGCTGGTCCCGGTTGCTAGTATCGTTGCAATAGAAAATGCAATGGGTTTGACAGTACTCATTTCTTCATCCTTCCTATTATTGGTTTTTATTATGCGAGGTAAGTGCTTCTGGCCAGACGACCGACAAACTTCCGAATGGTGAAGAAGTATTCAAAGTAAAAAATTCTATGTTTTAGATCAATCCTGCAATATAAAAATCATAATAAATATTGGTATTCTTGCGGATAAAAGGCCTTTTGGTTACGCGAAAAGTTGTATGGAAGTGAGCAATGTGCTTTTTTAAATACTTTGGTACATGTTTATTATATCAATAAGCAACATTTTCTTGGTTGGTTAATATGATCCGTGTAATTGGCTATGGCATCCCTCTGTTGATTATCTTACTTGGTGTAATGCTTTTTCTAGAGGGAGAAAACCCAACAAGCTTTATTTCAAGTGATTGGTTTTATTACATCTTAATTCTTTTACCAAGTCTTTATGTTGTTATCGCAACCATTTTATGCATCATCACGCGCCATCTTCCATTTCATCGTGCTCTTTTCTTTTTCTCTGCTTCGATTGCTCTGGGTTTCATTGCCATCTGGATGCACGACTCCATGGATGACGGCAGCTTAGCCTATGATGCTGATGATTATGAATTTTTGTTCGGAATTATTCTAATTCAATGCGCGTACGGGTATCGTGCTTTTTCACAGCATATGAACCCAAGCTTATTGGATGAGTATTTTGTGAGTATGCAACAGGCAAAACGTTCTGAAAAAGAGAATATTGGGCTAGGCAACTCATTGATTCAAGCTCTTGCTTATTATTTCCCTCTTCCGTTATTGCCATTGATGATTCTCTATCATTGCACTGTATATTTTGAATTCGATGCACTCTCGAAACAGGTCATTTTTACGATAAGTATCTTGATCGGCTGTATTTATCTGGCGTTTGGAGTATGGATAAACCAAAAGCTTAAAGGTAATGGTTTTTTTAAATATATTTTGATGTTGTTACTGGCTATGGGGATAAGTGCCGCTTTGAGTTGGCTCTTATTTGTAAAACTGAATTCTATGGAAACCACATTTCTTCTCGTGTGTATACAAATTCTTTTTGGCAATGACATGATCTACAAACAGTTATATCCTGGCCGTTGCTTTATTGACTGGGAACAGCTTGACCGAAATTGATGGTTGTGCATTGGATCCCATGGAAATTTGATAGTCGTGTAATAAATTCCATACTTTATAGTGATTTTTGTGCGAAGCGCTTTTGCTTAGGTTTCACAAAAATAATGATGGTTTTTATTTTTAAGTATTTGATTTTTAGTTCTATCTAATCTGATTTCAATCATATTGCAGCCACTCGGAAAACTTTTTGAATTGCTTCGTAAAACACACCATTTCCTCATTGTGCAGGGCAAAGAATTTTTGTCTGATAGATGATGTTTCTAATATCGGTTATTTCTCCCAAATAAAACCGAGTCATATCTATTGGAGGTACAATGAAACAATTAATACTGTTAGGTCTTGTTTGTGCTGGAATGAGCCAGGTGGCAGCGGCTGATGAGTATGTTGGACGATATATCTGTCATTCGGATGGTAAAATTCGTGCCAATGGTGCACCAAGTCCAGTTAATTCTCGACTAGAGCTTAAGTTGATGAAGGACCAAAATGGCTTGATGTATCTGACTCAAACCATGGGGCATGTCCTTGTGACGGATGATACGGATCATAATCCACTTGCTGACCGTTATGCGTACTATGGTTTGTTCCGTTTTGGACGGTTGGATGAAAACCCGGATTACAACCCGACGGTTTATCACGATCATCACCAATTTAAACCTTTTAATGCGATGACGACAAATGGTTTTGATGGTGGCGGCATGTGGGGATATTTTGTGATCCCGAAAAGTCTAGAAAGAGACACCAAAGCGCATTATATCTTCCAATCTGGCTCCCATATTGGTGGCACAATCGATTACGAATGCCGTCGACGTGGTATTTAATCATCACTGATTTCTAGCCTGATTTATCTTTTCCAACATTCCCCAGCCTGACTCGATAAAATTTTATCTGGTCAGGCTGCATTCCAAGCAGTTAGCCGTTAGAATAGCGCTCTTACTTTGTGACCGAAATCGGATCAAGGTCAGATCATTATTATTCAATTTTAATCAAAAATAGCAGGAGCACACTTCTATGAGAGCTGCATCGTTTTTTAGTCAATTACAGTCACAAATTGAGCAGGTAAAAGAAGACGGCTTGTATAAAAGCGAACGTGTGATTGTTTCTCAACAGCAGGCAGAAATTGAAGTTTCATCTGGTGAGCAGGTCATGAACTTCTGTGCAAATAATTACCTTGGCCTTGCAAATCACCCTGAGTTGATTAAAGCTGCACAGGATGGCCTGGATAAGCATGGTTTTGGTGTGGCTTCTGTTCGCTTTATCTGCGGCACTCAAGATATTCATAAAGAATTAGAAAAACGCATCAGTCATTTTCTTGGCATGGATGACACGATCCTTTATAGCTCATGCTTTGATGCGAATGGCGGACTTTTTGAAACATTACTTGGCCCAGAAGATGCTGTCGTGAGTGATGCCTTGAACCATGCAAGTATCATTGATGGCGTTCGTTTATGTAAAGCGAAGCGCTATCGTTATGCGAACAACGATATGCAGGATCTTGAGTCGCAGTTAAAACAAGCACGAGAAGATGGTGCAAAAACTGTCTTAATTGCGACAGATGGTGTGTTCTCTATGGATGGCGTCATAGCAGATTTAAAATCAGTCTGTGATCTTGCAGATAAATACGACGCATTGGTGATGGTTGATGACAGTCACGCTGTTGGCTTTGTCGGTGAAAATGGCAGAGGTACCCATGAGTACTGTGAAGTGATGGATCGCGTTGACATTATTACTGGTACACTGGGTAAAGCACTGGGCGGTGCTTCTGGCGGTTATACTTCTGCGCGTAAAGAAATCGTCGAATGGCTTCGTCAACGCTCACGCCCTTATCTATTTTCTAACTCTCTTGCACCATCCATTGCAGCTGCGTCCATTCGTGTGTTAGAAATGTTGGAGCAAGGACAAGATCTGCGTGAAAAACTCAAAGCAAACAGCCGCTACTTCCGTGAAAGAATGGAAGCTACAGGATTTGAATGTGCAGGTAAAGATCATGCTATTATTCCGGTCATGCTTGGGGATGCTAAAGTTGCTTCTGAAATGGCAGATCGACTTTTAGCAAAAGGGATCTACGTGATTGGGTTTTCTTTCCCAGTCGTTCCAAAAGGAAAAGCTCGTATTCGTACTCAAATGTCCGCAGGACATACGAAAGCGCAGTTGGACTGCGCGATTGATGCGTTCATCGACATCGGTAAAGAGATGAATCTCATCAAGTAATAATATTAAATTTGAAGGGGGGCTTCATGTGAAGTCCCAAGTTGTTTCAAAAGATAAGATTGTATAACAGGCAAAATGAATGAAAGCACTCGCTAAGTTGAAGTCTGAAAAAGGGATCTGGATGACAGATGTGCCAAAGCCAGAACTTGGGCACAATGATTTAATGATCCGGATCAGAAAGACAGCAATTTGTGGCACGGATGTCCATATCTACAACTGGGATGAATGGTCACAAAAGACAATTCCGGTCCCCATGGTCGTTGGCCATGAATATGTTGGTGAAGTCGTTGGTATCGGCCAGGAAGTGCGAGGTTTTAGCTTAGGCGATCGTGTATCCGGAGAAGGCCATATCACTTGTGGACATTGTCGTAACTGTCGTGCCGGGCGTGTTCATTTGTGCCGAAATACAATTGGTGTTGGCGTCAACCGCGAAGGTGCGTTTGCGGAATATCTTGTGATCCCTGCGTATAACGCATTTAAAATTCCAGACAATATTTCTGACGATCTCGCGTCTATCTTCGATCCATTCGGGAATGCTGTGCACACCGCACTTTCTTTTGATTTGGTGGGCGAAGATGTTCTAATTACAGGTGCAGGTCCGATTGGGATCATGGCCGCAGCAGTTGCCAAACATGTCGGTGCAAGAAATGTTGTGATCACAGATATCAATGAATATCGTTTGGACTTGGCACGTAAAATGGGTGCAACACGGGCGGTCAATGTCTCAAAGGATAAACTCTCCGATGTGATGGAAGAGCTAGGGATGACAGAAGGTTTTGATGTTGGCCTGGAAATGTCTGGTGTACCAGCAGCGTTTCAAGACATGCTCAATCAGCTCAATCATGGTGGTAAAGTCGCACTGCTGGGTATCCCACCATCGGATATGACGATTGATTGGAACCAGGTTATTTTCAAAGGTCTAATCATTAAAGGGATCTACGGGCGGGAAATGTTCGAAACTTGGTATAAGATGGCAAGTCTGATCCAATCTGGCTTGGATCTGACACCGATGATCACCCACCATTTCCCGGTGGATGAGTTCCAAAAAGGGTTTGATATCATGTGCTCCGGCCAATCCGGAAAAGTCATATTAGATTGGAGTAAAATTACTGATGCAGTTTAAACATATCAGTGTTGCAGATACCGCTGCGCGCTATGCATCGGACGAAGTGGTCATTGCGGATATCCGCGATGACCAATCCTATGCAGCAGGACATATCGAAGGCTCTTTCCATTTATCGAATGGTACAATCCATCAATTCATGCAACATCATGACTTCGAACAACCTGTTGTTGTTGTTTGTTATCATGGTGTCAGTAGCCAAGGCGCAGCGCAATATCTACTTGAACAAGGATTTGAAGAGGTCTATAGCATGGATGGCGGCTTTGAAGCATGGCGAAAAGAGCAGCCATTTGCATCTGAAAAATAAAAGTGCGGACAAGCACCTTCCTGTCTTTGCTTCATGAAGAGTTGGATTATTTCTTCACCAAGATCCAAGCTTTGACATAATCCGGTAAATGCTTGTTCGCTTCGTAATATTCGTCCCAGTTTGCGTAATAACCACTGAGATAATCAATTTGATACAGGTTATCTTCAAATGCGCCACCTGTATCTGCCATCACGACTAGTTCTCGTTTTGTTTGTTGTCCTAGTTTGTATTCCAACAGCATCACTTTCCCCAATCCTAATTGATACACATCACCAGCGATGGTGACTTGGGGAATGATGTTCACTTTTATCCCTGCGTCTTTTCCGTAGCCTTGAATATGGGAGACTTCACGGAAATACCAATAGCGCTCCTGTTGCTCTGGTTTGATGGTCCGATCATAAGCGATGTTATTGTTTCGATGTACATTAAAGATCCGATTTCGCTGATTGAGTGTTGCTACTGCGGTTCCCTGTAAAAGTGCGGCTTCCAAATCTGAGCGATTCACCCAAACGAGTGCAGGAGCCAATTTTTGCTGGTGGAGAAACCCTGAAAGGATCTTTTGTTTGCCGTAGCGATAGCGCGTTAGTGTTGGTTGTAAACTTGCTTCTTGTATAGACAAACTGGTTTCGTCAAAAGGAAGGCCATACAGAGCAAAAGAATGACTCTGGCTTGCTTGGAGCTGAGCATTAATTTTTCGCACATAATATTTTGTCATAAGTAACTTGTCTTGGGGGAGTCTCTGTAACAGGGGCTTTTTCTCCGCGAATGACTGTGCATGTTGTTTGTCAGGTAACCAGCGCAATGCTCTGAAATTTTGATCAACAGAACCGCTTAATTTTGGCTGGCAAACTGAGTGTAGTGTTGCTTTTGTGTCTTCAAGCGAGACGCCATAACTGTTGAGAAGTCGTGAATGGATCGCTTTTGGATCATACTTTTGTCCTTGGTTGAGATATTTGAGCGTACTTTTTGCAACGAGACAAAGCTGATCTAAGTTTTTTGTTGGGATTTGGAAAGACAGCTTGTCTTTCTGAAAAGTTGGTTTTGCATATCCAGTCTGTATAGACAAAAGAAAACACGAAATGAATAAATTAATAGAGCGCATAAGAGATTGAGGCGTTATTGGATGTTGGCTTTATGAAATCAGATTTTTGAAGAAAAGTCGAAAAGAAATGGCGCACCCGGAGGGATTTGAACCCCCGACACCAGCCTCCGGAGGGCTGTGCTCTATCCAGCTGAGCTACGGGTGCGCAAAGAGGACCTATGATAAGCGGTAAAGGTTGATGAGTCTAGTCCCTGATGTTTGGATGCTTTCTTTTTCATCAGATTGATTTCTATCTATACAATATGAGTAAGGAAGAAAAATAGAAGAGGTGTTAAGCGTTGAGCACAGAAAATCAAGAGTCTGTACTAGATGTATAGGAAAAGTTCTGGTAATTTTACGACCTTTTTCTTATTTATGAATGAAATCGTCTGTGGCTTTGAGGGCATTGTTGTTTAAACATGAGTATGTATGAGTTTCTTTACATCATTGATTTAATTGGGGTTGCCGTATTTGCAATCTCAGGTACTTTGATGGCGCAACGTAAAAACATGGATGGGGTTGGTGTAATTGTTCTTGCCAGTGTCACGGGAATTGGTGGCGGAACAATCCGGGATATGATCTTGGATCAGAAAGTATTTTGGGTCAATGATACGACTTATTTAACAGTGATTATCTGCGCTGCGATCCTCACAATCTTATGGATCAGAAATGAAAGACGAAAGATCTCAGAGCGTTGGCTTCTCTTAGCCGATGCAATTGGGCTCTCATTTTTCGTTGTGCTTGGGGCTGAAAAAGCACTAAACCTGGGAGAAAGCGCGTATATTGCTGTGGTAATGGGAACAATGACTGGCTGTTTTGGTGGGATGATCCGAGATGCGCTATGTCAGGAAACACCACTCATTTTCCGTGGTCAACTCTATGCGATTCCATGTATCTTTGGAGCGCTTGTTTACACACAAGCGATTGCCCAAAATCAGCCAGATATGATCGCGATAGTTTGCGGTGTGCTGTCGACATTAATTTTTCGGATCTCAGCGATCTATTGGGATATCACGATCCCGGTATTTAAAAATATTGATAAGTCATAACCAAGTGGCAAACCAGCCAACTTGGTCTTCGATCATTTATAAACTTCTAAAGTAGTGATTATGGTGCCTATTCATACCATGGATACTCTTATGACCATCTGCGATATAGGTGCTACCATCTACTCTTACTACTTCGAAAACTTCCCACCAAATACTGTGGGGCTTCTCGGGATGTGGAACATAACCTGAGGGACAAAATTGCTGAATGAGTTGATAAGTTGACTCAGGAATACGGAACTTATCAAAATATCCTCCTCTTGCGACACGTTTTACACCCCAACTGCCCTGAACTTCAACATCTTGGGAGTTTGTATCATAGGCCCAATCCCAGTGGCTGCCATCTGGAAGGGCGCAGTACACAAATGTATTTGTCGTTGCTGCTTGTGCTTGAAATGTAAATAAGATGAGGGGGAGTAAAGAGAGACGGAACATTGTAATACCTGCCATATTGTTTTTTCATGATTTTTTATTGTTTTGAATTGAGTTGTGCAAGGTCTGACTCTAGAGTGTTGACTTTGAGTTCAAGTGTTTTAATGGACTCTAGTAACACGGGGATCAAACCTCGATAATCAACACGTAAATACCCATCGGGATCGGTCTGGACAAGCTGAGGAAAAACGGTTTGAACATCCTGTGCTACCAAACCATACTCGCTACGTAATGTATCTCTCCATTGATACGAGACACCATTGAGTGCTTTTAACTGATCTAAGCTGCCACTGAGAGGTTGAATGTTTGTTTTTAAGCGACGGTCGCTTTGCCAGGGATGGAAATTTTCAAATGTAGTCCGATATCCTAAAGTGATATGGGACTGTCCATTCGGTTCAACAGCATTAAAAACATACCAAGTAGATGAGCCTTCAATTGCCGGTTGTGGTAATAAAGACTCTGGGCAATTTTCAGAAAAATGTTGATATTGTGATTGAGGGATATTGATCGAAAAGAAATACTCGTTTGAAGAGATATATTGTTTTAATTTACGGCCTTCCACTGAGATCCGAGACTGATCATTGAGTAACCATTGCCACTGTGAACCATCTGTATTCGCACAGATAACTTCTATGGTGTCTGCACCTGCTGGCTGGACCATGAAAAATGGGAGCAAAATTAAACCACGATACTTCATGGGGAATATGACCTTATTGTTTATGAAGATATTATCAGATTAAAAAATGAATTATTTTTGGAAAAAAGACACTATATATTGATCTAGATCAATATCAATAATCATAAAGTACCATAATAAAGTGAATTTTTACTGAATTGATCAAGGTGATCAGTTTAGAGTCTTGTGAAATCTCGATGGGATATTCATGATATCTTGGATAAAGTGGATCAGATGATCTACGCGTATATTTGATTATTCGAATTGCTCGATTTGATAATTGTTTCATAGAGCCGCAACATTTGCTTAGCTCCTTTCGTGTAAATTCTGAGATTTTGGTCAGTGCAATAATCAGCTTTGCTGAGGTTCTCTTGTCGAATTTAAACAGCCATTCTCTGCTCCCTTTGGATTGGCAGAACACATATTTTGTCTTTTCTTCCAACATGCAAAAGGATGAAAGCGATAATTTTTATGTGTCACTACAATGGGTTATTTTTTAATGTTTAATAAATGTAAATAAAAGGTTGATTTCTGCTTCGGGTTTCGGTTAAATTATCTTCAGAATAATTGTATATATCAGGTGAAACAATGAAACAGTTCATTATTCCTGGACTGGTCCTGACTGCGCTATACCATACTTTTTTTGCATCAGCATCGGGTATTCAAAGCGGGCCAACGTCCTATGTTAAAGCAAGGGTGAATACTTTTGCCAGTGGTTCTGAGGTGAGTATCGTTGGCGTTTGGGAAGTTCCTGGAAAGCCCATGCAATGTGAAGCATATGCACCATTAGAGAAAGTGAAAAAAACTTGCCAATCTGGGAAATGTGATATCACAGAAATTAGCTGTTTACAGGAGCTGCCAAAGCAGTATAAGCAAATGTTCCAGCAAAAGCAGATGTCGAGTCACTATCTGTTTGGTGAGAGTCGACACGCCCGATTTGTTGGTACAGCATGGGGATTAACTAAATCACAATCTCGCTATATGTGTACACAAGTGGAATCTCTATTTGGTCTGCGTGAAATGACCGATACACTATGTATTTAGTGAATGCTGTATCGTGTTTAGTGAACACTACATCGCTTGAATCAATGTGTCACTTTATTCTTTCGTCTCTCACAACCTAACTTTTTAAGTTGGTATTTACAAGAGAGCATGGACGCGCTCATATAGTGCAGGAAGCACTTCTTTTTCAAACCAAGAGTTTTTCTTCAACCAAATATTATTTCTCGGTGACGGATGGGGGAGAGGGAAATACTTTGGTCCAGCTCTTTTCCATTGCTTTACATTTTCTGTAAGTGTCCTTGCTGGAGACTCAAGGTAACGTTTCTGTGCATATTGGCCGACTAATAAGCAAAGCTCGACATGGGGAAGATACTCGAGTAAGCATTCATGCCAAGTTGTTGCGCACAGTGGAGGTGGCGGGAGATCGCCGCTTTTCCCTGTCCCTGAGTAGCAAAAAGCCATTGGCATGATGGCTATATTTTCTTTATCGTAAAAAATATCTCGCGATATCCCCATCCATTGTCGCAATCGATCACCGCTTGGATCATTCCAGGGAATTGAAGATTGATGAACACGAATACCAGGAGCTTGCCCGATAATTAATATCTTAGCTGTTGAATGGACTTGAAGAACTGGGTTGGGGCCAAGAGGAAGAGATACGCAACGATGGCATTGACGTATCTCTTTTAATAGATTTTCTAGACTCACGGTGCATCGTTGGCTAGCATAGATGCTTCTTTGTAGTCCTCAATCAAATCAAGGTAATTATCTGTTGACCAGCCACGGCTTGCAGCTTCTGTCACAGCCTGATTCAAGAAAACAGAACCTTTGTCTGCCATGCCAATCTCAGAATAGGCAATGCCTAGTGTTGACAGAAGAATTGGACTGTTTTTATCCAATGTTCTTGCTTGCTCTGCATACTGAATTGCTTTCTTTGGATTTCTGATTTGAGGATCATTACTCATGACCAGTAATTGTGCGTATTGAGTGATCGCTGGCATATAGCCCTGAACTGCAGAGTCTTTTAATAAACGCGCAGCTTCTTTCGGGTTGTATTCGATATTCTCAATATTTAACAACTCCATGGCGAGTTCATATGCAGCACGTTGGTGAAGTTTGTTTGCCGCATAAGTAAGCCAAGTATAAGCCTTGTTACGGTCTGGTTCACAAATATCCCCATGATTCAAACATTGCGCAATACGGTACTGTGAATTGGTGTGACCAGCTTTTGCTGATGTTAGGTAGTTTTTGACCGCTTCTTCCATATTACGTCGATCAGCGATTTGAAACTCTTGTAGCAAAGCATATTCAAAACGCGCTGCATCGTTGCCTTTTTTCGCTTTTCGTTTGAGTGAGGCGATATGTTTGTTACGAGCAGTTTTAACTTTAGCTTTTGCTGTACCGTCTTTCGGTTGAAGTGTAAATTTTTCAACAACGCCACTAATGCGGATTGGCTCACCATAAACATTTTGTTCTGTCTTGTAGCGCCATTGCTTTAAAGCAGATAGAACACGTTGATCGATCAGCCCCTTCGGAAAAGAAGATAGAACATCAGGGTTCTCAACTTCACCGTTTTCATTGATGTCAAAGCGTACAATTGACCATGCACCTTGCTGAGAAACATTTTTAATCGTTGAATAATCAGGGTTTACTGTTTTGGTTGGTTTGCGCGCTTCATGAGAAATGGCTTCGTCAGACTTTGCAAGCGGAAATAGTGAGCTTTCGATCGCGCCCTTTCCGTACATCTGGTTGAGAACTTTTAGCAAAGATTTTACTTCACGGCGAGAAGGAACATTTGCTCTTAACTCCAGATACTTCGCACGCGCATCTGGGTGCTTGTTTTCATGCGCAAGCATATACCAAGCCAGTGCTTTGTTCATGTTGGCTTCTGTACCTAAGCCCTGCTCATGCATTTGCGCAATCTTGAATTGAGCTTCAACATTTCCGAAGCGAGCCAAAGACTTAAGCTCAACCATTGCTTTCTCATACTTCCCTTCATTGAGCCATTGGTCGACCGTGTCTAAGTCCGCAGACGCGACAAAAGAAGCCAAACTCAAAGAAAAGCCTAATAACAAACTCTTAATTCTCATTACGCCTCGCCTAGCTTTAGGTTTTTACTGCGTAAAATGTAACATTATTGAATAGATTGTAAAACAGTAAAATTAGGAAAATTTTTTATATACATACTTATGTATTAGAACATTTTGGGAAGAGCATCCACTTTTGAACACTCTTCAACCAGTTTCTTACTTATTTGACCTTAAAATAACCGATTCAATCCATTTAATGCAGCCACACGATATGCCTCTGCCATTGTTGGATAATTGAAAGTCGTGTTCACAAAGTACTCAATGTTATTTGCAGGCCCCTTTTGTTGCATAATCGCTTGCCCGATATGAATGATCTCTGACGATCGCTCACCAAAGCAATGGATCCCTAAGATCTCTTTTGTTTCACGATGGAATAATATTTTGAGGCTTCCAACGCGACCTCCAGCGATTTGTGCACGCGCTAGGTGCTTGAACTGGGCGCGACCAACTTCGTACGGTACCTTCGCTTCTGTGAGCTCCTGCTCTGTTTTACCAACGGAGCTGATCTCCGGGATCGTGTAGATCCCTGTTGGGATATCTTTGATCAACTTTGAGTCATCTGCATCTTGCAAGATTGAATTTGCAGCAATTCTTCCTTGATCAAATGCAGCACTTGCAAGGCTGGGGTATCCCACAACGTCTCCAATGGCATAAATATTGGCGACATCTGTTTGGTATTGTTCGTTTACTTTCACCAAGCCACGGCCATCTGGCTTGATTCCAATTGCTTCTAGGTTGAGACGATCAGTATTCCCTGTCCTTCCATTTGCAAACAATAAGCAATCTGCTTTCATTTTCTTCCCTGATTGCATATGCAGGACAACGCCATCTTCTGTTGGCTCGATTTTTTCGAACATCTCGTTATGACGGATCAAAACACCACTGTTCCAAAAGTGATAACTAAGCGAGTCAGAAATCTCTGCATCGAGGAAGGAAAGAAGACGCTCACGGGTATTAATCAAGTCTACTTTGACACTGAGTCCACGAAAAATGGATGCATATTCACAACCGATGACCCCTGCACCATAGATGATAATGCTTCGTGGTGTATGTTTGAGCTGTAAAATGGTGTCACTGTCATAAATGCGCGGGTGAGAAAAATCGACATTCGATGGACGATATGGACGTGAGCCTGTTGCAATCACAATGTTTTCTGCGGTGATTTCTTCGGTTGCGCCATCTGGGTAGCTGACCTTGATGCGGTTTGCATCTACGAATGACGCTTCGCCATGATAAATTTTCACGGCATTTCGGTCATAGAAACTCGTTCTGAGAGAGACCTGTTTTCCAATGACCGATTGTGTATGCCGAAGGATTTCAGTGAATGAAAGCTTGGGCTTTTTCTCACCAAAATTAAACAAAGGGTTTGTCTTCAGCTCGATAAGACGGCTGACGGATTGGCGTAATGCCTTGGATGGAATCGTCCCCCAGTGTGTGCAGCCCCCTCCGACCGAACAATGACGCTCGATAACGGCAACACGCTTATTACTTTTGGCGAGGTTCATTGCGGCACCTTCGCCACCCGGGCCGGTTCCAATAATGATCGTGTCGAAGTCGAAAGATTGAACTGCTGGTTTGGTGGGTTTTTTTGCTCTTTTCGTGTTTGCCACGACCTAACCTCAAATTGATAGCTTCTTATGGATTTACATAAGATTATACATTGTACAATGAGGTTAGGTCAGTTCTTTTTCTTAATTGTTCGAGATAAATTTATACATAGGCGGCCGTCATCTCAAACCAGGCTTTCTTTTGGGAAACCCAATTTTTCCGCATCATGTGATAGTTGGCCATCAGCAGCTCTAAGCGTTGTTTTGCATCTTTCTTTTTCTGCGCAATCTTATAAGCTGTTTTGGCCTCATAATAGGCATGAAAATGCTCAAGTAGATTGTTATATTCCTCCCGCATTTTCGCAAGCATTTCCTGTGGATTTGGCCTTAAAGCAATCCCCTGTTCTATCCGCTTTAAACGCATCGCTAACTTCGCTTTTTCAATCTGTGCTTCTGTTGTACGGCGAAGGTTTTTTGCCGCGCCAAAGAAGCAAAGTGATGCGATGAGCCACTTCGTTGGATCAAACTGCCACCAACGGACACCATTTCGGTAATCGAATTCAAAAATATGGTGAAAATTATGGTAGCCTTCACCAAAGGTCAACAACGCAAGAAACCCGTTATCACGAGAAGAATTCTTGTCGGTATAAGGCTGGCTGCCCCAGTAATGGGCGAGTGAGTTTATCAAGAACGTAAAATGATGGGAAAGAACGAGACGTAGCACACCAACCGTGAGTAAAATACCAAGAATATCGCCATGGAGGATCCCGATCCCAAGCGGGATCCCGATATTGGTAATCATCGTTAGCGACAAGTAGTGACGGTGTTGCCACATGACGACTTTATTTTTTTGCAGATCGCGTGCATTCGCGTACGCTTGACTGGGATTGGTTTGATATTCGCGTAGCATCCAGCCAATATGACTAAACCAAAGCCCTCTTTTCGCAGAATACGGGTCTTTATGGTGATCATCAACAAAACGGTGATGGGTGCGATGATCGGATGCCCAATGTAGAATACTGTTTTGCAGTGCAAAGGCACCACCAATCGCGTAAATAAATTCAACGACGGGGTGTGTTTCATAACTTTTATGGGACCAAAGACGGTGATAGCCTGCGGTAATTGAAAGTTCACAAAAGCTTAATGCGATGATGGTCAGGATCAAATGAGAAAAATCGAATCCATGAGTCATGGCATACCAGGGAATACCGATTCCCGCGACCAATGCTGTTGATGTGAAAAGAATCAGATTGGTCCAAATAATTGGTGGTTTCTTCATAAGAGTTATTTTTGGCTTACAAGTGTTAGCCTAAATTATTGCACATGGGGTTTTGAATGAGAAGCCTCATGCTTGTGATGGATAGAATATGTTTAAGAAGGTGATGTTTTGGGGATCAGAGCACAACAGAAAGAAAAAACCAGAAGGGCACTGATAGATGCAGCCCTATCACAGCTGTGCGCCGAGCAGAGCTTTGGCAGTTTAAGCCTTAGGGAAGTTTCTCGGGAAGCGGGGATTGCTCCAACGTCTTTTTATCGCCATTTCAAAGATATGGATGAACTTGGTTTGACACTCGTCGATGAGGCCGGCCTAGCACTTCGCCAAATGATGCGTAAAGCTAGGCAGCGGATCACCAAAGATCGCAGTGTGATCATTACATCGATCGATACGTTTATGGAGTTCATTGAAAGCAACAGCAATGTTTTTCGTCTATTGCTGAGAGAGCGTTCAGGGACTTCTGCTGCATTCCGAGCTGCGGTCGCGCGCGAAATACATCATTTTATTCAAGAGCTTTCAGAATACATCGAAAAGACAACGGAATGCACTCTTGAACAGGCGAATATTCAGGCTGAAGCGATGGTGACGATTGTATTTAATGCAGGTGCAGAGGCATTGGATATGACCAAAGCACAACGAAAAGTACTCAGTGAGAAAATTGTCTGGCAGCTGCGATTATTAGCAAAAGGTGCGGATTTTTATTTTACGAAAAGAGCCCCTTCCTAGGGGCTGTTGATTTTTCATCAATCACAGTGTGCATTTCCGAAAGCATCAACAGACCTTGGCTTTTCTGATTTACTTTTTCGTCAGCATCACGCCAGACTCTATGTGGTGGGTGTAAGGAAATTGATCAAAGATTGCAAAACGTTCGACTGTATGCGTTTCCGTTAATGTTTTCAGATTATCAACCAATGTATCTGGGTTACAGGAAATATAGATAATATGGTCGAATGATTGCACGAGCTTCACGGTTTCTTCATCCAGACCTGCTCTTGGTGGATCGACAAGCACGGTGTTGCAATTGTAACTGCTAAAATCAATATTTTTGAGTGATTTATGTGGCTTCCCATGTAGCCGCGCATCTGAAAATTCTTCGCTAGAAATCCGGATGATTTCAACATTTTCAATTTGATTCGCTGCAATATTGAATTGTGCAGATTGAACAGAAGGTTTAGAAATTTCTGTACCAAGTACACGCTCAAAACGATCAGCAAGTGCGAGAGAGAAATTACCATTCCCACAATAGAGCTCTAATAAATCGCCAGAGAGTCCTTCACTGACACTTCTTGCCCAAGACAACATCTTTTGATTCACAATCCCATTGGGTTGGGTGAAACTGTTTTCTACTTGCTTATAAACGAGTTCTTTCCCATCAACATTGAGCTTTTCGAGGACAAAATCGCGTTCAACCAATAATTTTTGTTTTCTAGAACGACCAATAAACTGAATATTGAATTGTGATGACAATGTTTCTTTGAGTTGTTTGATCTCAGTTTCCCAGTGCTCGTCTAACGGACGATGATAAATCAGTGAAACTAAGATCTCACCACTGAGTGTCGATAAATAATCAATCTGGTAAAGCTTTCTACGCAGGATATCATTTGGCTTCAATGCATCGATGAGAACTGGCATCAGCTGATAAACGGTTTCATGAGCTGGTAAAAATGAGTCAACACGGAATTTACTTTTGTCTTCTGGATTAAACATGATGTGGTACAAATCGTCACCATCATGCCAGACACGAAACTCCGCACGCAGTCGATAGTGTTTTTCTGCTGAGGTGAACACTTCGATCTCAGGCACGTTAAACAAAGAAAATTGCGCTTTTATACCAGCTTTTTTCTCTGCTAACTGTTGTTCATATTGACTGGGATCTATACTGCCAACTGCCATAATTATATTCCTGCTCAATACCTGATAAGTCTAAAAAGAGCGCACATTGTAGATGGATTTAACAAGATGTCTAGCGGTTGATTATTTTTAATTCAAATTAGGCGTTAAACTTATTCTGTATGGACGAAAAAATTATTAAAAATTTTTCTATTTCTGCCGCTATATATACATAAAAGGCGTTCACAAGGGGGGCCTCGACATGAATTTCGGCGACATCAAATCATTTGTGAAAGACTCCAATTTCTTTAAAGGCTTTGATTATCAACAACAAGCTATCGAAAAGGAGCGTGTGCAGGCAAAAGTCGAGCGCCAGGATACTTTTGTTCATCAATCCAGTCAGCTCAGCATTACCAATAAAATTGTGATGCAAACGATGGCTGACAAAATGGGAAAAAAAGACGCGCTTCCGGCTGAGCAAGACTTTGATGGCGGTTTTGACTTCGAAACTATCGCCAATAATGTGATGCAATTTGTTGAAGGTGCAGTGTTGATGGCAAAGCAAAATGGTGCCAGTGATGATGAACTGCAACATATGCTAGGCAAAGCGAAAGAAGGGATCGAGCAAGGTTTTGCAGAAGCAAAAGAAATCCTCAATCAGATGAATCTGATGAATGAGGAAATCGAAACTGGGATTGCCAAGAGTTACGACTTGATTCAAGAACGTATGGGACACTTTGAAGAAGCACTGTTTGGTAAACCTGATGAAGTAGGACCTGAACCATTCGTTCCATCAAAAAGTGTCTCAATCGGTGGAGAAATCGATTACCAACGCAAAGAAGCAGGTGATTTGACGATCACAACGGCTGAGGGCGATAAAGTCAGTTTCTCTTTCTCCAGTCAGGTTCAATATACAGAAGCATATAATGTCGCAGCGCAATTTGGTGAAGGTGGTGGGCAGGCTTCCGGCTATTATGAGCAATCATTCTATCAGGCTGTTGGTTTTAGCTTTACAGTTGAAGGTGACTTGAATGAGGAAGAGCAGGAAGCAATTGCAAACTTGGTCAATGATATTTCGAAACTATCTGATGACTTCTTTAATGGCGACATTGATAAAGCATTTCAACAAGCTCTGGATTTGGGTTATGACGAATCACAAATCGTGGGCTTTGCATTGAATCTAAGCTATCAAGAACAAGTGAAGGTGACACAGACTTATCAAGAGGTCTCGAACTATCAACCTCAAGAAGCTCCTGTTGAGGAAAGGCCGAAACTTTCAAGCTTGATGCCACCACTGAATTCTTACTTGAAAGACTTGTTGAAAGTGGTAGAAGAAGCGAAGGCGCAACTGGAGAATATGGATTCATTCGATACGCTGGCTTCACGGATCCTCCATGAACAAATGCAACCAGAAGAGCAGGATAAAGTGGATCAAGCAATTGAGCGTTTTAGAAGCCTGAATATTGCATTATTGAAGAATTTACCAGAACCCGCTCCGATTGAAGATGCAGAATAAGAAAGACACATTTCTTTTCAGCACAAAAATTGGCAAAATAGGCCCCCTTTAGTGTAAGGGGGTTTTTGTTTGTGAAAGGGCATATTGTTGTCATTGATTCAGGTATTGGTGGACTTTCCGTTCTTACCCAAATTCGGTCACGCTTACCGGAAGTCAGCTATAGCTATGCCATGGATAATCAATATCTTCCTTACGGTGAGCTTCCCTATACAACCTTGATTGAACGATTACAATGGATGATCAAGCAGGTATTGGTCCATGAGTCGCCGGATCTGTTTGTCATTGCATGTAATACAGCCAGTACGCAAGCATTAGATGTACTCAGAACTCAGGTCGCTCAACCGATTGTGGGCGTCGTTCCAGCCATTAAACCTGCCGCGAAGCTTTCAACGCATCAAGAAATCCTCTTACTAGCCACCCCCGCGACGGTTGATGGCGTATATGTGCAAAGTTTAATTGATCAATTCGCTGTGGGTTGTCATGTTCATCGAGTGGGATCTGCGGGACTTGTTCATCTCGCAGAAAAGAAACTGCAAAGTCAAATTTCCATGAATGAACAAGTATATGATGAGTTGAAACAAGATTTGCCCCACCTCAAGAAAGTTGATGTTGTGATCCTTGGGTGTACTCACTTTCCATTTCTTCTCGAAGAACTTCAATTTACTTTTGGGGAAAGTGTACAAATTGTTGATTCTGGGGAAGCGATTGCAAGACGTGTTGAAGCATTATTACAAATTCAAACGAACGGAAAGACGAGGGAACAGTCATTATATGTTTCAAAAGCTTTAACTGTAGATATGAAGACGCAATTGAATCATACATACGGTTTTGAAGAAGTGAGCTTGTTATAAGAGAAGTGATGTTGATTGGGTAAGTCATGAGTCAGTGACTGCAATGCGAGCCACTGACTTGAAAGATGAAAAAGTTATCCGATTGACTCAACACCTTGTGCATTTGGTGCTTCATCCATCGCATTACTTTTATCTTGCGCTTCACCAACCTTGATGACACGGCTTTGAAACTCGGTTTCGTTCAATGCAGAGATCACATTCACTGCATCGCTTTCTGCCATTTCAACAAATCCGAAACCTTTACGCTTTCCTGTATTTCTATCTTTAATAAGACGAACAGAAAAAACCTGACCATGCTGGCTAAATAATTTTCTTACCGCTGCTTCGTTTGCACGATAGGGTAAGTTGCCGACATAAACAGTTTTTGTTTTGGGACGGAACGAAATATTGTTCTTATATAGAAGGAATGTAATTGCAGCGCCTGAAACTAAAGATCCTATAGAAAAAGCCATTGAAACTGACATGAAAGACAGGTCAGCAAGGCTCAGGCCAAAAAATCCCAATACCGCAATAGCCAGAGATGTCATAATAGCTGATTGTATTGGTGTCATGTTGATATACCTAAAATTGAATTAAACAAACATTAAACACATATATCATAACGGTTAAAAATGCACCCGCCAATAGCTGAATGATGTAAAACCGTCAGATTCATGCAAATCAATCGTTTGTATTTTACCCAAAAATGCTGATTTTGCATCAAAAATGACCATCTGAAAGTTTTTTTAAAAAAGTTTCAAAAAACACTTGCGCCCTTCGATGAAATCTCTATAATGCGCTCCCACACCAACAGGGGGCAGGGCAAACAAGCCGGCGACTGAAGGTGAGGTTGTTGAGAAGAGGTTCTTCGAAATTAACTTTCAAAATAAAGGTTGACTTCGAAAGAAAACATCGTAAAATGGCCGCCTCGCTTAGGAAAACGATTCAAAGCGAGATTTTAGAAGGTTAAGGTTCAAATTAAATGTTGATAAGAAACGTTAAATTTAATCCTTGACTTTGAATCACAGAGGCGTAAGATACGCATCCTGATTTAAAAC